>CALKZY010000057.1 GCA_938002965.1 uncultured Acidimicrobiales bacterium | reverse complement strand
CGGGATGGACGGGCCATCTAGGCTGAGACGGTGGAACGAGAGCTGCCAGCCGACGTACTACCAGGGCGCCGGACCCCGACGTTCAGCATCGCAACGGTTCCGCCCGGCCTGTTGCGAGCCCACCACACGACGGTGTGGGCTCGACTCGAGGTTGAGGCAGGGTCGGTCGTCTTCCATGAAAGCGAGCCGCCTTGGCAGGCAACGGCATCGCCTGGCAACCCGGTGATCATCGTGCCCGAGCGGATCCACCACATTGAACCGTCCGACGATGCCTGCTTCGCCGTCCAGTTTTTCGATCTACCGGGGCCCAACCCTGGGGCGTGACCTAGGGAGTAACAATGTTGAAGTTGGAGTAGTGCTCATCCAGATTGTCAAACAGCTGAGCGACCACCTCGTGGTTGTCCACCTCAATCAGGCCGGCGGTCAGCGCGTCGGCCAACGACTGAGCGACGATCACCAGGTCGACCATGGTCGACTTCGTCAGGCTCATGGTTGCGTCAACCGTCCCCACCGGTTGGCCCGCCTCGAACCGTAGGGTGCGTCTCTGCAACCCGATCACTCCGTGCTCGTCGGAGTCGGTTATATGTACGGCCACCCGAATGTTTACCCCGCTGAGGTTTTCCGATTGCACCCGTATGCCCATGGTGTCAGACAACTGCGCCAGGCTAATCACCTCCACCATGTCCTTGCGGTGCACGGCTCGCACGGGAGGCGCTGAGCTGCGCAGCTCCATAGCTGGAAAAGTTTTGCGTCGAGTCACCCATCGAGGGCCACCCTAGTTGCTGGTCTATGGAACGGGCCAAAAACAGCTCGCAGATGGTCGTCCTACGAAACGTCTACTGACAGCGGGGAGGAAGTCGCACATCACTCATCCAAGTCGATATGAGTTCGTAGAGGGGACCATCGGCGCTCGCAAGCTCTTCCCTGGTGTCAATTGGGCCGTGGATGCCGTTGGTCGTCTCCCCGCCAGCATTGCGATTAAAGTAGCTTTGCACCCCTTCAGCCCAATACTCTGCGCTATTCGTGGCCGCATAGGTGTTATCCCACGTGCCACGCTGCATGGCCGCCTGGTAGGCCGCATCGAGCTGATTGTTGAATCTTGAATCGATGGCGGCATAACCAAACAGGTGCAGGACGTGTGCAAATTCGTGCAGAAGAATGTCTTCGCCGCGATGGCGATCGCCTTCGAGGCAGATGACGTTCTCCTCGCCAGCAGAAACCAATGGTCGAAACGAGGTGGCTCCCAGGCCGCGGGCACGACTATCCCAGTCGGTACCAGGAAAGGCCGTGTAAAGATCTCTGTATTCGGGCATTTCGGTAGTCCGCTGATTGGCTCCGATTATGCCAAGCCTGATGTTGAATTCACGCAAGGCCGGAGACAATCGGTTGTCGGACTCAAAAAAGGCGGCGACAACCATTCCGGCCGCCGCCACGGCGGAGGGATTAACTACGTCAGCAGCCACAACCCAAAACCCATCGACCTGACAGCCCTGGGCATAGAACGGATCGAGCCCGGCCGATTGAGGCACTGTTCTCAGTTGACAGGCGGCGGTTTCCTGCGGTGGCTGTTGCGGCGTTGACACAATTGTGGTGGTCACCGAAGCAGTGGTGGACGGTTGCATTCTGCTAGTCGGCGGGCGAGCACTCGTAGAGGTCGGCCCATCTCCGGTTTGGGTCCCTTCCTCAAGCGTTGTTTGAACTGAAGTGGTCGGGCCGCTGTCGGTCACGGGCAGAGCAGTAGTGGTGGGAGCCTCCGTGCTGCTATCCGTGGTGCCGGGCGCCTCCGCAGTGGTAGTCGCGACCGTATCACTGCTGGTTGAGCTGTCGTCTATCGAGTTGACCCCGGAGGTGGATACCTGCACATCGACGGTTCCGCCCGCCGCCACCGCACTCGTTTCAGACATCGCTGGCCCGACAGACGACTCGGAGACCGACTCCAAAGCCGAGCCGGAAGCCAAAGACGGGGTGGCGATCTGTTCGGCAATCTGATCACCACTAGTCGTACACCCCGTCAAAACGATGATCAACGTAGCAATGACGACGGCAGTCGGGATTGCCGGTGCTTCCATTCCATCCAGTCGATACCACCAGGTTGTCGATAGACGTTTCCGAACTCGTGCCACCAGCATGACGAAACTCTACAGGTACACAGTCTACTGGGCGATGCTTCGCCAACCTTTTACAAACACGCCAGACTGGCCAAGACAGCCACAACGAAACTCGGGCGAAACATTAGGCCATGTCGGAACATCCCCACCGGACTCAATGGTTAGGTATCTTTATGAGAGTCTCAGCCTTGATCTTTCCCCTTTTACTTATAGCTGCAGCCTGTGGGACTTCTGACTCGCCCGGGGAGACGGTGGCCAACCCATCCAATGATCCGACAGATGAAGCGGCGGCGTCCGGAGAACCCGGCGATAACGCTGAGAGCGAAGAAGGCGGAGTCACCGCCGACTCAGATCCAGATGACGGCGAACAGCGTCCTCCAGTCACCCGGCCCGACTTCGGTGAAGCTCCCCCGGTACCGGCCGAATACGATCCGGCGTTGGCCAGGGCGTTCGATCAGATCTTCACCCAGGAATCGTTGACCAGCCCGATCTTCGCCATCGACAATGAGGAGAACTTGGAAACGATCGGCGCCTCTGGTGATCCCAGAGTGGCGTGGTTGCTGGCCGACATCATGCGTTTCGTCCGCCCGGATGAGGGCAATACCTCGCTGGTGAACGCGGCCGAAGGGGTCACGGGAATTGAGTTGGACGACTTCTCGCCGTGGGGTGAACTGGTTGACCATCTGATTGCCTGGGACACGCCCGCACCCCCCGAGTATCTGAAGCACAAGCGGACCCTTTTCTCCCTCGTGTCGGGAGCGTGGGTGCCGTTCTTCGACGACAACGCCTCCGAACTGGTCGATTACCGATACTGGTCATGGGGCGGCGTTCGTATCGACGATCGCCCGTACGACGAAACCGACGCTCCCTGCAACTGCATCCCGGCCGCCGACAACCCTCGGGTCACCGACGCCGACGGAGGCGACTGGTACGACGACGACCGTGTGGTGTTCGGGGTGGAGATCAACGGCGAAGCCCGGGCCTATCCCCGCAACATCATGGAGATCCGTGAGATGGTGAACGACACCCTGGGCGGACGAGATTTCGCCATGCCTTACTGCACGCTGTGCGGGTCGGCCCAGGTGTTCTACACCGATGAGGTACCGGCCGGTGTTGACCGACCGATCATGCGCACATCCGGTCTGCTCAGCCGCTCCAATAAGGTGATGTACGACATCCAGTCTCAAAGCGTGTTCGACACGTTCCTGGGTGTAGCCGTCACCGGCCCCCTGTCGGAAGAGGGCATTGAACTACCTCAAGCAGCGGTGGTCACCACCACCTGGGGTGAGTGGAAGGAAGCTCATCCCGACACCACCATCCTGGATGAAGCCGAAGCACTGGGACGGGATTCGGATTTGTTGAACACCCGTGACGCCGACGGCCCCATCTTCCCCATCGGTGAAGTCGATCCCCGGCTGGCGGTGCAGGAACCGGTACTGGGCGTCATCACCGAGTCGAGCACACCGGTTGCCTTCCCGGTAGAGGAGGCTCGGTCCTCGCTGCTGGACGGCGAAAGCGTGGAGTTCGAGAACGTGATTATCGAGTTGACCGGCGGTGGTATCCGAGCGGTCGACGGCAACGGCAACGAAATCGGCAGTCATCAGGCCTTCTGGTTCGCCTGGTCCCAGTTCCACGACGACACCGAAGTCTGGGGCCTGTAAGCCGGCCCGGCCTGGCCAGCCCGGCTCCTAGTGATCCAACTCCGGCGGCGACCCCGGCGACTGCTGATCCGGCCTTGGCACAGCGTCGCCGTCGACATCAACCACGTCTCCTCGGCGTGCCCGACGGGCCGCACCGGCACCGAATCCGCCACCAGGTCCAAAGATTGTGGCGCCACCGGTGGCGTCGGCCACCCGCAGGTCAACACGACGACGGAAGAAGGCAATCACCGGTGGCCGGATGACCGCCCGAATGGGTGGAATCAGCAGAGCAAGGCCCAAGGCGTCGGTCAGGAACCCGGGCGTGAGCATGAGAGCCGAGGCGAAGAAGATCATGGCCCCGTCGGCCAGATCGTTGGTCGGCATCTGCCCGGACCGGAATCGGTCCCGAACCCGGTTGATAACACCGAGACCTTCCCTGCGCACCAGCCAGGCCCCGGCAGCACTGATGCCAATAACCAGGATGATGGCCAACGGCCAACCCACCTGACCCGCCACCTGGGTGATCAAGTAGATCTCCAGTACAGGGAGAACAATAAAGGCTAAGAACAGCCAGATCATGCCCTCAATGGTAGGGCACTACCAGCCCCCCGGTACCCGCGGCCCTACGCCGCGAGCACCGGAGCTAGCGTCTTAGCGAAGGCGGAACGTGCCGCCGATCCACGACGGTTCGTTGCCCGGTGCCGTCTGATCCGGCAGGCCGAGCGCACTGCCGGACTTCCAGGCGTCACCGACATAAGTGACCCGAGGGTCGAAGGCGGCCGTCCCGTTGAAGGCGTAAGGTTCGCCTGACTGTTCGGAAGCCACGGCGTAGGTGACGCCGGGTTGCAACGTCATTGGTGCGGCCAGTGCGGCATAAACGAACCCGTTCTCCGGCGCAGTCCCGGCCGGAATCTCGACCGATGCCAGCAGCTGACCGGCGCCCATGTTGTACATACCCACGCTGGTGCCACCGACATTGCCGAGTGTGCCGTTGCGGTCGGCGTCGTGAGCGCCAAGCTCAACCACTTCGACCGATTCGCTGACGGTGAACCGCCAGCCAAGGAAGAAGTCACCGGTACCGGTGCCGAAACCGGTCATCGACGTTATGTCGTCAGTGGTAACTGCGGTGCCACCACCAGTGCCTCCACCGCCGTCGCCGTCGGTGCGAACCAGTGAGACCGTGTCGAGCCTTGATCCGTCTTCTCGATGGAAGACGATCAGTTCGTGTTGGCCTGCGGTTAGGTCGACCAATACCGGGTCGTCGCCGGCGCGGTCGGATACGGCAACCGTCTCGAACCCGGTTGTCTCCCCGAGATCCCACAGCCAGCCCTCGACCGGCTCACCGTCCATCGTGACGAAGAACGCGTCGCAAAGCGAGTCCGGTCCCGACACCTGAGCATCGATGCGATACGTTCCGGCCTCGGCAACGTTGAAACAGAACACAGCCCGGCTGGATGAACCAAAGGACCATGACTGACCGGTCCCTTCCGGCACGTTGATGTACTGGCCACCTGAGGCTGAACCGTCGGACGCCACTGTCATGGCTCCGGACAATGCGGCGTCTTCGGCTTCCTGGGTGAGGCCAGCGCAAGTACCGCCACCACCACCACCACCACCACCACCACCACCACCACCACCACCGCCGATGCGGACGAGCGTCACCTGGTCGAGACGGGCGCCGTCTTCACGCTGCTAGAAGATGATCTCGTGTTCACCGGCCGACAGATCGACGAACACCGGATCGTCGCCGTCACGATCGGACAGTGACACCGTCTCGAAGCCATTGGTGACGCTCAGGTAGCCATCAGCCGGGAACCCGTCGACCGTCACGAAGAACGAGTCGGATAGCGAGTCGAGGCCATCAACCAAGGCATCCAAACGGTAGGTTCCAGGCTCGGCCACATCGAAGCAGAACACCGCCCGGTTGGCCGAACCGAAGCTCCAGGCCTGACCGGTCCCATCCGGCACATGCACGTACTGCCCACCGGAGGCTGAGCCGTCGGAGCCGACCCCCATGGCACCCGACAACGCAGCGTCCTCGGCTTCCTGGGTGAGACCGGCACATTGGCCGGTCTCACCACCACCGCCGCCGTCACCGATGCGGACCAGGCTCACCTGATCCAGCAGCGTTCCGTCCTCCCGCTGGAGGAACACGATGTCGTGTTCTCCGGCCGACAGGTTGACCAGAACAGGGTCGGCGCCGTCACGGTCCGAAACCGAGCTGGTCTCGAAGCCGGTGGTGACGCCGACGTCCCACAGGAACCCGTCGGTGGGCTGACCTTCAACCGTCATGGCGTACGAACTATGACTTGTCAGGCGACGGGTGCGCCATCGCCGCTAGTCGTAAGATGCGCCGAGACCGGCACGAGCATCGCTTTGGATGCCGTAGGGCGGGATCGGATAGCGCAAACCGTTGCCGTTGAGAGCTTCCAAACCAGCCACCGCCTTAGGCAGAAACTCTGGCGGGGTGGCCATCAAGAGTTCATCGTCCTGTACACCCCCATAACGCCGTTCGGCGAAGCAGGGGATGGAGACGCTCGGTTCCCGCAGCTTCAGAGCCCGACCCCACGAATCGGCGCAGGCCGACTCGCCCACGCACCCCCACTCAAAGTTCTTGTACCCCGACCACTGCAAGCCGTTGATCAACAGGACCATCTGGGCTGGCGTGGCGTAGATGAGGCAGATGTCGGGCGGATCCAAACGACCGGTCACTAACGGCGAAACCGCCATGGCCTCATAGCTACCGAACGGCACGGTGTGCATGGCGTGCTGGTGGGCCGAGGCATCATCCAGCGTCTCGAACCAGACCCCGGCCATACGGTCGCCGGACAGCCACTCATCGTCTTGAGGATGTAGCCCGATGACCGCACCACACTGGGCGCCAACCAGGTCGTCGTTGGTGATGCCGACGGTCCAGTTGAGTCTGGCGGCCATGCCAACGATCTGGTCGGTGGTGTGAATAGTGTTTGGCCGACGAATCCGAGGGACGGCTTCCATCTCCTCGGCCGTCGCGAACAGCTTCATTCCGATTGGTGTCGTTCGAAGCCGGAGCAGCCGGTTGAGATCGGCCACCATCTGATTCCAGTCGATAGGTCCGCCGGGAAGATGCACCGGCTGCTCCGCACTCGCCATGTCAGCTCGACCTTAGGAGCCCAACAGGGCGGTGAGCTTATCGATGGCCTGACCCCAACCACCGGCACCGGGCGAATCAGCCGGAACGCCGACATGAGTCATAACCATCTTGGTCTTGTCGCCCAGGTCTTCGAGTTCAACTACAACTTCGGTGGTCATGTCGTGCCCTTCCGGCATCCCCATGTCGGCCGCCGACTTGGGAGTTCCGTTCTCATCGGCCATGACATCGGTGTAGACCAGACGCTGGTTGGGCACAATCTCTCGGTATTCACCGGCAAACCACATCTTCATCGATCCATCGGGTGACTCCATGCAGATGAGGCGCCGCCCTCCAACCGTGACGTCCATGTTGGCGACGGGAATGGAGAATCCCTGCGGTCCGTACCACTTGGCAAATTCGGCAGAGTCGGTCCAGAGCTTCCAGACGACGTCGACCGGGGCGTCAAGCACCTTCTCGACTACTGCCCATTCGGGGGCTTGCTGTTCGGTCATTGGGGTGTCTCCTTGTCGGCTACCTCTTGTCCGGCAGCTTGGTCGAGGGTTTCAAGATAGGCGTCCATACGGTCCATGCTGGCTTCCCAAATGTGGCGGTACTGGTCCGCCCACCGAGCGACCGCTTGCAGCGGCTCGGTGTCGATGGAGCAAGGCCGGTATTGAGCGTCGCGACCTTGACGCACCAAGCCCGCTTTCTCGAGGACCTTGATGTGCTTGGAAACCGCAGGCAGGCTCATATCGAACGGTTCGGCCAACTGCTTGACGGTGGCCTCGCCGTTAGCCAGGCGGGCCAAGATGGCTCGCCTGGTCGAGTTGGACAGAGCGGCGAAAATGCCGTTCAGCTGTTCTTCGCTACCTTTGAGTTGAACCTGTGCCATAGCTTGTCTGGTCAGTTAACAAGATTGTTAATTAACTACTTTGGAAACTATCGCAACTCGCTAGGACTGTCAAGTAGAAGCGGCTGGTGAATCGACTCGTGGAGTCGATTGGCGAGACCGGTTAGATGACATCGCGGTGTTGGGGGCACAACGTTTGCACCCCGGCACCCACCACCGTTCCGGTCAGCGTCGCGTCGGCCGGAGCCTCAGCGTCGAGGAGGTTGTCGGCCATGAACTCAGAGATGACGTCTTCGATGGACACGCCCTCGGACAACCGACTACACACCATCTGGGCTGAAGCCACATACAGCTCGGGGGCGGCGTACATGGCCCCCTCGTACGGCCCATCGGCCAGCATTCGTTCACCCGAAGCAAGCAAGACGGCGATGTCGTCTTGCGTCACCGGCTCATCTTCGACTGCGGCCGAATCAACCAGATCACCGGCCAAGCGTTCAGCGTCGTCGAAAGCCAACCCTTCTTCTGCCGAGGCGTCATCAGGCGACGAGTCGCCGTCACCAGTGCAGCCCGCACCCAGCATCACTACCAACATCGCGGCACCAAGCATGCGGGAGAGTCGAAGCTTGGCAGAAAGCTCACTCATTGTCGTCAGCTCCCTCACCGTCAGCGGCGACGTCTTGTGATTCATCGGTAGCTTCGTCTCCATCGCCGTTGCCCTGGCCACTGTTGCCATTACCACTGTTGCCATTACCACTGTTGCCATTACCACTGTTGCCATTACCACTGTTGCCATTACCACTGTTGCCATTACCACTGTTGCCATTACCACTGTTGCCCTGACCACTGTTGCCCTGACCACTGTTGCCGTTTGCCTTACGCGAGTCCCGGAGTTCCTTGCGGCCCTGTCGCTCCGCTGCCGCTGCTGCCGCGGTTGCCTTGCCATGGGCGGATCCGATCCTGGCCGGGCTCTCGCCGGCTAGTAGCGCCGATAGCACCTCTTGGGCTGGGCCGCCACCGGCTTCGCCGTGCAGCTCCCACTGTTCAACCCTTGAGGCCAAGGCACCTCGGGCCTTGTTGAATTCATCGCGGTCGCGTTCCCGTTCGGCGTCTTCTTCCTCCGGTCCGGCTAGGTCGTCGGCCTCTACGGCAACCAGCTCCGCCATGGACTCGGCTCGCTCAGCAGCAGACCTGGCGACGTCGAGCACAGCTTCCAACCGAATTGGCTGAGCTCCGCCTTCGGGGGTCTCGTCCACTTGTGCCGCGGCTGGGCCAGCCATGAGTCCAAGTAGCAAGCCGGTTGATAGCGCGGTCCGGCGCGTTCGATGTCCAGACATCGCACCTCCTGGAGGATTGTCTTCAGTACTGGTCGGTAGCAACTGCCAGAATCTGAACTGGGGCAGGGCGAGGAGTCGGGGCGGCTAGCGTCAAACAGGTGCAGAGCATCGTTGTCTTCGGGGATCAGCTGAACCGTGCCATCGGGGCAATGGAGTCGGCGACTCCAGACACCCATCAGGTGTTGCTGGTGGAGAGTAATGCGTTGTTGGCTCCATCAAACGGTCGTGGCCGACACCGCCAGCGAAACCACCTGGTTGTCACTGCTATGCGTCGATTCGCCCAAGAGCTGACCACAGCAGGCTTCGACGTCGACATGCGTCGGGCCGAAAGCATCAAGGCTGGGATCACGGCTCACGCCGATGAACGATCGCCCGAGGCCATCGTGGCCACCGAGCCGAATTCTCGGGCCGCTCGCCGCTTGTGTCATGACCTGGGTATCGACACCGTTCGGTCAAGTCAGTTTCTGTGTCACCACGACGACTTTGCTTCCTGGGCTGACGGCAAACGTCAGCTAAAAATGGAGACCTTCTACCGTTGGACGCGGAGTCGGCTGGGATATCTGATGGACGGCAGCAGCCCGGTCGGAGGCACCTGGAATCTTGATGCCGAAAACCGGGAGCCGCCACCGGATGACCCATCAGTGTTCAGCACTCCACCGGTTTCTAGGCTCGATGACACTGACTATTCGGTACTGTCATCGCTCCCACAGACCCACGGTGAAGAGCCAGTGGGATTGTGGGCCACATCACGTCGCTCCGCGCTAGCCCGGTTAGACCATTTCGTTCGAAACGAGCTTGAACGCTTCGGCCCCTATGAGGACGCCATGACAACCGGCTCATGGCATCTGGCTCACTCGATCCTCAGTCCTTACCTGAACCTCGGCCTACTCCTACCTGGCGAGGTCTGCGACCGGGTTGAGGCGTCCTACCGAGCCGGTGAGATTCCCCTGAACAGCGCCGAAGGATTCATTCGACAAGTCATCGGATGGCGTGAATACGTGTGGGGTCTGTACTGGCTGTGGCCTGAGCACGGCGACTCGAACGAGCTCGGCCATGACCGTCCTCTGCCACCGATGTTCACCGGCGATGCCCCCACCGAGATGGCCTGCCTGGCCAACACTTTTGACGGCCTGCAGCAGCGAGCCTGGGTTCACCACATTCCCCGTCTGATGTTGTTGTCGAACTTCGCCAACCTCTATGGGATCGAGCCTCGCTCCGTGCTCGACTGGATGTCCGACACCTACATCGACGCAGCCGAGTGGGTCATGGTTCCGAACGTCATGGGTATGGCGCTGTGGGCCGACGGCGGGCGTATGTCGACAAAGCCCTACGTGTCCGGTGGGGCCTACATCAACCGGATGAGCGACTACTGCGGGGACTGTCGATTCAACCCGCGGAAGCGGGTTGGTGACGACGCCTGCCCATTCACCACCCTGTACTGGGACTTTATGCATCGCCATCGAGACAAGCTGGCCAAGAATCACCGTATGCAGCGAGCGGCGGCCAACCTCGATCGCCTCTCGGACATCGATGACACCCTGGCCCGAGCCCAAACCGTCATCGACGCCGTAGCCAAGGGACGTATGTGAGAAAACGAACGACCTCGGCCACAATGCTTGCGGCTGCGCTGGTATTGGTCTCGGCCTGCGGCACCGGCGACCCGGATCCGCCGGGGCCCCAACAGCTACGCTACGGCGACGACCCGGCCCAATTCGGTTGGCTCACCATGCCGAGCCGGGCAAGCGACCAGCAGCTAGCCCCGGTGGTGGTGCTCCTTCACGGAGGCTTCTGGAAAGAGCCGTGGGACTACACATTGATGAGCCCTCTAGGCGAGACGCTTTCGGCGGAAGGCTATGCCGTGTGGAACATCGAGTTTCGCCGGGTTGGAGGCCGAGGCGGGTGGCCCACCACCTTCGATGATGTCGGCAGTGCAGTTGACCACGTGGCCCGCTTGGCAGACAGCCATCCGGTCGATCCGGCTCAAGTCGTCTTGATCGGACACTCCTCAGGTGGCCACTTGGCGTTGTGGTCTCTGGGGCGAGACGATGCGGCAATCAAGCCGGTCGGAGCAATCGGATTGGCCCCCATTGTCGACCTGAGTCTTGTCGACAGCGCTGCTGAGTTACTCGGTGGACTGGAGGTCGACGTGCCTGACCGCTACCGGGAGGCCGCACCCGCCCTCGACCCCGACCGCGTGGTCGTGCTCCACGGGGCAGACGACACCACCATCGGGCCGGGTCACGCCTTGGCGGCCGTTGAAGCCGGGGTCCCAGTTGAACACCTGGCCGACGTCGACCACTTCGGCATCATCGAACCCGACGGACCGGCGTGGGCAAGACTGCAGGCCGAATTGGATCAGATGTGGGAAGCCGCCGGGTAGGGAATCAATCGGGGTAGGCGTCGCGGCGGTGTAGCCACTGCATAGACCAGTCAGGCTCGCCTTCATCGCGACCCTTGGCCATCAGGTCCAGGTGATGGTAGGTGCCGTTCATGACCGCTGGCCTATCGGGCCGCTGTGCCCTATCAACCTGGGGGCTGTCTAAGCCCGTTCGGCTTGGAGCGCCGCTCGGCGGACCTTGCCGGCATCGTCGCGCAGCGAGGACTCGGACCACTCGACTGATCGGGGCAACTTGTAGGTGACGAGTCGTTCGGCCAAGTGGGCCAGCAGCTGTCGTTCATCAAGGTTGGAGCCTGGTGCCCGCTGGACAATGGCGTGGATGCGATTGCCCTTGTCTTCGTCCGGCAACCCAATCGCCGCCGACGACAACACCTCGGGGTGCGAGCCGATGGCGGCCTCGACTTCAGCCGGGTAAATATTGGCTCCTCCGACGAGAATCATGTCTTTGCGTCGGTCGCCTAAGTAGACATATCCGTCGGCGTCCATCCACCCGATATCCCCCAGACACTCCCATCCATCGCGGGACTCGGTGGAGTCACCGATGTAGGTGTAGGTGGGGCTGTCGCGATCGACAGAACGCATCCATACCTCTCCTTCTTCGCCGGGACCCAGGTCGTTTCCGTCGGCGTCGCATATCTTGACCTCGCCGGACATGGGCTGGCCGACTGACCCTCTGTGTTCCAGCCACTCTCGCCCGGAGATGACTGTGAACATCTGTCCTTCGGTTCCCCCATACAGCTCGAACAGCACATCAGGCCCCAGCCACTCAAGCCACTCGTCTTTGAGCCACGGAGGGCATGGTTCGGCCAGGTGGAAAGCAATCTTGAGCGACGAAAGGTCGTAGTTGAATTTGATGTCATCCGGCAGCTTCCAGATTCGCTGCATCATGGTGGGGACCAGGTAGATGGCTGACGCCTTAGTGTCTTGGATTGCGGCCAGTGTGGCTTCGGCATCGAAGCGGGGCAGCAGCTCTACATTGCCACCGGCCAGCAAGGTTAGGTAGGCCCAAATGAATGGACCGTTGTGGTAGAGCGGGCCGGGCACAACCATGGTCTCTCCGGCGACAGCCCCGATGACCTCTCCCAATCCGGCCAGGTTTGGCCGATACAGCGACGGGTCACCGGAGACGATCAGCTTTGGTCGACCGGTCGAGCCCCCTGACGTAGGTGCTTTCCACGCTGGCGACACGACATCGCCTGCGCTGGCTTCAAGACGATCGCTAAGGCTGACCCCGCACCGGGCGGGGGCAACGTATCCGGAAGCAAGGCACGTTCGGCCTTCAACGTCAGCGCCGATCACCAGCGACGAGTCGGCCAGGTTGACGATCTGATCTAACTCAAGGCCCGGCAGTCGCGACGACACCGGCTGGGGAATGGCTCCGATCTTCCAGCACGCCACCCCGGCGACCAAGAACTCCGGCGTGTTGGGTTCGGCGATGGTGACGAAGTCACCGGGTTTGACGTCGAGGTCAAGCATGAGGTGAGCGACCAGTTCGGCGCGGACGTCCAAGTCGGCGAAGGTGATCGACCGGTCGTTCATGGTGATGGCTGGCTGATCGGGCTGTACGGCGGCAAGCTGAGCGAAGCGGGCGGCAAACGAGGGGTCGTCTACAGCTGTGGCCTCAAGGGAACCGGATGACTGCGTCATGGCGCCAGTGAAGCATTTCATTCGCTCGACCCACAAACCCGCGAGGCAGTCAGACCTCGGGCGTCCAGACCCAATCTAAACAACGTGACAACTTTGCCCTGAAGGCTGGACTTCAGCTGACCGCTGCGGAAGTGTCGTCACTGTAGTAACACCAGCATGTCAAAGAATCCCGTATGAACAAGATCAACTCGGCAGTCTCGCAACAGCCGATGTTCCAAGATCGCATCGCCCATCGAACTCGTTCGATAGTCGGCGCGTTCCTCCTCGTCGCCGCTCTTCTCGTAACTCTGGCTTCGCCGGCGACGGCCAAGCCCGATTCTTCGTCGCTTCTCGTTGTGGCCAATCGAGGCTCGGGCACAGTGTCGGTGATTGATTCGGGCGACTCTTCAGCCATCGATGTCGACCTTCCCGGCGACGCCGAACCGATGTACGTGAGTCACGATGACCGCAACGGCACTGTTCTCGTCGGCGATCGGGCATCCAGCTCTATCGTGGCACTCGACGACACCACCTTTGAGATCGTCGGGTCGGTCTCGGTCGGGGCCGGGGTCTTCCACCAATGGCTCGACTCCAGTCGCAACCAACTGTGGGTGGTTGGAACAGCGGCCGGCACAGTAACCGTCGTCGACACAGACACACTCACCGCGGTGGACACCTTCGCCGTCCCCTCGGACCTGATTGATCGAGGCGGCGTCACTCACGATGTGTTCGTCGAGGGCAATCAGGCCTTCGTGTCGGTTCTCGGACTCGACGATGGAACCGGCGAAGTACTTCAGTACTCCACGAAGACTCGCGAGTTGACAGGCCGGATCACAGTTGGTGGCGACCCCCACCTGTTCGTTCGCAATGGGCGTTTGTATGTGGCCTCACAGGACGCCAGTCAGGTGTCGACGTATGTGGCGTCCACCTTGCGACTGATGTCCCAGACCGAGGTTCCTGCCGCCCACGGCATCTTCGTGACCCGATCCAACGACGTATTCGTGACCAATATCGCCGGTGGCGGTGACGACGCCCTATGGCAACTCCGGGGCCCAAGCCTGCATCAAACAGTCGATCCAGTTGACACAACAGTGGCCGTTCCACACAACGTTGCCGTAGACGCCGCAGGCACGGTGTTCATCACCCATTCCGGGATGACCGCCTCCGAGGTGACCATCATCGACGCCCAGTCGGGCGAGCAAACAGTAGTGGAGGCCGGAACCAATCCGTTCGGCCTGGCCGTCGTCGAACGGTAAACCCTCGCTACTCAACCAACATTCGTCTCCTCCGGGGTGGGGTTCCCACCTCGGAGGGGTGGCCATTTAACAGGCAACGACTCGACAATCTACAATCGCCGGTATGGATCCCACCTACCCGGCCGACACCGAGGCCTACCGTCAGCAGATGAAGCACTTTCTCGACGAGCATCTGCCGTCGGAGTGGCAAGGCATCGGGGCAGTACCTGCCGACGAGCGACATCAGTGGCAGAAACAATGGCGGGAGACACTGAGCGACGCCAACTTGCTCGCAGCCAACTGGCCGAAGGAGTACGGCGGCGCCGGGCTGTCCAGCATCGAAAATGTCATCCTCAACGAGGAGTTCGCCCGGCGAGGCGTTCCCACCATGGGAAGCAACGACGGCTTCAGCATCGGCATGGTGGGCAACACCATCCTTCACTGGGGAAGCGAAGAGCAAAAGCAACATTACCTGCCCCGCATCCTCGACGGCTCCGACGTGTGGTGCCAGGGCTACAGCGAACCCAACAGTGGCTCCGACCTGGCCAACCTTGGCTGCAAGGCTGATCTCGACGGTGACGAGTGGATCCTGAACGGTCAGAAGATCTGGACTAGTGCCGGCATGCACGCCAACATGATCTTCACGTTGTGCCGCACCGACCCGGACGTGCCAAAACACAAAGGCATCTCGTTCATGCTTGTACCGATGGACCAGCCTGGCATTGAGGTTCGACCCATAACCAATATCGGACGGAAAGACCACTTCTGCGAAGTGTTCTACAGCGACGCCCGCTGCCATAAAGACAATGTTCTGGGCGGCACCAACAACGGCTGGGCGGTCGCCAACACCTTGCTCGGATTCGAGCGCGGCGTACGGGCCACCGTGCTTTCGCTGCCTTTCCGGGCCGAGCTGAACAACTTCATCGACCTGGCCCGCTGCTACGGCAAGATCGACGACGCCACTACCCGCCAAGACATCGCCCGGTTCCACACCACAGTTGAGATTATGAAGTGGCAGGGTTACCAGGCACTCACCCGGCGGCTACGAGGAGACGCACCGGGGCCGGAGTCGTCCATCACAAAACTCCAGTGGAGCGACTATCACAAGCGCGTCACTGAAGCCGCTATGAAGGTGGCAGGCCCGGACGCCACGGTAGGTTTCGGGCACGGCGACGTCAGCGGGCTAGGGCCTCCCCCAATCGGCACTCCGAATACGGTTCCCAACTGGGTCGACTCGTTCCTTATCGCCCGACCCGGCACGATCTACGCCGGAACGTCCGAGGTACAGAAGAACATCATTGGTGAGCGGGTACTTGGACTGCCCAAGGAACCCCGAGCCGATGGGGGCTCATGGAAAGAAAGCCAGTCGGCCTATTCGTGAGCAGCCCTGTTGGGCAACAGGGGCAGCCTCAACTCGAACGTTGCGCCCGGTTCTGAGGTGTTGTCAAACGCGCGAACCGAACCTCCATGTCCTTCGACAATGGTTCGGGTGATCCACAAACCGAGCCCGTTACCGTTCCCGGACCGACCGGACCCCTCGGCGTACCGCTCGAAGAGGTCTGCGGGTTTGTTCGATGCCAGTCCGGAACCGTTGTCTGAGACGGTTACGACCGCTGCCTTTCCACGGATCGAAACGGATGCCTCGACCAGGCTTGGGCCGCTCGGCGAACGGCCGTGTTGCACCGCGTTGTTCAACACATTGCCGATGGCATGACGAAGTAGGAGCTCGTCGCCCGTCACTTCTACCGGCCCCTCGGTGCCAACTGCCAAGTTGGCGATTGCTGATTCGAACCTGGCGACTAGCTGATCGAGGCGAACCGACTCCTGTCTCATCTGCAGTTGGGCGGCATCGATCCGGCCGGCCAAGAGAAGATCGTTGGCGCTGCTCGACGCCTCGTCGGCCACGGCCACTAGACGGCGTAGCTCACCCTGAAGTTGATGGGTAGTCTCTCCCGGTTCGAGTCGGCTGGACGTACTGATGGCCGACTCGGCCAGGGCGCGGACCTTACCGAGAGGGGTGCGAAGATCGTGAGCCGCGGTCGACAGGAACCGCTCCTCTCGATCCAGCGCCTCGCCGACCGGTTCAATGAGCCGACCAGCACCAATCCACGCGCCGAGCGCCGACAGCACCGTGAGGCCGACGGCGGCCGACCATACCAACACCGGTAGGCGCAGCTGGCCACCCACTGGTTCCGGTTCCCAGGCCACCAAAACCGCCCCCTCGATCTGATCGAAATCCCAGTACGGGGCGGCAGCGGCCTCAACAGACGCTCCGTCGACCGCCAGTGTTCCTTGCGTTCCGACCTCACCTGCGTCGTTCACCCCGGCGGTCAGCAAGTCGGAGAAACCTTCGATGCCGGCTGACTGGTAGAGAACGTCCCCAGAGCGGTCGGCCACCAGTACAGCATCGGCCGCCTGCCAGGCTGCATCATCGATGATGCCATCGATGATCCAGGTGCCCGAGTCATCGGGGTAGACCAGGGCGGCCAAACGAGATGCCAGCCCTTGACGGTAAACGGCCGCTTCATCAGTCCGTGATCGGGCGTCGACCACAGTGGCCACCAGGGCCAGAACTCCCAACCCGACGGCGGCGACTGAGGCGATGAGCATCGTCAGCCTGCTACGAGTGGAACGCAACCGGGCTGTCGCCGTTATCGCTCTCACCCCCGCCTCCTTGTCGGGTCGTTAGTACCTTCTTCCCGCTCGCCCAACACGTAGCCTGCGCCGCGAACAGTTCGCAGAATCGTCGGCTCGCCCAACTTTCGACGGAGCTGGGCGATCTTGACATCAACCACGTTGGACATGGGTTCGGCGAACTCGTCCCAGCAGTGCTCGATGAGTTCGGTGCGGGTGACGATCCGTTCGGAGTTGGAAACGAGATAACGCAGAACGGCGAATTCTTTTACCGTGAGCCCAAGGTCGGAACCACCACGGGTGGCGACAAGGCGATCCGGTTCCAACGCTATGTCGTCGAAGGTCAAGATGAGCTCGGCTTCGGTGTCTCGACGGCGAGTAAGGGCGTGAACCCTGGCTACCAACTCCTCCATGGCAAACGGCTTGATGAGATAGTCATCGGCACCAGCTGCCAACCCGGCCACCCGGTCGGTGACAGCATCGAGGGCTGTCAGGAACAACGCCGGGGTGGATCGTCCACCGGTTCGATACCGGCGAACAAGGTCAATGGCGTCGCCGTCAGGCAGACACCGATCAAGCACAAGGGCATCGTAGTCGTTGACGGCCATTCGCTCGTCGGCCTCCAGACACTTGACGGCGAGATCGACGGCGTAGCCCGCCTCCCGGAGGAAGCGGACTACGGCTGGACCGATGTCTCGGTCGTCTTCGAGTACGAGGACTCGCATCGACCTAGTCTACGGAGCCGAGGTCAACGGCTCGAATGCTGGCGTCATGCCGGTCAGCTGACATCAGCAGTAGTCGCGTGGCACATCAGGGTCAACCCGAGGACTTTCGCTAGGGTCGTCAACCAGGACAAACGGGAAGTCCGACAGCGGATTGGAGCACCCGTCGTAGAACGCCTGTCGTTTGTACTCGACGGCCAGCACACGGCCGTCGTAGGCATCGGCGAAGACGCTGCACTCGTTGAAGTGGCTGCACTGCTCGACTAGGGCGAAGTCGAAGTCGGCGGCACCGTGTAGACCGGCGGTGATCAACTCGGCTGAGTTCTTCTGTGCTGTCGCCAAACCCTGCTCGTGGCTGTAGTCATTCAGCATTCTGGCATAGGTGATTGCCTGATCCGCTGTCAGAAACTGCCCGAACCGGAAGTAGGTATCGAGGTTGTCGAATTCGACGGCGTCGAAGCCTTTTGCTGCGCAGGTGTCGATCATCTGGGTGACGTGGTTGAACGCCACCTGACGGCTGTAGTCGGATCGGATGTCGATGACTTCTTCATCCCACCCTTCGTCGCGAACACCGAGCAGAGCGTCGGTCGGCCAGTTCTCGAGCAGGTCGGCCCGGGTTAGGTCGTCGCTTGAACCACTGGGTTGGGCCTGGAAGGCGTTGACGTAGCAGATGTTGTAGAGCCCGGGTTCGGCCTCGGCGTCAAACCAATCCCTTGACACCACACCAACCCCAGGAGCAGGCGTATAGGGGGCACCGATTTGATAGTCCCAAAGCGTGTCGGTGGGCGGCAGTTCGACCGCCGACCCCGGCGGTGTGGGAGGGTTTGGTGGAGGAGGTGGCGGTGTCGGAGGCGGTGGCGGTGGCGGTGGTGGCGGTGGTGGTGTCGCATCGCCGCTGAGCGATAGCTTCAAGTGATCGAGCTGACTGGCATCGGTGGTGTCAGCAGTCTGCCAGACAACGACGATACGACCGTCAGCGTCGAGGAAGCGATTGGCGTCGGCAACTGAAGTCGACGTGGCCGCCCACACCCAACCGGGCAGCCCCTGGTTGTCGAGCACGTCAACCCAGTACTGGTTGGTCTGATCGACCAGATACATGTTCCAACGTATGTCCGACCCAGCCGGTCCCCGATAGTTGATGTTGATCGTCAACGTGTCGCCCGAGCCGACCGGGTCCATCAAGAAGACCGAGCGGTGACCGGCAGGTCCGGAAAGAAACTCGACGTAGTTGGTCCACGTATCTTCGGTTCCCGACTGGTCCCGGTCTTCAACCGCATCGAAACGCTGACCAGAGTCAAGACCGGTCGTTCCTACCTCAGTCCAAAACCAGGTGACGTCGGCCGACGCCGGGGCGACGAATAGGACACTCAGCACGGCCGCGACAGCGAGAGCGACAGCCACACCTAGACGCTGGCGTTGACGGATGGTTGTATGTAGTGGTCTCATGGCAAGAACGTACAAAAACGAACATGATGCTAACGTGACGCAGCCCTCCAGTAGGTTGGCGCCGTGGACTTCGAGCACTACCAGCAGGCATCGGCCCGAACCTTGTATCCGGCAGCAGGGGACACAGGCTTGGGTCTGTTGACCCGACTGGTTCTGGGGTTGAATGGCGAATCGGGTGAGGCGGCCGACCATCTAAAGAAGACGTTGCGCGACGAAGACGGTGTGCTCAGCGACGAGCGGCGCGAGCTGATTCTGAAAGAGTTGGGTGATGTCTTGTGGTATGTCGCCCAAACCGCTGCCGCCCTTGACTCGTCGCTTGAGGAAGTTGCCAGAACAAACATCGCCAAGTTGGCTTCCCGGGCCGAACGTGGCGCCGTAGGTGGCTCCGGCGACGAACGCTAGTCCCCTGGCGGCTGTTAGCGTGAGGTAGTGGACTTCGGGCCCGACGACGCACCGCCGCCAACTTCACCGCCCATCGGGCCTCCCCCGCCTCCCGTCCCTGACCCTG
This sequence comes from uncultured Acidimicrobiales bacterium, assembly GCA_938002965.1. Classification (GTDB taxonomy): domain Bacteria; phylum Actinomycetota; class Acidimicrobiia; order Acidimicrobiales; family SZUA-35; genus JAHELU01. Next base: position 29,876 of record CALKZY010000057.1, on the reverse strand, counting down.
CTGGGTTCGGGGCGCCAGCACCTCCTCCGGCCGATCTCTACCCGTCATCCGACGCCGTGCCTGAGGGGCACCATCCCCCCGTCGACATCCCCCCGGCCGACGGGGTCACCTGGGACTTTCCTCCCTCATCCACCGAACCGGCAGATATCGACGCCAAGGGAACGGACCGGCGGGTGTGGATTGCGGTCGCCGCAGTGGCCATTGTGGTGTTGTTCGGTGGTTTGATGGCCATGATCGTCAGCATCGGATCCGATACCGATTCTCTAGCTGGCGACGAAGAGGCCGAAACCACTATCGATGAGCGGGAAGCCGACGGGGAAGACCTGTTCGGGGCCGACGAAGACGACACTCAAGACTCGCCTGAGGAAGAGGCGGAGACGCCTGAAGAGCCAGCGGATCCGCCACCAGGTTTGGAGTTGAACTTTCGGCCCGACAGTGTGGCGGTAACCGACGACGCCGTGTGGGTCTCGGACTTTAACTGTGGTGTGGTGGCCAAGGTCGACAAGGTGTCGGAGGAAGTACTACAAGCCGTGACAGGCGGAGGGTCCGCTTCTGGAGTAGCCGTGGCCGACGGCTCGGTGTGGGTTGGTAATCGTCTAGGCGGCATCGTCACCCGCTTCGACCCTGAAACAGCCCGACCTCAAGGTCAGGTCGAATTCGAAGGGTTCGCCTTAGGTTTGGCCGAGGGCGATGGAAGCGTCTGGGCCGTCGATCCGGCCACCGAAGCAGTGCACCGCATCGATCCGGAAACCAACGAAGTTGTCGCCACCATCGAGGTCGGACAGCGGCCGCACTACGCCGTCGTTGACGACGGAGTGGTGTGGGTCACTAACAACTTGGACGGCACGGTGACCCAAATCGATGCGACCACCAACACCGTCATCAGCGAGATCGAAGTCGGGGTCGGAGCTATTCACGTGGTAGCCGGAGCTGGCAGCATCTGGGTGACCAACGCCGATGACGCCACGGTGGCCCGCCTCGATCCAGCCTCCGGTGAGCTCACAGACATTATCGAGGTCGGAGCCCGACCCCATGCCCTGGAGTTCGCTTCGGACACGTTGTGGGTTGGCACCGAGCTTGGGCAGCTGTGGCGAATCGACCCCACCACAAATGAGTCGGAACAGATCCCGGATATGGACTTCAACTCGATCGATATGACCGTCGATGGCACCAACGTGTGGGTGGCCGATTCGGAAAACGGCGAAGTCATTGGATTCGATTCGGTCACCGGTGACGTGTTCTTCCGAGCCGACCTATCCGAGTTCGGTGGATGCGAGGCCTTCCGCGATCGTGCCACCACCCCGGCGGTCTAAACAGCCATGGGAATGTCCCCCTTCTTGTCGGAGATTCGTGACCTCGTCGGCCACCGCCTGCTTCTCCTTCCCGCCGTCTCACTCGTCATCACCGACAACGATGGAAAGCTGTTGTTGGGCCAAGCCAAGGACACCGGTGTGTGGTGCACCATCGGCGGCATGATCGAACCGGACGAACAACCGCTCGAAGCGGCTAAACGCGAGGCGTTCGAAGAGCTTGGAGTAGCGGTTGAAGTCGGGGCGCTGCTGGGTGCCTACGGCGGACCGCGGTATCGGGTTACCTACGACAACGGTGATCGGACTTCCTATGTCATCATCGCCTTTGAAGCATCGTTGACTGGGGAGCCGGTGGCCGACGACGACGAACTGTCGACCGTGGCCTGGTTCACCACGGCCGAAGCGAACAGCTTGGACCTTGGCGACCTAAACCGACAGCTGCTGATCGACGTCGGACTACTCGACCCGGTCGCTTCCTAGGCGTTCGAGCAGCCGGTTCAAGTCACGTTCGCCGTCGCGGGTTTGCCCGCCGCTTTCGAGGAACTGTTTCATGCGGCGTCTGGCGTCGGGGTTTCGGGTGGTGTGCTGAAACAGGAATACTTCTTCCGCTAGCGCTTCGGGCAGCGGCATGGATTCGGCGTTGAGCACCGACTGCTTGGCCAACGCCACCGCTTGCCGAGGGTGCGATGCAATTCGGGCGGCCAAGCGGTCGACAAACGCTGACAGCTCATCGACTGGTAGCGCCCGGTTGAGCAGGCCCCACTGCTCCGCTTCTACCGCGTCGACATCGATGCCACCGAGGATCATCTCCATGGCCCGACCGCGCCCAACGAGTTGAGGCAACCGTTGGGTGCCGGTGCCACCAGGCAGAATGCCGAGCGGCACTTCCATTTGGTTGATGATCGTGTGGTCCAGTGCACCGAACCGCATATCGCATGACATGGCCAGTTCATTGCCCCCTCCCCCAACCCGGCCGGCTAGCTCAGCGATCGTTGCTTTCGGCATCGTGCGGAAGGCTTCGCACATTCGGTGAAAGCCACCGGGTTTGTCGGAGCGAACCGGGTCGTCGCCGATCGGGAAGTCGAGAATGGCGTTGACGTCGAAGTGAGCGATGAAGCTCAAGGACGAGTAAATGATCGCTTACTGCTCCACGCCGCTCAATTCCGTTTGGCAATCGGGTGACTCGACTGCATAGCTGGTGACCAGAACTCATCCGTCGCACCGGGTCCACCAGACTGTACGACACAATGAAAGCGGCGCCGGCGGCCGCCAGTCCAACCCCAAGACCCTGCAACAGGCCGAACCAGGCAACAGCTCCGCCGATCAAAATGCCGAGCAGCTTCTCGCTAGCGCTGGTCGAGCGCATCAAACCCCCTAGCCAATTGTCGAGCATCGCCAGCCCAGTCATTACCCAGAGCGCTCCAAAGATGAACCGAGGGGCATAGCCGACGGCGCCTACCCCTACCATGCCGAACACAACGACGAGGCCCCCGGAGATTATGGGAATGACACGACGGGTGCTGCCCATCTGATGTAGCACCATGGTGTAGGCCAACGCCTGGAATCCCGGGGTCACGCCGAACAGTCCCGCTGTTATGCTCGCTCCGGCCGAGGTACGCAATGCGGCGTCAACGTGCAGCCGGGGGGCGAGCTTGCAACGAATTCCGGCCAGATTGAACATGTGCGTGATGCAGGCCACTCCGGCGACACTGAAGATCCCGGGAGCCGTCATGGCGATGCTGACCCAATCGGCGCTAGCGAACTCGATTGGTGTCACCATTCTGGTGCTCCCGGTTTGAGGAAATGGGCCGAGAAGCCAGCCCTCGGATTCAACGGCCGAAATCGATGAAGTAAAACCAACCGTTGTGTAGAAGCCCACCAGACAAGCGCAAAAGACGAGACCGGAGACGTAGTTCGGTACTCGCGACGAACGGTTGGCCAACCAGGCAACCAACCCGATCGCCGCCCCCGGCACCCAGTACTTCGCAACCTCGGAATCGAACAGCCCACCAAGATCAGTCAGGCCAAGGGTCCTATCGGCCATGACGCCAATGCCGCCTTTGAGCAGCAGCCAGCCAATTCCACCGACAAAGGCGTCAACCACCGGCTTTGGTAGGCGGCGCTCCAGCCCGCCAAGACCGAAGTGACCGAGCAGCCAGGTAGCCAGCGAGGTGACCAACATCGTGACGACAAGCAGGACAAACACATCGGCGACCTCGGTCCCCTCCCTGGCGATGAAGCCAGCCGCAACACCCGCCATCAAGATTGCGGGTCCCCCCTGTACGAGCGTTGCGACCGGCTGGACTTGCGAGCGCCATGCCACCAACACCGCCATCACACCGCCACCGACGAGGAACGTGCCGATGGCCCGCGGCATACCAGCCTGGAGCGCGCCGCTGAAGATCAGCACCGCGAATGAGGTGGCGAAGGCAACCGACGAGATGGTTAGCGTGAACAGTGCGTTGATCTCGGAGGCTATGGAGCCCGATGGAGTTTCGTCTGACGTAGCCCGAGGCGGGGCGTGTCTGGCCCCCTTCGCCGGTTTACGTTCGGTCCTGCTTTGCTGTCTTGATCGCATCTGCGTCCGGCTCACAAGAGATGTTCACTTGTCGCCTGCCGCCGACTCCGCGGTGACAGGCTCCGCTGCGGCGAGCTGGGCGCGTAGATCGATGACCGACTGCGGAGGCGGCGGCTTTGGGTAGGCCTCAGCAAATTGATGTATCGCCAGGTGCCCAACGGGGCACCAGACGTAGCCGACTAATCCTTCACCGGATCGGTGTTGCGATTCGATGCGCGATTCGGCGACAACGTAGACGACAGCGCATTCACGGCAATGCATCTTGAACCTGTCGCTCCGTGACGCCGTAATCGCGCCGGCGTCATCGAACGCGCTGCTAGCCGCTTCTCGAGATAGGTCTGTCAACGTGGAACCCTCCGTTAGCGTCTCCGACTGATGCCGGAGCACATTTGCCCCGACAGTAAGAAACGCCTCGCACCGACCCCGCACGTAGCTGGGTCAAGCTCGCACGAAAGGCCAATCTGGGGCCAGCGCAGGTGTCGCGCCGCTAGAAGGACGGGAACGGATTTGTTCCGGCAAGCGAACCGCTAGCTGACAACGGTCGAAAGCCAAAGAAGCCTCCGCCGGTCACAAACGTATGGCCCGTTGGGTCTTTGGCGTAGTCGAAGTGCTCGTTGACAGCGGCGGCATGTGCCCCGTTGCGCATGAAGGACTCGGCGGCACTCGCGCTCTCCCACACCGTCAAGGTGCCAACCATTCGTTTGGGCGGATTAGCCAAACCAGTTCCCCAGATCACGTCGGGGGCTACGAGGAATTGTTCCTCCAAGGCAGCGTTGACCCTAAGGAACCGAATGAGCTTACGCACATAGAACCTCCCAATGGTCACGGCAATGGACGGGCCACTGTCGGGGACCGGAACCTTGTCAGCCTCAGCCTCCATGTCATCGTCGAGGCCAGGCCAAACTCCAACGGCTCGGAATAGCTCCATCGTGGCATTCCATCCGCTCGCCAGGTCACGGCCGGTCGGATGCTCAGCCAAGAATCGTTCGACGGAATCAGCGTCGTCCCAACAGGCCAACACTGCCTCCCGGCTGAGCTGAGTGGATGGCAGCGCTCCGGGAGTGAACGGCCCACAGGCCATGGTGCAGGCGGTCCTCAGTCCGGGGACTTCGCCCGCCTGCGGCACCCGCCTCGTCAGCACGGAGCGAACTCCGGAGTCGGCGACGTGGACACTGAACAGCATGGGGCCTCCCGGTTACTCAGAATCCGACAACCGATTTCGGTGACGCAGTTCGGCGGCCAATTCAACGAGTAGGTTCGTTTGTTGGGTAAACCCTGCCACGCCCAAAGGGTTGGCGGGAAGCAATTTGTGTCTGATGACACCTGTGACCCCCGTTTGTCGTTTCCTACTGAAAGCAGACAGACTGCTGTTGCCAGCCGAAGTGAGGAGCCGACATGGCACGGGACACAATTCTGTTCGACATCAACGAAACGGTGCTGGACCTTTCGGCGTTGCGACCGAAGTTCGCCGCCGCCTTTGCTACCGACAGCGTCACCGATGTTTGGTTCGCCCGACTTCTCCACACTTCGACAGTGTGCGCTCTCACCGGCGTCGAGACCGGCTTCGCCCAGTTAGCCGGCTCCATGCTGGACTTCGTAGCCAGTGGCAACGGCATCTCTCTCAACGACGACCAACGCACTGAGATTCTCAGCACGTTTGCCGGATTGAAGCCGTTCCCGGATGTGGCCCCGGCGCTGCAACAGCTTCGCCAGGCTGGCTATCGAACGGTGGCGTTCTCAAACTCGTCGCAGGCCCTTATCGCCAACCAAGTTGCCAACAGCGGCCTGGGCGACCTGTTCGACATGACAGTGTCGGTGGAATCCACCGGTACCTTCAAGCCCGATCCGGCCGTCTACCGCTATGCCGCTGAACAGGTTGACCGTCCGATCGACGATCTGCGTTTGGTGGCCTGTCACGACTGGGACACTCACGGTGCCTTAGCAACCGGCATGGCAGCCGCCTACATCAACCGAAGCGGTACTCCGTACCACCCGCTCTACCGTCAACCGACGGTCTCCGCTGACAACATGGGTGCCGTGGCGGAACTCGTCATTGCCGAAGACGCCTCTTGATCTGTTGATTCACCCGGCTCGGCGGGTGGCAGTAGAAGCCATCTGCCACGCCGCTCAAGACCGGCACACGGCTTCAAGAACCGGTTTCGGGCCGTACAACGATACGGTTAAGGGGTCTGGTCGGGTCACCCGGCCGATGGGTTTGCAGACGGGTTTCCGGTTCTTCTGTCAATGTGAGCCACCCGCCAAGCATGCCGACGTCATAACAATCTCCGACGTCGCCATCCAGAACCCTTATTCGCCTGCCGACATTGGTGGGCCAGGAGCAAGATGAGTACTACGTTCGCCGATCTCGGCGTCCCCAATTCGATCTGTCAGGCGTTGTCGCGCCGAGGCATTGATCAACCATTCGAAATTCAGGCAGCCACCATCAGCGACGCCCTTGAGGGCCGCGACATCTGTGGCCGCGCACCCACCGGCTCAGGCAAGACACTGGCCTTCGGCATTCCGCTGATAGCCACCGTTGGCCAGGCTGAATCCAAGCACCCACGAGGCCTTATTCTCGCCCCGACGCGGGAACTGGCCGATCAGATCGCCGAGGAGCTTTTGAGTTTCGCCGGCGACGTCACTGTCGGCGTGGTTTACGGCGGTGTCGGTTACGGCAAACAACTCAAGCAGCTGAGCCGCGGCGTGGACGTTCTCGTGGCCTGCCCCGGCAGGCTCGAAGACCTAATCGAGCGAGGCGCCGTCAGCCTGATCGACGTCGACCAGGTGGTCATCGATGAGGCCGACCGCATGGCCGACATGGGCTTCCTGCCCGCCGTGCGACGCATCCTGGATCAAACCGCCGAAGGCGGACAGACAATCCTGTTTTCCGCCACGCTGGAAGGCGAGGTGGCCAAGCTCACCCGTCACTACCAGACCGACCCGGTCACCCACCTCGTCGGCGACGCTACGCCGGACATCACTTCGGCCGAACACCGGTTCATCTTGCTCGAACGAGAGAATCGCGTGACCACCAGCGCCAAGGTCATCAAAGAAACCGGTCAGGCCATCGTGTTCTGCCGGACCCGACACGCCTGCGACCGACTGGCCCGCCAGTTGACCAAGCAGGGTGTCGAAGCGGTCGCCATCCACGGAGGCCATGCCCAGAATCGTCGCACTCGGTCGTTGGGCCGCTTCACCGATGGAGCCGTACAGGCTCTTGTAGCCACTGATGTGGCCGCCCGCGGCATCCACGTTGACGACGTTGCCGCCGTAATCCACTTTGATCCGCCGGGTGACCATACGACCTACATCCACCGTTCGGGCCGAACCGCACGAGCCGGGCGAGAAGGCGTCGTCGTCTCACTCATCCTCGACGACCAGGTTGGCGATGCTCGGAAGATGCAAAAGAAGCTTGGCCTCGAGATTGATCCGTCGTGGGCTCCGGCCAACGCCGGTTCCGGAGGCGGTTCAAGTTCAGGTGGAGGCGGCAACGGCGGCGGCAATCGCAATCGCAATTCGTCCAAGAACGGAAGCCGGTCGGGTAACGGCTCCGGCCGTCGACGTCGCAACCGCGGCGGAGGAAAAGGCCACGGTCAGCCGTCGGGCCAGTCCAACCGTCGTCGCTCTAAGAGTGGCCAAGGCAAACGCACAGGTGCCGGGGCTTAGCCTCTAGTCGACAAATCCTAGATAGGTGGCGGCCGCAGCCACCTGGTCATGACCCACCGTGGCCCGCAGCAAGAGCATGCCGTCGAGTTGAGCGACGGCGGCGACTGCCGCGGCCCGTGGGTCGACGTCTTGGGGCACATCAAGTCGTGGCGCAAGCCAGTCGATCCAGCCGCAGAGTAGCAGCGGCGCCAATTCATCGAACGGTTGGGAGCCGGCGGCAGCAAGGCCGAGCAGCTCGAAGAACACCGCCATCGTCGAATCGGCTTCAGTCGAGGCGAGAACCGGCCAGGCCCTGCGTAGCGCTTCTTGCGGTGTAATCAGGCCGTCCCCGAATGCATCAGCCAAGAGGGGCCGCATGTCATCGCCTAGCTTGGCCACGACGGCAGTCAACAGTTCGCGCTTCGTGGGGAAGTAGTAGACGATTGAGCGGTCGTTGATATCGAGCTGTTTGGCCAGGCGTCCAAACGTGAGCTGGTTGAGCCCGTCGGCGGCGGCCAGTTCGACGCCAGCCGCTATGAAACTGTCCCGATCGTGTTTGTAGCCCACTGGGGGTAAGGCTAGCTACCGACCACCGGAGCCAGCTGGCTAGCTCGTTCTGAACGTTCCGTTTGCCGGTTTGATTCGCGCCTCAGAAGCCCAATTTCGTCCGGATTTCAACCCTTGACAGGAGTTCTATCACGTGTGATAGAGTTCACATCGTTATGCAAGCAGGCTTCGCCGCTCTGATTGCGGCCGACTTCGAAACTGACGAGGTACCAACCACGGTTCGGCTGGACGATCAGCTGTGCTTCGCGCTGTACGCCGCTACGAACGCCATAACCCGCACCTACAGGCCCCTCCTTGACCCACTGGGAATCACCTACCCCCAGTACCTCGTACTGTTGGTGATCTGGGAGCACAAGACGCTTTCTATTAGCGAGATCGCCGGTCACCTCAAACTTCCAGCTCACGCCATCTCACCGATGATCGATCGCCTTGAGGGGCGTGGCTTTGTACTGCGAGCTACTGATGAACTCGATGGGCGTCGAGTTCTCGTTTCGGCAACCGAAGAAGGCACAGAACTAGAAGCGGCGGCCGCGGCAGCCTGGGACAAGGTCCGCTGCCGAACGCTGCTCGACAAGACAGAACTTACACAGCTCCGCTCCGAACTCATGGAGCTGGTAGATCGGATGCAGCCCACATGAATCTCCTGTGACACACAGGATCGCTCGCGTCGTAGTTCCGCCGCATCGGCGCGAGCACACACGGAGCGGGGGTCGTAGCTATTTTCGAGAGTATTCCCTCCCGAAATAGTTTGACCCCCGCACCGGCATTAGGAACGCCAGAGTGGCTGGTTCCGCCGCGAAGCAACCCTCCGGTGTCCCACGAGACACCAATGTAGTCCATGGAACAGGATGCGCAATAGCACCCCAGGACTCAGGTAGGTGTTCACTTCGACCTTTCACGTCAATAGTTTGACGAGTGCCCCACTATGGAGGCCCCTAGTCATCGGTGAAACTTACCAGGATGGCGGCGTTGGCGATCACCATCAGGTCGCTCCCGTTTGGGGCGGGAACGTCTAGCCCACCGGGTAGAGGAGTGACGGTTACGGTGCCGTAGGGGACTTCTTCGGCGATGGCGGCAACGTCGACCTCGTCGGGTCGTTGGACCCCGAGGCGAACCTCGATCTGCATCTGGTCTTTGCTTTTGCCAGCGGCAGCAAAGAAATTGAGACTTGAGTGGCGAAGCGCGTCGAACACAGCCCTGCGACCGGCTTTGGTGTAGTCGCCTCCGTGGACGTCAACCCCCATTCCCATTTCGGTCAGCCATCGGGTGGCGCCGGTCGACTCGCTGGCTTGTGCTGAAGGCTGGTCGATCATGTCGGACACGGTAGTCGGCCACCAGTTCGGTCGCAGTACCCAATCTGGGCTTAGGGGCAAAGCAGATGTTGTCGATACCTGGTTAGTAGTCCACCTATGAACAGGGGATCGCAAGGATGACAATGTCTGAGTATCTGTCCGAGATTCGTCGTCTCGTCGGGCCCCAGCGCCTGCTGTTGACAGCGGCCACCGCTGTGATCACCGACAATCAAGGTCAGCTGCTGTTGGGCAGATCCGCCGAGTCCGGTCTATGGGGCACAATCGGCGGCATCATCGAACCGTTCGAGAGTCCAGCCGACGCCGCCAGGCGGGAAGCCATGGAAGAAGTTTGCGCCGAGGTTGAGATCGGTCCGCTGCTCGGAGCTTTCGGTGGGCCAGGCTACGAAATCACCTACAGCAACGGCCACTTGACCTCCTACATCATCACCGCTTTCGCCGCCCGACTGCTGTCCTCTCCACAACCCGATGGCGTCGAGATGGTCGAATTGGGCTGGTTCGATCCGCACGAACTGCCGTTGGCCGACATGGGTGAGCTCAACCGTCATCTACTAGCCGATCTCGGCTATTTGCAGGCGGTTTCAGCGGGTTGAGGCGTCTTCGGTGCACTGGGTTGCTAGAGGCCGGGCTAATATCTCATTGACAGTCGCGGCCTTGGCTGCGCTACCGTGGTTTGAACGGATCAGTGATGATCGGTACCGACCTCATGGCCAAATCGACTCCCAACAGGGCATCAGACATCGATGCCACCGACGATGCAATGGGTAACCCTCGTTTTGAATATCGGGTGTGGGGGCGGCACGCCAAGGCCCAGCGCAGGCTGGCCAAGCTGGCTGATCATGAGACGCAAGAGCGCATCAACGACTGCTATTTGCTGACCGATGACTCCACCTGGAACGCCAAAGTGCGTGACAACAGGTTGAAGCTCAAACGCCTGGTGGCCGAACGCAAAGGCTTCGAGCGGTGGGTCTCCGGCAACTATTACGCAAGCGATGAGGCGCCCGCCCCGTTCGATGAACTCTGCGACGAGCTGGACCTTGAGCGGGTCCGTTCGAAAGGGTCATACAACCTGACGGCGGCCATCGACGGGCTCGATCCTGAGCTTGGCATTCGGGCCGTGTTCGTGACCAAGCGTCGGCGACGGTATCGGATCGGCCCGCTGCGGGCCGAAGTCACCGACATCGTGATCAAAGAGACGCAGGAGTCATTGACAACGCTGGCCATCGAAGGTGAAAACCTCGGCGAGCTTATAGCGCTGCGCAAGGAACTCGGGTTGAAGAGCGAGCCCAACGTCCCGGTCCATCAGGCCATCGCTGCCTGACCGAATTCAGTCTTCGGTGTCTACCGATCCGTCTTCGAGGTAGTCCATGTAGGGAAGCGGTTGGGCTGACGTTCGCACCACACCGAGAAGGTTGGCGGCGATACGGCGCAAGAAGCGATAGTAAATGGCCAGAGGCACAACGTCACTGCCCGGCCGATCCGTAGTCAAGTAGCTGTCGATGTAATCTTGATACAGCGCCATGGCCGCCTCGACCCGTTTGGCGTAGTCGTCGACTGTCTCGCCGGTTAGATCGGGGGTGGTTATCAGTTCGGCCGCTTCGGTGAACAGTGCCGAGAGTACTTGGCGTTCGGCCATGAGCTCGTCGACCTCGGCCCGAGCCGACAGCGACACGCCCTGCTCGGCCAGCTCAAGAATATTCTTGGCCTGATCACCGACCCGCTCGATCTTCTTCAACAAGAGCGTGTGGCCAAGAACCGATCCGATATCGGCCGACCCTTTCACTGCCACGTGAACCACCAGCTCGCTGCGGAGCTCCTGTTCGGTTTGATTGATCCGCTGGTCGGTGTCTCGGATGTCTTGGGCTACCGATTCGGGACCGGCATCGGTCAAAAGGGCGAGAGTGGCCAGATCGAATGAGTGACGAGCGTCGCTCAACATAGCCACAGATTTGGTGACGATGTGGTCGAAATCGCCTTCGCCCGACCCGCTTCTGAAAAATTCGAGAACCATGGGTTTCCTTTCAGCCGAGGACGGCAACAACAAGCAGCGGTAGCACAACGAACAACCCGACAACATAGGCAATGGCCACAACTCTTCGCTCCACCGCGATGTCGGCAAGACGAGTGGCGCCAATAACGGGAACATCCCTGGCAATGGGGATCACGTAGAGAAGAAAGATACCGAAGACGTTGAAGGTGGTGTGAGCCAGCGCCACGGTAAGCGACTCGGGGCTAGATGCCGCCAGCGACGCCAACAAAGCGGTGACAGTGGTGCCGACATTGGCCCCGAGCGTCACCGGGTAGGCGTTGCGAAGGCTGATAACACCGGCCCCGGCCAGCGGAATCAAGATCGACGTGGTGATGCTGGATGATTGAACAGCAACCGTGATGGCCAGGCCAAGCAGCAAAGCAACAGCTCCGCCGCCGCGGCTCAACATGGCGTTGACCGAGCGCTCCACCCGGTCGGCCACCAGCGAACGCATATTTCGCGTGATGAAGGTAAGGGCGGCCAAGATGATGACCAAGCCGGTCAGCACCATGAGCACGCCTTGGAGGTTCCCGCTGGCGCCTAACGCCTCCCACAGGTCCCGCAGCCAACCAACCGGCTCTTTGACCCAAGCCTTGATAGGACTCTTCCATTCGGTCCCCGCTGAACCAACTAGCCTCTCGCTAATTGCCTCTGCCGGGCGGCTGATCACCCCGAAGGCTAACTCCAACGGAAGGATGGTGGTGACGGCCAAGATGTTGAAGAAGTCGTGAACCGTCGCTGCTGCGAAGGCTCGCCGGAACTCGTTTGACTGGCGAATATGGCCGAGTGACACCAAGGTGTTGGTCACGGTGGTACCAATGTTGGCCCCCATCACCATGGGAACGGCCTGGTCGACACCAACAGCCCCAGAAGCCACCAGCCCAACGATGACCGAGGTGGACGCCGACGACGACTGAACCAAGATAGTGCCCAGCACGCCGATACAGACGGCGACAATCGGGTTGCTGACGGCGGAGAAGAGACGCTCCTGCGTGTCCTCCCCCATGATCTTGATACCGGTTTCAAGCGACGAAACGCCGACCAGAAACAGGTAGATGAGGCCTACGACAAAGGCCGAGCGGACCGGTGCCGGTAGTACGGTCTTCGTGTCATCTTGTTGTCCTACGATGGCGTCAGACGGTATCAGTGGTGTTGGGGTTTTGCCATACTCACGCAGTCGGCATTTCGGAGCCGAAGTCGGAGCAGCCAAGCAGGCAGCGTCAGACACTTTGGTGATCCGCGTAGCGGCGCGCGAAACTTTCATTGATGGCCGCCGCTATCTCGCTGTTCCTGCTGGCCCTACTTGCCTGCTGCCTCTGGCTGCTCTGGCGGAACGGTGCGCGGCACAAAGCCCGTTGCACCAGAGCTACGGGTACAGGCTTGCGCTTGCCCACTACTTGGGGGTGCACCAGGACCTCGTGCAATCGATCGTCTGCTTTATCGGCAAGGCGAAGCTGCAGAACCGGGCAGGCTTCGACCCGAACGTCGTCTACCAATCGGAGCTGGTTGAAGGGCTGGAGGGCTTCACAAGCCGGGCCTTCACCGACACTGAGGTTCGGGCCAACGAAGAGCGACTCCACGAGCTGCTTCGGCCGGAAGTTCAATCCCGCCTGAAGCTGCTGCACGAGGAAGGACTGGACGAGAATGGAGCTTCGAAGCTGGTAGCTAGCCTTCGAATTTTCGACACCTAGTTGTGTCGGCATTCACCACACATAGGTTGACTGCTAGGTTTGGTCGTCCCACCAGCGCAGGACTCGCAGCGCTCGCAGGGTGACCCATCGTGATGCATGGCCGGGTCCGTCATCCAGGTTGAACAGGGTTGCTCCCCTGGGTTGCCATTCGAGCTGCCACCGGCCGTCTTCATCCCGTTTGGAGCGAACCAACTCGATGCCTTCTGTTAGACGAGCATCGGGCGGTGTCCTTTCGAACCGACTTGCGGCACGGAAGTAGTCGAGGGCACGCAGCACGTCGTAGTGCCATCGAGTGGGATAGGTCAGAGCGAGAAACTGCTCGTCTGCCGGTTCACCGGTGGAGGCACGCCGAAACAGATGTCGAGTAAGCAGATACTCCTCGGCACCCTTGCGAGCTTGGCGCGACGCAGTGGTGCCCCCAGTTACTCGTTCGAATTCGAGCAGCCCTTCGAGCACGTTGATAGTGGTGGCGAACGACGACCGGGACGATCCGTTGCACCGTTCACAGTTCCATCCGCCGTCGGGCTGCGACTCGTCAACTAGACGAGAGACGATCGGTGAAACGTCGACTCCGAAGTAGGCGCCGTCAGCCACCGTTCGACCGTTAATACACTCCTCGACCTCACCGGACCAATACGGCTGCCCGTCGTTATCCCAGCGAGAGTTCTCCCCCACCAGCCGGACTACTTCGCGGGCACGAGCCGACTTGGGGTCGAGCCCGAACTCTCGTAGCTGCGTGAGCGCCCACGTTGTCGTCGTCCAGGGTTGGCCCTCTTCTTGGAATTGCCGCCCGGTGAACCCGGGAGGGAAGAAGGCGCCGCCAGACCACTGACCGTCAGCGTCTTGAAGCGACAGGAGCCTAGCACCAAGGCCCTCGGTTTCGACTAGCGCTCGAATCGGATACCACTCTGACTCTACTGCGCCATCCACATCCCGCATGATCTGCCAACGCAGCGCCGGATCGAACTCGGCCACCCACTCGATGACGTTGCTCTCGTCGAACATACTGACGACTTTAGCAGCCCCGGCGCGATCGCTATGAGAGTGGCAGCCTCAAGAACAATCACATCAGGCAACCGCAGACCAGTGGACGCCCTCACTCAGCTCTCGAACCACTCGAAACCCGCTACATTACTGGGCGGAGGTGTCTGAGCGCTTAGGCCGTTCCGGCCCGTGGGCCTCCCCCGCCTTCGTATTGGCATCTTGGTTGCTCTCGTCACCGAAGACGCCGGCCACCTCGAGGCAGCCCGCTCGAAACAACCAGCACGGAAGCCGACTGCATGATCGATCGACTGTTTCCAAGATCCATCGACAGTGGATACCAGGGCCATTGGCTGGCCAAATGGCTTCTCGGCCTTTTCGTGTTCAGGTCGCTCGTCGCCGGCTCAATCCACATGTTTGCCTCCGACGGCGGTGCGGCGAGCATTGCCTCCATCACGTTGGACGACTTTACTCAGAGCGGTGCTGACTCGTTGGTGACCATATTTGGCCTGTGGGGCTTGGAGCAGTTCGTGATCGGTCTCATTGGTGCTGTCATGTTGTGGCGTTATCCGGCCCTGATTCCGATGATGGCTCTTGCCTATGTGATCGAGTACATCGGACGGTTCGCAGCCCCCCTCTTTACCCCAGGCGTCGTGACCGAGCACGAACCGCCCGGCGTCGCCATTGACAAGGTCTTCGGCCCACTGGCGCTCATCATGTTGGGGCTCTCGCTGTGGGGACCGAAGGCGTCGGCACGTCTTCAACGAGACACAGTCAACTGACGCAGGCCCTAGCAAGGCCTTGATCGTCCGTGACCGTTCACGCTGATTCGCCGGAGTCCGTCCGTCACCCTTAGGTCGCGAATCAACGAACGAGATCTCCGCTCGCGCAGACTGCGTGAACTACCTTCTTGACGCCAACCTGCCACCCCAGACTTACCACCGCCTACAGGTGAAGGTGCACCCGCAGCGCCTCATCCAGGTCTGACATAAGAGCAAAGGGGACGCTTCCGATCCTGGCGCCGAGGCGTTCGACCGAGACCGACCGAACTTGCTCGGCCTGAGCTTTAGAATCTCTATCGAGGCCTGTTTCTTCTGACGGAAGATAGACCTGGAATGGATACACGGCGGAGACGTTGGACGTGACGGGGACCACAGTCACGACGCCTCGACCCAGTCGCTCTGCTGTCGTATTCGCCCCGTCGTTACTTACTATCACCGCTGGTCGAGTGTTGGCAGCCTCGTTCCCGATTACAGGATCGAGATTGATGAGGTGGATGTCACGTCGCCTCATCAAGAATCCGCGACCGTGACGTCCCAGCCCTCAGCATCAGGCCCGTCAGCCCACTCTGTAAACGCGGCCGCATAGGCGTCGGTCAACTCCGACGCACGCAGGAGACGAATGGCCCGCTGAAGAGCGGCGGAACGGGAGGCGATTTGATGGGCCTCCGTGTATCGATCGAGAAAGTCGACGTCATCCTCGGGAAGACTTACACTCACTTTCATATCACTTAACCTACTAGAGTAGCACTCATGATGCTACCACTGCAGTAGGGCTCCCCCGCCCTCAAAGCGGGGTGGGAGCCAAACTGGGAGCCTTGATCGTCCGTGACCGTCCACTCTGATTCGCCGGGTGCCGACAATCTGATCGGATGGGAGCCATTAAGGCTCCCAGATTGGCTCCTTGATCCACTCTCGATCCACTCTCGAACCACTCGAAACCCGCTAGATCTCTGGGTGGAGGTGTCTGAGCGCTGGGTGCTCGCACACGTGGGCCTCCCCCGCCTTCAAAGGCTGCAAGGGTAGTTCAGCAGCGTTTGCAGACAGTCGTTTCGACGCACCAATAGGCCGTCTTGGCTCCTACCAATTCAACGACGTTCACCGCCGATGGCTCCCACTCTGGCTCCCAGGTGGACAGTTAGGGAAGCAGCTGAAACGAGTCAACGTGTGATGGACGGATCACCCGGAAGTCTCGTTCATCCATAGTGGCTATCTCTTCAATGCCGAGGCGTTCCGCAGCCACCACGGTCGAAGCGTCAACGACGTCCAAACGAAGATCGGCGTAGACGCCGACCAGCTCATGGATCCTCACCCAGTCATTGGCCGAGACCTCGATCACTTCGACTTGTGAGGCGACAACCATCGAGATCAGCCGCAGCTGGGCCGTCGGCCCAAATCGATCGAGCAGCAACCAAGCTGCCTCGGCAATTACCAACGACGTCGAAGCAAGCTCGCTGCGCCGATCATGCAGAAGCTTCGAACATCTGGCATGGTCTGACGAACGCTGATCAGCGGCAGCAAGCCAAACGTTGGTATCGACCAGGAGCACCGAGGGGTCTACTCAGCTCGGCGGGCAGCCGCCTGCTGACGCAAGACAGCCGTGTCAGTCGACGCCCAATCCGGATCCCCACTATCAAAGCCGCCGATGAACGCTTCGAATGGATCATCCTGAGCGTCACCACTCGATTGGAATTGCCTCGACAGGACATCAACGATGAGCTGACGCGCCGAAACTCCACGCTCCGCTGCCACATCGGCGAGGCGCCGGTACAGCTCTTCTGGAAGCTCGAAGGTCGTGGCCATTCCTTTATTGTAGAGGATCGAAGAGACTAGGACGAGAGCGCCAACTACGACCTCCCGCCCATAGAGCGGGGATCAGCCCGAACGTAGGGGTTCGCCTCAGTTCACTAAAGTCCACTCCAGACGATGAGGGAGCCATTCTGGGAGCCACTTTTGGGCCCAGTTTGGCCCCTAGCAGCGGTTTCGGAGCATTCCACCGCCTCCAAGATCCGCTACATTCAGGCACGGAGGTGTCTGAGCGCTGGGTGCTCGCACACGTGGGCCTCCCCCGCCTTCAAAGACTGGCAGAGGGTTCGTGAATAGCGGAGGGGGCCGATTCACCCCTTTGACTGGTCGCTCAAGTCCGATTCGGTCCGCATTGGTTCGAAGTCGATGGCGCCCAGGCTGGCTCCCACCACAGGTAGGCAAGGTCGCCATTCATCGACCACACTTAGGCCGTCGATTACAATACTGCCATGAGCCTTGAGCGGATCACCGTCGACCCAAATCGAATGGGCGGCCTGCCGTGCATTCGTGACCTAAGGGTGACCGTTGGCATGATCCTTGGCCAACTGGCTGCCGGCCAAACCCGCGAGCAGATCCTCTCCGATTACCCGTATCTCGAAAACGAAGACATCTCTGCCGCTCCGGCTTTCGGGGCAGCGCGAGTCAACGAACGAGATCTTCCGCTCGCGCAAACAGCGTGAACTACCTTCTTGACGCCAACCTGTCACCCCAGGTTGTCAGCGTACTCAATGCCGAGGGCCACAGCGCGGCCATGTCGGTGAGCATGGGCTGCTGACAGCATCCGACGACGAGATCTTCGATTAGGCAGCCGAGAATGATGCGGTCGTCATCACCGCAGACTCTGACTTCGCAATGCTTTTGGCCACACGCCGTGCGTCGACACCTTCGGTGGTGTTGCTACGAGACGTCGCCGATCGGCCACCGGCCGTTCACGCCGAGCTCCTCGTGGCCAACCTCAGTGCCATCGAACCGGAACTGGTCGCCGGCGCGATCGTGTCGCTCAGCCCAACTCGGTTGCGCATTCGAGCGCTCCCCATTGGAGGAGCCGAGACCTAGGCCTGGCGGGGATACTGGCAATGCAAGCCCAGACAACGAAACTGGATGCCTGTGAGATCACCGCGCTGGACGTGATAGGTCGCGAGCGGGTTTCGAAGTCCGAACAGTCGACGACAACTCGGAGAACGGCATGGTCGATGCCGCCGACTTTGATCGACATGGAGCGAGCTGGGCTGGCGACGAACTCAGGGGACCAATGCCCTGGTCCGGCAGGGTGAGATCCCCCGCCGATGGAGCGAGCGCCCGTCGAACATAGACGTTCACCCCGGTTCGACAGCGGCCAGGCCAGACCTCGACGGAGCCATTCTGGGAGCCACTTTGGGCCCAGTTTGGCCCCCAACAGCAGATTCAGGCCATCCGGCTAGCATCGATTTCCGCTAGATTGCTGGGTGGAGGTGTCTGAGCGCCTGGTGGGCTCCCCCGCCTTCAAACCGCGTATTGGGGTGCCGCAGGTCGCTCGCATCGGCTCTGCCTGACTGGCTACCTGCCATGCAGTGCCATACACTGCTGTCAGTCGGTTGGCACCGTGGTTAGCAAGTTGGTTGGCAGAACCTCGCCGAGGGCTATCCACAGCCGGGGCCGAGCTTCCGCCATCAGCAAAGCGATAACCACATCACACATACTATGAGGAGTTATAACTAACGTCGCTGCTCGGCCTCGCTGATACAAGCTGGGCCATTTGTGATCCACCACTTCCTGTCTACGCGCCCGAACTACATTTGTTAGGTCATATGGAAAGGCTCTGGTCTCAACCCAACCAGTCGGACGGCGGCCTATCGGGTAGGGTCAGCAACATGGCCGATCAGTTCGACAATCAAGTGACCGACTTTGACTCAAACCCCTACTCGTCTGACCCTGTCTATGAGACGAATCCTCTCCAGGTTGGTCAATTGATCGGGTCGATCACTTCCGGGAAGCTCGGGCTTCCGGATTTTCAGCGCGACTTTACGTGGGAACCCCGCCGAACTGCGGAGCTCCTTACCAGCATCATGCGCAGGTTCCCTGTCGGCACCCTGCTGTTCTGGGATATTGACAAATCCGATGAGCAACTAAAAACCCGTCAATTCGCCGGGACTAAGGAACGAGGGCCCACAGTCGTACCGGATCAGGTTGTCCTCGATGGCCAACAGCGCCTTACCTCGATCCTGCACTCGCTCGCCGGCGGCGGGTCAGAGTTCTACTTCCTCAACTTAGAGAGCATCGTTAGCGATGGATGGAGAGAAATGCGCCCGAAGTCGGAAATCGACTGGGACAACTCGATCCATTGGATAGGCCGTAGCGAAGACGACAATCTTAAGCAGGCATCAGATCGCAACTGGCAGCTAGACAACGCTGTGCTCCCATTGAATCAAATCTGGAAAGTTGATCAATGGATCGTCGACTTTAGCAAGCGACGCAGTATTGACGGCGTCTCTGAGCAAGAGATTCTCGACCTCCTTTGGTTCGTTCGCGACACATACCTAAATCCTCTGCGAACTTACGGCTTCCCGGTCATCGAACTCCCCAAGGAAACAGAGATCGAAGCAGTTTGCACTGTGTTCGAAACACTGAACCGGACTGCGAAACCACTCGGTGTGTTCGAACTACTGACAGCGCGCTTCTTCCCAAAAAAGGTCTACTTAAGAGATCTTTGGGAACAAGCCACGATCGACTTCCCTTCTCTTTCTGAAGAGGATTTTGATCTCGATCCCTACAGTGTCTTACAAGCAACATCCTTGCGGGCGCGCAACTCGGCCCAGCGCGCCGACGTTTTGAAGAAACTTACTGCCGAGGAAGTCGAAGCCAACTGGGACAAGATCGTTGGCGGCCTGGACGGGGTGCTGAAGATGCTAGAGAGCGAGTGCGGCGTCCTGACGAAAAAGCTACTCCCTTATGGCATGGTTCTACTGCCGATGGCAGCGACTTGGCCTGAGATCCAGGATTTGAAACCAATTAAGCAGGGTCCGGCCAAAGAACGGCTACGGCAATACTTCTGGTGCACCGTCTTCACCTCAAACTTCGACCAGGGAGCGAATAGTCAGGCAGGCGCCGACTATATCAAACTTAAGAAGTGGCTTCCAGACGAAGGAGAGCCGGCCCCAGAAGCGGTCGCAGCATTCTCTCTGACAAGATCGACGATTGCGAATGCTACCACTCGCCGAAAGGCGCTCTACGCGGCCATCCTTGCACTCACCGTGCGACTCGGTGCGCGGGATTTCCACGACGGAGAGAAGATCACCCGGTCGGCCTTGCTTGGAAAGGAAATCGACTCGCATCACGTCTTCCCAAAGGCCTACCTCTCGTCGACAACATCTGAATTGTCGCCTGAACTGATATTGAACCGAACGCTGATCGACAAGACGACTAACCAATCAATCGGCAAGAAGGCACCGAGTGTATACCTCGAGGAAATCAGCAGCCAGGAGCGTGACACCGATTACCTTGACATCTTCAAGACTCATCTAATCGACGCTGCTGCTGGGGGCTGCGTCCAAAAAAACGATTACGATGGCTTTATCAGCGATCGGCTTGATCGTGTTGTTCAGGGGATCGAGGACGTTACGTCGCACGCCGTCTTTGATGATATGGAGAAATCGAAGAACTGACCATGCTCCAGTTGCCGTTCTGGAGTGCAGTCGGCTAGCTGACGACAGGATCTTCAACGCCATCAAATACTTGTAGGCGATTGGAAACGCTCGTCACCCTTATTAGCGCGCGACGTTTATCAGCTATTTGTAGTAACAATTGCCTATATAGCGATCCGCCGCATTGAAGCTAAACTAGGGCGAAAATGTTCGTTGAACGTGGAGGGAAGCATGACAACATTTGGCCGTAGCGATGGTGTTCACATACGGATTCTTAGTGGTCGAACTCGTCTAGTCGCCGTTCTAGGCCTATTGATCCTGCTTTCTTTTACGGGATCCGCTGTTCATGCTGCTGATTCTACAGTCACATATTATCTACCATACGAATTGGGAACTGCGGCTAATCTCACGCAAGGACCTGGCGGATCGACATCTCATCAGTACAACTCAACTCGGTACGCATACGATTGGGTTCTCGCCGGAAAGAAGGAAATTTGGGCTAGCGCGCCAGGAGTCGTCACAGGGATCACAACTCATGTGACAGACCAAACTGGACAGGGTTTAGGCAACCATGTGGTGCTCAAGCATTACGACAATACCTGCACCGTCTATGCCCATATGAAATTCGGTTCCGTGCAAGTTTCACTAGGTGCCAAAGTGCGCCAAGGGGAGGTGCTTGGCCTCGAAGGCAATACAGGACACACCGAGCCTTTGGGCAGTGGCCATCACCTTCACTTTACGAGGATCAACTGTTCTACGTGGCAGTCGATAGCTATAGATTTCCAGGAGAACAGCTGGCTCAGTCATAATCCAGGTCCAATAGCGCCGATGGCAACAGGATCGCCGACAGCGACAGGTGACTTCAATGGAGATGGCATCGACGACCTAGCTGTCGGTGCACCAGGCGAAGGCCTCGGCACCAAAGACGACGCTGGCATCGTCCACATCTTCTACGGAGCATCCGGCGCCAACCTGACCGGAGACCGAGAACACGATCTCCACCAAAAACAAGCCAGCGTCAGCGGCTCAGACGAACCCAACGACTTCTTCGGGGGTTGGCTGGAAATTCCGAATCTTGTTAGGCCATAGCGGCACCGACTTCCACCAGTCGACACGACGCACACCAGACGAGCCCAACCGACCAGGTTCAAGCGTGGAGTTATCTGGTCATGTCCCCTCGCAGGGCCTCGATTCCCGCACCGATTCAAGCAACCGGAGCGCCTTATCTCGGCCTGACTGCAGAAAGGGCCGTGGCATCTAGGACGCAGATCTCGTTTCCGTCTGGATCGGCCAGAATCCAGAAGTCCCAGCCGCGGGTCTGTTGGTGATCGACCTTGATGGCGCCTAGGGCAACGAGCCGGCGGACTTCTGCGTCGACGTCCTCGGTTTCAATGTCGAGGTGCATCCTGGACTTCTCTGTCTTGGGCGGATCGTCGGTTTGTTGCAGCAGGATGTTGATATCGGAGTTCGGTAGTCGGAGTTTGCGGTAGATGTCGGTGCTTTGAGGATTGACGGTTACAACGTTGGCGTAGAGTGCGGTCGTCCAGAATTCGGTTGCCCGGTCGAGGTCGGAGCAGTCGATGACGAAGTGGCAAACTCGGTTTGTTGGCGCGCTCATTGATTCGCCTCGGTTAGCGGTCTTTCGCAGCGACATCGCTCACGTGCTGACTGCTGGGCTTGTGTTGGCCAGCAACCAGGTTCGGTAGTCGTCGTCGGCCTGGTCGATGTTCTTGGCTAGGACGTGCACGATGTCGTAGGGGTGGGCGTCGTTAGTCAGCCGAATGATCTGGGGTACGCAGTCGCCGGTGGTGTGGAGGATGGCGTAGGCCTCGGTGGCCTGGTGAATCTCGCCATGCCATCGGTAGACGGATTCGATGGTTGGGATGATGTTGGCGCTGGCGGCTAGGCGTTGCTCGACCAACGTGGCGCAGTGGTTTCGTAGCCAGTCGGCATCGGGGGCGGTGATGGTGACGTCGACGAGCTGGGTCATTGGCTGATTTCTTCGGTGAGGCGGTTGAGGAGGGTTTCGGCTTCGTCTGGGGTTCGAGCTAATGATGCTGAGCCGGTGATGATTGGTCCGTCGAAGGATTTGCCGACCCATCTTCCTCGTCCGGTGATGTTGCCGTTCTCCTCGATGACGAAGTACATGGTGCCTTTGGAGGTGACGTCGCCGTCGAGGCCTCGGTACCAGCCGATGAGGACTTCGTTGTCCCAGAGTCGGAATTCGCCGACCCATCCGAATCCGCCTTCTGATGTTGGGGCGGTTCGTTCGGCTGAGACGTTGAGGTGTCGGCCTTGGTGGTTGGCGTCGACTTGTTGGACGGCGTGGTGGGGTTTGCCGTCTCGGGTGGTTTGCCATCCGGCCCACCATTGGCCGGAGAGGTCGAGTTCGTTGTTGAGTTGGCCGGCTAGTTCTTCGAGGGAGATTTCGAGGGCGGTCGCTATTCGCACGGCGACGTTTAACAACGGTTGTTGTTCGCCTGATTCGTAGCGGGCTACTTGTCGGGCCGTGATCCCGGCTTTGTCGCCTAGTTCGGCTTGTGAGATTCCGAGTTCGCTGCGTCGTCGTTTGATAATCGCTGGCATGTCCACTTAGTCATTCTGATGTCTAACTAGTGGCGTTACAAGAGACTCATAAGTCATGTTGTTGACTTTTAAGACTGTCATGTCTAGTGTGTCCTGTAGATGACTAGTTAGTCCTGTTGCTGACTAGCGGCCTACGGCGGAAGGAACCAGTCCGGTGAATACTCATCCCAAGACGCTCGAAGCATCACAGATGAATTCGCTTCGCATGGCGTGGTGGCGTTTCCTGTTGGATCTCCGACCGATGCTGCGCTACTTTGCTGAGCGGTTCCCTACCGTTGCCCCGTGGTGGGTTCGGGTTCGAACTGTCTCGCATTGGTTCGTCGGCAACCCACTCCAAACCCTGACCTCCATCGTCGGCGCACTGGCGTGGTCAGAGTCGCTGCTTCCCGGCCGGTGGTTCCTCGGTGTCGTCGCCGCCGTACATGTCGCTGTCGCCATCTATTGCCGGGTGGCGTTCGATCGTGGGTCGTGGTTGATCGGGTGGCGTGAAGCGTGGCGCATCCGTCGACGATGGCCGGCTGATTGGGCAGCGGTTGCGGCGAAGACTTCGAGAGTCCAGGCCGAAGTTGGCACGTCGAAAGAGCCGATTGCTTCGGCGGTCCTTCGACCGATCGCTGATCACCCGAAACTGTCGTGGCTTCCCCGTATCGAGTGGCCGGTGGTGTCGTGGTGGGTGAGCCCTCCCCCGGGCCGGTCGTTCGAATCCCTCGACGAGCTGACCGTCGTCCTGGCCGCCAACATCTCCCACGTCGCCGACATCGAACTCGACTACGAACGAGAGAACGACTCCCACGGTCGACTCACCGTGTCGTTCCGTGAAGTCCTGAGCGACACCACCACACCGTCATGGCACAACCCGCAACCGACCGTCATCCTCGGCGACCTTGATGACGATGAGCTGGCAGATGCTCTCGACGCCTTCGACCACCAACAAGGCGAGCCCTATCCGCCGCTGCGAGTCGTGAACGGAGAAGCATCATGACCGCCGGTATCGACCTTGGCCGGCGCTTCGACAACCGCCCGCTACTACTCCCCTGGCCTCATTGTCCACACATCGGGGTCGGCGGGGAAACCGGTTCCGGCAAATCGAGCCTGATCCACACCATCATCGGTGGGCTGGCCGAAGACCCAAACACGGCCATCGTCGGGGTCGACCTCAAACTCGTCGAGCTCTCCCCCTGGTCTGACCGTCTCACCTCTCTGGCCACCACACCCGGCGAAGCCGATCAGCTCCTGGTCGCTCTCCGGGACTTGATCTCCACCCGCGCTCGATTCCTCAAAGACAACGGCCACCGCAAATGGGCGACCGAGTTCGGGCCGTGGGTGCTTGTGGTGATCGACGAGCTGGCCGAACTTCAAGCCATCGACGCTGACCGCCTGGCCGACGTCATCGAAACCGGCGAAGGCGGACCAGCGGCACTGCGAGAAGCCCGCAACGGTCAACAAGTCCGCACCGCGTTGCTCGGGTCGTTGTCCCGGCTTGCCAGGTTCTGCGGGGTCACCGTGATCGCCGCCACGCAATACCCCTCGGCGGAAGTCATCGACCAACAAATCCGCACACAGCTGACCATCAAGATCATGCTCCGAGTCGCCTCCGGTGAACAGGTCGCCGTCTGCCTCGGCCAGGGCTACGCCAACACCATCTCCCCCACCTCCATCGGCCCATCCGAACGAGGCGGACTCTGGATAGCCGGCCTCGCCGACACCGCCAAACCCATTCGAGGCCGAGCCCACTGGGTATCCGACCACGCCATCGCCAACCGAGTCGCCAACACCTCCCACCTCACCCCCACCTACGAAACCGTCTTTGGAAAGGACAACCCCGCCGATGCTTTCGAGGCCTACTAACACCACCACCAGCCCGACCCACCGGCACACGACCGGTCAACCGTCGGCCCCGTCACACACTCGCTGGGCTTGGATCGCCCGCACCCGATTGGGATTCATCCCCGCAGGGGATGCGCTGCCTAGTCACGACACCCCGGCCGGTCAGCTGATCGATTGGACGTTCTCTCCCACAAGGCCCCCTGTCCACACCTTGCACCCCGTCACCGAGCGAACCGTGAACCTTGGCGACCTGGACCCGATCGCCAAGCACGAGACACCGACGGCCACGATCATCGAGACAGAGTTCATCGAGGAACGACCACTAGCCGCTTTGTCATACCTCCCGTGGTCTGTTCTCTTGGCGGTAGCCGGCCTCGCCTTGGTGTACATGGCGACGTTGGCAACGGGCATCGCCGGATCACCAGTCGGTTCACTGGCTTTCGGGTCCGTCAGTGTTTGCGGGCTGTTGTTGATCGTCGCTCAGCTCATCGGAGGGCCGAAGCGATGACGGTCAAAGAACACGCAACAGCACAAGACACGACTCGCCCAATCGGAGATGCGTCGGGAGCGGCCCGAAAGCGTCAAGCGATAGGGCAAGCGACCGGCAGCGCCGCCGAAGGCGGCACAGGGCGCTTCTTGGTAACTACTGCGGTTAACTCTTCAACCCCGGCTAAACGCCGAGCCCGACGGGTAGCTGCCGACCGAGCACAAACACTGATCCGTCAAACCTGCGGACACCTCAAAGCAGCGAAACGAATCGTGAACTGCGGGCGCATCCCGACCGGCAACGGACGCCCCATGATCGCCAAAGCCGACGGCCGTGCCTACGCCTCGGGACTCCAGACGTGCGGGTCGGTGTGGTCGTGCGTGTCGTGTTCGTTCAAGATCCGCATGAAACGAGCGATCGAGATCGCGTTCGCCGTTGCCGTTCACCTGGCCCGAGGCGGCGGAGTCCTCCACGTCGTGGTCACGATGCCACACCGAGCCGACGACCCGCTCGCTGACCTGTGGGGCATGTTGTCGGACTGCTGGGGACACGTCACCTCCGGAGGCGGATGGCAAACCTTTCGAGAACGCCACGGCGTCGAAGGCTACATCCGGGCCGCTGAAGTCACCCACGGTTGGCGATCAGGGTGGCACCCGCACTGCCACATCCTGCTCTTCGTCGACAAACCCATGTCACCTACCGTCAACTCGGAGGCGTACTACGAGCTTCGTAAAGCCATCAGGGAACGGTGGTGTAAACGGATGGCGTCCAAGTACGGGCGCACGATGTCGGATGAGTTCGGCATCAGGGTCGAACCGGTCAAGGCCGACGAGGCCGAAGGCTCCGGTTCCTACCTCACCAAAGTCGGGTACGAACTGGCGATGGTTGACACCAAAGTCGGCAGGGGTGAAGGACACCGCACGCCATTCGCTATTGCGTATGACGCAGCCGAAACCGGTGACCTGGCCGACATCGAACTGCTACGCGAATGGGTGTCAGCGTCGCATCGGAAACGATCGATCACCTGGTCCAACGGGCTACGAGCCTCGTTCGGGCTCGGCGTCGAAAAGACAGACGAAGAACTTGCCGCCGAAGACCAAGACGGCGAAACCGTCGCAGAGTTCGACCCTCAACTCTGGAAAGACATCTCGTCTCGGCGAGACGGTGCCCGTGGCCGGCTACTCACCGCCTTCGAAACCAACGACGGGCACAACGGCGTCCACGCCGCCGTTAGCTACCTCACCAGCTTGGGGTACGCGGTCAAGATCTCACACGCAGGAACGATCCCCGTGATCGGCCTGCACCCACCAAACAACCAACCCATCAAGGAGCAACACCATGTTGAGCAGCAAACCCATCGACGCCACGAAACTCAAGTTCCGGTACTCCGGAGCCGCTGAGCACTACGAATACGACCGGGTAACCGAGAAACGAGCGGCCGAACAAACCAGAGACCCCGACACCGGCATGCCCATCTGGAAAGTCCGCTGCGTCGCCATCTACCAAAACGCAGGCGAACACGGCGAAATCACCGTTTCGGTCCCCCACCCGATCCCGCCAACCGCCGAGTTCGACTCGTTCATCAGCTTCACCAACCCCACCGTCAAAGACTGGTCGATGAACGGCAACCAAGGCCAAACCTGGCACGCCGAAGCCTTCGACACCGAAGCAGCGACCACAGCCCCATCCACCACCCGAACCAAGAAAGCAGAACCCGCCACCGCTGCAGCGTGACCCAAAGCCAGCAAACAGGTCACGGCAACCGGGCCACCAACCACCACGGTTGGACCGAGGTTCGAACCCTCGGGTGACCACCATTTCATCCAACCCACCAGCAACCTGAATAGGAGCAAACCAATGGCCAACGTCATGGACCCAACAACCATGCCACTCGTCTACACCATCGCCGAAGCCGCCCAAGAACTACGCATCGGCAACAGCACCGTCCGAGAACGCATCCGCATGGGACACCTACGATCCTTCAAAGACGGCAGCCGCCGACTCATCGCCCGAGACGACCTCCTCGACTACATCGAGGCGCTTCGGGAAGCGAGCTGATATGGGCCGCCGATCGGGTGGCGAGGGCTCGGTCATCCAAACGCCTAACGGTCGCTGGGCTGCAGTCATCGAGCTTCCTCGTGGGGCAGACGGCAAGCGCAACCGTCGTTGGCGTCGAGCCAGGACGAAAGCCGAGGCCCAACAGTTGTTGCGGCAGATGCGAGACGAGTTCTCACAATCCGGTTCGATCTCAGATGCCAATCGCACCGTTGCGGAGGCTGTCGACGAGTACCGCTCCGTACGGGCCGCGACCCAGGGCCTCAGCCAGGGAACGGTAGAGCAGGACGAGTGGCCGCTCAAGCTGATCGAATCCGGCCTCGGCCGCCGGCGGCTTGCTTCGCTCACGGTTGCTGACTGCGATCGATTCCTCCGGGCAGTCGCGGCCGGCGACTTCGGTCAGCCTCCAGGCGATCGTTATCTCCGTCGTCTCCGTCGCACCCTCATCAACGTAGTTCAGAACGAACTGCGGATTGGCTCGGTTTCCCGCAACGTCGCCGACCTGGCGATGACGCCAACAAGTCAGAAGAAGGCCAAGACGATGCGGGCGCTGACAGCCGACGAGTTGCAAGCACTCATGGACCACGCATCCGGTGGCCGGCTGATCATCATCGAGCTATGCGGCCGATACGGTCTTCGACCGGCCGAGGCACGTGGCGTTCAGTGGACCGATCTAGACATCGACCAGAGCGAGCTGACAGTCAGCGGCCAGATGAACCGAAGAGACGAACGCACCTCACCGAAGACCAAGAGGGCCGCTCGAACCATCCAGGTCGACGACCAAACCGTCGCTCGACTCAAGCTGTGGAAGGCCGAACAAGACGAGATGAGGGCCACCGCTCGAAGTGCCTGGGTCGACCAGGGCCTCGTCGCCACCACCGCTGTCGGCTCCCCGATCGATCGACACAGTCTCGCCCGATCACTTCGCCTCTACTGCTCGAAGGTTGGCATTGCCCCCTCGATCAGTCCCTACGAGCTACGCCATACCGCGATTTCCATGCAAGCCGACGCTGGCCATTCAAGCTGGGAAATCGCCGACTGGGCTGGCACCTCCGAAGCCATGATTTCTGATGTGTACCGACATCGACTCCGAACGGTCTCGCGGCTCAAGCCGACAGCATAGGAGCTAGATCGACGTCCATCGGCTCCGATTAACGGTATCGAACGGATGCGTACACTAGCCTTCTTGGCATCCCGAGAGCTTCAGCGGTTGTCGGCCGGCACCTGCGAGACTATGATCTCGAAATTCTAGCGCTATCATTTGCAGCGAAATCGCTCCAGCGCCGGGCGACATGAACGTTGAGTCGTTGAGTGGTCATTCAACTCTGCATTCGCTGGATCGACCTATAGCATCAAGAAAGCAAATAGCATATTTAGCTTCATGGAGGGAACTATGAACTGGCCAGTCAAAGGAAAGCTTGTTGGATTACTGGCAGTCGTGCTGATAGCGCTCCCGTCAACATCATCGGAGGCTGAGGCCGACGCGGCATTCGTCGTTCCGTTTATTGGCTCATCAACGCCGACCAGCTATCACGGATATCACGCACTCGACTTTGCGTTGCCTGAGGGCACGGCCCTGGTTGCGTCCGGGGACGGCACTGTGAAGATAACCAGAGACGAAACCTCTTGTAATCCATATGACCATGGGGCGACCGACAACAACATCCAGAAAGGTGTTGATGGTTGCAAGAAGGCATTTCCAGAAATTACTGGTAACAAGATTGTCATCAAGCACGCAGACAACTCGACGTCGCACTACCTACACTTATCGTCTTTTCCTAGCGGACTAGCGGACGGTCACACCGTGGTAGCCGGCGAAGTGGTCGGGTACGCAGGTAATACCGGAATCTCCACGGGCAGTCATCTTCATTACGAAGAAAGGGACGCCAACGGCATCCGCGTCACTCCGGGGAAGATGGTTGGATGCAACAGTAGTGGGGCAGTCATCGAGTATTCGAATGTGAGTGCATCAACCGGTTCAATAAGTAGTTCGGGTACGTCATGTCTAGCAAGCGAAGATAAGGAAGAAGACGACGACGCTCAACAGGCACTCAGCGATCTCAATGGTGACGGATACGACGACCTCATCATCGGAGCACCTGGAGTCAGCAGCGACGCTGGCGCCGTCACCGTCCTCTATGGCAGCCGATGGGGCGCCTCCGCAGTCGCCACACGCTCCGACCAACTATGGACCCAAGACTCCAACGACGTTGACGGACCATCGGCCCCAGGCCACCGCTTCGGAGCAGGTCACTGATTCGGTGAAGTCATCCTAAGTACTAAGGGCCGATAGGCGCCTCGGTTAGCAATCGGGTTAGCAGTTGCCCTCCGCTTACACCGAACTACTAACGCTTCCCGCTAGATTGCTGGGTGGAGGTGTCTGAGCGCCTGGTGGGCTCCCCCGCCTTCAAAGCGGGTGTACGGGGTGATCCCTCGTAGGCGGGTTCGATTCCCGTCCACCTCCGCCACATGGGCCGCCGCTTCAACCCAACCGGACAGCCAACCCTTAGCCTGATGCCTCGGCTGCCCAGTGGGTGAGGAAGGCCGCTGCTTGAGCACGCAGCAACGGCTCGAAGTCGATGTCGGGCCTTGTGCGGGTAAACAC
>CALKZY010000056.1 GCA_938002965.1 uncultured Acidimicrobiales bacterium | reverse complement strand
CGCTGCCTGATGACGATGGGCTGGTCGATGCCTCGACTGGGACCGAATACGGTCGACGCACCGGTTCGGACCTGGCGGTCAACGTCGCCTTCTACTATCCAATTCGGGAGTATCCCCATTGGTCCAGCTACCCGATGTCGGGAGACCCAATTACCGCCATCGGCCACGTCGTTGCCAACGGCACCCGCCACGACATCGAATCGGCTTGGGAACGCTACCTGCTGCTCGACGACATAACCGGCACAGCATCTATCGGACCCCTTCCAAGCGGCGAACTACCCGACGGTCTTCACGCCCTGCCCGGACGAGAGCGGCTGGTGGCCGACGGCGAGATCGCCCTTGACCCAGCATTTGATGCCAGCCGAAATCCTCTTTGTTAGAAGGGCTTAGTATGAAGACAGCGATCTTGTACGCCAGAGTCAGCACCGAAGACCAGGCCGACAGCGGACTCGGGCTAGCTGACCAGCTGACAAAGCTCCGAGCCATGGCCACTGTCAAAGACCTGGACGGCATCGAGAAGATAGACGACGGATACAGCGCCAAAAGCCTCAACCGACCGGCAATGACCGAAGCCCTGGAAATGCTCGCAGCGGGCGAAGCTGACGCCCTGGTCGTCACAAAGCTCGACCGGCTCACCAGATCAGTCGGAGACTTCGCCGACCTACTAGACCTAGCCACAAAGCAAGGCTGGGCGCTCAACGTGATCGAGCTAGGGGTCGACACCGGAACAGCATCAGGCAAATTGGTGGCCAACGTGATGATGTCAGTCGCCCAATGGGAACGAGAAGTCATCGGCGAACGCACATCAGCAGCGCCCCAACAGCTCAAACGAGACGGCAAACGTCTAGGTCGGCCAGTCACGCTAGCCGACAGCGCACGAACCAGGATCGCCACCGAGCGCTCCGACGGCCGATCACTGCGAGCCATCGCCGGGGACCTCAACACCGACGGCATACAGACCTCACAAGGCGGCAAGCAGTGGTTCGCCGCCACCGTCAAAGCCGTGCTGGACTCAATCGAACTCGACCAGCACGCCGCCTGACTTCCCAAGGTGTGAAACCGGCTGTCTAGGGATGGAGTATCCGTTCCTAGACAGCCGGTTGGATGCCAATTTGAGGCTCAGCTGCTACTCGGTACCTGACTCGGATTGGCCAGCACGGCGAAAGGCTAGCAACCAGAATAGTTCTACAACACTCCACCCAATGAGGGAGAAGTAGAGTTCACTCGGTTCGAGCCCGAGCAGAGGTGCCAGCACGCCGAAGAGAATTGCTGACCCGAGGGCAATACCACCAACCCATAGCGCAATGAGTTTGCGCCACGATCCGAGTGTGTGGTTAGACCATTTGCGCCATGCACCTGCCAGTTGAACCCCAGTCACAGCACTCAAGCCCTTCTCACTACCGCACCAGTCGCAGCGCTCGCCCCGAATGCCAGGGCGTTACAGGCAAGAGTAGCCGCTGAGAATCCAGCGAGAGTCCCTCCACTTGTAACGAGGACCGACGTTCCATAGGCGGAGTAGCAAGTCAGACGGACTAACGTTCCGGCACCAAACCCAGCTAGCCAGCTCGGCCAGTTGTTCGCAACCTTTTCTATGGTCCAGTTCCACGCACAGCTCCAGCAAGGGTCGGCCACAATAGGGTATGCCGAAGCTGCGGAGTGGTGGACATTGAGGGTAAGAACAGAGCCATCGATCGTGTACCAGGCTGGCACATCGTTTCCTTCGTTGTCATATGCCCAGGGGGCTGGGACAACATCTATGATTTCGCGGGACGCATCCAGCATTGCCACGGAGCCGTCGAACATAAGACGGAGCGAGCGCACCTTCTTGTTCTTGACCGGGAAATCGAAGCTTGTCGGTGCATCGGTTCCGTCGATGACAGTCATGACACGGACGCCGCCGTTGTCTTGGGCTTGGACGACGATGTCGGTGTCGGGAAGAGCGTCTTCGTAGACGACGGATCCATCGTCGGTGACTTCAGCATCGTCACCCTTGCCGGGCAGCTCGACTTCTAATGTGTCACCTTCGGCGTTTTCGATGACGATTGGTTCGTCAGCCTCGCTGGGTATCTCGACGGTATCTCCGTCATCGGTTTCAAGTTCGACGACGACGTCGGCGGATTCGTCAACGTCGAGACCCTTAACGTCGGCTGCGGTTTCGTCGACAAGGTCGTCGACAGGCGTGCCAGCGAGGACGTCTTCAACGGCGTCTTCGATCTCATCGATGGAGTCGATGCCAGCGTCTTTTCCTTTCGCTGATGCTGGCTGCATGGAAACCCCAGCAGCGAACAGCGACATGGCAAGAGTCATCGCCAGGGCGCGTCTAAGTAGTCTCATCTATTTGCTTTCCTCTCAACAGTGGGCGGGAACGCAAACAGCGAACTGAACAAAGCAACCCGAACCCGCCGAGCCCCGATCTAGAGCCTGGCCGTCAAACTAGATGCGTAACTCAACTATTTCAATAACCTTCAACATAAAGATTCAAAATAGTTGAACTCCCTTTCTGTATGGATCCCGCATTCGTAATCAATGTCATGTTTGGCGGGGAGCTTTCCGGTGGTCGAAGCTGACCTCGTTGACCCTCCCCTCACCGAACTCGGGCGGCGCCAAGCTCAGGCAACTGCTGACTTCCTGGCCGCCAGCGCCTTCGACGCTCTCTACGTCAGCCCACAACAACGGGCCCGCCAAACGGCACAACCCCTGATCGACCTCCACA
>CALKZY010000055.1 GCA_938002965.1 uncultured Acidimicrobiales bacterium | reverse complement strand
CTGCCGAGGGCGCTTTTGCGTTTTCGGCCTTCCGTCAGGTCTACGTTGTTGACTTAGCCTTGACGCAAGCTTGACTCCAGAAACCCACCCTTTGCTGCGATCTTTGTGATGTGAGATTGAGCCGGGTCTCGTCCCGTTTCTGAGGGCGGGGGCGGGACCGGAACAATCTGGCAGGCCGAAGGTTGGAGTCAGCCGGCGGCAATGCCGGCGGAGGAGCTGGCTAGGAGGTAGCCGACGCCTCGTCTGGTCCGAATCAGCGTGCCTTGCGGATCGATTTTGCGCCGCAGGTTGGCTACGTGAACCGAAAGCAGATGGTGGTCGTCGGTGGGGGACTGGCCCCAACAGGCTTCGATCAGGTCATCTCTGCTCACCACTGAATCGATGTGGTCCAGCAGCGTGGACAGCAAGGCGTATTCGATCCTGGTCAACTCGATGGTTGTTCCATCCACCTGGGCGGACTGGCTGTCGGGGAGAAGTCGTGGCTTGTCGTTCCCAGCAGACTGCGTTGTCGGACTTGGTTGGCCGGTCACGCCGATACCACGATCGTCAAGCCGGCGCCGAGGTCGACGTAGCATTGCCTCGACCCGCAAGACCAGCTCCTCGGGCGAGAACGGCTTGACGACATAGTCGTCGGCTCCGGCATCGAGGCCCTGGATTCTCTCGGCTTCGGTCGTTCGGCCGGAAACGATGACGATGTACGCATCCCCGGCACTGTCGCTTTCGCGCAGGGCCCGGCAGAGATCCAACCCGTCCCCGTCGGGGAGTTGAAGGTCCAGCAGAATCACATCGAACGTGGCATGGTCCACTTGCATCAGGGCTTCGGCCCTATCGCCTGCCTCGGCGACCTCGAACTCGTGTTTCTCAAGAAGCGAGGCGATAAGTCGCCGAACCGTCACGACATCCTCGATGATCAGAATCGAGGCCCGTGGAACAGCTGCAGAGTCGCTCCTCGCCATGGGGTTGGTATCGGACGTGGTCTAACGGCGCTTGACACTTGATTTAGACAGCCGTTTGGTTCTTGACCTTTCCTTGACTACGGATTTCGGCAATCCGGCCCGATACCGCAGTTGTACCTACGAGGAGAATCAATGTTCTCGAATCGAACAACTGCCCAATCCAAACGACAAACGCCGACCAGTCCGGCCCAACGCCCGGCCCGTCTTCGCAACGTTGTGGCCGCCACCTTGGCCGGAGCCATGATCGCTGTGGTTCCGACCTCTGCGTCGGCCTCGTCCCCGAGTTTCGCCTGCGATCCTGGCTTTTATCAGGTAATCGCCGGACAGCTCGCCGAACTGTCACCCGGAGACGCCACCTACGACACCATCGGTCCTGACCACTCGAACTACAACGCCATGGGCTACCGCAGCGCCGACGGGTACCTGTACGCGGTCAAGAGCGGCAACCTGATTCGGATCTCAGCCGACGGCGCCATCGAGACCGTCGGGTCGCTCGGTATCTCCGGCTCCTACGCCGGGGACTTTGCCGATGACGGGCTCCTTCATATCTCACGGGGCGGGCGAGACTGGCACACCGTTGATGTTGACACGTTGACGGTAACGGCCGTACCCGAGCTGTCCTCATATACCGCTGTGGCCGACGTAACCAACGTCCACGGGAAGTTCTACGGTGTCAGTACCGATGGAGCCCTGTATCGCTACGACCTCGAAGCACTCACCATCACAGAGGTGGGCGAGGTCAGCGGTCTCCCGGTCGAGTTGCACGCCTACGGCGCTGCCTGGGCCACCGCCGGAGGAAACCTCTACGTGGGTCGCAACACCGGAGAGATCTACCAGATCACCGGGTACTCAACCTCGTCACCTCAGGCCACACAGGTCGGTAGCGCCCCGGCCACTAGCTCCAATGACGGTGCATCATGCGCCTTGGCCCCGGTCATGGCCGGCCTGAACGACGTCGACGGCCCCGAGCCGGAGACCGAGCCTTCCACGCCGGAGTCCCAAGAGGCATCGGACAATTACAGCGAAAACTATGACGACATCTCTGCCGGCTTCGTTGAGAGCGAGCCGGAGCCAGAACCCGAGCCGGAGCCGGAGCCCGAGCCGGTTCAAGAGGAGTCGTCCACAAATGCCTACGTACAAGATGCTGGTATCGGTCAGGGAGCCGGCTGTGATCCGTCACCTGACGAGGACCGCCCACAGCGCGATCCGCTAGCGAACCTGGTCTCGGTCGACACACCCACCGTGTTGTTCGACTCGAGCTTCAACGGCTCGTCGATGTCAGACTTCACTCTTCTCAGCGGCAACTGGAACATGGAAAGCGGAGCATTCCGTCAGCTCAACACCTGCGGGTTTGATTACACCTCACTGCTCAACAGCCACGTAGTCAACAACTTCCGTTGGGAGGCCACCTTCTCGGCGGTTTCCACCGTCAACCACGGTGGACTGGTATTCAATCAGTCGTCCACCGACACCCGCAGCGGTGCGTTCTTGGTCGACCTGGCCGAAGACGGAACCATTGTTCGGTGGGGTCACTATGACAACGCTGGCTACTTCCAATACGCCGGTTCATCGGCCATAACGGCACCGGCAGTCGGAGAGTCAGTGACGCTGGCCGTCGAGGTCCACGGAGCCGACATCGAGATCTTCTACCAAGGTCAGAAGCTGGCTGACGCCACCACATCAAGCCCCGGTGGCATGGTTGGTCTCGTCGCCTCCGGCACTGAAGTGGCATTCGAAGACGCAACCCTCACTGCTCTGCCCGAGACGAGAGAAGTTGCCTCGTGAGCAACATCGCAGCACGACCCCTAGGGTCAAGCAATCGGCAGGGGCCGGCGGTTTCGAACCGCCCGGCCCCGGCCGCCGTTTTCCCCGCCCTTGTGACGTTCGCGTTGTTAGCCGGCGCCGTCATGTCAGGGTGCGCCCCTCAGCGGGGCGAGTTGGTGGAAACCGGATTCTCCGATGGAGATCGGACTGAAATGGCAATGGTCGAGGTCGAAGACGATGGCGTCACCCTCGACTCGTCAGGGTCAGACAGTCAGATGTCCGACGCCGACAACCCAGCTGATGACGGACCAGTTGACGATCAGTCTGAACTGTTCGCCTTCGCCGCTCCCGAGTTGTACAGCGGCATCATGGTCGACGGCCGCGAGCTCTACCAGGACGCTCCGGTCATCATGTCCTTTGTTGTGCCTGGCTGCCCGGTTTGTGTAACCGAAGGCCCGAAGCTGGCCACTGCGGCGATTGATACCCCTGACGTCAACTTTGTTGTAGTTCACAGCTTTGGGTCCTACGACGAATTTGTCGGCTACATCACCAGCGCCGAACTGGCGACAGAGAACATCACTCACGTGGTGGACATCGACGGCACCCTCTGGGAACGCTTCGGAGTCACATCGCAGCCGTCGTCGATTCTGGTGGACGGAGAAGGGGTAGTGACATCGTTCCGCGGGGCACTCGGTGATGACGGTCTCCTCCGCGCCATATCAACGGTGACCGCCTGAGATCCGGTCGCCCTTCTGCCCAACGTCGTGCAGAAGGGCGACTGTCGCCACTGCCTCGGGGCGTTCGGCGGGCTCAGGTCCGACGTAGCGGGCGGACGGTCTGATGATCTTGTTGCCGGCGGCCTGTTCCAGAAGATGGGCGGCCCAGCCGACGACGCGGCTGGTGGTGAACGTCGGGGTGAACATCTCCTGTGGGATACCGGCCAAGTGCATCACCACTGCGGCGTAGAACTCGACGTTGGTGACAATGGTGGCCTCGGGCTTCCACTGGGCCAGGAAGCGCAGTATCCGATCCTCGACTTCGATGGCACGGTCGACCAACTCGCCTCCAAGGCCGGTGGCCACTTCCTTTAACAGGTCCGACCGGGGGTCATCGGCCCGATAGACGGCGTGACCGAACCCCATGATCTTGTTTCCGGTCTCGAGCTGGTGCTGGGCCCAACGTTCAGTGTTGGCCACCGGACCGATGTCGTCGAGCATGTCCAGAACCCTGCTTGGGGCTCCACCGTGGAGCGGGCCAGCCAAGGCTGCCACCGCAGCGCAGATGGCTCCGTTGACGCCGGTGCCGGTACTGATAGCGACTCTGGCGGTGAAGGTCGAAGCGTTGAAGCCGTGGTCGGCGGTCAGCATCAGGTAGGTCTCGACCGCCCGAGCCAAGCGAGGGTTGGGAGTAGCACCGGTGATCATCCTCAGGTAGTCGGCTGCGTGGCTTAGCCCCGGGTCGGCGTTCAGAGGTTGATGCCCACTGGTGAGCCGGTGCCACCCAGCCAAAATGGTGGGCACGGCGCCGATGGCTTGCAGTGCCGCTTCTCGTCTCTCGGCCGGAGACAGGTCGATGACCGGGCGATCATCGGTTGCCAGCGACAACGCGGCTCGCAGCGCCGCCATGGCTGACAGCGGCGGAGAATCCTGGCTGAACGGGGCCACTGCATCGAAAACTCGGGGTTTGACACGGCGGGCCGTGCCCAACTGGGATCGCATCACTGATTCCTGCCCGCCCTCGGGCAGGTCGCCGTCGATCAACAGGTGGGCGATGGCTTCAAAGGTGTGGTGGCGGGCCAGTCTGGCGGCGTCGTACTGGCGGTAGTGGTAGTAGCCCTCGTCGCCACGGACACTGCCAACAGCGGTGTCGGCGACTATCAGTCCTTTGAGGCCGGGCGGTGCGATCATTTGGCTCATGTCTTGAGCGTGCACTGCGCCGTGCAGGTTGACAAGGTTGATGTAGTCAATGTTGATCAATGTCAATGTGGCTATCAATATGCGCCTTGTATGGCCGATACAGTTGGCGTGGTGCCATCTTCAAGGGCTACCACCACGCCCGACTCCAAACCCGACTCCAGGTCTGAATCTGTGGGTGGCCACCCGACCGCCGAATTTGGAAGCGGTCGACTGACAGCGCTCGAAGTGGCTGAGCTTCTCGGAGTAAAACGGGAAACGGTTTACGCCTATGTGAGCAGGGGGATCCTCCACCGGGTCCTGGCCATGGACGGCCGCACAAGTTTGTTCGACCGAGCCGAAGTGGAGGAACTGCGTCGCGGGCGCCGTCCAGATCGCGACGGTGAAATGCGAACCATGCTGGCCACCAGATTGACCCGGGTGTCCGACGATGGGTTGTGGATTCGCGGGCATGACCTCATCGAAATGGTGAGTGGAGGAGCCGGGTTCGGCCAGGTGGCCGACTTGCTGTGGAACTCACCGCAAGACGAAACCTGGGATCGACGGCTTGAAGCGAGTGGCCCACCCAACGCCATTGACATGGCCCCATGGGTCGGTGCCCCACTGCTCGATCAGCTTCGGATGGTGGTGGCAGCCGAATCAGCCGCCGATCCCCTTCGTGGCGACCTGTCAGATCGAAGCGTGCGGGCCGCCGGTCGCCGAGCGTTGCTGTCCATGGCCACAGGTATTAGTGCCAGGGATTCGGTACCGACGGGCGCATCACCGAAAAACACGTCTGTCGACAGTCGCCGAGAACTGGACCCGGCAACCCTTATGTGGGCTCGTCTGACATCGACACAACCCACGCCAGAACAACTGCGAGCTGTCGATATGGCCCTGGCCCTGCTAGCCGATCATGGCCTGGCCGCTTCGACCTTTGCCGCCAGAGTGGCGGCATCGGTGCGAGCCGATCCTTACTCGGTGATCGGTGCCGGTCTAGGTGCACTTGGGGGTCCGCTGCACGGTGCGGCCAGCATGGCTGTGCATCGACTGTATGCATCGGCTTCGGCCACTGGCGGCGATCCAGCTCCCATCATCGGCGAAATGCTACAACCTGACCGGCCGCTGCCCGGCTTCGGCCATTCGGTGTACCGCACCCAGGATCCTCGGTACAGCGCGTTGATGACACAAATCGTTACCGGCTGGAGCGACGACCCTCGTCTGCGAACCGTCTTCCGGGTCCGAGACATCGTGGCCGAACGGAGTGATGCTTTGGCCAATGTCGACCTCGCCCTCGGAGCGCTCACGTACTTGGCCGCCATGCCGGTTGATGCTGGGGAAGCTATCTTTGCCGTGGCCCGCACCGCCGGTTGGTTGGCCCACGCCATGGAGGAGTACACCGAGCGACCTCTGAGGTTTAGACCCAAAGCCAGCTATCTGGGCGAGGAGCCCCAATGAGTGAGACCATCGACCTCAACAGCGTCCTTGACAAGTGGCCGGACAGACTCGATCTCATCATGGCGGAGCTGGCCCGCATTGATCCTTCGGCCTGGGAGCCGGACCAGATCGTGGCCTACCTCGACGGCTTGGCAACCTCAGCTCCAGGCGAACCAGATGGACTACTTCAGTACGTATTTGGAGCGTTGGAGTTCGTGGGCAACGCCGGAGATTACTATTCGCCTGCTAATTCGCTACTTCACCGGGTGCTGGTGAGTCGACGGGGCATCCCCCTGAGCCTTGCCGTGGTGGCGTCGGAAATCGGCCGTCGAGTTGGCGTTTCGCTGAACGTCGTCGGCTTTCCTGGTCATGTGTTGTTGGCCGACGTCGGTCGAAGTGGCGTGTGGTTCGACCCGTTCGCCGCCGGCGCCCGGTTGGGTGAGGCGGACCTCGATGAGATGGCGGCCCGCTTCCAACCGGGAATCGAGGTTCAGCATTGGATGACCAAAGCCATGTCGGGACGTGAGATCGCCGAGAGAACGCTGAACAATCTTGTCAACGCCTACGAGGGGGCGGGAATGGTGGGACCGTTGGTTGCGGCCGCTCAGCTTCGGGCCGACCTTCCGGGGGCCGACACCGGCTATCGCCGCCAACTGGCTGTCCTACTGGCCGTCGGCGGCCGCTTTGAGCGAGCTGTTGCCGAGCTTGAGCATCTCGTCGAGGTCGACGCAGACAACGCCGAGGCCTACGAACGCGAAGCCGTTCGACTCCGCGCCCACCGCAACTGAAGGTGGCCACAGCGTGACGCCGGAGTTGCTTGACAACTCAAGTTGGGCCCATCAAAAACGGTGCTCTTAGCCGATCGAGCGGAGGTCGACAGTGAAGATCAGTGTCTCGTTGGGTCCGATGACACCGCCGGCCCCAGCAGCGCCGTAGCCCATGTCGGGGGGAATGGTGATGGTCCGGCGACCACCGACTTTCATTCCCGCTACGCCCTGATCCCAGCCCTGAATGACTTGGCCGGCGCCGATGGTGAACGACAGCGGCTGGCCGCGGTTCCACGATGCGTCGAACTCTTTGCCGGTGCTCCAGCTGACGCCGACGTAGTCCACGTTGGCCTGCACGCCTGATGCGGCCTCCGGGCCGTCGCCAACCACATGGTCCTCGACGAGGAGATCGGCGGGCGGCTCGCCGCCAGGCACGGTGATGGTGGGACGCTGAGAGGTATCCATGGCCCACACCGTATCGGCTGTTGTCCGCCGGGCTGTTGTGTGGATGTGGCGATGGCATCCGACGAGGTGTGGCAGGTGGCCCAGCAGGCCTGCGGTCATGCCATGGTTCCCTCGAACAGCTAGCTTGTCAGCCCCGACCACGGCCGGAGCGCACAGCCAAGGAGTAGAAGGACCGCGACGGCCCTGATCTGATGACTGTGGTCGACGCCGACACCGGTCGAGGTATCACGTCAACCGATCTGTCCGTGGGGCCGAAGGTGGCGGTTGTGGGGATGCGAGGACTTGAGGTCTTCCGAACCTCCGACGCGTTGGAGCGGGCGTTTGGCCCGGCCTACTTCGGGTTTGACGACGTCCCATATCGGCCAATTGAAACGTTGGTGTAAGACTCGGGCCTTCGTCCGGCAATTGGTGACCTACGCTTAGGCCATGTCCAACAAGCCGGATCCCCGAGTGCCGCCTCGAGTCATGGTTTTTATCGACGGTCAGAACCTCTTCAAGGGACTGCACCGACGATTCAAAACCAGGGTCCACCCCATCTTGTTGGCTGGGGCCTTAGCCGGTGAAGACCGGGAGTTGGTTGGCACGTTCTACTACTCGGGCATCCACGATGCTGATGTCGACCAGAAGATGTTTGAGCTGGTCCGCCGACGCCATGACCTCATCCGCCGAACCGGCGTCGAAGTGCATGAGAGGACCTTGCGGTACCACTGGGAGTGGAGCGTGGATCGCGATGACGTGCCGCCACCGTGGTACGACGATGCCCCGAAAAAGGCCAAGGCCACCGTCTACAAGAAACGTAAGGCCCGCGAAAAGGGAATCGACGTGGCGTTGGCGCTCGATGCTGTCTCGGCCATTCTCGGCGACCGATGTGACGTGGCCGTCATTGTCTCCCGGGACCGGGACCTGATGGAGATCGCCGACCAGGTCCGCCAACAGTGCTCGGGCAAGTCGGTTCGGGTCGAGGTCTCCTATGTTTCCGAGCGTCGTGGTGATGAGAAGCCTCTGAGCGGTGCCCTGTCGTCGTACGACGCCTTCCGTGAAATCGATGACGCAGTCGTTGATCTGGCCAGCGATGACTTTGACTACTCCCATCCTCTCGACGGTGCGGCCGTTGAGCGCTTCCTTGATGACTTGAGCCCTGTGGATGCACCTGACCGATCCCGCCCGGACGACGCTCCAGCGGATTGTTAGGTCGGGGCGGGAGTGTGGTTGAAGCGGAACACGTCGGCCAGCGACTCTCTGCCACCGTGTTCTTCGATCAGAACGGCTTGGCTCGCAAAGGCTCCTGCGTTGGCCGCCTCGGTGTCCACCATCTGGGCGAGTACCTGCTGGCAGCGTCGACGCTCGACGGCGACATGGGCTGCTGAACCCAGGTCCTCAAGTTCGTCGCGGTCATCGATGAGGTTGTAGAACTCCGGCTCGAACCCCTCATGGTGGACGAGCTTCCACTCGCCCAGTCGAAGGGCAAACGAACCGGTGATCGACCCTCCATCGTGGTACTCGCTGAAGCCGGGGCGGTCGGAGTCCGGATGGGTCGCCCGATGTACCAACGATTCGCCCGGCCCGTCGAGTGAGCCTCCGGCGACGTCGACAATCGTTCTGGCCACATCGACCAAGTTGACGTTGGCGTCGACGGTGGCTCCGTGCGGAATTCCGGTGCCGCGAAGAATCATCGGCACAGCAACCGAGTCCTCATACATGAACGACTTACACCACAAGCCTCGATTTCCCAGTAGTTCACCGTGATCTGAGGTGTAGATGATTAGCGTGTCATCGCTGAGACCGTTATCGTCCAACGCCCCAAGGAGTTGGCCAACGTGATGGTCCATGAAGCTGCACAAAGCAAAGTACGCCGCCCGTGCTTCGGCCACCTTGGACTCATCGAAGAAGTCGCCGTAGCGGAAGAAGTGACCCATGGCGGCGACCGCCGGGTGCTGATGGTCGATCGCTCCGATTTCCGGCGGCGGCATTTGATCGGTTGGGTACCGGGCGGCGAACTCATCGGGCGCCGATAGCGGGTAGTGGGGTGCGACCAGTGAGACAAAGGCCGCCCAAGGCCGGTTGTGTCTGACCGGATCTCGAAGCCATGTAGATGCCGACTCGTTGATCCGCCGGTCATAGCGGGTGTAGGCCGTCTCTCCGACTCCGACGTCGGCGGCAAGCTCATGGGCTTCGTCGTAGGGAAGTGGTCGGCGTCGGGGCAGCCCTTGCAGCCAGCCGACTCCACCAGCAATGTTCATGGGAAGAACCCGTTCGGTGAAGCCGTCGTCGTCGGCGGCCGACCGGTGGTGTAGCTTGCCGAACGACACAGCATCGTAGCCAGCGTCGCGTACGGCATGGGCCCACCCGGAGGGCTGACCGGTGTAGGCCTGCGCCGAGTCCCACGTGCCAATGTCGTGCACCCATCTACCGGTGGCGAACGCAGCTCGGGCCGGAACGCAGATGGGAGACGGCGTCCAACAGTTGGTGAACCGGGTGCCTGCCCGGGCAAGGGCATCGAGGTGCGGGGTTTCCACCACCGGGTGGCCTGCCACCCCTAACGCCCGGCGTTGATGCTCGTCACTCATGATCACCAGGACGTTTTGCCTTGTTGATTTAGCTGTTGATTTAGCTGTTGATTTAGCTGTCGATTTGATTTGTCGAACCCTACTCCGACGGTTTGCGCTCGATGTCGCCGTCTTTGCTCAGGTCGACCAGGCCGCGAAGTTCTACCGCAGAGTCTGTTACCGAGTCGGCTGCCATGGTCGCCACCGGGTAGGCGCAAAAGTCGGCCGCTGACCAACCAGCCGGGCGGTGATTGCCGCTGGCGCCGACACCGCCGAAGGGAAGACGCCCAGAGGCACCGGTGGTAGGGGTGTTCCAGTTGACAACCCCTGCCTTGATGCGGTGCCGAAAGAGATCGAACCGCTGTCGGCTGGTGCTGATGAACCCGGCGGCAAGGCCATAGTCGGTGTCAGCGGCCATCGACACCGCCGAGTCAAAATCGTCGTAGCGGATCACCTGAAGCAGGGGGCCGAAGATCTCGTCGTCGGACACATCAAGTCCGCTTACATCGACAATCGTCGGGCGAACAAAGCCTGTCCCCGGGAGGCGCTCGCCCGGGCCGGCAAGCAGCGACGCTCCCATCGCCACAAGTTCATCGGCGCGTTCGCGCACTGCATTGGCTGCACGCTCGGAGATGACAGGCCCGGCGAAGGGCTCGGGATCTTCGCCCGGCGCCCCGATTCGGAGCCGTCCGGTCAACGAAACCAGCTGATCAATCAGCCGATCGCCCTCATCGCCGGAGGGAACAAACAAGCGACGAGTGCAGGTACAGCGCTGCCCGGCCGAGATGAACGCCGATCGGGCGATCACGTTGGCTGCGGCATCGAGGTCATCCCAGTCATCCACCACCAAAGGGTTGTTGCCTCCCATTTCCAGGGCCAATACAACCTCTGGACGATTGGCCAAGGCGGCGTGCAGAGCCCGCCCGGTTCTGACACTGCCAGTGAACGCTACGGCGTCAACCGGGCCTGCCACCAGTGCCTGGCCGACCTCGGCCGCGCCGATAATCAGGTTCAGGACCCCGTCCGGCACGCCGGCCTCGGCCAATAGGCCAACGTGGGCAACGGCAACTCGTGGCGTCAACTCGCTTGGCTTGTAGACAACTGCGTTGCCGGCAATCAGGGCAGGCAAAATCTGGCCGTTGGGCAGATGGGCCGGGAAGTTGTAGGGACCCAGGACGGCGACCACACCTAGTGCCCGGTGGGTTAACTCTCCAGGCCCCACGGTGACCGAGTGCGGCGTTCGTTCGTGGTAGGCGTCAATGGCCAGCCTGGCTTTTCCGGCGACGGTGTTGACTTCGGTCGCCGCCTCCCACAGCGGCTTGCCGGTCTCGGCTGCGATCAGGCCAGCCAAGTGATCTCTGTCCCGCTCCACCAACTGAGCGAATCGCTCAATAATGGCGATTCGCTCAGCCACATCGGAGCGTTCCCAGGCTGGCTGGCTTTGCTTGGCTGATGCCACTGCCTGTGCCACCTGTTCCGACGATGCCGCCCCGGCCGACCAGTCGGTTTCGCCGGTGGCCGGGTTGACGGTCGTAATCGTCTCAGCCAGGCCCGTCGCCCACACTCCATCGATGAAACAGGTCGAGTCGAGGTCGGGCGTCGGTGTCATGGCCTCAACCTAGCGACCCCCGTCCTGCGAGGGTGGGACCGCCAGCAGGAGCCTGAGGGTAGCGTTGAGCCGATGAGGCAGTCGTCAATTGGGCTAGGAGTCGGCCGTATGTTCGGCGTCGTTGTCGGCGTCATTGTCGGTGGTTTTCTGC
Organism: uncultured Acidimicrobiales bacterium; assembly: GCA_938002965.1. Classification (GTDB taxonomy): domain Bacteria; phylum Actinomycetota; class Acidimicrobiia; order Acidimicrobiales; family SZUA-35; genus JAHELU01. The sequence goes on along the minus strand of CALKZY010000055.1, from coordinate 3,074 downwards.
TGACCATCGCAAGCTCCGGTTGCGTAGGCGACAGCACGGAGGCAACCGACGGCTTCGGAGGCTTTGCTGGCGAGATCCTGGTGGAGGGCCTGAACGGCCCAACCCAGTTGGTTGTGGCCGATGACGACAGCGACTGGTGGGTGGCGCAACTGGCTGGAGGCGAGAACGACCGCTCGGGACAGGTTCTGCGGATCGATCCCGGTGCCCGAGACGCTGTTCCTGAACTGATGCTCGAAGGCCTGGATAAGCCGACAGGCTTGGCGCTGTTTGCTGGCGAACTGTGGGTCATGGAGCGTGACCGGTTGACCCGCGGACCGATTGGGGGTCTGATTGACGGATCAGACCGGGTGGTGGTGATCGATCAATTGCCCAACAACGGGCGGTCTCAGGGCACGCTGACGGTTGATGGCGATCGCCTCCTTTACAACACGTCGGGGCGACTGGAAGACGACGACACTCCGGCCCCTGGGTCGGGCAGCCTTTGGGCGGTCACCCTCGACGCTGAGAGCGGCGAAGCATCCATCGATCCAATAGCCGATGGCTTCAAACACGCCTACGCCCACGTTCGTAGCACTGACGGCACGCTCTACACCACAGAGATTGGTGACGGCCGTTTCGACGGCCAGCAGCCGGCTGATGAGCTGGTAGCTGTTGTGCCCGGAGTCGATCACGGTTGGCCCCAGTGCGTCGGCGACAACCGGCTGGTGGTCGAGTACAACGAGGCCAATGGCGACTGCCCCGACGCTCCGCCGTCCACCGCGCTGTTCCCGTCGGGTGCCACACCAACGTCAGTATCGCCTCTTCCCGCTCCATTCAGCGACCTCCTGGCGGTTGCGCTGTGGAACACCGGCGAAGTGGTCGTCGTGGCGGTCAGCGGCAGCTCAACAGGTGCAGACGCCCAGGGCCCGACCGACTACACCGTGGCCTATGAGGGGGTTGAGCGGCCGCAGCATCTGGTGTTAAACAATGGCCGCCTCTTGCTGACCGGCCACCAGGCCGGAACAATCGTCGCGCTGACGGCTATTGAAAACGGCACAACGATTGTGGGCTCCTGACTCCGGCGCCCAGCTTGGGGTCGACCATGCTCGGTCCACTACATTGCAGTGTCTATGAGCGAACGCCTGAACCTGACAGCCGACGAAGTCCTGACTACAACCCGGTCGGTCCGCAAACGACTTGACTTTGATCGCCCGGTCCCCCGGGAGCTGATCACCGAAAGTCTGGACATCGCCATGCAGGCTCCTACCGGTTCCAATCGTCAGGGCTGGCAGTGGATGGTGGTTGAAGACCAGGACAAGAAGAAGGCAATCGCCGACTACTACAGCGACAACTTCAACCGCTACGCCGCTACCCCGGGAGCCGAGTACAAAGACGGCGACGTTCGAGGAGAGCGGATGGAGAAGGTCCGAACATCGGCCCAGTACCTGGCCGACAACTTTCACAAGTCGCCCTACATGGTGATCCCCCTCATCGAAGGGCGACCTGACGATTATCCGATCATGGCTCAGGCCGGATTGTGGGGTTCCATTCTCCCGGCGGTGTGGAGCTTCATGTTGGCACTACGCGAACGGGGACTTGGCTCCGCTTGGACTACCCTGCACCTACAGTACGAATCCGAAGTGGCTGAACTGCTGGGCATACCGCACGACCGCTACGTGCAGGCAGGCCTCTTTCCGGTTGCGTACACCAAGGGGACCGACTTCAAGTTGGCCAGCCGCATTCCGGCCACCGAGTTGACCCACTGGGACACGTTCAACGCTTAGGGAGATCAAGCCGTGGAGTTCTTCTCCGATGTACCTGAACCGGTTGCTTTCGCTGGAACCGACCCCGGACCGAACGGACTCGGCTATCAGGTGTACAACCCGGCCCGGACGGTAGCCGGCAAACGAATGGAAGACCACCTCCGGATAGCGGTGTGCTACTGGCACAGTTTCGCCTGGGCCGGTTCGGACATTTTCGGTGAGGGGACCTTCGACCGACCGTGGATCGGTTCCGAGGCCGACCCGATCACGGCGGCCGAAGCCAAGCAGGACGCGGCGTTCGAATTCTTCCACAAACTCGGCGTGCCGTACTTCTGCTTCCACGACGTCGATATGGCCCCGACCGGTAACTCCCTGCGGGAGTTCAAATCCAACCTCGACCACATGGTTGACCGGGCCGCTCAGAAGATGTCAGAGACGGGAACCAAGCTGCTGTGGGGGACCGCCAACATGTTCTCCCACCCGCGCTATGCGGCCGGGGCGGCAACCAACCCCGACCCCGAGGTCTTCGCTCACGCTTGTGCTCAGGTGAAGAACGCTCTGGAGGCGACCCAACAATTGGGCGGGGCCAACTACGTCTTGTGGGGCGGACGCGAAGGTTACGAGACCTTGCTCAACACCCGTATGAAACAAGAAGCCGATCAGTTGGCCCGTTTCCTGGAGCTAGTGGCCAACCACAAACGCAACATCGGTTTCAACGGCACACTGCTGATCGAGCCCAAACCGCAGGAGCCGACCAAGCATCAGTACGACTACGACTGCGCCACCGTGCACGGTTTCCTGGAACGCTACGACCTACTGGGTGACTACTTCGTCAATATCGAGGTCAACCACGCCACTCTGGCCGGGCACTCGTTCCACCATGAGGTGGCCTACGCCGTCGACAACGGGATCTTCGGTAGCGTCGACGCCAATAGGGGTGATCCTCAAAACGGTTGGGACACCGACCAGTTCCCCACAGACCTGTACGATTGCGCACAAGCAATGTTGGTGGTACTCGAAAATGGTGGATTTAAATCTGGTGGCCTAAACTTTGATGCCAAGCTGCGCCGCGAATCAACCAACTTAGATGATTTTTTCCACGCACACATTGGTGGTATGGATAGCTTTGCGCGAGGTCTACTAATTGCAGAAAAGCTAATTAGTTCCGGAAAGCTAGACGCCATCAAACAGCAGCGCTATCGCAGTTTCGACGACGGTGCGGGCAAGCAGTTCGAAAATGGTGAACTTAAACTAGGCGACCTATTCGAATTTGCAAACAAAACAGGCTACCCTGAGCCAGAGAGCGGTAAACAAGAGCTGGTCGAAAACTTA
>CALKZY010000054.1 GCA_938002965.1 uncultured Acidimicrobiales bacterium | reverse complement strand
CGCTTGTCCGGTCGACGTTTCGCCTTGTAGGCCTTGCGGACGTAGCGACGAATGTCGGTCATCACCTGGTCGGTGATCTCCCGCTCAACGATGGCATCGGTGAGGCCGACGGCTCCCCAGGAGCGGCCGATGGAGCCGTCTTTGGTGTGCCAGTCTTCGGGTGGGTCGTCCTGGTAGCCCTTGTCTTTGTTGATCGAGTAGCCGGCGAAATACACGGCGACCCTGGCGGTGTCGCTCATATTGATTGACTTGTTCCAATCAACCCTGGTCCCTGCCCGCAGGTGCCGCTCATCACCGGAGCCGACCACGTCGTACCACGTTTCGGACAGCCATTGGCTGAACGCTTGACCGTCAACGGTCATCGGTGCCGCCATCCAATAGTGAATATGTGGAGCTTTGCGTCTTTGGAACTCACGCTTCCACAAGCCCGTTGGCGGGTACCCGGTGGCCCTCCCGGCTCGCTTCTCGAAGTTCCGGCGATGCTTCGTGAGTGTTTCCGGGTTGGGGCACCAACGCCGCCAATCTCCGGGATACGTCAACGTGACCATGACGTACCGCACCGACGGATCAGCGCTACGGCGTTCGGTCAACGATTCGGCCCAGTCGACCGAGGCGGCTTTGCGGACCAGGCGCAACTTCGCCTTCTTACTCATTTCGGTGATCACGCCACGAGTCGGCACCGGACCCTCCTTGTGTTCGTCTTCGTCGTCATCGTTGAGCAAGTCGCCTTGCGCCCACTCCTCCAAATCCTCACTCAACTGGGCGTCTTTCGATCTCGGGTCGAACACCCGAACCTGAATCATCCCCGGCGCTATCCGCAACGCCCGGACACGTGCCGACTGCTCGGTGACGCCTTGGTGGTAGAGACTGGCGTGCCGCTCCGAAGCCATGGCGGGCACGTACGACGCCGCCAGCTCTACTGCTTCTCTGCCGACAAACCCGACCGCTTCGGTGTCCGCCACTTCTGGCCACGCCTGGACACGGTCAAGAGTCGTAACCGCTGGCATCAGGCCACCTCCCAACGTTCCACTCGCCAGGTCTGGGAACTTCCAAACCGCTGGAATCCGTCTGTCTCCGACAGCGGGCGGATATGGCACAAAAACAAGCCCATGCGGCCGCTGCGTGGCCGATAGCGGCCCGGTCGCCAAGCTTCGCTTGGCTTGACCGGCCTTGCCCCTCTGCTTGGTGCGCCGGGGCCGGGCCTACTCGCCCTGCGGGCTCGCCCGGCCCGCTCAAGTCCTGCATTGCTGCTGGCTGTTGTGGTGCTTCTCGTCATGGTCGTCGCCGTCGTCTCAGGCGTCTTGTCGTTCCGTCCTGCCGGTCCCGGTTGGTCGGCGTCGGCGCTCATCAGTTCCGCCCTGACGTAAGGCCGTGGGCCACAACAAGCTGTCCTCCGCAGACGACGGCTGACAGCAGAGCAGCAGTCACGACAGCGCTCGGTGCTGTGCTGACTCGACCCGTCAGCCAAATCAACCACAGCGCTGCACCGCTCAGGGCGAGACTCCAGGTTGCTCGGATGACCGACCGGTGCATGACAACGTCGAGATTGTCGAGGTCAACGACTGATGATCTTCCAGGCGGTTCGGCTTCGTACTTGTCGGCTCTGACGGATGCGTGTTTGCGGGTCGGGGGCCGTGTTGGGGTGAACGTCCAATCGATGCCGGCTGTAGGCGTGGTGTCGTGGAAAGGCAGTGCACCGGCCTGTTCGGCCGGCGAAACCGAGCGGGGGCGGGCGACCCAAGCGCTCAGTGCTTTGGGGGTTCGGTTCCTCACTGGTCGTTCGGTCCCGGTGGGCGAGGTGGTCATCGGGTTTGTCCTTTCCGGTCGGCAACGGTTTGGAGGGAGAGCAGCTGGTCCCAGGTCCACGACAGATGAGCCGTGCGGTTGGCGACGCCGGGGATGCGGTCAGCGGGGATGTAGGTGGAGCGGGCCATTGTTGGGGCGTTGTAGTCCTCGAAGCCGACGATCCACAGCCCGCCCGGCATGTCAGCCGGAATGCTGTTGGCGGCGACGACCTGGGCGCGGCCGGCTCCCATACCGACCCGTACCTGTTCATCTCCGGTGACCCGATGCAGGATGCGGGTGTCCAACTGGTTTCGGATCTGGGAGTCCAGCACTTCAGTGGTCGGGTACTGAGTGGAGACGATCAACTTGATACCAAGGCCAGCACCCACCCGGGCGAGTGAGGCGATGTCGGTGATACGCATCGAGGCCAACGCCTTGGAGCGTTTCATGGCCTTGTCGATCACGGAGCCCTCGGCAGTGCGGTCGATCCCGTCGGTGGAGATCCCGACCAGCTCGGCGTACTCATCAATGATGATGAACAACCACGGCCCCAGGCTTGTCGTCCACTTAGTGAGGCCCTGCAGCTCGAGGAACTGTTGACGGACCTTCATCAACCGCACCGAGTTCACGATTGCCTGGTCGATTTCGTCCAGGTCCACAGCGTTCTGAGTAAACCGTGGAGCCCACAGGCCAAGCTCAGTTCGTTTCGGGTCGATCCCGACAAACGCGGCATCAGCGATAGTTGCGAAGGCGGCAACGATGGCGTGAACCGTGCACGACTTGCCCGATCGGGTAACGCCGGCCACCAGGCGATGATCACCAGGGAACCGATGCAACAACGGCCCACCAGTAGCAGTAACCCCAGCAGTGAACACCGACGGGCCAAGACGCCGGATCAACCACGGTGACACGCCGCTACCGGGTAAAGGTGTGGATGTGCTGCCGGTTGGGCGAGAGATGACACCGAGCAATCCGAGCCACACCACCACAGCAACCAGCAGACCGAGAAGGTAGAGCATCGGGTTAGGCGCTTTCCGGTAGATCGTCGCCGGGGAGCGCACCGAGCGCCACCACATCAGCGGGATTGTCGTGCAGCTCGCCGCCCTGGCCCTCGACGAGGGAAAGAGCCGGCCGGACTGGAGGCTCAGCACCAGCAGCCGGTGGGGCCGAGCCGAGCAACTCGGAGGGGTCGCCCTGATCGGTCAGTACATCGGCGTAGGTGAACGAGATCCGACCAACCGAGTCAGTCTCTCGTACATACTCCACAGTCACGGAATGACAACGCGGCAGGTGGGAAGTCAAGATGTCGGCCATCTCATCCAAAGCGGTGAACGTGCGACCAGGAGGTGGGCCGACCCAGAACGAAACCGTTGGCCACTCCACCAACGGAATCAGGGAGAGTTTCGGGTGATCAGCAATCGGGCGCAGCCGAACCGATGACGTAGGTTCAGCGTTCGTGCCGACCTCAGCCTGAACAGCAGCAGTCTTGGCCGCACCATCAGCCCACGCAGCCGGGAGATACGCCCTGGTCGACCAACCCTCACGCCAACCCACCAACCACGACACCCCCCGAAAAGACACCAGCCCGACGAAGCCGAGTTGAAGTAACAGCTCGCCACCCCCAACCACGACAGCGAACACAGCAGCGGTCATGGTCCAGGCGAGTGCGGGAGCGGTGAACCCGACGAGCACCAGGGCAAGGGCGAGATGCAGATTGCCGACCAGCACATGAGCGATGAACCGAGCCCGGACCGCCCACGGAGCGAGCCACGGCAACCGAGCGGCCACGAAACGGAGATTGCGACGACGGCGCATCAACACGTTCCACACGAAGCGGTGCAGCGGGTTCATGACGACGCCACCCCACCGGCCGTGAAGTCCTCGCCAACGATGTCTTCACAGATGAAGCACAGGCCGGACGAGGCCATCCCGTTGAACCAAAGTTCGGCATCGAACCAGGCCCGCACACCGAGCACGTCATCCAGGGCGGCTCGGAGACGGTCGAGATCCCGGCCGTAGTCGACAACCTCGACCAGGGCGTCGACCAGCTCGAAGACTCTGGCGTCCGGTACTGGTTCGGTTGGTAGGTGTCGTAGTTGTTTGGTGCCCATCACGGACCTCCTCAGGGTTCCGGGCTCATCGTTTGTGACCAGAAGGGGTAACGCTCCCCAACACCCACACACGGGCGGACAGGACTTGTCCTGGTCGAACCACACCGCCGCTACGCGGCATCCGCCAACGCATCACCACCCTCAGCCTCAGCACGACCGGTGGAACGCCACGGACCAAACGAGAACTCGTCGCACGACAACGACAAACCGTGACGGCCACCCTGCTCCCACAACATCGCCCGCAGACCACGGAAGAACAGGCCCTTCTGAGCATCCGACATGGCCGGCAACGCATGCTCATGAGCAGCAAACCCGACCTCAATCACGTCCCGCTTGCGGACACCAGGCCGCTTATACAGCAGCTGCAACTTCCATTTCGGAACACCATCACGATTCGTCGCATGATTCTTCGTCTCAAAATCCTCGACCGGCTCAATCGCCACAACACCACCGACGTTCGCCAAGAACGCCCCGGCATCAACAGGAACCTCACGCATCACAATCACTTCCCTTCTGGGTCACGCCCACCAACCTGATGGACAACTCCATTACTCGATGCAGCCGCCACCGGCACCCAACCCGAACCCACCAACACCTCAGTGTCAGCAACATCCGATACAGGCACCGACTGAGATAGCGACCGTTGAGAACCCGAACCCGACACCGTGGAGTCATCCGAATCCGGGCCCTCAACACTCACCACCCCTCGACCACCACCAGGACCACGACGAGCCAACTCAACCAACGCCGCCGAACACACCACGGCCAACCCGTCCACCGTCAACGGAAACAACACCGCCACCAACGGCGACTCACCAGCCGACAACGCAACCTCCCGCATATGCGAGAACGACGCCACCGCCGCAGCAACGGCAACCAGCCCGGTGGCCACAGCCACCACCCATCCGAGCCAGCCGGAGGAACGAGGCGCACGACTCAGCACGTCTACGACCAGGAGCAAGGCCACCGGGAACCAAGCCGCTACTCCCCTGCCGACTACCGATGACTCAGCGGCAAGAACGTTCGCAGCCACCGAAACGGCAAGGGCCAGCGCCAGAACAACTCGAATCCAACGCCCTACCGATGTCGCTCCTGCTGCTTGTTGTTGTTCGTTGCTGACCACTTCACACTTCCTTGCCGCTTAGTCCCCCTATACACACTAGGCGTGAAAATTGCTTAGAGGGACTATACAGACTCCATCCTTGCTCATGTCACCGACAGTGTCAAGGAGGGCTAAACTATTTCGGTGTCGACTCCGAACCTTCCTACGGACTTGCTTGAACGGGTACGGACTGAGGCGGACCCGATTAGACGAATCTCGCTTGCCGGAGAATTAATGCTCCGATTTCAACAAGCAGAGGTCGAACTTTCCCGCATTCGTCGTGAAGCGATGGAGCAAGCAGCCGAAGCCGGCACTTCATACGCCGAGATCGCCCGCCAGGTTGGGCTCACCAGAGGACGGGTCAGCCAGATCAGAACTTCCGGGCCGGCCATCGAGCGAGCCTTCTTCGGAGTCGGCCCAATCGAGCTGGGCGTACCCTTCCGGCACATCGACGACCGTGATCACCCGCTGATCGCAGCCGAAGATCTCGCAGCTCGGGACCAGCTCACCGACGTCCTCAGCGGACTTGCCTTCCACGTCGAGCACTCCGGCATCCTCCCCGACTCACCCTGGCGACCTTCAGGTGCCGACGTCATCGCCATCTGCGGCCCCAAGTCGTCAACGATGATGCAGGAGCTGTACGAATCAGACCCGGCGCTGGCCTGGGTCAAAGATGCTGAGCAAGATCGTTGGCTCCTTCAAGACCGCCAGGTCGGAACTCGATTCGAGTCACCGATGGACGACGTACAGCCGGAGCCAGTCGACATCGGATATCTGGGCCGGCTGAAGTTTGACGGCGACCGTTCAGTAATTGTCATCGCCGGTGTCCACGCCATCGGGTCAGTCGGCGTGATCCACTACTTGCAGACGAACGTCAGGCGACTCTACGACGAAGTCGGCACCAAGCAATTCTCGATGGTCGTCCGAAGCCACCATGAGGGCGAAACAATCACGGCAAGCGAGCCAGCATGTCCACCGATTCTCCACTGACCTTCCGAGTAGCCCAACAACCAGGCAGCCCCGACAAACCATCCGAGGATCGGGTCTTCCTCACGCCAAACGCCTCAATCGTGCTCGACGGTGCCAGCCAGTGGACCCCGCTCGAAAGGTCCGGCGGCTGGATCGCTGAAGAAACCGGCAAGAGGCTACAGCAAGGTTTGCTGGAAGACCCAGACTGCAACTTGATCGGCCTCCTTGACCGAACCGTCGATGACGTCATCGCCACCCACAGCCTCAAACAAGGCACCTCACCTTCGACAACAGTCAACATTGTCCGTGCCACCGGCAGCTACCTTGACGTCCTAGTCCTCTGCGACGGGCCGGTGATCATCCTCGACACAACCGGTCAGGTCCACGAACTCCGGGATGACAGACTGGCGCTAGCCACCCAAAAACTCGACCGACCTACGGGTTTCGCAACCGGACAGCGGACCAGGTGGGAGAAGTACATTCGGGACTTTGAGGCGTTGAGGAACTGTCAAGACGGCTTCTGGTGCGTGTCCGCGACGCCGGGCGTTGGCCAATACGCGGTAACCGCCAGGTACTCCCTTTCCCAAGTCCGCACGGCACTCGCTGTCACCGATGGGGTGAGTATCGGCGTGGATCGATACGCCCAACCAGCTACATGGGCAGAGTCATTCGCTATCGCCCTCCAAGATCCGAACCTGCTGTTAGAAACCGTCAAAAGTGCCGAAGACGACGACCCAGATCGGTCGAGATGGACTAGATCAAAAGTGCACGACGACAAGACGATAGTTCTGGTTGAAGTCAGTAGTTCGTGAATCGCTCAGAAGCGGGAGTACTGACATCCATGAGTTCGAGCCGGGTGGCTTCAAACAAAGTTCTCTTACCCAACTGCAACCAATGTCAACACGGCGCTTAGAACCGCTGAGACGACAGCGACAATCATTGGGTGAGATACGAGTTGACTGATCTTTGACGGCTTTGCAGGCCGCTCCGCGACCCTCACCGTCTTTCCTTCTGCTGGCGGAGGAAACGTGTAGACCATCGAGTCATCAAATCGAAGCTGAATCGGGTAACGGGGATCATCGGACTCTTCGACGGTCGCCTTGTAGGTGGCGGTCACCCAGTCCATCGATACCTGGATCTCGACGTGGACCCTGTCCCGGTTGCCCCTAGCCCGATACAAAGCGCATGAAATCTCTTCGCGCTGTGACGAACAGATCAGTACCTCTGAGCCGGGACGCTTGGCTCGCACCTCGACCCATCCACCGTCTCGATCGGCGTGCTCAAGTGAACCGTCGAAGTGCTGGACAAGATTCCCGAATCGGACCACACGATCAGATTAGGGCGAGGTGGGGCAGATTCGGCTAGGTAGACAACCACCTAAGCGCCTGCGGAATCTAACGTCGGCCGTCTATGAGAACACTGACTTTTAGCACCATCCGAATCGAGGTCTCGACAACAACCAGCGGCGGCACTCCTGTTTGGAGGGCCAAGTCGGACCCTTTGAATCCTCGCCCAGACCTTGACCGCTACGAACTCGATTGCGGCTGCCAGGCGATCAATTCACCAAACCTGCCTGTAGGCACCGCAGTACCTTGCGGGCACACCAAGATCACACCGAAACCCAGGAACACGCCATGCAAACTCAAGCCGCCTAGGCACCGACTCGCTGGGCTACCCTGACCTTCTTGCCGGTCGCATGCTGTCAGATTGGCCGAAGATTTAGAGCCATTCTGCGGTAACCAAGCGATCCCATGCAACGGCGACATGGGTGTCAGTGAATAGCTCGCCCTTTCGAGCGTTCCACGACCGCACACAGCTTGCAGCATCCTCAGCTGAGTCAACGTCAAGTTCGTTTTTGGCGCACCAGTGAACGGTCGCCAAAAGCTCCAATCCGTAGGACGACTCAAAGCCCTCAACGAGACTCAGCGTTCGATCCAGACGAGCAGCGAGATCCGGGTCGTCAAGATCCGCCAAGAAGTGACTCGCCTCATCGGCCGCTCCCGGCCTGAGTTGGATGGGATCGGCGTCGCGCACTGCCTTGCTCCCATCGCCATAGCCATCGAGCTGATGACCCTCTAGTCGCACCAATACATGCCGCAGGTTGTCGGCGTAGGGCCCATACCGGCCCTTGGTGTATCGCAGACGAAGTGGCTGCCCTGCCTCCTGCAGAAAGTACATCAACTTCTGAATCTCGATAACAGAAACGCCTAGGGCTAGCGCCGAGTAACGCTCAAGCAACCGAATGAGCGCAGCGCGTCCAGGGGTCAGCGTCGGCCGCTCTCGGGCGTCAGGCATTGCACGAGCCTCGGGGACGCCGGCGGGAGAGAAGATGTGTGCAACGACGTCTAGACCAGCAAGCTTCTGACGGATAAGTGGCTCAACGTCCGACCAGTCAAGACCACCGTTTCCACAGCCGAGGGGTGGAATAGCTATCGAACCAATTTTAAGTTCGCGAATCTTGACAGCCAAGTCATCGAGGCCGCGGCTGATATGTTCGAGCCGCGAATTCGATCGCCAGTGCTCCTTTGTCGGAAAGTTGATGATGAACTGAGGCTGAGCCACTGCGCCGTGGTCATATACAAAGACCGAACCAATTTCGACTCTCCCCTGTTTGCAAGCCTTCTCGTACGCCTTGAAGTTCTGTGGAAATGCTTTTTTGAACTGCAGCGCAATGCCCTTACCCATAACGCCAACCGTGTTGACAGTGTTGACGAGTGCGTCAACCTCCATCTTCAGTAGATTGCCGCGAGCCTGCACGAAGTCGGTCATCAGAAGTACCACCCTGGTCGGGCACTGACAGGAGTGCTCACGTCAAGAGTAGCTAGCAACGAAGACACCTCACCTAATCGGTCGCGAGTCCGCACCGCTACCTCGGTGATGGCGTCCCAAGGGCACCGCTGGTGCACCAACACCTCAGCCATCCGGCGCTCTTTGCGGTCGATCTGCGTATCGGTGTTATCAAAGCGTCTTCCCTCCATCACCTTCCAGTCGATGACCGATTCCATCTCTGCAGCATCATCGAAGAACCTGGCGAACTGCAACACAGCGTTTCTATCCGTGAAGACGAAAGGCAACCCAAGAGCGCCAAGCCTCTCGACAGTCGAGACGAGGTACACGACCTCATCTTGTCCCCCAAGATAACCTGCGACACTGCCCTTGTGAATTGCGTAGAGCATTGGCGATCGAGCAGCGAGATAGAACGGCGCGTAGTCAGCCACGCAACCACCCGGCTCTACATCGACCTGCCTTCTACGACGACGCTCCTTGATATGAGTGTGTGCAACCTCAACGATCTCGGAGTTCCCAACAGCAACCTGACTGTCACAGAGTAAGCCCTCTGCAACGATCGAAGCGAGATTGTCGATGTGTGTGAAATGGAACAGCGTCCCCCTGGCCGGAGTCGTCATCGTGCCGCCTCAAGAGAATTCGATCTGATAATTGAGGATAGCCAGGCCGCCAGCGACATCCGTGCCCAGGAATCCGCCCAGGAAACTCACGCCACTTCGTCAGATCTGCACCGACCCACTGGACAGGCTGGACCCGAAACCGCACTGTTCTAGCCAATCTCGGATTCGCTGGACTGGCCCCAGCTGTCTTGTAAAGCGTAGGTCAGGAGTTCGAACCTCCTTCCGGGCTCAGCTAGATTCAGCAGGTTTCGCCCACCCGCACCCGCACCCGCACCCGCACCCGCACCCGC
>CALKZY010000053.1 GCA_938002965.1 uncultured Acidimicrobiales bacterium | reverse complement strand
TCAGATTGGTGGTTAATCGGCGGGCAAAGCCCGTCGAGGCGAATACGGGCGACGGGTCATCTGTGTTATCAGGCGACCTTGTTGTATGCGCTTGTTGCATCGTACTCTATGAGTATCGAGTGGATGAAGTCTGTCTCTGGTATTCGGCGACGTTGAGTGCAACGTTGACACGGACAGAGAAAGACAGAGAGCAGAGAGACGACCAGGTTATGATTTTCATCACTGCCAAGTTCGCCATCAAGCCGGAGTACGCCGATGATTGGCCGTCGATAGCGGCCGGGTTCACCGCAGCCACGAGGGCCGAAGAGGGATGCCTGTGGTTCGACTGGTCCCGCAGTCTGGACGACGCCAACGAGTACGTGCTGGTGGAAGCGTTCCGAGATGACGATGCCGCCGTGGTCCACGTGAACTCCGATCACTTCAAGAAGGCGCAGGACCACCTGCCACCTCACCTCAGCGCCACCCCCAAGATCGTCAACTTCAAGGTCGAGGGCGATGATTGGTCGGAGCTGGGCGAGATGGCTGTCGGCTGATTGTTTGGTCGGTTGTGGCGGCTGGCTCTGTCTGGCCCTTGCGCAGGCTGGTGGCAGGTTCAGGCGCTGAGCAGTGTGGGTTGCTCGGCTGATTCGTCGATGACCCGCCATTCACCGGCGTGGGGCTTCCTGCCGTCGGTGAACTGAACAGGTAGTTCAGCGTCGTCGCATATCCGGTGTATCAGCGTTTTGCCGTTGGCCATGGCGTCGACTACGCCGTCGCCCACCACCAGACACTCGATTTCGACTGTGGCTTGTCCCAGTTCGATGGAGACGGCGGTGTCCGGGTTTAGCTCGGCCGCCGAGTCCATGAGTGCTTCGCCTATCTCGGCTACGGGCAGGTCGGTGGACATTCGAATGATCCCGGTGACGGTGTATTCATGTCTAGTCATGTCGTCTCCCGGTGTAGTCGGGCGATCCACTTCGTCAAGTTGGTTACGTACGAAGAGCTGCTTGGCGTCAAGTGTACGCTTCGCTGGTATTGCCAGTCGAGGCAAGGGCAGTAGATGCGAAAGTACTTCGACTTCTTGGTGAGCCGCCACCCGTTGGCCTCCAGCCGTTGCAGCAGCGCCTCGATGTCTTTGTTTTGGTGCCGTGGCATTTCCCAGCAGCGGGTCGGTGTGAATGACGAATAGTTGTGGTTCCACAGGCGTTGCGGCCATCTGGAAAGATGAGTGGCTAACTACTTGGGATAGCGATCGACTGCCAGCCGTTGAACGAGGTCCATTGAACGATCTGCCCGTCGCTTCGTCCCGCCGTTACCCGTCCCGACGTAGACCAATGGAGACTGGAGTAGAAGCCATCGCGTGTTAGCTCAAGCTCCTCTTGTCCGAAGTCGGACACCGAGTAGACGCCAAGGCCGGGGCGTGTAGTCGCCAGAATTTGTTGGCCGTCGGGCGAGAAGACGGCGGCGTTGGCTTGCTGCAGCTCACCAACCTTGCCTATGACTGTCCACGATGCGGAATCGATTACAGCGACGCCAAAGTCTTGCGCCGAGGCTAAGAGCAGGGAGCCATCAGGTGACCAGTCGAGTTTTTCGATTCGCTTGCCGCCTACACCCGGAGTGACTCGTTCTCCGAGGGCTGGATCGTCACCGAACAATGAGATTGTCTGAATCGGTTCCCGCCCATCCTTGGACCAGATCATGACGTAGCCATCGTTGTTGCCCGCTGCGACCAACTCGTCCTTGTGGTCCTTTGCGAAGGACCACATCAGGCTGTCGTCGACTGATGGCTGTTGTCGCAGCGGGCTTACCATCAAGGTGCTGGAATTGACGTGAAGGATCTCGTCGAAGGTTTGGACCGTTATTTGCCGGCCGTCGAGCGACCACTCGGCGCGCTGAGCGGGAATCTCGGCCTGGCCAATCTCTTCGAGCGTCTCGGAGTCGACGACCTTCAGGAATCTTGAGCCGTCTTTGCCAGAGACAGCGATGCTGTCCTGGCCGGGGGAAAGGGCGATATCGGAAAGTCCTTCGCCGAAAAGTGCTCGTTGTAGTTCTACGCCGGCGCTGTCCCAGGCGACGAGGCTTCCATCCTGCCCGGCTGAGAACGTTCGCTGGTTGCCACCCGGTTCATCGGCTGCCGTTAGTGCGGTCACTATTCCGTCGTGTGCAGTCGACCGGTCGGCATTATCGACTTCAGGGACCGCGGGCTCCTCTGCGTCAGAAGGTTCTGATTGATCAGGTTCGTCGATTGTCGGCGCTTCGGCTACGTCGGCGTCTGCTGATTGCTCCGGTGCAATTGGCGCGGGGTCATCGCCTAATAGCGAGCGTCCAATGGTTGCGCCGAAAACGAGTAGGGTCGCTACGGCTGCAGCACCACCGACTATCGACTTCCAGTTGGTTGGTTGCTTTGGGGCCAGGTTTTGCTGCCCGATGATCGTGTTGCTGTTGCCTTGCTGGATGTTGCCGCTGGCAGAACCAGTCACTGGTGATGCCGTCGGGTCTGCCTCATCGGGTCGCCCGTTTGTTTGGTCGACGTCACCTTCATTGTTCTCGTTGACGTCGTCTTTACTCGACTTAGGCACGTCGATACCGCCCTCTTTCTTTGGTTGCCGTTGACCACCAAAATCTCGAAGCAAGTCGCGCTTGACGGGACAACTCGCCCGCAGGCCGGATCGAGCCCGGTCCCTGGTTGTGGTGGTAGTACAAATCTAAGGCAAATTGCTGCCGTTGAGCTGAACCGAGCATGGCTTTGCGGCGATATTCGGATTGGCGAAAGTGCCTGCGCATTCTCATGGGGCTGCCCTCGTCCAATAGAGTGCGGGGTAGGTCTATGGGTGGCCTCATACATTTCTTTACCACTGTGATTTCACCACTTTGAGAGGCAGCGAGTTTTGAGCAGCGAGTCGATTAACAACCATGCGGCGTTTATTTGGTCGGTGGCGGATTTGTTGCGGGGGGATTATAAGCAGTCGGAATACGGGCGGGTGATTCTGCCGTTCACGGTGTTGCGGCGGTTGGATTGCGTGATTGCGCCGGTCAAGGACGACATGTTGGCCAAGTTTGAGTCGACGAAGGCGGCCGGTATCGACAATCACGGCCCGGTGTTGGATCGGTTGACGGCCACGCCTGGGGTGTGGAACACGTCGCAGTTCGATATGGCGAAGTTGTTGGATGACACCGACCACATTGGCGCCAATCTCCAGAATTATGTCGCTGGGTTCTCTCCGGCGATTCGTGACATTCTCGGTCACTTCGATCTGGACGCCCAGATCGCCCGCCTCAACAAAGCGAATTTGTTGTTCATGGTGGTGGGGAAGTTCGTCGACATCGATTTGCATCCGGACCGGGTGTCGAACCTGGAGATGGGGTATCTGTATGAGGAGTTGATTCGTCGCTTCTCGGAGTTATCGAATGAGACGGCAGGTGAGCATTTCACGCCTCGTGAGGTCATCCGGTTGATGGTGAACCTGTTGTTCATCGACGATGACGATCTGTTGGCCAAGCCGGGGATCGTGAAGACGATGTTCGATCCGGCGTGTGGTACGGGTGGCATGTTGTCGGTGGCTGAGGATCATTTGCGTCAGTTGAACCCGCAGGCGCAGTTGGAGGTGTTCGGCCAGGAGTTGAACCCCGAGACGTACGCCACCTGCCGCTCCGACATGATGTTGAAGGGTCAGAACGCCGAGAACATCGTGTTCGGCAACTCGTTCTCCGAGGACGGTCACCAGGGCGCCTCGTTTGACTACCTGCTGGCCAACCCGCCGTTCGGGGTGGAGTGGAAGAAGGTGAAGGACGAGGTCACCGACGAGCACACCTCCAAGGGTTTCGCCGGCCGGTTTGGGGCCGGTCTGCCTCGAATCAACGACGGTAGTTTCCTGTTTCTTCAGCACATGATTTCGAAGATGAAACGCCCGGAGGATGGCGGTAGTCGTCTGGCCATTGTGTTCAACGGCAGCCCGTTGTTTACCGGTGCTGCCGGTTCGGGCGAGTCAGAGATCCGCCGGTGGATCATCGAGAACGACTGGTTGGAGGCGGTGGTAGCTCTGCCGGATCAGTTGTTCTACAACACCGGTATTTCCACGTATTTCTGGATTGTCTCGAATCGCAAGAGCCCGCAGCGCAGGGGCAAGGTGCAGTTGATTGATGCCCGGGACATGTTCGCCAAGATGCGTAAGAGCCTGGGCGAGAAGCGCAAAGAGGTGTCCGACGACGACATCGCCGAGATCGTCCGGGTCTACGGCGCGTTCGAGGAGCGCACGGCCGATCCCGAGGTCGACGGTAAACAGGTTGGTTGCAAGATCTTCCCCAACGAAGCGTTCGGGTTCCTGCGTATCACGGTTGAACGCCCGCTGCGCCTGCGTTGGGAGATCACCACCGACGGCATCGAAGCGCTCAAGGCCGACAAGAAATTCGCAAAGCTGTCCGAAGCCGAACAGGCCGAGCTACTGGCCGACCTGGAATCGGCGCTCGGCACTGCCTACCCCGAGGGCGACAAGCTGCGGGCCGAGGTCAAAGCGTCGATGGCGAAGGCCGAGGTGAAAGGTAAACCTCTGGAGAACGCCCTCGTCGACGTTTTCGCCATCCGTGACCCCGAAGCCGACGTGGTTGTTGACAAGAAAGGCATTCCCGAACCCGACAGCGACCTGCGCGACAACGA
>CALKZY010000052.1 GCA_938002965.1 uncultured Acidimicrobiales bacterium | reverse complement strand
CTTCGAGCGCATCAAGGAAGAGCTCAAGATGGGTAAGAAGTTCCGCCAGGCCATTCCGGGTGGCTTCTCCCACTCCATTATCACCATTCTGGACGTAAACATGTGCCACCTGCTGGCCGCCGCTGCGCTCTACCAGTACAGCACCGGGCCGGTGCGGGGCTTTGCGGTGATGTTGGCGCTGGGGGTGGTGACCTCGGTCTTCTCCAACCTGGTTTTTAGCCGCTGGCTGCTTGAAGCCATCGGCGACCGCCGCGAGGTCAAGCCCCCTTACTGGCTATGGGGCACCAAAATCAACTTCCTGGGCATTTCTCGCTACGTGACCGTCGCTTCGCTGGGGCTGGCGGTTATTGCGACAGGCATTGTGCTAACCAAGGGCTTCAACTTCGGCATTGACTTTACCGGCGGAACTGCCTTTACCATCCGGGTACCCGACAACACCCGGGCCGATCAGATTCGCAGCTTCCTGGACAACGCCGGGATTGCCGAAATACGCGGGGCTGAGTCGGTCATCACATCGCTTTCCAGTGTGAGCGGCAATGAGTTTTCGGTACGGGTGCGGCAGGTGAGCGAAGAACAGCGCATCGAACTGGAGAAGAAGTTCCAGCAAGGGCTGCAAGCCACCATCCTCCAGTCCGAAACAGTAGGCCCGGCCATCGGGGCCGAGTTGCGTCAGAACACCATTCTGGCCGTACTGGTGGGCTTGGCGCTTATTTTGATTTATGTGGCGTTCCGCTTCGACTGGGTTTTCGGGGTAGCCAGCGTGATTGCGGTGGGGCACGATGTAGCGATTGTGGCCGGGATGTACAGTTTGTTGGGGCTGGAATTCTCCATCCCCACGGTGGCTGTCTTGCTTACCATCGTGGGTTTCTCCATCAACGACTCGGTGATTATTTCCGACCGCATCCGCGAAAACCTCAAGTTAATGCGCGGACACAGCTATTACGAGATCGTCAATGCCTCCATCAACCAGACCCTCTCGCGCACGGTGATGACCTCGTTGTCCACCATGCTCCCCATTCTGGCCCTACTCTTCCTGGGCGGCCCCGTGCTGCGCGACTTTTCCCTGGCAATCCTGGTGGGCTTCATCGTGGGAACCTATTCCTCCATCTATGTGGTCTCGGCCCTGGTGGTCTGGTACAAGACCCGCGAGCAGCAACGCAAATCCGCCACCAAAGCCCGCTCGGCCTGACATACCCCGCCATACTCAAACCTTCCCTGCTTTGGGGAAGGTTTTTGGTTTTGCGGACCCCGCGCCTCCCCCATTCAACACACGGTGTTGGTATGAGGAAGCCTGCACGGCCAAACCGCCGTGCTGGTGCAGGCACAGCGGGTGCAACCACTGCTGGTCCAAGCAACACTGGTGCAAGCACGCAATGGGTCAAATTGCCCCCTACAGCTACGCTACCCTGATTACATGAACCCGTCCTTGCAAGGGTATTTTCAAGTTGCCCAGGCCGTCTGGGAGGGGTTGCCTCCTGTCACCCGCTTCAGCGTCCAGGACGAGCACACCCTGAGAACCTATCTACCGCAGTTGCAACGCTGGGAAGATCCGATTATCAATGGCTTTTACGACACCCTGTTCAGCCATCCGGCCACCCGCGCGGTGTTCCGTGAGGGCGAGCGTGCCATGCGCGAACAGGTTTTGCGGGACTGGTACCGGCGCACCATTACGGGGCCTTTCAACCTCGAGTACTTTGCCTGGCAAATCCTGGTCGGTCAGGTGCACCTGAACCGGGGCATCTCCAAAGGCCAGGTGATGGTGATGTGGGGCTGGCTCACCGAGCAAATCTGGCAATTGTCCCACATCAGCCTGCCCATAGACGAAGCTGATCAGCTCACCATGGCCTGGATGCGCCTGGCCAACTCCGTCAAGGCCATGGCTGCCGACGAGCGCCTCGAGGCCTATTTGCAAAGCCTCGGGCAGCAATCCGGCGCCAGCCCCCGCATCCTGCAATCGGCGGCGGTGAGCTGGCTCGAGGAGCAGAGCAAAGGCTCTAACCGTAGCTAAGGGCTCTTCAGCTCCAAAAGCGTCTCTATTGGTTCCCGGCAATTCTCAGCAATGCATCCAAAAAACAGGAAAACTGTTAATGCCTCACCCGCCCCATCGGCCAGTGGAGGCGTGCCCCAACAGGGGTCGTCCCGGCCATATTTGCCCCGTGGAAAACGCTCTACTCCCACTCGATGGTGGCCGGGGGCTTGCTGGTAATGTCGTAGACCACCCGCCCGATCTCCGGTACCTGGCGAGTAATTTTGCGGGCCACTTCGTCCAGAAAATCCAGCGGCAGACGGGCCCAGTCGGCGGTCATGAAGTCCACCGTGGACACGGCCCGCAAACCCAGCACGTAGCCGTAGCTGCGTTCATCCCCAATCACCCCCACGCTCTGCATGGGCGTCAGGATGGCCGCCGCCTGCGAAACCTGGTCGTAGAGGTTCCAGTCGCGCAAACTCGAGATAAAAATATCGTCGGCGCGGCGCAAAATGTCCAGCCTCTGGGGGGTGACTTCCCCCAGAATGCGAATGGAGAGACCCGGCCCCGGAAAGGGATGGCGCATGCGGATGGGTTCGGGCAGGCCCAGCAGCAGGGCCAGTTCGCGCACTTCGTCTTTGAACAGGTAGCGGAAGGGCTCGAGCAGCTCAAATTTCAAGTCTTCGGGCAACCCCCCCACGTTGTGGTGGCTCTTGATGTTGGCGCTACCCTCGCCACTGCCCGCCGACTCGATCACATCGGGGTAAAGCGTCCCCTGGGCCAGCCACCGGTAGCCTTGAGCGGACAACTGCCGGGCCGCTTGCTCAAAGACGCGGATAAACTCCCGTCCCACAATTTTACGCTTCTGTTCGGGGTCGGACACCCCCTGCAAGGCCGACAAGAACTGCTCCGAGGCATCCACCACCCGCAAGGCCTTTCCCAGTGAACGCAGGGCCTGCTCGACCTCGAGGCGCTCACCCAGGCGCAGCAAGCCATGATCCACAAACACCGCCGTGAGCTGGTCGCCAATGGCCCGCGAAAGCAGCAGGGCCAGGGTGGAGGAATCCACCCCCCCCGACACAGCCAGCATCACCTTGTCGCTGCCCACCCGGGCGCGAATGTCGGCAATCAGGTTTTCCAGGGTGTGCTCTGCCGTCCAGTCGCGCTCGACCCCAGCCAGCTCGAGGAAATTCTCCAGTACCTGCATTCCCTTGGGGCTGTGCACCACCTCGGGGTGGAACTGTACGCCAAAGGTGCGCCCATCCGGCGCTGCAATGCCGGCTACTGGGTTTTCGTCGGTTCTGGCAATCACACGCCAGCCCTCGGGCAACGCGGTCACGGCATCGGAGTGCGACATCCACATCTGCAATTCGCCCTCCAGGCCCGCAAAAAGTGGGCCGTCGTGAAAGACCAGGTTGGCCTTGCCATACTCACGCCGTCCGGCTCGCTCGACCTTGCCGCCATAGTGTTGAGCCAGGTACTGCATGCCATAGCAGATGCCAAGGGTGGGCCAGCCCTGCTCAAGCACCCCCGGGGCAGGTTTGGGGCTGGCAGGGTCGAACACCGAGGCTGGCCCCCCCGACAGAATCAGGGCCTGTGGATTTTCGGCCTGGATGCGCTCCAGGCTGGCGGTTCCCGGCAGTATGACTGAATAGGCTCGCAACTCGCGGATGCGGCGGGCTATCAGGCGGGTGTACTGGGAGCCATAGTCGAGGATAACCACACTCATGCCAGCAGCATAAGGCCAGGGAAAGTGAGCGTCGAGGGTCAGAGGTCAAAAAGCCTGTTTGCCCACCTGACAGCGGGTATAACCTGGCTGATCTCTACCGCAGACTTATGGTTACTCCGCCGGGGTTGGGCACCTCGATCAGCGATTCCACCGGGGCCCGGCCCTGCACCCGCACACGGATGCGGTAGACACCGGTTTTGTCGAAGTCTACCCGTCCGGGGAGCTGAGCAATTTCAGTGTTGAGCGGCATTTTGGACCCCTCGGGAATTTCCAGCAGCACAATACTGGCACTGGGGCCAGTAGGCTGCAGGCGAAACTCAACCGGATAAACCGTGGTTTGCCCCGATGGCGGCGTCCTCGAGCGCAACCATAGGCCAACCCCCCCGACCAGTAACAAAAGCGGAATAAATAAAAGCCAGAGCAAAAATGTCCGGCGGCTGGCAGGCGGTGGCTCGAGCACCTCGAAGGGCGGCTCGAGGCGTTCCTCGATACGAATCCGGCGGGGTGGGGTAGTGGTCAGTTGGGGCACCGCTGGTTCGCTCACCTGCACCTTTAGACTCTTGCTGGCCGCTGGTTTGGTGGGCATGGGTTCGGGGGCGAGCTCAGGAAGCGCCGACACCACTGGCGTGGCCACCGACACCGGGGGTAACTGATTGGCGGCGGCCTCGAGCTGCTCCACTAAGGTTGCATAGTCGAGTTGGCCCGTAACATAGTTTTCCAGGGCCTCCCTCCAAGGCAGGGCCGGATAGGTATCCCCCGCCAGCACCTTGACCGTGTTCAGCAAACCCGCAAAATCCCAATTCTGCTCAGGGTTGGCCACCCCTACCCCACCCAGCCATACCCGGCTGCCCCTGGCCCAGATCAGCTCAGGTATTATGTATCCAACAGGGATATCGTTCTCCTGGGCCTGTTTCAGCACCCCCAGCAGTTGCTTGACCCACTGCACCAGGCGGGCTAACTCGACCCGCCCCGCCAGCCAGGAGGTCTGCACCGCTCCCACGGGAATCTCGGCAATCCAGGCATCCTCCTCCCGGTCTATCCAGGAAAGGGTGTGGGGTATGGATAGTTTGGGTGGTTCTTCAGGCAAAGGCTTGAAGGCCAACACCTCGATGCCGGTGCGTATATCCTGCCCTTCGTATACCTCTGTCGCACTCCCCCCCGGCAGCACAATGCGCCCCCGTAACAAGTAGTGCCCCAGGCTTTCCATAGTCCGTAGTATAGAGTACCCATCTTCTATTCTCGACGCGGACCGGGAGTGCAAATCCAAATCCGGTGAGCTCACAGCAGGGTCGGAACACCTTCAAAATCCGCCATTGCTCAGTAATACCGGATTCGAAAGGATACTTCATCATACCAAAAACCCCCAGGGGCTATCTTTTTGAATCCTAGAGCACTCCCTTCGGTCGGGTTGGTTCGTTACCGTTCGGTAACGAACCAACCAAATCTGGTACAAGACCTACCCTCACCGCATCACCCTGCCCGGAATGAACAGCCTAACCAGCTTAGCCGGGCACTGCTAGTTAAGTTGCGCCTGATTATGGTCTAGAGATGAATCAAAACCGAGCCAGAAAATCATGCTCCGGGCGCAATGCCCAAATGATTTTCGATCATCCCAGTAGCAAAAACGTAGGTGGAAGGTACTTAGCAGCCATTGGAACAGCAAGTCCAGATAAGTCCAGATATGGATATGAACAAAGGCGCTTATCATTTGCATGAACACCCGTCGTTGCAACCCCTCACCCAGCGACACCGGACTGCCGTCAGAACTGTTTTATCCGGCAAAACAAGTACCAAACTTGCCGGCAGGGTCGCCACCCTTTCCTCCTGCGGGAGAGGGAAAGGGGGAAACGATAAAAGCCTGATACGAACATCATTGCGTTGACACTCTATTTTCATGAATCCTATAATCAAATTGGTACATCGACCTTTATCCCCAAAAGGGTTCTGTGTTGAAAGGAGCAAGGATGGAGTACAAAGTAACGCTCTCCACCGAAGAAATCGTGCGAGGCCTCAAACACTACCGCCGGATCGCCAAGCAGGATGTTCTTCGGGCACCGGAGACACCGAATCCCGATATCTTCCGCCAGCACGCCGAGGCCCGGCGTGAAATTTATGCCAAACTGGCCGAGGTGGCCGAGGCCGAAGGCCCCGATGCGGTGGTCAGCCAGGCTCTGCAACTGTACCAAGAACTGCCCTTCGTAACCGGGACCGCCGAGGACGCCCATCCCGAGATCAAGGGGCAGGAGAATGCCCTCGAAAACTTTTTTCTGATGATTGGCCTCGACCCCAAGGTTCGCCGGGAGGCCCGCAAAGCACGTAAACCCGTGCAGTAGCGAGAACAGGAAACGGAGGACAGGGCACAGGCCCGTCCCGCTATTGTTGGCTTACTTCAAAAACACTGCTTATGAATCTGGAACTCCTAGCTGCCCAAGCCAGAGCCTGTGTGGCCTGTGGCCTTGCCAAAAGCCGCACCCACGTGGTTTTCGGCGAGGGCGACCCGGATGCCAAGCTGATGATTGTGGGCGAAGGCCCCGGCGAGGACGAAGATTTGCAGGGGCGACCCTTTGTGGGACGCAGCGGACAACTGCTAGACAAAATCCTCGAGGCCGCCGGAATTCCCCGCCAGAGCATCTACATTGCCAACATCGTCAAGTGTCGCCCGCCCGGAAACCGCGTACCCGAGCCCCTCGAGGCCAAAACCTGTACCTCGCTCTGGCTCCTCAAGCAAATCCAGCTTATCAAGCCCCAGATCATCATTCCCCTGGGCGCTACGGCGCTCGAGTTCTTCGCCGGCGAGAAGCTCCCTATCACCAAAGTACGGGGCAAGTTTTTCGAGTGGCAGGGTATCCAGATCTTCCCCATGTTTCACCCGGCCTATCTGCTGCGAAACCCCTCGCGGGAACCGGGCAGCCCCAAACACCTGACCTGGCAAGACATTCAACTAGTCAAAAAAACCCTCGACCAACTCGGCCCCAAGCAGGGCGTGGAAATCAAAACCATCCAGCAGGAATCCCTGTTCTAAAGAACCCGAACTTTGCGGCCTCCCTCCCAGAACCAACATGCCCTTCTCCCGCGTTGGCCTATTCCACTTGCTGGTGGTTTATCTGGTCTGGAGCAGCACCTATCTGGCCTTCAAGCTTGGCCTCATCAACGGCTTTGAACCGTTTTGGATGGGGGCCACCCGCTTTATTCCGGCCTCCTTGATGCTGCTGGGGTTTGCGGTCTGGCAGCGCTTTCGGGTGCGGCTAACCTGGGCAGAGGTACGAATGCTGGCCCTCTCGGGGCTAATGCTGTGGCTGGGCGGCAACGGCCTGATTTTGATCGCCACCCAGTATGTCCCCTCCGGCTACGTAGCACTGATGATTTCCACCGCGCCGATCTGGGCCGCCACGCTGGAGGGCTTGCTGGACCGCAAACG
The DNA here is from genome assembly GCA_938002965.1 of uncultured Acidimicrobiales bacterium. Classification (GTDB taxonomy): domain Bacteria; phylum Actinomycetota; class Acidimicrobiia; order Acidimicrobiales; family SZUA-35; genus JAHELU01. The sequence goes on along the minus strand of CALKZY010000052.1, from coordinate 30,961 downwards.
GCCTCCTGGGCTTTTGATGCTGGGCCTTTTGATAGGTTTGCTGGGCATCCTGGCATTGAATGTCCCCAAACTGGGCCAAGGCACCCCCACCAACCTGCTGGCCTTTGCCCTGCTGCTCATCTCCCCGCTTATGTGGGCCAGTGGCACCATTTACACCCAGCGCCAAAGCCCCCGGCTGGAGCCCGTGGTGATCTCGGCATACCAGCAGCTTTTTGGCGGGCTGGGGTTTCTGCTCCTTTCACTGTTACTGGCCGAGCAATGGAACAGCGCTACGCTCCTGGGCTGGGCGGCCAATCTCTACCTGATTATCTTTGGCTCCCTGATTGCCTACACCTCATACATTTTTGCGGTACGGCTACTGCCCCTGAGCCTGGTCACCACCTACGCTTACGTGAACCCGGTGATTGCCCTGCTGCTGGGCTGGGCCTTTTTGCGAGAACCGCTGGGGGTCTGGACCTGGGTGGGCGCGGCTTTGGTGCTCCTGGGGGTAGGCCTGGTTTTTCGCAGCCGCATAAGGCCTGTGGTGCAAACCACGCCCTAGTGGTCTGGTAAGTAAATTTTCGTGTCATACCGAACAGAGCGAAGCAAAGGAATCTAATGCGGTGCAGTCCAATGCATTCACTGTACCCGTGCAGTGCCAGATTCCTCGTTGCACTGCGTGCGCCTCGGAATGACAAAGAGACGACGAGGACAGAGGTTAGTTTCACTGGAGGAATCCCGATTACTTTGTTACCTGACCACTAGACTCGATATAGAATCATGTGTGTATTTTCACGATGTAATGTTTGTGAAGTCATTATCTAAGTAGCAGTAGCATTTGCCGTTTGTGCCCAAACCTTGGCACTGAAGAATAAACGATGTCCCTGCTAGCTCTCTATGCGGGTACTGCGCGTTTAATCGTGCCACCTGCAAGCGAACCTAATCGGCTCAGTGCTTGAAGTGCCTCGTGCCGGTAAAGACCATCGCCACGCCTAGCTCGTTACAGGCCGCAATCACCTCTGCGTCGCGCTTGGCTCCACCGGGCTGCACAATGGCCGTGACCCCAGCCGCCGCCGCTGCACGTACCACGTCGTCGAATGGGAAAAAGGCTTCAGAGGCCAGAACGGCACCTCTGGCCCGTTCACCGGCATTCTGAATAGCCCGTTCGGCAGCCCAGATGCGGCTGACCGCGCCCGTACCCAGTCCTACCGTCACGCCGTCTTTGGCCAGCACCACATTGTTGGAGCGGGTGTGCTTGCCCACGTACCAGGCAAACTTGAGGTCGAGCAGTTCCTGAGGGGTGGGAATTCGTTCGGTTACATAGGTCAGGTGCAGTTCCTCCCAGCGGCGCAAGTCCCGTTCCTGGGCAAGAAAGCCCCCCACCAGAGGGCGAAACTCCAGTTGGTCGGCATCCTGGCGGGCTGCTACCAGCACCCGGAGGTCGGGTTTTTTGTTCTGGAACCAGTCCAGGGCCTCGGCGCTGACCTCGGGGGCGATGAGCACCTCGAGGAACGTCCCCCGGGTAGCCATTGCCGTTTCCAGGTCCACCGGGCGGTTGAAGGCCACCACCCCCCCAAACACCGAGAGCGAATCGGCATCGCGGGCCCGCTCCCAGGCGGTTTTGGGGTTGTCGGCCAGGGCGACCCCACAGGGGTTGGCGTGCTTGACCGCCACACACGCCGGCAGTTCAAACTCCGAGACCAGAGCCCAGGCCGCGTCGGCATCGGCGTAGTTGTTGAAGCCCATGGGCTTGCCGGAGCGCACCTGGGCATGCAGCACCGGGCCGGTCTGGCCCTCGAGGGCATACAGCGCCGCCTCCTGGTGAGGGTTCTCGCCATAGCGGAGCACAACCCCCGGCAGGCGCTCCAGGGTGAGCAGTTTGGTTTGGGGGAACTGCTCGAAGGCCAAAAACTCGGCAATGGCTGCGTCGTAGGCAGCGGTATGGGCAAAAGCCTTGTGGGCCAGGCGGCGGCGGAACTGGCTGCTAATGCCTGTCCGCAAGGCTTCCAAGACTTCCCTATAATCATTGGGGTCGCAGACCGGCAGCACCGCCTCGTGGTTTTTGGCAGCAGCCCGCAGCATGGCCGGGCCGCCGATGTCTATGTTCTCGAGGCATTCCTCAAAAGAAGCCCCCCGTGCCAGGGTTTCCCGAAAGGGGTAGAGATTCACGCAAAGCAGGTCTATGCGGGTCAGGTTGTGGGCCTGCAACTCAGCCTCGTGCTCAGGGCTTTTGGTAGCCAGCAATCCGGCGTGAATGCGGGGGTGCAGGGTCTTGACCCGCCCATCCAGAATCTCCGGAAAACCCGTAACCTCTGACACATAGATTACCGGCAGCCCCGCCGACTCTAGGGTTTTGTGGGTTCCGCCGGTTGAGACCAGCTCAAAACCCAGATCCAGCAAACCCTGGGCAAACTCCACCAGACCCGTCTTGTTTGATACCGATAAGACCGCTCGCATACCGGAAAATCATACCCTCCATAAACCCAGCTTCTAACCTGGGCTGTGGAGAGTCCCGTGCCAAAGGCTGAAAGCGTCTGAATAGGTGCCGGGTTCAAAGCTCGACGAACCTCGCCTCCTGCTCCCGCTCGAATACCAAATCTATTTGAACCCCTTGCCTTCTCCCCTGAGCGGGAGAAGGTGGCGACACCCTGCCCCCGCTATTTACGAACCGTGACGGGAACATGATTGACCGTACCTGGGGTGTCGTCGGATGTGGGGGTTCTGGGACGCTCCACTTAAGTAACTATCCGGGCTGGTATAAACCCACGGCCGCGCTCGTCCATTGGCACCTTTACAACGGTGTGGCATGTCGGGGCAGGCTAGACTGAATACATGAACACGGCTATTTACGACGGAATCAAGAAGGAGATTGTCGAGGCCATGAAGAAGGGCAACGCCGCCAGGCGCGACTTTGCCCGGGTGGTCAAGGCCGAACTCGACCGCAAAGGCGACGGCAGACCCCTGCCCGACGCCGACGCCGTGAAAATACTAAAGGCCCTGCGGGTTACGGCGGAGGAAAACCAGAACGCGTTTGAGATGGCTTTCCTGGACAAATATCTGCCGCAGGAGATGAGCGAGGCCGAAATTGAAGCCTGGGTACGGGCCAATGTGGATTTTAGCTCGCTCAAGTCCCCCATGGCGGCCATTGGGATTGTGACCAAAGCCCTGGGGCCGGTAGCGCCGGGGGATCGCGTGAAGAGGGTTGTAGAGAAGATGGTTGGAGGGCAGCCCTGAGCTTCAGGGGCGCCCAGTCAAGTTTAGTACTGTGCTTACCGAAAGGTCAGTTCTGAGCTAGAATGTAGCTGTGGGAAGGGGGCGCAGCCGCTGGTGCTTCACCAGAGGAAAGTCCGGGCAGCACAGGGCATGATGCCAGCTAACGGCTGGGCGGGGTAACCCGACGGAATAGTGCAACAGAAAGCAGACTGCCGGGGCAACCCGGTCAAGGTGAAACGGTGCGGTAAGAGCGCACCAGCAGGCGGGGTGACCCGCCTGGCTAGGTAAACCCCATCCGGAGCAAGGTCAAACGAGATGTACGGGCGGTCCGTCCACGTTTCACGGTGAAATTTCGCCGGGAAACGACATCTCGGGTGGACCGCAAAGATGGATGGTCACCAATTGGAGAACGGCAACGACTCCATGAACAGAATCCCGCCTACAGAGCGACTCACCCGACACCAGCTCAATGAAGATGATCGACGCCGTTAAACAGTTGCAAACTGGGCCCGGCCGGACCGAAGCCAACCTTGGTGATGGCCGCCTGAGCCACAAAGCAACGCCACGAGATCAAGATGTCGACTCCCAGGGCCCACGCCACCGCAGACTTGATCGGCGACACGTGACTGACAACCACAACGTCACCCGATGATGCCTCTTCTGCGAGCTCGTCTAGGCACGACGAGACCCGATGGTGAAGCTCATTAAGCGTCTCACCTCCCGGTGGCCGAAAGTCGGCACTTCGACGCCACTCATCCCAGATTTCCGGCTTCACTTCGGACAGTGGCGTCAAGTCCAAGTCACCGTAGTCAAGCTCCATCAGGCGATCGTCGACTGTCACCAATGATGGCGATCGTCCCAAGGCATCAGCGATTCCCTCGGCGGTCTGACGACACCGAGCCAATGGACTGCTGACGATTCGAGCTGCTTCGGGGACGGCGCCGCCGATGCGAGCAGCCTGGCCGCGTCCAATGTCATCGAGCTCTATGTCGGCCCGACCCAACAGTTTTCCGGAGGCGTTGGCCTCCGTACGGCCGTGGCGCACAACGAAGAGTGACATGACGGCAGTCTAGTGAGCGGCAACGGGCCCAGCTGCTACGCAGCGTCGGTGCCCACCCAGCTGCCGACAGCTAGCCAGCAGACAGATAGCCGCGCTGGAGATGACCGTGGCGAAGAAGTCGAGTGCGATTCTGAGCATCGTCAAGGCCGTAGCGTCGATAGGCGATCGCGGCCACCCCAACCGCCACGACCTCCAGCCCGAGACGCAGGATCAAGCCGCCACGTTCGGGGACTTCACTCAGCTCGACTCCGAACAGTGGCCACCAAAACAGCGACTGATCGGTCCAAGAGCCATCAAGAACCAGGTGAAGGAACATTCCGATTGGGATGCCGAGAAGACGTCGACGCAACAACCTTCGGCCAATTGTCGAGGCCATGACCACGGTCAGAACGATAATTGGCGCCAACAGCGAATGAAGAACGGCACCAAGTCCGAGTGGCGCAGCCACGACGTCAAGCAACGGAAGCAAAGCGCCCGCAGCCACCGTCCGGTAGTCAACCATAGGGCTCTGGAAAATTTCAGCGACAAGCACAGCCGCTACTACAGCGAACCAGAAGAACATCTGTTACCGAACAAGCATGCGGCCGCACTCTTCGCAGGTGACAACAGCGTCTTCAGCCGACTTCATCAACTGATCGAGCGCAACTGCAGAGAGTTGGATGTGGCAACCATCACAACTGCCGTTCGTGAGTCGAGCCACGGTGACACCGTCATATTGCGGCCTGAGTTTCTCGTACTGCTCCAGCAGTGATGGGTCAGCTTCTCCGGCTGCGGCCAGCCGGTTGGCCTCGACCTCGACTATCTCGGATTCGAGCTCACTGAGTTGGCCGGCAAGATCCTGCTCGGACGAACCAATGCGATCATCGAGCGACTGGAGCTTGCCGTTATGGTCGCTGCGCTCGCTGGAGACGGCGTCGAGCTCTTCCATAAGCTCAAGCTCCTGGTCTTCAAGGCCAGTCTGCTGTTCTTTGAGCGAGGCCGCCTCGTCTTGGAGGGCCAAGAGCTCCTTAGATGCCGTCACCTCGCCGCCATACAGCTTATTGTTGATGCCCTCGTGACGGTCCTTGATAAGCGCCGCCTCGTCCTCGAAACGCTTTCGCTGGCGCTCGAGATCGTGGTGTCGCTCGTTGATCCCTGCGCCTACGACCATCATCTGTTCCCGTTCGGAATTCAGCTCCGAGAGAGTCTGACGAGTGGGGTGGTTCGCATGGCGGTGTCGTAGCTGGGTGAGGCTGAGATCGAGAGCCTGCACGTCGAGAATCTTCTCATAGGCCGGTGAAGCCACTTGTCCCCCTGTTGGAAGTGTTAGTCCAGACTAGGGGGCTGTGGTCGTCGGCCCAAGGGCACCTTCATCGTCGCCACCGTTGCCGTTGCCGTTTCCGTTCCGGTTGCCGTTGCCGTTTCCGCCGTTGTTCCCCTCACCGTTGTTGCCGTCGCCGCCTCCATTGTTGAAGTCGTCGGGAACAGTTGTGGTGGTGGATTCGGTGGTCGTGGTGTTCGCACCGATGCAATCAGTCCGACCGTCGCCGTCGGAGTCGAACTCAACCGTTCCGGCGAAACCTTCGGCTTGGAAGTCGACGCCGGGGCAGAAATCAATTTCACCCTCTACCTTCAGGTATCGGTTGCCGCCGAAGCCTTCCGGATCGAGGAATGCACGAGCTTCGAGATTCTCGTGAATGAGATCGTTGTAGTCGCCCCAGATAGTGGCAGGCAGCTCACCACCGAAGACCGTTCCCCATTCGGGGAGAACGATCTTGCGTTTGCGGTCGGGGTCGCCCAACCAGACTGCGGTGGTGTAGTAGTCGGTGTAACCGACGAACCAGGCGTCTTCAAACGAGTTGGTCGTTCCCGTCTTTCCGGCAGCAACATGGCCGTCGGCCAGCTGTGCCCGCTTTCCGGTGCCGGCTCGCACGTTGCTTTCCAAGACCTGGGTGATCAACCGAGCACTCTGCTGGGAGATAGCCCGAGTCCAGTCGGGGCGATGCTCGTAAATGATGTTGCCGTCACGGTCTTCGATGCGTTCGATGTACCAGGCTCGATTGAACTTGCCGTCATTGGCTATACCGGCGTAGGCGCTGGCCATCTCCATCGGGTGTACGTCTTCGGTTCCGAGTGGGAGTGACAGGAATTCGCCGGCTACATCACGAAGCGTAGAGATGCCCAAGCGACGGGCTGCCTGCACGACTTTGTCGTTGCCCACCACTTGGCCCAAGCGGACGAAGGCGCAGTTATTGGAGGATCGTGTAACCGCAGCAATGCTGCCGCGTCCCCGAAGCGATCCGCCCACGGTGTAATTGTCGCCGCTAGGTTCCCGGAATGTGCACGGACCGTCGGCGCGAACAATGTCGTTTGGCGTAAAGCCGGCTTCGAACAGAGCGGCCAGCACAAAGGTCTTCATCGAGGACCCGGGTTGGCGCTCGCCTTGGGTGGCCAGGTTGAACTTGTCCCGCTCGAATTCCGGACCGCCGACAAGAGCACGCACCGCCCCGGTCTTGGAGTCGACAGTGGCAATGGCAACGCTGTAGCCCGTCGCCTCGTCGAGGTGCTCTTCCCTGGTGGTCAGGGCAGCTTCTTGAGCTTCGGGATCAAAGGTCGTATAGATCTTCAGGCCGCCTCGATAGATGGCGTCCCGCCTTGAGGACTTGTCCCCACCCAGAATGGAAGGATCCTCTTCCAGAAGGGTAAGTAGCGCTTGCTGGATGAAATAGTCGGTCGGCTTGATATCGAAGGGCTGTTGACGTTCTTCGGGAAGTGGAGCGAACCCAAATTGCTCGGCTTCCTCCTCGGTCAAATCACCGGTGGCCACCAACCGATCAAGCACCACATCTCGTCGAGCCTTGGCCTCGGTGGGAAAGCGGGTGGGGTCGAACTGGGTCGGGTTTCGGATGATGCCGGCCAGAAGGGCTGCCTCGGACCAGCCGAGATCGCCGGCGTCTTCGTAGCCCCAGTAGGTTTCGGCCGCCGCCTGAACGCCATAGGCGCCGGACCCGAAGTACACACTGTTTAGGTAGCGCTCGAGGATCTCATCTTTGGTCATCTGCCGTTCGAGCCGAAGGGCGTAGAAGGCCTCCGTGCTCTTTCGGTTGAAGTTCTGATCGCTGGTCAACAGTGACAGCTTGACCAACTGCTGGGTGATGGTTGACCCGCCCTGGGCGATTCCGCCGGCATTGATGTTTTCCACCAAAGCACGGAACGTTCCGCGGAGGTTCACGCCGTTATGGTCGTAGAAGTCTGCGTCTTCCACCGCCAAAATGGCATCGATCACGGGCTGCGGGACCTCGTCGAGGCTGATCGGGTCCCGATTCTCAGCTTCGGAAAGGAACGTTAGGAACGTCCCATCCGAGGCGAACATGGCCGAGCGAACGGCTAGATCCTCAAGCTCAAGATCGGCGGCTGTGCCTTCGTGAGAGGAAACGAACGTTGTGAAGTGCGGCGCGGCTGTCACGGTCGCCGTCGAAGCCACCGCCGCAATGGCAATCATCACGATGCCCAGCGATGCCATACGCTTTACAAGCCGTAGCAAGATCACTGCTTTAGCGTAGCGCGACCGAGGTCGCCTGTAGGTTCACCCCGACCGCCATATCCATGGTCTTTTGGTTGATCCGTAGCGCAAACTTGCGCACACTTCCCGCTGAGAATTGTCACTCCTCTATTTCGGCCGGACCGACGCTGTTGTGACCGACAGCCTCGGTCACGAAACCGATTCCGTGCCAGCTTCGGGCCAACCCATCACATCGAACACAGCCGCCGCGGCACCGTTGATATCTCCGGCGGGACGAACGGACAACCCAAGACGCAACGACTTTGATGCCGTACCGGCCGTTTCCATCTCGACTTCAAGCAGGACAATGGTCACTGTTGTGCCGCCAACGCCGACATCGCCGGCGAACCGGACTTTCGGTTGCATCTCAAGAGAACCGGCCGCTGCTCTGGCCACTGCTATCACGTGGCTCTCTCCCCGTCCCGTCGAGGTGAGGGTGCGACCAACACGCAAGGTGGCCACATAGGTCGTCGATTCATCAATGGTTGTCGGCTGGTTGCGAAACGGTCCGACGTCATCGTCATCGCTGACAGTTAGCCGACCCGATCCGTTGAAGGCATCCGCCGGAGTCGCCTCCTCCTGCATTGGGGCACACAGAACGGAGGCCACGGTTCCCATCGACCGCCACAGCGCGTCTTGTTCATCCGCACGCAACGCAACTCGGCTGTAGACCGCTACAGCCATTGAGTCCTCGGGGCCAACCTTGGCGAACCAAGCCCAACCGTCGCAGATCTGTTCGCTCCGGTATCCGGTGGCAGGACAATGAACGAAGTTCCAAAGCCTCCCGTGCAGTTCGAAGGCCGCTGGGCTGCCATCGCGCCAGCTGGGCAGCGACCAACTCCATAGTTCTTGTTCTGAGGGTGTCGAGAGCGTTTGATCGGCGAGATTGGACCGTTTTGGCTCGCCTGAACTTGACTTAACCAGGACAATGCTGGCGCATCGGAATGACTCGCCTACCACTGCCAAGGCAGCCCGAACCACAACTTCGTCGATCCGCCCGCTTGACACCGACGATCCGCCGAGCAACTGACGAAGACCTTCGGCGCGCCGTTCGCCCGGCGAGTCGCGAAACAGCGTCTTACTCAGCCCTCGACTCAAATGGCCGGTGGCCGGCGTCGAGCCTGCGGTCCTACTCCCGACTGAGGGTCTGAGAGGCGCGTCAATCACTGCGGCCGAACCGCTAGCGACGGGAGGCGAACTCGATGGGCCGCTATCGGTCTTCGGCGAAACAGAACCGACGAGTCGGCTCTGACCGTGGGCGGTTGTAGGGCGACGAATACTCTAATGCTAACCATTCTGCGTCTGGCATGTAGGATCTATTTGCGCAAATAGGCAAATTGACTAGCACCCGACATTGGCCAAACAACAACAAGCTTTAACACGCATTGCGGGATGACTCTTCCGTTCGAGGCGACTAGCACGTGCCGCTCACTGCTTCGGCGGCTGGCGGCCGCCCGTTGATGTCGATTCGATCGAAGAGATCGCCGACTTCATCGGCCGGTACTCCGACCACCAGGCCAGTCGTCTCGTCTACAGCAGCCACGATTGCTACGAGGTCTCCCCCGCCGTCAACAATGGGTCCTCCTGACATACCGGGAACAGCCGCTCCATTGACAAGCGTTACATCACCGTCAAAGCCGTACGACACTCCCGGAACAGATAGTTGAGCCGAAGCCTCAACCACCGCCAACTCGCGTCCGCCGGGGAAGCCGGAAATGACCAGCGGATCGCCCAGTTCAGGTCGCCGATTACCCAATGTCAAGACAGGGACGCCTTGCGACCAACGTGCGCCAGCCAAACCTTCGAGATTCGGCGACGGAACGGCAAGAGCCAAATCGCGACCAGCATCCGATGCCACAACGACCAACGAGGCAGGCTGCGCCGAGCCGTCATCCACGAGTTCCGCTACCACGCTGTAACCACCCTTGACGACGTGATGATTGGTGACCAAAGCCGTCTGTCCATTGACGTCGACGAGAACACCGGTACCCCTCGTAGTGCCGTGACACGATCGACTGACAACCTTTACTGCCGCCCGGCCGGCCACCTCTTGAGCGTCAACCGACGTTTGGGTCTGAACAGGACCGAGCGGATCGACACGTACGCCTGATTCACCTACCGCCGACTCACCGGTCAACGCAGCTTCCCCCGTCGAAACTCCGGTCACGAGCAAGCCGACCAGCACACCTGCGAAGAGCATTAGACCGAACAGCACGGGCCCAAGCCCTCGGATGGTCGCAGATTGCGCCCTCGCCGGTTTCGCCGTGTTACGCCGCATTTAGACCGACAGTACGGGTCCGCCCACACACTGTCTTTGGATCGGGTGGATCGGCTGATCGGTCAGAGCAATCGGGTTCAGCCGCTGATGGGCACCAGTCCTCTTGCCTACCCCGTTTTCCGGCACACAAGCGGGCCCTGACAGCCGATAGTTGAATATTTGTTTGGTACCGAATAAAGTTGCCGTTGTTCAGGACCGCGGGGTCAATGTGCCATCCGTGGTCATCAATCGGGACAGCCTTAGGAGAGGACCGATGACGAAGCGTTTGACAGCATTGCTTGCTGTTTTGTCACTGCTGATCGCAGCATGCGGAAGTGACGATGGAGCATCAGACAACGGAGGCGGTGAGGCATCAGGAGACGGTGCCGGACTTGACATCGACACCGTCTTGGCGGCCGATCTAGCCGATTGCGCCGAAGCCCCCGAGGGAGACCCGATCCGAGTCGGCATGGCAATGGACTTCTCCGACGTGGTCGGATTCGTCGATATTCCCGGATCAAATCTGGTGCCCTATGTTGCCGAGAAGATCAACTGCAGCGGTGGCATCAACGGCCAGCCAGTCGAAGTGCGAGTTGCCGAGGTTGGAAGTGATGCGGCGCTAGCCGCTCAAGAGCTCCTCGATTGGGGTGCCCACTTCCTCATCGGGCCGCCGTTTGCCGACTTCGCCTTGCCAATCCTGCAAACTACTGACGGCAAGGTGCCATTGTTCGTAGCTGCATCGACGGAGCCAACGCTGGCCGACGCCTCTATCAACTCGTTCCTCGTGTCCTTTGACGATGTCGGCATGTCGTCGGCTGCCGCCAAGTTTGCTCTCGATCAGGGCATCACACGGGCGATCGTGTTTACCGAGGGCGAAGGTATTCCTTACACCGGCGTGAACCCTGACGCCTTTGCTGCGGCTTTCACCGAAGGTGGCGGCGAAGTTGTCAGCACCCAGACATATGTCTGGGCCGCCGACACCGACTTCTCAGCTCAGGTCAACGAGATCGCCGGAATCTCGGAAAACAACGAAGCGGTGTTCTCGGCCGCTCTCGGGTTCCAGCTGACGGCATTGCGCGGCCAACTTGAAGGACAGGGACTCGACGGTTTGACGTACATGGGTACTGATGCCTTGGACGCCACTGGCATCCAATTCGAGGACAACAACGAAGGCGTGGTTCACACCCCTCACACCAGCATCAGCGCCGGTGATGCCATCGACACCCTATTGGCCGACTACGAAGCCGACCGAGGCGAAGCCCTTGAGAGCCGAGGCTTCATGGCGCTCTACGTCGACTCGATGTTCCTCGGAATCCAGGGCATCCTCGACTGCGGCTGCACCGATCCCGAGCAGATCGGCTCCGCCGTCGCTGAGATTTCCGGCTTTGACGGCCTCAGTGGCGAGATCACCTATGCCGGAACGAACGGCATTCCTCCCAAAGCCGTTCCCATCAATCAAATCGTTGATGGTGAGGACACGCTGGTCGACACCATCGGCTGACGGGTAGCGGTCACCCGATCTTGGTAGGGAACTACCAGGAATCTGATTCAAGTCTGGCCGAACGAGTAATCGTCTCGGCCAGGCTTGCTCAAACCGATATCACTCCTCCCGCACGTAGACAAGTCAGTCCCAAGATGATCCACTCGACAACATGCTCCAGCTAGCTGGCGTCACAACCAAGTACGGTGCTATTTCGGCCTTGCGAGATGTCACACTCACGGTCAACGCCGGCGAGGTCGTCGGTCTCATCGGCCCTAACGGTGCAGGAAAGACCACCCTCCTCAACACTGTCGCCGGTCTGCTCCAACCCTCAGATGGCTCCGTAAAGCTGGGCGCAGAGGATGTCACCGGTACCGAGCCAGAAAACCTGCTTCGCCGTGGCCTTGCCCTGGTCCCCGAGCATCGACGTATCTTCGTCGATCTGACGGTGGAAGAGAACCTGAGGATCGGAGGTGCCACCGTTAGCGGTGACGAGCGTGGGCGCCTGCTCAACGACATGCAAGAACAGTTTCCCGTTCTTCGTTCGAAGTGGCTGACCCGAGCCGGATACCTGTCCGGTGGTGAGGCCCAGCAACTGGCAATCGCCCGTGCCCTCATGGCCAAACCAAAGTTGTTGATGATGGACGAGCCATCGCTCGGCTTGGCACCCATTTTGGTCGACATGGTGTTCGACCTGATCTCCTCGCTGCGGAACGACGGCGTCACCCTGCTCGTGGTCGAACAAAACGCACGGCGGATGCTGGAGATCGCCGACCGTGCCTATGTGATGCGTTCCGGGCAGATTGTCTCCGAGGGTTCCGGAGAGGAACTTTTAGAGCGGAGCGACCTCTTCGAGTCATTCGTCGGAGGTGGGGCGACATGATCGAACTGGCGCAGAATCTGATTGACGGGCTCGGGCGAGGAAGCATCTACGCCCTCCTGGCGCTCGGAGTCGCCGTGATCTTCGGCGTAATGCATCTGCTGAATTTCGCTCACGGTGAGATGATCACCGTTTCCGGGTACGCGGCGTTCTGGGCCCTCGGTGCCGGGTGGTCCTGGACGATAGTGGTTCCGCTGATTCTCGTTGTTTCGGTGGTCACCTCGCTGCTGATCGAACGATTGGCGTTCAGTCGAGTTCGGGGAGCAACCGACTTCACCCTGCTTCTCACGTCGTTCGGCGTCCATTTCCTGGTGTCGGCCGTTCTGCTGCTGTACGTCTCGGCGTCGGTAAAGAACTACTCGAGACCAGGATGGGTGGCCGACACCTGGTCGGTGGGGTCGCTCAGGATCGAGGTGTTTGACACTGTGGTCATCGTGGTCACCATCATCACCCTGCTAGCGACGACGGCGCTCTTGCAGCGAACCATGTTCGGATTGGCCCTCCGGGCGGCTGCGGCCGACTTCGACACCGCTCGGCTCATGGGTGTCCGTTCGAACTCCGTCATTCGCGGTGCGTTCGCGCTGTCTGGGCTTCTGGCGGGTATCGCCGGAGTGTTCTGGCTGATGCGGGCCGGCAGCACTAATCCGACTGCGGGTATCGATCCGATGTTGAAAGGTGTCCTAGCCGCCCTCATTGGCGGGTTGGGAAGTCTTCGTGGCGCGGTGCTAGGGGGGTTCGCTCTCGGGTTGGCCGAGGTTCTCCTGCGGTCATGGTTACCAAATGGCTTGGCCAGCCTGACCGAGGGCGTCGTGTTCGCCCTCATCGCCTTGCTGTTCATCTTTCGTCCTCAAGGCTTGATCTCGGTGGCCCACGCCGAGCGGGTCTGACGAGCGGGTGGAAGGAGCCTTCAGCATGTTTCCAAATCCCCGGCGCGACATCGGATTCTCCGCCCTCGGAGCTGTGTTGTTGTTCGTCCTGCTCGTCGGTGGCGGTTTGGCGTATCAGGCCATTACCGGCACCGGTTCAGCCGAGCGTCTTATCACGACCATGCTCATCGATGCCATCATTGTCATCGGCATTCAGATCTATGTGGGTAACACCGGAGTTCTGTCGTTTGGACACGTCGGCTTTGGCGCCATCGCTGGGTACGCCTTCGCCCTTTTCGCCATTACCCCGGAGGAGAAGGCCAAGCGAATCCCTGATGCGCCCTGGGGTTTGGCGGACCTCTCGCTGAACCCATGGCTGTCGCTACTACTGGCCACCTTGATTTGCCTGGCTGTCGCCTTCATTATCGGCGTCGGCCTGGCCCGGTCGGGAGCCGAGTCGGGCGCGGTGGCGGCCACCGTCATCACCCTCGCGTTGCTGTTCGTAACCCATGAGGTTGCCCGCAATTGGCCTGATGTAACCGGTGGAGATCGGGCCGGGTTGTCGTTCGCCATTGGTGGTTCGCTTGACGCCCGCCTGCCGATTTATCTCAGCCTGCTGGCTGCGCTGCTTGTCGCCCGCTGGTACGCGCAGAGCCGCAGCGGGCGGCTGGCCACGGCTGCACGTGAGGACAACCTGGCCGCCAGAGCAATGGGGGTCAATCCTCTTGTGCAACAGATGGTGGCGCTTTTGATATCGGTAGCCATTGTCAGCATTGGGGCCGGCCTGAAGGTCTACGAGGAAGGCTCGATCCTTCCCGACAACTTCTTCTTCAACTACACCTTGCTGACCCTGGTCATGCTGATCGTCGGCGGACGCAACGGCGTAACCGGGGCGGTGGTCGGTGTGATTGTCATGACCGTCGGACGTGAACTGACACGGCGCCTCGGCCAAGACGGCTACGAACTGTTCGGACTGGGTCTCGACGGCGCACCACTTGACTGGATATTCCGGGAGAACCTGCAAACGGTATTCCTGGGTCTCGCCATGCTCGGCTTCATGATCTGGCGACCTGCCGGTCTGCTTGACGATTGGGAGCTCGACGAATGGCTGCAGCGGAAGCTTGACTCCAACGTCGAAGCCTCGATTGAAGAACCGGGAGCGCTGCAGGAGCTAACAGGGGTCCCGGCAGCAAGCCTGGCAGTTCGAGACGTAGATGTTCGGTTCGGCGGCTTCCAGGCCTTGGCCGGCGCCGGACTTGACGCAAACTCGGGTGAGATCGTCGGGTTGATTGGCCCCAACGGTGCAGGCAAAACCACGCTCGTAAACGTCGTGACCGGCCTGGTAACTCCGTCAGCAGGCACGTTTGAGTTAAACGGTGATGACACCACGTCACTCGCCCCGTTCGAGCTGGCCCGCAACGGGTTGGTCAGAACATTCCAGAATCTCCGACTCTTCGGTGCCCTCACAGTCCGGGAGAACGTCGAGGTAGCTTCACTGATCGCTCAGAAACATCGAACTGACCGGACGCTTCGAGACGTCGACTCGTTGATCGCTGAGGCCGGGCTTTGGCCGTTGCGGGACCGAAGGGCGAGAGAACTCGACTACGGCAACTCTCGTAGGCTCGAACTGGCCCGAGCTGCCGCCCTGGCTCCGGCCTTCATGCTTCTCGACGAGCCCACCAGCGGAATGAGCGACGAGGAGTCGTTAGCCATGGTGGAACAGGTGAGGCACATGGCCGCCACGGTCGGTGCCGGAGTGCTGGTCATCGACCACGACCTCGCCTTCATTACCGGGATATCCGATCGAATCTACGTTCTGGACCAAGGGCGAATTATCGCCCAGGGCTCACCGGCCGAGGTCCAGGCTGACCCGGCGGTTCAGGCCGCCTACCTTGGTTCTAGCGCCGACTAGTAAGAATCGAGGCAGACCATGATTGACCGGAGCGAAGAACAACACGACGTCATCCGCACCGAAGTGCGACGCCTTTGCGACAAGTACGGCAACGAGTACTGGCGCGGGCTGGAACCGAACCGCTATCCGGAAGAATTCGTGGGCGAGCTGACCTCTCAGGGTTGGTTGGGTTCACTTATACCCGAGCAATATGGGGGCGGTGGCCTGAGTCTTGGTGGCGCCTCAGTCATTCTCGAAGAGATCTCCGCTAGCGGAGGCAACCCCTCGGCCTGCCACGCTCAGATGTACGTCATGGGAACCGTGCTTCGACATGGCAGTGACGAGCAGAAAGACCACTATCTGCCAATGATCGCCGATGGCCGCAAGCGGCTCCAGGCCTTTGGCGTCACCGAGCCAACAGCGGGCTCAAACACTACAGCGATCAGCACCAGGGCCGATCGGGACGGCGACGTGTACCGCATCAACGGCCAGAAAATTTGGACGTCTCGGGCTGAGTACTCCGATCTGATGGTTTTGCTGGCTCGAACAACGCCGTCCGATCAGGTCACCGACCGCCTTGAGGGCCTCTCGGTCTTTCTGCTTGAGATGAGGGATGAAGAGGGTAACCTCGTTCCGGGCCTGACGGTCAACCCGATCGAGACGATGATGAATCACAACACCACAGAGGTGTTCTTCGACAATGTCGAGATTCCAGCGTCATCACTCATCGGAACCGAAGGCAACGGCTTCCGGCACATTCTCGACGGCATGAACGCCGAACGCATCCTCATCGCGTCCGAATGCATCGGCGACGGCCACTTTTTCTTGGAACGCGGCGCCGCCTACGCCCGAGAACGAGAGGTGTTCGGCCGTCCCATCGGTCAGAACCAGGGCGTTCAATTTCCTTTGGCCAAGGCCCACATCCAAATTGAAGCAGCGGACTTGATGAGGTGGAAGGCAGCCGACCTGTTCGACTCCGGTCAATCCTGCGGTGTCGAAGCCAACATGGCCAAGCTCCTGGCCTCAGAGGCGTCATGGGCGGCCGGAAACGCCTCGCTGGACACCCATGGGGGCTTCGGATTTGCCGCCGAGTACGACATCGAGCGAAAGCTGCGCGAGACAAGGCTCTACCAGGTGGCCCCGATCAACAACAACCTGATCCTGGCCTTCATCGGCCAGAAGTGCCTGAACCTGCCCAAAAGCTACTGACAGGGATCGACCTTTATGCGCGCCATGGTTCTTGAACAGCACCGGCAACCCCTGGTTTTGCGGCCGGATCGGAGCCATCCCTCCGCACCGACTGGGCGAAGTGGTGGCCTGGTTCTTGACGTAACCGCCTGTGGGGTCTGCCATTCTGATCTGCACGTGGCCGACGGCGACTTTGGCAGTCCACCGCCAATTGTGCTCGGACACGAGATCACCGGAGTTCACGATCAACTTGGACCGGTCATGGTGTACGCACCTTGGGGATGCGGCAACTGTCGGCAGTGTGCCGAGGGTGAAGAGATGATCTGTTCGGACTCGATGGAGGCCGGCCTGTTCACCGACGGCGGCTACGCCGACCAGGTTTGGGTGCCGGATCTGCGATATTTGGAGCCTCTTGGCGGCCTTGACCCCTTCACCTCGGCCCCGCTTGCCTGTGGCGGCCTTACCGCCTACCGAGCTGTTCTACACGGAGTGGACCGGCTGCGCGAGCTGGGATCCAACGGCCGGGTGCTGGTGATCGGCGCTGGCGGACTCGGGCAGTACGCCATCCGGTTTCTTCGCCTTATGACCGATGCCACGGTCTCAGCAATGGACCTGGCCGCGGCCAAACGGCAGACCGCTGTCGCCCTCGGTGCCGAGGCGGCCTTTGAGAAGCCTGACGAGGGGCAGCTGTTCGACGTTGTCATCGATTTCGTCGGCGTCGACACCACTGTTGCTGCTGCGGCCAATCATGTTGCGAAGCGTGGCGTACTCGCTGTTGTCGGTCTCGGTGGCGGCACCACACCATTTGGGTTTGGGGCCGTCCCTTTGGAAACGACCTTTGTAGCCAGCGTCTGGGGAAACCGCGCCCAGCTCACGGAACTCCTCGACTTGGCCGGACGGGAACCGTCGGTGCTGCTTGGTGTCGAAGTGATGCCCTTAGATCAGGCTCAGGAGGCTCACGAACGGCTTCGCTCGGGCCAAGCCAGTGGCCGCATCGTGCTCGACATCACCGGAAGATCTGTTGGAGACCAACGCTCATGACCCCAAACGTCACCGATTCCGACCTCTACCTGGGTGGCATTCCACACGATCGATTCGCTGAAATCCGTCGAACGGACGGCATCGCATGGCACCCCTATGGCGATGATGGATTCTGGGCCGTCTGCAGGCACGAAGACGTCAAGACGGTGTCCAAGGACTCTGACACCTTCTCCTCGGCCATCGGCCACACCAACTTGTGGGACCTCGAAGCCGATGCATTGGAGGCAAGGCGATCGCTGATCGACACCGACGCTCCCGATCACACTCGTTTGCGGCGGCTCGTGGCTGCCTCGTTCACGCCCAAGAACATCAAGCGCTGGGAGGACACTGTTCGCCGGATCACCGTCGAGCTGTTGAACGAGTACGTCGCTGCCGGGTCTGGTGACTGGGTGGAAATGGTGGCCGCTCCCCTACCCATCAAGGTCATCCTCAACATGTTGGGCGTTCCGTTGGAGGACGCCGACTACCTGGTTGAACTGTCTAATTACCTGGTTGAGGGAACCGGCGACAGCCAGTCGATACCACCTGACGCCTTCGGCAACACCACCGAGCTTCGACTCCTGCCGTTTAACAGTCCAGCCAGTCACGCTCTATTCGAGTACGGCCTGCACCTGGGCGAGCAACGCCGCCAGGACCCGCAAGATGACTTGGTGACTGCTCTAGTGCAAGCCGAGGACGAAGGCGATCGTCTCGGAGCAGGTGAGTTCCGGAACCTCTTCCATCTACTGGTTTTTGCTGGGAACGAAACCACCAGGACGGCCATCAGCCACGGAGCGATGGCCCTGGCCCAAAACAGCGACCAGTGGACGCGGGTCTTGAACAATCTGGACCTGATTACGCCGGCAACAGAGGAAATACTGCGCTGGTCTGCGCCGGTCATGCATATGCGACGCACCACAACTCACGATACGGAGCTGGCCGGAACCCCTATTGAAGCCGGGCAAAAGGTCGTGATGTGGTACAGCTCAGCCAACTACGACGAAGCGGCGTTCGCCGCCCCCTACTCTTTCGATGTAGGTCGGTCGGACAACCGGCACTTCGCCTTTGGCGGTGGCGGGCCACACTTCTGCCTCGGGGCCTTTTTGGCCCGACTGGAAATCTCCGTCCTGCTGGAGGAAATGGCGAAACGGAGAATCGAACTCCGCCAGGACGGCGACCCTGAGCGGGCGCCCTCCAACTTCGTCCACGGCGTATTATCAGTTCCGATGTCGGTAGGCAGAGCCTAACCCGACCCACTTCTGCTGGAGAAGAATCGGTGTCCCCCGAGAATCAAACACAACCGACCGAACCTGCCAAAGACTCAGCCGACGCTGATTCGGATAGTTCGACTTCCGACAGCGTGAATCTCGTTGTCGATGCCAATCGCTGTATCGGCGCCGGCCAATGCGAAATGCTCGCTCCCGACCATTTCCGCGTTGATGACGATTCGGCGTTGGCAGAGTTCATTGGACAAGATTCACTACCGGCAACGGAAGCCGAGCTGCTCATCGATCGATGCCCCAGCGGGGCGCTGTCGATCACTCCACAAAGGTAGGAAAATGAAGTCTGAAGCGCAGGTCGTGGTGATCGGTGGCGGCGTGGTGGGCGCCAGCGTTCTCTACCATCTGACCCAAAACGGCTGGAGGGACGTAGTCCTCCTCGAACGTACCGAGCTGACAGCCGGGTCAACCTGGCACTCAGCGGGCGGTATGCACACCCTCAACGGCGATCCAAACGTCGCCAAGCTCCAGCAGTACACCATCGAGTTGTACAAAGAGATTGAGGAAGTCTCCGGGCAGGATTGCGGTATCCACATTACCGGTGGTGTCATGTTGGCCGATACGCCAGAGCGCCTCGACTGGTTGCGCGCCACCCACGCCAAAGGCCGATATCTGAACATGGAAACCGAGCTGATCTCGGTGGCCGAGGCCAAAGAACTGCAGCCGATCTTCGAAGAGCAGTACTTCGTCGGTGCCATGTGGGATGCCAACGAGGGCCACGTCGATCCCACCGGTGTCACCAACGCCTACGCCAGGGTTGCACGCCAAAACGGGGCCGAGGTTCACCGCAACACGTGGGTGCGGGATCTGACCCGTGCTGGCGACGGTGGCTGGGAGGTCCACACCATCGATACCCCAACCGGCGACGATAAAGGTGTCATTCGCTGCGACCATGTGGTCAACGCTGGAGGCCTGTGGGCTCGTGAAGTCGGCCGAATGGTTGGACTCGAACTGCCGGTCTTGGCCATGGCCCACCAGTACATGCTCACCGAAGACCTACCTGAGGTGGCCGAGTACAACGCCACTCACGGACGGCAGATGTGCCACGGAATCGACTTCGCCGGTGAGGTCTACATGCGTCAAGAAGGCGCGGGCCTACTGCTAGGCACCTACGAGCACTATGGGATCCCTTGGTCGCCCAAGGAGACACCGTGGGATTTCGGTATGCAACTTCTACCCCCGGACCTTGATCATTTGGCCCCTCATTTGGAGACGGCCTTCAAGCACTTTCCGATCTTTGCCGAGCGTGGAATCAAAACTGTCATCAACGGGCCGTTCACGTTCGCCCCCGACGGCAACCCTCTGATCGGCCCGGTTCGAGGGCTGCCCGGATTCTGGTCGGCCTGCGCTGTTATGGCCGGCCTCAGTCAGGGTGGCGGCGTCGGACTAGCACTGGCGAACTGGATGACCGAGGGAGATCCGGGCCACGACATCTGGGGCATGGACATCTCCCGTTTCGGGGACTACGCCACCATGGCGTGGACCAATACGAAGGTCCGCGAGAACTACGGTCGTCGCTTCCGTATTACCTTCCCCAACGAGTTTCTCCCTCAAGGTCGCAAGTTCCAGACCAGCCCCATCCATGACCGGCTGGTTGACGCCAATGCGGTTTGGGGTGACTCCTATGGCCTTGAGGCAGCGCAATGGTTTCAGAAGTCCGGTAAGGAACCGGCGGAGGACGTGACGTTCTACCGATCGAACGCTTGGGATCAGGTTCGAGCCGAAGCGCTCAACGTTCGCCAAAATGTCGGGCTGATGGAGTCAACGGGGTTTTCGAAGTTCATGTTCTCCGGCTCGGAGGCCCGCCAGTGGCTCGACCACATCTTGGCAGGCCGTATACCCAACGCGGGGCGCATGGCCCTGACGCCGATGACCAACATCAACGGCAAACTGATCGGCGACGTTACTGTCGCCTGCCTGGCTGCCACTCCTGGCGTAGCTGAAGGTCCGTTCGAGTCACTCACTGGTGGTGCTACGGGGAACGTAACCGGGAGCGGTGAACGCTTTATGATGTTCGGGTCCGGCGTCGCCACTCGCTACTACCAGCGCTACTTCGATTCACTGCTGCCCTCCGATGGCTCGGTGTCCTACCGAACGCTCGGTTACGAGATGTGTGGGCTGTCTATTGCTGGCCCGAAGAGCCGTGACCTCCTTCGGCGGCTAACCGAAGTCGACGTGTCTCCTGAAGCGTTCCGGTTCATGGCGTTCCGACAACTGACTCTCGGCTGGGCGCCGGTGTGGTGTGGCCGGGTGTCGTTCACCGGAGATTTGGGGTACGAGTTCTGGATGCCTGCCAGCTATCAACGGTATGTGTTTGACCTCATTGTGGAACATGGTCGTGATCTTGGGCTGGGTCTGTTCGGCCTCAAGGCTCTCGACTCGCTTCGTTTGGAGAAGAGCTTCGGTTCCTGGGCCCGTGAGTACCGCCCCATCTACAATCCGTTTGAAGCCGCGCTCGACCGATTTGTGAAGTTGGACAAGAACTTCATCGGCCGTGATGCCTTGCAGAAGGTGGCTGCCGATGGTCCGGCTCGTCAGCTGTGCACCTGGACGGTAGACGTGCCCGGCGGACCAGAGGGTGCCGATGTGATCGGCGATGAGCCGATCTGGTTGAACGGCGAGGTTGTCGGCTGGGTCACCTCCGGTGGATATGCCCACGCTTCGGATGCGTCAGTGGCCATCGGTTACGTACCCAGTGAGCTGGCTTCCAACGCTGACGGGTGGGAGATCGAGATTCTTGGGGTGATGCGTCAAGCCATCATCCAGCGCCAACCGATCTGGGATGCCGACGGCGAGCGCATGCGGGCCTAGTGGATTACTGTCGGGCCATGAAGCGATCCGAGATCAATGGCGCCTATCGCCAAGCATGTAACTGCTTCGCTGCCAACGGCTGGTCGTTACCACCGAACCCGCGTTGGGATATCACCGACTTCGGACTGGGCCGATTCAACGAGGTCGGGTTGACTCTTGTCAATCTGACCGAGCAGGCCGAGTACTGCGAGAAGCTCATGTACGCCCGACGGGGTCAGGTCACCCCCCCTCACGCTCACAGAGTCAAGAAGGAGGACATCATCTGCCGGTGCGGGCGACTGATAGTGGAGCTGTGGGCCGATCGTCCGGACAGGGTGGAGGCAGGGACTCCAGGTGTGGCTTTACGCAACGGTGCTGAGTTCACGTTCGCCAGCGGAGCCCGACTAACTCTGGCGCCGGGTGAGCGTGTGACCATGATCCCCGGCGTCTATCACAGCTTCTGGCCTGAGACCGACGAGTGCATTATCGGCGAGGTGTCGACGGCAAACGACGACCAGAACGACAATTTCTTTGTCGACCCCGATGTTGGCCGCTACTCGAACATTGAAGAGGACGAAGTTCCGGCTGTTGCACTGCTCAGCGACTAGGCCCTGCTCACCGATCTCGCAACGGCGAGGCGCTAGTGTGTGGGCGTGGGCGCTTCTCAATTCAAGGACCCTGCTCGGCGCGACTTCTCGCAGCGGTGGGTGTGGTTATCGATGGCGATGTTCATTGCCTCAGAGTTGTTCATCGGTGGTTTTCTAGGCGAGCTCATCGCCGGCCGAATGCTGTCCATCAACACTGGATTTCTCATGCAGGGTCTTTTGAATCTGGCCGGTTTTGTCCTTGGCGGCTTTGTGATCGGGGTTGTCTCCCCTGGGCGTAGGATCATCGAGCCCGCCCTGGCTGGCTTTGCCACCATTATTTTGATTGCCATTTTGACGCTCTTCGTTCCCTTCCGATACATGGGCTACACCGGTTCCAGTCTGTTGTTGGCTGGTTTGTTGGCCGCGGCTCTGGGAGCCGGAGGCGCCTACCTGGGCGAACGGTTGACCGGCAACCTCTCTCCGACCCGCTAGGGCCCCCGTCGGTACCAATCACGCCGAAAGAATCTTGCCAGAAACATTCGTATGAATGTTTCTGGTGGTGTACAGTGACGCCCATGGCCGATCGAGGTCAACCATTCCTACATGACTATCTGCCCTATGTGCTCAGACGGGCCGACCAGGCGCTGTCAACTGCGTTTTACGGCGTGCTGACCAGCTACGGTGTCGCCCGTTCGGAGTGGCGGGTACTCGCCGTTCTGGAGGAGTTGGGAGAGCTGTCGGTCCTTGAGCTCACGTCGGCCTCGCTCAGCCCGCAACCAACAGTCACCCAAGCCGTTCGCCGACTGGAGAGACGCAACCTTGTCACTCGAACCACCGGTACCGCCGACCGACGGCAACGATTTGTGGCCACTACTGAAGCCGGATCGAAGCTCACTCGCACCCTTATCGGCGAGGCCAAGCGGCTCGAGTCCGAAGCGCTGGTCAGCGCTGGCGATCTCAGCGATCTGATCACCAGGCTCGACGAGCTCACTCAAGGCATCGAAGCCGCCAACCAGATGGCCCGGCGTCAGGAGCAGCAATGACCAACTACGACCCAAGCCCGGCGATGGCCCGGCGACCGTTCAACTTGCAGAAGTGGATTAACGACCACCGCGATCAGCTGGTGCCCCCGGTGGCCAATAAGCAGATCTGGCGAGAAGCCGACATGATCGTAATGATCGTCGGGGGAGGAAACGAACGGAACGACTTCCACGACGATCCTCGTGAAGAGTTCTTCTACCAGATCAAGGGCGACATGAACCTGGTCATCTGGCCGGGCGAAGGCAGTGAGCCGTATGACATGCCGATCTGTGAAGGTGAGGTCTACCTGCTCCCTCCCCGCCTACGTCATTCGCCACAGCGGCCCGACCCTGATTCGGTCGGCCTGGTCGTGGAGTATCAGCGCAACATCGGCGAGCTCGATGGTTTCGAGTGGGCGTGCGGAAACTGCTCCAACCTGGTCCATCGGGTTGAACTCCAGGTCCAAGCCATCGATAAGGACCTGCCGCCACTCTTTCAAGCCTTTCACGACGACGAACAGGCGCGAACCTGTCCTACTTGTGGAACACTGCACCCCGGCAAGGACGGCCGTCTGTGATCGAATCTCCCGAGTCATCCGCTACAGCCGAGGAGTTGGACGCCTCCGATCCACTGGCCGAGTTTCGCCAACACTTCGAACTTCCCGATGGCGTCTATCTGGTCGGCAACTCGTTGGGTCCATTGCCGAAGAGTGCCCGCCAGTTCGTGGAAACCGAATTTAACCGCTGGGCCACACTCGGCGTGGAAGGTCACTTCACCGGCCCACTCAGTTGGAAGGATTACCACCACCTAGTGACCAAGCAATTGGCTGGCCTGGTCGGTGCTCAACAGGACGAGGTGGTGGCCATGAACGCCCTCACCGTCAACCTCCACCTGCTGATGATCAGCTTCTATCGCCCTACCGCAGCGCGCCACAAGATCCTGATCGAAGACCACGCCTTTCCATCCGATCATTTTGCCGCTGAATCCCAGATTCGCCAGCGAGGCTTCGACCCGGCTCAGTCTCTGGTGACACTTGCCCCCCGCCCGGGTGAGGAGACCCTTCGCCCAAGCGACATCTTGGCCACTATTGGCGACCTCGGCGACGAATTGGCCCTGGTTCTCCTTCCCGGAGTTCAGTACTACACCGGTCAGGTTCTACCCATGGCCGACATCACCGCCGCCGGACACGCCGTGGGCGCCACTGTGGGGTTTGACCTGGCTCACGCTGTGGCAAATGTAGAGCTCCAACTTCACGACTGGAATGTCGACTTTGCCGCCTGGTGCACATACAAGTATCTGAACAGTGGACCGGGCGGGGTGGGCGGAGCCTTCGTCCACAACCGCCATGTGTCCGACGACAAGTTGCCGAAGTTCACCGGTTGGTGGGGCACCAACGCCGCCACCAGGTTCGAAATGGCTTGTGACTTTGATGCCATTCCTACCGTCGACTCGTGGCAGCTCTCTAATGCTCCCGTGCTCTCGCTGGCGACGCTACGAGCCGCTCTCGACATCATCGATAGTGCCGGAGGTATAGGTGCCATGCGACGGAAATCGGAGCAGCAGATCCGTTTCCTTGACCGCAGACTTGCCGCGCAACTCGGCGCCCGAATCGAGAACCTGACACCGCCGGAGATGGGCCAGCGAGGCTGCCAGTTCGCACTGCGGGTAGCCAACGGCAACGGGAAAGCCGTGTTCAAGGCGCTGGAGGAGGCAAACGTCTACTGCGACTGGCGGGAGCCGGATGTGATACGGGCCGCGCCGGTGCCGCTGTACAACTCGTTCGCCGATATCGAGCGCTTCGTCCAGATTCTTGATCGTGTCGTCGACCACGAGGTCGAAGGGCCTGGCGCATGAGCGGATCGGTTAGCGGTCTGGCGAGTCCTATCGTTATCGCCGGTGCCGGCCAGGCCGGAGCGCTGCTGGCCATCTATCTGGCTCGCGAGGGCCACCAGGTGACGGTGTATGAAAGTCGCCCCGACCTGAGACGGACCGACATCGACGCTGGCCGCTCCATCAACCTTGCCTTGGCTACCAGGGGCATTGTTCCCCTGATTGACGTTGGCGTGATCGATGCGGTCGACGCCATCACCATCCCTATGCGTGGCCGGATGATTCACTCCATCGGTGATCCAACGCCCGACCTGCAACCTTATGGCATCAAATCTCACGAGGTCATCCATTCGGTGTCACGATCGGATCTCAATGCCATCCTGTTGGATGCGGCCGAAGCGACCGGGCTGGTCTCGTTCAACTTTGGTCGTCGTATCAAGTCCGTCGATTTTGAGTCCTCAACGCTGCTCTTCCACGATGGGGCCACGGCCGAGTTCGGTGTGATTTTCGGTGCAGACGGTGCCGGTTCCCGGGTTCGCAAGGCGATGGCCGCCGAGGGAGCCTGCTCGTTCCGCACCGACTGGCTGGACCACGATTACAAAGAGTTGACCCTGCCGGCCGCCACCGACAGTGGCCATCAACTTGACCCCAACGCTTTGCACATCTGGCCTAGGGGTGAGTTCATGCTAATCGCTTTGGCCAATCCCGAGGGTGACTTCACCGTCACCTTGTTCGCTCCTCGCAAGACGTTCGATGATCTGGACTCGCCTCGCGCCGTAACGTCGTTCTTCCAGGCCGAGTTCGAGGAGCTCACGGCCATGGTTCCCGACTTGGCGCAGCAGTTCGAGGAGAATCCGACCGGCAAGTTGGGCACCTTGTGGGCCGAGGGTTGGAGTTTCGAAAACCGTGCAGTCCTTGTTGGCGATGCGGCTCACGCCATCGTTCCCTTCCACGGCCAAGGTATGAACGCCGCCCTTGAGTCGGTTCGGGTCCTCATTCGACATCTCCAGGCCGAACCGAAAGATGTGGCGGCGGCCTTCGCCTCCTACGAACAAGAACGAAAGGCCGATGCTGATGCCATCGCCGCTATGGCCCTCAGCAACTACGTCGAGATGCGGTCAGGCGTAGTCGACCCCGACTACCTGGCCAAACGAGCCTTGGCTCTCGAGCTTCAGCAGAAACACCCCGAGCATCTAAGCCCTCGGTACAACATGGTGATGTTCTCCACCATGCCCTATGCCGAGGCCCAGCAGCGGGCCGCCGACCAGGCTGAGCTCATCGGGCGGGCAATCGCCGACCCTTCAGTCGACATCGATGCCTTAGTCAGCAACCTGCCTCCTCTCCCCGACCTTGACCCTCTTGCCGACCCTCACGCTCTGTCGGTGGGTTGATCTCCCGAGCCCTCAAGCCGACTTTCCGACCACGACCGTGATATCACCCCAATGAGCCTTGCCTTCGAAAACGACAACAGCTTCACTTACGGCAGTTACCTGGCCATCCCCGAACTCCTGGCCCTTCAACGTCCGGTCTCGGTCGACGATCGAACCGGTGGTCCGGAACACGACGAGATGCTGTTCATCATCATCCACCAGGTGTACGAGTTGTGGTTCAAGCAGATGCTGCACGAGTTGGATCAGGTAGTTAAACACTTGGACGCCAACCAACGAGGGTCGGCCTCGCACCACCTCAAACGGGTTTTGAAGATCCTCAAGACCCTCGTTGGCCAGATCGACATCCTCGAAACCATGACTCCGGCCGAGTTCGCCAGTTTCCGGTCTTTCCTGGCCAACGCCAGCGGCTTCCAATCCGCTCAGTTTCGGGAATTGGAGTTCCTGCTGGGAGTTAAAGACCGAATCCAGCTCGACTGGTTCACCGGTGACGAGGGAGATCGATTGGCCGCCCGGTACAACGCCCCGACGTTGTGGGATGCGTTCGTTCGCATGCTGCACCGAGAAGGCGACGACATTCCGGCCGAGTTGCTGGGTAGGGATGTGCGCAATCCCATTGAAGAGAACTCGTCGCTACAGGCCACCATCATCGCCCGCTACGCCGACGACAGCTTCTCCAACCTGTGCGAGACGCTGACCGACCTTGATGAAGGGCTTCAGGAGTGGCGGTATCGACATGTCATGATGGTCCGCCGCACGATCGGCACCAAGCCTGGAACCGGTGGTTCCGACGGCGCCTCGTATCTAACCGCAACTCTGTTCAAACCGGTATTCCCCGACCTGTGGGCCATCCGGATCGCGTTCTAGCCGACTGGGAGCAAACCATGGCAACACTGTCACAACCACATGCGGCGACACCACCGCCCTACCCCGATCTTCAGCTCTACATCGATGGGGAATGGCGAACCACCGATGACTACCTTCCGGTAGTCAACCCGGTCAATGAGATAGAGGTCGGTCGTGTCCCGGTGGCCCGCACCCAGGACTTGGATGATGCCTTGGCCGCAGCGCAGCGAGGTTTCGAAAGCTGGAGTGCCACGTCACCAAGGGACCGGGCCGACCTGGTTCGCGCCGCCTCGGCCCTGCTGAGAGAGCGTCAGGACGAGATCGCCCACGCCATCACGCTGGAACACGGCAAGCCGTACCAGCAAGCCCGCCTTGAGGTCATCCGAGGCTGTGAGTTCTTCGAATGGGACGCCGGTGAAGCAGTTCGCACCTATGGGCGGGTGATTCCCAGCGCCCCGGGCGTTCGCTACGTCGTTCACCATCAGCCCATCGGGCCGGTAGCGGCGTTCTCGCCCTGGAATTTTCCCATGAGCCAACCGGCTCGTAAGGTGGCCGGGGCAGTGGCGTCAGGATGTTCGATCATCCTCAAGGCTGCGGAGGAAACACCGGCTGGAGCCCTTCACATCGCTCGAGCGTTCGATGATGTCGGCCTGCCACCGGGGGTGCTCAACGTCGTCTTCGGTGTTCCGGCCGACATCTCATCGCACCTCATCCCGAACCCGGCAATTAAGTTGGTGGCCTTCACCGGCTCGACAGCCGTGGGTCGCCAGTTGACCGGGATGGCTTCGAACCACATGACCCCGGTGTTGATGGAGTTGGGCGGTCACGCTCCGGTCATCGTGTGCGAAGACACCAATGTGGAGGCAGCTGCTGTCACCTCGGCCGTTCGCAAAATGCGCAACGCCGGGCAAGTCTGCACCTCCCCCACCAGATTCTTCGTTCACCAGGATGTCTTCGACAAGTTCCTCGAAGTTTTCACCGACCGCTGTTCCGCCACCGTTGTCGGCGACGGCATGGATCCCTCCACCGAGATGGGTCCACTGGCCAACGTCCGTCGTGTCCCGGCGCTCTCAGGCTTCGTTGAGGATGCCGTTGACTGCGGTGCTGATCTCATGACCGGCGGTAAGCGAATCGGCGACACCGGCTACTTCTTCGAACCGACGGTGCTGGCCAACGTCCCAGACCATGCCGGGGTCATGCAGGAGGAGCCGTTCGGTCCGCTGGCCATTGTCAATCCGGTCGACTCGCTCGAAGAGGCCATCTACTGTGCCAACTCGGTGCCCTATGGCCTGGCCTCATACGGCTTCACCAACCGCGCCGACTACGCCGACCGCATGGTGGAAAAGGTGGAAGCCGGAAACCTGTCGATCAACACTCTGGAGGCTTCGCTTCCGGAAACTCCCTTCGGCGGCGTGAAGTCCAGCGGCTACGGCCGAGAGGGCGGCACCGAAGGCCTCAACCACTACACCGTTGTCAAGAACGTCTCCCATGCCATGAGGATTGTGTGAACCCATGAAGTA
Source organism: uncultured Acidimicrobiales bacterium (assembly GCA_938002965.1). Lineage (GTDB taxonomy): Bacteria > Actinomycetota > Acidimicrobiia > Acidimicrobiales > SZUA-35 > JAHELU01. Next base: position 2,325 of record CALKZY010000052.1, on the reverse strand, counting down.
CACCCGAAGCGAAGCCAAAGCCCATGCTCAGGCGACCATGACTGGCATCTGGGCCGCCGCTTACATGCCGTTTGCCGAGACCTCTAGTGGTCACATGGCTATCGATGAGGATGGCTTTCGATCCAACGTGGCTCACTGGACTCAGGAGCTCGGCATCCAAGGCTTGTTCATTTCCGGCAAGCGTGGCGAGTTCTTTTCCATGTCGATCGACGAACGCAAGCGTACCTTCGAGCTGGCAGTCGAAGCGGTGAATGACGCCGGTGCCGGAGCGCAGACCATCATGTCCTGTTCGGACCAGAACATGGACGTGGTCATCGATCTGGCCCGTCACGCCGAGGCGGTGGGGGCCGACTACATCGTGGTTCACGCTCCCGCTTTACACTTCTTCAACGCCCATGACGAGACGCTGTTGGGCTACTACCAGACGATCTCAGACAGCGTGGACATTGGCATTGCGCTGTGGAGCCACCCGGCAAGCGGCTATCTGATGTCGCCCGAGCTGTGCAATCGGCTGGCCGACTTGGAGAACGTTGTGGCCATAAAGTACAGCGTTCCCAGGGACATGTATGCCGAACTTACCGAGATGGTAGGCGACCGCATCCATGTGAGCACAGCTTCCGAGGAAGAGTGGCTGGACAATGTCATCGACCTGCGTTGGAAGCTGTATCTGTGTTCCGCTCCCCCGTTCTTGCTGCAGTCAGCCAAGGACCGGCGAATGCACGATTACACCCAAGCCGCGTTGGATGGTCGTTTCGATGAGGCTCGGGAGATCAGCCGAAGTCTGGATCCGGTTCGACAGGCGCTGGCCGATTCACAACCAGCGGAGAAGCCCCATGCTCACCAGAAATACTGGCAGGAACTGCTGGGGCAGGTCGGAGGCCGGGTTCGGCCTCCTCTGCTAGAGCTGAATGATTCTGAGAAGGCCATTACCAGAGCGGCCTTTGAATCATGCGGCCTTGAGGTCTGAGGCCGTTGTTGGAGCCACCACGTCTGGCCTTCATCGGCTGGGGAGCCATCAGTCGCACCGTGGCCGCCAAGTTGGCGTCACACGATGCCAACGTTGTCGCTGTCGGTGTGCGCCATGGCACCCGTGAGCGACCAGATCTGCCCTCGACAGCACAGCTGATCACCGACCCAGAAGGACTGGCTGCTGCCCGGCCTGATGTTGTGATCGAGGCAGCCGGCCGAGAGAGTGTTGAGCCATGGGGCTCGGCCGCCCTCTTGGCTGGCGCCGACTTTGTTGTGTCCTCGGTGTCAGCCTTTGCCGACAACGACGTGCTAAGCCGTCTGCGCCAGCTAGCCGATAGCAGCCCAGCGCAAGTTCAAATTCAACCGGGTGCGCTGGCCGGTGTCGAAGCTCTTGTCGCCGCCCGCCAGATGGGGATCGAAACGGTCGAGCACCGAATGGTCAAACCGCCCAAGGCCTGGAAGGACACACCGGCCGAGGACTTGTGCACGCTAGACAACTTGGCTGGGCCAACGGAGTTCTTCCAGGCGTCAGCATCGGAGACGGCCAGGCGTTTCCCCAAGAACGCCAACGTGGCCATGACCACCGCGTTGGCCGGTATCGGCCCCGAGGCCACGGTCATCACCCTTGTTGCTGATCCGTCGGCAACCACCAATCGCCACGAGATTGCGGCTCAGGGCCTCTTTGGTCGGTTGAACGTAGCCATCGCCAACAATCCCCTGCCGGGCAACCCAAAGACCTCGGCTCTAGCCGCGCTCAGCCTGGTTCGCCTAGTCCAGAACCGAACCGCGAGCATCGCCCTGTAAGCGCCAGCGGCACGTCCCCACGCTTTCGACCAAAGGTCGAAACTCGAAGCAGCCCGCAAGGGCTGCCGTGGGCCAGACATCTCGAGCATGAGGAGCGACCTCTTCGGTTGCTAGTCGTGACCCCCTCGAAACTCAGATATCAGCCAGCCGGCTCATATCGACGCGGATCATGCCCTCACGAGCTGGCGGGAGAAGTTCGCCTTCGATCGATGAGCCACCGATGAACTCCTCAGGTCGACGTCCAAGCCAGCCAATCAAGGCAAGAACTCCATCAGCGGACCTGTTGACTCCGTGAACTCTTGTTCGGGTCATTTGCCTCGCTCCCGCTGGCTCGTTGGCCATTTCTAGCACGTCAGGGCAGTTTGCTGAGTTTCGACGCTGGTGGCCCCGGAGTTGGACAAGACAGCTGGGTGGAGTTCCCCCGTTTCGTGAGACGCCGATACCTGAGAGAATCTCTTGGGGAAGGAGTCCCGAATGGGAAACAGAAGTACCTATACCGACGAGTTCAAGGCTGATTGTGTGGCCCACGCCCGGTCGTCTGAGCAGCCTCGT
>CALKZY010000051.1 GCA_938002965.1 uncultured Acidimicrobiales bacterium | reverse complement strand
TCTCGCAGCCTCAGCCTGTGCTATCCCCTCGACCGTGACCGCTGTGATAATCGCTCGCCGTTTCGACACCCACCAACATCACCACCAAGCGTTTCCAATGACGCGACACACCCCGTTTCCAATGTCCTGAACCCACACACCACCCTCTCCGCTTCATGAGACCCGCTTCCGCCCGTGCGGGAGCGGGTTTCATCCGTTTTCGCCGCTTGGTGCCTAGCTAGGAAATCGGGTCGGTACTGTGTCAAGTGGCGCCGGTTGCTCACGAGAATCCGAAGCGACGGTGTTAGGAGCCCCAGAAAGCCTTGGCGTCGGGTCTCGGCGGACCGTCAACTCGCCGCATCTGATGCGTGTGTAGAGCCGAAGGACCAGCAACGGATCAGGTGTGACCGAGCCACGCCTGAACAGTTTGCACGTCGACGCCATTACCCAACGGGTAGCGGCCGAGTGCCAAAGACCGTGGAAGGTGAGACGTGGAGCAGCAGCGTTCGCCCACCGGGCGAGCTCCTGGGCCATGCGAACTCAAGACGCCCACCTAGGCGAGGGCGGCCTCGACTGCGAGGTACGCGGACTCGGCTGCACCGTGCACGGCAATGGTATGGCTGCGTTTGTTGATGGCCTCGCCGGCGAAGAAGAGTCTGTCGTCGACCCGACGAAGGTGGTCCACGAGCTTCGAGGAGTGTCGGGAGTAGGTGCCGCGGATGAACGGTTCGGCGGTCCAATTCTGGACCACGCTGTCGATGTAGTGGCGGGAGGCGGCGCCGTCGAACATCTCGTCGAGGTTTGCGAGCACGTTTCTTAGGATCGCTTCGTCGTCAGGATCGGGCGCATACTCGGTGGCGGCCGAGCCGCTCGCATACAAGCCAAGCACATGGTGATCAGTAGATTTGCCGAGTGTTGCGTCGTAGAACAAGTGGTCTTCGGTCAGCATGGCCTTGAGGAAGCCGCCGACGACAATCCCGTCCGGGTAGAAACGTTCGCTGAACTCGATGAAGACCTTAAGCCCGGGAGTCATTGTCTCTTTCTGGATCTCGGCTAGGGCATCGTCGGGAAGCGGTGGAACGAAGTCGATGTCTTGGTCCTGAAGGATCCGCACCGGCACCGTGACGATGACTTTGTCGGCTTCGTAGCACTGTCCGGACCGGGTCTCGACCCGGGCCCGGTCGCCGGTTCGGTCGATCTGGGTGACCACTTGGCCTAGTCGGATCTGTGCTGTGACGGTAGGGACGATCTCGTTGTCGAAATAGTCGAACCAGGTGGAGCCGACGAACTTTCGGTCCCGCTTCGGCATCAGATGGCGGAGCCAATTTCGACTCTTGAGGTGACCGCGCCGCCAATGCGAGAATGTCTGCGGCTGGTAGCTGACACTCTCGTAAGCCGGGTCTTCGTTGTTCAGCACGGGCAGCAACGCAGTGGGTTTCGCTCCGATCCAGGTATGTAGCCACTCGGCGCCAACGTCGATCGGAAAGTCGGCAAGGGCTTCGGTCTTCTTCAGGCGGCCACCGTAGTTGTCGGCCGCTTCGAGGATTTCGTAGCTCACGTTCCGCTCCTGGAGTAGGTAACCGGCGGTGAGACCGGCTGCCCCGGCGCCCACGATCAGAACGTGGGGAGTCTCTTGCTCGTGCATGAAAGGACCTACGCGACGATGACGTAGTACTTGCGAAGGGTTTGGGTGATCTCCCACGTGAGCCGTGTGCCCTTTTGGACGAAGAAGGTGTCGCCGGGGGTAAAGGTCTCGACGACTCTAGTGTCACGGTCGGTGATGGTAACCGAACCGGTGAGCACGGTCATCAGCTCATGCACCGGATAGGCGTCGATCTCAAGCACGGACGGGGCACACTCCCAGACGCCGGTCAACAACCCCCCGTTGTCGCTGGCGAAAACTACATGGTCCCGTTCAGTTCTGTCGTCTGTGGTAAACGCGTCGGCAGGGGTCTCGTCCGACGGGCTCCATGCGCCCGGCTCGGATTGGAATCTGGTGATGCCACTCATATTTCGATGTTCCCTTTTTGACTAACTCGGTTGGTTTGTTGCGTTTCCCAGAGTGTGAGATCGGCCTCATGGCCGAGAATTCGGCGGGCTTCACGGATGCCTGATCCCATGGCGCCTTCGACGAATCCGGCGTGGCGGCGGTAGGTGGCTTCGCCGGCGAACAGCACCTTGCCGGCGACCGGTTCCGCGAGTTGCTCGTAGTCGGCGGAGCTGACCCCGATGGTCGGGGTTGAGTAGCTGCAGCGCGAGAACGGGTCGGTTCCCCAGGAGGTGACGTGTACAGCGGTGGGAGGTCGGAAGGTGTCGGGAAAGATATCGTGCAACACCGCGGAGCCCCGATCGATGAATGGTTGCGGGTCGTCGGCCATGTCGTCAAGCTGCTGGCCGGTCAGAAACGCCACGAGCATCGGGCAGCCGGCGGAGTTCGTCGCGTCGACGAAGGCGGGAAAGTCGCCGAGTTTGTCGGAGATGTAGAACACCGATCGAGGGGTGTTGGTCTTGCTGCGCCAGAACGGCTTGTCGAAGGCGAAGATCAGTTTCTCGACAACTCCGGCCCCTACCGCCTCGATGGCCTGCAGCTTGCTATCGGGTAGCGGCGGGTCGAAGGAGATGGTCTCAGCTTTCAGCACACCGATCGGCGCGGTGACGATCACGTGCGAGCCGCGATGCTCACCGTTGGTGGTCTCAACCGTTATGCCGTCGGCGTTGTAGCGGATCGTCTCGACCTCTTCCTCCAGACGAATGTCGAGACCCGCCGCGAGTCGTGATGTCAGTTCCTGGTATCCGCCAGCGATCACGTAGTCGTGTCCGCCATCGTCGGGGTTGAGCGCAAGGGCGTTGGGGGAGAGGAACTCAGACTCTTTGGCCGCGATCATGTCGACGACGGTTCGAACCAAGGCACGGAAGCGGCGTCGGCTCGTCGATCCGCGGACCTTGGTGATCTCGCGGTCGAGGCGTTCGGCCAGAGTGGCTTCGGTGTGGGACGCGTGGATGTCTTCGTCGCCGTAGCGACCGAGGAGTTGTGCGGCACGGGCGAGCAAGTACAGGATTCGAGCCGAGGCCACCCGCTGCCCGGTGACACTGTCGTAGCTCAGCAAGTGGCGCGGGTGAAGCAGATCATCCCGTTCGACTTCGATACCTGCCTCGACAACGAGGTCGTAGAGCGGGTTGGCCGGCACGCCGTGGATCCAGTTGCCGCCTTCGTCGACGGTTCCTCCGCCGACCTCGATGGTGTTCAGTCGCCCGCCGGTGCGATCACGACCTTCGAGCACAGTGACCTTCCGGCCGGCTTGCTGGAGCACCCGCGCCGCCGACAGACCGGCAGCGCCGGCGCCGATGATGATCACCGTGCCCAGCGCGTCCGCGGCCGAACCACCCGACGGCATACCGGGGAAAAACGGTCGCTTTCTCCTGTTCCTGCGTCCCAACATTGGCTATGCGTCCTCGGTCCTGAGTGTTCCGTAGCGTTGGTTTATGACGTCGAAGATCACATCGGCAACCTTGTGTTGATGCTTCTCCCAACGTCGGTCGTGGCCAATGAACAACGTCAGGCCGTCAACCATCGACATGATGACGATCGCTTCGGCCCGCGGCTGCTCAATGTCGAGACGGCCCAACACCTCGACAAGCTCGTCCAAGTATTCGTCGTAGAGGTCGTCAATCAGCTCTTCGATAACCGGCTCGATCAGCGACATCGCCCACAGCTGTGGGAACAACCGGTCGGCGTCGAGACCTCGCCCTGGGGAGTCGTCGACCAGGAACCTCACCAGGTCATCGACGCCGGGTTGATAGGGGAGGCTGGCCCGAAACTCATCGAACCCGGCGCGGTAGGTCTCGGTTACGAACGCTGCTAGCCCCCGCAAGAGCAGGTCGCTGGTGGCGAAGTGGTACTGCAGCGCACCGAGCTTCATGCCGCTGGCCCGCGCCACGGCCCGCATGGTCAGCGCCGGGTAGCCCTGTGTCGCGACGAGCTCGGTTGCCTTACGCAAGATGTCGTGCTGTCGCTCCGTTAAGGGCCCGCCGGGATGCCAACCTGTCACATGACCTAAAGTAGCATGTCACATGACAGGTAGCAATGCTGCGTTGACCGCTGGCCCGGACGAGCGTTGAAGGTCGATCAGTCCCCGGCAAGGTCACGGTCACCCGGGTACCACCGACCGACGATGTCAACTCCTTGAGCTTCCCTGAAGGGCGCCATCTTCGGCGGCAATCAGGAAGAGGTCAATCAGGAGTCGGCGTCACACCTCGCCGGAGCGCTGGATGGTCGATAGGAGGGCGGCGGAGAATGACGCCGGCCGCGAGTTAGGGTTGCGGCTATGGCGGCACAACCCGGTGCACAAATTGCAGCTGCGGGTCGAGGCACCGTCGGCGCGCCCATACGTTCGATCGGAACAGCTCGCCGAGCTATCGGGCGAGCAGTGGCGCGACCTCACTGCCGACTTGGACACCGATCTAGCCACCGCACTGGCCGATCAGGTCGTCGACGAAATCGGACCTCACGTGTTGGAGGGGCGAACCCGGAATCAAATCTTTCTCGAATGTGACGCCACCGAAACCGGTACCTCATGTCGGGAATTCAAGTGACGAGGCCGCTGCGCTCACTCGCGATGCGAACACACCCGGATACTCAACGAGCCCCCTAATATCTCCCGGCGACAGCAGCTGTTACCGTGGCCCATGGACAGAATCAACTCGCTGGTTCCGGAGCTGTGGTGCGCTGACTTCGATGCCAGCCTGCGCTTCTACGTCGATGTCATCGGTTTTTCAGTCGGCCAACACCGTGAGGACACCAAGCATGCGTATCTGACGCTTGGCGACAGCCAGATCATGATCGCCAACTGGGAGCAGGACGGAACCTGGGAGTCAGGTCCATACGAATACCCCTATGGTCGAGGCATCAATCTACAGATCCTGGTTGAGGACGTCCGGTCGCTTCGAAGGAGAGTTCAGGACGCGGGCGTTGAGGTATTCATCGAGCTCTACACGACCTCCTACTGGCGAACCCGTCAAACCGACGAACGGACCGAGTTCGCGGTCCTTGATCCAGACGGGTACATGCTCCGTTTCACCCAGATCGAAACGGAGACTCCGCACACAAATTCGTGACACAGGCTTTGGAGCAATCCCTCGCGGTGACCGAGGGCGGCGAGCTCGACTCAACGGAGCGTTGTGGGCGGCTGGACGAGACGACTTCGGCGGACAACGCTGACGATGGAGATGTAGCTCGGTGGTAGCGATCTATCTATATGCCATTGCGTTCGCTCTTGCACTACTCGCTGTTGCGGCTTTGCTGGCCAATGAGCCACAGCATGGGATCATGACATCATGCCTAAACAAACCTCGGTACGACTCCCCGACGGCCTCGCCGACGAAGCCGAAGCCGTCGCCCGAGTTAAGAACACAAGTGTCAACCAACTGATCGTCGACTCACTAACCGCCGAGATTGAGCGAGTGCGGACCGACAATACCTTCACCGAACGAGCCAAAGCTCTCATCGAACGAGACAAAGAACTGCTTGAACGCCTGGCCAAGTGACACGCTACCTAAACCTCGCCGAGTACTTCGTCCTGGCCGAACTCGTCACCGAAGTCCCAGCCGAGACCTTGACCAAGGCCGGTCGAGTTGACCTTGCCGATTCTGCTCTTCACGCGCCTCCTTTGGATGTGGGGTCGGTCACTCGGACCCGACTTCCACACGTCCGCTCCGCCCAGCGGACTTCCCGGGAGGTAGGGTGAGGTAGCTCGGATTCGACTAGGTGGGAGACGGCGGGCGTGACCTCGGAGAACGACACCAGGTGGCATGTTCGACTTCGCATACTTGTTCTGCCGGCAGCGATTGCTCCTCTCGTCAGCTGCTCAACGTTTTTTCCGAAACCGAGGCTCAACCCAATCCAGAGCAACAGGAGTCCATCCAGGCTGAGCCAAACGGAGTAGATTCTGTTCGACCGGAGAGCATTGAGCCAATCGACGGTTCCGCTCTTGACTGGCTCTCGCCGAACGAAACAATCGGTTTCACCGAAGGTGAGCGATACCTGGTCAGCCTTGCCGCATCCCCCTCGGAGCTCACAACACCGCTACGTACCAGTCTCATTCAGGTTGACGACCCCTACGGGAACGCTCGGATCGATAGCCGGTGGTACGAACCGAGAATCATCGAGGAAGACTGTGCCTTCAAGACCGACCAAGCCTCGATTCCATTTCTACGGGCTGTCTACTTACCTGGAGAACCTCATCAATCAACAGCAGGAGAGCAGTTCGCCGCATTCGAGTCGCCGCTAGTGTTCGGGATCGAACTCTCCTTGTTTGACACTCGAGGGCAGCGCGATAGTTTCGCGAAGATAATGAAGGAGGCAGCATTCTTCGCCAACCAGATGGAGTGTTCAATGCTTGACGACGCAGGGGACGAGGGGACCAACTTGCTGTTTCCCTCCGTCGAAGAGATACCTGCGCCTGACGTCGGCTATCCAGGTTTCGGAATAAGGATTGACAGCGACTTTCAGACCGGTCTCGCCTACCAGTACTCGGTCGGAGAATGGGCATTGTTGAAGGTGAGTGTCGGCTCTACTGCGATGCAGGAGGGATCGAGGGAACAGCCGACGCTTGCGGCAGTCGAACCATTGCTTCGTGGGCAGATTGACCAGCTCAAATCCGCAGGACTCGGGTAGTTGCTAACAGCACAGCCAGCGTCCTTTGCAAGTGTGCCCGGCGTCGCCGACGGGGACCATCCGCTGTGAGCCACACTGTGAGCCATAGACGACGCCCCACGACCTTTGGCGACCGCTCGCATCTGCTGACCCAACGTATCCGAGGATTACCGACCCCGAGCGACCCCTTTCGACCCGCCTGCCAAGGAGGTGTCCTCGCAAGTGGACCGTGGGTTCAAATCCCACCCTCTCCGCGCCGTGTGATGTCTCGCGACATCTGCAAGGCTCGAACCCTCAGGGGTTCGGGTTTTGTGTGTTTTGGGGTTGGTAGTCGCGGGTTGGGTCGAGTTGGAGGTGGCGGAGGAGTTCGCCGGTGTTGGTGTTGATGACACGGATGTTGAGGTTGTCGATGATGAGGGTGACGGGGGTTCCGGCGAGGGGGCGGCCGATGCCGATGTGGTGCATGCGGCCGGCTCGTCGTAGTGAGATGGTGCCGGTGGTGTCGATGTGGTCGTGGCGGATCCGGTAGTGCGGGTTTGGTGTTGTGTTGGGTCCGGTTTTGGGGAGTGAGTGGTAGGCAACGGCGGGTGTTCGCCGGTTGATGGAGCGGTGGGGTCGGTGGTGGTTGTAGATGTTGACGAAACGGTTGAGGTGTTCTTGGAGTTCGTTGATGGTGGTGGGTTGGTTGGGTTGGGCTTTGAGCCATTGTTTGAGGGTTTGTTGGAATCGTTCGACTTTCCCGCAGGTGGTTGGGTGGGCTGGTCTTGAGTGCTTTTGGGTGATGCCGTTGATGGCGCAGAACACTTCTAGGCCGTTTTGGCCGCCTTTGCCTCCTGCGAATCGGGTGGTGTAGATGAGTGCGTTGTCGGACAGGACTGACGCGGGGAACCCGTGCTGGTTTCCTGCGGTTTGGAGCGTTTTGGTCACGATGGTGCCGGTCACGGGGAGGTGTGCTGTCACGGAGAGGGCGTAGCGGGAGTGGTCGTCTAGCCAGGTGAGGATTTCGGCTCGGTTGGTCTGGTCTTGGCGCCATGGTC
>CALKZY010000050.1 GCA_938002965.1 uncultured Acidimicrobiales bacterium | reverse complement strand
CCCGCCATCAACGCCACTGACCGCATGTGCATAAACGACGCAACACCAGCCACTAACGCCACTGTCAAAGTCGCAGCCAAAGTCAGGCGACCCAGCCACCCACTCGGCCTAGGCGAACGCGACATCACGTCAACTACCAACAGCAACGCAACCGGCGGCCACGCCGACACCGCACGAGCCAAAACTGACGCCTCAGCAGCAGCCACATTCGATACCACCGACACACCAAGCGCCAGTACCAGCACTGCTGACACCTGACGACGATGACGGATTAGAGCCTGGTGGGATGGCCCGTTGTTCTGCATGTGAACACTATGCCCTATTGCGCATGCGTAATGCAAGTTTTCAGCATGCTAAATATTGGAGCTGGGTTGTCCTACACTGTTTGGGTATGGCGCACGGTGACCAAATCCCTGATTTCAAGCGGATTTATCTGCACTACCGAAATCTGATTATTGAGGGGCGCATAAGTCCGGGTGACCGGCTGCCGACGGCTAAGGCCATGGCTCAGGAGTGGGGCGTCAGTGACGCCACGACTCGTCGGGCGATGAGCATGCTCAAAGATGAAGGGCTGACCACCGCCACGACGAAGGCGGGGACGATTGTGTCGCGGTCGTCAATGAGTTTCGGTGGGAACATAGCTAATGGGTCTGTGGTGAGGCAGATGGCCTCAACATTCGGTGAGGGAACCGAAACGGTCTACACCTTTGCTGGATATGCCGAAGCAGGTGCAGATGTTGCTGACGCTCTTGGTGTAGTCCGAGGGTCGGAAGTGATTCGACGGGATCGCCAACGATTGCGGGGCGGTGAGCCGGTCACGATGTCCACGTCCTGGCATCCAGCGGATCATGCCTACTCGTTTCCTCGTTTGTTGGTACCGGAGAACTTTGATCGGGGCTTGAAAGCAGTCGAGGAAGCGACCGGTCACACTATTGGTGCGCTACGAGAGCGGGTGGCGGCCAGTCTGGCGACGCAAGAACAAGCGTCTTTTTTTGGTCTTGAGGTGCCGGCGGCTGTTCTTCTGAAAGAGCATCTCTGGCTTGACGAGGCTGGCGATCCGTTTTGTTTCGGACAAGGTGTCCACCGGCCGCATGAGTGGTCTGACTATGAGGTGGTTGTGAACGATGCCTAGTTTTGATCCGCAGCCGGGAAACGTTCTGTTCTTGATCGTGTCCGGCTGCAAGGGGGCCTTGCACACCGCAGATCGCTGCGAGCAGCTGGTAGCCGCTGGCCACCGGGTGAACGTGATCACAACGCCGACTGCGGCAGGTTGGGTTGATAGTGCCCGTATTGAGGCGGTTACCGGCTGGCCACCGAGAAGTGAGATGCGGACACCGGCGGAGCCAACGTTTGAACCGTACGCAAATGCTGTGTTGGCGTCGCCTGTGTCGCTGAACACCTTGACGAAGTGGGCTGATGGGCACGCCGACAATTTGGCCGTCGGGCTGCTGTGTGAGGCGTTAGGAATGGGAATTCCCATTACTGCCGAAGTGCAGCTGTCTCCTGCCTTCGCTGCCCACCCAGCTACTGCAGCAGCTATCAATCGACTTCGAAGCTGTGGCGTCCAGGTCCAACAGTGCGACGGCGGCGCTCCGCTCCCTGAAAGCTTGAGCCACACCGCACTCTGAGTACATGTCACGACACTAGTTATCTAACTTGTTTTTGTCAGAGTGAATTTCACAGTGTCTGTCGCTGTGATCGTGACTTAGGTTCGTGACATGTCACAAACTATTGTGTATTGCCATGTTGTGTATCCCGTGATTAGTCATGGGTGTGTTCTAGGGTTTGGTACATGAATGTTGTTGCCATCGTGAACACCAAAGGGGGAGTGGGCAAGACCACGACAGCTGTGGGACTGGCTCAAGCCTTATCTTCTAGTGGGTCGGTTGTTGTCGCTGACCTGGACCCGCAGGGCAGTGCGAGCTCGTGGGCGCTCAACGCGATCGAAGAGGGCCACCCGTTGGCCGCTCCAGTTGCCCAGATTGGCCGTGAGCATCGGCCGGCGGCTATTCCTCGGTTGGCTGCTGAAGCAGCGGATGGAGCGGATTGGCTCATTTTGGATACCAGCCCAGCTGACTTGGATCGAGCTGATGCTGCAATCGAGCTAGCTACCGCTCACAAAGGCGTTGTGGTCATTCCCACTAAGACCAGTGCTTTGGATCTTCCTCGAGCCCTTGTCACGATTGAAGATGTCGGCGGTCGAGCGACAGCGGTTGTGCTTCTCACTATGACACGCACCGGCACTAAACGTCTTGACGAAGCTCGACACGCTCTCTCTGAGGCAGGGGCTACGGTTTTGAGGTCAACTATCCCGCTACGGGAGAAGATGGCGGCCGCCGCTGAAATGCAGGGCGCGAATTTCGATGAGTTGACCGAGGCTCACACAGAGTTGGCTGACGAACTGTCACAGCTTCTCAAGGCTTGATCATGAAGATCATCAAGCCAGAAACTGCGAGGCAGGGGGAGAGCCGGCCAGCTGATCCTGAACCGGGTGTAGCCGAAGCCACCTCCGGTGAACCAGCGAAACAAAGGCAACAGAAACCTAAGAAGAAGACTGCTGCCAAGAAGGATGGGGTCACAGCACGTGACCGGGCGAAGACCATCGCTCAGGATGAGTACGACATAGAGCTTGGTGAGCGCCGACCGATGACGGCAGCAGAACGTCGAGCAAAACGCCGGCGAGAGTACGTTGCGGTGTCATTCGAGTTTCCACCGGAAACCGCGGCCAAGTTGTTCGCTCTTGCTGAGCGTTCAGGATCATCCCAGACTGGCGTTGTTCGCCAACTAATTGATGACGCTGACTTGCCTGACGAGTAGCCATCTGTCCAACGTCGGATAGCAACTGATCTATGTGCACCAGGCGCCGGTCCAGCCGAATCAGGTCGTAGCGTCACCGCGGATTGTTACCTCGGGGGTTTTGGGTTGGTGGGGTTGGGTGGGAGTCGAGCGCGTGGGTGGTGGGGGAGCGGGGGCGGAGCGAAGCTGAGCCACCCCGAGCCCCGTCCCGTAGTCGGTCGCGGACCATCAACCTTGGCGACCAACAGGGTTTAGTTGTTCTCCCGCCCTCCGGTTGGGCTGGCGCCCCTTCGCTTCGCTACGGGTTGCCCTCACTGTGCGCTGTGGGCTTGGTGGTTAACCGGAGTCCACAGTTTGATCTAACGGTTTTCAGCTGTTCACGTTTTTGGTGTGGAAAACCTGGACAGTTGGGGTTCCGCGTCACCACTTCAAAATCTGTGGACAAAAACCTGTTGGTCTTGTCTCCGAGAATCGTGTTGGTAGCCAACCACAGTGATTCTCATTCCAGAGCTTTGAATTGCCCCCTACCTATGACCTCTCACGGACAACGCTGTGACACCCGGAAACTCGTGTCTCGCACGCTCACAACCCCAGATGCAGGGGTTGAGTGAGATCGGACCGCCGCACCATCTAACGGAGTTTCACGGCACGGGGCGAGCGGCCGAACCAGCAGTCGGCAACAAGAAACCGAGCTGGATTCAGGGTCGGACCGTCAGCCACTGGACCCGTCGCCAGGGAGCACGAAACTAAACCTTCCGCAGAAAGCTTGCCTCTGTCACACCCAACCCCTACACTCAGAACTGTTCTAAGGATCTGAGACGCATCGGTTAGGTGCTGACCAATTCACTTGTGAAGGCCCGCTTCGGCGGGTCTTTCGCTTTTTCCTCCCCGGTCACTTCCAACTAGGACAACCACCGACACCCGCAACCGCAGGCATCGGCATGCTCAACATCCTAATTACAACGATGTAGCGCGCGCCACGACCACGCGAAAAGGTTCCCGTCATCCCTATACGCCGCCCACAACACCAACTTGTGACACAGCAAGCTCGAAGCGAAACGCTGACAGGTCAAGAGTCGCATGGCCAATCAATCAGGGCCTCAGAGCGATTGGTGGTCGAAACTGAACCAGCTGAGGCACCACAACACTCACGCTTGGCGTTTTGGAGGACAGTGCCTAGCCACTTGGGATAGGCACTGTCAAAAACACCACACGAGCTAGGGGGATCGGACTCACTACTTGCTTGGGCATTGTTGCTTTGGCATCGACCAACGTATTAATGTAATACTGTTTTACGTTAAAGAAATTTGATATTGCGACGATAGCTGTCTAGAGTCCACTAATACTGTCGTATACACCCGAGAGGCAATGACCTATGTCTACTTCCAACGATCCTCAAACCGTAAGCTTCAGGCTTGATCCCGAGCTAGCTGAGAAATTGAGCAAGTTCGTAGCGCTCTCAAACTTCAACGGAAATCGCGTATCCACCAGTGACGTGATCCGTGAAGCTCTCGAAAGCTATCTCACCGGCGCATACGAGAAGTTGGCTGAGCTTGTGAAGGAAGAACTAGGCGCCGCTCAACAAGCAAGCGCCGTAGACACGACGCCCCTCACTCAAGTCCCAGACGTAGAAGTGAAAAAACGAAGCAGGGACCGACGCAAAAAGCCAACAGGAGCAAAGGCCCTAGCTGCCCAAGACTGCTAACCGAACCTGGTACTATCCATTTTTTCCTTGGCGGCTAGGATCCTAGATTACCTTTGGCCATTTGGCGGCATGGCTGCACAACCAGAGGTTGTTTCAACATGCCAAGTCAAAACGGAATTTCCTGCAAATTCTGCGAACAGAATCATGCTGACCATGAGTGTCCAATCGCAGCAAAAGTACTTGCCGACCAAGCCGAGCAGGTCAAAGCGAACGGCAGGAGCGACGCAGGCGGCAAAGGAGCCGACTCAGCCGAGGATTCCTTCGGTCCGGACAGCAAGGTCAGAAGGCTCGTCCGTCGTTTGGCTAGAAAACGTCTCTACGACGAAATCGACGCAGAGCTATCAGAGGCAGGAATACCAGAGTTAGTGATCGAGGCTGTGAAAAAACTCTTCGAATTAATTGCAGTGAGCCCCTGAGATCGGTCCAGTGACTGTGCGGTCTGAGCGGCTGCGCCAGATCGCTTTGTTCTCATCGAGAGGGTCTCGGTCGGCGACCATCTTCAGACCTACAACGAGGTGGATGTTCTCCCGTTCTATCTGAGCGCACCTGTCGAAATGAACTAGATGAACCACCATCTCGGCCGAACGCTAGTCATCCTCGGGATCGCAGCCAGGGGGTATCACCGCTTGCACAGGCCAAGGAAACCGACTCGCGGCCCGAGACCAAGAAGCCCCGCAACAACACCCCTACCAGCAAGAATGTCAAGGGCGACGTTGAGTGTGGTGTTGGCTACGAGCTATCGGCATTTCCAAAGAAGTCTCGTACGAGCTCTGCGGCCGCTTGGCATTCAGCTGTCGGCTCAAGCTTCATTGTCAGAGCTCGACCCCCACTCCCGTCGCTACTGACTCCGGGTTGAACAGTTAGTGAGTAGCTACCTTCTATATCTAGGCATTGGAGTGTCGTGACCTCGCTGTTCCAAACTGCGTTGAGACTGGTCTGAAAGGCAGCTTCGGTTCCTTTATAGAGGTCTTGGGCCACGAGCGCCTGATACATCTCTGATGCGCACCTCCACCCTTGGGTCGCTGGTTCGAACCACGAGTCGAGTGTGGATGAATCGCTGTTCACGCGTACGAAACCACACTGACCTTCAGCGGTCCCCACCCGAGCGTAAGTCGTCAGATGAGCCTGCACTTCAGTAAGTGTGGTCAGCGACACGTTGAATCCGGTTGGAGAAGTCGGCATTGACGAGGATTGAGACGGCGCCGATGCCTCGCGCTCGACCCGTTCGCATAGTGAGCCATCGGCAGATCTTGAGATGACACTGGCCGCTCTATCGAAGCGGGCGTCGCGGTTGCTGAAGTCAACGGCCAAGATTGTGGCAAGGACTTCTGTTGGGTCTGGGCGAGATCCTGAAACGTACCCGTTTCGCAGCTCGCAGGATCGCAGTCCGTAGTCCACCAAGGTTGATCGATCGGCTCCCAAAGCCAAGACTTCGTCTCCGCCGATTCGAAGTCCGATTCCTTCGATGAATTTGTCGGTGTCTAGCGGGTTCGTTACTTGGACTCGAACAACGGCATCAGCACCGGCCGTTCGGGTTGCTGCTTGAGGACTGCTGTTGGGTTGGGTTGGTTCACTGATGTTGTCAAGCCATGCGATTGTGGCGATAGCTGCGATTAGGCTCGCCCATAGCTTCCATTTGGAACCGGAGCGAGATGGGTTGGCCGGTTGGGTCGCGACTGGCGGTGGGTTTGGCCAGTTCGCTGGTTGGTGACTGGTAGTTTGTGGCCGTTCGACCGGTAGTTGCAACGGCGGTGGTGCGGACGGGTCTGGTGGCGGGGGGGCTTGTCCAACTCGTCTGCTGTGCTGGAGCTGGCGGTTGTGGCTGGTCGAGTCGTTGCGTCGCTGGCCTGTGTGCAGGTGCGTGGGGCGGGCCTGGGGGCGCGGGGGCTGACCAGAAACCTTCTTGCGGCGGCGGTTTCATTGCCCAAAGCTAGCAGGTCTCAGTTGGCTGTCTGCTCCGGGACAACTGGCGACTATTTCGAGCTGGCGGATCTATCTCTTCCCGGTGTTTCCGAGCCTGCCGCCAGTGGCAACCGCTCATGGGGGACGACCGGAAATAGGGCCGGCCCAAACCGGCCACGGCGTAATTGAAAGTCGGTGTTCATTCCGGCTATCCCACCTTTAGAGACCGAGGTATTTGCTGGCGGGGTTGGTGAAGGTTTCGGCGTCTTCGATGTAGGGTCGCAGTCCGGTGGTGGTGGTGTGTCCGGTGGTGGCAGCGATGGTGCGATCGGGTGCTCCGTTGCGGCTGGCTTCGGTTGAGAAGCCTCTACGTGTTGAGTGGCCGGCGTAGTCGGCTGGGTTCTTCCCGATGTGAGCGGCGTGTTTTTTAATGGTGCGAGCGATTGAGTTGCCGGCTAGGGGAGTGGTGCCGATGTTTCCGTGGCGATCTATTTGCCGGAAGATTGGTCCATCGGCGATGGCGGCAGCGTCGAGCCAGGTTCTGAGTGATCGGACGGGGCAGGTGTTGTGGTGTTCGCCGTAGGCGACTTCGATGTGTCGGCCTTTGCCTTCTTGGTCGGTTTTGGATTTGCGGAGGTGGATGAGGAGTCCTTCGGGGTGGTCTTCGATGTCGGTGACGGTAAGGGCGGCGAGGCTGGAGCGTCGGAGCGCGGTAGCGAAGCCGAGTAGGAGGATTGCTTTGTCGCGTACGTCGATGAGGTGGGTGTCGTCGAGGTCGCTGACGATGGCGCGGATGTCGGCGGTTGATAAGCCAGCTTTGCGGTTTTTGGGTGCGACGCCGAGTTGGCGGCGTATGCCTTTCATTACTTGTTTAACTAACGGGTCGAGTGCTGGGTTTGGTCGGCCGGCGAGTTTGTGGGCTTCTGAGATTGCTGCTCGTCGACGTTGGATTGTTGACACTGCTCGTGGTGGTCGATCGTCGCCAGGGTCAGCGAGTTCGGTTAGGTACGCTGCGACGATGGCTGGGGTGGCTGGCATCGAGTCCAGGCCAGCGGTTTCGCACCACAGGGTGAAGTCAGCCCAATCTGACGCATAAGCCTTCAAGGTGGCTTCGGAGCGTGATGCTCGCAGTGCGCTGGCGATTTTCGATTCCAGCTGTTCGAGGCGTTGCAGGTCGGCGCCGTTGCGAGCTTCGACGAGCTGGGTGGAAACGACTTGAGAGACCATGTTTTCAGTATCCGTCGGGGTTGGGACACTACGGTGTGGGTCAGTGGCAGCGTTGGTTTCACTCATCGTCGGTGCCGCCCCACGTTTTCTTTGCGTAGGCGGTGGCGATTGGACCGACGATGGCTCCGAGTACGCCGCTACCGCCGACCAGCAACGCGACGTAGATCGAGGAGCGGTCCGATGACCCAGTCTTTAGGTCTTTGATGGTTGGATCGGCTGGGTCTCCAAACAGGGCAAGGTCGGCAGTGTCGTCGCCGTCCAGGTCGACCAGCTCACCGGTATAGATCTCCGGCAGATCAGCTTCCCGATCAAGTAGTACAAGTTCATCGCTGATACCGATTTCTTCGACTGAGCTTTCAGGCGAAGAAAGAGCACCCCAGACTCCAGCCGCGACGGCGATCGAAGAAATAGACGCGGCGATCCATGGACTGTACCGCTCGAACCGGGTTTGATGTAGCTGGACCTGAACGCCGTTCTCAGTCTGATGCGTCTCGAACTTCACCGCCCCATCCTAGTTGCTCTGGTGTTCGATAACATTCCTTTCCCGAACACTAGAGGGTGGACTGAACGCTTGACGGTACGATGTTGGTCAGATCTGGCACGCTGGTAGCTTTATTGATCTATGAACAAGGTTCCTGTACACCTCAAACTTGTATTTCTGCTGGGCCTCGTGGCCGCGGCCTGTGCTGACTCGGACGGCGACGGCCAGGTGGTTGAGGAATCTTTCCAAGCGCAGATCTTTGAGTACAATGAATTGGCTTCAGATCCAATTCTGCTGAGGCAAAATCATATTCACGCTCAGGAAATTGTTCTTAAATGCATGACAGAGCAAGGCATGCAGTGGGAGCCGTCAGAAGTGCCACCTACTTCATGGTGGAAAGAGCGAGCTGAGTTCGCTTGGCTCACTAGTCCGGACCACCTATACACCATGACAGACGAACAGGCCGCCGCCGCAGGATTCGGGGTCTCGATAGGGTACGAGGCTGAGTTAACAGGTCAACTTTGGGACCCTTTCCCTGAACCCGAGTTAGATGGTTCACCTGGCGTAACCAGTGACGAAGAAGTAGAGCTCAGTACGGCCCTTGTGGGGCTGGAAGGCACCAAGGAAGGCTGTATCGAGCAAGCCGAGAAGAAGGTGTTGATTTCACCCCCCGTAGCCGACCACGAATTTGAGCATGCTTTCGAACGACTGGCTGGCACGGCTGAGTTCGCTGACGCTATGGACTCATGGAGTGGATGCATGAACGGGCAAGGCTACGAACTCGGCGACGTTCTGGCACCTGGCTTCATTCCCGAGGCCTTTTTCGGTTATGCTTCCGAAGCTCACGGGTTTGATGTCGAGGGTCTATTTTCTGACCCATCTCCTAAAGGTTTTCAGGAGTTACGAGAAATAGAGATTGAAGTGGCATCTGCTTCAGTTGCATGCCTTGATGACAAGCGCGATACTTTGCTTGGTTCATGGTCAGAGATCATGGGCGAACCCATTAGCTAAATCTACGAATTTTACAGGAGTTGCGAATGAAGCGAATCGGCGGTATAATTGCGGCTTTGTTGTGTTTTGCCACAACTTTGGTTGCCAGTCCTGCGGAAGCGAATACCCGGTGCATGGACCTTAAACACGACCATCTCAGTCATCCCGACAATCGTAATCCCGAATATTCCGGGCTTTACCTCGCTCGGTCGATTGGCTCGTACTTTCCATTCACCACTCACAAAGAGCCCTGGCACCACTGCGCAACCACTTCAACATAGGCTCAGTCCTCTCTTACCCCCAGGCGACGGATTCTCCCCTCGCCTGGGGGTAAGAGGTGTCGGCGTTGGCCCCCTCGAGGATCGGACGGTGAGCCATGCCGTGCCATCTTCGAGGACTTCGCCAGGGGGTTGAGATAGCAACTGGACCCCTTACTAGAAATCAGACCACGATTCGGCGTCTGGTCAGAGCCAGAACTCGTCAGGACGCCTCGTACGCTTTGATCGCTTCGACCGTCGAATCGCTTTCTGTCGACGGCGACCGGAGCGTTGTGTCCACGCCTCCAGCTCATCAGGGGCCATCCACTTATCGGCACTGGCCGGCGCTGATCGATCGCTCATAACTCCAACCAGACTACGCCAACGCTCTGACAGCAGCGGAGTTGATACCCGATGCCAGAACCAGCCAGGGAGGGCCGGGCGAGTTCTGACACCGAGCGATCGGGGCTGACAAAGAGAAGGCGGCCTCTCCTTGTCGAGACTCAAAGGTAGTTCGCGCTACCAGTTCGCGCTACCAGTTCGCGCTACCAGTTCGCGCTACCAGTTCGCGCCACTGGTTCGCGCTTGGATCTGGCTGAACGGTCCTGAGCCGCTGAACGGCGTTGGTTTCACGTTGAAAAGAAAACCGACATCATTATGTGAGAGTCAGTAAGGGTGTTCTTCTCGTAACGATGTCCCCAGGTGGCGGCCGCCCAGCCAGACATCAGCCGCTGGAGCCCCGAGCCGGGTTGCTGGTCGTCGAAGCCTGCAGCCCACAAACAATCAGCGGAAATATTGGGGTTGGGCGTGAAATCGGGTGTTGTTTCGGGTGTTGGGTGTGCTCTCATGACCCGGTTTGAGTGTCATCAACGCCGGGGGCGTAGCGTCCCCACGCTGCTTGTTTCGAACATCCGAGGCGTTCAGCGACCTGTGCCCATGACCGGCCAACTCCACGAGCATCGATCACGGCCTGGTCAACCGCAGCCAACTCCAACGGCCAGGCCCAGGCCCTCGTGTTATCGGCGTGGTCTAATGCTGGACGTGACTCCGCGCGGAGTGAAACTCTGCCAGTGGGCGACGGCGGTCGGGCGCATCCGAGACACCGCCCGTCGGACTGGCATAGTCAACCTGGAGCACGTAACCACCCGCGAAGCAGAATCAGGACAGCCCGGCATAGTAAACGCCCTCGCCCCTCCGACATCCAATTCTTCGGGGCGAGGGCCATAGACGAACTAGGAGTTCGACATGGCCACATTAGGCCCCCAACAACAAGAGCAGAAACCCGACAACAACAAGCGACGACTCAACCGAGAACGATTCTCGAGAATCGGATGGGCGACGGTGAAAGCGGCTGCCTGGCAGCTCGTCAACCAGATTTGGCCGGACGACTTCCCCTTTCCCTGGCCATGGTCTTGAAGATCATCGCGATCTGCCCACAAAACAGCGTCAAGGCCGCTCACATCTCTGTGAGAGCCTCGACGCCTTGCTGAGACAACCTGACGTGTTGCCGGTTACACCACGGCCCCTTCGTAGGGGCGGCGGGACTCGAACCCGCTGCTTGCAGGACCATCTTTATAAAGCTGCTTGTTGTATCGACTCAGCCACCCCAGAACTTGAGCCCAGGGAAACCAAAATCCTTTGGTGATATCATGTGTACCTTCACCATCGCCGCCTCTCACCGAAATGGGTGTACCCCAAGGACCGTCAGGTTGCGGAACGCAACCTGCAAATGTTTGTTGGCTTGGATTGACTTGTTGCGGTACTGGTCGTGGTCACTGAAAAGTGCATGCCAGGAATGCATCAGTCGCTCGGATGGTGCATTGGTTCGGTGGACCTACAGGTCCCCTCAACATCGATTTCTGGGCGCTGAGGGCTTCTCCGTGACCCTGTAAGGGGCCCCTTTCCTAACTTGCTCTGTATGGCGAGTCGATCCCGCTGGATCGGCTTCGGCGTCGTAGCCTTTTGGCTGGGCTTCGGGCGGAAGTATTACTTTCGCCATATCTTGCTCTGATCGCTAGAACGTGAAGCACGATGCAGCAGCAGTTACGGCAGCGGTCGTGGTTGACCAGCCGGCCACGGATCTGCATCGTCGTCGTTGTCGCCCATGAGGGCGAGGGCTCTGGCGAGGCCGACGACGAATGCTGGTCCGTCGTTGACGAGGTAGGTGAATCCGATGTCTCGTTGGGCGTCGAGTGATGACAGTGAGTACCGGCGTCGCAGTTTGCGGAAGCGGATCTCACCGGTGGTTCGTGATGTTCGTTTGACGGTTTGTCGCCGTGTCCGTTTCTGCGCTCCGAGCGCTCCACGCATCAGCCGGCGAATATGAATCTGAGCCGCTGCCGTGATCCGGACTTGAGCGGTGAGGGGTTTGAATCCACGGACGCCCCACCAGCGGCCAGCTGAGCCGTTCTCGTTACGCCACCCATAGGGCAGGACTTCTTGGTAGTCCTTGTCTTTGCTCGCCGTGTATCCGGAGAAGTAGGCGGCGGCTCGGTGGGCGTCAGACATTCGCAGGCCTTGCGCCCAATCGCATCGAGTACCGGCCCGCAAATGGCGGCGATCGCCGGAACCAACGACATCGAACCACGCCCGAGACACCCAACGATGCAAACCGGAACCGGCCAACGTGCGGCCCTCGGTGACGACCAGGAGGTGCAGGTGTGGAGCGCCACGGCGTTGGAACTCTCGTTTCCACACACAATGCAGTTTCACGCCGAACGCTCGAAGGTACCTGCGACAGAACGCGTCCAAATGCGCTTTCAACGTCGCTGGGTCAGGGCACACCGTCTCCCAATCACCGGGATAGGTCAACGTGATATGAACGATCTTCGAGCCCGGTGTTGCTTTGAGTGGCGTGTAGAAATCGATCGAGGCGACAGCACGGCCAAGGCGGGCCTTCGACTTACGAGAGAACTCAGCCACTACCGCCGACGCTGCAGGATCGTCCAGGTCATCGAGATCGCCCAAAGGCTCATCATCAAACAGTTCACCTTGGCGCCAATCGGCCTGTTGCAGATCCCTCGGCCCGTCCTTACTCCGAGGATCAGACACTTTGACGGTGACCAAGCCGGGGCCGACCTTGAGTACTCGATCGACCGGACCCTGATCAGTTACCGACTCGCCAGGCCAACGATCACGGCCAACCGGATTCACATACTGACGACGGCCAGCATCCACCGAAGGGAACCACGCCAACGACGCCGCCACAGCGCCCGGAGAACGAAACCCGATCGATTCATCATCCGTTAGCTCAGGCCAGCCCTGAACACGCTCTAGCAGCGCTGCAGCGGTCACCTAGTGTCACCAGACGACCAAGAACGCCGGGAGCCTGTCAGCGGTCCAGCCAGCATCAAGCGAACGCCCTCAGGCTCCTTGAGCGTGACACCGAAACCGACCCACAGGCCTTCGGATTGGTGGTCGAAAAGGTGCGACGCACTATGGCATAGAAACAAGCCCAGACCACACAAGGCGGTGGCCAGGCCGGTGAGGTGGTTGTTGGTGAGCGAGAAGTGAGGCAAGAGAAAAAGAAGAGGTTGGTGGTGGTGAGTGAGTGGTGGGGTTGATGAGTTGGTGGTGGTGAGTGAGTGGTGGGTTGTGTGTTGGTGGGGTTGGGTCTTTGGTTGGTTGTCGGGGCGAGCTTCGCTCGCAAGCACCCTCCACGTATGGCGGAGCCAATGTGTGTCGGGTTGGCTCTCCCTCCGGTCGAGCCTCCCGACAACCAACCAAAGCCCTGA
>CALKZY010000049.1 GCA_938002965.1 uncultured Acidimicrobiales bacterium | reverse complement strand
GTCTCGACGAGTTGTGCGCATGTATACTTGCTTGAGGTTCATGTCGTTTGTCTTGCATGGTATATATCCTTTCATTGCGGAGCTTGGCGATCAAGCGGGGTTGAGGGTTGGGAGTAGCGTCCAGTTGACGCCGCCGGCGCCGACGTGGCCGGCGATCTTCGCCCACGAGCAACAGCGATCAATGATCAAACAATCAGCGATAATCTTGCGTTCGGACACGGTCCAGGGCAGAACCTGCCATGACCGAACCTCCAACGGTCGGTGCTGGTAACAGCACCGACCGTCATGACCGGAACCATGCACCGACCGCTGGAACTGGCCGTCCTCACCCATGAAGAGCAGTCAAGACTCCAACACTACATGTCAAAAAAGTCAGGCCTCCGTATCGCGCCTGAAATCGTGTGCTCGGTTGCCGTCAGGAGCCAGCTTGAAGAAAATGTTACCGTCAGCTCTCAGTATCGAACGCTTCGAAATATCCGACCTCTTTGTAACGGTTGTGCCCCATTGGCAAATATTACGTTGATATCCTACCCGCTTTCCTGAGGCAGCGCAGTTCACCATATTCAGTGGCGTAATTTCATAACGAGAATTTGATTCTAGTAACTCAAGTTGTCTACGTTCGAATATTTCGTCCTTGACCGACTCGCAGAGTGGGAACGGCTTCACGCCGCCCGTTCTAACTTTCATAACATAGATGTACTGTTGCACAACATCTTCACTCCGGCCACCTGGTTTCAGGGGAGATACTCGTCGGGCAGCTTCTTTCCCGACGGTTTCTACCACTTTGTAGCCGCATACACCCGTGTGTTGCATAAAATAATTAGCTCTCGAAGTGGCACTTGCTGGGGCAACCGGTGCAAACAGGGTTGCTGAAAGCAGTATAGAACAAAAAACTAGCACAGTCTTTCTCCAGGGAATAGCACTAGAAGCGCTCTGGTATTCCGATTTTTCACTCACTTGTGTGGATCTCCTCTTGTCTAAACTATTCGACCATTGCTGTCAAAATAGTTCCCAATACATGTCGATCTATAGAGCGGTTGAATATGTAGCAGTGTGTGTCTTGTTTCAAATGTTCTATGCGATTCGACTCTTCTTTGATGCCGGTAAAGGACTAAAAGTTCCAATGGTCTCTTGAGCGCAACTTGCCTTCCCCCCGGCAGGGTTCGACCCTGGTTTTACATGCGCTGTGCCTGGTCGTAGTCGTCACGGTAGAGTCGAGTGCTTGGATGTTTGATCCCTGCTTTGGCGCAGTGCTGGTCCCAGGCTTTGGATTTGGAGCCGGGCTCGTTGTCAGTCATCACTCGTTCGACCTCGATATCTCGTTCGGCGAACCAGGCGACGGCTCGTTGTAGGAACCCGACACAGGTAACTGCTTTTTCCTCGGGAAGAATACCGGTTCAGAGGTTCAGGTGGTTCAGTCGGTACAGCCGCTTGAGGCCGACACGGGCCAGCACCGCTGCCGCCGTCGATAACGGTATTGAGAGCTTCTCGGCGATCTGGGCTCCAGTCATTCGAGACCGGCGCAACGCTTCAATGACTGCTTCGGTTTCGGTGGGTTCTTGGTTGATGAGTGTCGCGGCCGAGATGACCGGTTGGTTATGGGTTCATCGTTGTCGTAGCGGGCCAGTCACTTGTAGGTGGTTCGTTCCGAGCAGCCAGCCGCAGCTGCGGCTTGGGTGTCTCTCCAGCCGTCGTGGCGGACACGGCAGCACAAACAGCTTGCCCTGGAACGAACAAAGGCGGGCCTTACCGTGAAGCTCCACCCACCCGATCTAAGACCCTAAGATCGATGCCAAACCCTCCCCGGCTCTCGTTCCCACCATCAGGAGGTCGGCACCGACGGCCAGGCAGCACAGAGCGCTTCGAGTGTGACCCAGTCCGACCCTGACCTTGTCAAGCAGTTCCGGCCTGTCGGCAACAGTAGTCCTCAATCTGAGCCCGTGCCGCTTCCTCAAAGGCGGCAGGATCGACCGGGAGGGCAGGAACCAGATCGACGCGTCATCCAACAGCATCTTGCACAACACATCGTGGTTGACCGCGACTGTGGCGGTCTTGGACGCGGCAAACAAACCGTCGCACCGCTGGTAAGCGGCCAAGATGTTCGACGAGACCATGCGGATCACCCACCATCAGGGCCGATTTGACCCCAAGCGACGGTGATGACCAGACCAAGGTGACTGTGCAGCACGAGAAGCTGCCGACCTTGCACTCTTCGACGACGTCGAAGAGTGGAAGTTCTACTGGCGCACTACTGGCTGGAAGCTCACAGCCAGTAGTGCGCCCGGCCCGGAGTTGACTGAAAGAAGCGACTAGTCAATATTGCCCGTATCGGGAAAATGTTGGCTTTTCGGGCTATGGTGCCCTTCGATGTTTGTGAAGGTTAACGCAACTAGATGTATATTGACGGTTGTGGTCGCTTTGGCCACACTGACGACCATTACTGGGATTGGCTTGGCCGCCCCGTCCGCTTCGGCACAGTCAGGTAGCGGCGGGGCTTGGGAGCGTCTTGAGGACTGGCCGATGATCCCAATCCACATGGCGTTGGACTCAAAAGGCAGGGTGGTCTCGTACGGGACCAATCGCGACGGCCAGCAAACGGGACGGTTCGTCTACGACGTTTGGGATCCCTCCGGT
The DNA here is from genome assembly GCA_938002965.1 of uncultured Acidimicrobiales bacterium. Taxonomy (GTDB): domain Bacteria; phylum Actinomycetota; class Acidimicrobiia; order Acidimicrobiales; family SZUA-35; genus JAHELU01. The sequence goes on along the minus strand of CALKZY010000049.1, from coordinate 105,449 downwards.
TCAGCCGGTGTCGGGCACAGCACCCTGCAAAACACCACGCAGACCGATCTGTTCTGCAGTCTCCAGCTGAACCGCCCCGACACCGGCGACATGGTGCTCTTCGGAGGTGATGTCTGGAACGGTCGCTCGACCTCAACCGTGGGTAATGCTGACATCAATCTCTACAATGCCGGCAACTCGACCCTGTCGTCGCTGCCTGGCATGAACTTGGCTCGGTGGTACGCCACCGGGACCACCCTGGTGGATGGTTCGTTCTACATTCAGGGCGGCAAAGACGGCGGTGAACGCCAACCAGAACGCTGGAGCCCCGAGGGTGAGAGCGAGCTGCTGCCGATCAATACCAGCGATCTCAACTGGTGGTATCCCCGCAACTGGTTGATTCCCGACGGTAGGATCTTCGGCGTCGACGTGAACGGCCAGATGTACGCCGTCGACCAGGGGCTAGAGAATATGACGCGGCTAGGCTCTCTGCCGGCACGACCCGACACCGGATCGCCGGCCGTCATGTTCGCCCCCGGTCAAGTGTTGTACGTCATCGGATCCACCCGGCAGGCGTTTGTGATTGACACTTCAGGGCCGACCCCGGTCGTCACCGAAATAGCTCGAACAAACCGGCATCGGGAGTGGGGCAACCTGACCCTGTTACCGGACGGCAAAGTCTTGGCTACCGGTGGCTCATCGACCCCGGTGGTCGGTAGCTTTCCCGGCTCTCTTGATCAGATTTCCAACATCGCTCTTGAAGCTGAGCTTTGGGATCCTTCGACCCGGCAATGGACGCTGCTACCGGCGGCGTCAACTCCCCGTCTCTATCACTCAACGGCGGTTCTGCTGCCCGATGGCCGTGTGTTGACCGGTGGTGGCGGAGCCCCCGGGCCGCTTTCCAACACCAACGCCGAGATCTACCGACCGGGATACCTCTACACAGGCAATACTCAGGCGTCGCAGCGTCCGACGGTACGTAGTCTTTCGAACTCAACGGCCGGGGCCGGCGACTCCGTCAACGTTTCCGTGACTCATACCCGACCGATTGACCGTATAACGTTGGTCAAGACCGGATCAGCAACCCACTCGTTTGATATGGAGCAGCGATTCGTCGAGCTGGAATTCACCGGATCCAACGGCAATCTGACGGCCGAGCTGCCCGACAATCCGGCGGTGATTCCTCCCGGCTTCTACCATGTATTCGCTCTTGACGACCTTGGCGTTCCGTCGGTGGCTCAATCACTTCGCATTCTTCCGCAGACTGCTGCGACACCCTCACCCTCATCGGAGCCGAGCCTCCCGGAGCCGAGCCCGACAGCCGGCAATCTCGTGGTCAACGGCTCGTTCGAGGACGGAGGCTCGGGCTGGGCTGTTGGAGGCGGACAGCTGAATCAGAGTTTCGATCAGGCATCGGAGTTTGGACGGTCAACCGACGGTCGATCATCCATGCCGGTGGGTGGTTGGGTAACAGGCGTTGGCCAATGGGTTGAACAGGCCGTCCCAACGACGGCCGGAGCTGGCTATTCGCTTGGCTTTGATGCCGGCGTGAACTACGGAACCGAGACTGCTGCGCTCCGGGTGACGATAACGACTGCCAACGGATTATTGCTGCTCGATGAGACGATCCGCAGTTCCAACGGCGCAGGTATGCCCCGGTACGACTACAACTTTGCCGCCGACGATGGAGCAGTGGATCTGCGGTTCACTCTGACGGCGGGGGCCGGTACCGACTTTGATGTTGACAACGTTGTGATCACGGCCGAGAACGGTGAGTCAGCTGCACCCCCTGCTCCAGCGCCAACTCCACCCGCTGCTCCTCAGCTCGCGCCTGAGCCGGTGGCGCCACAGCCTGCGCCTGTGACGCCGCCAGCCGCGCCGACACCAGCCGGACCCGAGCCACCGGAGCCCGAGCCGACGGAACAACCACCGCTCGTGGTCCAAGTGACTCCCGATCCAGGCACCCATCGAACCCCGGTCTTCAACTTCTCTGCGCTGAGCAGCGGAAACGGAGTGCCACTGGTGGCCTTAACCGCCGGGGGATTGTGATCTAGCTCGATGGCCAACAGCACAGTGGTCTTTACACAGCTTTGATCTACCCGGCAGTGGTCGACCGGTCTCAGCAGGCTAGAGAAGCGGTTCGGCGGCCAGCGATATCCCGACCGAGTCCAGTAGATGCTGGTCGGTGGCCTCTCCGGGATTGTCGGTGGTGAGCAGTCGGTCACCAAGAAAGATGCTGTTGGCCCCGGCCTGGAAACACAGGGCGTGCAGCTCATCGCTCATGCCTTCCCGTCCGGCTGACAGACGGACGACTGATCGGGGCATCATCAGCCGGGCGGCGGCGATGGTGCGAACCAGTTCGAGGCCGTCGAGATCATCGGTTTGGGCTAATGGGGTTCCCGGCACTTTGACCAGAAGGTTGATGGGCACGCTCTCGGGGTGAGGATCAAGTGCCGCCAGTTGGGTGAGTAGCCCAGCCCGATCCCGTCTCGATTCGCCCATGCCGACGATGCCGCCGGCGCACAGCTTGAGTCCGGCGGTGCGACAGTTGCCCAGTGTCTCCAACCGGTCGTCGTAGGTGCGGGTGGTGATGATCTGACCGTAGAACTCGGGTGACGTGTCGAGGTTGTGGTTGTAGTAGTCCAGGCCGGCCTCGGCCAACCGTTGGGCCTGGGGTTCGGTGAGCATGCCGAGGGTGACGCAGGTTTCCATGCCCAGTTCGCCGACCTGGGTGACCGCTTCGCTCACCGTTTCCACCTGGGCGTCCGACGGTTCCCGCCAGGCCGCTCCCATGCAGAATCGGGTGGCGCCGTTGGCCAGAGCCTCATTGGCGGCCGCCACGATGTCAGCGGTGGCCATCAGCCGCTCGGGTTGAAGCCCGGTGTTGTACTGGGCCGACTGCGGGCAGTAGGCGCAGTCTTCGGGGCAGGCTCCTGTCTTGATCGACAGCAGTTGGGCTCCCTCGACGGTGTTGGTGGGGAAGTATCGGCGGGTTGCCGTCTGGGCCTCGAACAGGAGGTCGGTGAGCGGCCGCTCAAGGAGCTCGACCGCTTCGGTTACCGTCCAGTCGTGACGCAGGCTGTCTCCGGTGTCGTTCACGCCACCACCGTAGGACCGGCCAAACGGGGCTCGGACGTCAAGTGAAATGTGACCCCAAAAGGGTTGCCTGATCAGGCGCCGGTGAGTGAGTTGAACGCCGGCAGAAGGTGGTCGTCGATGACGATGAACCGACCGTTGTCGGTGTAGTGGACGGCGTCCTCGGCTCGAAGGAACGTGTCGAACGGGTCGGCCAGTTTGGCTTCGGCGCCAACGTCGATGATGGCGTCGGCCCCGATGGTGTTGGTCCGAATCAGCTCGTTGAGCTGGTCGGCGCCCTGAATCAGGCCGGGGTTCGAGGGGGGATGGGTGAGCACAAAGATGTAGTCCCAACCTTTGGCCCGACGTTCCTCGATGAACTCGCCGTGCAGGTCGTACACCGCTTGGGCGTTGGCTGTGGGATCTTCACTGTGGAACTTCTGCCAGAAGTCGTTGGTACCGGCCCATAGGAACAGCACGTCGTTGTCACCGTCTCCGACGTGAATGTCGACGTCGTTGCGGGCCGTCTCCATCATTTGGTCGATGCGGTTGCCCCCGATGCCGGAGTTGATGCACTTGGCCGCTGTGATCTTGAGACAGAACAGGTCACGCAACCCCATGGTGAGCGAGTCGCCTTCCAGCACCACGTTGCACTGGTTGCTGCGACAGTCAGGGGTGACGCCGCCGCCGTTAGCGACTTCCGTCGTGGTTGATGCTTCGGTGGTCGTGGTCGACTCAACTGTCGTTGCGGTGGCATCTTCCGTCGGCTCGTCACCTTCCTCCAGCAGAACGCTGATGGTCTGCTGGCTGGCATCGGTGACAGCGGTCTCGCTGTCCGAACCGGTTTCGGAGGCAGCGGTTTCGCCGTCGGGTGTGGTCGGCAGTGTTTCCACCCCCGATTCGTTGCCGCAGGCCGAAGCGAGCAGGGCGACGCCCAGCAGGAGTGCTACGAGCCTTGAAAGAGGGCTGACGTTCAACGGCGCCACGCTCACCAACTGTATCGCTGCTTGTAGCTGAGCTGGGTTCGGCCACAACTGGTGTGACCGGTTACCGCCTTAGTGAACCGGAGTTTGATTTACCAGGAAATTTCGAATTCGATTTCGCCGCCGTCGGCGCTGATCTCGATTTCTCGGCTGATCTGCACCTGATCCGGTACCCGCACCGTGGTCTTGATGCCACTCTGCACGAATTGAACCTGGTTGTTGCGTGACAGAGCGTCGGCCAGTTTCCGTAGCTGCTGGGCGGCCTGCTCGCGGCTGACTGTTTCCTCTTGCTCGAATTCGATGAGATCCATGTTCGCTCCTCGTTGGATAGTTGGTTGCTCGGTGACTAAAGCGTGTCAGCGACCGTCGACGTCGAGCCGACGGGCGATGAGGGCGGCGCCTATCAGACCGGCGTTTTCGCCCAGCCCGGCGGTCGCCACCTCCGGTGGGCCACTGACGGCGTAGCCGGAGTCGTCGCTTTCGACAGCTTTGGCGATGCGATCGGCCATGCGGGGACGGGTGCCGACCCCACCGCCGAACAACACGATGTCGGGGGCGAAGGCATAGGTATACACCCGCACCAGCTGAGCCAGGTAGGCCGCTTCCAGTTCCCACACCTCTTCTCGTTGATCGAGTGAAGCGGGGTCCGCCTGCCAGCGGTCACCGATCGCCGGTCCGGCGGCCATGCCTTCCAGACAGTCGCGGTGGAAAGGGCACTTGCCGGCGTAGGTGTCGTTGCCGACTCGGCGGACAGGGATGTGACCCATCTCGGTGTGATCCCGACCCCGGTAGGGGAGGCCGTCCTCGGCGAAGGCGGCGCCGATGCCGGTTCCAACAGTCACATATCCGACCCGGCTCCGGCCTCGACCGGCTCCGATCTGGTATTCGGCTACTGCGGCCGCTTCCACGTCGGTTTCGATGTCGGCCGGCACACCCAGAGCGTCGGCCAGGCGGCCGAGGATGGGGGCGCCCGACCAGTCGGGCTTGGGGGTGGCGGCCAGAGCCCCGTAGGAGTCCATGGTGCGGTCCACGACCAACGGACCGAAGGAAGCCACCCCAAGTGACTTCACCGGAGAGTGACGGGCGAAAAAGGCTTTGACCGCTCCCAGCGTTTCATCGGGAGTGGTGGTCGGAACGCGTTCCTCGGCCAAAATTTGCAGATCATTATCGAAGATGGCCGCCCGGAACTTCGTTCCGCCAGCCTCGACTGCTGCCCACGTATTACCAGTTGAGTTACCCACTGCGAGCAAGGGTAGTGCGCGCTTGGCGGCGTCGCTGGCCATGCGACATTCATCCACATTGCCATCTAGGCCGGTCGCCCTCAGTAAATCCGAACTGCTGGTGCGAGGTGGCATATTGAGTTTCAGGTCGTGGTTCGACGCGTCTCGGCGCGCTCGACCCGATAGGCGACGGTGGGTTGAAAGCCCGGCGAGGCGGGGCGACGTATCGACGCCGACCCCACTCGCGGCGAGCGCTGTGGTGGCTGCGGCCTGCACCGCTGCGCTGATAGTGGGAGCCGGCGGTCTCTCCAGTGGTAGCGGGATCGTGATTTTGGAAGGGGCGGCGGATGAAGCGGTTTCGTTGTCGCGACCGACCGAGACGCTGCTGATAAACCTTGATGGCTTTGGTTCGGCGCGGGCCGCCGCCGGGTCCGATCGCACTGTTGATGACGAGATCGGAGTGGATGACGAGATTGACGTGACGACAACCTCCGTGACCGACTACGAGTGGATGCCACCGGAGGTCGAGCCTCGTAGGGTTGCCGTGTTGATAGTTCAGCACTTCGACTTTCAGGTCGATGGTGAGCTCCACGTGTACGAGATGAAGGGCAATCGCCTCCGGCGCTCCCGTCGGGCGGCTTCTGATCTACGCTGACACTTGACTGGTGAGTCGAAGAGTGAAACCGGCTTGTTTGAAGTCGACGTGATGGAACTTGATGATCTGTTGACGTCCATAACGCCTCACGGCGACCGCTACGTGTTCTCTGAGGGTGATCTGGGCGACATTCTTGATGCCTACGCCCCTGACGGTGCCTACGACGCGCTGCTATCGTGGTAACCGAGCTTGATCGCAACTTGGCGGGCGGAGGACCGGTGTACGTCGCCGAGCCTTCGACCGGCACCAACGGCGCCACTTTTGCCGTTGTCAGAGCGCGTGGGGAGGGGGTGGCCGGACATCGCCAGTGGCAAGAGTGGTTGCAAGCAATAGGCGGCTGACAGCCGTCTTCGGTAGCCACCGAAATCCAGGCCTGAGGCACTAGGATAGATCTGTTGCGCCACTGGGTCCGGACAGTGCACACCGATGCTGCGATTCGGGCTCTCGGCGCCCACTGTTTCTCCTCCTGCTGATGAGTGAGCGTGCATGACTGATATCCCCGTTGACGACGGTGAACTCGAAGAGCCGCCGGACAATGTTGAGCCGATCGAAATCCAAACCGAGATGGAGCAATCCTTCCTCGAGTATGCGATGTCGGTCATCATCGCCAGGGCTTTGCCGGACGCCCGCGATGGCCTGAAACCGGTTCACCGCCGCATTCTGTGGTCCATGTTCGACGCCGGCCACCGGCCCGATCGCAGCCACGTCAAGTGCGCAACTGTGGTGGGCGACGTGATCGGCAAGTACCACCCCCACGGTGACAGCGCCATTTACGACTCGTTGGTTCGTATGGGCCAGACGTTCTCGTTGCGTCACACACTCATCGACCCGCACGGCAACTTCGGTTCGCTTGACGATCCGCCCGCCGCCTACCGCTACACCGAGTGTCGTTTGACGCCGCTGGCCATGCAGCTGCTGGCCGACATCGACGAAGATACCGTCGACTTCAACGACAACTTCGACGGCAAGTATCAGGAACCGCAGGTTCTGCCGTCACGGTTCCCCAACTTGTTGGTCAACGGCTCCCAAGGCATCGCCGTTGGTATGGCCACCAACATCCCGCCTCACAACCTGGGCGAGGTAGTGGATGCCACCATCCATTTGATGCACAACCCTGAGGCCACACCCGATGACCTCATGGAGTTCGTCAAGGGACCGGACTTTCCGTCGGCTGCTCAGATTCTGGGCAAGGTCGGCATTCGCGACGCCTACCGCTCCGGTAAAGGTTCGGTTCGCATGCGGGCCGTGGCCGAAATCGTCGAGGGTGCCCGCAACAACCAGATTGTGGTCACCGAGTTGCCATACCAGGTGTCGGTTGATCAGGTGGCCCGCAAAACGGCCGACCTGGTGGAGCGGGGTGACGTCGGTGGCATCCGGGAGATTCGCAACGAGTCGGCCAAAGGTAAGACCAGGCTGGTATTCGAACTGAAGCGTGACGCCAATGCTCTGGTCACTCTCAACAACCTTTACAAGTACACGCCGATGCAGTCCACGTTCAGCGTGAACATGGTGGCACTGGTCGACGGTATTCCCCGCACGCTGAACCTGCGTGACGCCCTAGTGGCTTACATCGAGCATCAGCGTGAGGTGGTGCGGCGCCGCACCGAGTTCCGGCTGCGCAAGGCTCAGGATCAAGAGCACATCGACGAAGGTCTGTTGAAGGCGCTTGACGTCATCGACGAGATCATCGCCACCATCCGGATCTCCGAGGACCGGAGCGACGCCCGCTCCCGCCTCATGGGTCAGACACCGACGGGAACCGACTCCGACATCGAGTTTGATTTCTCCGAGCGTCAAGCCAACTTCATTCTGGACATGCCGCTGGGTCGGTTGACTCGCCTGGCCCGCATCGAAATCGAAACCCGCTTGGAGGAGACCCGGGCGGCCATCACCGCGTTGCAGGCCATCTTGGATGACCCGGCCAAACTGGACGAGGTCATCGAAACCGAGATGCGAGCCGTGGTTGAAGGCTTCGGCAACGAGCGACGCACCGAGCTTGTGGCCGATCCGGGCGAGCTGGACATCGAAGACCTCATCGACGACGACGACCTGGTGATCACCCTGTCGTCGTCCGGCTACATCAAGTCGGTTTCAGCCGAGGAGTTCCGTCGCCAGGGCCGTGGCGGCCGTGGCGTCACTGGAGCCAAGCTGAAAGACGACGATGACGACTACATCGTTCGCATGCTGCATACCACCGCGCACGCGTACCTGTTGTTCTTCACCAACCGAGGCAAAGTCCACCGGTTGAAAGCCCACTCGATTCCGGTGTCGAGCCGCACGTCGCGGGGCACCGCCATCGTCAACTTGTTGCAGCTCGACGGCGCATCCAACGACGACGAGATCGGCGAGTTCGTTCAGGACATCATCGACACCCGCGACTACGAGACCAACCGGTTCTTGTTCTTCGCCACCCGCCAAGGTCGAGTCAAGAAGACGCTGTTCACCGCCTACGACTCTTCGTTGAAGGCGGGCCTTATCGCCATCAAGCTGAACGACGGCGACGAGCTGGTTCGGGTTGTCCCGACCAACGGCGAAGACGACATCTTCTTGTCCTCCCGTCACGGACAAGCTATCCGGTTCACCGAAACCGATGTCCGCCCAATGGGCCGAACCGCTGCCGGCGTTGTCGGCATGAAGTTCAGGGGCGACGACGAACTGGTTGCTTGCGATGTGATGGCCGAAGACACCGAATTGCTGGTTATCTCCAGCAACGGCTACGGCAAGCGAACCGACCCCGAGCAGTACGCCCGCAAGAAGCGTGGCGGCCTGGGGGTTCGTTCGATGAGCCTGGGTGACAAGCAGGGCGAGGTTGTGCGGGCCATGCTGGTCACGCCCGACTATGAGGTGCTGTTGATTTCGTCGAACGGCGTGATCATCCGCACGTCGGTCGAAGACATTTCGGTTCAGGGCCGTGATGCCGGCGGCGTTCGAGTTATGAACTTGGACGACGGTGACCGAGTGAGCGCAGTGGCCGCGCTCTACGAAGACGAAGATGCAGACGACGGCGACCTCGAGGACGACCTCGGCGACGGCGACGAAGATTCTGAAGAGGGTTCAGAAACCACCAGTGAGGCTGGAAGCCAAGAGGCAGCTGAAAGCCAGTCGGACCTACCGGAGGAACCGGGGTCCTTGGAAGACGGCTAACGACAGGCGGAAAGCGAGCATGACGACAATTCAGGGGGGACACGGCGACGAAGGTTCCGTGTTGCCATTGTCGGCCATCGTGGTGGCGATGGTTGTGGTGGCAGCGATGGTTTTGGTGTCGATCGCTGACGGTTCGGTTCGCCGAGCCCGAGCGCAGGTGGCGGCCGACGCTGGGGCTTTGGCCGCTGCAGCGTTGGCTCACGATTCCGATGAACTCGGCCGTTTGACGGCAGTAACGCTGGTTGAGGTCAATGGCGCTGACTTGGTTGAGTACCAACAGGCGTTCGGTGACGATCTGGGTGATGTGAGTCAATTGGCCCCGAGACCTTTTCGGGTGACGATTGTTGCCGACTATCAAGGGATGAAGGCTGTCGCGACAGCGGAGCGCTCAGTGCGGGCCGACGAAGCAGTACCTCCGAACGGTGTTGAAGCAGCCGTTCAGAGCGCCAGCTGGGCGATCCCCGCTGCGGGCTATGCTGACGTAGAGTTGGGAGCAAGATGAGTTCGAACGACGATGGTGCGACGAAGTCGAACAAGATCGGCGACGCTCTTGTCACCGCGCTCGGATTCGAACCGACTGATGGCGAAAGTCAGCGTCAAGCCGAGATCTCCGAGCAGATGTCGGATACGGGTTTCACCGTGACCGACGTGTTGGATCGTGACGACGACGGTGATGACGTCGACGACTTTGATGATGAGGTCGTTGATGAAGACGAGGATCTGACCGACGACGATGAGCTTGATGACGAGCTTGATGACGATGAATTCGATGACTCCGAGCTCGACGATGACGAGCTCGTAGACGAGTCCGACGATTTCGACAACGAAGACGACGACGATGATGACGACGAGTCGGACGATGGTGTCGTTGATGAAGCTGACGACTACGACGACTTCGATGATGAAGCAGACGAGCTGGCAGATGACGACGATGATGAGTCGGATGACCCACTAGAGGCGTTCGTCGATAGCGACGAGGCCGATGCTAGTATCGCCGGTGTCGACGAGTCCGACGACGACGCTTCCGATGAAGCTGACGATGACGACTCTTCTTCGCCCGCCGCCGAATCCGAAGACGTTGAGACTGTGATCGACTCTGTTGTTGATTCAACTGAAGAGAGTGCGTCGTCCAACGGTGTGAGCGTGAACCCCGGCTCAAGCGGGTTCTTCAGCTCCCGACGTGGTGGCTTCGGCCGCTCGGGCAGCAAAGAGAAGAAGGTGTACGCCGACACGGCGTTCCCCGGTGTCGAGTCCGATCCCGACATCACATTGATTCCTGATTCGCCGGCGATCACCGGTGAACACGACGTTGTCCGCATCGACGCTGATGAGCCCACTGTGGTTCAGACCCGTGACGAGGTCGAAAAGCGTGGCGCTCTCGACACTGTGCCCTCGCTCGGCAACCTCACTGGCTGGCGTCCTGGTGGACGCCGACTCCAGGCCCGCAAGGTCCGCCGAGTGGTTCGCCACATCGACCCCTGGTCGGTGCTGACCTTCTCGGTGCTGTTCTTCCTGTGCTTGTTTGCGGCGTTGCTGCTGGCCAGTGTGTTGGTGTGGAACGTGGCTGAAGAGGCCGGAACCATCGAGAACGTCGAGAACTTCATCCTCGAACTGGGTGACTACGAAGAGTTCGAGATCGACGGCGAGGACATCTTCCGAGCCGCAGTGGCCATCATGGGCGTGTTCACTCTGGCCGCCTCGGTGATGGTGGTGCTGCTGACCGTGATGTTCAACCTGCTGTCGGACTTGCTCGGCGGCATTCGAATCACCGTTATCGAAGAGGAAACAGTTCGGGTCCGTCCCCGCAAGCAACTCCAGCCGGCCGACACCGAACTGCTCGAGTAGTCAGGCTATTCCTGGGCGATCAGCTCCAGGGCTGACGCCAGCGAAGCTGATGCCGCGGTTTCGGGTATTGTCTCGGCGGTATTGGTGATGTTCCCGATCAGGGCGAAGCTCCGACCGTCAGGTCGTTCGACCAGGAAAGCCAGGTTGAGCACACCGGGCTCGGAGCCCCCTTTGAAGGCGGCGTAGGGAAACTCGGCTGGGTCGACCGGGGCGTTGGTCGACACGATGTCCCGCACCTCGGCGGACCCGCCGGTAGCCAGGATGGTAAGAGCCCGGCACTGATCGAGCGGGGTAGCGAACCACTCCAAGGTCTCCACCTCAATGGGATCGGTCCAGTCGACGGCATCGGCTACGACGGCCGTCAACGGGTCTATCTCGTCGAGAAAGGCCCGCCGTTCTTCGGTGTCGAGTGCCAGGTAGGTGGCTCGCTCCGAGTCGTCGAATTGCAGCTTGACTATGAACAGTTCCCGGGTGGTGAGAAACGGCTGGTTCCGTTCCGGGACCGAGTTGCCGAGGGCGTCCAGCTGGGCTTCCACGGCGCGGCGACCCACCAGGTCTATGAGGTGGTCAGTGGCGGTGTTGTCGCTGGCGCCAATCATCGCCTGGGCATGTTCCAGCACGGTGCGCTCGGTGCCGGCATCGAGGTTCTGATAGGTCCCGCTGGGGAGGCTCTTCAGCTCATCTTGGATGGGCAGCGGGTCGTCCCAGCTGGCCTCGCCGTTGGCGACGGCATCAGCCACTGCTGCCAGAACGTACAGTTTGAAGGTCGAACCGAGTGGGGTGACCGTCTCGGCTCCGGTGTCGTGAATGACTTCGCAGGAGCCATCGACGATCTCAGCCACCAGCATCGACACCTGACCGTACACCTGAGCGTCTTTGGCCACCTGGTCGTAGGAGACAGCCTCGGCCACTTCCGGCGTAGGGCTGATCTGGGCCCCTTCGATGAGACCGGTGTCGTCAACCATGATCGCCAATTGCCACGGCTCGGCTGGTTGACCGATATCGAGGACCGTCTCCCGACCGTTTGGACTGAACTCGTTCGACTCCACCACCGTCCAGGTTGTGGACACCGTGGCTTGCAGTTGTTCGATCTGGGCGAGAACGGCGCTGGCCGGTACCTGGGCTAGAAACGCCTGATTGAATCGTTGTGCCGCCTGTTGCTCGGTGGCCGGGTCTTCGATGGCGCTGGCGTCATTCAACACGCCGACAATCCATTCGACGTGGTTGTCGATGGCGGCCTGGCCGATGCCGAAATCGGCTTGCTTGGTGTTGTTCTCGGTGCTCGTGTTCTCGGTGTCGCTGTTTTCGCTCTCGGTGTTGGTGTCGGTCTCGGTGGTCGTTTCCTCGGCTTCGGTGTCGGTCGTCGCAGCCGATGTCTCTTGTGCTGTATCGGTGCCGTCCTCTGATACATCAGAGTTGCTCTCGGCCGCTCCGCAGGCGACCAGGATGAGGGCGGCGAAGAGCGTCAGGAGACTGATGCTGAAGGCGTTGATGCGGTGGCGGGTGCGATGTGCCGTGGTGCGTCTTGGCCGTGTGGTGGTCATAGGGCTCCTCCGTAGGTCGGGAGGTCGCCATCTGTGGTGTGTCCGGCGGTGGCAACCTAAGACGATTGTCGATCAGCTTTGGGCCGATGTCCTCCGCCGGAGGAGTGAACGCTGATCCGTCGCAAGGCGGATTGCTGTCGATCAAGCCTAGGTGGTTCGAGATGGTGGCTGACGGGGGCGATTATCGGTAGCTGTCAGGCCACGCACCCTGTAACGTTGAGTGTTGCTCGGGGCTATAGCTCAGTTGGTTAGAGCGCACCCCTGATAAGGGTGAGGTCACAAGTTCAACTCTTGTTAGCCCCACGTAGAAACCCGCTAAATGTAGCGGGTTTGTTCATGCCCATAGGGCGGTCGAACAGCTATCAGTCGCCTGCTGGTAACCCATCTGGTAACCAGGGAATGTGTTGTTCCGGTTCATGATTGACAGGTCGGTTCCGGTTCGTTGGTGACAGTTCGGGGACGCGTGTTCGGTTGGTGGGCGACACTGTTCCGGTTCGTGTGTTCCAGGTTGGTTCTGTTCCATTGGGTTGGACCGTGTCTTCTTCGTTGATGATGTGTGTTGTCGTCGACTGTGGAGGATCCGGCTGTGTTAGTGGAGCTTGGCCTGGTGGAGCAACGTCACGCTGCGGTGTTAGAGGTGTTGAACGAGGGTGTTGCGGTGGCGGAGGTTGCTCGCCGGTATGGGGTGTCTCGCCAATCAGTTCACCGGTGGCTTCGCCGCTATGTGGATGAGGGTTTGAAGGGCCTCGTTGATCGGACATCGAAGCCATTGTCGTGCCCGCATCAAATGACCCAACCGGTTGAGGCACTAATTGTGTCGTTGCGGGTTGAGCATCCGGGTTGGGGCCCGGAAACACTTCTGTGGCAACTACAGGATCGGGGTGTTGTGCCGTTGCCGTCGAGGTCGGCGGTGTATCGGTGTTTGGTTCGCCACGAGTTGATCCAACCTGGGACGAAGCGGCGGAAGCGGGCGGATTACAAACGGTGGGAGCGGTCACGGCCGATGGAGTTGTGGCAGATGGACATCGTCGGTGGTGTCCGTTTAGTTGATGGGACGAAGGCATCGATCGTGTCGGGGATTGATGATCATTCGCGGTTCATCGTGTCAGCGCATGTTGTGGTGAGAGCGACAGCCCGGCCGGTCGCGGACGCTCTTGGGAAGGCAATGCGGGCCTATGGGGTGCCCGAGCAGATCTTGACTGATAACGGGAAGGTGTTCACCAACCGCTATGGCAAAGGGTCTGGTGAGGTGCTCTTCGATCGGGTTTGTCGGGAGAACGGCATCAAACATTTGTTGACTGCGCCTCGGTCGCCGACCACGACCGGCAAGATCGAACGGTGGCATAAGACGCTCAAGGGCGAGTGTTTGGCTGGGAGGGTGTTCGAGTCGATCCCGAAGGCTCAGGTGGCGGTGAATGAGTGGGTGCACTACTACAACCACGAACGCCGTCACCAGGGGATCGGTGGTGTGGTGCCGTGGGATCGGTTCCGGTTCGCCGGGTTGGAACCGGTCGAGATCGAAGAGAGTGACACGGTGTTGACCAGGAAGGTGTCTCGGATGGGTCAAATCAGTTTTGCTGGGCACAACTATGGGGTTGGGGCGTGGTTGTCTGGTGAGACGGTGAAGGTGACCACGGTTGATGGGTTGATCACGGTGGAGCACAAAGGTGTGGAGGTTGCCTCCCATGTTCAACGTCATAAACCCCAACCTCAACAGTCGAAGGCTGAGCGGCGGAAGTCGAAGCCGTTGAAGCCCAGGCCTCGTCAGCCGACGGTTGGGCAATCAGTGACTCGCAAGGTTGATGCAGGAGGAAGTATCAGTTTCGCTGGCAAGGCGTATCGGGTTGGGTCATCTCATGCTCGACGTCAGGTCCAGGTCGCCATCGTCGATGACACGGTTGAGATCTCCGCCGGTGGGGAGGTCATTAGGGCTCACCCGATCCGTCATGACCGGTCCCGTGAACATGGGGCGTTCGCTAACGCCGGCGGCCGACCAAGTAGATCCAACGCTGCCTAACCCACGACTAATGTGGAACACACCTACCGAACACTGTCCGGAACACGGGTACCGGAACTTGACATGGTAACCAGGGAATGGGTCGGTCGCTTCAAAGAGCAGCGTCTCGTCAGACCTTGGACTGGGCGAACTGCGTCCGGAGCTTCGGGACGGCGTTCAGGCGGATGCCGTAGTAGACCTCGTCATCGCATGAGCGTTGCCAACCGCCGACGATTTCTGCTTCGCACGAGGCTGGTAACTGCGCAGCCTTCAAATCCCCTATTACCTCGTGCCAATTCGGAGCTTCCTCTCTGGGGATGAAGCCAACATGATCAAACCCGAAAAAGACCGCAACAGCGTTGCACTCATCATGCGGGTTCTTGAAGTCAAGAATTAGTTGGGCCACAAGTTGTTTGTACTCAGCACCGTCCTCCGTCTTCTCTCCTGCGTGCTTTCGAATTAGGTCTTGTCGAGCCCCAAAGCTGACCCCGCTGACCTTTACCGAACCGCCTGCTGCAAGTTGCGCTCTGCTGCTGCCATCGGATCTGCTGGCAACCCATATCGTGGGCTCAGGAGGACAATGATAATTCGCCATTCCGTCTACTCGGCGCATTCATTCACCCTCTTGAGCACCGCTCACGCTTGCCAATCGACCGGGGGCATCTCTATGACCTCCGTCAGAACGTGACGGTAGTAGAGGTAGATCATGGCCTCCGAGGTACCCGCCCAGTCGGCTACTTGCCAGGCACGGTAACCACGTTGGCACTGATGAGTGATGGCAGTGTGGCGAAGCTCGTACGGCTTGACGGCCTCTAAGCCGACGGCGGCGCACAGCTTCCGCAGCGACCTATTGAAGTTGTTCCGATCAATTGGTGCTCCTGATCGGGTACCGGCCACTAGGTCCAGATCGTCGGCACCGTTCCTATGGTCGCCCAGTAGCTGGCCGAGGTCCGGATGTAGAGGTATGACCCGGTTCGATCGGACCGTCTTGGCATCCGCTATCACGTTGGTCGCCGATACTTGCGCCTTGACCCGCAGCGTCAGGCGATTGAGATCGATGCACTCCCATGTCGTCGCCCTCGCCTCCGCTGGCCGTAGTCCGTGACGGCCGATCAGGTCGACCAGGATTCTTGTGGTTCCGATGGCGTTTGATATCAGAAGTCCAAGTGACTCAAGGTCGAGTGCCTGTCGACTATCCGTGGCCGTCGAATCTTCGGGAAGCTCGGCAAGCTCGGCCACGTTGGTACTGATAAGGCCACGCCGGATGTCGTTCTTCAGGGCTGCTCTAGCGAAGGAACGTAGCCGTCGCATGTGGTCTCGGCCGATTGGTTCCCGTTCTGCTCGTCCGTCAGGGCGAGCGATGCCAGCCGATGCGTCGGCCAAGAATCGATCGATGTCTAATACCGACAGCTCGACCAGCTTCCGCCGGCCGAAGTACTCAGTCACATATCGGCCGAACCGTTCCTCACGGGCCTGAGCGGAAGCCGAGATTCCCTGCGCCACCCGATGGTCAAGGTAGTCGGCGACGCACTCGGTCATCAGCCGGCGGGAGTCGGTCACCTGGCCAGTTGTCAGGTACTCGTCACGTAGTGCCTGCAGTGCCCGTGTTGCTTCCGCTCTGGTCCGGGCTCGACGCTTCTTGACTCGGCGCTTCCCGTTTGGGCCTCGGGGAAGCTCCAGTCTCGCCGCCCATCCCGATCCGTCGGGTGTTCGGTGAATAGAGCCCTCTCCCTGGCCCCGACGAATAGCCATCAGCTATGCAGCTTCGCGAAGACGATTGATGCACTCCATCAGGTCGTCACGGGCGACATAGCGTTTCCGCCCGACGGTGTAAGTCCTGAGAAAGCCCTCATGGATAAGGTCATACAGCTTTGGTCGGCTGCACTTCAACAGCTGGGCGGTCTCGGCCATTGTGTAGGTGATCTCTGCGTCGAGCATCTTCTTTACCTCCGCACTCTCAGGTGATCATCGTTAATCAGTGGCCACCCGAGGGTTCGAACCTCGGTTCCAGCTGGGTTGGCTGGTGGTTCCGTGTGCCGTGGCCTGTGCCGCTGCGGTTTGTTAGGCGGCGATTGGTGTTGGTTGGTTTTTTCGGGTTGTTGGTGCGTCGGTGGTGAAGGTTTCGGCGTGCCAGGTTTGGCCTTGGTTGCCGTTGATGGCCCAGTCTTTGACGGTGACGTCGGTGAAGTTCACTTCTGATTCGAACTCTGCTGTCGGCGGTTCAGGGTGCGGGACGACGACGGTGATTTCGCCGTGTTCCATGGCTGCTTTGTAGGAGACGACGCAGCGGACTTTCCATAGTGGGCAGCCGGTGGCTTCGTCTCGGGTTTGGCCGGGTATCCGGGTGTTGGTGTCCCGGTCGTAGGTGTAGTGCTCTGCTGTTCCGGAGTACCGGAACTTCAGGTGGCGGGTGTCAATCGGTTTAGTGTTCAACATTGGTGTTGCTCCTGTCATTGGTTGTTTGGGGTGGTGCCAGGTCGAGTAGTGGTATCTCGGTTCTGGCGGTTTGTCGGATCTCGACTGCGATGTCGAGCCCGGCGAGTAGGCGAGCGGCGGCGTGCGCACCGTCGGTCGGGTCGTTGTGGTGTTCGAACGCTGCGAGGACGTGGACTCGTGTCCCGTCTCTGCGGGCGGTGATGGCTCGCCAGAGGTCGGGGGTGATTTCTGCGACGGTTTGACCGTCTGGGTCTTCGGTGGCGAGTTCTTCGTCTGTTTTCTCTGGGCCGAGTCCGAGGTGTTCTCTGAGTCCTTGAGACCAGCTGATCGAGTGTTTCCGGTGTGAGCCTTGCACCCATTCCCTCCATAGGTTCATGTCTTCGATGTCGCCGGTTTCGGCGGCGTCGTGGGCGATAGCGAACGGTGTTCGTTGCCCTTCACCTCGCCCGAGTTTGGTGTTCGTCATCGCCATCTCTAAGCCGACTTTGGTGAGGTACTGACCGGAGCCTTCGGCGTTGTCGGCTTTGACCGGGTCGATCCGTAACCCGAACTCCTGGGACACCTCACGGCCGTGTTTCTCGGTGAGGCGTTTCGTCCAACGTTTCCGTAGGTAGTGGCGGAGCTGGTAGTAGTCGTCTTCGTTCTCCACCGGCGACACTGGCTTGTTGATGAACAACAGGACGTGTAGGTGGGGGTGCCATCCGTTCCCACCGTGGGTCACTTCAGCCGAACGTATGTAACCATCCAAACCAAGAGCGCTCTTGAAGTTCGTCCACGACCCACCAGAGGTCAGGTATGACCACGTGTCGCTTAGTACACCCCAGATGTCGGTGAGGGCTTCATCTGCCCGGTGGGCGACGGTGAACACGACATGAAGCACCGAACCACCCCGCCCCAAGTGGACACGAACAGCCTCACTGATTTCGATGGCTCGTTTAGCTCGGATCTTGAACGAGCACTGAGCGCACGCCCACACCGACCCACACGTTTGCACACCAGCGGCGTATGCCTGGTTGTTGTCCGTGCGTTTGACTGCGGTGTTGCCTTTACCGGTCGGGCAACGACCGCATTTAACGATCCGTTTCGCTTCCGACAGGTCACCGCAGATCTCACGGATCAGGGTTTGCACCCGGTCAGCAGCCACCCGCAACGCTCCCGGCGTTGGCGGCTTTGAAGAGTTATTCGCCATTCTTACCAAGGGCGGCCGGTCGCCGCCGCCTTCGGCGGCGCCTGATGGCCTGCGGCTCCCGCTGACGCTCCCGCCTCCGGCCTCGGCCCTCCGGGGCGACACGCCCTTCACCAGGTCGGCATAGGACATCACTAGCTCACCGTCATGAAGCGTCATCGGGTCTTGCTTCCCGTCTGAACCTTGCCCGAGCGTCTGCGGTGGTCTGTGCGTGCTTGGATCGCCCCTGCGGTTGTTAGCAGTCCGGCGCAGACACTCACGCAGATCAGCGCTATGACACCAACCAGCGGCCACCCCTGATGTGCAGCGGTGAGGTAGGTTACGGTCACACCCAGCACGGGTATCAGGACCGGCCAGGCCAGTCGAATTGTGGTGGCTGTTGTGGTGTCGTCGAGGTCGGTGATCCACGCCTTGTGTTGGTCGCTGTTGTTCGCAGCGAAGGAGACCGGGGCAGCTGGGGGCCGGGTAGGGCGACACGTCCAATCGATGTTGGCTGTAGACGTTGTGTCGTAGGAAGGCAGCGCACCGGACTGTTCGTCCGGCGAAACAGAATGGGAACCGGCGACCCACGTCAACAGAGTTCTAGGGGTTCGGGTCCTCACTGGCCGTTCGGTCCCGGTGACAGGCGTAGCCATTAGAAGTCCACCCAGGCGAGTTGCCGATACAGCACAGCATCTAACAGGCGTTGCAACGATCGGTAGCGGGCCAGTAGGGCTGGGTTGTTGTCACCGAGATCCGCAAGGACTGTGGCGATCGCTTCGATCCGGTCCACATTCAGGGATTCCAAGAACGTGATGAGAGCGGCAGCGTCAACCACATCGCGCACCGTGGCCGAGTCGTCCCGGCTGGAGTCGATAGGGGCGGGGAGAAGAGTGGCAGGGTTGGTGGTCATAGGGGCATCTCCAGAGGGGCTAGCGGGCAACGGTCAGGCACGGCGAAGGCGTGCAGCCAACGGCAACGGATCACCGCTACCGGTCAAAACCGGCACAGGCGAGACAGCCGGCCGCTGGTCGAAACGTTCTTCGACCTCGGTGACGCTCGATTCCGCTACGGGTTCGATGGGTTCGGTAAGTCGGGTGCTGTGTGCTTCGTGGGCGATGAGCGCTGAGATGGTGAGCAGTTCCATGGTGACCGCCACAAACGGCCGCAGATCGTGACCGAACACGGGGAGCGGGTCTAGGAAGTGGTAGTAGTGCTGGTACGAGTACGCGATCCCTAGCACGATGACCACAACCCGTGTGATTAGGTAGGGGGCCATCCACACGGCGGGAAGACCTCGGTAGTTGTTGAGGCCGTGTACGCAGAACGCCATCGCTACCGGGATCGCTATAGCGGCTCCGACTTGTGCCCAGTCACCCCACTCTTCGTGGACACACACGGCGAGGGTGCAGGCGAGGGAGAACCCGGCCTCGTACTTGGCGGCCTGGACCTGACGACGGATCGAATCACCAGCAGTCATGCTGCGGCCTCCGTAGCAATCCAGGGAAACAGCACCTCAGGTGCGACCCGTAGGTGTTGGGTAGCGGCCACTCGTTGAGAGATCAGCTGGTCGGTGATCCATGCGGCACGGCCACGAACAGGTGACGGGTCGCCGGGAAGGTCAACCATCCAGAACCCGCCCGGCTCGGTCTTCGGGATCGACCCAACAGACACCGCAGCCGTTTCGCCACCGCCCAGAATCACTCGGATCTGTTCCGGCCGAGAGACCCGCAACATGAACTTCACCGTCAACTGAGTACGGATCTGCTGATCAATCACCTCAGCCGTCGGATACTGAGTAGCACACACCAAGAACACGCCAACGAAGCGGGCCATCCGGGCGATCGAAGAGAACATGGCAATACGGAACTGCATCGCCGTCTTCGCTCCCTGCACCGCTTCTTTGCGGGCACGGGCATCGCCATCGTTGAGCGCCGAGATCAGTGTGGCGGCGTCCATCCCTCCGAGTTCCGCCATCTCATCGACGAACACCACAACCATCGGCCCGTCAATCTCCGGAACCCACAAGCGGCGACCCACACGAGTCAAGTACGCTTTGCGATGCTCCACCAGGCCAACCAAGTTGGAAGCCAAACGATCAACAGAACCCATGTCATAGGCAGAGACCGTGAACCGGGGTTCCCACTGGGCAAGCTCCACCCACTTCGGGTCAATCCCACAGAACGCCACCAACCGAGAACCAGCCAACGCGTACAACTGAGCTTGCAGCAACGACGACTTACCCGAACCAGTGTCACCACCAACCAACTGATGAAACCCGAGACTCATCGGAAGCTGCAGCGGCCGATTGTCCGACCGTAAACCAATCGTGAACGAGCCGTTCATCACGACACCTCCACACCCTGGTCGCCGAAATCTCCGAGAGTCACAACATCAACAGGAGACACCGGGTCGGACTGGCCACCCTCGATAACTACCGGGACCCACGGTTCAGCATCGACCGGGGTTTCGACCGGCTCGACAGCCTGATCGAGCACCGAGCGGAACGACACTGTTAGTCGGGCGAACGAATCGGTGATCCGGTCATACTCCAACTCGTAGGCCACCGTGCGGGGGTTGTTCGTGGCCAACACATCCAACACCTCATCAAACTGAGCGAACGTACGGCCAGGAGGCGGGCCAACCCACCACGACACCTGCGGCCACCGAATCGTCGGCCACCACCCCATCTTCGGATGATCCACAACCGGCCGCAGCAACGCAGACGCCACCGGCTCTTTCGACGTACCAACCTCAGCCTGAACCGCCCGAGTCTTCGCAGCAGGCTCCGCCCAACCAGCAGGCAACCGGCGACGCAACCTCCACGCCTCACGCCAACCCACCAACCAGCCACCACGACCAGACTCGAAACCCAGCCGAAACAGCCCCTCCAATATGAGTACGACCACGGCGATGACTGCTGCGGATACCCGAACCGACAACAAGCCAGTGGCCCACACCCAGATGCACGCAGCGATCACGAGCGAATGTAACGGGTTGCCGACAACGAGGTGAGCCACCGTCCGAAGTCGAACAGCTGACGGAGCGAACCGAGGGAACCGCTCTGCCAGAAAGCGAACAAACGGTCGCAAGTCCATCAACATCCGCCACCACATCCGATGAGCCACGTTCATCGATCCGAACCTCTCACTCTCAAGTTCTTGTGCATGACTCGAACGATATCCCAATTCACCTGGGATAATCAAGAATAACCCATGTTAATTGTTGATCGGATGGGAAACCTGGGACGATCGCCTGGTACGCGTTACACTGATGAACGCATCTGCACGCACTGATGCGCACCTCTGTGAACGATCAGGACTATTGATGGAACTGGACCCGAGTGATCCAAGAAAGCGTTACGAGCAGGTGGCTGGACATCTCCGTGCTTCGATCCTGACGGAAGACCTACAGCCTGGCGACAAGCTGGCGACCGTCGCCCAGCTTGCCGAAGAGTACGGGGTGTCCAAGACGACAATCGAGCGGGCAATCGACATCCTGAAAGCTGAACATCTGGTCGTTGCTCGCCAGGGTGCTGGCACATTCGTGCGAACACCATCAGTCAGGTCAACCGGACTCAGACCTCATGTTGAAGCCGCATTTGAGGCAGATGCTGTGGCCGTGGACTTCATTGGATTCAGTGGCGAAACGCTCCACGGGGCGATGACTGAATGCCTCGACAAGGTGCGGATTGGTCGCTTCCGTCCAAGGTCTGTGACGATTCGAATGATCCTGCCTGATACTGGCCAGGCATGGACTATTCCGACCAAATCTGACGGGTCTGATAGCCCCGAGTTTCGCAAGCGCCATCAGCGAACCATCGACCGCTATGCCGGTGGACTGACGGACACCGTGGAAGAACTCGTCACTCATGGCCTGATCGAGAGTGGATCCGTGATTGTTCGACAGTTCGGGATGCCTCGTCTAAGCAAGCTGTATCTGATCAATGGCCTCGATGCATTCTTCGGCTGGTACGCAACCATCACACACAAGGTTCGCTTTGACGGCAAGACCATTCCAATTTTGGACCTGATGGGTAAAGACACGGAGCTTGTACATTTTGGATCCGAAAGCCCCGATCCCGCTGCTGGCCTGTTCGTATCGGAATCTCAGACGTTTTTCGAGTCTCAATGGGATCTAGTCGCGACGCCGCTCGGCTAATTGCAGAGTCTGAAGGACTGCTGCTCGATTTTGACGGGCCAGTGTGTGATGTGTTTGCAGGGTCAAGTGCGGCGACGATTGCGGCGGAGGTTAGGCAGGACTTCAAGCTTGATATTCGGACGAGCGACCCATTGGAGCTGATCACCTACGCACTGCAGGTCGACGGACCCGTTGACGAAATCAACGAGGTGCTGGCAAGACATGAGCTGAACGCGGTCCGAACTTCGGTCGAGACACCTGGAGTCCGGGATCTAATCGAGGAGTACCGACGACCTATCGCCATCGTGTCTAACAACCACGTTGGTGCCATCCGAGCATGGCTGAGGAGTAGCGGCCTGCAAGATTCGGTCAACCAAGTGGTCGGCCGAGATCCCCGCCGCATGAAGCCTGATCCGCACCCGCTCAACACGGCGTTAGAAAGTATTGGCTGCAAATCACATGAGTGTGTCTTCATCGGCGATTCCCGCAGTGACATCGAAGCCGGACGAGCAGCTGGTGTGCCTGTGATTGCTCTTGCAAACAAGCCTCGGAAGCGCGCACTGTTCAGTAATGAGAACTGTGCAGTAGTACGGGAACTTACAGAGATCGCAGGGCAATGGAGCTAAGATCTGTGGACTGCAGGCCGATTCGAGTGGAATTCCATCGAAGACGCTGAGGGGCAACCGAAGCCTTGACATCGGACCGCCATGGACGTACGTTTGTTCGAATCAGGTTCAGATCCCGCGCACTACAGTATCTTGTGCAGGGTTAGAGGGGTAGGAGATATGGAATCCACGGTCCCAGACCTAAAGGCTGAGGTTGGTAATGATGCACTTGTGCTGGCCATCTGTGAGGCAGCGGCACCCTCAGTAAATGGCCCGGCGGCACATCGACTGGCGCAGGCGCTCAGTTCTGTCGGTGTATCAGATACAGCATGGCTTAAACAGTTGCTTGATGAAGTAGACCCGGCCCGCGTTCAACACTGGTCGGATGAGATTCAGCGGCTCCAGGCCGACGACACCGAGGTGATCACGGCGGCGAGTAGCAGGTACCCAACAAACCTTGCTCTAACCTTCAACGCTCCACCTGTCTTGTTCGTGCGTGGATCACTGTTGCCGAGCGACCGTCGATCGATAGCGGTCGTTGGAACACGAAGTGCCACACCTCGAGGAGTGAAGCTCGCCCACCATATTGCGAAGCAGCTTGCCCTGCGAAACGTAACCATCGTATCGGGCCTAGCAAAGGGCATCGATACAGCCGCTCATGCGGGAGCACTCGCTGCTGGTGGCCGAACAATCTCTGTGTTCGGAACAACTATCGACAAGGTCTACCCAGCGGCAAACCGGTCGCTCGCTCGTCTGGTTCAGCAGTCTGGGGCGTGCATCTCCCAGTTTCTTCCTGGTCGCAACGTTGGCCGTTGGGGGTTTCCGGTTCGAAATGTGACTATGTCCGGACTCTCGTTGGGAACGATTGTTGTTGAAGCCAGCGACACGTCAGGAGCGAAGCTCCAGGCCGAGGCTGCGCTGGCACATGGAAAGCACTTGTTTTTGGTCGAAGAGCTGGTCACCAGTCAGGATTGGGCATTGGAGATGGCCAAAGAACCGTCGGTCACGGTCTCATCGGATCCTGATGAGATACTTGAAGCAGCCGAGCTGCTAGTCTCGCCGCTTGGTGGCGTTCTGATTTGAACGTAGATCCCGTTGCGGAACGGTTTGGTGCTCTGCGGCGGTTTCTCCTTCCGGTGCCTGCGGCCCAGGCAGGCATATGTCCGGTGTGTCGAACCGGTGTTGAGCGGCCGTACGACGAGTGTCAAGAGTGTCGCCTGAATCCAAGCAACGAGATCCACTCAATCTCGATATCTCCCCATGGTGGTCCACTGCATGACCGTCTAGCGAAGTACAAACGAAGCCCCGACCCGGACGTTCGGGAGCAGTGCACAACCGATCTCGCAGTGATCTTGGCGGTCTTTCTCAGGAATCACACCGAATGTCTGTTGACTGGGATCGACGTCGTGCTGACAATTCCGCCTTCGAACCAAGATGCTGGTGTGCACGACATTGCGGCACGACTTAGGCTATTCCAGTTGGTTGATCGGGCTCGACTCGATCGCGACAAAGGTACTTCAGCGTTCACGACGCCTAAGCAGGTGGCCGGAAAGCGAGTGCTTCTGCTCGATGACACCTTTACGCGCGGAGGCACCATGTTCAGCGCACTCCGAGCGATTGCGCAGGCTCGCCCCGCAGAAGTGGCTCCATTGGTAATCGGACGACACTTTCAGCCGAGCTATGCCGACAATGAGCAAATTCGGAGACAGCTCGTCGCGAGTGACTTCGATGAGAGTCGATGTGGCAGCTGCAGTGGCTTCATACTCGATCCGCCACTTCGGGATCCTCAGCACTCACTGGAGACCTAGAAGTGGTAACCCATCTGGTCACCTACGGTTGTTGACAGATGCGACCTCTAATTGACGCAGGAGATGTCCGCGCCAAGTCAGAGCTACTACGAGTCAGCTGAAGGCTCAGCTATCATTGTCCCTGATAAGGGTGAGGTCACAAGTTCAACTCTTGTTAGCCCCACGTAGAAACCCGCTAAATGTAGCGGGTTTTTTCATGCCTGAACCGACGCTGCCAAGCGTTGGTCTATCGCTGTGAGCCATTCTGTGAGCCATCTTGCATCGAGTCGCTGTCGACAAGATGCAATTCAAGCCGCTTTCGCTTCGATGGCATCGGAACGGCCCGAAGGCGCGGCTGCTCCTGCAAGTACACCTCGCGAAGAGTGTCAGCGGCAGCGTGAGTCAAGCTCGCTATGTCGTCGACAGACAGCTCATCTTCTTGGAGGCTCTGAACAAGCCGTTTCAGAAGTCGAGGTTGCTCCGCATCAAATTCCGCTGGTTCGTTCTTGCGCCCGCCCGGGCTGCTTGAGAGTTGAATCTCCAGCTGGCGTCGTCGGGATGCAGTTATTCGTTCCGCATCAAGTGCCCGCCGGATGAGGAACGCAATCGATACCTGCCAACGTTGCTTTAGGAGCACCAGTTTCTTGAAAGTCGGCGACCTGAGTTCTCTCTCGGCATCCCCAAGTGGCATAAGTAGAGCAGCCGCGAATCGGTCTGCCTCTGACTCGAGCTCATTGGCGGCAGCAACATCGGTTGATGTGAGCTTCTGATCATGACCGAGGACTATATGGCCGAGTTCATGGGCAAGCGTATATCTCTGCCGACTTGCTGGCATCCGGCTGTTGAGAACAACAAGCCACTCGTACCATTGGCCACGATGTGACATGCCCAGCTGTTTCTCATGTAGCGATTCGAGATGCAATACGGGTATGCCGGCGGCCTCAACCAGGCGCGTCAGATCATCGATCGGGCCGCGGGGTACTCTCCACGTCCGGCGCACGATCTCAGCAGCTTCCTCAGGCGACGAATCTAATCGAGCGAGGGGAAGCGGAATAGCCGGAACAACCTCCACCTCCTCGAACAACGTCTCGCACTCAAGAGCTCTCAATCTCACTTGTGCAGTTGCTTGGTTGAATGGCTTCGCCGGCAAGGTCTTTAGCCGGCGATGTAGTAACCCAGACGCTGCATCATCAAGAACATGGCGTTGGGTTGTTGCAAGACTTCGATCGACTCGACAGAACTTCGCCCAATCATCGATCAGTTCACTTGGAAGGCTTCGCTCCCCTCGTTCGATTTGAGAAATGAACGGTTGCGATACGCCCAACATCTTTGCGAGCTGGCCTTGTGTGTGCCCAGCCGCCACCCTCGCTGTTTCGAATATCAATGGTTCAGTCATTCCTTCAAACGCCTCTCCTCAACACGCTTGCCCCGAACACGCACCTGGGGTTGCAGGTCGGGACTGGGCATGTTTGGCATCGGAAGAATGGGTCGCGCCGGGTCGACTCCACCTGCCGCCAACTCATCCAAATCCACTATCCACTCTGGTTCTTGTAGCCGTGTAGTCCCTTGACGGTACTTGACCGCGACCCTCTCGGTGACGAGACCCGTGTGATCAGAGTAGACGTTCCCGATTGTTATGTAGATCGACGGCGACATCCCATCCAGCTGTCGCTGCTGCGAGATGCGCTCCTGCTGACCTGAAGTGTGATTGCTGTACTGGTATCCACTTCGTAGCTTCTTGACCCTCAAGGCGTAGAGCTTTTCGACAATCCAAAAGTGCTGCCCGGATGCCCATGCATAGGTGACCCCTCCGTCTGTCGAGGCGAAGGGTCCCTCGTTGTCCCCAAGCCTCTGAACGGCGTAGTCGAATGCCAGTACCGGCTCAGTCCGTGCCTCAACAAACGTATTGTTGACGGCGTCTTGCCTCGCCTGAGATGCCGCCTGCTCTAGCGATGAGCTGAGAAATTGCGCCCTGTCTGGGCCGAGAGACTGGCGGAAGTGGTGTTCTGATCCGATCATGAAAAATATAATAACAAGAAATATAAGCAGTTGGGGGCCGCGCTTGACAGTCAGGGTCCAGTCAAGTCGGTCACAACATCAAGCTTGTGACGATAAACGTCTGCGATCATCCGCTCGGAAGTTCCTGCCCAGTCGGCAATCCGATGAACCGGGTGGCCGCGTTCCACCTGAAGTGTAATTGCGGAGTGGCGAAGGTCGTAGGCTCCAATCGGCGGATCGATCATTGCTCGACCACAGCTTGCGACGATTGAACGGTGGAGGTTCCGCTGGTTGACTGCGGTGCCGAATCGGGTTGTGATGATGAGGTTGAGGGCGTTGCCAGACCAAGCGACGCGCGCAGACTCCTTAAACGCTGACTGTGATTCGCGCCAGGCCAACAGTCGGTTGGCCGTGACGTCGTCAAATCGAATCGTTCGATGGGAGCGTCTTGTCTTCACCTTTGCCAATTCGTTGCTGCGATTCATCTGGGCGATGATCTGGACAGTAGAAGCGGTGACGTCGACCTGCGTCCATTGGAGTCCACGTGCCTCCGCGGGCCGCAAGCCGTTTCTACCCACGAGATCAATGAAGACGCTGACTGGTTGCGGGGCAACTAAGATTAGGTCCTCGATCTCACTGAGGCTGATGGCTCTGGGCGCCCGCCGAGGTTTCCGGTCTGGTGACTCTTCAGGTACAACCGAGAGTCGTGCCACGTTTCGATTGACAAGGCCTCGGCGCTCGTCGTTCTCTAGGATTCGAATGAGTTTCTGGCGCAGCCGTCGGAGTTCAGGGCGACCATAGGGCCTACCAAACGCACCTTCAGCCGCTGAGCGAAGGAAGCTATCGCAGTCGTCAACTGACAGCGTGGCGACCCGTTGCCTGCCAAGTCCTAGTGCAATAATCTCAGCGTGTCGATGGTCCTTCTCCAGAGTCTGAGGCTGTAGATCCGCTGCATGGCGAAACTCAAGATATTCGGCAACGGCGGTCGCAACATCTCGCTGCTGGCTTGGGACAGATCCCTTTTGATGCAGCTCATCCCGCAGAGACCGGAGCAGGCGGTTCGCCTCGGTCTTGTTCTTGGCCCGTCGGCGGATGCGTTTGCGCTTGCCGTTGGGCAGCATCATTGAGAGGTCGGCCATCCAGCCTTTGCCGTCGCTGGTCGGATAGACCGACCCCTCACCGTATGAACGCTTGGCCATCAGGCTGCCGGCTGACGGTTGGATGACACGAACTCTTCCAAGTCCTGGCGGGGGACCAGGCGACGGTGGCCGACTTTGAGGCTGCCGAGGCGGCCTTCGTTGATCAGCTGGAAGATCATCGTCCGACTGATGCTCAACATCTCGGCCGCTTCCTTCACGTCGTACACCAACTTCTCAATACCAGCCGTGGGTTCACTCATTGCACTTCTCCTTTCCGGGGCGGGCCGATCACAGCCTCGAAGGCGGTCATCGCAACCAGACCGACCCGCCCCATAGATGACACGAACCGGACTACGCAGCAGCCTTGGCGGTCGCCGACGAAGCAGAAGCAGAAGCAGACGACTTGGCCGGCTTGCCGACCTCACCAAGAGCGGCGAAGGCGTCAGCCATCCAGATCACGGTTACGCTTCGCTCGTTGCGACGGGTGTAGATCTGCGCCCGCAGATTCGGCATGGTCACCAAATCCTTGAAGCCGGCCATCGGCTGATCAGGCGAAGCGACCCGCACCTCAAGCGCCTGCTCCTCCCGAGTGGCCGCATTTGACGCCGTAATCCGAACGGTCCACAACGGATACCCGGTGTCCTTGTCCCGATCCTGCTCCCGGTCATCGCCGTAGACGCCCTCCTGATACTTGTAGACCGGCTCGGACTCCTGAAACCGAAGCTCGTAAGCCGTTTCGCTGATAATCAGATGCTTGAACATTGAAATTTCTCCTTAGTTGTTGTCTTGTTTGTTGATTTGGACAGCGGACCGATCAGCCCGCTCTTGCTCATCAGGCAGCCGCAACAGCGGCACCCCTGAAGATCTCGTTTCGACCACCACCTCCAAGCCGTGGCCGGCCAGGAACGCCAACGCCACCGGCAACTGATCACCGACCGGCTCACCGGCGGTGTCGAAGAAGCTCAGAAACCGGGACCGCAACCCCCGGCGAGTCACGGCAATAGCGGTCCACAGTTCGGGAGCGATCACACAGATCTGCTCAACCGACTCCTCCGCCTCAGCGGCCAACTCCTCATCGGTACGTTCGGCACCGAGGCGAAGCTTCTGACGAAGACCCTTCGACCACGACCACATATGCCGGCCGTGCGAACCCTTCACCCATTCCTGAAACAACGCAATGTCGGCGGCGTCGCCGTTCTCGACCGCATCGAACGCTATAGCGAACGGATGGCGACTGGTCGACGTGCGACCCTGCTTGCCATCGGCCAGGGCGACTTCCCAGCCAGCCTTGGTGCAGTACATGCCCACACCATCAGCACCATCACCCTTGACCAGGCGAAGATCCACGCCATAGGACGAGCGGACATCACGGCCGTGCTTCTCCTCCATCCGCTTGACCCATAGATCATGGAACGTGCGGCCGATCTCGTGGTACTCATCCGGCGTGTCGAACGGATCAACCGGCGCATCGCAGAACAACAGCACATGCAAATGCGGATGCCACCCGTTCAGGCCGTGCATGACCTCCATCGTTCGCACAAACCCGATACCGAGCCGGTCACGAAGCTTGCGGTAGCGGTAGTGGCCGGTCACAAATGCCCAGGTGTCCTGAACCACCGACCACACCTCATCGAGCGACTCCCCGAAACTGTGCTGCGTCGTCAACGTCAACAACAACACCGTCCCACCGTTGGCCTGATGCACCGCAATAGCCACCGCCAACTCAGCAGCCCGCTTCAAACGAATCTTGAACGAACAAATCGGACACGCCCACACCGACCCGCACGTCTGCAACCCGCTGGCATAGGCGTAACCCTTCAGATGCCGCTCGACGCTCACCATCGAGTTGCCGTGTTTCACGTTCACACCGCAACTGCGGATCTTCGCCGCTTCCGCCAAATGACCGCACGTCTCAGCAATCAAGGCCCGAGCCCGATCAGCCAGAAACCGCCGTGCCTTGCCCTTCAACGGCTCCACAGATTGGAGTTCGTAGCCGTCCGTGCCAGTCCCAACGGCCTGACTCGCGGAGTAATTGCCAATTATTACCAAGGGAGCTCCGGCAGCCGGCCCTCCGGGCCGGTCGGCCTGCGCCTGCGCCTCTCGCGAGGGCGGCCGGCTGCGGCTACGGCCTCCGTTCGGAAAATCACCGTCGCTCATGTCATCTGGCCTTGATCGCTTCGTCATCGCCGCAGTCCTGTCAGAACCTGGGCGACCACCAACAGCGACCCGCACAAGGCCATCGACAACGTCGCCACCGTGGCCAGATCAGAACCGACCTGATCACTCACGACGACGGCCAGGCGCACAGCGACGAAGCCGAGCACAGCGAGCGCAAGTGACCACGGCAGCCACCGGGCGCATCGATGCCATCTCGCAGATTCGGCTATTGGCCGGCGTTGAGCAGCCTTCGGCCGACGGGTGGCCTGGACTTGATGTGTCGGGGCATCGTCATCGGGACCGAGCTGACCGAGGATCACGGTCTCGTCTGTGACGGAGTGCAAGGTGTGGGGAGACGCCCCAGTAGGGGAGAACTTCCGATCGATGTGAGGATCAGGCGCAGTGTCGTGAAGAGGCGGCGCATCGCCGTCGGCTGACGCCGTCGGATCGATGAATCCCGATCGAGTGTGGGCGACCCGAGCCCATCGAGTGCGTGAAGGGTCCGGCTCAGAGCCGGTAGTAGGCGGTTTGGTAGGGTGCATGAATCAACCCTCCTGGGGTTGGTCAGTGGTGGTCGCCCTTTGGTCTTGCCGGACAGGGGGGCGGCCACTCGCATGAATAGGGAATGTCGGTTTAGGTCAAGCGGCGCAATCCATCGGTGGTCGAAACACAGCCTCAGCCGGCCATGCAAGATGTCGGGTGCGGGCGACGTGTCGATTGATGTAGTCGTCGTCCAGAAAGTGAGCACGGCCTCTAACCGGCTCAGGATGATCAGGCAGACCGGCGATCCAAAGCCCGCCCCGCTGGTCAACAGGGATGGACCGCACACCAATGCGCTTGCCGTAACCCCGGCCGAGACAGACGTCTACCTGCTCACCCGACGCCACCCGCAACATGATGCGAATCGTCAACTGAGTACGGACCTGCTGATCAACCACCTCAGCCGACGGGTACTGAGTGGCGGCGACAATGGTGATTCCACAGAACCGGGCCAGCCGGGCCAACGAGCCGAGCAAGGCCACCCGCACTTGGGCGGTATTGCGACTGGATCGAATGATGCTGCTCGTTTCGCCGGTCTCAACCGCTTCGATCAGAGCATCAGGATCATGGCCGGCCAACTCAGCCAGTTCGTCTACCACTAACAGAATCCACGGCCCGAAGTCGGAACGCCACATCCGCAGCCCCCTGGACTTGAGGAACTCAGCTCGATCTTGAATCAGCTGGCGAAGATCGGCCAGGAGATGGTCGGCCTCACCTGGAGTAGTAGCGCAAGTGGTGAATCGTTGAGTCCACATCGACTGCTCGACCAGCTTCAAGTCGATACCGACGATGGCGGTATCAGCCCGGCCGGCGACAGCACCGATGATGGCATTGTTGACGCCTGACTTACCCGAGCCGGTTTCGCCGCCAACGAGGATGTGAGGACAGCCGGGCCACGGCAGCTGTAGCCGACGATTGTCAAAGAGTCGACCGATGGTGATGGCCATGTCAGTACGTCTCCCAATCGGAATCGACCAGCTCGAGGTGGGTAGGCCGATCGGCGGCATCATCATCGTTGCTGGGCTCTACGTCATCACTCACTGGATCGAGCAGGTGCAGGTTCTCAAGCTCAGCGGCGATGTCGACCGTCTCCGGCGGATCAACCGTGGAGCGAAGAGGATCGGCGAAGGTGACAACCAGCCGGCCATACGAATCGGCCTCACGCTCAAAGTCGACTGTGACATCAACGCAATGCGAGATATTGGCCGCCAACTGATTGGTGACATCATCAAGCGCATCAAAGGCACGGCCAGGAGGGGGCCCGACCCACCACGACACAACCGGCCACGAGACCTGAGGCAGCCACGACATCTTCGGATGGTCAGCCACCGGGCGAAGCCGAGCCGACGCAATCGGTTCTTTCGATGTACCGACCTCAGCCTGAACATGAATCGTCTTAGCAGCAACGATCGCCCAATCAGCCGGCCATCGACGACGAACCCGCCACGCCTCACGCCAACCGAGCAACCAGAAAGCGAACCTCCAGCTGCCGATCAACCGAGTGACTTGAAAGCTGGCTTCCACCAAAGCGACACCGGCCACTACGGCAATCAACGCCAGTTGACCAGAGCCACCGAATGACCAGATGATCCAGCCGTAAGCGACGGCCAGCACATTCAGCGGATTGCCAATCACCAGATGAGCAACGGCTCGAAAGCGGATCATGGCCGGCGACAAATGCGGGAACCGCTCAGCACCGAACCGAGTCAGTGGACGAAGGTCCATCAAGAACCGCCACCAGATGAGACGAATGGGATTCATCAGGCCACAGCTCGCATGTAGGCGGGGCGCCTTGGCGCGGTGAAGACCGCCGATGCCCAGAACGACAGTCGGGTCATGCCGGGTTCGGTGGGCCAGACGTACACCTGGAGGTCGGTGAGTCGAGGTGTGATCGAGAAGTCGATCTTTGGTATCCGATCAGCCGGGAACTGCACTTCGGCCACTTCGGGCGTCCGTTGGTCCGAGCTATCGGGGCGGACGAGTAGGCGCAGCGTCCAGATTGGTTGCTGGCCTTTGGTCTTGCGCTGGTTGCCGTCGCCGTCGACTGAGGCCACGATCTCGACAACTGAGACGATCCGGTCCCGGAATCGTTGTTCGTCTACCGGGAGCACATGCATTTTGGTTGGTCCTTTCGTTTGAGCGACGGTTGGTTGTCGGCCTGAATTCATGTCCAGTCAGATAACCATGTATCGCAGGTTACTTAATTAACTTGGGATTGTCCAGTATGTCGGCTTTCCCAAGGAACTTGAGCAGTCGAGTAGGCTTGAAACCAATGGGTTTGAAAGCCGACGACCAGCGTCCGCCATACGTTCAGATCGCCGAGCAGATTCGGCAGGGCATAGCCGATGGCACCTATCAGCCAGGCGAGAAGCTGCCTACCGGCCGACAGTTGGAGGCCGAGTGGGGAGTGGCCATCAACACCGTGCAGCGGGCTATCAACGAGCTGCAGCGTGAGGGCCTGATCTACGGCATTCAGGGCAAGGGCAACTTCGTCCGCTCCGATGTCGATGCCGGCGCTCTTAGTGCTGTGTCCGGTTCGGATCTCCAGCAGCAGGTTCGCCAGCTCAACGACGAGCTCGACAAGGTCAAGAAGCGGGTGGCCAAGCTCGAACGGAAGACGAAAGTGATCGACTAGGGCTGTGGCCAGGAGGTGACCGTTCACGCAGCCGGCACATAGCGCCAGGCCGAGAAGCCGGCGAACCAGGTGATGCGGTTGGTGGTTGCGTGTCATACTCGCAGCATCACCAACAGCCGCTACTCACCTAAAGATCAGTTCACCACCATGTCTGCGCCATCTGTGCACGATGAAGCAGAGCTGAAGCAGTAACGAAGCAGGCCGCTTGCTAGGACGGCCTTCGGATCAATACCACCTCACCAAGGACACGCCGAACCATGTCCGAATCCCAGCAAGACAAAGAACGACGGCAACGACTGGCCGAGCTGCGCCGAAACGCCGGCCATAGCCAAGAGAGCCTGGCCGAAGCAATCCAGGCCAGCCGATCAAGCATCTACCGATGGGAGCGCGGCGACGCCGTACCCCATCCCCGGCAATTGGCCAGCTGGGCTGATGCTCTGGGAGTAGAGGTTGCCGAGCTGAACGAAGTGTTGTGGTCGGGCTCTGCCACCGTTCGGCCGATGTCACCCGAGGAGCGCTTGGACGAGAATCGGGCGAAGGCGGTCGATGGACTTGAAACTGAAGATCCGTCGATTGCGGCTGATCTGATCGACCTCACCGCCCATGCCGTTGACGGATTGACCTACGTTAACGCAACACTCCGGGTTCTTGGCCTGAGTGACATCCCGCCTGAAGAACGTTCGGACTGGCGGGTGGTTGTTGCGATGTCGTCGTTCCAGGGAGCAACGTCCATCCAAACTGCAGCACCGGGTTATGCCTTGCCGGCAAGTTTTGTTCAGGCTGAGGATGACATCAGCAACGACTACTTCTTTGGCAAACGTGACGTGATCCTGGCGAACCAACTCTCGTCCGCGTTGACCGCGTCCGGATTCCCGTTCCCGCTGTACGTTGACGATAAGACCGTCTGGAGCCGACTCGCTGAGATGCAAGCCGACGATCGTGCTCTGGTCATCGAGCATGAAGGTGACGCATATCGGGTTGACGTGTTGATTGTGGTCGGTCTCTGGTCGAACCTGTTAGCCACAGCGATTGCGGACTGGTCCGAGTTCCCCGAGTATCAAATGGTCGGCGATCCTGCCCAACACGAAACCCGCACCATCCGGATTGCCTCGAATACAGGTCTTCGGATTATCGATCTCAACGCATCCGACGAAACTGACGAGATGGGTGGGAACCCGGCAGTCCTTGTCAATCGCCGGCTCGATGGCCTTCACCTGGTCGTAGCCGGCGGTGCCACTTCTCTAAGTACGCTTCGTCTATCTGAACTGCTGACGAGCCAAGAGACCTGGATCGAGATGGCGGCGCAACTCGACGGAGCTGCTCAAGTCAGTGGATCGTGGCTTGCCCTGGAGTGCCCAAACGCAGCACGATGGAAGGACCGTTGTCGTCTGGTCGGATCTGGCGCAATTGGCGAGCTGCTCAACCATCCAATCGTCGATGTCTACACCGGCGAGTCGCTGTCAACCAAGGAATCCTCGAAATCGTGACATCTCAAGATCTACAAGGGAAAGTCGCTCTCGTTACAGGAGCGGCGCAGGGAGTTGGCGAGGCGACTGCGCGAGCGCTTGCGTCACGAGGAGCACGCCTTGTGTTGACGGACATTAAGGCCCGTCAGCTGAAACAGGTCGCAGAGAGTTTGGTGGAGGCGAAGCCGGTCGTTATAGAAGCCGACCTCACGGATTCATCGGCAACCGCTGAGATTGTGCCGACAGCGCTTGAAGCAACCGGTCGGCTGGACATGCTGGCATCCGTGGCTGGGTACGCCGCACGTGGATCAATTCTCGACACCACCGTTGAGGCATGGGATCGGATGACGGATCTTAACCTGCGTGCCCACTTCCAACTGATCCAGGCCGTCGCCCGAAATCTTGTTGAGCGTGACGTTCCCGGCTCGATTGTCTGCGCCGGAAGCCTCAACGCTTATGGCGGCCAGCCTGATCTGTGTGCGTACTCATCCGCGAAAGGCGGGCTACAGACGTTGGTCAAACATGCTGCCTATGCGTTGCTACCTCATCGGATTCGCGTGAACGTCGTGAACTTTGGCTGGATGCGCACCCAAGGCGAGATCGACCTACATTCCCAACTCTATGGACGCTCAGAATTCTGGATCGACGACGCAGCAGCCGAGCTCCCATTCGGTAAGTTGATTCAGCCAGAAGAAGCAGCTCGTCTCTTGATCTACCTATTGTCTGATGACTCTTCGGTGATGACCGGCTCTTCAATTGACTTCGATCAGTCCGTGCCTGGTTCAGGCCCAACTACGGCGACTCGTTCAGATAAGCTTCCAACCTACCGGAGTTAGATGCAGATCTAGGCGCTACCGGTTGGAAGATGGAATGAAGAGAGCCGCGTAGAGTTGTCTTGATTAAGCTGTCAACTTTATGCAGGCTGGCTGTTCCAGTCCCCATAGATGAAGACAATTTTGCTTATGGGTTTAGACAGGTTGCAATGACTGAAGTAGAGTCATCGTCGGCGGTGCCGTTCTGCGGAGGGATGCTTTCACTCATAGCTGCCTTTCGAAAAAGGTTTTTTGTTGTGCAAGCAGCTAGATAGGGAATAGTAGGTGACTTCAACTTCTCGTACGCCAAGGTATGATCTGCTCATCGTGGGCGCTGGAATAACTGGCGTTTTTGCTGCAATGGCTGGCTACAAGCGAGGGCTTTCGGTTGCGCTGGTCGACCAGGCCTTATCACCAGGAATGGGATCGACATTTACCAGTGGTGGTTCGTTGGGTCTTTTGGACAAGACCACTCTGCAGCTTGGCGGTCAGGCTCTTGAGTCAATGGAAATCTACCGATCTACATCGAAGTTGATTGAAGCGGAAGATCTCATCAGTTGGTGCGGAGGCTACGTTCCATACTTCGATGACACAGAAGAGCAGGGCTGCCTGAAGATAGCAGAAGTTGTAGAGCAGCTGGGTGTCAAGGTTGATTGTGTGGATGGAAAGGTGCTCCGCCAAAGGGTGCCATTCCTGTCCGGTGACCTAAGTGGCGCGACAGTTTGTGGAAGCGAAGGTCGCGTCAGGCCGCATGACTTTTGCACAGTTCTATTTTCCTACCTGAAAGATAGAAACGCGTTCGACTGGTTCGGGGGACACAGAGTTGTAGAGCTCAACCTTGCGGACGAAGTCGAAATTGCTTGTGAGCAGCGAAGTGGCGAACGTGTAGTCCTATCCTCTTCGTTCTGCTTGATAGCCGTTGGTTCGTATGCCGCGTCGCTTGGTGACGCCATCCCGGGCGATGTGCAACCGCGTAGAGGGCTTGTCGTCTCGGTAGATCCCGTCTCGGATCTCGATGTCGTGATGCATGGAGCGGGCTATCTCGGGGCACGCGATGAATGCGATCCTGGATCACTATCATGCGGCTTTGCCTTCGAACCGCGGGGGCCTGTATGGAGACTCGGCAGCTCCCGAGAGCTGGTTGGCTGGAGCACCGATGGAACCGAGAAAGTTGCCAATGCCATTTTGGATGACGCCCACCGGTACATTCCGGGACTGAATCAATCGCGCATCCGTCGAATCGACGTGTGTTGGCGGCCGTTCGATCGGACAGGAGAGGAAGAGATGGTACGAGCGGTAGGCGGTTCACGGATTGCTAAAGCGATCACAGCGCAGGAAGGCGAGGGGATTACGCTAGCGCCTTATCTAGCCGACAGAGTCGTATCCGGATTTGTCGGTGATGACTGACCACACCGAGAGCACACGACATCTGAGTGTTAGATATCAGGGTCGCTGGACGAGGCTCATCCATCCCGGTGCTGCAATATGCTTCGGTCTTTCGCCGTCAGGTCAGCACTTCCTGGTGAACTCGGCACACGGCCAACTCGTGCTAAGACGGTCATCAGACATGGGTCAGGTTGCGCTACTCAATGGGCACCGTATGACCGTCGCCGATGTCACCTTCATAAGTGAAGAGGTCGCCGCCAGTTGTGGGGCTGACGGAACTACGAGGGTGTGGTCGATACCAGATCGATCGATGAAAGCCGTACTAAACCACGATGGTCCTGCAGTGGCAGTCGCATCCGTAGCGGGACAAATTGGTGTGACCGTGTTGGAATCTGGTGATATCGTCGCTTGGGATTCGATTACTTGTGAACCTGTGTGGACTGAGCGCGTATCTGCAACGCCAGTCATAAACGCGTCTTCGAGTCGGAACTCGCCTCTGATATTTTTGTCGTCTGCTGACTCAACAATTGTCGAAGTCGACAGCAAGTCAAAGACATTTCGACAGGTCCGGTCAATACCGGACGGACAGGGAACGGACTGCATAGCCGCTAACGCTAGCGGAACGCGTATCACAACCTGTGTCGAGCACGCGGATCGGCGATTTGTGCAGTACATAATCGATGCCGTACGCGGGGATGTTCTCTTTTCGGCCGACTTGGGCACGGACCAAGCGCATAGTGCTGAGTGGATACGAGACGACGCTATTGTCTTGGGCCTCGATAGTGGTGCGATGGTCAAGATCGGCCTGGTCGAGGGAACTTGGTGCGAACAAGCGAGATCCCGGCCACATCGTGACATCGTATGGACACTAGAGGGTATCCCCGGCTCTGGTGAGGTTCTGTCGGGAAGCTCTGACGGCACGGTAAAACGGATCTCCGTCGCAGAGCTGTTGCCCGTTGATTCACTACATGGACTGACGCGTGGAGTCTGGGCGACTGCCTGGCATCCTGACGGTCGTCGGTTGCTTACGTGTGCAGCCGATGGTACGGCTTCTATCTGGGATCCAGATACGGGGGAGCGCTTCGCCACGAGGCAGATAGCGGGCGGTTGGATCCGCCTTTGTGCATGGATGTCACCTGACACGGCAGTACTCGTCGCTCAAGAGGGTGCTGTATATGTCATTGACACGTCACTTAATGTTCTTAAGACAATAGGTCTGGGGCTCGATGGCAAGATTTGGTCTGCAGACCTACGGAACTCGGTACTCCTTCTCGTCGGCAGTGACGTAGGCGAGGTTGCAACCGTCAATGTTGATTCGGAGACGGTGACTACCGTCAAGATCCCAAACTCGTTCGTTACTGCTGTGCACTGGAAGTCTGACGGCAGCGGAATTGTCGGCACCCGTGACGGTAAGTGTTTCCTTTTGGATGTACTCGGCGACCGACCTCTTCTAACGCTGAACTCACAGATTTCCCGGTCTGATGAGATCACCGCTGTCGAAGACTTGGATGATGTCCTGTTGATTGGGTATTCGTCCGGAGTGCTGTTGACAGCTGGTCCAGTTGGTTCTGCCACGTCGGAGCATTCAGCTCACGCCGGTCCGATACAATCCATTGTCGTCTCAGGCGTTGGAACATTCGTGACTTGTGGCGCCGACGGCGAGATCGTCCGATATGGCCTAGGGTCAGCATTGCAGCTCGTCGAAGTTGGGCGTCACACTGTGGCTTCCTCATCAGCGGGGCTGTCTCTTTCGGGAACGCGAGCGGCTGTCGGATCCGCCGGGATATGGGTTCTTGACCAGGAAGCAAGCACCACAACTCCCGGTCACGAACGTGTGGCGCTGGGCGATCCACCGATTGGACTTGTCGACCGGCCAGTCACTTATGACTCGGTCGGACGAAGCGGACTCGCCGACGAGTTGGCACTCCTCTTCATCCGAACATCGCGGGAGTATGAGCTTGACCGAGATGAGGGCCTAGAAGAGGCAGGGTTTCTCGTCCATATCGGTGGAGTTTGGGGATCCGGGAAGACCTCCATGGCTCGAATGCTGGAGCGCCGATTATCCAGTCGTCGATTCGGTAGCAGCTGGCAATCAGCTCGATTTAACGCGTGGGAAGATCAGGACCGTCCACCCATCGATGGAATGCTGAGGGCGATCGATGAGACGGTCAGCGCTTCAGCGGGGCCGGCACGCCGTTGGGTGCTCGCTGCGCGAAGATACCAAGTCGAACGCCCTGGCATCTTGGGCCTGCTTGCTGTGGCTACCGCAGTAGCGCTGGCAGCCGGACTACTCGTACAAGGCATTGTGACATGGGCAGCCATCTTCACTTCCGAAACCGCCTCCACAGTTGGTGCCACCGAAGTCGACGAAACTGTCGGCTCAAGTCCTCTGTTCGATATATCGACCGCCTCCGACTTGTTAGCCATCGTGACCGCTATGGCCGCCGGCACGGCCGTTGTACTCCGCGGAATACAAACGCGCTACTTGGCGAGGAGAGACTCAGTCGGGAGAGAGAGGTATGAGCGATGGGTACTGCAGCGCTTGAGAGAGGACCTCATGCTCACAATCGACGAACTGGATCGATGTCCGGACCGTCGAGTAATGGAGGTGTTGTCGGCCGTCAACCGACTCATCATCTCGAACGCACACATCGACGAGCTTCGGGAAAACTCCAATTCTGGGACTATTGGTTTCGTCCTGCTCAGTGATCGAGATTGGATATACAACGCCATCGAAGCAAGTCATCAGACTCAAACGGCAGGATGGGAGATTCGATCCAAACGTTTGGGCGAGATGTTTATGGAGAAGCTCGCATTGCTTTCAGTTGATCTCCCTCCGCTTTCGCGATCAGCAAGGCAAGGGCTTGTCGCCACATCCGCAGGCGAGGCTGACATCTCGCTTTCCCAGATCGACGACGAGCAGCTGGCACCAACGATTGCTGCGTCGAGTTCGATACGGCCGGGTCCGAACCTACGTCGACAACCTACGCGACAAAGAACTCCAGGGGACCCTTCGGCTGCGAAAGAGTCGACAACAACCGCTACGTCGGTGCAATTGACGCCAGTCCTCTCAAGTGTTGGCGACTGGAAAAATCGCGACCTAGTTGATCGGGGGGCCGAAATTGAACGTCGTGCTCGTGTTGAACGACACTACATTGCCGAATACTCACATCTGCTTGGCTCTACCCCACGACAGATCAAGCGGACGCTGGTGAGATACTGGATCGAAAGAGTCATCGCCGCAACTATGGGAAGAAATCCCGATCAATTTGAGTCTCAAATTCTACTAGAGAGCATTTTGATCGTTCGATGGCCCAATGTTGTGTACAACACTGGTGCAGCTCCAGACGCAATGATGTCAAGGGCTGTCGATTTAGGAATCGACAACGATAGCGAGTTAATGACCGTCCTTGATCGATTGAGGACCGCAGATAGAGTCGTGGACCTCACCAAGCTATCCGAACTCGTTAATGATTGAAATAGCCTTTTTTCTTGCGTTGGGATTTGTGGGATCTAGACGAATTCCCCTGCAAGAACGCGGATCAACTTTTTTGGATCGCGTAATTCTTGAACTTCTGCTACCTGTAGTCGTCCTCTACAATATCTCCGGCGCAACGTGGGGAGTACATACGCTAGTAATTCTGGGTGTCGCGCTGACGACGTCCGCAATAAATATCCTTCTTGTTTTGCTGGTGGGCTCGATCTTCCAGATCGAAGCGAGACAAATGAGGACCATGCTGCTCGTCGTCCCGATTGGAAACACCGCCTACTTCGGATTTTCGGCCATCCGAACTTTGCGTGGCAGCGATGCCCTAGTGGATGCCATCGTATTTGATCAAATCGGTACAACATTGATCTTTGTTACGTGGGCCAACGCCATCTCCCTCGGTCGACTTGACGCTAGTGGTCTGAAATCGATGGTGAGTTTCGCTCCATTGTGGGGTTTGGCCGTCGGCGTGACATTGTCTGCACTGGGCCTGGATCTAACGGATACGTCGATTGCGAGCCAAGGCGAGGTCTTGACGGCATCCATTATGCCTTTGGCCATGATCGCTCTTGGATCTAAAGCAGCTACAAAACGGGTGACATTTTCTGCTTGGGCTGTCTGTGGAATTTCGGTCCGATTGCTAGTAACGCCTGCCGTGATGGGTGTGGGGGTCGCTTTACTGGCCACATCGGTTCGAACATATGAGATCTCACTTTTGCAGGCGGCTATGCCTCCGATGATCGCGTCCGCTCTATTGGCTGAGCAGCGCGGTCTAGACTCGAATCTTGCCTACTCAATATGCCTCGGAGGGACACTGGCGGCCGTGGTTACTGTTCCGTTGTATGGCATGCTCATCGGCTAGAGAAACCGTTTAGAGGGGAATCGTTAATAGTGGTAGACTTGGTCTCCACAGTGCTGAAAGGACATTCTCATGAAGGTAGTAGTATGTGGCGGTGGTAGCCTTGGACTCGCTTACAGCGGACTGCTGTCGAAGATCGTCGATACGACGTTGCTCGTTCGGCGAGAGGAGCAAGCTAAAGCAATCAAGAAGCGTGGCGTTCAAGTTGTGCTGGACGGTAAGAAGCAGAAGTACAAGATCGACTCGGAGTATCGACCTGAAGTGGCGCTCTCGAAAGTCGACTTGGCGATCGCTGTCGTCAAATATCCCCATACTGAAGGTCTGATATCGTCACTGTCCCCACACCTTAAAGATTCAACAGTCTTTCTGTCGTTGCAGACTGGTCCTCGCCCGCTAGAAGACTACAGGGTTGCCTTTTCGGGGGTGCCCGTAGCTGGGGGTGTCTCCTATCTGGGTGCGACCAGGCTAGATGACTCGACGGTCGAGATTGGTTCGAATTTTCGGACCGTAGTTGGTCTCGATGGCATTGATTCAAAGGTAAGCACTCGGCTCGGCGACCTGCTTACTGAGTTGTCGACTGGTGATCATCTATATTTCGACACGAGTGATGATATCAAATCTGTGATCTGGGAGAAGATGGTAGTGGCGTGCTCACAGAATGCAATTAGTGGATTGACAGGTTCAACATTCGGGACACTGCGGAGTCATGAAGCGCTCCATCCGATAATAGCCGAACTTCTTAAGGAGGTTCGCGCAGCAGCAGCGACAGACGGTGTCCATCTTGATGAATCACAGCTGAAGCGGGTGCTCGACAACTGGGCTAGCCTCCCCCAGCACAAAGCGTCTCTGTATAGAGACCTCGATGCCGGTTTGCTAACCGAGGTCGAAGCTTTGAACGGAACTGTTGCGCACCTCGGACGCATTCATGGATTCGCAACGCCAATTAACTCGCTGCTTAATGAGATGGTTCATCTAGCTGAGAATAGTTAGACGTTGCAGAAATGGGATTCAGACTTAATCGTTGATGATCTAAGTCGCTATAACCGATTGCAACCTCACAATCCGGATCCGAGCAGGCGTATTGATCGATGGCATGTTGCGTCAGACGCCCGCAATGTTGATGAACTCATATTTCATGTGAGCACGCTTATTCCTGATATCGCTCAGGGGGATTGGGTGCTCTTTGATCCGTTTGCCGGGTGCGGGTCCGGTGCGTTGATGGCTCGTGAACTTGGCATCAAGTACGTTGGTGCCGAACTTAATAGTTTCCGAGGCAGCAGCGCTCTGGCGAAGGGTTTCCTCAGCGTCGAAGTTCTGCTGGACGCTGGACGTGAAGAACCGGGATTGGTTGAGCACGTAGCCAGAACGATGATGGATACTCACAAGCTTAGGTTCGGCGAGGCCATCGAGCTGATTGAGGCAGACCTACGCGCTTCGCCTCCGCCCTGCGACGGATACATGCATCTTGGAGACTTTCGGGACGTGCCGCGCCCTGAGTGGATTTCCGGTAGGCCCTGCGTGTTGTTGCTCTGTCCGCCCTTCCCAGGCTCCCCTTCGAGGTGGCCGCACGTAGACGGAATAGCTCCCGATGTGAGGGCCGAAATCCTGAGAGAAGAGGTTGGACCTTTCGAAAAGCTGCTCTCCGACGCAGCAGCATGGTTTAGGGATTGTTCTTCCGGAAGTGAGATTAGGGTTGTTACCGCGGAGTATTTCGACTACTTTCCAGAATACTCGGCAGGGCTCGCTACCGTCACCGCCTTGGCAAAGCTCGATCTCGAGATGACTGTTGGGATACTTGAGGAGAGCGATCGAAGTCCCCTAGGTCGTTCTGGTTTTGTGGTAGCTGGAGCCTCTTTGCCGGATCAGTGGAAGTCGAATAACTGATGTTTGATCGTCTCTCGGGATAGAGAGACTTCGACATTTGTGGTTGGGGGAGCTGTCAAGATGCCATTCTGTGAGCCATCTGTGGCACAGCTGTCTGAATGGCTACGGACGACATCGCACTAGCTAAGCGGGTTTCGGCACCCACCCGCACAACCCCGAACCCCCTGCGCAAGCCTGATAAGGGTGAGGTCACAAGTTCAACTCTTGTTAGCCCCACGTAGAAACCCGCTAGAAATGGTGGGTCATTTCGTACCCGACCGAGTTCGGCAGGCCGGTCGGTAGAGCAACGAAAACGGTTGGCGATCATGACTGACTGCCGTGAACCGCTGGCGGATGTGACCCGCAAATGAACTCGACTACGAGGCGTTTCTCGGCCTTCCCCGATTTCTAGCAATCCGGCCCAGTTGGCATTGCCTGAGCGTCACGCCTCGGCCAGGTCGAGAGTTCTTTCGAGCTTCGCCGCCAGCAGGTCGTTACCGCATCGGCTTCTTTTTGGGTGGCGCCTTGAACGGAGCTTCGATGAGCGCCTCGAACCGGGCGTCATCCGGTTGTTTCGGCTCGTTGAGTCGCTGAAGATAACTCTTCAGGGCCGCACGGGCCGGTGGCACATGGTCGCCCTTCGTCGAGCCGGAGCGAGCAAGAGCATCCTTGGCTTTGGCAACCCGCTCCTTGCGGAGCGCCTTTTCCTCCTCTGAGAAGGTGCGCGCCGCCGGCTTGTTCTTCCGGGCTTCTTCGGCCGCCTTCCGGCGAGCCTCAGATTCCTGTAGCGGTGTAAGTTTGCTGCTGGGCATGATGGCGTTTTCTCCTGAGTGCGACTCGGAAGTTTATCTGACCGAACAGCCCGTCTGGACTGTGTGTGTTCGACGGGACCACTGCATCGAACGCTCGGATAGCGGCGTTGACGCGTTCGCCAGCTCAAGCCAGTGGGGGTGTGTCCATGCGCGCTGGTGCGTAGCGCTGGACCGACCGAAATCTACAGGTCGTTCAGCAACAGCTCGGTCATTTCGTCCAACTCCCGTTTCGTGCTTGCCGGACCGCCGGCCGTTCGCCAGATGAACTCCCCGATGAGAGCGCGGTACATCAGGCGGGCCCTGCGCTCGGCTTTACCTTTTGGGATACCGGCGTCCCGCAGTAGTCCGACTACGTAGTCCAAACGCCGCCCGTCCACCCGCGCGAC
Source organism: uncultured Acidimicrobiales bacterium (assembly GCA_938002965.1). Classification (GTDB taxonomy): domain Bacteria; phylum Actinomycetota; class Acidimicrobiia; order Acidimicrobiales; family SZUA-35; genus JAHELU01. The sequence continues at coordinate 61,335 of CALKZY010000049.1, read as the reverse complement.
GGATGACGCCACAACTTCATCGGTGGCGGCCCACGCTCTGATGCCGGTTTCGATGCCGTCGGTGAACGGATCGGACGCAAACGTGCGTTGGGCTAGGGCCCGCAACCGCTTGGCTGGATCGGCCTGGGCACCGTCAACCTCATCGATGATCTGGCTGGTGCCCAGTCGTTCCCACTCTGCCAGCATGGCCAGGTGCAGCCCTCGTCTGTTCTCGAAGTGGTGATAGAAGCTGCCTTTGGTCACTCCTAACCGGGCCGCCAACGGCTCAACTCGTAGCCCGTCGATGCCTCCTTCGGTCAGAGCCTGGAACGCCCGGTGGGCCACTGAACGAATCCTCCGATTCGCCTGGCACTTGACCTCACTCACCTGGTTCGCGGTTGCCGCCGCCATCATCGGCGCCGACCTCTTCATCGCCATCGGTCTCATGTCGCTGGCCAGCGCCACCATCATCTTCGTCATGCTCCGAGCTCACCTTGCCTGGCCCATCTTCCTGTTGGCCGGGTTGGCCGCTCTCCACCAGGCCGGAGCGCTGACCGATTCGGTACTGACGGCCACCACCGCAACCACCGTCGCTGTACTCGCCGCCGCCGGAATGATCCACGTCTACTGGGCCACCGGTGGCCGCTGGATGCTCGACCGTGCTATCCCGACAAACGAGGCCGTGGCCATCACCAACGGAGACCCCGCAGGCACGGCCAGTCCGCCAAGCACCGCCGGCCGCACAGACGGCTTCCGCCCCGGCCCACTACTGACGGCACTGGTGGCGCTGCTCCTGTTCACCTTCGCCGGGCTGATCGCCGTAACCGCCGGCGGCAACGGGCCGGACACCTTGCGCTGGCTTGTCGTCGCCGGCGCGGTCGTCCTGGTGATTCGAGCTGTCGGTGACAACCAGGTTGCCGGTTTCACCAAGAAGGTTCGTCACACCACATTCGGTCGGACCGACGACGCCGTCTTCACCCCACTGGTTGTGATGTTGGCGTTCGGGACGGTCGGGTCGCTTCTGCTCTAGTGACCGGCGGACTCGGCGATGTCGCTAGTCGTCGAAAATTCGGAACCTCCCTGCCGTCGGTGGCGTTGGTCTGCCTAACTGCGTCAACAAGAGAGGTTCCAAAGGTGAGATCAGTAACGAAGCTAACAACACTGGTGATTGCTGTCTTGAGCACCATTGTGCTTTCGACGACTATTGCCGTCGCTCCCACTCCAGCGTCAGCTGCGGCGTGCGTCGACTCCGATGGTGACGGCTGGGGTTGGGACGGTACGCAGAGCTGCCGGATGGATGAAGCCCCGCAATGTGTCGACTCTGATGGTGACGGCTGGGGTTGGGACGGTACGCAGAGCTGCCGTGTGTCACCGGAGACAACGGCCGTTCAGCCAGTGGAACCTGAGTCGGAATCGACTTGGCCGACGTGCCGCTCAGCCAACTCGGACCCCGATGGCGATGGTTGGGGATGGGAGGACAACAGGAGCTGCACCGTGCAGGCTCCTGAGGTAGCGGCTGCGGTGTTTGTCCCTGCCATCCCCTTGTTCCTTGCCATCACGGTGATCGTCGGAGGGGTATTGAGCTCTAGGCCACCAGTTGTGCCCGACCCCATTCGTCTACCTGACGAGTCGGGACCTCCACTCCTCCTTGACAAAGAAGAGGAGCGACCCCGTGAGTTGTTCGCCGAGCGCCGAGAGGCCTATGAGGTCGGTGGATACGAGGTAGTCGTCTCGGGGGCAACATCGGTCACCATGTCAAAGCCGATCGATCCGTCCGACGAGTCGAAGGGAGTTCACTACGTGACCTTGGTCCGGCGGAGCGATGCAGTGGTGGAGAACATCTCTGTACAGGATGTCGACGGGTACGCGACGGCCACTGTTTCCGTGAGTTATGACTATGGAACCAGCGTCTATGGAACCCCGTACCGACGGTCGACGACTGTAGTGACTACTCGAATCGTCAACCACCGCTCAGACAACCCGACGTACTACATGTATGTGTCGGTCAACGGCGTCCAGGTTGAGGTGTCGTGCAACGGTCCCGAATGTGCTGCGGTGTCCCACGGAGGTGGTGGTGACTCCGGCGCTGACCGCCTTGATCAACACGGTGTTCCCCTCAATAGCCAGACCGATCCCGACAACGACGGAGTGTCGGTGTTTGGCGACATGGACAACGACAATGACGGTGTCCCAGCCCACCTGGACAAGAACGACCTCGACCCTACTGTGGGGACTGTCGATGAGGTCGGAGGATCGAGTGGAGGCAACGCCGGCGGAACCGCCGGTGGTGGCGGAACGACAACCACCAATACTGGTAACGGTGGCGGTGATGGTGGCGGCACGGTCACCGATGGCAATGGTGGCACCGTCACAACCGGTGATGGCTCCGACCTCAGGACCGGCTCGTAACTCCAAGTCGATGGTTGATGGCAGGTGTCGGGTCATGTGCCCGGCGCCTGCCCGTGCAGTCGTTCGCAGCGCTGAGTCATCGCCGGCGGTTCTGTGGTTCTAAAAGTCCGTCTCCACTCCGCCTTCGGCTACCCGTCGGGCGACGAAGTCATCGATGGCGGCTCGTCGATTATCGGGCATAGGAGGTTGCTGATATTCGTCCAACAGCGTTGACACCAGTTCGGCCGCTTTCTGATCGGCGGTGGGCGAACCGGCTTCCTCCCATGTCTCGAAATTGCGCCAGTCGCTGATCATCGGAGCGAAGAAGGCGTTGCGGTAGCGGTCCTGCGTGTGTTGCACGCCGAAGAAGTGCCCGCCGGGGCCTACTTCGTCAATGGCTTTGACCGCCAGCGAGTCGCTGTCGGTGGCCACCGGTGTCAAGAACTCGGCCACCATGTTGATCAAGTCAGCGTCCAACACCATCTTCTCGAACGACGCCCGCAGCCCGCCTTCGAGCCATCCGGCGCCGTGGAAGATCAGGTTGGCTCCGCCCATAACGGCCCCCCACAACGAAAACACCGACTCGTACGCTGCTTGGGCGTCGACCGCGTTGGCGGCGTTCACGTTGGATGACCGGTAGGGGATGCCGTAGCGTCGAGCGAGTTGCCCGCCGATCATGGCCGACTTCATATATTCGGGCGTGCCGAACGCCGGCGACCCTGACTTCATGTCCACGTTTGAGGTGAACCCGCCGTACATGACCGGCGCGCCCCGACGCACCACCTGGGTCAACGTCAACCCGGCCAACGCCTCGGCGTTCTGTTGCACCACTGCCCCGGCCACCGTGACCGGCGCCATCGCCCCGGCCAACGTGAACGGGGTGATGATGATGCACTGGTTGCGAGACGAGTATTCGACAATGCCGGTGCACATCGGATGGTCGAGCCGCAACGGTGATGACACGTTGATCACTGAATGCACCACCGTGTGCTGGTCAACCTCGTCTTCGCTCAGCCCGTGAGCCAGGCGAATGATCTCCAACGCGTCTCGGTTGCGTTCGGCCCCCAGGCTGTAGGCGTTCAGCGATTTGTCGGTCAATGTGACCAGGTCGTCGATGGCGTGCAGATGCCGAATTGAGGCGTGCAGGTCGGACGGTTCCACCGGGTAGCCGCCGTTGGTCTGCACGGCGGTGAGGTGTTGAGTGAGTCGGACCAGGTTTTTGAAGTCGGCGTGGTTTCCGGTTCGTCGACCACCGGCGGCGTCGGACACGTTGGGTGCGCTGGCCACCGAACCGAACACCACGTTGTCGCCTCCGATGCGAACGTTGTGGGCCGGGTTGCGGGCTTCGATGGTGAATTCCGACGGCGCTGACGCCATGTAGTCGGCGATCATCTCCGGATCGAAGCGCACCATTTCGGTTTCGGCGTTGACTACACATCCGGCGTCGGCCAACATCTGTCGAGCCTCAGGCAACAGCACGGCGATGCCGGTTTCGCGCAGCACATCGAGCGACGCCTGATGGATGGCTTCCAACTCGTCGTCGGAAACAACAGCGGTCGCCACATAAGGCCTCCGATGGGAGCGAAACGGTGGCTGTTCAACAGCACTACCGGCCGCCGCCACTTTGGCGCTTCGCCCACCTCGCTGGCGTCGACCGCGACGGGATAGCTGTTGTCGCTGCGCCTGCCCGGTCTCTGCTGGGTCGACTGGGTTTGTTGCGTCCATTGGGGCTACCGGGTCTGTTGCGTTGGCTTCACTCATGTCAAACGCCCATCTGTCCTGCTCAAGCCGAGTACCGCGCTGATGGCATCAGCCCGGTCGGCCACTGCTGCACCCACCTCATCGGCCTGACCGTCGTCGGCCGGGAACCGATAAGACGGCCCATAGACGTGCAGCGACCCCACTGCGGTTCCCCGGTCGTCACGAATTGGTGCTGCCGCGGTAGCCACCCCGGAGGCGTACTCGTCGATGGTCCATAGCCAGCCCCGCTGGCGGATTAACTCGATCCGTCGACGGATCTCGGCTGGCTCGGTCACTGTGTTGTCTGTCAAGGCTTCCAGCGGGCGATCCAGGTAGGTGTCGACTTGACCGTCACTCCAGTGGGCCATGATCACAAACCCGATGGCGCCGTGGTGTACGGGAACCCGCGTGCCGGTCCAATCTTTCACCGTGACGTCACGCTCGGCGGTGAGCTGAGCGAGATGAAAGGTGTGGTGTCCGACGGCTTCAGCCACCCCGGCGGTCTCGTTGGTCAATGCCACCAGGTCCGACAGGTGGGCTGCCGCCAGCGAAGCCAGGTCGTAGGCAACGGACTGGCCGGCCAGTTGGCCGATGGCTGGTCCGACGCTGTACCGCTTGTCGATTCGAGCGAGCGCTCCCACTTGTTCCAACGTGTTGAGCAGTCGAGCGGTGGTGGCCAACGCCAGTCCTGTCTCGGCCGATAGCGCGCTAACGGTGTCCGCTCCGGATTCAACCGCTCGCAGGAGCTGAAAGGCTCGGTCCACTGAAGCCACCGTCATCGCCGGTCAGAATATACCGCTAAACAGAAACTAGTCAATGTTTCCGCCAAGCGGAAAGTTGGGTGGTGGCGAAGTGCTGGAGGATGGACGAATTCGGGGGATGAGCCGTTAGTGTCCTCACTGATGACTGAAGAATCGCCGACGCAGCAACAACAGCGCCAGTCGGTGGAAACCGTTGCCGTCATCGGCGCATCTGGCCACCTTGGTGCAAGTGTCGTTCGGGCTCTGCTGGGTTCCGGTATGGCTGTTCGCGCCGTCGACCGAGCGTGGCGTTCGACGATGGAAAATCTCGACATCGACAGGGCCACCGCCGACGTCACTCAACCGGCAACCTTGGCCTCAGTACTTGACGACGTCGACGCCGTCATCAACCTTGCTGCCGTGATCTCGGTCAGCGGCAACCTCGGGGGTCTGGTCGAGTCGGTCAACATCGACGGTGCGACTAACGTCGCCACCGCCTGCCTCGAACGAAACCTTCCGTTAGTTCACTGCAGTTCGGTTCATGCGTTCAACTTGGCTGCCGTGGGGCCCGACGGTGTCTTGGACGAAACATCACCTTTGGTCGGCGACGAGGGCGCCGCCTACGACGTATCAAAGCGAGCCGGTGCCAACGCCATCCTCGACTTGGTCAACGATGACGGGTTGGACGCGGTGGTCCTACACCCCACTGGACTGATGGGGCCCTACGACGCCGAGCCATCGCTGGCCGGGCGAAGCCTGTTGGCCATCGCACGAGGTCGACTGTTGCCGGCCGGGCCGGGAGGGTTCGACTTCGCCGACACCCGAGATGTGGCTGACTCGTTGGTCGCTGCCCTTCAACGGGGTCGAACTGGACAGCGGTACCTTCTTGGCGGTCGGTGGCACTCCACTGCCGAGCTCAATCGCCTTTCGGCCCTGGCCGCAGATGTCCGCCCGCCTCTGGCCACTCTCCCGCTGCCGGTGGCCGCGGCACTGGCACCGCTGGCCGAGATGATGTTCAGAGCCGTCGGAGCGAAACCAATCTTCAGTCGAGAATCGGTGGCCACGCTACGGCATGGGCCCAAGGTTGACTCCAGCAAGGCTGAGCGGGAATTGGGGCACACGGTCCGACCTGTCGAGCAGACACTGTCGGACACCTACGACTGGTTCCGAGAAGTCGGGCTGCTGGACTGACCGTGGCTGTACGTCACCGCTGACGGCCCATGGGGTGAGCGGTTGACTGTTGATGGCCGACAAAGGCTACTCCGATGAACCGGTTGCTGCCTCCGACGTTGCCACCTGCACGATTTCGGTTGCCGCTGGACCTGCTAGGGCGAACGCTTCGGCCGCTCGTTGGGCGGCCTCGACCACCGCAGCGTCAGTGACGGTGTCGGCCGCATTTACGGTTCTTTGAAAGCCACCGCTTGATCGATTGCCGTCGCTGCTTGGAGCGGCTTCTTTCTGGGCGACCACGGCCGGGTTGTCTCCGGTGTACTGCATAATCGCACCGCCAATCGGTACCGCACTGAGACCCAGCGCGGCCACAAGAGAGACACGCGATGCTCGGCTACTTCTTCTGGGCATGCCTTACATATCGTGCCGATCTGCCAAACAGATCCAATCTTGTCAAAATAGGACCACATATGTCGCGCAGGCTGGCAACGGCCGGAGCCGAGATTGGGAGCGCTGTTGTTTGTGGAACAGCATGGCTATCAAGTGGAGTCACTCACTAGCGGCGAACTACTGTCGGGGCGACAGCACACAGGGGGTTTTGTATGTTTGATCGACCAGGTCGCCGTTTCAGGTTTGCCAGGGGCAGGTTTGCCACGGTGGGGACCGCCCTTGGAGCCGTTCTAATGGTGACGGCCTCTGTTGCACCGGCGTCGGCCGGGGTGGACGACGAAGTGGACGGCAACTCGAAGGGCAACCATGATTTGGGGTGTCGGGTGATCGAACCGTCAGGACCGATGCCGACCGACGGCTACCCGCTCATCGTGTGGGCCGATGGTTGGTACCAGGGCAACCAGAACGGAGCTGACACCACAACCGGTTACCTTCCCGGTCTCGAAGGCTGGGCTGACCAAGGCTACTTTGTGGTGGCCGCCAGCCAGTGGTCGATGCGTGACACTGATGTTCTCAGGTGTGTCACCTGGATCACTGATGCCGACGCCGACGCTGACAGTGCCTACTTCGGCCTGATTGACGAATCGAAGATCGGGTTGGCCGGTCACAGTCAGGGGGCGGGTGCGGTGCTCAAAGCCGGTGACGGCGAAGCGAATGGAAAGGCCAAAGGGCCGACCAGCGGGCTTGGATCGTTCGAGATCACTTCGGTCATCGCCATGAACCCGTACGGGCCGTCGTTCTGGTCGCCGGCCGATAGTGATGGTCCCGTTCTCTTGCTCGGCGGCGGCGAAGACACCACCACCCCGACCGATTCGTTCTCCGACGCTTGGGTAGAAGTCCGAGATGACGGACCCGGCGGTCTACTGGCCGAAATACGGCCCTGGCGACCACAACTCCGAGGCGTTCGGCGACCCGGCGGAAACCAGTGACTTCGGAGCGTTCCAGGAACTCACCGAGAGGTGGTGGGACGTAGTGTTCAACGGCGGACCTGAAACCATCGACTCCATCGCTGATGACTACTCGGCTCGGGCCGACTGGTCACTCGTCGACCGCTGATAGCTAGACAGCAAGTCAATTACACAGATGTCAATTACACAGATGTCAATTGGACAGATGTCAATTGGACAGCAGGAGGCTGTTGGATGAATCGCTATGAGAAGTTGATGGCACGCGCCCGTGCCGGGGAGCTGATCCTCATCGACGGGGCCACCGGTTCGGAGTCGCTGGACCGCGGGGTCCCGGAGTTGGACAACGGATGGAGCGGGGGTGCAGTGCTCACTCACCCTGAAATCGTGCGTGACATTCACCTCGACTACCTGAACATCGGGGCCGACTTCATCGCCTCCAACACCTTTGCCACCGGACGAAACATCTTGATCGATGCCGGTGTACCCGGCGACTTCGAAGCGGTTAACCGTCGAGCGGTTGAGCTGGCGGTCGAAGCCCGCAGTTCTACCGGGGAGACAACAACTAGCTCATTCGATCATGTGGTGGTGGCCGGGGGAATCAGCAACTGGAGCTTCTCTGGCGACCGCCCAACCCTGGATGAGCTCAAGGCGAACACGGTGGAGCAGGCCACGATCATGCGGGACGCCGGCGCCGACTTGTTCAGTTTGGAGATGATGGTCGACCTGCCCCGCATGACCGCCACGCTCGATGCGGTGTCCGAGGTTGGCCTTCCGGTGTGGGTTGGTTTCAGCATCGGCCCGGAGGCCGGCCATGATGTCTCAGAACTTGGTGATGACATCGAACTGCGCGAGGGTGGGATGTTGTCCGAGGCCATCGGGGTCGCCGCCAACTACGATGCGGTCGACGCCATGTGCATCATGCACACCGATGTGAGACTAGCCGAGCGGAGCGTGGCCACGCTCAGCCAACACTGGGACGGGCCGGTCGGTGTGTACGCTCACGCCGCGGCGTGGATCGATGGCCGGGTCGTTCACCACAACCTGATTTCGCCTGAAGAGTACGCCGCTCATGTTCCTGCTTGGCGGGCCGCCGGTGCCTCGATGATCGGCGGCTGCTGCGGCATTGGACCCGACCATCTACGACGAGTGGCGGCTTGCCTCGGCTGAACCAACCTCGGTTCGACCTGAGGGCGAACGCGAAAGAGGTGCCGACCTGACCGAACGGTCAGACGGCACCTCTCTCGGGCGACTCAGTGGCTAACGCTAGCCAGGGAGGATAACCGAGTCGATGACATGGACCACGCCGTTCTGGGCTTCCAGATCAGCGGTGGTGACGGTGGCGCCGTCGATCATGACGTTGCCGTCGACAACGCTCACGGCGATGGTGTCACCTTGAACGGTGGCTACTTCGGTGCCGTCAGCGGCGATGGCGTCAGCGGCCATGATCTTGCCGGGAACCACGTGGTAGGTGAGGATGTCGGCCAAGTCTTCACGGGCCAGCAGTTCCTCGGCGGTGATGCCGAGGTCAGTCAGAGCCTGCTCGAAGGCGGCGTTGGTTGGGGCGAACACGGTGAACGGACCCTCACCTTGCAGGGTCTCGACCAGGCCGGCTTCGGTCACAGCGGCAACCAAGGTTGAGAAGTCGTCGCTGGAAGCGGCGATGTCAACAACGGTGGCCGGGAGATCGGCCATGGCGTCATCTTCCATGGCGTCTTCGCTGTGGTCTTCGTCTTCCATGGCGTCTTCGTCTTCCATGGCGTCATCTTCCATGGCGTCTTCGTCTTCCATGGCCTCTTCGACTACTTCCTCGGCGGCATCGGTGACGGCATCAACCGACTCAACTGCTTCCTCGGATGCATCACCGCAAGCGGCGAGCCCGAGAGCCAGCGCCAGCATCGGCGCTCCAAATTTCATAGCGGTCTTGTTATTGCGGGTCATTCGAATCACTCTCCCAAGTGTTGAATGTGTGGTCCAGAGCTTTTCCGGATGTTGTAATTATAACGGCGGCGAACTGGCGGGAGATGCGCTGCCTGCGGGTCAGGTTTCACAGCAAAATCCGACCAATAGTGCATCTATCCCTTGTTACCGCGGGTTTGGGCTCGTGCTTGACCGCCGCTAGTTGAGCACTAATACTGGCGACACCACCAAGTGATAGGCGGATTGATGACGGCAACTGGACTGGGTCAGCGTGATTGATGACTCAAGCCCCCGAGCGGGCCGACGGCGACGGCTACGGCTGGCCTTTCTGTCGGTCTTGGGTTTGGTGGCTCTGCTTATCGGCGGATTCGTGATCTGGGCTTCATCCACTCCCGACATTGGCCCGGTGGCTGAACGAGCATTGACCAGTGACTCGGTGGTGACGGTCACCGAAGACGACGGCTGGGTGTTCACCCCGACGCAGCCGTCCAGCACCGGATTGATTCTCTACCCCGGTGGTCGAGTCGATCCGGCCAGCTACGCCGTGTTGGCCCGCCCCATCGCTGAAGCCGGCTATCAAGTGATCGTCCCCGACGTTCGGCTCAACCTGGCCGTCCTCGAACCGAACGTGGCCGACAGTGTCATCGCAGATCATCCGAAGATCCAACGGTGGTTTGTAGGCGGGCATTCGTTGGGTGGGGCGATGGCTGCCTCCTACGCTGACGGCCATCGCGACGATGTGGCCGGCCTTGTTCTGCTGGCCGCCTATCCGGCTGGCGGGACCGATCTGTCGGACTCCAACATGAATGTGTTGTCGGTGTATGGCACCAATGATGGTTTAGTGTCCGACGACGAACTCGACGGCAGTCGGGATGCGCTTCCAGAGCGCGCTCGGTTTGTCCCCATCGAAGGTGGCAACCATGCCCAGTTCGGCGACTACGGCATCCAGGGCGGCGACAACGACGCATCCGTTACCGCCGAGGAACAATGGCGTACCACGGCTGAAGCCATGCTTGGCTTGATCATCGGTACTCGAGGTTCGGGCGGTCCAGCCGAGTAGCTCGTAGTTTTTGTGGCTTGAACTTAGGCTACGAAGCTGGTGATGGCTTCGAGGGGTTCTCGTGGCATCCGGACAGTGTTGATGTGGGCATCGTCGTCGACGTAGCCAAACGACACTCCGAACATGATGCCGTTGTCCTCCGGGATGTCAGCCACTTCCCGGGCTGTGTCGGGGTACTGGGCCAACGCTCCCTGAGCGATTGAACCGAGTCCTCGTTCGACCATGAGAAGAGTCACGGTTTGCAGAAGGATGCCCATGTCAACGGCACTGGACAAGCCGAGCACCCGAGGCATAGAGAAGAAGGCAGCGTGCGGAGCTCCAAACAGCTCGAAGTTCTTGCGGGCGATAGTCGCTCGCCCTTTTCGATCGGATCGTTCGATACCCATCGTCGAATAGTAGGAATAGCCACACGCCCGTCGCCGGTCCATCAGCTCGTCGGGCAGCCGCTCGGTGGGCAGAGGGAAGTCGCGCTTTCCCCGGTCGCCGGAGTCGAATCGATTGCACAGTCGTCGTCGCAGCTCGTCGCAGGCGTCACCACTGACCACGGCGATGTGCCATGGCTGGCTGTTGGTACCTGACTGGGCCAAGCGGGCCAGGTCGAACACTTCTTGTATCACGTTGTCCGGCACCGGCTCAGGTAGGTAGCCCCGCACCGAGTAACGGCTGGTCAACGCCTCCGTGACATTCATGTCTCACAAGTAGTCGCTGGGGGTGCTTGCGCGCCAATCCGAGTGGCGGATCAGGTCAGCCGTCGATGTTGGCCCACCCGGCGCATCGCCGAGCCGCACGCTGAGCGGCCCAGGCCACCATGGCCAATGTGTCGGCTGACGAGCTTGCGGCGATGGAGGCATCCACGTCGTCTGTGGTGACTCGATGCGGCGCTTCAACCGTCAACACCGCTAGCCGGGCCAGTGGCTCCATGTTGGCGAACTCACGGGGTTGTGGTTCGCCGTCCCAGCGGGCGAACCGGTTGCCCAACATTGCTAGCAGGGTGGGTGCGAACCGTTCGGCCGCCTCGTTCTCGATGACGGTCGACCATCCGGCCATGGCCGATAGAACCGTCGCAGAATCTGCGGCCCAACCTGGCCGCCAAGCCGTGATGGAGTCGTGTTCAGGCAGCAACGGTAGAGACTCTCCGGGCACCAGGCCGACGCCCTTGTTAAGGATCCCGCCCATCATTACCTTGGCCATCGACCGGGTCATGCAATTGATGACGCCCGGTGCCGGATCCGCTTTGTCGCTCAGCAAGACGTTGGCCATCCGGTTCAAATAGTGGAAAGCGGTGAGCGTTCCCAGGTATTCGGCTCGGTGCCGGTCAAGGTCGGAGGGCGCCGCGACCTCGGACACACCGTCGGCCGAGGTAGACGATCGGGCCCAGCGCTCCAGCAGCGTGTCATCGGCTTTAGCTGCGGCCTTTGCCCTTCCGTGAGTGTCGACGCAGAACGAGCACCTGTTGCCTTGCGACACGGCCCAGGCCACGATCTCCTTTTGTCCTCGGTTGGCTTCACCAACCAAGAGCGTCTCGCGAACGAGGGTCCAGGCGGCGGCCAACAATTCCGGGATCTCGTGGTGGAGAACGAACGGACCGGCTACGAAGAACTCGGCTCGCATTTGATCGTAGATTGCTCCGGCCAGGGCGTCGGATTGGCCCGGTTGTTCGGGTTGGACTCCGTTGGTGGAGATCGGTCCGATGGATTCCATCCCCCGACTCATGGACTGAACAAGCATGTAGTCGCTCCTCAGTGCCCGCACGGTCAACACTAGTCCACGTCGCCAGCGAATTCCGCCGGGTGATGTCACCAGTCCAACCATCGCACGGGCGCCATAGAGGATCAGATCTCGACGTGGCCTATCGCCTTAGCGCCACGTCGGACTTGGCCACGACGTCGACGATTCCCTCCGGCCCTTCAAGAGGAACTGTCGAGCTATTGCGCTGATGTGATCGACCCCAGTACGGGCCGGAGCTCGCACGAGCCAGTTGTCCGCCGAGTGTTACTCCGACGGCGTTGTCGGCGATGAAGTAGCGCCGGCGTGGCACGATCCACCAAGCCAAGAACTCAAGACTGACCAACAACATGGCCGCCATGTAGTACGGCCACAGTGGAGGTCGGGCGTTCTGAACCATCTCGGCGATTGCCAACAGGAACTTCAATAGCCCGCTCCCGATCGAGTCTTCGGAGTCACCGTCGGTGGCAGCCGGTGTTGGGTCCTGTCCGGCGGACAGCAGAGCGGCGGCCGCTTGTTTCAGAGCCGCCTCATCAACGGTTTCGCTGAGCTGGGCTTCGGACGCCGCGGCATTGTCACCTCCACTCCCGTCGTCGGGTTCGCCCTCACCTTCGGCAAAGGCCAGATTCTCCGGCGCATCGCCAACACCACCAGCAAGTGTGGTCGTGGCTACGGTCGTCGTGGTCGCGGTCGTGGAGGGCGTCGAAGTGGTTTCGCTCGTGCTTGTTGCCGTGATGCTTGTTGCTGTGGTGGTTGGTGCCGAGGTCGATGCTGTCGTGGTGGTGGTTGGTGACGAGCTCGAAGTTGCCGTGCTCGCCGACGTTGATGTGGTCGATGTCGAGGTCGAAGCTGTCGTGCTCGCCGACGCCGATGTCGATGTCGATGTCGATGTTGATGTTGATGTTGATGTTGATGTTGATGTTGTGGAGGTCGGGGTGGAGGTGGTTGTCGTCTCGGGCGGCTTGACGACAACCATGGTGACCGCCGGCCCGGCCTCACTGGTAGAACCAAGGTCGCGGCAATCGCTCACACATGATGTTGCCGTACCTGTAACCAGGTTGATGGCAACATCGGTGGGGACAGCAACGGTTGTCGTCAGTGTGTCACCGGCGGCTTCAAGCGTGATCTCGACAAACCCCAGGTACACCTCCAGTTCGCCGTTGCCGGTTTCGGGGTCAGGGCTGTCAACCGAGAACAGGTCAATGCGGTACTCACCGGACGGGCTGTCCAACGTGAATGTCACGTCCAGCGAGCCACCGGTCTGGGTGGCCGCACTGACCACTGGGAAACTCTGTAGGTCGTTGGGGCCCGAACCCCCGCCGGTGTCCACGCGGCCGTTGGCGCCCAAGTCGATGGCCTGGCCCCCGTTATTGCTGATGATGTTGGCCACGATGGTGTTACCCGAGGCCGCGTTGGGAACCATCGCCACGCCGGCCCCACCGTTGTTGGCGATGACACTGTCAACGATCGTGGTGTCGGCCACGAACTTGCCGAGAAGGATTCCGTCTCCGGCGGCCAGGCCGATGGCCATGTTGCCAATCTCGACATTGTCGGCGGTAATAGCGACGCCGTTGCTGCCGCCGATCAAGCCAAGCCCGACAATTGTGGAGTCGGCGGCGTCAACAGCGAACACCGGATCGGACATGACGGACGTCGCGTCCACCTCGATGACGGGCTGCCCGTCGTCGGGGAAGGAGGGATCAACAGTGGCGTCGACAGTCAGCTGTTCGGTTATCTCCGGTAGAGCCCCAAGGGTGCCATCGAGGATGATGGCGGTTCCGTCGGTGAGGTTGAAGGTAATCGTGTCGGGCCCGGCGGCCTGTTCGGCTTCTTCCATGGCAGCTCGCAAGGAGCAGTTGCCTGCAGCGTCGGCGCAGACTCCGTCGCCCGGGTTGGTGTCGACAGTGTCACCAACGGTGTCGACCACGAAATGATCGTCGGCCGCGGCGACGGCAACATTGGCACCGGTGTGTATCGCCAGAGTGAGGCCAACCACAGTCAGCAGCCTTCGGCGGGTTGTGTGGCTGATGAGGGAATCGATCATGTATGGTCCGCAGCCACTTCGAGCGCCGCTGCGGAGCCGATTGGGTCGTCGGAGCGAGTCGTGTCGGCAGAAGATGAATCTGTGTTCACCGTTGGGTCAGCGGGGTCCATGGGTAGCAGCAGCGTCCACGTCGACCCCGTCTCGTCGATGGTGTGGTCGAGTCCGCCGGATGACAACAACGTTCGGATGACCGGAACGGCACCGGCTAGGCGAGGGTCGCTGACACTTGCCGGTTGAGCACCGTCGGCGGCGAGGAAGAGTTCGGCTGACCCCGACCGGGCTGCGGGCTTCAAGACGATGTCAACGGCGTTCGCTCCCGCTTCCAGCATGGTCGACTCGATCGTCGACAGTGCTGCTCTGAACGTGGCAGGGTCCACCAGGCATCGGGCCTCAGCCAGACCGGTCGAGCGTCGCGGTAGTCCTGGTAACTCCGGTTCTTCGTCGACAACCTGACTCAAGTCAACCGATTCGGGTTTGAGAAGAAGCTGCCCTTGCTCGATTTTGCCTTCTGTCAGAGTTGCACGTAGCTGACGTCGCCCCGCCGCTGGGTCGAGCTCAAGCAGCGTGAGGCCCGAGGCCAGTCGGTCAAGGATCCGGCGCAATCGGCGCTCGGTGGTGGTCAGGCGCCACTGATAGGTAATGGTGGCGTTGTGAGCACGCTGTTCGCCGTCTCGCAATCGAAGATGCAGATAGATGGCCAGTACCGGTATCACGAACGCCACTGCGCCGCCGCCGAGAGCTCCGAAGCGGGACAGGAGCCGGTCAGCCCGCTCGATGGATTCCAGGCGCTCACCGGTCATTTCTTCATAGCGGCCTGTCAGGACATCCGATTGCTCGGCCACAAGGTCTAGCTGCGCATCAATAGTTGGGGGGGTTTGTTCTGCTTGAATCCCCTCGGTTGCTTGTGATGCTGTCGTCACGAAGTCTGACAGTTCGGCGATGTCCGGTGCGGTGCCTGAGCCGACGATGGCTTCGGCAATGACAAGGTCGTCGGCGACATCGGCCAGCCGTTCTCGCGCTTGATCGCTATCGGTGGTGGACAGCAGAGCCGCCGCACCGATCCCGTGTGTAATCCGGTCGACCAGAGAAGACGCCAAATCGATGCCGTGGACAACGTTGACGTCGGTGACAACCGCTCGGGTTCGGTCGGCCATGGAGAAGACCATGGCCACTACCAACGTGGCGCATACCGCGACGATTATGGCCACCGCTATCGACTGTCGTTTAGCGGTGGAGTCCCCGTCGAGGGGGCGATCAATGCGGTCTGGCTCAGGCACTGCCTTTTCAATCGGCTGTTTGTCGCCCATATTCACTCTCGGAGCGGTCAAATTCACTCCTGGAGCGGTCAAATTCACCATCGTGTTGACGATTGATAGGGAACGAAACGTGGATGCTGAGGATTGACTACCCAAACCAAGCTCGAATCTGGGAACGGGCCGGCGTCGCCGTTATCGTCGCGGCCGCTTTGGAGTGGTCTTCGTTTACCCCGAGCCGTCCTTTCCCTGGTGGTCCTGGTGCTGGTGACCTTCGATGGCGGAGCCGAGCGATTTCCCATCGACACTCGAGCCCTTCTGGGTATCGCCGCGGTGGTCAATCTGGTTCTGGTTGCCCGCTTGACGGCGGCCGAACGGCACCACATTGTTGTTCAACTCTCGATGGACGCCATGATGGCGTTGGCTGTTCTCATGCTGGCCGACGTCGAAGCCACGCCACTGGTCTGGGTGGCGTTGCTGGTGCCGGTGGTGGGAGCCGTAACCATCTCGCCTTCGTTCGCCGCCGGTACGTGGCTGGCGATGGTCGTTCTCTACACCAGCGTTCAGTTACTGTTGCCGACATCGACCGAGTCCTCGCTGTCAGTGGGATTGCAACAACTTCTGGCCGTGGCATTGGTCGGCCTGCCGGTCGCCCGCTGGTCGCAGCAACTGCACGGGCAGTTGACCCGCCTGGTGGATGAGAAGCGCCGGGCCAACACCCAGACAACGTGGTTGCAACGGGTTGGGTCGCACGTCCAACTCCTGTCGACCGCCGGCGAACTCGACGAGATCGACCGGCTTGTGGTCGCCATTGATCAGGTGATTGACGCGCCCCGAGCTGAACTATGGGATGTCAGCTCGGCCGAACCGGTCCTCCGCTTGGCCGCCGGCAGGCCGTTGAACAGTTACACCGACATGCTGTTGTCTTCTCCCGAACAGCTCGAACAGTCAAGCCAGGCCGAACGGGTTGATTTGAACAACGCCGGATACGGCTCGGCGATTAGTCTGCGTCTCGACCCCCGCCACGCTGTTCTTCGCTTGTGGTTCGACACGGTGTTGGTGGAGGACGGGCGGGTTCAGGCGGCTGACGTGCTGGCGACAGCTATGCGTCGCGCCTACGCCAACGCCAACGAAGTCAATCGTTTGACCGCATGGTCGGAGGAGCTTGATCACCGAGTGCGCCATGACACGTTGACCGGGCTGCTCAACCGCCACGGCCTGCGCAACAGTCTGAAGGAGGGCGGTGGCGAAGGCGTCTTGTTTGTTGACCTCGACGGGTTCAAACCGGTCAACGACGACTACGGGCACGATATCGGTGACGCCCTGTTGCAGATCGTGGCCCGACGGCTCCGTTCGGCAGTACCCGATGACGTTCGCCTGGCCCGAATTGGTGGCGACGAGTTTGTGGCAGTGGTTTACGACATCGATTGGGAAAGTCTGGGTCAATTGCGGTTGGACGTGTTGAGGGTCATTGAGGAGCCGATCGCCGTTGCCACTCTCCAGTTGACTATTGGCGCCAGTGTCGGTCGAGCACAGGGTGTCGCGAACGAGTCGTTCGACAAGGTCCTGCGTCGGGCCGACCAGGACATGTACGTCGAAAAGCGGGACCGCAAAAGTCGACAAGACAAGGCCGAAGGACCGGAACCGACCCCGGCGCCGTGGAATGAGCTTCCCGGCCCGCCGGCATCGACTTGACCGGGTGACTTGACCAGCTGAATTGTCTGCCCCGAGTAGGCGCTAGCCCGTTTGCCAGTGAGAATGGGAGTCATGACCGAGGTAACCGAGACCATGCTTCCCGGGGTCGGGGTCCGGCACGAGATCGTGACCGCATCCGGCCAGCGAATCGGGGTCCTGGTTCACCACAACGGGCGTCGAGAGCTGTTGGTCTACGACGAAGTAGATCCAGATGCTTGCTCGGCCGTGGTCAACCTGGACTACGACGAAACCCGAACGTTGGCTGAGCTGTTGGGAGCCACCAGGGTCAGCGAAGAAGTGCATGACATCCTGCACGACATCGATGGCCAAGCCATTGAGTGGATAACTGTGGCTGCTGACGGCGTGGCGACCGGGACGACTATTGGTGAGGGCAACTATCGATCGCGAACCGGTGCAAGCATCGTCACTGTGATTCGCAACGAGAACCCGGTGCCGGCTCCCGGCCCCGACTTCCGCCTGGAGGGCGGTGACCTGGTGGTCGCCGTTGGCTCATCATCAGCCCTTCGAGATCTTCAGGCGCTGCTGGAGCAGCGGTCCTGATTCTTAGCGCCACAGAATGATCGCTGCCGGCAGCACAGAGACTGCCCTCGCCTTCGTGGAGATCGGTGCGCTGGCTTTAGGCCTAGCGCTTCTCAGCCGCCTGGCCGGACGCCTCGGCATAACCGCTGTGCCCCTTTACCTGGTGGCCGGGTTGGCCTTTGGTGAGGGTGGCCTGGCGCGCCTGGATGTCAGTGAGGACTTTGCTTCACTGGCGGCCGAGATCGGCGTGCTACTGCTGTTGTTCACACTCGGTCTTGAGTATTCCGACGTAGAGCTGCGCAACGGCTTGCAAACCGGTGTTCCGCCCGGCTTGACCGATATGGCCCTCAATGCTTTGCCGGGTGTCGCCATGGGTTTGGTGTTGGGATGGCACTGGTTGGCCGCCGTCCTGTTGGGCGGAGTCACCTGGATTTCGTCGTCCGGGATCATCTCGAAGTCGTTGAGTGACCTGTCCCGCCTGGGCAACCGTGAAACACCGAGCGTTCTCAACCTGCTGGTTTTTGAAGACTTGGCCATGGCGGTGTATCTACCCGTGGTGGCTGCTCTCATCGTTGGTGGCACCATCATGGCCACCATCACTAGCGTCGGGGTCGCTTTGTTGACAGTCATGCTGATCTTGCTGGCGGCGCTGCGGTTCGGTCGGCGGCTAAGCCGACTGTTGTTGACCGAGTCCGATGAGGGTCTGCTGCTTGGTGTGTTCGGGGTGACCTTGTTGGTCGCCGGGGCGGCCCAGCTACTGGACGTTTCCGGTGCTATCGGGGCATTCCTGATCGGTCTGGCCCTGTCGGGCAAGGTGGAGAAGCGGGCAGAGCAGCTGATCAGCCCACTGCGCGATCTGTTCGCAGGCACGTTCTTCTTGTTCTTCACCTTCAACATTGACCCGGCCGACATGCCAGCCGTCATCGTTCCGGCATTGGCGTTGGCCGTAGTGGGCGTTGCTGCCAAGGTGGCAACCGGTTGGTATGCGGCCGGTCGGCTAGGTGTTGGTCGCAAGGGTCGTGTGCGGGCCGGAACGATGCTGATCGCCAGGGGTGAGTTCTCCATTGTCATCGCTGCTCTCGGCGCCGGTTTGGCGGACGGTCCAGAGCTTGGTGCGGTGGCCGCCGGCTATGTGTTGATCACCGCGGTGGCTGGGCCGCTGATCACCAAGTTCGCCGACAGCCTGGCCGACCTCGGTTCACCATCGAAGCCTGGTCGGGGCGGTGTGGAGGCCGGATCGCGGCGAAACCGCCGGACACCGGCCCCGGTCGCCCCCTGACCTGGCACCGATGAAACTAGACGAGATCTGTCGGATCAGTTGACGAGGGTCCACTGAGGAGCCAGCCCAAGTCATCGTCGGCGTCGAAACGCCACCAGTTGCAGTCGGGGTCGACCCGTAGCTGAATCGGTCCGACGCTGACCGTGTTGGCTCGGCGCTTTGGCTCGGCTCCACCGGCCACGAACCGTTTCATGATGGCAAAGCCCGGTTCGAGTACGTCGTTGCTGGCTTCCCAACGGTGGCGGGAGACGACGATCCCGGCTTGACCGCCGTAGAAGAAAGCTTTGGCGGCGGCGGCCAGATCGCCAATAGGCAGGCCTGTTTCCTCGGCGATGGCCACCACGTCACCGGCTATTGCTCGTCGGGCCACGTCGGCGCCGACACTGAGATCCAGCATCGATGTGCCGTCACCGGCCAGCATCGCTTGCGCTCGCCGAGCGCCGTCGGCCACCAGTTCCCGAAGCTCACCTTCGTTGATACCGGAGTCGGCCGGAGGGGGTACCGACAGCTTGCGCATAGTTCGGGGGATGGCCGGGGCAACGATGGAGCGGTTCACCTGCTCCGGTTCCTGACGGAAAGCGGCCGCAGCTGACATGCCGGGGTCATTGCCCCGCGGTCGGTTGGACTCGGTGGCAACAGTGGTGCCCAACAGAGCCGAACGTCGACGCCGAAGCTCGGACAGAACCTGCTCCCTCCCTCGGCCGCGCAATAGCATCAGGGCGAAGGGGTCGGCGTCGAAGACATCGGCGGCCACGTAACACAGGGCTGCGGCATGCTTGCACGGGTCGGCACCGTCGGGGCAGTTGCAGTCCGGAGTGAGGTCGCCGGGCCCGGGCAGGAGGATCTCGTGTAGTTCACGCGGTACTTCGCCGGCCAGAAGGGCGGCGGAGAGTTTGGCCCGACCTACCACCTCGTCCAGCAACCCGTTCCAGCGGGCGTTGTCCAGTAGGTTCACGGCCAGCGTGGCAGCGTAGATCTCGCTGCCGTGAACCGCGGCTCGCATCATGCCCGGTTCGACTTCCACATTCCGAACCCGATCTTGTCGGGCGTAGGTGCGACCCCTGGGCAGGCGGTTGGGGTCCGCTAGTGCTCGATACTCAAGGGCCTCCAGCCATGCTTCGCCCCACCACGTAGTACCGAATTGCTTGACGTTCATAAGACGTCACCACCCACGCTGGTTGCTGCGTCGCCGTCGAGGGTGACGAGAGCCGCCAGTTCCTCGTCGTCCAACTCGGAGATCCACGCTTCGCTTGCTCCACCAACAACCCGGTCGGCCAAGTCCCGTTTGTGTTTCAACAGTTCGGCCACGCGATCCTCAACCGTGCCCTGGGTGATGAGTCGGTGCACGGTGACTGGTTGGGTTTGGCCGATTCGATACGCCCGGTCAGTGGCCTGATCTTCAACCGCCGGGTTCCACCAGCGATCGAAGTGGACCACGGTGGTGGCAGCCGTCAAGTTCAGTCCGGTACCTCCGGCTTTGAGCGACAGCACGAGTACGGGAAGTTGCCGGTCCTGGAACGAGTCAACTAGCTGTTGTCGGGCCTTGGTAGTAAGGCCGCCGTGCAACAGTGCGGCTTTGATACCGCTGCGTTGCAGGTGTTCGACCAGCATGTGGCCCATGCCGACGTATTGGGTGAAGATGAGACTTGATTCGTCGTTGGCTCGTGCCGCCGCCAGTAGATCGTCGAGTGCTTCGAGTTTGCCCGACCGGCCAGCCATGGTGGCGGTGGACCCGTCGGCCTGAGTTTCGCTAGTGGAACCCGTATTCCTTTCGGTGTCGCCGGCGGGCTTGTCGAGGTAGAGGGACTCTTTCAGATACAGAGCCGGGTGGTTGGTGATTTGTTTCAGCTTGGTCAATAGAGCCAGCACCATGCCCCGGCGTTGCATGCCGTCGGCCTCAGCCACCTCGACCAGGGTCTCCTCGACGGTGGCCTTGTAGAGAGACGCTTGCTCGGGGGACAGTGCCACCACGACATCTCGCTCAATCTTGTCCGGCAGGTCGTCGACCAGACCCGGGTCGCTCTTGCGTCGCCGTAACAGAAACGGGCTGAGGAGGCGGGCAAGTCGGATGGTGACGTCCTCGTCTCCATCGCGTTCGATGGGCACAGCAGTGGTGCGACGGAAGGTGGCCAATGGACCAAGCAGCCCAGGCACGGCCCAGTCGAAGATGGCCCACAGTTCGCTGAGCCGGTTCTCCACCGGGGTTCCGGTGAGAGCCAGACGAATACGGCCGTTGAGTTTGCGTAGCGCCCGAGCCGTGGACGATCGAGGGTTCTTGGCCTGTTGGGCTTCGTCGGCCACCACCAGACCGAAGTCTGTGTCGGCCAGGTCGTCGGGATCGCTGCGCACAACGCCGTAGCTGGTGATGACCAGTTCGTCGGGTTTGAGGCCAGCCAGACTTCGAGAAGCGCCGTGGTAAATGCGGACCGGGACTCCCGGTAGGAACCGTTCGGCTTCGCGAGCCCAGTTGGTCAACAGCGAGGTGGGACAGATCACCAGCGTCGGTGCCGAGTCGGCCTGACTAGCCAGGTCGCTCCCAGCTTGGTGAATGAGAGCGTGCAGGGCGAGAACCTGAACGGTCTTGCCCAGACCCATGTCGTCAGCCAGGCAGCCGCCGACGCCCAGCGAGTACAGCTCGGCCATCCAGGCCAAACCCTGGCGTTGGTAGGGCCGAAGTTCGGCCTGTAGCCCGGCCGGTTGGGGAAACTGGCCGGAGCTGTTGTCTTGAAGGTGGCGTCCGCCCAGGATGTTGAGCCGTTCGATCAGGGTCGACAAGCCGCCTTCGATACGCAACCCGCAACGCTCGGCTAGTTCGTCTTGTTCCCCGTTCGATCCGTCGCCCGCCGCGACCCCGGCTGCCACATCTCCGGGGTTGATCTCGATGGTGAGGCCCAGGCCGTCGGCGTGAGAAGTGCCTGACGCTGGGTTGAGGGCGGCGGCCAGGAGATCACCCATGGTCAAATTGGGTGCTCTGGCTCGCAGTCGCTCCCTGTCGGCCCGGTCCAGGCGCACCCACTTGCCGCGAAGGGGAACAACCGCCCTTTTAGCTTCGCCCAGGACTTCGAGTTCCTCGACAGTGAGTGGTACACCGTCCAGCAGAAACTCCCAGTCGACGGCCAGGAGACTCTTCAGATCCAGCAGGGGCGGGCGGCCGTCGCTGTTGTCGTTAAACGAGTCGTCCGGGTTGTTGGCAGTGCTGTCGGCCGTGCGGTCGGCGCGGCCGGGTTCATCGGCGGCTGAGGCCACCACCCGACGCTCGATGCGGGGGGCGACCAGATCGGCCGGCCAACGCACGTCGATCTTGTGCTCCAACAACTCGTCGAGCGAATCCAACAATAGATCGAGGTCGGCGTCGTGAAGCGGTGCGGTTGTCGGCGCCACTTCATCTAGGACTGTTTCCAACGGGGGAACCAGTCGACCCAGGGTCCGTAGACCGGCCAGCAGTGTGACCTCCGCTTGTGGACCGAGCCGGTTCATGACCTCGCCTGGTGCATGCCAATAGTCGGCGGCGTCAATCACCAGCGATGGGTCGAGCACACTGGCCAGTTGGAACTTGACCGTCCACGGTTCGACTGTGTCTGTGTCTGTGACTGTGTCTGTGTTTGTGTTTGTGCTTGTGCTGACTTTGGTCGATTCAACGGAATGGTCGTCGGGCGGATGAACTTGCAGAACCAAACGGGAGCTGGCGCAGTGCGCCGCCGCCAGATCTTTCACCCAGGGTCGAAGGTGGGGGGCCTTGGTCGGGCGCGGGTCGGCATACAGCCGCAGCGAACCAACCCGATGAGCAGCCGGGGTGCGCAAGAACCGATCTGCCACGGCATCGCACACCGCCCGTACGGCATAGGTCGGGTCGCTGATCAGGCCTCGCTTGCCTGCAACCTCAACCGGTGTGGCGTGGGCCTCGGGCGGTAGTGCCTCGGCCAACTGTGCCACCAGGGTGGTGTGGCGAGGGCCAAGTGGGTCGACCCGCCACATGTCGTAGCCTCCGGGGCTGACCCAGGGGAGCACTCGGCCGTCGGCGATGAAAGCCAACGCAGCGCGAATGACATCCGCCCAGGCATGGGCCGACCGGCTGGCCACGTCCCGGTGGCCGAGCGGCCCCAACAGGTCGATGGCCTGGGCCATCTCCAGACGAACCGCCGACACCGTGGTCTTGGTGGTGCCACGAGCCGCTGATTGATGAACAACAAGATCCTGGCGGGGAAGGGCTGGTTCTAGATTGTGAGTTGTGTCGAAAAGGCCGCCGGGCGAGGCTGGATCCCAGCAGGCGAACCATGACTCTCGGGCCGGATCGGCGTCGACAAACGTGATGTTCCACGAAAGATCGGGCAGGTCGGAACTCGGTTGTGGTGAGGCCGGCGACGAGTCCGCCGCCGACTGTTGAACTACGGCAACCACTACTCGAACTCTAGTTCGTTGCCGACCGAGTTGCTTGGGTTGGTCTTCCTCTCAGGCCCGCCAAGTGCAGGCCGTTATGTGATGGTGTCGAGGGTCTGCATGTCATCGGGGGAGAGTTCGAAGTCGAACACTGCCAAGTTTTCCGCCATGCGGTCGACTGATGTCGTCTTGGGCAGTGGCACTACGCCATGTTGGATGGACCAGCGCAGCAGAATCTGAGCCGGCGTATGGCCGGCCCGCTGGGCAATCCGGGTGATGGTGGGATGATCGAGCGCTCGGCCTTTGGTCAGCGGGCGCCAGGCGGTCACCTGGATGCCGTCACGTCGGCATTGCTCCAGTGTGGGGAGCTGCGCGGTATAGGTGAACGGGTTGAACTCGACCTGGTTGACCATGGGTGTGATGGTGGCAATCGTGGCTAGTTCGTCGAGATCGGCGACTGTGTAGTTCGATACTCCAATGGCCCGCACGTCGCCGGTTCCCAGCTGGGTCTCCATCTGACGCCAGGTTTCCAACCGGTCGGAACCGCCGGGCCAGTGGATCAACGCCAAGTCGATCGCACCGAGACCGAGGTTCTTTTCGCTTCGCTCCAACGCCTCGCCACTGGCATCAAACCCGTGTTCGTCGTTCCAGATCTTGGTGGTGACGAAGATGTCCTGCCTGGTGGCCTGGCTGTTGTCGACGGCAGCTCGAACGGCCTCGCCGACCTGGGTTTCGTTGCCGTACATGGAGGCGGTGTCGATGTGCCGGTACCCGATAGCCAGCGCGGCAGCGGTGGCGTTAGCCGCAGCGTCGCCCCGCAACTCCCAGGTTCCGAACCCGATAGCTGGCATCTCCACCCCGTTGCGGAGAGTGACGGTCGGGGCCGAGGGTAGCGAAGCGGTCATGCAACGGACGGTAGCATCGGGCTCACCGCCCCGGCACAGGAGAAGACCGTCATGATCGTTCGTTCGTTGGAACAGTTGAAGGCTGAGGGCCGCTATGTGGAGAAGCCGGGAGTCTTCACCAGCTGTCGGTACCTGATGCGAGACGACGAGGTTGGGTTCACCATGACTCAGACCATGATCCCGGCCGGCACCCACCAGGCTATGGAGTACAAGAACCACATCGAGGCCAACCTGATCATCGATGGAACCGGCGTGGTGAAAGACGTGGACACCGGTGAGGAGCATGAACTGGCCCCGGGCGTCATGTACACCCTGGACCGCCACGACCGCCACGAGCTCACTGCCGCTACCGATATGCGGATCGTGTGTGTGTTCACCCCGGCGTTGGTCGGACACGAAACTCACGATGCCGACGGCTCCTACCCGATCCTGTGAGCGGTCGCGCCTGTGGCAGGAATGGCTGAATTGGCGGGCCGGTTTCATGTTCCATGAGTGAGACCAAACCGCGAGTGCGAGTCGAAGCCAATCCGAAGTGGATCAGGGGCCTGGTCGATGGCGTCACCGTGGTGGACAGTCGCCGGTCCCGATACGTATGGGAGATCCCGTACTACCCGGCCTGGTATTTCCCACTTGACGACGTTGCTGCCAAGCTGATCGAGAACGGCGAGACGCTGAGGTCAACCAGCCGAGGCCAGGGAACCCGCTACGACCTGGTTCTTGGCGGCGGCGGTGACGGTGGTGGGGAGCGCACCCTTTCCGATGCGGCGTGGCGCCACCTTGACTCGCCGGTTGACGAGTTGCGTGACCTGGTGCGGATCGAGTGGGACGCGATTGACACCTGGTTCGAGGAGGACGTTGAGGTGTTCGTTCACCCTCGCAGCCCTGAAGTGCGGGTTGACGCGCTGGCGTCGTCTCGTCACGTACGGGTATTGATCGACGGCCAGGTAGTGGCCGACAGTGAGCGACCGACGGTGCTGTATGAGACCGGCTTACCTCCCCGGTACTACCTTCCCAAGACCGATGTCCGCATGGACATGTTGCGTGCGACCGACCTGTCGACGGCGTGCCCCTACAAAGGGTGGGCCGAATACTGGGATGTCACGGTGAATGGGTCGAGCTATGAGAACTTGGCTTGGGGGTATCGAACGCCTCTGCCCGAGTCCGAGTCGATCGCTGGCCTGGTGTGCTTCTACAACGAAAAGGTCGACATCGAGCTCGACGGCGTGCTGCAAGAGAGGCCCAAAACCAAGTTCGGCTAGCAAGCCGCCGGGATAGGCGCTTACCATGAGCGGCCATGAGCTTTACCGCCCTGCTACTTGATCGCCACGAGGACGCTGAGGGGAAGAAAACCGTCACGTCCGCCGTCACCGAGCTGACCGACGATCAGCTTCCCGAGGGCGACGTGACCGTCGAGGTCGAGTATTCGTCGCTCAACTACAAAGACGGCATGATCATCAAAGGCATTGGCGGGTTGGTTCGTAACTACCCGCACGTGCCCGGTGTCGATATGGCCGGCACGGTCTCCGCCTCGGACAACCCGAGTTTCGCCCCCGGCGATCGGGTGGTGTTGACCGGTTGGCGGGTTGGTGAGGCCCATTGGGGTGGGTACTCCCAACGGGCCCGGGTGAACGGCGACTGGCTGGTGAAGCTGTCCGACGGCGTTTCCACTCGCCAGGCCATGTCCATCGGTACCGCTGGCTTCACCGCCATGCAGGCCATCATGACGCTTGAGCAACATGGTGTGACTGCTGGATCCGATCACAAGATTTTGGTGACCGGAGCCTCCGGCGGGGTCGGGTCCTCCGCCCTGTTGTGGGGTGGCGCGCTTGGCCATCACATGGTTGCCTCCACCGGTCGTATGGAAAACGCCGATGATCTGAAGGCGTTGGGTGCAGCTGAGGTGATTGACCGGGCCGAGTTGTCCGAGAACCCGTCACGGCCGCTGCTGTCCGAGCGGTGGCACGGTTGCGTTGATGCCGTCGGTGGCGACACCTTGGCTCACGTTCTGGCTGAGATGGCCTATAAGGGGAGCGCGGCCGCCTGCGGTCTGGCCGGAGGTAACGCCTTGTCCACCACCGTCATCCCGTTCCTGTTGCGCGGGGTCAACCTACTGGGAATCGACTCGGTGATGTGCCCAGTCGACGAGCGACAGCGAGTTCATGCCCGTATGGCCGAGGTGCTGGCCGACTCCGTAGTAGCCGACCGGCTGGAGTCGCTCACCTCCGAAGTGGACTTGGCCAGTGTTGTTGACCTGGCTCCGGAGATCCTGGCCGGGAACGTCAAGGGGCGAGTGGTAGTCAGCTGCGGACGGAACTGAGGATTCTCTGTAGCCAGGATTGGCCAACGCTGCCGCCCGAGTCGTCAGACGTGTGGCCTTGGCAGCGCTCCGACTCCGGGATGTGGCCGAGAACCTGCTCGACGTGTTGACCGCAGCCGGCCCATGTTGGCTGGCCGCATTGCTTGCATGAAACCTGTCTGCACATCGTCTGCAAGTGTACGAGATCGACGCACCGAGTGATCACGGTGACGTATGGCCCATTTTCATTGACAATCAACGTAAATGTACGTACATTCGGTTATATGGACTACAGATCGCCTGTGCAGAGGCTTCTGCCGATCACCAAATGGGCTCTGGCGTATCCCCGGAGCTACCTCAAGGCGGATTTGGCCGCCGGCCTGACGATTGGAGCCATGCTGGTTCCACAGGCCATGGCCTACGCATTGCTGGCCGGGTTGCCGGCTGAGGTCGGTCTCTATGCCGCCACCGTTCCCGTGCTGGTCTATGCCTTATTCGGTTCCTCCCGCCAGTTGGCCGTCGGGCCGGTAGCCATTGTGTCGCTGTTGACTGCGACGGCTCTGGCCCCGCTGGTGGAAACAGGCACCATCGGGTACATGAGCGCAGCCGCCCTACTGGCCGTCATGGTGGGGGTCATCCACCTGGTCCTCGGCGCGGCCCGGCTGGGGTTTCTGGTCAACTTCTTGTCCCACTCGGTTCTCGTGGGCTTCACCGCGGCCGCCGCCATCATCATCGGCTTCTCGCAGGCCAAGCACATTCTGGGTATTCAAGTGGATCGGCACGAGCACTTCTACCAAACGGTGATCGACGTCGCTAGCAAATTGGGAGACGCCAACCCGGCAACGTTGACAGTCGGCATCGGCTCAATGATCAGCCTTCTGGCATTGAAGCGCTTGGCTCCCAGGCTTCCGGCTGCCCTCACTGTGGTGGTCGCTTCCATTGTTGCGGTCAACATCGCAGACCTTGAGAATCGAGGCGTTCAAGTAGTCGGCAGTATCCCCGACTCGTTGCCGACGTTCGGCTTGCCGCAGTTCTCCGGGTCGCTCATTGGCAGCCTGACCACCACGGCGCTCATCATCACGCTGGTCGGCTTCATGGAGTCCATTGCCGTGGCCAAGACCTATGCCCGTCGGCACCGCTACGAGGTCGACGCCAACCAAGAGTTGATTGGGCTGGGCGCTGCCAACGTGGCCGCCGGACTATTTGGTGGCTACCCGGTCACCGGTGGCTTCTCCAGGACCGCGGTGAATGACGCCGCCGGGGCCCGAACCCCTTTGGCCTCCATCGTCACCGCCGGCGTCGTCCTCGTCGCTATTGCTTTCCTAACGCCGCTGTTGGCGACGCTGCCAAACGCCGCGCTGGGTGCCATCATCGTCGTGGCCGTCGTTGGACTCATCGACGTGGCGGAGATGCGACACATCGCCACTGTTAAGCGGAGCGACCTGATCAGCCTGTCCGTGGCCTTCTTTGGCACGCTGGCGCTCGGCATCGAAATCGGGATTGCGGTGGCTGTTGCCGCCTCAATGCTGGTCGTATTCGCCCGCATGTCCAGCCCTCATTCGGCGGTTCTGGGCAACGTGGAAGACAGCGGCACCTACCGCAACGTCAAGCGCTTTCCCGAGACTCAAACCACCGACGGAATCCGTATCGTTCGAATCGACGCCCCGCTGTCTTTCGTGAATGCAACCGCGGTGAAGCGTCTCCTTGTTTCCGAAGCCACGGCCCTGGTCTGGGCCACACGGTTCCACCAAGCCACCGCGTTGAGCGGTCAAGCGGAGCCCACGGGCCAGCCCGCTCTAATTCTCGACTCATCGGGAATCAACGACATCGACGCCACCGGGGCGGAGATGCTGCACGAAGTAATGTCCGAGCTGGCCGAGCAAGAGGTGATCTTGCACCTAGCCGATGTCAAAGGACCGGTGCGAGACGTGCTGCGTCGTGCCGGGTTGTGGGGTGAGCTGGCACCGTGCATTCACGCTTCAACCCATGAGGCGGTGAAGGCCATCGTTGCCGATCAACCCGCTCCGAGTGATCAGCGCCGTCACGGCATCGATGAGCGGATTAGTAACACAGCCGAGTCGCCTGCGCCGGACCTTACCTTGACCTGAGCGTCTCGCCGATGTCGCCAAGTGCTTCGGCTTCGACATCAGTCAACGTGCCCCGAAGCTCACCAAGTTTCAACAGGTTGGCTTCAGCGCCGGTAGTTAAGGTCTGAGCCTCGCCCCGGTAGTGATCGTCGATCAGAGCGTTCAGCTCGTCATCGTTCATCACCGGCTGAATCTTCTCAGCCAGCTAGTGCGTGCTTGTCCGGCTCCGAAGCTGTGAAGGCATCCAACCAGGCAACTGGCCGCTAGAACGGTTGGGTGAGTGAACTCAAAATGCGTCCGGCCGTTCGAGGCCTCATGATCGACCCCGCTGATCGGATTCTTCTCGTCCGGGTGGAGTTTGGCGACTGGACCGGCTGGCTTCTGCCCGGTGGGGGCAAGGAGCCAGGCGAGGATGATGCCACCGCCCTCAAGCGGGAACTAACGGAGGAGACTGGCGTTCCTGACGTCTTCATGGGCCCACCGGTGTGGTATCGCCGCCGGATGTTCACCAGGAACGATAATGAGTTCGATGGGCAGGAGGAAAGCGTCTATCTGGTGCCATGTCACGTCTTCACCATCGCCCCCACTATGTCGGCAGAAGAGCTGTCATCGGAAGGCCTGGTTGAGCATCGCTGGTGGACAGTGGCCGATCTGGAAACCACCGACGACAACATCCACCCAGTCGAATTGGCTTCGCTGGCCAAACAAATCTTGGAACACGGCGCGCCAGCCGAGCCACCTCTGATCGAGGAATAGATCGAGGAGTAGATTAAGGACTTGTTAACCAGCGGTGCCGCGTTGCCAGGCGTCGAACAGGCCGGCGTAGATTCCACCATCGGTGGACAGTTGCGAGTGTGGCCCGTCTTCCACCACCAGGCCTTCGTCGAACACCAGCACCCGATCGGCGGCTTCGGCGGTCGAAAGACGGTGGGCGATAGTGACCACGGTTCGAGACGACGTTAGATGGGCGAAGGCCCGACTGATGCGAACCTCGGTCGCCGGATCAACCGACGACGTCGCCTCGTCCAGCACCAGCAGATCTGGATTGGCGATAGCGGCCCGGACCAACGTAACCAGTTGCCGTTCGCCGATGGACAACGAACCGCCACGCTCGCCGACTTGGGTTTCGATCCCGTGCTCCAACTCATCCAACCATTCGTCCAAGCCGAGCTCGGCGAACGTGGCCAGCACGTCGGTGTCGGCGGCGTCTGGTTTGCCCATGCGGACGTTGTCGGCAATTGAACCCCGGAACAGCGAACCCTCCTGCGGGACCATCACGACCCGGTCCCGCAGTGACCGAAACTTGATCGACCGAATGTCGACCCCACCGATCCGCACGGTACCGGCGCTGGGATCCATCAATCGGCACAGCAGCTTGGCGAACGTCGTCTTGCCCGATCCGGTCTCACCCACCACGGCCACGTTGGCCTTGGCTTCAATGGCTAACGAGACCGGTCGCAGAGCTTGAGTGCCCGACGCTGTCGCCGCTGTCTCGCCCCGCAGGGGGTAGCGGAACTCGACTGCGTCGAACTCGATGTCCAACGGTCCGGCTGGAAGAGCCTGGCCGTCGTCGCCCGGGTCGGCAACATCAGGTGGTATGTCCAACACGTCGATGACTCGCCGCCACCCGGCCACCGCCGTCTGTGCTTCGTTGACCGCTTCGCCCAACATGGTGACCGGTTGAACAAACAGTTGAGCCAGGAACAAGAACGCCACCACTGTCCCCACCGAAACGGAACCGGCCACCGCCAACCCCGATCCGACGACTAGCGCCACGGCAATTACCAAGGCTGAAAGCATCTCCGCCGCGCCGGAAAAGGCGGCAGAGTAGCCACCGGCCTTGATGGCGGCCGCCCGATGATCTTCGATGGCGCCGGCTAACCGACCGCGCACCCGACTTTCGATGCCGTAGGCCCGGATGACGGGAGCGCCGACCACCACCTCGGCTGATACCGCCAACATCCGACCCACCCGCTCGCGTACGACAAGGAAGGCGGCGTCGAGGCGCTTCTGGAACCACCGAATAGTCAAGGCGATCAGGGGCACGACTGCCACCACCGCCAGGCCAAGCGGCAATGAATAAAACAGCATCACGGCAATGGCCAACGCGGCCTGGGCGGTATTGGTGAGAAGCTGAAGGCCGGCCCACTGCATGAACCGGCTGATCTGGTCCACGTCGGAAGTCACCCGCGATACCAAGGCCCCGCGCTGCTCGGAGGCCTGATGAAGCATGGAGAGGTCGTGGATGTGGCGGAACGCTCGCGTGCGCAGCCCGGACAACGCCGTTTCTGACACCCGGGCCAGTCGGAGGTGCATCAATGATGTGGTTCCGGCGGTGATCAGGACCGCCAACCCGGCCAGAGCCACCATCCTGAAGACGAAGCCAAGGTCAACAAAAGTCGAGCCGTCGACCGACGTTGAACCGTTGGCGGCGGATGCCTCAGCCACTGCGCTTACGTTGAGGCCGCCGTCGATGACCTGCTGGACGGCTATAGGAACAACCACCCGACCGGCGGTGGCTATGAGAGCCAGTGCCAGCGTTCCCCCGAGACCCGTCCGGAGCTCCGGTGAGAGTGCCAGGCCGCGTTTGACCGTCACCCAGGAGCCAGCGGGAACGGTGTCGTCAAGTTCAATGGCCGGAGCGGTTGTGGTCATGCTGCCGCCTCGTCGTCAGAGTCAGCAGTCGGGTCATCAACAGTCGAGTCATTGACGGTCGAGTCATCAATACTGTACGCGTCGATCAGTTTGGCGTAGGCCGGGAGTGAGTTGTACAGGTGTTGATGGGTCCCTCTGCCGGTAACCCTGCCGTCTTCCACGTAGATCACGGTGTCGGCCAACAGGATCGAACTGCGACGGTAGGCCACGATGACCACACTGGTGTCGAGCGTTGAGAGCTGGTCCAGGATGGCTGCTTCCACCGCCGGGTCGACGGCCGACGTTGCGTCGTCCAGAATCAACAGCCGTGGTTTGCGCACCAACGCTCGGGCCAGGGCGATCCGCTGACGTTGGCCGCCTGACAGTGACGCCCCTCGTTCGCCCACGCGGGTGCCGTAGCCGTTGTCCAGTTCGCTGATGAACTCGTGGGCCTGGGCTAGGCGGGCGGCGGCCTGGACATCGTCTCCGGTGTAGTCGCCGCCGAGGCTGATGTTGGCTTCGATGGTGTCGTCGAACAGAAACGCCTCTTGGAAGACGATGGCCGTCTGATCGGCGATGGCGTCTCGTTCGACTGCCGCCAGGCCGTGACCATCCAAAGTGATGTGGCCGGTGTCGGGGTCGAACAGTCGGACCATCAACTGGGACACTGTCGACTTACCCGAACCAGTGGGTCCGACCACGGCCACCGTTGAACCGGGTGGCACGTCCATTGAGATCGATTCGATCCCCCGTCCGTCGTCTCGATCTTCGGCTCGTTCATCGACCCGGCGCTGTTCTTCGGATGCGCCTAGAAGGTCGGCTATTGATTCTTCGGGGTAGATGTAGCCGATGTCGTCCACTTCGGCTTTGGCCGCCCCGGACCGTTCGGGAATCATCGATCCGTAGTCCACGTGGCCGTCGGCTTCGAGGACCGATTGCACTCGCCGCCAGCCTGCCACAGCGGCGGGGAGCATCATCAACAGCCAGGCGAAGACCCGCATGGGGAGCGCGACCAGGCGAAACAGGTAGGCGAAGGTGACGAGCGTGCCTGCGGTGATTACGCCGGCTTCGACCCGCCAGGCCCCGACGGCCAACACGGCCAGTGTGCCGAAGCTGGGCAGAGCCTCCATTAGTGGATCGAAGAGCGCCCGCAGTTTGCCGACGTCGACCATTCGATCCCGCAGCTCGTCGGACATCGTCCCGAACCGCCCGACCTCATCGTCCTCTCGGCCCAGGGTCTTCACTACCAGGGCGGCGTCGAATGATTCGTGGGCGATTTCGCTGACTTCGGCCCGCAGTCGCTGGGCTTCGGTGGTGACCACTCGCATGCGTCGCTGGAAGCCGATGTTGACCAGCGCCAGGGCAGGTCCGACCGAGAATCCGACAACGGCCAGAAACGGGTCGGTGAGGAGGAGGAGCACACCGGTAATGGCCAACATGGCGGTCACACCCATGGCCATAGGCAGCGGGCTTGCCACCTGCGATGCCGTTTCCACATCGGTGTTGACGTTCGATAGCAGCTGGCCTGTCGGGTGGCGACGGTGCCATTCGATGGGCAGTTCCAGGTAGCGATCGGTGACTTCGGTTCGGTCCCCGGCTTGCAGCTCGTATTGCGCTGAGTAGGCGCCGAATCGCCGCAGACCGATTCCGGTCCCTCGGACGATGGCGACCGCCAGAATGGCCCCCGCCGCTGTTGCTTGCGCAGCCACGGTCAGGTTGCCTTCGGCCACCGCCGGTAGCAGCACATTGTCGGTCACCCAGCCGATCACGAACGACGACGCCACCGTTGCCACCGCGTAAAGCAGGGTCCCGATTCCACCCATCAGAAACGGTCGCCGAGCGCGGCGCAGCTGACGGCCGATGAGGGCGATGCCTTCGCCTCGTTCGACTTGATGCGCTGTCACTCGTCCACCCTACGGGATCCGCTGACTATCGGGTGGATCGCAGTTATCGGTACCTGCCGCCGACTCCAGAGTGTGTTGCCGGTATCTGGAGCCGGCGAGCCGGTTTCCCTCCGGGCTGGGTCGCCCGACCGCCACAACGGATGTTAGGCATGACGGCCGTGGGCGGTTCAGCCCTCCTACGTTTGTACACCGACAGAGTGACGCCCTGCGGCTTAAAGCCGGGAGAGCAGTGGGAACACCGTGGGAAAGGGGCCGTTCGGGTACTGCGCCACGCTAAAGGGCCACCTCATGCGTTCAACAGTCGCCCAAGGCGTGGAAGGAGACGGTGCTTGGGTTGAGCACCAGACTGTCGTTGAGGAAGTCCTGTCGGAAGTGATCGCCGTTGGTGTATGGGTCGGACACCGGAGGCCCGAGACAGGTCAAGTGATCGGTCCAGTATTGAAACACCACGGGTGGAAGCCAATGGAAGGTTGATCTGTCGTTGGTGGCGAACAATGCGCCGTCAGCCGACAGCTCCACCAGCAGTCCATCGTGGCTGTCCTCCGGCTCGTTGAGCGGATAGCCGACAAGGCTTCCGGTGATTCCTTTGATCCGGTCGAAGGCCATCCAGGACGAGCCCTCCAGGAGCACAATGTTGTCGGGTGAGAGGGCGATCAGGGCGGACTGTTCGTCCTCTGATCCGAGTTCCTGCAAAATGCCATCGGCCCACCTGTGCATGATGCTGGTGGGACATGGCAGAGACTCGGCTTGTTCGTAGCGCCGTCGGAAGCCTTGGGCAAACGGAGACATGGTGTCGGCCAGTGAGGCGTCGAAAGCGCCGGGGGCGATCTCGCACTCCTCTGACTTCGATGGCTGTCCGACTAGTTCGCATCGCCAGGCACCGGCTGTGTCGTCAAGGGCGAGGGCCTTGGTGCTCTCGCCATACTGCGTGGCGCAGACCTCGTCGGGGTCGATGGAGATTGGGTCGGACTGGTCGTCGGCGTCGCGGCACACCCAGCCCGATCCGCTTGGTTCGGCGATGATGTCGCCGTCGTAAGTCTCAGTGCAGTACAGCGACATGTCCAGATCGCCCGGTACGTCACGGGTCAATTCGGCAATGCGGTCAGCTTGAACCGAACGGATGTAGCTTCGGGCGGCGAGTACCCCGACCGACACGATGACCAGGCCGAGTAGGCCGACCAATAGCAGCAGGTCGAGCCGGCGCTTCGATGGGCCGACTGTTTCCAGGCTCTGGGAGTCGATCGAGCTTGAATTGACTGTGCCTGAATTGACTGTACTTGACTCGGTCTCAATCGGGTCCGCGGCCGCCACTCCCTCATGAGCGCTGCCAAGTTGTTGAATCTGGTTGGCCACTTCGAGCACTACGAGGTCTCTTCGGCTTGGCCGTCCGTCACTCCGACGGCGGAACCCGTCGAGGCTGATGCCCATCTGCTCGGCCGCCAACCGTGAACGGTGGGTGAACGACTCGGTTCGGTTGGAGATGTCGAACAGCTGCTCGGCCGACCGTCGGACGGCGTCGTCGGTGATCTGTCCGACGGCGACCGCGATAAGCTCCG
Source organism: uncultured Acidimicrobiales bacterium (assembly GCA_938002965.1). GTDB lineage: Bacteria > Actinomycetota > Acidimicrobiia > Acidimicrobiales > SZUA-35 > JAHELU01. The sequence goes on along the minus strand of CALKZY010000049.1, from coordinate 26,688 downwards.
CTGAGTCCAGCCCGGTTCGGATGGCCTCGGCGTCGAGCGCAGGGGTTCGAAGGTCGATGAACTCCACTGGATTCGACGTGCGAGTCAGCGTTTGAAGGTCGTCGGCCAGCGGCGCGACGGCGCTATTCGAAAATCGATGATTGTCAGACAAGACGGCCCGGCAAACTGGTTGGTGGTGGTGATTCCGCCGCCAGCGGGCAGCTTGGGTTCACTGATGTGGTTCCCTGAAATCAACGACAAGTTTAACGTCAAGAATCTACGTGAAGGGCTATGCATCAACACATACATGACTAAAAGCCAGCCGTTCAGACTCGACTATGTCCTACCACTCGTGGTTGCGGTAGTCATCCTCGCCGCCTGCACCTCAGACGCGCCCGACGACAGTGCAGAGCTGGTATCGGCCGAAGTGTCCACCACCGTCGTCACGCTGGACTCGACCCCGGCCTTGGATGCTGCCCCGGACGAGTCGAGCGAGACGGTCCCGGAGGTTGTTGTCGACGTCACCACCCCGCGACCGCCATGGCTGGGTTCTCGAACTATCCCCACCGATTCAGCTGGCAGGGGCCTGCCGATCGACACCCCACCTGAACTGCTGGACCGACGCCTCGCCACCGTTGATACGTTGCCGCCCCCGACCATGGACAAGTTCCAAGCCACCAGCGAACTATTGTCCGAGCGTCCGGATGTATTGGCCCGCTCGACCTGGGCTGAAGGCTGCCCGGTCGCCCCCGATGCACTCTCGTACTTGACCCTCGCGTTCTGGGGGTTTGACGAGGTGCCCCACACCGGGGAGATGATCGTTGCCGCCTCCGAAGCCGATGGGGTTATTCAGGTCTTCAACCGTCTGTTCGATGCCCGCTTCCCCATTGAGGAGATGCGAGTTGTCACTCCGGCCGACATCGATGCCCTGCCCACCGGTGACGGCAACAACACCACCGGATACGTATGCCGTTCGGTTACCGGCGGCTCATCATTTTCCGAGCATGCCAAAGGCTTGGCCATCGACATCAACCCGTTTCACAATCCCTACCAACGCGACGACGTGGTATTGCCCGAGCAGGCCACCGCCTACCTTGATCGCTCCGGTGGACAAACCGGCGTCGTTACCGAAGGTGACGTGGTCCATCAGGCGTTCGTTGAGATCGGCTGGGAGTGGGGTGGGGCCTGGCAAAGCCTCAAGGACTATCAGCACTTTTCCGCCACCGGGCTCTAGCGGCAACGCCAAGCCGTTATTTGGCCACTGGTCGACCTGATCGGTACCCTGAACCAACAAGCACCGGCAAGGGAGCGCCGGTTTTGGAGACAAGGTTTCAATGCGTGTATTTGGCGGCGTTGGCGGCGCCGAGGAACAGTTCGACGCCTTCGTGCGTCGATACGGAGAGCGTCTAACCCGCGCTCTCGTCGCCGCCTACGGCCCGGTTGACGGTAGCGACGCGGCCCAGGCGGCCCTTTGCTACGGCTGGGAGAACTGGTCTCGGGTTCAAGGCATGAGCAACGCCATCGGCTATCTGTACCGGGTGGGGCAAACAGAGGCCAGACGAACCCGGACCAAGATGGTGGTTTTTGACACCGACGCTCTGTCCGATGATCGGGGGCAACCGGACTTTGAGCCAGGCCTGATCGATGGGTTGCGCTCCCTCTCCGAGAGTCAGCGCATGGCCGTGGTTCTTGTCCATGGTCATGGCTATCGACTTGTCGAGGTGGCCGGTCTGTTGGAGATTTCGGTTTCGACGCTACGGAACCACCTGCGCCGAGGCCTGGAGAAACTGCGGCTCGAATTGGGGGTGGAACATGTTGCCTAGCGAAGCTGAATCCCTCAGAGAATTGGTCCGGACACTTGACGACAACACCACCTTCGTCGACGGTCCCGGCATCCGCGACCGGGCACACGAAATCGACGTGGCTGATCGGCCGGATGGTGCCGGCGGTCGGAGTCGGTTCGTGTTGGCGATGGCCGCGGTGATACTCATCCTGCTGGCCGGTGGCACGCTGTCTGGAAGCTTCCAGCGGCAGTCGCCGGTCGGTGTGGTCGAACCGGCCGAGGGCGCCTCAGCCACTCCCAATGACAACTCTCAAGACAACAACGCCGAAGCGGATGCCCTCGCCGACGAGGTTGACGCCATGGTCGTCGACGCACCCGACTCGCCGATAGGTCCATCAACCAGTATTCTCTCGGCTCCGACCACGGCCAGCATCGCCGCCGCAGAGGTGGAGCCCAACGCCGGCCCAGTCGATGACAGTGCTGGCGGGAGTGGGGTTGAAGATTCGACCGGAGGCGAGCCGGCCGGTACAACGGTCCCGGCTCCGATCGAACAAGTGACCGACACAACTTTCGCCGACGCCGCCGCTCTTGCGGTCGAGCCGATAGTAGAAGTGGAGCCGCGGGCTCAGCGAGCCAAGCAGGTGTACGAGAGTTTTACGTCCCAAACTCCGGAGATTGTCGACGCTCGACCAAATAACACCCTGTACGGATTCGAAGATGGGTCGGACTGGACGATGGCAGGCGATGGTTCCGTTACCCACGTAGCCGAGGGCTTGGGATACACCGACCCGAGTGGGCGATACCTGATCACGTACCCCGGCGCATTGTCGGTGCTGCCGACTGAACGACTGCATCTGTCCCGGCCAATCGAGGGGACCTATGACCCAGCAGACGCATACTACGTCAGCTTTGTCATCAACGTGGCCACCGCCACTTACGGTGATGCGTTCTGGTCGCCGACCGATCCTTTCAATCGGGGCGCATTCGGGGTGCAGCAATATGGCCCGCTCAAGTTCGTGAACGGCCCGAATTCGCCTGTCAACATTCAGCCCGGGACCAGCTACTTGCTGGTCGGTCGGATCAGCGACGGCCTAGCCGAGCTGTGGGTCAATCCCGACTTGGTTATCCCCGGTCCGGCTCATGTGACATATGCGGTTGAGTCGGCGCCCGTTCCGACCGCCGAGTTTTCGTTCTCCCGCCTGGGGGACGGTGCTTACACTCTCGACGAGTTCCGCATGGGCTACACCTGGCGGTCCGTCGCCCCATACGGCGGCTGACCCTGAACGCCCGCCCCGCCGGGTCCGTTAGGCTCGCTCACGCCCGATTATGCGGTGTCGTAAGGTGCTGATCCGCCTGACCAGCTTCGTCATGCCTCGCCGTCGATTCAACCGAATGGATCCTCGACGTCGTCGGGCACCATTGGCTGACCGTCGTTGCTTGGGTCGGCGATTCGCTCGGCCGCCTCCAGGTTTCCTCCGGCGACGTGATAAGCCTCGGCCAGCCAGTCGAGTAGCTCATCGTCGATGACGTCTGGGTCGTCCACGTTGATCACGTGGAAATATTTGCCCTGATAGTCAACAACCTTGCGTGACAGTCGGCTTGACGTCAGGCGTCGGCGGAGGAAGAAACCGAGGGCTGTCCACTTCTTCTTGGCTCTCAGCTCGCAAAGCATCGGCCCGTTCTTGAACAAGATGCCGATGGCGATGGGGTCGATGATCACATCGCCAAGGCTTTGCAGGTGTGTGGCGACCTTGTCGAACACTGGCCGCTCCCACGCCATGGCGTTGGAAAAGTAGTCGTCCACCGTCAGACCTGGGCTGCACATGTGGCCCTGGTTCGACTTGCCGAATTGGCGATTGCACGTTGGGCACGTCCAGTTTTCCAAGGAGCCGCCTCCTAAGCTTGGCCGACTCTGATGTGTCGCCCAAGGGTGAATCCAGACCAATGGTAGCCTCGATGGCTCGACGGCTAGGATTGGGTATGGCCCGACCGGCGATAGAGCGTCCGATATGACCCCGGTCCGATGGTGGCGTCGACTTCGTCGTTGGCTGCTGGTGGCGCTCATTGTCGGGGGCTGGACGATTGTTGTCGCCATCTCCGCCGGCCGGAAACCTTCTGAGGGTTCTTGGGTCGGTGTGCCCGACTTGTCCAGCGCGGTCATCTGGACGGTGATTGCTGTTGCCCTGCTCGGGTTGGTTGTGCTCTCTCAGCTCCGGAGTTCGGGCTACGCTCAGGGGCGTCCATCGGGTGGGGTCGGGTCGCTGTTGGCGACCACGCTCGCCATCGTGGCGGTGATCCTGCTCCTCATGGACGATGATGTCGACCTTGGGTTCGGTGAGCAGGTCGAGGAGCAAGAGGTCGAGCAGCCCCTGGGGGAACTCGAATCGGGTTCGCGCTCGCGTTTGCCCGAGTCCACTGTTCGTATTGAGCAGCGGGATGTCGGAATCGGACTGGCCATGGCCGCTATGGCGGTGACCGCCGGGCTGCTGTTGTTTCGACGCCAGCCCGAGCCGATCGAAGAAGACCAGGTCAGAGCCGATGACGACGACGGCGGGATGGGCACCGAAGCCGTCGGTGACGGCCTTATAGATCAGCTTGTGGCCGCGGCCGTCCATTCGCGGGTTCTGCTGGACTCGATAGACGACCCGCGCCAGGCGATCCTCTCGGCCTACTCCCATCTGGAGGGAGTGATGGCTGAACATGGGCACCGGCGCCTGGGACACGAGACGTCGTCAGAACATGTAAGTCGGGTTGCTGGAACCCAGGTGCTTGAACCGGAACCGCTGGTTGGCCTAGCTGTAGATCCCATCCACGTTGGTCAGTTGGGTCTCCTTGAGACTTGAGGGTGCTGAAGCCACTCTCACCCCAAGGAGACCCGTGAAACTCCACGGTAATGCTCGACTGACCCCGTATCAGCGTGTCCTGATGTGCCAGCGCATCGAACACGAACTCTGGACACCGCTCGAAGCTGCCACAGCTGCTGGCTGCTCGGAACGAACGGCCTATCGATGGCTGGCCCGATTCCGTGCCGGCGATCACCAACTCCAGGACCGCTCATCGGCTCCGGGATCGGTGCCAGGCCGAACACCTGCCGAGACCGAGGCCGTCATTGAAAAGCTCCGCCGGCTTCGGTTCACCTCGACCCGGATCGCAGCCGAGTTGTCGATGCCGACCTCGACGGTGTGCGCAGTGCTCAAACGACTCGGGCTGAACCGGCTGTCCAAACTCGAACCCGTCGAGCCACCGAACCGGTATTGCCGTCGCCATCCGGGCGAGCTGATCCACATCGATGTCAAGAAACTCGGCCGGTTCACCAAACCCGGGCATCGCGTGACCGGTCGAGGACCCGGCACCAAGAACTACAAGACAGGCTGGGAAGCCGTGCACGTCTGCGTGGACGACACGACCAGACTTGCCTATGTCGAGATCCTGGCCAACGAAACAGCTGCGATGTCGGTTGGGTTTCTCGAGCGGGCAGTCGCCTGGTTCGCCGAGCGGGGTGTCACGGTCGAGCGAGTGATGACCGACAACGGGTCGCCGTATCGATCAGGGCTGTGGGCTTTATGGTGTGCCGATAATGATGTTCGGCATCTGCGGACCAGGCCCTATCGGCCACGCACGAACGGCAAGGCCGAGCGGTTTATCCAAACCATGCTGCGTGAATGGGCCTACGCAGCGACCTATCAGACCTCGGACCAGCGTGGAATCGCGTTGGCTCCGTGGTTGAGTTACTACAACAACCGACGGCCTCACAGCGCTCTCGGTCACAAGACCCCCAACACCAGACTCGACGAAACCCGCCGAGCCTGACGAACGCTCCTGGGATCTACACCTAGCCCACTTGTATGAGATGGCTCGGTTCTCGTCTCGTCCATTGAGTTTCGACGATCGAGAGCGGGCATTGGCACTCTTGGACGAGGTGATCGATCGATTGCCTGCCCCAGGGGGATCCCGGTGAGTCGTCGCGTTGTAGGTCCGATTCTCGTGTTGCTGTGGGCGGGCGGACTCGGCTTGGGTGTGGCGCTGCTCGACGGACGACAAGAGCAGTTCTCAGTGGAGGTTTGGCTTGCGGTGGGTGGGACCTTGGTCGTAGCCGACCTTGCGTGGCGTTTGATTCGGTCGGCGGGCGACAGGTCGACGGTTGTCGCCGGCGGATATGGGGGCCGGAGGCTTGGGCTTCGGCGAACTGTTCGACAGCTTCGACATTGGCTGTCCGAGGAAGAGTCGACCCGTGGCGGTAGACGGGGTAGTGACACCTACGGTGACATCAACGGTCGCGCCTTGCCGGTGCAGGTGCAGTCGTTGGCGAATCTGCTGGACCTGTCGTACGAGAACGAAGCGCATTTCAAACGACGGTTACGACCTCGTCTACAGGCCTTAGCCGAGCATTACCTGCCATTGCGTCACGACATTGACCCGTCGGACAAGCTGGAGGTCAAACGACTGCTAGGGGAGTCGAGTTGGCTGGTGGACGGCGCCCTGGGTAGCCACACCTCCAGCTCTGCGGTGCCGACGGCCGACGAGGTAGCACGGTGCCTACGTCTCATACTTGATGAGCCGCCGCACGGTCTACCACCCGACGATCTACCACTCGACTAAACCGTGCTTCTACCAGAGGTGAACTGACGTGACGATGACGTTGAACGAAACTGCGGCCACAACAGCTCGAATTCTTGACCGGCTGGAGACGGTGGTGGTGGGCAAACGGGATCGGCTGTCTCTTGTGATCAGCGGTCTGTTGGCCGGTGGGCACGTGCTGTTGGAAGATGTTCCTGGTCTAGGCAAGACCCTTATCGCTCGGTCGCTGGCCGAGGTGACCGGCCTCAACGTTGGTCGGGTTCAGTTCACCCCGGACTTGATGCCGGCCGATGTGACCGGGTCGATGATCTTCAACCAGGCCAACCATGAGTTCGAGTTTCGACCCGGCCCGATCTTCAACAACATCGTGTTGGGAGATGAGATCAACCGGGCGCCACCGAAGACTCAGGCCGCCCTGCTGGAGGCGATGCAGGAGCGTCAGGTAACTGTGGACGGTTCGTCCCACGGTCTACCGGATCCGTTCATGGTGGTCGCCACCCAGAATCCTGTTGAGTTCGAGGGCACCTATCCGTTGCCGGAGGCGCAACTCGACCGGTTCCTACTGCAGATCTCGATTGGCTACCCAAACGTCGCCGACGAGGGCGAGATTATCCGTCGTCGACTGCAACGGGGAACCGACGACGTCACTCTGGAGCCGGTGGCTGATCGCTCAACCGTGGCGGCAATGCAGCAGTCCATGGAAGACGTTGAAGTCCATGATTCGGTTGTCGACTATTGCGTGGCCCTGGTGCGGGCAACTCGGGAAAGCCCCAAAGTCCAGGCCGGCGCCAGTCCGCGCGGTGTCGAGGCACTGGTGAAGCTGGCCCGGCCAACAGCTGTACTGGCCGGCCGAGTCTTCGTGACTCCCGATGACGTGAAGCGTGTCGCCGTTGCGGCGTTGGCCCATCGAATCGCCATGCGCCCGGAACAGTGGGTTCGAGGCGTGGCCGGTGACAGCGTCGTGGCCGACTGTTTGGATTCGATTTCGGTTCCCGAAACCCTGCCTGCACCTGGAACCCTGCCTGCACCCGACGCCCGTGCGATGACTGAAAGCCCACCGACTTCGTCGAAGGACGAATGACCCGACATCGAACCGAGCGGCTGACAACGGCTGTCTTCGTCTCGGTTATCGGACTACTTCTCTCGCTGTTCACCGGTCGGGCCGAGATTGCAGTTTTGACTGCGCCATGGCTTGTTCTGTTGGTGGCGGGTCTGATGACGACTCGTCGGCCACGAGTCGACCTCTCGGTAAGTCCGGCATTCGAGCGATCAACGGCGGGGGAGCGGGTCGATGTCACCTACACCTTCAAAGCTAGCGACCGTCCGTCGGACGGGGATGCTCTCGAATGGGAAGCAGGCAAATGGGAAGCAGGCAAATGGCAAGCAGGTCGGCTCGCTGGCACGTTGTACGCGACCTGGCCTGACCTGGCGAACGTCGACGCTGACGTCCGGGCTGCGAGGACTGTCGCTCGATCGCTTTGGTCCGGCGCTCCCGTGGAGGTGGTGGTGCCATTCAAGGCCGAACGCTGGGGCACCTATGACGTCGGCCGGGTACATATCAACTTCATTGAGCGGTTCGGTCTGTTCGCCTGGTCGGCCGATCTGGCCAAGAACACACCCATCAGGATTCATCCCGACGAACTCCAGCTTCGAGAATTGGTGGCTCCCAGTCGCCTACGGAGACAAACCGGCGCCCACCAGTCCCGGTCGGCCGGGCGTGGTTTGGAGTTCGCCGGCATTCGCCCGCACACTAGCGGGGACAGTATTCGAGAGGTCAACTGGCGAGCATCAGCCCGCAGCCAGGATCTGTGGGTGTCGCAGCGGCATCCCGACCGTTCAACTGACGTGGTGTTGCTTATCGACAGCTTCCCCGAGTCCTACGGTCTGGATCAGCTCCGACCGGCGATGCCGTTGGATCAGGACAACCTTGGTCGGGGCAACGGCCAACAGAATCTCGTCAGTCAAAGCGAACTCTTAACCGCGGTGATTCGTATGGCGATGGCGCTGGCCAGCCGTTACCTGTCTATGACAGACCGGGTCGGGTTGGTTGAACTTGGAGGCATTGTTCGATGGGTGGGACCGGCGGCCGGACGGTTGCAGCTCCATCGCCTGATCGATGCTGCGCTGGCCACCGCGCCATATCGCAGCTGGGCTAAACGCGATCTATCAGTTGTGCCTCGGCGGGCTATTCCACCAAGCGCAATGGTGATCGCCATCAGTCCGCTGGTGGACGACCGTTTCACCCAAGCAGTGGTTGAGCTGGCGGCCAGCGGCCAGGACGTGGCTGTCCTGGCGCTAGACGCATCACTTCCGACCGGGACCCCCGACGCGGTTCGGATGATCTGGCAGGCCGAACGTGAAGCGGCGCGCCATCGTTTGACCAGTAGTGGTATTGCCGCTGCCAGGTGGGATAGCGGTATGACCGCTGATTCCGGGTTGCAGCTGGCCTTGGATGAACTGGAACGTCGACGACGGGGCCTTAGAACGGGTCTGCGATCATGATCCCTGCCGAGGCCATGGCGTCGCCTACCCCCGACGCTGACCGACTACCTTTCGTGACCCTTGTGGTGGCGGCCGTGATTTCGGCACTGACAACCGGCGGCGTTTTGGTGGGTTCGGTGAACAGCGGTCAGACTCGCGCCGCCGTGCTCGTGGGCGTCGGTGTGGTTCTGTTCGTCGTCGGCCTTGTATCCGGCTCAACTCGAACTGTGTCAGTGGCGACAGTGCCAATGCTGGGTGCACTGGTCTGGCATATTCTGGTCACGACCGAACAAGTGTGGTCCCGGTCGCTGGTGATTGGCTGCCTGTGGTTTGGCGCCGTCGAACTGGCAATGCTTTCCGTTCGCTGGCGGACGCTTCGCAGGCAAGTCCGGTGGAGCGACTTCGCCAGCTACCCGACTGAGGTCGACATCATTCGAGACCGGCTCGCCGAAGTCTTCTTCGTTGTGGGGGTGTCGTCCATCGTTGTGGTCTTCGGCACGATGGCCAGCGTCATCAGCGTCTCTCGCACGGCCTTTGTGCAGACCGTTGGCCTGTTCGTCGTCGCTTTAGCCGTGGGAGCCACTAGGCGAGCGTTGGGTGCCTCGGCATCAGCCGACGATTCGAAACGCTGAGCGGTGCCGTTGATTGCCGACTACGGTGCGCTAATCAGGCGCCATTTGGATGCCGCCACTGCAGTTGCGGCCGCCAGGTCCTCGCTGTCGAGTTCGATTGTGTCCGCCGCCATCGCCGCCTCGACCTGAAGCTGGCTTTCGGCCTCATTGGTCGGTGTGTCGTCAGCTGGTTCTTCGCTGGCTGACTCGTCGCCAGCTGGTTCTTCAGCTGTTGCTTCTTCAGCTGTGGGCTCGTCACCAGCCGTCGAGTCCTCGCCTGTCGCTTTGTCATCAGACGGTTCTTCGCTGATCGGCTCGTCGGCTTCGACTGGTTCTTCGCTGACCAGCTCTTCGACCGGTAGGTTCTCATTGGCGATGGGTGGGGAGTCATCCAAGGCGGCGAGGCCGCCGTGGGCGATAGCCGTCATGGTGCCGACCAGCGATTCTCGAATCTCGTGAAGGCGGACCACCTGTGCGGCGAGTTGCTCCTCCGTCTGTCGGTGGGCCCGTAACGTGGCCGAGTGGTCTCGGTCGGCCTGGCTGCGACGGTGCTGGAGCTGTAATTCCTGGCCGGCTTCGAATTCGGCGAGTCGTTGCAAGGTTTCGGTCTCGAGCCTCTGGGCGTTCTCCTGAGCGTCGAGTTCTATCCGTCGTGCCTCGGCCCGCGCCGCATCAAGCTTGGCTTCGGCTTCGTGATGGGTGGCTGATCGTAGCTCGGACATCTCGGCCTCGGTGTCCCGCCGCAGCGCCGACATTTCCTTTTCGGTGTCGGCCCGCAGGCCTGCAGCCGTCTTGCTGGCAAGCGTGGTTTGTTCTCTGGCGGCTCTCGACGCTTCTTCCAGCATGCTTTCGCGCTTTCGCGCTGCTTCGACCGTCATGCGGTCAACCTCAGCCCGTCGATGCCCGACTTCTTCGACCTCGGCGGTCAGGTCGTGCAAGCGGTCGATCTCCGCGTCCTTCTGTTGGATGACGGCTTGAGCCCGATTGAGCTCGGCGCCCCGTTGACGCTCGATGGTCGCCAAGTGGGCGTTCACCTCATCAATGTCGTACCCACGTCGTACCACCTCGAACATGAGTGCATGTAGCTCGGTCACCGCAACCGCTCCTTTCCGAAACGGCCACTGTCGCCCAGTGTCTTGGACCTTGCCGTGGCCCACTAGGACCACGTGTCGACGATCCAGCCGTCCGCCATACCTGCTATGAAACAGGCGTTGGACCTCCTAGAGAAGAGGCTAATCAACCCAATAAATGGCCAAGAAGCAGTGCTGATTGCCTATGAATCCGTAATTGTCAACAAGCTAAGCTAAGGTTGTTCGGGCATGCGTCTTAACGGTTTCTTAATATCCCAGTTTTAGTCACAGTGCGCCGAAACGGGACGGTTGAGCGACGCCCCGGTACGGATCGAGGCGATGAGCGAGCGGGGGTTGTGTGCCTGCGAGCGGTGGAGGTAACTATGGCAGGAGCATTTGATCTTGAACGCCGGTCGCGGCGGATACGCCAAGCGGCCACGCTGTTTCTTTTGGGGCTGGTCGTCCTTGGTTTCGCCTTAGCACTGCGCAGATCCGGCGAGGCTCTGCCAACGGCGTCGGTAACCGATCCCATCAATGAGCTTTGGGTGCTATTTTGTGCCGCCCTGGTGTTCTTCATGCAGGCCGGGTTCCTGCTGTTCGAGGCTGGCCTGGCCCGTGATGTTCACGCTCCAGCCGTGGCCATGAAGAACCTGGTGGACTGGGTGGTCGGCAGCCTGTCATTCTTCTTCGTTGGATTTGCCTTGATGTTCGGTTCCGGCGGCTCCATGCTCGGCAGTCTCACGTGGGATATCACCGGGCTCTTCGACGCCGAGTCCACTGTCTCCGGGCCAACCTTCTTCTTGTTCCAGTTGGCATTCGCGGGGACGGCAATCACCATCATTTCCGGTTCGCTGGTTGAGCGCATGACCTTCCTGGCCTACGCCGGGTTCTCAGCCATTGTCGGCTTGATCATTTATCCGGTGTATGGGCACTGGGTGTGGGGAAGCCTACTGAACGGCGAGACCCAGGGCTGGCTTGAAGCCCAGGGTTTCCACGACTTCGCCGGCGGCACGGTGGTGCACACAACCGGTGCGGTTGCCGCCTTGGTCGGCGTGATCATGGTCGGACCCCGCATTGGTCGGTTTCGGCCAAACGGTTCGGTTCGGGTCTTTGAACATTCCAGTATCCCGATGACTGCGGTCGGCACGTTGATTCTGTGGTTCGGCTGGTTTGGCTTCAACGGTGGGTCAGCCTTAGCGTTTACCGCCGACGTTCCCCGCATCATCATGGTGACCAACCTGTCCGGCGTGGCCGGATTGGCCGGGGCCTCGCTGTACGCCTATCTGGTCGAGGACCGGATGGACATGATCTCCAAGATGATCGGTGGCGGACTGTCCGGCTTGGTCGCCATCACCCCTGGCGCCGACGTTGTCGGCCCATTCGGTTCGATCGTGACTGGTCTGGTGGCCGGCGTGCTCTATAACATCGGCTACGAAGCCCTTATCCGTATGAAGATCGATGATGCCCTCGGCGTCGTACCCGCTCACGGCCTTGCCGGTATGTGGGGAACCTTGGCCTTGGCTGTCTTTGCTCCCGAGTCGGCCTTGGGCCGACCCAACCTAGAACAGTTGACCATTCAGACGTTCGGGTTGTTCGTGAACGTCATTTGGGTCGGTGTCATGTCGTTCATCGGATTCTCAATCATCAAGCGAGTTATCGGCCTGCGTGTCTCGCCATTACGTGAACAGCGTGGCGTCGATCTGGAGTTTGACGACCTACCCAAGAAGTCCTTCAATCCTGCGGAAGACCTGTCCGATGATGAGCTCGCACAACTACTCGACTGACGAGCCGCTCGACGGCGACGGTTGGGACGACGCCGACGGCGCCGAGTCGTCGGCTGGAGACGACGGGCTTCCGGATCTGGGGCCCTTGGATTCGCACATGCCGTCGTTGAACGGCAACGGCTCGCGCCCGGTTCCCCCCTTGCCTCCTACATTGCCTGTATCGCAGTCGTCGAATGGAAGCGATCACGTTCCGAATCTGGAGGAGTTGGCTGTCGCCGCCGGACTGTCTTCCGACGAGATTTCGCGGTTGGGCCTGCCCGGATCAGATGAGGGCCAGCATTCTGAGAGTGCCAACACCGTGCCTGAAGCGGCGACCGCGCCGGAGCCCGTCCAGGCGGTGCAGGCAGCAGAAGGCGATGGCGATGAAGCTCTCGAGGCCGGCTTGTTCGATACTGATCGGCCACCGGCCAGACGAGTGCTCCATCCCTTCGATGTGCCGGTCGAAGCGACCGTGTCCGGCCCGCCTGACCCGCCGCCGTCCATGTCCACATCGAACGATTACTTCGACTACGGGCAGCCCGAAACCCCGATGGAATCCGGTCGGGTTCGGGCGCCGATAACCGATGAGGTGCCGGTCGTGGCGCCGCCGCCCGCCCCTCACACCATGTCGACCTCGCTCATTTCCGGAGGGATTGGAGACGCCCCAGTGGGCGACCCCGTAGATCAGATCGCCGTGCGCAAGTTGGGCGGCTTCAACTTCTTATCGATCCCCCAGTGGATGGCTATGCCCAAGGACGAGAAAGCCCGCCTGATCAAAGGCGAACTCGTCACCTTCATGTACGAAGGCGAAGAGGTCTCACTTCGGGCGGCTTTGTTATACCTGCAAAGCCTCAATCGGGACGACAGTGATCGTCACGATCGTTACGACAATCGCTGGTAACTGTCGCCCGTGCCTGAGCGGGTACTCGGTCACCTAATCCATACCTGATCCGGGAATGATCTCGTAGCCCGCAACTTCGGGCTCGTTATCAGTCATCTCTGGTGGAAAGCCGGGTGCCAGGATGTCGACATCGCAGGCTTCCTCCAACCGTTTGATGATGTTGGGGCTGAGTTCACGCGGACCGTAGCGGTCTTGGCCGTCCTGGAAGATGTCGACCAGTACTGGTGACACCTCGAGCGGCACGTCGTGGCGGTCGGCGATTTGTTGGAACAATCCAATGTCTTTGGACACCAAGTCCATGGTGAAGTTGATGTCGCGGCTGCCGTTGAGGATGACCTGTGATTCGGTCTCGTGGACGAATGAGTTGCCGGATGAGATTCTGATGGCCTCGTACGTGACACCGAGGTCCATTCCGGCCTTCTTGGAGACCACCAGTGCCTCGGCCAATGTCACCAGATTGGCGGTAGCCAGGTAGTTGGTCATTACTTTGAGGACCGAGGCCGAACCCAGCTCGCCGGTGTGGAGGATGCGGCGACCCATCTTCGTCAGCACCGGCATGGCGTTGTCGAAGGTCGACCGATCGCAGCCGGCAAAGATGGCGATGTTGCCGGTGGCAGCGCGGTGGCAACCGCCGCTGACCGGACAGTCGATGGGTTCGCCCCCTTTGGCTGCAACCATGGCCCCGAGGCGCCGGACCTCGGACTCATCGGTTGTGCTCATCTCAGCCCAGATTTGACCCGGGCGTAGGGCGGAAAGGATCCCGTCGGGAGCCTCCATCACTGTGGCGCTGATGGTCGGGCTGGGAAGACAAGTGATGATCATGTCGACGTTCGCCGTCATCTCGGCCGGTGAGTCGGCCCACTTGGCGCCGGCGTCCAGCAGTGGCTGAGCCGCGGCCTTGTCGAGGTCCCGGACGGTCAGGTCGACGTCGTTGCGTAGCAGGCTGCCGGCAAGCTTTGCGCCGACGTTGCCCAGCCCGATGAATCCGATGCGCATAGGTGTTCCTTCTGTTGATGTGGGTCGTATCCGGCTACGAGGTAATTGGTGCCGGTCGATCCCCTGGGTTGGGCATGTCCTGGCGGGTCTTCTTCAGCTCAAAGAAGCCATCGGCTTCCATCATGACCATGAGAGCATCCCAGAGATCGGTTGCTTTGTCCCCGGTAGGGATCTTGGTGATAACCGGGCCGAAGTAACCGACCTGCTCACCGTCGGATCGCTCAACAGCGACAATGGGCGTGCCAACGTCGTTGCCTACCAGATCGAGGCCTTGGTTCATGCGCTTGGCGATTTCGTCGTCCCATGACTCGTCACCGGCGGCGGCGGCGTGAGACGTGTCGATCCCCAATGTGGTGAGAACGGGAATCGGATCGAACTCGTACTGCTTGTCGTGATGGAAGTGGGAGGCGAACTCCCAGTAGAGACGGAAGAAGTCCTGATTGCCTGCGTCTAGTGTCGGGGCGGCAGCCCGAACTGACTCCATGATGCGCAGCAGACTGTGGGAGAAGGCTGACACCGTGTGGTATTCGCTGCCCTCCTCAGGGTTGTTCTTGCGTAGCAGGCTGATCGGCTGCCAGTGAACGTCCAGGTTTCGAGGCCCGGCTACTTCGTCGACGACCCAACGGGCCGTTGCCCAGCAAAACGGTCAAAGGGGGTCCACCCAAAAATCAACACGACGAGAATCAGACATCTACGGCCTCACCTTCGGTACGTCAGCAGAAAAGTACTGCGTCAGCTTAACGGCCGTGGGGGCATCGAGCGGGTGCCGGGTGGGTTGAACAGGCTGGAATCGATCCGGGTGACCACCGGAGTTTCGTTACACTTGCCGACGTGGCTCTGACCATTCTGATTCTCAACGGACCCAACCTGAATTTGCTCGGCACCCGTCAGCCGGAGATCTACGGCTCGCAAACGCTGGACGACGTGTTGCTCGCCGTCGCCGAGCACGCCGCCGAGCTGAGCGGTGGCCCGGATGAATCCGGTCCTGAGAAGATCGAGATTGTCGACTTCCAGTCGAACATCGAAGGCGAGTTGGTTGACCGCTTACACGAGGCTCGAGCGTCGGTCGATGGCGTGGTGTTCAATGCCGGCGCCTTCACTCACTACAGCATTGCTCTACGCGATGCCATTGAAGCAGTTGAGATTCCGGTCATAGAAACCCATCTGTCGAACGTTCACGCTCGCGAGGAGTTCCGTCACACGTCGGTGCTGGCCCCAGTGTGCGTCGGCGTAGTGGCAGGCTTTGGCGTCGACAGTTACGTTGTTGCCCTCGATGCTCTGGTCCGACACCTTCATCGATGACGTCCACTCATGCCAACATCGTGCTGACTGGCTTCATGGGCACCGGCAAGTCAACGGTTGGACGGCTCTTGGCCCACCGCTTGGGCCGCGAGTTTGTTGACACCGACACGATTATTGAGGAGCGTCACGGACCGATTCCCGCCATATTCTCCCAGTATGGGGAACAGCACTTTCGTGATCTTGAGCGCGGCGTAGCGGCCGAGTTATCGCAACGCGACGGAATGGTAATCGCCACCGGAGGGCGGATGCTGCTCGATCCCGAGAACGCCCGAATGTTCACTGCAGCCGGCTTGGTCTTTTGCTTGACGGCCACCGCCGAGGAGATCCTGGCCCGAGTGGTTGCTCAGGAGGCCGCTGAAGGTTTGGAACGGCCGATGCTGGGCAGCGACCCGGCCGAGCGAATCAAGGTTTTATTGGCGGAGCGGGTTGAGGGATACGGTCGCTATCGCCAGGTGGCGACAAGTGGCCGCCTGGTTAAACACATCGTCGACGAGCTAATCGAGCTCACGTCGGCTGAACAACATATGAACGCGACTTCGGAGGAAGCATGATCACCATCATCAACGGCGGCACCCAGGGTTTGGGCGAAGCGGTGGCTCGGAGACTGGTAGCCGATGAGGCCGCTGGTCTGGTGCTCACCGGTCGCTCAGCTGAGCGGGGCCAGGCGTTGGCCAACGAGCTCACTGAAGCGGGTACTCCGACGATCTTTGTCGCCGCCGACATGATGGACCCCGACGCTCCGGTCAACGTGGTGGCCGCTACAGAGGAACGGTTCGGCGAAGTCCACGGTGTGGTCAACGTGGCCGCCCAGACGAGCCGGGCCACCCTGTTCGCCGACACACCCGAGCACTTCGATCGGCATATGACGGTCAACGTGAAAGGCCCGTACTTCCTGATTCAGGCCGCCGCTCGCATGATGGTGGAGACCGGTACCGGCGGCTCGATCGTCAACATCGGTTCCACGTCATCCCATGGCGGCCAACCCAAGCTCACGTCGTATTGCATGTCCAAAGGTGCGTTGTCCATCATGACCCGCAACCTGGCCTACGGTTTGATGCGCCAGAACATAAGGGTCAACCAGGTCAACCCTGGTTGGATGGAAACCGAATCCGAGCATCGGACGCAGATGCAAGAGGACGGTTCCCCGGAGAATTGGCTGGAGTTGGCTGCCCCGACTCGTCCGTATCGCCGACTGGTGCAGCCGTGGGAGGTGGCCAACATGGTCGTATTCTGCCTGTCTCCGGACTCCGGCTTGTTGACGGGCAACATCATCGACGTCGATCAGTCGGTGCTCGGTGCAGGCGACCCGCCCATCCCCACCGTCGACGAAACCGTGGCTCTCTAGCCGGTTCGAGTAGCTGGTTCGGTCTCGACCGGGTGATCGGCTAGCGGGCTGCCGCCGCCAGCTTCGGCCGAGCGGCAATGAGGTAGATCACCGGACCAACGAACGGCAGCAGCGCGCCAGACAAGATGATGATCACCCACATCATCTGACTCTGGTCGGCGGCATCCCAGTTTGCACCGGGTCGCCGCACAGCATCAAGCAGCGTGAAAACCACTAACGCCACCGGTACTAGCCAGAGCACAAGAGCGGCCAGCAAGAAGCCTAGTTCCATTGGAGCTACGATCTTAAAATCGTAGCGCAGGTCTGTCCCTAGGGCAGCGCGGCGTCGGCCACCTGGCCCAACAGTGATACTCGGCCAGGGATGTGGCCATTCACGATGGCGTTGATGGTCAAGCCGTCGAGACCGGTGGACATGGTGGCGGCCAGCTTTTCCCCAACAGTGTCGGGGTCGCCGTGGATGGAGATGGTCTTGACCATGGCCAGCTCTTCCTCGCCCCAGCCTTTCAGGGCGGCCATGGCGGCCAGATCCGCTTCGGCCTCTTCCATGGTGGGAGCCACGGTGACGGTCTGGAGCATGGTGACCTTGATTTCCGAGCGGTCCCGGCCCAGGCGTTCGCAGTGTTCAGCCAGTACGTCCAGCTTGTGCGGGACTCCAGACGGTCCGATGCCAACCAGATTCGACTCATCGGCGTATTGGGCCACCATGCGAAGCGTCTTCTTTTCGCCGCTGCCGCCGATCATCACCGGGATGGGCGTCAGCGGTGCCGGTGAGTTCACCGCATTCTCAACTTGATAGTGTTTACCGTCGAGCGTTGGGGTCTCGTTCCGCAACATGGGGAGGATGATCTGCAACGCCTCTTCCAGTTTCTCGAAGCGGTCGGTGAAGGTGCCGAACTCGAAGCCCAACTGGTTGTGCTCCAGCTCGAACCACCCGGCTCCGATGCCGAGCGTGGCGCGACCGCCAGACACGTGGTCGAGCGTGGTGATTTCCTTGGCCAGCAACGTTGGGTGGCGGTATGTGTTGCCGGTGACCAGCGACGCCAGGCGAACGTTGGACGTGTGTTGGGCTAGTGCTGAGAGGAGGGTGTAGCACTCCATCATCGGTTCGTCTGGAGTGCCGATTAGGGGAAGTTGATAGAAGTGATCCATCACGAACACACGGTCGAATCCCGAGGTGTCAGCCTCCTTGGCCTGGGCCACGATGATGGAGAAGAGTTGGTTCGGGCGTGTGTCGGGGTACGTGAAATTGGGAATCTGATAACCGAGACGGGTCATTCAGTTGCTACCTCTGTGGTGTCGATGACTGCTCATCTGACACGTTGATGCGGAGTTAAGAACCTCATCCTATTTCCGCTGCCGACACGCGCCTTGCCAAAGAGTGACAAACAGCCGCTAATTTGTGCCGGTTTCGACCAGCCATCGTCGGGAACTTGACGGACCGAAGTCAGAAAAGACCAAAAAGCTTCACAAGGACCTTTTACTAATCCTTAGCTCCTGATTCTTGCTGCATGGGCAGTGATCGTGGTTGGCTTCTAGCCAAGGACACGGCTTGCGTGTAAACCGACCTGTTCGGTTTCGAGCCGCTTGAAGGGAGACCACCTGATGAAACAGTGGATTAGGGCTTTAGCCCTGCTAGTTGCGCTGGCCATGGTTGCCACCGCTTGCGGCGCAGACGATGTTGTCGAAGACGCAGTCGATGACGTAGCGGAGGTAGCCGAAGAGGCTGCTGACGAGGCTGAAGAGGCCATGGAAGATGATGGCGAAGATGATGGCGAAGAGGCCATGGAGGAAGACGCTGAAGACGACGCTTCGGCAGCCGGGTACGCTCCTGGCTCGCCCGAGTGTGTCGCTCCGGCTGATGCCGGTGGCGGCTGGGACTTCACCTGCCGTTCTATCGGTCAGTTGTTTGAAGACCTTGGCTTGACCTCCAACGTGGTGGTTACCAACCAGCCCGGTGGTGGTGGAGGCGTTGCCTTCGCTGACGTGGCCGGCAACCGAGCCGACAACAGCGACCTTGTGATCGCCGCTTCACCGGCCACCGCCATTCGTTTCGCTCAGAATCAGTACACGGGTCTTGAAGCCGACCAGTTCCGTTGGATCGGAGCTATCGGTGCCGACTTCGGTGTTGTCGCCGTCCCGGCCGACAGCGAGTTTGAAACCTTCGAGCAACTGATCGAAGCTGTTCAAGCCGACCCCACTTCGGTGGTGTTCGGTGGAGGTTCGCCTGTTGGAGGTCAAGACCACTTCAAGGTGCTGTTGCTTTCCCAGGAGCTCGGAATTGATCCGGCAGCCATTCCGTGGGTGGCCTACGACGGTGGCGGCGAAGCCCAGTCGGCGCTGCTAGGCGGAGAGATTGCCGTCGCCACGCTCGACGTGTCTGAAACCATCGGCAACGAAGACCTGCGGATCTTGACCGTCATGGCCGAAGATCGGGTGCCTGGCATGGACGACGTGCCGACCACGGTCGAGCTTGGCTACGAGACCATCTTCCCGATCTGGCGTGGCCTGCTGGCCCCCGGCGGCATGTCCGACGAAGCCTACGACTTCTGGGTCGACGCACTCGGCCAGGTTGAAGCCTCCCCCGAGTGGGCGGCCGCCCGTGAAGAGAACGGTCTTAGCCCGTTGCGCCTACTCGGTGATGACTTCCAAGGTTTCGCCTTGGACGCAGTCGGCGACTTCCGCACACTGTCGGAACCGTTCGGCCTGGTAGCCGAGTAATTAGAGGAGACTGTCGTTGAGTGATCGCCTGTTAGGCGTTGTTTGCCTGGTCTTGGCCGGGTGGTACACGGTTGAGGCTCGAACATTTGACGGCACCGGATTCGGTTCGGGGCCGGTGGGACCAAAAACGCTTCCCACCGGCCTCGGAGTCCTCTTTGCCCTCCTGGCTCTCTACCTCATTGCGAAGCCCGACGGTGAGCCCCGGTGGCCTACCCGTCAGGCGTTGTGGCAGATCGGTTTAGTGATCGCCGCCTCCTACGCCTACGGCCAGGTGCTGCAGCCGGTGGGATTCATCTTTGCTTCGGCGGCGATCATCGTCATCATCGGTTTGCTGTTTCAAGCTCGACTGCAACTGCTGTTGCCGCTGAGCATTCTGTTCCCGGTTGTACTGGCCTTCATCTTCAACAACTGGCTCGAGTTGCGACTGCCGGTTGGCTGGTGGGGAGGCTTCTAGATGCTGAGTTCGTTGACAGCAGTCAGCATCTTCGCTTTCAACCTGCTTGACGGTTTTCAGGCGGCGTTGACCCCCCGTAACATCGCCCTGGCCCTCGTCGGCTGTTTGTTGGGGACACTCATCGGGGTGCTGCCCGGTATCGGGCCCATCACCGGTGTGGCCATCTTGTTCCCCATCACTCTGTCATTGGGGTTGGATGACGCCGCCACCCTCATTCTGTTGGCGTCGGTGTACTACGGCAGCCAGTACGGCGGTTCGACCACCAGCATTTTGTTGAACGTGCCCGGTGAGGCATCGTCGGTGGTGACCACGCTCGACGGTTACCAGATGGCGCGCCAAGGCAGAGCCGGTCAGGCCTTGGCCATCTCGGCCATTGGTTCGTTCATTGCCGGTACCGCGTCAGTGATCGGGTTGATGTTGTTCGGCCCGCCGCTGTCGGAGGTCACCACCCGCTTCCAGTCACCCGAAAAGTTCATGGTGGTCGTGGTGGCGTTCGCCACGGTGTCGAGCTTGGCCGGCCGCAACCTGTTCAAAGGGTTGTTGGCGGTGTCGTTCGGCGTAATGTTGTCCACCGTCGGAACCGACTTGCAGACCGGGGTGGTTCGCTACACCTTCGGAGAATTGAAACTGCAGGAGGGAATGGACTTTGTGGTGGTGGCCATCGGCCTGTTCGCCGTCAGCGAAGTGTTGTCGCTGTTGGAAGACACTGTCCGGGGCGAACAAGTGGTGTTCCAGAAAGCCGAACGAATCTGGGTTACCTCCAAGGAGTTCCTGTTCTCGCTGGGAGCCATTCTGCGGGGCAGTGTGATCGGCTTCTTCGTCGGTCTGCTCCCGGGAACCGGAGCGTCGGTGGCCGGTTTCATGTCGTACGGCTTGGAGAAGCGTTTGAGCGACACCGAGGGAACGTTCGGCACCGGCGACATCCGCGGTGTGGCGGCGCCGGAGTCGGCCAACAACGCGGCGGCCGGCGGTTCGCTTGTTCCGCTGTTGACGTTGGGGATCCCCGGGTCGGGCACCACTGCGGTGCTGTTGGGGATCTTGATTTCGATGGGGATCCGCCCCGGCTCGGGCAACGTGTTCGCCGAGACACCGGAGTTGATTTGGACCCTGATCGCCTCGATGTACATCGGCAACCTGATGTTGTTGCTGTTGAACTTCCCGCTGGTGAAAGCGTTCGTCAAGATCTTGGAGATTCCGCCGTGGTTCCTGATGCCGATGATCCTGGTGATCTCCTACATCGGGGTGTACTCGGTCAACAATTCGGCGTTGGACATCACGATCATGACGGTGTTCGGCGTGCTCGGGTTCGTCTTCAGGAAACTGGAAGTGCCGCTGGCCCCGGTGTTAATGGGTCTCATTTTGGGTGACGACCTGGAGCAGAACTTTCGTCGATCGCTGGTGGCCAGCCAGGGCGACTACATGACCTTCTTCGACGGCGTGCTCAACATCATCTTGGTGGTTATGGCGTTGGCGGTACTGTTCCTACCTCAGATTCTCAGCCGGTTCCGAGGTTCCAGCGTCAATGAAGAATTCGCTGACGCCGGGGCTGAAGTCTAGGGCGCTGGCCTGGAGGGCGGCGACCCCCTGAGTCGCGAACGAAGTGCGTGATTGAAGGTGGTCTGCAAGCATTGACTGTCACGATGGCTACTACGACACCGGCGGAGTCTCGGACACCTCTTCGGCACCGCCTTGTCGTTCAGGCGATGGCACTTCAGCTGACGGTGATTGCTCTGGTGCTGCTAATCGTGTCTGCTGCGGCAACCCGATTTCAGCAGTCGGCGCTTGAAGAACAGTACGGATTGCGTGCGCAGGCGGTGGCCGAGTCGGTGGCGGAGATTCCATTGGTGCGAGAGCTGGTCGCCGCAGACGAGATTTCACCGGAGGTGCAGGCCACCGCGGAGGCGGTGCGCACTCGTACCGGGGTTGACTTTGTGGTCATCACCAACATGGACGGCATTCGCTACTCGCATCCCAATCCGGAACGGATCGGGGCTCGAGTGTCAACTGACCCCGGTCGAGCGTTGGCCGGTATCTCCGACTGGTATGTGGAGACCGGCACGTTGGGTCAGTCGGTTCGAGGCAAAGTGCCAATTTGGGACACCACCGGGGAGGACGTGGTCGGCATCGTGTCGGTCGGTGTGCTGACCGGTGAGGTGTCCGACACCTTGCAAGAGCGACGATGGGGTTTGCTCACGGCGGCCGGCGCAGCGTTCGCCGCCGGAGCGGTAGTGGCCTATCTGGCGGCCCGTCGGATCAGGCGTCAAACGTTCGGATTGGAACCGCCGGAGATCGCCGCCATGTACGAGCATCGCGATGCCATGTTGCGGGCTTTGCACGAGGGTGTCCTGGCCGTCGACTCCAGTGGTCTGGTGGTGTTGGCCAATGAGGAGGCCACCACCATGCTTCGGCTGGAACCCGGAGGGTCGGCAACTCGCCTACAGGATCGGGCCGATTTGGCTCCGTTGCTGGCGATGAGCGCGGCGGAGACCGCGCAGGTTGATGTGCAGTTCCCGATAGACAACCAGATCCTGTTGGTGACGTCTGCTCCGCTCACTATTCGCGGCAAACATCAGGGTGCGGTGTTCACGTTCAGGGATCGTACCGAGTTGCAGGGTTTGGCCAGCGAGCTGGAATCGGCTCACGGGTTGGTTGACGCGCTGCGAGCTCAGGCTCACGAGCACTCCAACAGCTTGCATACCATTGCCGGTCTGATCGAGTTGGGTCACCACAACGATGTGCTTTCGGTCATCGACGACCACACCACGGCTCAACGGGCGATCGGCGACCTGTACCGGTCCGACGCCTCACACGACACCTTGATCGTGGCTGCATTGTTGGCCAAAGCGGCCGTGGCCGGCGAGCGCGGTGTATTACTGAGGACCCACATCGGTGATCTCCCACAGTTGGAGATGCGGGTGTGGCGTGACATCGTAGCTATCGTCGGCAACCTGGTGGACAATGCCGTAGACCATTTGACGGTGCATCTGCTGGGCGGGGGAGAGGTTGAGGTTGGGGTGTGGTGCACCGGCAATGTCATGAGGATCGATGTGTCCGATTCGGGTGATGGTATTGACGAACAGCAGGTCGACGAGATCTTCCAAGCCGGTTTCACCACGAAGGATCGTCGGAGTCACGATGGTTTGGGACTGGCCCTGGTGGCAGAACTAGTGTCGGTGTACGACGGCTCGATAACCCTCGATTCGGAACCCGGGTCGGGGACACTGTTTTCTATTTCGCTGGATCTCGACCCGATGGTTCGAGCCGAGGCGCAGAATCGGATGGTGGCCGCTCATGGGTGACGGCAACGTGGGTGACGGCAACGTGGGTGACAGGGAGAGGGGTCGCGGCGACGATATTGGCGTGTTGATTGTCGACGACGACTTCCGGGTGGCTGACATTCATCGCGGGTTTGTGGAGGAGACCGACGGTTTTGTTGTCGTTGGCTCGGTGCAGACGGCGGAAGCAGCGCAAGCAGCGTGCGACGAGCTCAAACCCGATCTAATCCTGCTCGACATTTATCTTCCCGATCGACCGGGGACCGAGCTGTTGGCCTCGTTGCGGGCCGACCGCTCGGTTGATTGTTTTGTGCTGACAGCGGCTCGCGACATCACCACGGTCAAGCGCTGCTTGGACTTGGGGGCGTTGCACTATCTAATAAAGCCGTTCCGGCGTGATGAGCTGACCGCCCGTTTGCGGGACTATCGCAGTTGGCGGCTGTCGTTGAATGCCGATGAGCTGGATCAGCATGCCATCGATCGAATGTTTCACGGAATGGGCCGACCGTCGGACGACCTGCCGAAGGGCTTGTCAACCGAGACGATGGAGTTAGTGGTCGGCGTGTTGTCTTCCACCGATGAACCGTTGACGGCTGATGACGTGGCTCAGATGACCGGTATCAGCCGGGTCAGTGTGCGTCGATATCTGCGGCACTTGACCGACGAGGGTCGGGCCGTGCTCAGCCACGATTACGGCACGCCCGGTCGTCCCCGCCACCGGTTCGCCTTGACGTAGATGTAATTCCTACAGGCCGGGGAGCATGTGGATATCTTCGGGGCCGCCGGTGTCTCGCACGCCGGGTAGGGCGTAGCTTTCGAAGCCGAAGAATTGGGCGAAGGCCTCATCGGGCATGGCGAGGAAGAAACTGTCGGGGCCGACCTGGCTTCGGTGTACGGCGATGGCCGCCTTTTTCTCGGTGGCCAGGTCGCTCACATCCAGCTGGTAGCGAAGGTGTTTGTCTTCCATGCCGAAGTCCGGGTTGTCTTCGATGTTGGGGCCTTCTTCTCCGTTTTCGTCCTCGGGGAACATTCCGGCTTCTCGGGCTTGGCGGATCTGTTCGATGGCCCGGGTGCGGTTGATGGTTGATTCGTAGACGTGTTCGATGCCAAGTTTTTGGCAGGCGGCCAGACCTACCCGATGTACCTGAATGTGGTCGGGGTGGCCGTATCCGCCGTTTGGGTCGTAGATGGTGACCACGTCGGCGTCGACGTTGGTCAAGATGGTGGCGAGACGGTTGGTGGCTTCGTCGAAGTCGGCTTGCCAGAAGCAGTCCGGGTTGTCGTTTGTCGCTTCGCCGATCATGCCTGAGTCTTCGTAGTCGAGGAAGTGGGGTGGCTCGGTGCCCAGCAGTTCGCATGCTTTGGTCAGCTCGACTACTCGTCGTTGGGCCAGGGTTTCGCCTTCGTCGAGTACGCCTTCTTGTGGTTCGCCGACTTCGCCTCTGGTGGCGCATACGAGAACAACTCGATGGCCGGCCCGGGAGGCTCGCAGCATGAGCCCGCCGGTGGCGATTGCCTCGTCGTCGGGGTGGGCGTGGAAGCAGACAAGGGTTGCCATGGTGTCCATCCTATGCCGGTGTCGGCTCGGGGTTTTCCGGCCTGCTGTGACACGCTTCATGTTGAACGCTCGTTTAAATCGGTGTATCGTGATGTTTGAACGAACGTTTAATGAAACGTTGATTGGCTGATACGGAGAAGATGGTGTTTGAACCAAACGACAAGCCCGCACTGCCGCCTCCGCCTCCACCGGGCGCTCGGCCGACGCCACCACGATTCACGCCTCCACCACCCAGGGCGCACGATGCGATCCCACCCGAAGAGATCGTGAAAAGGGGTTACACCGCCTCGGTCCAACTGACCCTGATCGCCGCGATCCTCGGCCTGTTTGTCGCCTCCATCTTGTATCGAATCTTCCTGCTCGGGCATCTGATGCCGTGGTCGGTGTTCTTCCATGGAATTTGTGCCGTCTTAGGTATGGCGCTCGTAGCGCTGGGGCCCAAGGGGTCGTTGGCCGATCGCTTGTTTATCGGCACCACGATTGCATTGCTGATGGCGGGCACCGTGGCCGGCGAAGGGGCGATATGTGTCTTGATGATCGCCCCGTTCGTGTACCTGGTGGTGGCCGTCGTCGCCTACTCCGGTGGCGGTGACCGGGCCAACCTCGTGCTGCCTTTTGTCTTTGTGGCGTCGCTGGCTTCAGGCTTGCAGCCGGCGGACATTCAACAGACGTCGGCAGTAGAGATCGTTCAACTCGACAACGAAGAAATCGGCAACCGTCTCTCTGCAACCCCGGAGATTCCCCCGGTCGGAAGCGGTTTGCTTGGCGGCCTTCCCGGCGCTTCGTTCCCGCAACCGGTGGCGTTCACCGGTGAGGGGCTCGATGTCGGTGATCAACGGTCGATCGAGTTCACCGACGGAGGTCAGCTGGTTCTGGAGGTCACCGAATCGGAGCCGGGTCGGGTCACTTTCGTGCCGGTGTCGGACACTACGGTTATCGCCAATTGGGCCCGCTGGCGGCAAGCGACCTTCACCTGGACTGAGACGCCCGACGGAATGAACGAAGTCACCCTCGACGTCTACTACCGCCGAATCCTGGAGCCCGGCTGGTACTTCGGTCCGATCGTGGACGCCGGCATGAGCCAGGCCACCGGCCACCTACTCCACCATCTGGTGGTAGCCCCGAAAGTCGTGGCGGCCCGATGACCCCCGAGCAGGTGGTGGATGCCGCCGATCTACTGCGGCCGATGGTTTGTCTTTCGATTGTGGCCTGGACGGTCGTTGGTATCGGTCGCCACCGTGATGCCGGACAGCGACTAGCCGTTGGCCTGGTCGGCGCCCTGTACGTGATGATGGGGATCGTCGCCGTGGACTTCATGCCCGACATGGTCGAGGCGTCAACCGGATACCGGTTGCAGTGGTGGACCTACGTCGGTGATGCCCCCCGGTTGGCGGCCACGCCCGTTGATCTGCTGATTCCGTGGGCGTTGGCGTGGGGGATGTTGCCGTTGGCCTTGTGGTCGGCTCCTAGGCCGCTGCCGGTGGTGGCGGGATTCGGCCTCATCGACGTAGTCGTGATGCCCCAATTGGACATGGTGGTGGTTCTCGGACCGCAGTGGTGGGTAGGCGAGCTCGTGCTGTTGGCCGTGGTCGCTCTGCCGGCGCTGGTCCTGGTCAACCTGATGCGGACCGGTCGACGGCTGGCGGTTCGTACGGTGATGCTGGCTGCGCTGTTCTCGGTATTGTTCCTGGGCTTGGTGCCGATGCTGGCTCAGTCGGTGACCGGCGTTGCCATTCCGACCCCCTCGGCGGAGTGGCTAACGGCGTGGATTCAGTTGGCCACCATTGTCGGGTTGCCCGGGCTGGCTGCGGTTCGCGAGTTGTATCAGCGGGGTCGGGGTACGCCCTATCCGTGGGATCCACCGGTTCGGGTGG
>CALKZY010000048.1 GCA_938002965.1 uncultured Acidimicrobiales bacterium | reverse complement strand
CACACATCAGTAGGTTCAGTAGCCCTAGGTCTCACGTATTCGGAAAGATCTTCACACTCCATACGACGGATCGATATGCGACCCTCTTCCGGAAGAATTCCCGATTTTTTTATTCGACGTTGAGCCGTAGTGCAAATGTCTTTTTGAACCTGTGAGCTTCCTTTGGGTATCTCAATTACGTATGCAATTGAATAAGTGTACGAATGTAGAGTTCCGTTGATTCGGATGGGTTGCTCTTTCTCGATCCTGTAGCCGCAAAGACGCGATCCGGCTTGCGCTTCCGCTGGTGAAACTGGACCTACCATGACCAAACTGGTTGCAAGGATAAGCCCGATAGTGATTGCCCGTGAGATTCGAGACTTGTAGATGATATGTCTGAGGCAGTATTCGAGACTTTTGGTCATAATAATCCTGTTCATAGGGTGATTTGGCTTTGTCTTGTGTCCGACTCAGGCTGAGCCTGAGGTTCGTTCCCTGGCAAGGGTCGGAACCGTCAGGCTCGGCCCAAAGTTGAAGGTGACGACATGTCAACTCTTGAAGGAGACATTTATCACGTCGAATTGGACAAAAATCTGCCTAACCCTCCACGCCACCCCAACTTTCTGGGGCTGGTTGGAGTTGAGCCGTCTTTGTGGACAGGGTTATTTTCCCTGGCTTTGTGGACTGGGTTCTGGAACCTGGTTGTGTGCGACCTATAAGGAAGGTCGTCATGCCAAGTGTCCTCAACGTTTCACGGGCCGGATTTTGTCAATTGAAGAACCGGCCGCTGTCGTCTCGCGCCATCAGAGAGGCATGGCTCACCGATCTCATCGCCGAGATCCACGCCTCGTCGCGTGGCACGCATGGCAGCCCAAGTTCCCGCAGAACTGCGCTCCTGGGCAGCCGCATCGTTGTAGGGCACAACCGGGTCAGCCGGCTCATGCGAACCGCTGGACCAGTCGGTCTGCCATTGAAACGCAGATTCAAGAACCGGGCCCAAGTCGTTACGGCATTAGATCTGGTCAACCGTCAGTTCGCGATGCCAGAACCGAAATAGCGCCCTGGTGCTCGACGCGTTCAGCCGAAGGCAAGAATGTTTGAGTACCTCGAGATCTTCCACAATCGGCAGCGGCGTCACGCTCACTCGAAATGCTTACTCCAGTCGAGTATGAAAAACCACACTATCACCCATCCGTTGCATGACTGATTCACACAACCCGAGCGCGAACAACCGGGGAAGATCAAGGTGTCCACAAAGACGGGTCAACTCCACCGTCGGAGGTCAGCTCGACTCATTGCGTGGCTGTCGATGACACTGCCACCGAGTCGTCAAATCGAATAAGCTTCATAGTGCGACCCTCTTGGCGGACAAATTCCAATTTGCTCGCGCAAGCCGAGCACCAAACGAGATGTGCTGTTACCCGGCGCCGCTCCTGTGGTCCCATACGTGCAAGAGCGAAGGCACCAAGACGAGAGGCAAATACCTGGCAGCCGGGCCGGGCTTGGCCCGCAAGCTCAGACAGAAATGCACTTCGGAGACCCTCACGTGCACGATATAGAAGCGCCGAAACGTTGTGGCCTGATGTCCCAAGGACGCCCGCCAACGCTCTCGGCGGGTTACCTAGAACATCAACGTTCCACAGAACCAATCGCCAACGTTGTGGCAACGAGTGAAAAGCCCGAAGCGCTGCCGCACAGTCTTCGTCCTTCTCAGCCAATTCTTCCAGACTGGCTAGACCCTGACGTCTCAGATGAACTTGGATAGGGGTCGTGTCGATGCTGGAGGCCTGAAGTCGAGCGCTCCGCCTGATCTCGTCGTAGCACAAGTTGCGTATCATGCGAAGCAGGTAAGGCCGCATTTCGATTTCCGGCCCGCGACCTTCTTTGACTAAGGCAAAGAATCGAATGAAGGCCTCTGACGCTGCGTCAGCCGCAGCATGAGGCGAGCGGGTAATAGACATCGCATAGTGCTGGGCCGCATCACAGTGGCGCACATACAGCTCAGAAAAGGCTGAGCTATCACCGTTCCTGCAACGTCGCAGTAGCTCACGATCTGTTTCGCTGCCAAGCTTGCTTGTCTGCACCCCAGGTCGCTCGGTCGTCATTCTCATTACCGCGTGTACCACCTACTCGCCACATAAACTCGGATGCCGACAAGAGCACAAAAGTTCTCATCCGACTAGATATTTTGGCGAGGGAACTTTTGAGCTGACGGCGGCATCAAAGCTAGATGAGACTAATGAATGCAAGTGTCTACGGCTGGGCGGCGCGCGGAGTGCTGTTGGGGGGATTTGTCATCCTGGGCGTATTGGCCGTCAGTCTCCTCGGACAGCAGCGAAGTGCTAGTCCACCGGCTTTACTCCCGAAGGTTGCGGCCGCTGAAAACGGCGACTCGGGCACCCCTCGACAATTCGACGATCGGTTTCAGGTTGTCGATACCGAATCTGTGGTTACGACCACCTCGACTTCTGTCGCCATCTCGACTTCCACGACCACTATCCAGCCGAGGACAACAACTTCAGAGGTGGCGCCCGTCTCGATTCCGCCAGCGCCCGTCGTGATGGTGCCGACAACGGTGGTGCCGACAACGGTGGCGTCTACGATTTTCGAATTTCGTCCATCGCAAGGACCTTCGACGACAGCTTGCTTGTCTTCGAGCACTTCTGAGGCCCAGACCAAGGCACAATATCGAATCGTTGTAGGTTCCGGAGAAACGACAGTCCAGATCTCCGGTGTAGAAACTGGCCCGATCTCAACGACATGGACATGGCTGACTCCAGCAGAATCGATGGGTGAAGAGGATCAACCTACGGGAATGATCAAGGCCTCAGTTTCAATCTCCGCATCAGGCTTTCAAGAAGATAGTGATTGCTAGTGCCGCGTCGACAAACGTTTGCGCGGTTGGCGATCTTGTTGAGGGCTTGATCGGCGGCGTCGGCGTTTGGCCAGCGGATGTATCGACAGATGATCGAGGCTTGTTCGGAGTGGTCGGTGACGTCAATACAGAAGTAGCGCAGGGCTTGAAGGTTGGCGCTCGATCCGGTTGAGCCATGAGTCGTAGTGAGGGATGTAGGCCAACTCGACACTGTTGGCCTTGGCCTACTCGCCGACGCGCTGGTCTTTCCTGCTGGACAGGTGTGGTGAGAATTCGTCCAATACGATCGCGATCCGAACCTCGGGTGGATACAAGCGTTCGGAGATAGCGGCAGAACTCAAGGAACCGTGTCCGGCCTTTGCGTTCTTGATGTGCCCGTAGAGCTTGTCGTCCGTTAGATCGTGGGCGCCCATGAGGTGCCGGACTCCCTGTGGGCCGGGTGTAGGTCGCCCGCCGTCGAGGTCGGGGCGCCCGGTCCGGATCGGCGTGGTTGCCGGCGACACCGGCTCCTCGAAGTCCGGGTCGTGGACTGCTTCCATGTCTTGAACGTTTGAAACCCTAAAGCGATGCGTTTGATGTCGGCCCGCTGGCCGGGATCAAAGGTCGGTGGCCGTCACCGGCATGGCGCGGGTAGAGCGAATCGAATCCGTCGTCGTTGAAATTGTGGATCACCTCTCGGACACGGTTTTCCGAGGCAAGAAATGGCTCCGTAGAACCTGAATCTACGGAGCTGTCGTAAGGAGTGCTGCGATTAGCCCAAGAGACATATAGGGGCCATAGGCGATTCTGACTCTCGATGAGCGATTCTTGACTGATACTCCAATCATTACAACCGTGGCCGAGATAGTCATGACCATGAGCATGGTTTGAAAAGACATAAAGCCAAACCAGGTAGCAACAGAAAACAGCGGCAGGGAATATTTCACGTCACCCATACCGATCACTCCGATGAGATTTCCCATAAGAAAGACGATGCTCATCAGTAGGCCTACTCCGAGAGAAACCAGTGTGCGACGGAAGTCGGCGGTAATCAGGCCAGCGGTAGCCAGGGAGACAATTACTGAAAAACAAAAGGGAAGGACGACAATATTGGGCAGTCTATGCACAGCGAAATCGATCGCTGATAGCCAAACAGTGATTGCTACCATCGGGCCAAGTAAGACCGCTGAACCCGGCATTTGTCGAAACGTGACGACCACTGCCACCGTAGACAAAATCCCACCGCAGCCCAGCAGTATTCGTTGATTTCCGCTGAGGGAACTCGTGAGTCGATGGGTTGATATGAGGCTCGAAACAAGAGAATGTTCCACTAACCCAAGGCTATCAACCTGTGGACACGGGTTTCTATGTCAATGCTGGGTTTCCCAACGCATATTGGCCACTTGGATCGGTCTCCGGCATGAGGCGTTAAGCGGACGGACACCTGTCAACAGTCACTGCGGTGTTGGCTCGGATTGGTCTCAACCTCCTGTCACGACTCGAACCGCCAGAGCCCCCGAACCGATACTGCCGCTACCCTAGTGGTGTGTCGCTGATTTAGATTTCTGGGTTAGTGTGTGGGGGTGCCGGTTGTTGTTGCTGCCCCGTTGGTTATGTCGGATGAGGATCGTGAGCGGTTGGGGGTGATGGCCCGTTCGGGGTCGTTGTTGCATCGTCAGGTTTGTCAGGCTCGGGCATTGTTGCGAGCTGGTGATGGTGTTGCGAACTTGGAGAACGCTCGGGTGAGTGGTGTGTCGGTGGTGACTGTTCGGGCGTGGCGGAAACGGTTCGAGGCCGAGGGGGTCGAGTCAGTCGGCAAGATTGCGCCGGGCCGTGGCCGTAAACCCGAGATTGACGCCGGGAAGGTCGAGGCGATCGTGATGGACACGTTGACCACGGTTCCCGATGACGGATCGGTTACGTGGACAACCCGGTCGATGGCGCAGCGGCACGGTGTTGGCAAGGACACGGTCGCCCGGATCTGGAAGGCACGAAAGATCCGGCCATGGAAGATGGATACGTTCAAGTTGTCGACCGACCCGGATTTCGAGGCGAAGCTTATTGATGTGGTCGGCTTGTATCTGAACCCTCCAGCGGCTGCGGCGGTGTTCGCGTTTGACGAGAAAACCCAGATTCAGGCGTTGGGCCGAACCCAGCCGTCGTTACCGATGAAAGCGGGCCGAGCCGGAACACTGACGCACGACTACAAGCGGAACGGGACGATCGATCTGTTCGCGGCGATGAACCTTGCGACTGGAGAGGTGCTCCACGACACCGGTAAGACTCACACCGGCGCTGATGTGTTGGCGTTCTTCAAATGGATCGACCTGCATGTTCCCAAAGGCCAGGAGATCCATGTGGTGCTCGACAACTTGTCGGCGCACAAGTCCGACCCGGTCCGTAAATGGTTGGCGAAATCGTCGCAGAAGCGTTGGCATCTGCATTTCACGCCGACCTCGTCGTCGTGGCTGAGCCTGATCGAAACGTGGTTTTCGGTGTTAACCCGCAAAGCACTCATTAACACGAGCTTCACCTCGGTCGATGAGCTCGTGGACCGGCTCGAGTGGTGGATCGCGAACTGGAACGACGACCCGAAACCGTTCGTGTGGAAGAAGACCGCAGACGAGATCATCACCAAAGTCGCATCAGGCCGAGCAACCCTCGACCGGATAACCAAATCCGCGACAGACCACTAGTTGTAGTGGCCAGTGACGTTGTGTACGCGTGATGCGGGTGGTCCGCCGATGGCGGTGTGGTTGCGGTGGTGATTGTAGTCATGGACCCAGCGTTGGAGTCTGCGGCGTCGTTCGTTCTCTGACCGGAACCGGTGGTTGTAGAGGAACTCGTCGGCCATGGTCCGGTTGAACCTTTCTACCTTCCCGTTGGTTTGTGGCCGGTAGGGGCGGATACGGCGGTGCCGGATTGCTTTCTCGGCTAACGCGAGTGATCATCCACGGCGACATGCAGGTAGGTGTACCCGATCCGTTTCTTACGGTGCTTTGTGTTCCCACGGCCGTTGATCCGCCAGCCACCACCAGGTGGGATCCGGCCCACCTTCTTGATGTCAACATGGATCAGCTCACCAGGGTAAGCCCGTTCATAGCGACGGATCACCCGTCCGGTTGGCCGATCCATCCACGACAACCGGTTCATGCCATGACGACACAAGATTTTGTGGACCGTGGAAGCTGGCACTCCGGTCTGCATCGAGATCCGTTTCGGACCCCACCGTTTCGACCGCCGCAACCGACATATCCGTTTCTCTACCGTTGTAGACGTTCGAGCCGGTGAGCGTTTCGGACGGCTGGAACGATCAACAAGACCAGCGTCGCCTTCAGTGAGCCAACGATGCCACCACTTCGAAACAGTGGCCCGTGACAAACCCATCTGCACAGCGACATGCGCTTGAGGAGTACCAGCACGGACTCGTTCAATAATGATCTTGCGGCCCGCCGGGGTCAGACGAGCATTACGGTGAGACATCGAGGCTCCGAGGTTCGTGTGGTGTTTCGCAACTTCCACACTGCCTCGGAGACTCACCCATGTCAGCGACCCGCGCCTACAACCACAGTGATCCCTACACCTAGGCGAGTACATCCACATCGATGTCAAGAAACTCGGTTGTTTCAACAAGCCCGGACACCGGGTCACCGGTCGAGGTCCAGGCCACCACAACCGCAACGTCGGCAGGGAAGCCATTCATGTCTGTGTTGATGACACCAGCCGTGTTGCCTACGTGGAAGTCCTACCGGATGAGAAAGCCGTTGGTTGTCGGGTTCGTTGAACGAGCCATTGCATGGTTCGCCGAACGAGATATCGAAGTCGAATGAGTAACGGCTGACAACGGACCCGGCTACAGATCCAAGGTCTGGGCTGCGTTCTGCGCCGAAGCGGGCATCAAACATCCCCCAGCTCGCCCCTACCGGCGCCGCACGAACGGCAAAGCCGAAAGGTTCGTTCAAACCATGCTCCCCGAGTGGGCCTTCGCTGTCACCTACCAGGCTTCGGACCAACGCCAGCAAGCGCTTGGTCCATGGATCTGGCGTTACAACCATCAAGGGCTACACATGGCCCTCAGCCACAAGACACCCATCAGTCGCCTCCACCAAGAGGACGACTGAGCAACCTCAATAGGATCTGCAACTGCTTACATGACGTTTGTTGATTCGTCAACCAGCAAATACCACCATTAGTATTGGCCCTCGATTCAGGCAAGCGGAAATCTAGGACTAACTTGACCACTCACGACGAGCCCCCAACTTCTGAGCGCCGCATAGGGCGTTACGTAGTGCGCTCAGTCTTGGGGAGAGGCTCCTTCTCCGAGGTCTTCCTGGCTGACGACCCTGCGTTTGAGCGGCCGGTGGCGATCAAGCTCTTGAGCGAGCACGCTTCCTGTGATCTGGAACTTCGACGTCGCTTCGTGAGGGAGTCTCGCTTCATGAGGGCTGCCGACCGTCAACGTATAGCGACGGTCTTTGATATCGGTGAGCATGGCACCCGGCCGTACTTCGTCATGGAAGCCTTCTCTGAGTCGTTGGCCACCCGAATTGATGGTCTGGGTGAGACGCGCCCGACAATCGGCGGCATATTGCGTCTTGTCGACGAGCTAGCCGACTGTCTGATCGACTTGAAAGTCGCTAATCTCGTCCATCGGGACTTTAAGCCGTCCAATTTGCTAATTCGGACCGCAACGGCTGGAGCAGAAACAGGGCAAGTTCTTGGACCCGGCGAACGTTTGGTGGTCGTCGACCTTGGACTGGCGAAAGACGTTCGGAGCTCCGCTATCACGCTGGGAGCCGGGTCAGTCGGCTTCATGGCTCCTGAACAGCAACAACCGGGTAGATCGGTGGACCATCGAGCTGACCTCTATAGTGCGACGATCATTGTTGCGCAACTTCTCGATGCGGCCGGAATACAACATCCGGATCTAGATGCTGTCATTCGGCGTGGCACGGCGCCCGATATGAATAACCGCTTCGGTAGTGCTGAGGAGTGGGCGGGCTCGTTTCGAGCAGCGTTGGCACAGCAAAGAGATGTCAACAATGGCGCTGAGGACAATTCCGGTCGAATAGTTCGGCTTGGGAAATCGTTGTTGCCGCCGTTCGTCGTTGGTGCCGCATTGGCGACAGCGATCGTTGGGGTATCGGTACGAGTGTTCATCACACCAGGTGCTTACGAGATCCCAACCACAACGCCCGCTACTGCCGAGCAATCCGATTTCTCGGTGCCTGAGGCGGTTGACAACGGATCGGGTGACCTCCCAGTGATCCCGGCTTCTTCGGTGGTGTACTCCGAGCGGTGTCTGGAGCACTCACCGATTACGGCGCTGGAGGGGCAGCCGCCGGGGTGGTATGTTGAGAAACGTATCGTTCGCGGCGCGCATGGACAGCCCGTCGTTATCCGTGGCGTCGAGTGGCCAGGTCTCAATGAGGAGCAAGCCACGTTGTCGGGACTTGACAGTCGACCTCTAGCCGATCTGACCAATCAGATTGCGATGCTGGGTTTCAATACCATCCGCATCCCGGTCGACCCCATTCTTCTCGCCGATGGGGTGAAGGCAGTAGCGGTTCACCCTAGGCTGAACCCAGAGCTAGCGTCCGCCGATGCGATCACCGTTTTGGATTGCGCTGTCGCCGGAGCCGCACGCGAGGGACTCGCCATCGTTCTAGCCCTCGACCCTGCCCGCGACCAGACCGGGCAACGTCAGCGGGGTAACTCCACCGCCGATCGCGATGCGATCGCTATGCTCTCTGACCGCTATCGGAGCTGGCCGAACGTTGTCGGCATCGATATCGGAGGGTCGGCTGATAACAACGGCTGTTGGTCATGTTCTGCGGGCTCTATCGACGCATCGGCCGTAGTCGACACACTAGAACAACTCGAATCCGGCGGTTCAAAGTGGCTTGTTTTCACGCCCAATCCCGATATCCCGAACGCAATCGCTGATCGAGTAGTGTGGGCGTCGAGGGTCGATCCGCCGAGTGTTTTCGACATGCACGCAGACACCGTCGACGAGATGATTGACCACATGGGCATCAAGGCGACCGTGGTGGTTGGACTCGGCGAGTTGCCCGTGAACAGGCTGGACCGAATGTGGATGGCTGATACTCTGCGCCGGCTGGAAGTTCAAGGACAGTTTGGCTTCGTCTTACGGTCTCTGCACTCCGGTTACGATCCGGTAGGCGGGATTCTTGCCGCCGATGGCTTCTCGGTCAAACAGACCACGATGGATGAGGTAGGACGGTTCCTCACCGGTCCGTTTCGCATAGAGGTGTTCATCGGCGATACAGCGCGTCAGGGTGGCTGAGGTGTTAGAAGACATGTCTTCGACCGTCGTGATTGAACCACCATGTTGACTCCGGAGCAAAGGGAATCTAGTCAGCACCGCTTTACGGTGGTTAGTAGCCTTCGACGGGCATGGGCCACTAGCGATCCTGGCTTTGCCGATTCACTTGACGCGCTGGCGCTCACTGCTGCCTATGACAGAGAGTCCCTGGATATCCTCCTCACAGTTGTCATCGATTTCAGGCTCTGTCACCCTGCCCTTTATCAGTACCTCATGGCGGTTGAGGACATTGAGACTGCGGAACAAACGACACTGGTGGCTGTCGCGTTGCGACTTCGTCAGTACGAGGGGCGAGCCCGCTTCACAACCTGGCTTCACCGCATTGCGTCCAACGAAGCAAAAATGCTAATACGAGCCCGGTCTCGACGCCCATCAGATCCCACCGCCAATTTGCCAGAGGTCGGCTTCGTGTCGAGCGTGTCATCGCTTGTGGGCGATAGAGATATGATCTCTGCGGCGCTTGATAGGTTACCGGACGACCTGCGGTCTGTTCTCGAGCTTAGAGAAGTAGAAGGGTACACCTACGAGGAGATCGCCGACATGCTGATCGTCCCGATTGGAACGGTGCGATCGCGACTGAATCGGGCGAGAAAGAAACTCCTAGCCGAACTATCGTTCGGGCTTCCCCTCAACCAGGTTAGAGAGTGATCTTTTGCTGCGCGGCGTCTGGGCGGGTAGCCGAGAACGGATGGTCGAGAACTTTTGTGTGAGCAACGGCATCCAAGTTCCTAGAGACAGAACTCACCAAAGTGGATCGATTTAGATGCTGAAGAAATTTTGCGACATATCGGCTGAAATCAAGCTCGGTGAATCCGATGCCTACAGTGCATTAGTGGCCCGAATTCGCCCGGAACTACTACGGTTTGCACGTTACCTCGGATCAGTTGAGCCTGAAATTGCTATCGAAGGTGCGCTCGCTTACGGTCTAGACATCGTCGAGTCATTCGATTCGATAGATGAAGCGTTGCTTATGTCCTGTCTCCGGCGAATGGTAAGAACAGAGGTGGAGCGAGCTGCTGGATACGACAAGCGTCCGTGCCAGGCATCGACGTCGTTGCTTACGGATAGCCATTGGGATAAAGCCGTTCAAAAGTTCTTGTGGCTGCACGAGGCATCAGACCCGGCAAGTATCCATCACGCCGATGACTTTCACTCTCGGCTATGGCTCGACACCTGATGGTGTGGCGCTGAAGCGGTGCACTACGCAGTTGCACGACAACTAGGGAACTTTAGAAACCGACGATTGTACTGCCGGCACGACCGTTGAGTGTCGGTTGTTGTGATCAGCCGGTGGTATAGTCTTGCAAGCGCTTTCATGGTGACGGGTTGGCATCGCCAACCAGGTCAAATCCGGTGATGTGCCACATGTTGTACTGCGGGAAGGTTCAAAGTCAATGACCAGTATTGAGAGTGTTGCGGCTCACACATCGCTGCGGTTTCCAACTGGATTCGTTTGGGGTGCGGCCACTTCAGCTTTCCAGATCGAAGGTTCAACCGAGTTCGGTGGCCGATCCCCAAGTATCTGGGACGTCTTCTGCAGGCAGGAGGGTCGCATTGCTGACGGGAGCGACGGCAGCGAGGCCTGCGACCACTACAATCGTTACCGCGATGATGTAGCTCTCATCAAAGAGCTCGGCATGGACGCTTATCGATTTTCAATCTCGTGGCCACGAGTCATTCCGAATGGCGTCGGGGCGATCAATGAGGAAGGCCTCGGATTCTACGACCGTCTCGTTGACGAACTCCTGGCCGCTGGTATTCGACCCCTGCCGACGCTGTATCACTGGGATCTCCCTCAAGCCCTAGAGGACCGTAACGGATGGGTCAACCGTGAAGTGGCTGAAGCTTTCGCTGACTACGCTAGCGCCGTTGTCTGTAGACTGGCCGACAGGGTCGATACATGGACCACCCTAAACGAGCCGTTTGTGGTCGCCAATCACGGATACGTCACCGGCGAGCATGCTCCCGGTCGAACTTTGATGGCTGATGGCATGGCCGCCTCCCACCATCTCAACCTGGCGCACGGTTTGGCTGGTGAAAGGATTCGGTCGCTGGCGCCGGACGCCCGACTGGCCACGGTCCTCAACTTTACTCCTATGCGACCGGCCACCGAAAGTGAAGTTGATCGATTAGAGGCGTACCATCGAAATAACCTGGAGAACCGCTGGTACAGCGACCCAATTGCGGGTCTTGGCTATCCCGAAGACACCGCTGATTTCTACAAGTGGGACTGTAGCGAGGTCAGGGACGGCGACATGGAAGTCATATCACAACCAATCGATCTGCTCGGCGTAAACTTCTACTCTCGTTCGACTGTGTCCGCCGACAAGAGCTACAAGGCGCCGATCGGCACATCTCGCAACGCGATGGGCTGGGAGATACATCCGCCGAGTCTTGGTCGGCTGCTGCGCGAACTTCACGAGCGCTACTCGTTCCCATCCTTTATGATCACCGAGAATGGAGCTCCGATGCCCGACACCGTCCGCAAGGCCGGCCGCATCGAAGACAATGATCGACTCAACTATATCCGCGAGCACCTGGTGCAGGTTCATGGCGCCATCGCCGATGGAGTTCCGGTTGAGGGCTACCTGGTGTGGTCGCTTTTCGACAACTTCGAATGGGCTTGGGGGTTCGGACCTCGTTTCGGTATCGTTGAAATCGATTACGATACGATGGCTCGGATTCCCAAAAAGAGTGCCGAGTGGTTCTCCGAAGCCGCACGGGTCAACGGATTCGACTACGGCCATTTAGCCGATCCGGCTATTTACTGGCCGAAGAAGACTATTGAAGATGAAGACGATGATTGACCGGATCACGGAAAGCTTAGCCGGGCCAATCCTCCTGAGCTGGCGGCGGCCCGGAGGTTTCCCGGACAATCAGCTTGGTGGGTAACTCCAGCACGGCCGGTGTAAGGCCTGGATCTTGGATATGGCTCAGTAACATTTCTACTGCCCGCTCGCCAATCTCTCGTATCGGCTGGTGAACGGTGGTGAGTCCGGGACTGGCCCACTGGGCCTCTGCCACGTTGTCAAATCCAGTCACTGACAGGTGGTCGGGTACTAGGAGACCTTTCTCCTTGGCCGCTTGCAGAACGCCGAAAGCCATTTCGTCGTTGGATGCGAAGATTGCCGTTGGTGGTTGATCAAGCTCCAGTAGCCGTTGGCCTCCGGAGTAACCGCTGGAGCGCAAAAAGTCCCCTTCGATAAGTAGTTCGGAGGGCAGGGCGATTCCGGCGGCGCCCAACACTTCACGGAATCCTTCGATCCGTTCTCGGGCTGACTGGAGAACTGTCCGTCCGGAAATACAAGCGATCCGCCTGTGCCCAAGCGCTACTAGATGCTCGGCCATCTGTTTGGCGCCCGATCGGTTGGCAACCTTGACCAAGGAGGTTGACCGAGGCTCATTGTCAGTATCGACCAGAACGTAGGGCAACGATCGCGACTGTAGGGTTGGGAGGTATTGGGACAGAGCAAGCGGCACGGTGACAATGAGCCCGTCGACCATGCCGTTGGACAACTTAGAGACGTAGGCGGCCTCTTTGCCTTTACGGCTGTGCGTTGTACAAAGCAGCATGTCCATGTCGGTTTCCGAAACACGAGCATCAATTCCTATGAGGAGCTCACCCATGAAGGAAGCATCGATTCCGGTGGCCAGAACTCCGATGACATTCGTCTTGCCGCCCGCCAACGAGCGGGCTCGTTGGTCGGCTACATAGCCCAGTTCTTCCATGGCGTCCTGGACCCTCGCTCTGGTCTCCGACGAGATGTGGACATACTTGTTGACTACACGGGACACCGTCGAGTAGGAGACACCAGCCGCCTCGGCAACGTCAAAGATAGTTACTTGTTTCGGGTCGCTCATGTTGTGTTCGAAGGAACGTCGGGCAAGTTGTTGCTCTTTCAGCCTGCCCAAAGAGTACTCTGACACAGCTTGCCATCAAAGCACTATGACTTTGGCGTCAAGAATCCGGCGCGTACCTACTTCTATTTGCGGTGGCTACCCGCCCATCGGCGGCGAGCTTTGGTCACGACACATTGGTCTCTGCCAGGTTCGCTCCGAACAAGTACGCGGCGGCTTTCCGTAACACCTCGTTCTCCTCCTCCAGCAGTTGGACCCGGCGGTTCGCTTTAACCAGCTCGTCACGAAGATTTATTGGGTCTGCACACTCACCTTGACCGGCCTCATGGAGCCAGTCCGACAGCGTCGCCGGATCGATCCCATACTCCAGCGCAGCTTGCTCTAGTGTGACGCCCGGATCACGCATCTTGGCTGCTCGGACAACATCATCACGAAACTCTTTCGGATAAGACTTATTCATCCAACGATTGCCTCAACTTGGTTGCAATTATTACACGCGGACCAAAACAGTCGCACATCAAAATGGGAATTGCAAGCGCTTGCAGAAT
Source organism: uncultured Acidimicrobiales bacterium (assembly GCA_938002965.1). Classification (GTDB taxonomy): domain Bacteria; phylum Actinomycetota; class Acidimicrobiia; order Acidimicrobiales; family SZUA-35; genus JAHELU01. The sequence continues at coordinate 9,389 of CALKZY010000048.1, read as the reverse complement.
TTTCAGGCACCCACTATGCTCAGGGATCAATGTTCCGCAAGGAACAACACTTGTCGTAAGGGGAAAGGAATCATGAAAAAGATCACGAGGTTGTTGGCACTGCTGGCCGCACTCATACTCATTGCTACTGCGTGCGGGTCAGGTACGTCCACCGAGGACGCTGACGATGCCGGAGATGTGGCGGCACCTGAAACCGAAGAAACCGAAGAAACCGAAGAACCGGCCGAGGAAACAACCACCACTCAAATCCAGACCGGTGGAGATGCGGAGAGCGATACCACTCTCCAAATCTGGACGTTCGGTGCTACGGGCTTGGAGCCGCTCATGGATGAGTGGGCGGCCGAAAACGGCGTAAGTATCGAGATCAAGACATCCGATTTCGCCGCACACCACGAAGGTCTGCTGACTGCTCTGGTGGCGGGTGAGGTACCGGACATTGCCGTAGTCGAGGTAGGCTTCAGTTCGCTGTTTAAAACCAGCCCGGACCAATTCGTGGATTTGCGTGATTACGGTGCCGACGACCTAGCACCCAATTACGTGGATTGGCGATGGGACCACGGCGTTTCTGCCGATGGCTCTGTAATTGGACTCCCAACCGATGTCGGTGGTCTAGCTTTGGCCTACCGCTGGGACAAGTTTGAAGCCGCTGGACTTCCGACCGATCGTGACGAAGTGGCCGGTCTATGGACTAGCTGGGAAGACTTCCTCGATGTTGGGGAGAAGTACGTCGCCGACACCGGTGAGCCCTTCATCGACGACATCGGCGTTCTCTACTCCACTCTGGGTGCTCAGGGTGGCGAGCGCTACTTCGGCGGTGATGGCAGTCTGATTTACGACTCCAGCGAAAAAGTCAAAAGTGATTTCGACCTAGCAGCCGAGGCCGGTGTCCGCGGGATCTCGGCCAACCTTGCCGGATTCTCCGGTGAGTGGAACGCAGCCATGGCCGAAGGAGGCTATGCCGTGCAGTTGGCGCCTGCATGGATGATGGGTTACATCCAATCCAACGCACCTGACACCTCTGGATTGTGGGACATCACAACCTTGCCGGAGTCTGGTGGAAACTGGGGTGGTTCACAGCTGACTATTCCGGCTGCTGCTCCGAATCCCGAGCTGGCGTACGATCTGATCTCCACAGTGTTGAGTCCGGAGAGTCAGATCAAGGTCTTCGTTGAAAATGGAAACTTCCCAAGCACTATCGATTCGTATTCCGACGATGCTCTACTTTCATTCGAAAATCCATTCTTTAATGACGCCCCTGTCGGTGAGATCTACGCCGACGCCATTTTGAATCTCGATCCCGTCTTCGAGGGGGTCGAGGAGCAGACCATTGCTGACGCATTTGCTAGTGCCCTGGACCGGGTTGAGGTGGGAGAACTGTCGCCAGAGGAAGCTTTCCAGGTTGCGTTGGAAGAGATCCAGTTGGAACTCGACCGGTAAGGGTTCGCCCCCGGCAACATACGCATCGCTGTGGCAGCTGACTTGGTCCCCCCTCCCATCAGCTGCTGCAGTGATGCTTCGATGGTGAATAATCAGTAGGCAGGAGCACGTTGAGTTGACGTCACAGCAATCGACCGAGCCGTTTGCCGCCGCTATCGGCAGTCGGAATAGGGTGAATGTGGCTGCGAAACGGCCGGGTAGCAGTAAGCTACGCCGTCGATTTCGCGGATTGGCTCCTTATACCTTCATCTCGCCGTTCTATATCATCTTTGGCATCTTTGGGGTGTTCCCCATCCTCTACACCTTCTGGATCGCACTCCACGATTGGAACCCGTTGGGTGAACCGGAGTTCACGGGCACCAAAAACTTCGTCAATCTCGCCACCGACCCCAGATTTTGGAATGCCACCAAAAACACATTTTCAATCTGGTTCATCTCGACCATCCCGCAGCTCTTCTTAGCACTGGGACTCGCCACACTGTTGAATCACCAGCTGCTGAAAGTGAAAACGGGGTTTCGAATGATCGTACTGTCCCCGCAGGTCACGTCGGTGTTGGCTGTCGGTATCGTTTTCAGCCAGTTGTTCGGTCGGGACTTCGGCTTAATCAACACAGCGTTGGTTGAGCCGTTCGGTTTCGAGCGAGTTGACTTTCAAGTCGGCACATGGTCAAGCCATGTAGCGGTGTCAACCATGGTGATGTGGCGCTGGATCGGCTACAACTCACTCATCTATCTGGCGTCCATGCAGTCGATACCCAAGTCACTGTACGAATGTGCTTCAATCGACGGGGCCAGCAGGTTCCGTCAGTTCATTCACGTCACCATCCCCCAGCTACGTTCCACGATCATCTTCACTGTGATCGTCTCTACTATTGGTGGTATGCAAATCTTTGCCGAGCCCTTGGTGTTTGCCGGTATTGGTGGAGCCCAGGGTGGTAGTAAGCGCCAGTTCCAGACGCTCACCATGTTTCTCTATGAGCAGGGATTTGAACGGTTCAAATTTGGCTATGCGTCGGCCATAGCCTGGGCGCTCTTTTTGATTATCGTGCTGTTTGCCTTGTTGAATTACTTCGTAACCCAGCGGATCGCTCAAGATGAGAAATAGTTTCGGCCGAGGCGGCGTGAATCGTGGGCCGGGGTTGATCACCTACGCACTGTTGCTTTTGATAGCCGCCCTTTCGTTCTTTCCCTACTACTGGATGTTTGTGGTGGCCTCCAACGACACGTCGGTCATCAACGAGATCCCCCCTCGACTAATTCCCGGTGACCGGTTCATCGACAACATGCGCACGGTGTTCGGCAATGTTCGTTTCGGTAGAGCGCTGATCAACTCGGCCATCGTGGCTACTCTGGCGTCCACTGCTCAAACTTTCTTCTCCGCCTTGGCCGGTTACTCATTCGCAAAGCTGCAGTTCAAAGGTAAGAACGTGCTGTTCGTGGTCATCATCGCCACCATGATGGTGCCTCTCCAGCTCGGAATCGTGCCACAGTTTCTTTTGATCTCTTGGCTCGGCTGGGTGAACGACCTTCGGGCCCTCATCGTGCCGGCGACCGTCAGTGCGTTTGGAGTGTTCTGGATGCGCCAAGCCATAGATGCCTCAGTGCCCGATGAGCTGATTCAGGCAGCCAAGGTTGACGGCGCCGGAACCTTCCGTATCTTCCGCAGTATCGTGTTGCCCTCCGTCCGGCCTCAAGCCTCGGTTCTCGCCCTCTTCGCCTTCATGTTCATGTGGAATGACTTTTTCTGGCCGTTGGTGGTTCTCAACCGCCAAGATAGCTTCACCGTTCAGGTCGCCCTCCGACAGGTGCAGGAGCAGGCCTACGTGACCGACTATGCCATTCAAATGGCCGGCACGGTGGCCGGTACCGTCCCGTTGTTCTTGGTGTTCCTTGCGTTCGGTCGACAGATAGTCAGCGGCATCATGGAAGGTGCCGTCAAAGGGTGACTGACGCTGCCGCTCGACATCGCGACCGTTCCGCCGGACGGGTCGGCACTAACGCAGAACGCTCGGTTGCCGTCGCAACCCGAGCAACCGAGTTGGTTGCCAATATGACGTTGAACGAAAAGATCGCTCAACTCGGCTCATGCTGGATCTTCGAGTTGCTTGGACCGGACAATCGACTCGATCGAGCCAGGATGGAATCGGTGCTGGCCGATGGCATTGGCCACATCACACGCGTATCAGGGGCCTCAACCCTCTCTCCACAGGAAGCGGCCGTGGTGTCCAACGAAATCCAGATGTTTCTGAAAGAGGAGACTCGGCTCGGCGTTCCGGCCATCGTGCACGAGGAATGCCTCGACGGATACATGGCAGCTCAGGCCACGTCGTTCCCACAGTCCATTGGTATCGCGGCCTCGTTCGATCCTGAACTGTTGGAGCAGGTGGCCGGAGTCGCCGCCCGGCAGATGCGAGCGGCAGGCGCGCACCAGGGTCTGGCCCCGGTCCTCGACGTCGGTCGTGATCCCCGGTGGGGACGTATCGAGGAGACTTATGGGGAAGACCCATATCTGGTAGCGATCATGGCGTCGGCCTATGTCCGCGGTCTGCAGGGGGAAGACCTGGCACTTGGCGTTGTGGCCACCGCCAAGCATTTTGTGGCCCACGGCTGCCCGCAAGCTGGTTTGAACGCCGCCCCGGTCCATCTGGGGGAGCGAGAGCTTCGGGATGTGCACCTCCGACCATATGAGGCTGCTGTGTGGGAGGCCAACGTGCAGTCCTTCATGCATGCCTATCACGAAATTGACGGAGTGCCGTGTGCCGCAAACCGGTGGTTGTTGGAAACTGTTCTGCGTGACGAATTGGGTTTTGACGGCACAGTGGTGTCGGACTACAACGGGATCGAAGAGCTTGTTCATAGTCACGCTATCGCCGATGATTTTTCGGCCGCTGCTTGTATGGCGCTCGAGAGCGGCATCGATGTTGAGCTCCCGTCGACTGTGGCCTACGATAGTCGCCTAGTCGAACTGGTTGCCGACGGTCGTGTCGATGAGTTGTTGATCGACCGGGCGGTGACCCGAGTACTGACCCAGAAGATGGACCTGGGCCTGTTTGATAAGAACCTGGTCGATCCGGAGGATCCCGCTCGAAGCCACAGTCCGGCAGATTCGGACCTGGCGGTCCGCATGGCCACCCGTTCGGTTGTCCTGGCTCACCATCGTAATGATGTACTGCCGCTGAGCGGCGGGTTGATCGCCGTCGTGGGTCCGGTGGCTGACGACTCTAGAGTTCTGCTCGGCGACTACGCCTACGAAGTTCATATCGAATCGCTAATCGAGTTTTCAGAGACCGCGAACAGTCCGTTGCGGACCACAGTGCCGGAGGGCATGTCAGTCCAGTTTGATCATATCGATACCATTTTGACCGCAATGTCATCGATAGCGGCGGACTCGAAATTGATTCATGCCGCTGGCGGTTCGTTGTACCACGCTACCGAAGAGGACTTGGATTCGGCGGTAGCCGTGTGCCGTGATGCGGACGTAGCTGTGGTGGTCGTCGGCGAACGGTCGGGTTTGACTGATGACTGCACATGTGGCGAGGCGCGCGATCGTCGCGATATCACTCTTCCCGGACGCCAGGAAGAGCTGATTCACCGGGTGGCGGCTACAGGGACTCCAACAGTCGTCGTAGTAGTCGGCGGGAGACCGCTGGCTCTTGAAGCGGTGTCGGAACGAGTGGACGCGATTGTCCTGGGCTGGCTACCGGGTGCTCACGGTGCGGCGGGAGTAGCACGAGTCTTATTCGGTCTTGCGAACCCCGGTGGCAAGCTGCCGGTCACGTTCCCTCGGCACGTGGGGCAGGTGCCTACCTATTACCGGCATCACCCCTCTGCTGCTAGCTCCCGTTGGAAGGTGGCTTATGCAGATGGGGACAACACGCCGTTGTGGCCGTTTGGTCATGGTCTGTCATACACGACGTTCGAAATCAGCGATCCGAAGGTCAGCAATGATGTAGTGAGTCCGGCGGGTACGGTCACGGTGTCATGCAGGGTCACGAACACCGGTTCGGTGGCCGGCGATGAGGTTGTGCAACTGTATATTGCAGATGATCGGGCTACGGTCAGTCGCCCGATCCGGCAACTGGAGGGATTCGCTAGGATCACGCTAGCTCCTTGTGAGAGCGCCGCTGTTTCGTTTACTGTTCCGGTCGCTCAGTTGTCTTTTCATAATGCGTCCATGCGTCGGGTCATCGAACCGGGAACTATGACCGTGTGGGTTGGGCGTTCGTCTGGCGACCGGGAGTTGGTCGGAACGGTCACTATCGTCGGTGACGTGACTGAGGTATCCCGACCTCCGATTTGTGGTACACGGGTTAGCATCGATCAAGACTGATCAACCGCGCAAACGTTTGTTGATGCGGCACTAGCTCGGTACATTTTCAATTCGCATCACGTTGCTGACCAATGCACTGTTGGAATTACCCAACACCATCGGAACCAACTCGCCAGGCTTGAGGTGACCGGCATCGCGGATGCGTGAAAGAATGGCCATGACCCGCTTGGTGCCAGTGCCGTCGACACTGCCCACCAACGGCACGACGGCCCAGCTCAAACACAACTGGCGAGCCACCCGCTCACTTGATGTCACGGCCACGATTTCGGCCCTTGGTCGGAAGCGGGAAATTTCTCTGGCGGTTCGCCCCGTGCCGGTGACAGCGATGAGCACCCTGCATTGTAGTGCCCCGACGGCCTGGCTGGCGGCGCCACGCATGGCTGCGGCCACCCGGCGGGTGTCGTTAGCCTCGTCGCTGGGATTGGGTGCTAACTCTCGCATTCGCTTGGCCCACGCGTCGTAGTCGAAGTTGAGTTCCGCTTCCTCCAGGATCTCGGCCATCGTTTTGACCACAAGAACCGGGTCGTGACCAACCGCTGTCTCGCCGGACAACATCACGGCTGAGGTGCCGTCGAACACGGCGTTGGCGACGTCGGTCACTTCGGCTCGTGTCGGTTGTGGCGCCGTTGTCATCGACTCCAGCATCTGGGTGGCGGTAATCACCGGTCTCCCGGCGGCCACCGACTCGGTGATGATTTTCTTCTGTAACGCCGGCAGGCCTGGCAGTGAACATTCGAGCCCCAGATCACCGCGGGCGACCATGACGGCGTCGCTGTGTTCTAGGACCGATTCCAAATTGTCGATGGCGGCCTGGGTCTCAATTTTGGCGATAAGCATCGGACCGTTTGGTGGCTTCTCGCCGTCCAAGGCCCGCATGTCGCGGCCACGCTTTACGAACGAGACGGCGACGAAGTCGACGTCGGCGGCTACCACGGCATCAAAGTACTTCAAATCCTCGGCTGTTGGTGTGGACGCATTGAGTCGACTCGAAGGAACATGGACGCCGGGTCGACCTCGCATCAGCCCACCCCGTTCGACCGTCGCCGACGCGTATTCGTGACCGACCTTGGTGACGACAAGGGTTGCAGAGCCATCACCCATGTGTAGTCGGTCGCCGACAACAAGACTCTTGGCGATGTCGTCCACGTTCACGTAGATATCGGTGGCCGTCGACTCGGTCTCACCGGAATGGATCTTTACTGTGGTTTGACCGACCAACTCCACCGGACCTTCACCGAAAGCGGCACGAACCTTCGGTCCGGCCAGGTCGACGAGAATACCTACCGGTTCGACGTGAGTGTCAGCCACGGATCGAATGGTTTCAATGCGTTCCAAAACCCGCTCAACCGGGTCGTGCGCAGTGCCGAGGCGAAACACGTCAACGCCGGCTGTGATCAACTGGTCCAGCACCTCGGGTGAGTCCGATGCCGGGCCGATAGTGGCGACAATCTTGGTTCGACGGGTCATGAAAATAGAACCTTGGGGGTTTGTACAACAACAAAGTAACTGCTCGTAGCGGCGACACAAGTTTTGACGTAACCGGTGAAGGCGACTCTGACAGGTTGTGACACGAGTGACTCTTGAATCTAGTCGAACTGGTACGCCCAGTGGGCGTCGGCGTGACAACGCTGTCACTGTAGATGGTAGATCAACTCTGCTGAGCTAACAACGCCTTTTTCGTTTCAAATCGAGGCCGAAATCATCGGACCGGTGAAGCGTCGTATCCACTGTTGCAAATAGTCATCCTCTGGACTCGGGCCATACTCAGAAGTCGATTACCCTACAGTCGTTGTAGCGTCACGAAGGCACTGAGGCTGGGACGCATAGACGAGCGTCACTGCTAAACTCCGCTAGCTGTGAACGTGCAAGATGCTCGTGGGATGCCCCCGATTTCGGTGCCAGTTGATGTGTACCCCGTTTTGCGTGCCGCTTTCGTTGGAATTCAGGCGGCTTGGGGTTTGCGTTGACGGCGTTCGAACTCGACCGGTGATAGGTAGCCGAGCGCTGAATGCCGTCGGGTTTCATTGTAGAACTCGATCCAGTCGGCCATCGCCGAGGCGAGCTCGATCTCACCAATGCTGGGTAGCCCCGCTCCACGTTTGGTTCTGTGGCGATGTTGGCGGGTTCGCCGTCTTGACCGTCGGCTGCGGAGACACTCACCGGGTTTGAGGTCGAGTCGACGGTCATAGACCGCCTGGTAGATCGTTTCCACACACGGCACTCCGGTTGCGCCCTCGGCATGAAGGTCTGCCCGCATCACCCACGGCGAACGACCCAACCTGAGTTTGTTGATGATCCGTTGACGATGCTGGTCACCGGGTTCGAGACGGCGAGCACAAGGCCGACGACGTTGATGTTCGCAGCGATCCTGCGCACTCGCCGGACGATACCCATCACGACCACCGTTTCGTTCCAATTCTAGAGCGATCGTTGTTAGTGTGGAATGACCCCTGTGGTTGGTGCCGCGGTGGAGTAGAGGCTTGATTCCCCGTTGCTGGGGTGGAAGGCTGATACCCAATGACCCGACGAGCACGTCACACACCTGAACAGATTGTGCGGAAGCTCCGCAAAGCTGTAGAACTGGCAGCCGAGGGCCGCTCTGCTGATGAGATCGCCCGAGCGTTGAATGTTTCCACGCCGACGTATTACTCCTGGCGGAAACAGTATGGCGAGATGACCGTTGATGACGCCAAAGAGCTTCGCCGGCTCCGTGAGGAGAACGCCAAGCTGAAACTCTCGTGTCTGACAAAGAGTTGGAGAACCTGGCGTTGAAGGACTTGGCGTCGGGAAACTTCTAGACCCGGCAGCGAAACGACGGGCTGTGACCACATCGATGGAGCGTCACGGCATGTCACAACGTTTCGCTTGCCGGGTTGTCGGCCGGTCCCGATCGACCCAGCGTCGCGCACCACGCCATCAACGGCCCGATGATCCTGACCGGTGGTTGCGGGACTGGTTGACCACATGGGCGGCCCGGTCGGAGAATCGTCGCAAGGGTTACCGTCGGGCGTGGGCTGATCTCCGCCACGAAGGCCACGAAGTTAACCGCAAACGAGTGCAGCGCCTGTGGCGGTGCGAGAAACTGCAGGTCTCAACCCGTCGGCGTCGTAAACGAGTCGGGTCCTCCACGACACCACCGGTCACCACAGCCACAGCACCAGATGAAGTATGGGCGTTCGACTTCCAGTTTGACGCAACCGTTGATGGCCCCCGGTTCAAGATCGCCTCGATGATCGATGAATACACCCGAGAGTCGCTGCTCAACATCGTCGGCTGGTCCATCACCGGCGACGACCTGGTCGTCGAGATCCGCAAGCCTATTCAACGGCGGGGTTCACCGCCGAAGGTGTTGCGCTGCGACAACGGACCCGAACTGGTGTCATCCGCGGTGGCCGAGTTCTGCGGTGACCGGATCGGGATCTACTTCATCCCGCCAAGCAACCCGAAGGGTTGCCGTGAACCCTGGAACAACGGGTTCATAGAGACATCTCACGAACCTATTTGTCAAGTAGTTCCGGTTGGGAATGCGATGGTTGGGTCGTAGTGCTGGCCTGTTTGGAGGCAGTGGTAGAGCTTGCCTGTCAGTTTGTTGAAGAGGTTCCGCAGGGCTGCGACGTGGTAG
>CALKZY010000047.1 GCA_938002965.1 uncultured Acidimicrobiales bacterium | reverse complement strand
ACCCAGCTTCTCGGCGTCCTCGGGGTGGATCCACAGCGGATGACGGTGGCTGATCTCGTTCAGCCACTTGGAGTTGGCCGATCGGGTGTGGATGAGTGTCGGGATGCGGAAGGTGGGAAGGAGAATGCGCTCGTTGCCAGCCATGTCGATGTCCTCCCAGTGGACATGCGATGGGATCCACTTGGGAGTGGCATATTCCGGCCAGCCCCATTCGGCCAACGTCTCGGAATAGAGCTCCAACTTCTTCGACGGAGTCGGGAAGCCTTCTCGAGCCTCGCCACCAACCTCAACCGCCGGCGACCCGTCACCCAGCGGTGACAGCTTGAGATCATCCAGCGTCGACATGTCGCCATCCCAGGAGCCGGGTGTCCCGGGCTTGCGGTACACGCCAGCGTCGTCTTTGACACAACCATCGATGGCGTCGTCATCGACGACGTTCTCATACGGCTCATACGGATCAGTCGGCACGCCAAAGGCCGACCGGTCCCGCATGTACTCGAGTGGAGTTTGGCCTACCGCCGCAGCCGCATCAGGCAGACCGGGGATTTTCTCGGCAAACATTTTGGCGTAGTACTCGTCGATGGAGATCGGACTGCCGGGGCGTTCCGGCGACTCGAACCACTTGCGGATACCGAGCGAACCGTCGGGGTCAATGCGCCACGACAAGTCGATCCAGAACTCGTTTTCCTCCCACACCTCGCCCTGGTTGTGCTCATGGCTGCGGGTATCGGGATCGAGCTTCTCACCCTTCTTAGCTGCCTTGATTTCGGCATAACGGCGGTACACCGACTGACGGAAGCCAATCCAACGACCGGCGTGAGTCTCATAGCTGTGAACGTCGTGACGCTCAGCGGAAACGCCCATTGGAAGTACATAGTCGGCGAACCATGCGGTTTCCGACCAGGTCGGCGTCAACGCCACATGGCAGTTCACCATTGACTCGTCGGTCAACGCTTCCAGCCACGTGAAGCCGTCGGGGTTGGTCCAGATTGGGTTGTAGACCCGGGAGAAGTAGACATCCAATTTGCCTCGACCCTCTTTGAGGAAGTGCGGCAACAGGATCGACATTTCGTGGTACGAGAGCGGGAACTCTTTTGGCCACTCCAGGTGGTTCCACTTGGTGATGTTCGGGGCGCCTAGCGGAGCCGGGGACTTGAACTTGTTCATGCCGTTTCCGGCGGTTCCACCCTTGGTGGCCACCGATCCGGTCAACACGTTCAAGAAGAACAAACAGCGAGCCACCTGCCAGCCACCGAAGTTACCGGCACCAGCCGAACGCCAATTGTGAGAAGCGAACTGGGTGGGGTGACGTCCGATGATGTCGGCAATCTCGGCGATAACCGAGGCTTCCACCCCGGTCTTCTGCTCCGCAGCTTCGAGGGTGTACTCGGCGTATTCGTCCAGCAGAGCGGTTCGGACCGACGCGAACTCTACGGGCAGGTCGGGACGCTTCTTTTCAAGGTAGGTCTGCCAGTTGGTCCACCGCTCCATAAACTCGGCGTTCCACGTTTCGGCTTCGATCAGCTGGCGGGCGATGGCCAAACACAGGAACGGCTCAGTTCCCGGCCAGGTAGACAGCCAGTAGTCGGCCTTGGCTCCGGTGTTGGACAGTCGAGTGTCCACAGCGATGATCTTGGCCCCGTTGGCCTGGGCTTCCATGATCCGCTGAGCGTGCGGGTTGAAGTAATGCCCGGACTCCAGGTGGGCCGAGATCAAGAAGATGACCTTGGCGTTGGCGAAGTCCGAGGACGGGCGATCGTGGCCCATCCACGACTGATAACCGATTCGAGCATTGGACGAGCAAATGTTGGTGTGGGAGTTGTGACCGTCCACGCCCCACGCCTTCAACACCCGATCGGTGTAGCCGTCCTCACCGGGGCGACCGACGTGGTACATGATCTCGTTGTGACGATCCTCGGCCATGGCGGTACGCATACGATCGGCGATCTCATCCAGCGCCTGGTCCCAACTGATGCGCTCCCACTGACCAGAGCCTCGCTGGCCGACCCGCTTCATCGGGTACAGGATGCGTTCAGGGTCGTGAATCTGGTTGAGCGTCGCCGGACCCTTGGCGCAATTGCGGCCACGGCTGGCTGGATGCTCGGGGTTGCCCTCGATCTTGGTGATCTCGTCGGTTTCCTGATCGAAGTAGGCCACCAAACCACAACCGGCTTCACAGTTGAAACACGTGGTAGGCACGAGGGTGTACTTCCGCTCCACCTTGTCGGGCCAGGCCTTGGCGTCGAGCTCACGCCAGTCATGCCATTCTTCGTGGGGCGGGTAGTTGCGTAGATCGGTCACAGGATCTCTTTCACATCATTAAACGAACAGGAGGCATTTGAGACGAACGGGAGGCGAAGTTGAGGAACTAACGAGGCGGTTGGCACTACGACAGTGGCACAGACTGACCGGCTCGGATGAAGGCGTCCTCGTAGGCGAACATGCCGATCAAAGCCAAGACACCGGCGATGGCGGCCACGGCCGTCGCCGCTCCACCACTCACCACGAACAAGGCCAACAGGACGAGGGCAGCCGGAATTGCTAGGCCGACGACAATGCCACCCCACCAAAACTGTTTGGCGTATTGACCGCGGGTCATGGACGCCACTGCCAACTCAACATGGCGGCTGCCATGGGAGCTCAGCTCCGTGGCAATCAGCGCTGCGGTGGCTGCGACGCCACCCAACAGAACCCATCGCACGGCTTCCGATGAGGGCAGGTCGATGAACAGATCGATCACCGAGTACGCCGCTCCACCGGCGGTCACCGCCTGCGCCAACAGAATCGGCAGCAGCAGCGGTGTCTGCCACAAGTCTCGGCCTTCGCACTGGGCGAACAGGTAGGCCGTGTAACCGGCGGTAGCCGCCGCAGTGACTACGGCCGGAACGACCAGCCACTGCAGGAACGTACCTGATTGGGCAAGACCGGCGATCCACCACAACCCGCAGACAGCGGTGAAGGCCATGAGAACGTAGGCTCCTTTGACCAGCCACGACTCCCAGTTGCCTTTAGTGATGAGATAGTAGAAGCGCCCGGGCTGTTTGAGGTCAGCAACCAACAACACGCCGGTGATGGCCAGGAAAGCACCGGCCACCATCGGTGGAAGAACACCGACAGCGGCCTGACTGTCACCGTTGCCCATGAGCACCATGAGAGCAGCAACCAACATGACGCCGGCGGCAACGGCCTTGGTCACCAGGTAGCCCGAAACCTTTTCTTTCCAGGTCATTTGGTGGGCTGTGGTGTAGGCAGTGCGGGCAACGACCCCGAAGTCGGCCTCGCCACTGTTGCTTGAACCGTGGGGGGCGGTCCGCACAGTCGGGTGCTGAGGCGTGGTATCAGCCCAAATCATGCCATCGGCGGCGATGGCGGTCCTGGTCGGGTCAAGCGACGCTTGATCGGCACCGCGGTAGTACACCTTGGGTTGGGTGTTCTGCTCGGGAGCACGAACCGCCACATCGTCGCGAGCGATGATGCGACTGATCTCCGATGTCGGGTCGTCGAGGTCGCCGATCTTGATGGCCTCAGTGGGACAGACGATCTGACACGAGGGCAACAGGTTCACTTCAATCCGGTGGTTACACATGTTGCACTTGTGTGCGGTGTTGGTCTCCGGGTTGATGTAAAGGGCGTCGTACGGGCAGGCGTTCATGCACGACTTGCAGCCGATGCAATCGTCGTCTTGAAAGTCGACCACACCGTTGTCAGCCCGAAACAGGGCCGACGTGGGGCAGATCTTCATACATGGCGCATCGTCACACTGATTGCAGCGCATGACATTGAACTTGCGGGCCACGTTGGGGAACGTACCCGTCTCGATGTACTTGACCCACGTCCGATTGACGCCGAGCGGCACATCATGTTCGCTCTTGCAGGCAACCGTGCAGGCATGGCAACCGATACAGCTGTCGCTGTCCAGTAGGAACCCCAGTCGGGTCATTGAAGCTTGACCTCTCCCCAGTCCAGAACCCCTCCCAGACCAGTACGAACGGCCACACTCCCGCGCAGCCTTGTTTGAGTTTCTAACATAATCGTTTCAGTATCTAATTGGCTAGTGCTCGACCAGATTTGCCGCTGACGCCCCGAGCGCCAACTACGCTCAGACCCATGGCGTCCCCGTACCGGCCAACAGTCGCCACTCTGATAGCCCTGGCCCTGTTCGCCGTGTTGTTCGTGATCGGTGGGTCGGTCGGCTGGTGGCCGCCTGCTGAGTACGAACCGGCCATCGGTGGCGTATCCCGCTGGTGTGAACGAGTCAGCAGCGGCTTGCTGAGAGAGCCCATCAATACATTGGGAAATCTCGGGTTCGTGATCTCGGGCTTGGCGATGTTCATAGTCTTGGCCCGTGAGACAGATCCGATGGGCGACGGTCTGTCCGATCGTCAAAACCGCTTTGTCGGCAATCAGCCGGTGGCGTTGGCCTACGCCGGGGCAACCGTTTTCCTCGGGCCCGGCTCGATGCTGATGCACGGTAGCCACACTTTCTTTGGCGCTTGGATCGACAACGTTTCGATGGTTGCCTACATCCTGATCCCCTGGATGCTCAATGTGGCAGCCATGAGGCAGTGGACCGATCGCCGTTTGCTTTGTGCCTACGCCGTCATGTTGGCCGGCTACGGCACGGCCTATTGGTTCTTCGGATCGGATCTTGGCATCGGCATGGATCTGTTCGGATTGTCGATTGCCCTGTGGATCATTTCCGAGACCCTGTATAGGTTCTGGTCGCCGCCGATGCGCTGGTTGTCGGGCCTGGTCGGATTCGCCGTGGCCTTCACGTTCGGCATCACGCCCAGCGACATGGCAGCTGATATCGGCAACTACTGGTGGATCGTGCTCTTCTGGTTGCCCGGAGCCATGGCTCACTCGACCCCGAAGGCTCGACGCACCTACACCCCTTGGTTCTGGGCTGGAATGGCTTCGTTCCTGTTGGCCTTTGCCGTTTGGACAACGGGCAGGGCCGACCACGACTGGTGCCAACCTGATTCGATCATTCAAGCTCACGCCGTCTGGCATCTGCTCACCGCAGTATCTACTTGGTGCTTCTTCCGCTTTTTGCGTACGGAACGATTGTCGAACCTCGATACCACAGGCTGACCAGCGGAAAGACCCGTGCCAATAGTCCGAATGTACGGCCATTAGCAGAACATCATACGCCGATGGCAGTCGGAACGTCAATGGGAGTCGGAACGTCAACGGCAGTCCAGATTGTCACGCAGTGCTTTGACAGATTCAGTCGGAATCTTTATGTTCTGCCTGAGCGTTCGTCACCGTAGACGCCGAAGCCCAACTCATTGCTGGCACTCACCAACAATGAGCAGATCACTATCGAGGAGCAACCGTGGACCTGCGCTGGCATCTCGACAATCCGACAATCGAGAACCTCCGGCTGCTAGACCGCAGCCCGGACGATGATCTGATCGATCTGAAGGCCGTACGCCGGTACCGGCTAGGCCGAGTCCGACAAGAAATGGAGCGTCAGGAAATCGACGCCTGCCTTCTGTTCGATGCCGTCAACATTCGTTACGCCACCGGTTCGCGCAATATGCAGATCTTCTCCTCCCGCAATCCAGCGCGCTACGCGCTAATCGCGCTGAACGGTCCAACAATTCTTTTCGAGTTCACAGGCTGTGAACATCTGGCCGCCAACCTGGAAACCATCGATCAGATTCGTCCGGCAATCACGGCCAGCTTCGTCGCTGCTGGTACCGACATCGCAAAACGCGAACGGCTTTGGGCCCGCGAAACCGCAGCCGTCATCAGACAGCACTGCGGTGACAGCGCCACCGTTGGAATCGAACGGGTTAACGCCGGAGCATCCATGGCCCTGGTCAATGAGGGCTTCACCGTCGTTGACGCCCAACACCCGGTGGAGTTGGCCCGGTCCATCAAATCCGATGAGGAACTCAAGTGTGTTCGATCGTCACTGCGGGCCACCGAACAAGCCGTCCATCACCTGCGATCTGCCATCGAGCCCGGGCTTAGCGAACAACAACTGTGGAGTGTCCTCCACCAGTCGGTCATCGCCCAAGGCGGCGACTACGTAGAGACACGCCTGCTGAATTCAGGCGAACGCACCAACCCTTGGTTTCAGGAAACCAGCGGGCGGCTCATCAGAGCCAACGAACTGGTCGCTCTCGACACCGATGTGGTCGGCTGCTTCGGTTACTACTCCGACTTCTCCCGCACCTTCCACGTCGGGCCCGACGAACCAACGCCCAAGCAGCGACGGCTCTACTCGGTGGCCCACGAGCAGGTGCATCACAACATGTCGATCATCAAACCGGGCGTCTCGTTTAAGGAGTATTCAGAGAAGGCCTGGGACATCCCGCCAGAATTCGATGCTCATCGGTATTATCTGTCCGCTCACGGAGTAGGCATGACGGGTGAGTACCCCTATCTCTATCACCACCGTGATTACGGCGATGCCGGATACGACGGAGTGTTCGAGCCAAACATGACCATCTGCGTTGAAAGCTTCATCGGCGACGAAGCCGGAGGCGAAGGGGTCAAACTGGAACAGCACTGTCTGGTCACTGACGATGGCCTCGTGGCGCTATCGCAGTTTCCCTTTGAACCTTCATTGCTGTCGGACACCTGACCCAGTGCCGACTGACAACAGACCGAGTCGTAAGCTGCCGATTCGCCGGCCGTCGCGGTATACAGCTGTCCTCGGCGGCATTTTCGTCACCGCCTACGCCAGCAATATCTCCACCCCATTTCTGAGCATTTACCGCGATCGGCTCGATCTGGCCCCGGCGGCAACGCAGACCATCTTTGTGGTGTACGTGGCTGGCATCATGATCACCCTGCTGGGGTCGGGACCGCTGTCGGATCGAATCGGACGCCGGGCCGTTGTGCTGCCGGCACTGCTGTTGTCGATTCTGACGTCGCTTCTCATCATTGCCGGGCGGGACTCTTATTCATTTCTTCTCGCAGGTCGATTCCTGCTGGGGGCCTCAGTTGGTGCGGTCTTTTCCGTGGGCACGGCCTGGGTTCAAGATGTCGTCGGACCGGGCCAAGCCATGAGGGTTGCGTTCGGAACAACGGTGGCTACCTATGCCGGTTTCGGATCAGGACCTGTTCTTTCAGCCCTGTATGAACTGCTGCTCCCCTACCCGCTCGTCGGACCGTTTGCCATTCACATTTGCCTCGCTGGCCTGGTGATCGCCATGCTGTGGCCGGTGCCCGATGTCGTGAACCGGTCTAAGGGCAATCGCCAGTCAACAGACCGACGGCTACCGAAGCCGGTCAAGCGTCTGTTTGCAACTGTGGTGGTTCCCGCCGCCGTCTGGGTGTTCGCTTTCCCTTCGACCAGCTTCGCCCTGTTCCCGGTCCTGCTTAGCGACCAGGTGCCCGGGTACGCGGCCCAGGTGGCGGGCACAGCCGGCGCACTTACCGCTCTGGCCGGTCTGGCAGCCCGCCCAGTCCTGTCCCGCCTGGGCCCCGGGGCGTCGATGATTGCCGGGATGTTGGCCGGCACGGTGGGCTACCTGCTCGGCACCTTGGCCTTCGGAATGGACCAGTGGCCGCTGGTACTCCCAGGTGCTGTACTACTTGGTGGGGCGTCAGGTACGATATCCGCCGCGTGTTTGGCCGTCCTGGCCAAAACCGATGCAGGAAACGCCCGGGGAGCCCTGACTTCCGCCTTTTATATGGTCACCTACCCAGGCATGTCAATGCCGCTTGTGACCACCGCAGTTGCGGCCAGATTCTCCATGAGCGACACTCTGGCCGCCATCACCGCGGCTGCCGTCGTCGGAACCGCCATCGTCGTCGCCTCCGTATCGACTCGGCAACGGGAGACGGTAACCCAACCTGCGACCGGCCACGGCTAATGTTGGCCTTGTGGCCGCACCCGAACTGTCAGACGCCGTTTTTCACCTCGGCCTCAACCCATCGATGGTGGCAGGCGCCTCCAGCGCCGTCGTGCCTGGTGATCCAGCCCGGGTGGAACGTATTGCATCGATGCTGGATGACCCGAGGCCGCTAGCCGCTCAGAGGGAGTTCATCAGTTGGCTTGGTTATCTAGACGGTCACCCAGTCGTCGTTTGCTCCACCGGAATCGGTGGGCCGTCCACCTCCATAGCATTGGAGGAACTAGCCCAGCTGGGGATCACAACGTTCCTCCGGGTGGGAACGACTGGGGCCATCCAACCCCAGGTGCGCGCCGGTGACCTGGTAATCACCCAGGCTTCTGTTCGCCTGGACGGCGCCAGCGGACACTTCGCCCCCATCGAGTATCCGGCAGCGTCAGACTTCACCTGCACTCGGGCCTTGGTCGACGCCGCCGAGCATGCTGGCGCCGGCTACCACGTCGGTATCACCGCTTCCAGCGACACCTTCTATCCCGGCCAGGAACGCTACGACACCGTGGCCGGTGACGTCGCAGCCAGCTTGAAAGGCTCGATGGCCGAGTGGCAGCGACTCAACGTCTTGAACTACGAAATGGAATCGGCCACGCTGTTCACGATGTGCGCCGCTCACGGCTGGCGGGCCGGATGCGTAGCCGGAGTCATCGCCAACCGGACCGAAAGTGAGTCGGTTGTCGACGGCGCAACCGTGGCTGAAACCGAAGCCAAAGCCGTTTCCGTAGTGGTTGAAGCCATGAGAAACCTACTGAACCAGGGCCGCTGACCACTCGAAGCGGATAATCACCTAGGCGGATTGGGCAACCACCCACGTCGATCGTTCGACCGACCTGTTGTGAAGTGAGGAATACCCTGCAATCCTTGCTGTGTGCGCCTGCTTCTAGTTGAGGATGACTCGTCCATCAGCCAGCCCCTTAAGGCTGGCCTTGAGCGCGAGGGTTTCGGTGTCGAGTTGGCGACCACGGGTGCAGCTGCATTGCAGGCTGGGCCGGTGGATCTGGTTTTGCTCGACCTCGGACTTCCTGATCTTGATGGCCGGGTGGTTTGTCAGAACATCCGCTCCGCCTCCAAAGTGCCGATCATCGTTGTGACCGCACGTCAGGACGAGATCGACCGGGTCATGCTGTTGGAACTGGGCGCTGATGATTATGTGGTCAAGCCGTTCGGATTCCGCGAGCTGGTGGCTCGTATCCGAGCCGTGCTTCGACGCTCCGGTTCCGGGGCCAACGACACCGAACCGGTCGAGTGGGGTCCGTTACGGATCGACCGTCGCGTACGACAGGTCGAGTTCAACGGCGCTCAGGTGGAGCTGACGCCCAAGGAATACGATCTGCTGGCCGCTCTGGCCGCCGATCCGGGCGCGGCCGTCACCCGTGAGCAACTCATCAGCGACGTGTGGGACGAGAATTGGTGGGGCTCAACCAAGACTCTTGACGTTCACATTGCTTCACTGCGCAAGAAGACCGATCCCGGCCTGGTGCAAACCATTCGTGGTGTCGGCTTCAAGTTGGCCGAGTCCATAGCTGACGCATGACAAGAAGGCTGGTCAACAGCTATCTGCTGGTCAGCCTGGTCGTCCTCCTTATTCTGGAGATCCCGCTCGCTGTCTTCTACTACCAGCTTGAGCGGGAGCGTTTTATCGCTACCTCCGAGCGGGACGCCGTCATTCTGGCCAGCTTGTACCTCGACGCCCTGCAAACTCCGGCGGTTGCGGACCCCCAACCGGCACAGGACTACGCCGACAGTCGAGGCAGCCAGGTCATCGTTGTCGACAGCCGCGGAACCTCGGTTGTGGACACGACCCAGGAGCCCGGGGTCTCGTACCTGACAAGGCAAGAAGTCCAAACGGCATTGGAAGGGCTCCGATCAGCAGCGTTTCGTGACGACACCAGTGACAGTGAGTTCTTGTTCGTCGGCGTGCCCATCGCCTCCGGAGGCCAAGTCGAAGGCGCCCTTCAACTGGCGATAGACGCCGAAGGTGTCAACAGCAGGATTCGACGGTTCTGGTGGGGCTTGTTGGCCATCGCAGTATTGATATTGGCCGCCTTGGCCCTCGTCGGTCTCACCGTGGCCCGCTCGGCTACCCAACCGATCAAGCGGTTGCAGGCGTCGGCCGCCCGATTCGGGCAAGGAGACTTCAGTCAGCTGGAATTGCCCGACAACGAGGCACCGGGTGAAATTCGACAGCTCGCGCAGTCCATGAACCTCATGGGCCGACAACTTGAACAGTTGATTCAGCGCCAACGTTCGTTCGTTGCCGACGCCTCCCACCAGTTGCGAACGCCACTCACAGCGCTACGTCTACGACTGGAAAACCTGGAAGCAGGCTTCACGCCCGACAGTGCAGTCAAAGGTGAGATCGAAGCGGCCATCGATGAGACCGTCCGACTGTCGAATCTAGTGCACGACCTCCTGCACCTGGCAAAGAACGACAGCCAGCCTCGCATCATGCCGGTGGATCTGGCCGACCTGGCCGCCGAGCGCGTCGGTATCTGGCAGGCCATGACCGAGAACCAAGTCGAGCTGCTGTTGGACTTGGCCCCCGGCCCGACAAAGGCCTTCGCTGTTGAGGGTGCAGTGGAGCAGGTGCTCGACAACCTGATCGACAATTCGTTGCACGCCGCTCCCGAAGGAAGCCGCTTAATGGTTCGCCTCGAGCCGGGACAGATGCAGCACCGTTTGATGGTCATTGACGAAGGTCCAGGGCTCACCGACGAGCAGAAAGCGCGAGCGACCGAGCGCTTCTGGCGGGCCGACCACCACCGAAGCGGGTCCGGGCTTGGCCTGGCTGTGGTGGCCAATCTGGTCGACGCCAGCTCCGGCCAACTAATGTTGGAGGACAATCCGTGGGGACCCGGTCTCCAGGTGTCGACGTATTGGCCCAGCGACAACGTTCGTTACGAAGAGGTCAGGGACTCAACGTTGCGCCTGGTCCGACGTTCGCTGTAAATCAGCGGCGACATATCGCTCATCCCCAACCAGATCTGCTGAGAGGTGTGCGGTGACTAGCCAATGACATGGGAGAACGAGCTCGAAGAGCTTCGACGGCGAGAATCACTGGCCGAAGAGCTCGGTGGGCCCGACAAGGTCGAGCGGCAGCACTTTTACGGCAAACTCACCGTTCGCGAGCGAATCGAAGCCGTTGCCGACCTCAACTCGTTCTGGGAGTTGGGCAAAGCGGCCGGTGTGGCCGAGTACGACGCCGAAGGCAATCTGGTGTCGTTTACCCCGTCGAACTTTGTGTTCGGCCTGGCCGAACTCGACGGACGACCGGCCGTAGTCTCTGGTGACGATTTCACGGTGCGGGGTGGCTCTAATGACGCTTCGATCTCAGCGAAGCGGGAAGAGTCGGAATCAATAGCCATAGAAATGCGTCTCCCCCACCTCCGTTTGTTGGACGGCATGTCCGGTGGCGGCAGCGTGAAGACCATCGAGATGGCCGGGCGCACCTACATTCCTCTGCTGCCGGGCTGGGACACCGTCATCGATCACCTCAACGTGGCGCCGTCGGTTTCCTTGGTTCTCGGATCGGTCGCCGGATTTGGGGCGGCTCGAGCGACCACCTGCCACTACTCGATCATGGTGGCCGACTCCTCGCAGATGATGATCGCCGGACCGGCCCTAGTCGAACAGGCCGGACTCGGGTCGGTATCAAAAGAAGAGTTGGGCCATGCCAGGATTCACACCACCAACGGCTCTATTGACGACGTGGTTGAAACCGAAGGTGAGGCCTTCGCCCGCGCACTCCAGTTTCTGTCCTATCTGCCTGGGAACGTCGACGAGCTACCGCCGATCGAAGACTGGGGTGACAAGCCTGATCGGCGAGAGGATTGGTTGATTGATGCGGTGCCCAGGGAGGCTCGCCAGTCCTACGACATGCGGGCCATACTTTCGGCCGTCGTCGACCAGGACAGTTTCTTTGAAATCGGTCGGAGCTGGGGTACATCGCTGATAACCGGCCTGGCCCGTCTCGACGGGGTACCGGTGGCCGTCTACGGCGAAGACCCGACCATCTACGGCGGGGGCTGGACTGCCGACGCCTGCCGTAAACTCATTCGACTGACCGATCTGGCTTCGCTGTTCAAACTCCCGGTTGTTCACTTTGAAGACTGCCCTGGATTTGTCATCGGCAAAACGGCCGAAGAAGAAGGGACAATCCGCTACGGTTCGGCTGCGCTAGTAGCGCTGCGCCAACTCACCGTCCCGTACTGCACCGTTCTAATCCGCAAGGCTTTCGGCGTGGCGGGGGCATCCAATCGTGCCCCAGGGGCGGCCTCGATGCGCATGGCTTGGCCGTCAGCAGATTGGGGCTCGTTGCCACTTGAGGGGGGCTTGGAAGTGGCCTACAAGGCCGAGCTGGCCGCATCAAAGGACCCCGAGGCTCTCCGGGAGGAGATCGCCGAACGCCTCAACCGCGTCCGCTCGCCACTGCGATCAGCCGAGTTCTACGAGATTGAACAAATTATCGACCCTCGCGACACCCGGCCGCTTCTGTGTGATTGGGTTCGCTTGGCCCGGCGCTCGCTGCGCCCTGGTGGAGCCACCTGGGGCTATCGCCCCTAGGTAGAGCTAGCCGTCAGTGGGAGTGCGGTGGCACCACTGCGCCTTCGGACGGCTGGACAATAACAATGCCCTGGCCTTGAAACGCCAGCTGCAGCGCTTCGCCCGAGCCCCGACCAATTAGCGCTCCGGCTTTAACCGTCCGGTTGAGTGACGTAGCCAGCGACGAGCTCCACGCAACCGCAGCATCGGTGTCAGCGAACGTCGGAGCATCGGTTCGTAGGACAACAGGGTCGCCGTCGGTTGTGATAGCCAGCCAGCCATGACCTTCGAGTCGAGTATTGAACAACCCGCCGGCGGCCATGCCGGCACCCTTGATGCGTTCGATGTCCCAGTTCAGGCTCGGTTCAAAGGCAAGGACGTTGTTGCCGTTCACAGTCAGACCGGCACCGTCGAGGTGGATGATATGAATCTGCTTGGCGCTATCGGCTACGAACAACTCGCCTTGGCCCGAGCATCGCATTAACGGCATGCCCTCGCCTGTCACCGCCTTCTTCAAGAACTTCCCAGCGCCGGATCCCTCGTATTCGAAGTTGATGGCCCCCTGGAACGCCACCATCGAACCTTGACGAGCGAGTACGTCTTCGCCAAGCACGATCTTTAGCAGCCGACTGTTTTGCCTGATAACCCGCTGGTTGGCTCCGACCTCGGCGTAGCGCTCGTCGGTCAGAAGTTCGGTTCGAATGCCGCCAATGGCCGATCCCCCGTTTGGGGCCGACGACGCTGATACTGGCTCAGCCGGTCCGGGCGCTGCCGGTTGTGGCGGAGGTGGGGTCGCCGGTGCAGTGGACGGCGCAGGTGGGACCGGGGGTGGAGGCAACGGCGTAGATCCATCCGGGCGAGTCTCCTCGGACCAGCCGCCACCGTCCCAGTAACGCTCCAGACCGGCACCGCCGGCGGGATCGGGATACCAACCTTGAGGTACAGACATGACGCCATGCTAGCCACCGTCGATCGGTGGCCAGCTTCCTCGGGCCACTAGTCCTCTGGCGACTCTGGTTCAATTGACGGCCGAGGAACGTCGGGAACGCTGTCTCGCAGACGTCGGTACCGGGCACGCACCTCGTCGGCCAGTTCAGAATTCTCGCTTCCAGTGGGTTCGACGGTGACACCGGCACCAAGACCCCACCGCTGGGCCACCTCGGCGAACGGCTCTTTGCCGCTGACCGAAGCTGCCTGAACACAGGCACCGGTAGCCACAGTTTCGTCGTCGTCGGGGACGACAAAATTCCGGCCTGACAGGTCGGCGATGATCTGGCGGTAGGCAGCCGATTTGGCACCGCCACCAATCAAGAACGAACGTTTGTCCAACTCGACCCCGGCATTAACCAAAGCCTCAACGCCGTCAAGCAAGCCACAGGCCACACCTTCAAAAGCGGCACGGGCCAATTCAGGTCGACCGATATCAGATCGAATCCCGGCGAGATGGCCAGTGGCGTCAGGACGATTTGGGGTTCGCTCACCGTCCAAGTACGGAAGCAGTGTGACCCCACCGGACCCGAGAGGAGCCGACAGCGCCAGCTCATCGAGTGTCTCGTGGTCCACATTGAGCAGCCCGCGGAACGCTTCGGTCACCTTGGTGGCATTCAAGGTGCAGACCAGAGGAAGGTAGTTCCCGGTGGCGTCGGCGAAACCTGCCACCAGGCCGGTGGTGTCGGCGGTGGGTGTCGACGAGACGGCATAGGCCGTGCCGGACGTTCCGATGGAAACAGCCAGGTCTCCAGCCTGCAGTCCAAGTCCTAGTGCACCGGCCATGTTGTCGCCGGTTCCCGGTGCCACGACAACATTGGCCGGAAGTCCAAGTTCAGTGGCTATAACTTCGCCAACGTCTACGTCGGGGCCACACACGGTAGGCAACGCGTTCGACAGTCCAGGCCGGAAGCGGTCGAGCAGCTGGCGCTGGTACACGCCATCTCGGGGAGACCACCAACCCGTACCTGATGCGTCACCCCGGTCGGTCACATGTTGACCAGTTAGCCGCCAGGTGAGGTAATCGTGCGGCAGCATCAACTTGGCAACACGCTCAAGCAGCTCTGGTTCGTTTTCGGCAACCCACGCCAGCTTGGTGACGGTGAACGACGCACCCGGCACCGACCCGCACGCCTCAGTCCAGCCTCGAGGTGACATTTCGCTAACCAACGCTTTAGCCTGCGGGGCAGACTCGGTGTCATTCCACAGTTTGGCCGGGCGCAGCGGAGCATCATCGTCGCCCACCATCACCAAGCCGTGTTGCTGGCCGGCGATAGCGACAGTTTTGACGGCCTTGAGATAGCGCTTGTCGATCTGGGAGAAGGACTCGACCAACGCTTGCCACCACGACTCGGGGTCCTGCTCGCTTCGAGGCGGAGTTGTCGGCGGATGCGAAGCTCGCCCGGTGGCGACGACCTTACCGGTGTCGAGATCTCGGAGTTCGACCTTGGTGGACTGGGTGGAAGAATCTATTCCTGCGGCATATGACTTTGGCACGTTTTTGACTTTAGCCTTCGCTACCAGCCGACTCGCTGATCGGTATAGCCCTTGTCCTGTTCGGCCCGGGCGTCGAGCACCGGCGCCAAGTTCGACACCTCAGGAACACCAACCTGCCAGAATGTTCCACCTTCAGTCCACGAGTAGGCGTCAACCTTCATGGCGATCACATATGTCCGGTCTGCCGCTCTGGCTCGGCCGAGAGCTGCTGACAGATCGTCCAATGAACTCACCGTTTCGCCGTCGCATCCCATGGAGCGAGCATGGCCGGCAAAGTCGACCTCGGTAACGTCGCCTGCCAACCGGCAGTCGGCCAGTAGATTGTTGAACGGCTTGCCGCCCATGTTGGTCTGCAGCCGGTTGATCACGGCGAAACCACCGTTGTCGCACACGATGACCGTCATTTTGTGGCCGCTGAGGACCGAGCTGTACAGGTCAGAGTTCATCATCAGGTACGAGCCGTCACCGACAAAGACATACAACTCGCCGGGTCGTTCCGCTCCCCCACCGGACTGGTAAGCCATTGCTGCGCCCCAACCACCTGAGATTTCGTACCCCATGCACGAGTAGCCGTACTCGCAGTCGAAGGTGCCAACGCCTTTGTTCCACCAGCCGTTGTTGACCTCACCCGGGAACCCGCCGGCGGCTGCCAGGCAGACGTCACCGGCTTCAGCCTGGTCGTTGACGGTCCGCACCACTTGGGCGTAGGTCATCACCGGGTTGCCCTCGTCATCGGTTGGCCCATCGCCCTGCGGTAGGCCGATCAAGTCCAGATAGCCGCGGAACCCGGCTTTCTCCTCGCTGGCCCGTTGTCGCCACTGCTGCGCCGTGGCCCAATCTCCGAGTAGATCTCCGAGTTCTCTGAGCGTCTCCCGGGCATCGCCTACCACCGGCAGCGACCGATGCTTGATGGCGTCGAAACGAGTGGTGTTGACACCGACGATTGTCGTGTCCTCGTTCTTGAACAAGGTCCATGAACCGGTGGTGAAGTCTTGAAGGCGACAACCGACGGCCAAGATGACGTCGGCCTCCGTTGCCAGGTTGTTGGCCGCCTCACATCCGGTGACTCCAATGGGCCCGACGTAGCTCTCGTCGTCGCCCAGCAAACTCGATTTGCCGGCAACAGTCTCCACTACGGGAATCCCGTGTTGGACGGCGAACTTTTTCAACGTGGCCTCGGCCACGGAGTAGTGCACACCACCTCCGGCGATGATCAGCGGCTTGCGAGCCGCCTTGATCGCCTCGGCCGCGGCCACCAATTCTGACGAGTCGGCCCGAGGTCGGGGGATCTCATGCACGACGGGCTCGAAGATGCGGGCCGGGAAGTCGTAGGCCATGGCTTGAACGTCTTGCGGCAGACCGATGAAAGCCGGACCGCGGGTAGCCGGGTCAAGCATGGTGGTCAGTGCGGCCGGCAACGACTGGACTATCTGTGCCGGGTGGGTGATGCGGTCCCAGAACTTGCACACCGGCTTGAAGGCATCGTTAACCGTCACGCTGGGCTGGCCAAAGTTCTCGACCTGTTGCAGGACCGGGTCGGGGATTCGGGTGTTGAAGGCATCGCCGGAAATGAGAAGCAACGGCAGACGGTTGGACGAAGCGACACCAGCGGCGGTCACCATATTGGTGGCTCCGGGCCCAATGGATGAGGTGGCCACCATGACCTGGCGGGCCTTGACTGCTTTGTTGTAGGCCACGGCGGCCAGCGCCATGCCTTGCTCGTTCTGGCCTCGCCATGTCGGAAGCTCGTCGGAGGCTTCTTCAAGTGCGTGGCCTAGGCAGGTCACGTTGCCGTGACCGAAGATGGCGTACACCCCGGGAAACATCGGTGCTTCAGTGCCGTCGGCCAACGTTGTCCGCTGGGCGGTCAGCCATTTCACAATCGCCTGGGCCGTGGTTAGTCGGATGGTCTCCATCAGTCGTCTCCCTTATCTGTTCCTGTGTCCGTGCTGATTTCCGGGCTAATTTCCGTGCTGAATCTCACTGTCGATTCTCGCTGTCGGTTTTTACTGTCGATCTGACGGTGCTACTTCTTCGCCCACGGCCAGTCATCGGCTGGCGACCCCAAACGTTCGAACCACGGTGTTCCTTTGGCGGCGATGGTCGACAACTCCTCAAACCGCTCCACCACCGTGCCTGCCAATACTTCGTCCCTTGTCTCGGGCTCAACGGCCTCCCGCCACAACGCCCGGCCGACCATGAACCCGGACGCGCCGGCCTCGCATGCTTCGGTCAGTTGCTGGCGGAAGGTCTCAAAGGTTACGCCCCAGCTCAGCAGCGCCCAGGGCAGGTCCCCGGCCGCTTCGTCGACCAGCTGACAGGCACCGGCCCCTGGATAGGGGACCTTGAGGATCATCGGGCCGAAGGAGGCCAGTCGTTCCACACTTCGAACCACAACATCGGCTCGATCGGCGTCATCAGCCAAATCGTAGGGAACGGGCTCGACCAATACGGGCAGTTGTAGCTTGGCGCAAGATTCGACCACCGATCGCACCAAGTTGTCTTGCGCTGCGGTCACCTCGTCGTCGTCAGGCCGATAAAGAATAAGGAGCTTGGCTGCATCGGCTCCGCTCTCAAGTAATAAGCGGGCCGACCAACCGTCCATCAGCCGATTGGCGATGGACGGGTCGCCACGGGTGACGTCAATTCGGTACCCCTGAGCCTCCAAAGCACAGATCACTCCCATGCTCGGCGGCACTGTTCGGTCATCAGTTAGGTGCGGAAACGAGTACTCCGGTTCGATCATCACCGCCGATGCATGACTTTGCAGCGCAGTGATGACAGCAGCTTTGAAAGCCGTGAGGTCAGCTGGCGTGGCCGACTCGGGAAACTCGGCCAACATGGAATCGCGATGGTCGACCGCAGCAACGCAAAAGTGCCCGTCGGCTGTCGATAAGCGATGTAATCGTCGTCGGGTTCCGTGCTCCATCATGTCTTGTCTCTCCCAAGCCGTTCCATTAGTCGAACAACGGTAGGGTCCACGCCCCGGCGTCCCAGTCGGATTCGATCCACGTGAACTCCGAATGGAAGCACGGCGGGGTGGACCGTTCGTCGGCAACAGGCTCGCCGGCGAGGAAGTTCAGGAAGTACATGTTTGCGCCGGGGCAAGCCACCGACGAATGGAATCCACCAGGCACCAGGGCACAGTCACCGTCACCGCCACTGGCCATCTGTTCCCATTGACCTCGCACGCTTTCCTCAGTCCGGGCATCATCCCAGTTGCGGTGCATCCAGAAGCCCTCGGGGCGATCAACCCGGAAATAGTAGGTCTCTTCGAGGTAGGGCGATCCTTCTATACCGTCATGACGGTGCGGAGCCCAGCCTGACCAGGTTCCCCTGGGCACGTAGACCTCATAGAGGATCAGTCGTTCGGCTTCAATGGGTGGCGCAAGCGTGTGGTTGACATAGCGCAGAGCCGCTCCGCCACCGCGTACTTCTGAGCGAATGGTTGACGGCTCGATTATGCGAGCCGGATATCGTCCTTCAGCCGGAGCCGACCCGATGGCGAAGAGAAACCTTTGATCGGTCGCGGTGACCGTGGAGGTGACCCCCGGCGGGGCGTATCCCACTGGAGCCAGGCTCTTGAAGACCGACTCACGAGCAACGGGTGTTACTGTACCGTCAAGGTCGATAACCCCTGCGCCTTCGAGCGGCACGATTGCCGTCTCCTGATCATCCAGTTTCTGGCTGTAAGATTCGCCGGCTGCCAGTTCGACAATGGCGAACGACAGGTACTGCCATCCGACTGCTTCGGGTGTGACGTTGATCCGCTGCCCCTGCGCCAGTTGGCCGCCAGGCGACTCTCCGGGGCGCACAACGGGCGACGGTCCCCAGGCAAAGGCGCTATCAGAAGTGCTCATCCGGTTGTTCTCCTTTGGGCGTACCAAGTTCTTTGTTCACGGTCATCATTGCTTGCAGTCATGCGGCTATGAGGCTCGCTCAGCCAAGAAGGCGTCGACCTCGTGGACGTAGGGCATGTCGTCGGCGCACAGCAGGCGTCCGGCAACGATGGCACCCGCCGCGTTGCCGTACTCGACACACTTGGCCACCGGCCAGCCGGACAGCAGGCCGTGGCAGAAGGCGCCACCAAAGGCGTCACCGGCGCCCAGCCCGCAGACAACGTCGACGGGAAACGGAGCTATCTGTTGGCGGGAGCCGTCGGCGTCGGCCACCAGCACTCCGTCGCCACCAAGCTTCACCACTGCGGTCTGAACGTCTCGTGCCAAAAGCTCGTCGGCAGCGTCATTCGGGTCGTCGGTCCCGACGGCGACGCGGCACTCGGTCCGGTTGCCGATGACAATTGAGAAGTGTTTGATCAGTGGTTCGATAATGGGTGACGCTGCGGCTTCGGAGTCCCAAAAGTGTGGGCGCCAGTCCAAATCGAAGACGGTGTGGAAACCAGTCGGGCGTTCGCCAGGCTCGCCGTCGGGTCGGGCCGCTCGTCGGTGCAGAGCGTTGGTGACGGCGCTGCGACTTGGCTCGACTGCGAAGCGGGAGGCTGGAATCCATAAGATCGGCGTTTCTACCACCGGTACCGTGGACAGGTCCTCGTCCGCCAGCTCGAAGTCGGGTGCGTTGGGATATCGATAGAAGATGATCGACGGTTCCTCTACCGGATCAAGTTCGGCGAAGGCCAGCGGTGTGGGCAGAGTTGGATGGGTGGCAACAAACCGACTGTCAACTCCGAACCGCTCGGTCAACGCGTGGCGGATGTCGTCGCCGAACTGATCGTCTCCCACCTTGGTCACCAACGCGGTGTGATGACCAAGTCTCGCCGCCGCGACAGCAACGTTGGTTGCGGTGCCGCCAATGGACTTCTGGAGTGAGGTGACCTCCCTCATTGGACCGGTCTGATGTGGGTACAGGTCGACACTGACCCGTCCGATGGTCACCAATTCGGGTACTCGTTCGCTCATCGCGGCAACACTAGTGGCTGTCATTAGGCCTCCAACTCCTTCGCTCGATGCCCCGACTCTTGGCTTGGGGGCCACGTTGGCTGACGCCGTCTTCCGGCCAGCCTCCAACTACAGCGACGCGAAACGAACTGTTGCCCTTCAACGGCTCTCCCGGACGCAACTACTTGCTACTTAAGCGCTTAAGTTCTACCATGCTATGCATCGTGTCTGCAAGGGGTATGTCTGCAACGGGTTCAGAACGGGAAGCGACGCTTCGTGATGTCGCAGCGGCTACCGGCGTGTCGGAAGCCGCTGTTTCCATGAGTCTGCGCGGCCTTCCCGGTGTCTCGGAGAAAACCCGGCAGCGTGTGACCAAAGCGGCTGAGCAACTCGGCTACCGACGCAACCTGCCGGCAAGTACCCTGGCCGCCAACCGGTCGGGGATCATCGGCGTCATCGTCGGCGACCTTCACAACCCGTTCTTCGCCGACCTCTCCGATGCCGTCTCGGCCGTCGCCGAAGCCAACGGTCTCCGGGTCCTCCTGGGAACCGGCTACTACGACCGGCAACGCGAAATGGAAGCGCTTGAGACCTTCCGCGACCTCCGCGTCGACGGCGTCATTCTCGTCGGCGCCGGAATCGAAGCAGACCACGTAGAACCGATCGACGCCTTCATGCCCGTCGTAGCCGTCGCCTGTCTTCCAAGGGCCGATGCGTTGGACCGAGTGGCCGTTGACGACCAGCTCGGCGCCCGCATGGCCACCGAGCACCTGATCGAACTTGGCCACACCGAGATCGCACACATCCATGGTGGCTCGATCGCCGGCGGCCAGGATCGCCTAGCCGGCTTCACCACGGCAATGCACGACGCCGGACTATCAGCCGAACAAGTGGTAGGCGGCGGGTTCACCTCCGAAACCGGAGCCAAAGGAGCGGTCGAGCTCCTGGAAGATCTGCCGTCGGCCATCGTCGCCTGCTCCGACCTGGTTGCTTGGGGAGCGGTGGCCGAATTGGCCCGCCACGGCATTTCGGTACCCGGTCACGTGTCAGTGATCGGCTATGACAACTCGACCACTGCTGCGCCGGTCGGCGACTTTCTCACAACAATCGATGGACACCGTTCCGAATTGGGCAGCCGAGCGGTCGAGCTGCTCATTCAACGCTTGAACGGACGGGCGACCCGTGAATTGGAAATCATCGAACCTCAACTTGTCACACGGACTTCCACCGTGGCGCATCCAAGAGGTGAGAATTGTGACGGCTAATATTTCACCGTATGTCAAAAACGTCCTGATCGACCATGGCTGGGGTACCTTATGGCCTTGGCGGCACAGGACTGACCAACGAAGATCTCTCCAGCCGACTCACCGTCGGAGGTCAGGCATTTTGGCCCGACCAATCGCAAGAGGGAGCTGTCAGAGCTACTGGCAGATCCAGCTGCAGACGGTGAGTCGTCCGGAAAGAGTGGTAGACCTGTCTGCCAAATAGTCGGATCAGCGTGGCCCCCTACTCAACCCGAGTGTGGGCCAGGCGGCCCGAACAATGAATACAACCAACACCAAGTTCAGTTAGAAGGGGAGAAATTACCTCATGAAGAACCTAAAGAGCCTACTGGCCTTGCTGCTTGCGTTGGCGCTCGTGGCTGCCGCCTGCGGCAGCTCGGACGACGACACAGCAGCTGACGACACCGCCGAGGACACCTCGGAGGAAGCCGCAGAGGCTGACGAAGAAGAAGCCATGGAGGAAGACTCAGAAGAAGAAGAAGAAGAAGAAGAAGCCATGGAGGAAGAGGGCGATGACGAAGTCGCTCTTAGCCAAGGTGGCGATCTGACCTTCCACATGATCACCCACTCCGATGACGGACCGTTCTGGTCGGTCGTGAAGAACGGCTTCGACGCCGCATGCGCCGCCCACGGCGTGAACTGCGTCTGGATGCCGGGCAACAACGACCCCGGCCAGATGGTCATCGACATCGAAACCGCAATCGGTGAAGGTTCAGCTGGCATTGCCGCCTCGCTGCCCAGCCCCGATCAGCTCATTAGCCCGCTGCAGGACGCTGTTGCCGCTGGTATCCCCGTTTACACCCTTAACTCGGGTTTGAACGACTACCAGACCATCGGTGCCACCACCCACATCGGCCAGAGTGAGGACGTTGCTGGCCAGGGTGCCGGTAACCGCTTCAACGACCTGGGCGCCACCAAGGTGCTGTGCGGTCGACAGGAGCAGTCCAACGTCGGTCTTGAGGAGCGCTGCGGCGGTCTAGCTGAGACCTTCGGTGGCGACGTTGTCGACGAGTTCGTTGGACTCGACGCTGACCAAACCGAGCAGATCAACGGCATCAAGGCCATCCTCGAAGCCGATCCCGACATCGACGCCTTCCTCGGCGTTGGTCCGGTTATCGCCATGAGCGGACTCCAGGCCGCCCAGGACCTCGGGCGTGACCTCACCATTGGTGGTTTCGACATGACTCCTGAGCTACTGGATGCCATCGAGGCTGGCGATATCGCCTTCACCGTTGACCAGCAGCAGTACCTGCAGGGTTACCTGCCGGTCGTGCTCATGTTCCTTGAGGCCACCAACGCCAACCAGGCTGGTGGCGGCCTGCCGGTTCTCACCGGTCCTGGCTTCGTGACACCGGACAATGCTGCCGATGTCAAGGCACTGTCAGCTGAAGGCACCCGCTAAAGCAAACGTCAGCCCTAACGTTGACGCTCCCGTTTGACGGGAGCACCCTTTAACACGACGGGGGCATTGGCTCGACGAGTCAGTGCCCCCATCTGTTCCCGGCCGTAGGGCCGGGTCGAACTCTGTAGGGCCCGGTGGGTGGTCCTACTTTCAAACAAATTCAGATGCAGTGTGCTGCATCGCTAAGTCCTCAACACAGGGGGAGTTACAAACCGGTGGCAGAAACCGACTCAGCGGGAACCCAAATCAGCGAGGATCCCGAACAAGAAATCTCATCTCAAGAAGATGAGGCCGGACAGGCGACCTCAGCTAAGGCTGACGCCCCCGACGAACGAATTGCCTTCCGCGGCGTCTTCGCCCGCATGCTGGTACGGCCGGAAATCGGCGCTGCTATTGCGGCCATGGCCGTCTGGGTCTTCTTTTGGGCAGTCTCGGTTCCGTTCGGATTGACCGGCGGCACCGCATCAATTCTCGACGTCGCCTCAACACTTGGCATCATGGCGGTCGCCGTCGCCATGCTGATGATCGGCGGCGAATTCGACCTCTCAGCCGGAGCCGCCACTGGGGCACTCGGCATCGTGACCCTCATGTTCGTCCGTGACATTACCGGCGACATGGGCGGCGCCGGTCTCTCACTGTGGATCGCGCTGCCTCTTTCGCTGGCGGTCGCACTTGGCCTCGGCTGGTTCAACGGGACAATGGTCAACCGAAGCGGGCTACCCAGCTTCATCGTGACCCTGGCCTCGTTCTTCATCCTCAAGGGCGCCAAACTTGGTTTCGCCAAGCTCATCGTCGACCAGATCCAGGTCGGCAAGATGGACGATCTTGAAATCTTCGCCGCTGACCGAGGTGGAGATAAGGGCTACGGATTCTTCCGGCTCATCTTCGCCGCAGAGTGGGAACGCAACGGCCACGTCTGGGAAAGCCGAGATTTCCTCTACACCGTGGGCTGCCTAGTCGGCCTCTCCCTTTTGGTCCTGGCTCTCTATGAGATGCGCTTTGCCCGCAAGGACAAGATGAATCCCCTCGGCCTTATGGTGATGCTGGGCGGAATCGCCGCTGGAATCGCCGGTGTGCTCTACCTGCACAACTCCGATGGCACCTCGGCCAACACGATCGGAGCGGCAATCATCGGGCTGGGAATGCTGCTCGGCTTCTTCGGTCTGGCACTGTGGCGGTACAAATCACTGACCGAGCGTGGTGGCATGGTTGTTGCTACCGGCTGGCTGGTGCCATTTGGAGCGGGCCTAGCGGCCTTGGTGTTATCTGTTGTAGCCGCCCGGTCGCTCGACGCCCAAAACAGCGAGAACGTCACGTTCTTGATTACCGAGCAGGGACTGCGGGCCATTCTTTTCGTCAGCTTGGCCAGCGCAGGTGCTGTCTTTCTCCTGATGGCTTCTCACCGAGCAGGCTTCGACTCCCAACTGGTCCGCACCAGTATTCTCGTATGCACCGCTGCGCTAGTGGCGGCGATGGCATTCTTTATCCGATCGGAGTCAGGCACTCACAAGTTCAGGACCGAAGTCTTCTCCATCATGTTGGCAGTGGCGGCGCTAATGGCCGTTTGGGCCATCGTGACGCTGTTCTTCGCCGAACGGCGGTATCCGGATCCCCCGGCGGACCGCCTGGGCCGCCTCCTCATAGCCGGCGGGGCAATGCTGTTCCTTGTCGGTGTTAGCACCCGCCTTCTCTTCACTGTTCCGGCCGAGATCGAAGCCGGAATCTCACCGGCTAAGTTCAGCGTCCGCACCCTTTGGTTCCTGCTGTTCGCCGGAGCCTGTACCTGGGTGCTTGGACGGTCCAAGTTCGGCAGCTGGGTCTTCGCCGTCGGCGGCAACAGAGAGGCCTCCCGACAGATCGGTGTCCCAGCGGCCCGAACCAAAGTCCAACTATTCATGCTGGTCAGCTTTGCCGCATGGCTGGTGGGAACGCTTCTAGCCTTCCGCCTCAACACTATTCAGGCCAGCACCGGCGACGGTGAGGAATTCGAATACATTATCGCCGCCGTCGTGGGCGGAACAGCCTTGACCGGCGGCTACGGGTCAACCCTTGGCGCCGCTATCGGAGCCATCATTATGGCCATGGCCGCCCAGGGCATTCCATCAGCTCGATGGAACTCCGACTGGCGGTTTGTGTTCCTTGGAGGCATTCTCCTATTGGCGGTCATCGCCAACAACTTCATCCGATCCCGAGCCGAAGCAACCCGATAGGAGACGTTCCAATGAGCGATGCAACAAGCGATACACAAACGACAACATCGTCAAGTGGCTCTCCTCTTTTGGAGCTGACCAACATCGGCAAGTTCTACGGCAACATCATCGCCCTCAAAGGCGTGACCACGCACGTGGAAGCGGGCAAGGTCACCTGCGTGCTGGGCGACAATGGCGCCGGCAAATCGACATTCATCAAGATCCTGGCCGGAGTGCATCAGCACGACGAAGGCGACTTCCAGCTTGAAGGCGACACGGTTCGGTTTAACTCGCCACGTGATGCCCTGGACCGAGGCATCGCCGCGGTCTATCAGGATCTGGCCATGGTTCCGCTGATGTCGGTGTGGAGGAACTTCTTTCTCGGTGCTGAGCCCACCAAGGGGGTGTGGCCGATTCAGTGGATCGACAAAGCCACCGCCAAAGCCACCGCCAAAGAAGAGATGGCCAAGATGGGCATCGACATTCGCGACACCGAGCAACCGGTGGGAACGCTTTCCGGCGGTGAACGCCAATCGGTTGCCATCGCCCGAGCTGTCTACTTCGGGGCCAAGGTGCTGATTTTGGACGAGCCAACGTCGGCTCTCGGAGTAAAGCAGTCCGGCGTGGTGCTGCGGTACATCGTCGAGGCGGCCAAGCGAGGTTTGGGCGTGATCTTCATTACCCACAACCCCGCTCACGCCTACCCGGTCGGCGACCGGTTCCTCATCCTGAACCGAGGTCAGTCCATGGGTAACTTCGGTAAGGACGAAATCACCCAACAGGAGCTGACGAAGCTCATGGCCGGTGGCGCCGAGCTCGAGCAGCTCCAAGGAGAATTGGCGGCGGCCATAAGCGGCGTGGACTAGCTTTCGACTCGGTTCCAGGCGTCTGAGACAGCCGTCTGGAACCGATTGTCGCCTCATCTCCCCACTACCAACAACGTGATCTGAGCGTCCAGATGAATCAACGACACTTCGCCGCCGGGACCCTGGCTGCCGACGACTACACCCTGCATCTCAGCCAAGCCGAAGCCGGTTGGACCTACACCGGCCTTCGGGTCCTCTCCGTCGCCCCAGGCGAAACTCGCGCCTTCGGAACCGACGACTGTGAGATGGCATTGCTTCCCTTGAGCGGTGGCCAGGCCAAGGTCGAGGTAAACCCGGCCGCCGGGATGTCGGCCTTCTTCGATCTTCAAGGTCGGGCATCAGTCTTTAGTCGCGTCACCGACTTCGTGTACGTCGGGCGAGACAGCACAGTCTCGATCACCTGCCCCCACGACGGCCCAGGCTTAGAGCTTGCTCTACCGCTCTCTCGATGCGAGAACGCACTTGAACCTAAGTACGGACCGGCAGACGAGGTCGAAACCGAAGCCCGAGGCGGAGGCCCCGCCACCCGCCAGGTAACCAACTTCCTCACCCCGGAGCGGTGGCCTCACGCCGATCGCCTCATGTGCTGCGAACTCCTAACACCGGACGGCAACTGGTCCAGCTATCCCCCACACAAACACGATGACTCGCCCGAATGCGATGTCAACAACGAAGAGATCTACTACTTCCGGATCGGAAAAGCCGGGGGCACCAATTACGACCGTGATGGCTTCGGTTTCCACCGGACCTACACCGGGGACCGGCCGGACCTCGAATCCACCGATCCGATGCTGTTGTTCGATGACAGCGTGCTTGTCGGCGACGGCGACGTCTACTTGGTTCCCCGTGGCTACCACGGCCCCTGCATAGCGGCGCCCGGCTACCCCATGTACTACTTGAACGTTTTGGCTGGGCCCGGGGGTGACCGATCAATGGCGTTCTGCGACGATCCAGGTCACCACTGGGTTCGTGACACCTGGTCGACGATGAATCTCGATCCTCGTTGCCCAATGACCTCGGCCAACGGTGTGGTTGCCGACTAGTCGGACTCCCTAGCCGTTGGTCCTGTGGCCACTACATACAACACCAAACAACACGGAAAACAAGCAAGAGAGAAGTCGACGCGTGACAAAGACTATTGGCATCGCCGTAATCGGATTCGGTTGGATGGGCCAGGCCCATAGCCGTTCGTACCATCGCATCCCGACCCTGTTCCCGGTCGGAGACGACCCGCTGCGAAATCGTCTGGCCAATCCCCGGTTAGTGGTGTGCTGTGACACCATCGAGGCCAAGGGCCACGAGGCCGAAGCGAACTTCGGGTTCGCTACATCCACCACCGACCCGGCTGAAGCCATTAACCACCCTGAGGTTGACGCCGTCATCGTGTGCGGGCCCAACATGTTGCACGAGGAGCTGTGTGTGGCCGCCGCCGAAGCTGGCAAGCACGTGTTCTGTGAAAAGCCGGTGGGCGGAACGCCGGAACAAACAGCTCGGATCGAAAAGGCAGCTCGAACAGCTGGGGTGATTACCGGGGTCGGCTACAACTACCGATGGGCACCACTCGTCCAATACGCCTCCCACCTCATCTCCCAAGGTGTTCTTGGCGACATCACCAACTACCGAGGTCGCTTCTTCTCCATGTACGGCGCCGATCCCATGGGTCTACTGTCATGGCGTTTCGAGCACGAGGGCGCCGGTTACGGCGTCTCCACCGACATTCTCAGCCACTCGGTCGATCTGGCCATGATGTTGAACGGACCGATCACTTCGGTGGTAGGTATGGCCGAGACGTTCATCAAGGAGCGCCCACTACCCAAGCCGGGTGGAGGAACCCACTACGATCGTGGAGAACCGGGTGACCCGACCGGACCGGTTACCAACGAGGACTACGCCGGTTGCATGGTCAGGTTCGAAAACGGTGCCGTTGGCACCTTCGAGACCAGCCGGGCCATCGTCGGACCACAGAGTCAGATGGCGTTCGAGATCTACGGCACCAAGGGTTCACTCCGGTGGAACCTGGAGACCATGAACGAAATGGACATCTTCCTCACCGAGTCGGCTGACCTGACCGGTGATGAGTACCTGCATGACGGCTACACCAAGGTGTACGCCGGTGACCGCTACCCGTACCACGGAGCGTTCGTGCCCGGCGACGCCAACAGCATTGGCTACGAGGACCTCAAGGTCATTGAGTGCCTGGGCTTCCTCAATGCGGTAGCACAGGAAAAGCCGTTTAACCCCGGGTTTGAGCAGGCCATCGACTACGTCAGCGTTCAAGCAGCCATGGTCCGCAGCTGGGAATCCAATGCCTGGGAAAAGGTTAGCTCAGTCCGACTTCCCTGATCACTGTCCGACGGCCATCAGATAAACAACATCAACAAATCACGGAGTAGAAACGGCGTGTCAGATACAGCTAGCCAAAGCGACCGGCTCAGGGTCGGCGTTCTCGGTGTCGGTCGCATCGGATCGATGCATGTCGACCTGGTGGCCAACCAGGTTGAGGGTGCAGACGTTTCCGGGGTCTTCGACGTCTACGCCGACGGGGCGGCGGCGGTGGCAGATCGCCACGACGTGACCCGATTCGACTCTGCCGAACAGCTCATTGCCTCCGACCAGGTCGACGCAGTGGCGATCTGCACCAGCACCGACACCCACATTGACCTGCTGGTGGCCGCGGCCGAGACGGGCAAAGCGATCTTTTGCGAAAAGCCCCTCTCGCTCGACCTTTCTGAAGTCGATCGTGGTCTGGCCGCCGTCGAGGCCGCCGGTGTGCCGCTGCATGTCGGCTTCAACCGCCGGTTCGATGCCGGTCATCGATCGGTACGCGATGCGGTAGCCAACGGCGTGCTGGGCGACCTCCGTCAGGTGAGCATCACCAGTCGGGATCCCGCTCCCCCACCGATCTCGTACATCAACGTCAGCGGCGGCATCTTCTTGGATATGACCATCCACGACTTTGACATGGCTCGCTATGTCGCCGGCTCTGAGGTGGTCGAGGTGTACGCCCGGGGCTGGGTCTCGGTTGATCAGGCCATCGGCGACGCTGGCGACTACGACACAGTCACCGTTATCTTGACTCATGAGAACGGTGTGGTCACCACCATTGATAACTGCCGACAGTCGGCCTACGGCTACGACCAACGAGTCGAAGCCTTCGGCTCCGCCGGAGCCGCCTTCTCCGACAATCATCGTGAACACTACGGCCGGACCCTCACGGCGGCCGGTGGAAGCTCGGCCCTTGTGCCGAACTTCTTTCTCGATCGTTACATCCCGTCATATGTCAACCAGTGGAACGACTTTGTCGCCGCCGTCGTCGGCGGACAACCGACGCCCGTGACGGGACTCGACGGCCGCGCTCCCCTGCTGATGGGTTTGGCCGCCAACAAATCGGTGGCGGAGAATAGGCCCGTGGCTATTGCCGAGGTCGGCTGAGCGAAGCCCCACAACCGGCGTCCACACCACACGGCGCTAACCTAAAGTCGATGAAGGGGTCGGCTGGAGACGTTACGTTTACGCTCATTTCCGACGTCTCACAACTGCCGCGCCTGCAACAAGCCGTCTCTAACGCCACCCGACTGGCCATTGACACCGAGATTCCTATTTCCGGGCCGAGTGCCGGGCAGCTACGGGTGATGTCGCTGGCCACCCGCGACGCCGACGGCGACGAGCAGGCCTTTGTCGTTGACGCCCGAGATGTCGAACCCGAAGCCTTAGCCCCACTTCTCGATGGTGCAGTGGCCGACGCCTGGAATGCCGGGTTCGACGCCCGAGTGATCGATCGGGCCGTCTGGGGCAGCGAGGACACAACCACCGGTCTTCGCTGGTGGGACGCCATGTTGGCTGACGCCTTGATCTACCAGGGCCGCAGTGGCTTCAACTGGTATCACAGCCTGGCCTGGGCTACAGAGCACTATCTCGGCCTCAAAGCCGAAGGAAAAGGCACGACTCAGATCTCCTATGACGCCGCATCCGATCTGTCCCAGACCCAGATCACTTACGCCGCCGCCGATGCGGTTCACACCCTGTGGGTCGGTGACCAAATCAGAGTGGAGCTGGCGGAAGCGGGCCTGAACGATGTCTGTGCCATTGAGCAGGACGCAAGACCTTTTCTTGATCAGTTGGAGCGGTCCGGCCTGCCCTTCGACTGGGACGGTTGGCAGGCCGAGCTTCGCCGAATGGAAGCTAAACGAAGCGATGTTCAAAGCCAGCTGGCCCTGCTCACCGGAGGCGGCCAGGGCTCGCTGTTCGACAGCTCAATCGAGCCTTCGTGGAATCCGTCCTCTGACTTGCAGGTACGGGATGCATTGAACAGATGGGCCGAAGCCGAAGTGGCGGCCTGGACGAAGGCCACCTTCGGACATGCCCGGCCGTTGACCAGTCACGACTCGGTCACCGCCACGGTGCTCCGAGAAATCGGTGGCGATGTTTGCCAGGCCTTGTTGTCGTTCCGACAGCTGGCCAAGACACTCACGACCTACGGGGACTCGATGTACGAGCACCTCCACGACGACGGCCGGTTCCGCCCCCAATATCTCCAAGTTGTCGGCACCAACACCGGACGCCTAGCCAGCCGCAACCCTAACGCTCAGAACTTCACCCCGGCCATGAAGCCGTTCTGTCGCCCTCAGGACCCCGACCGGGTTTTCGTCTACGCCGACCTGAGTCAGGCCGAACTCCGATACCTGGCCCAGGTGGCCGACGATGCAGCGCTTCGAGAGGCGTTCGAGCGCGGAGCCGACGTGCATCTCACCACCGCATCGTCGATGTTTGGCATCGACCCGGACCGCCTCGCATCCAGCGACCCGGACAGACTCAAGCGTCTTAGACAGCAGGCCAAGGCCTTGAACTTCGGCATCGCCTACGGAACCGGTGCGGCATCGCTGGCTCGGTCTCTGTCAGCAGAAGGAACCGAAACGTCACCAGCCGAGGCAGAACGCCTGCTGGCCGACTATCGCCGGACCTACCCTGGCACGGCCCGGTGGGCTGAGCGACGCATCGCCGACATCGATGCAGTCGCCGGCCGGACATCGGAAATCGATTGGGCGTCGACCATGAGACTGGCCAACCGCTTTCCCCTTGTCTCCAAAGCTCGTCGAGAGCTACGGGCATCATCGAATCGATGGCCTTCGGCTGACGAAGTAGCCGACGCACTGATCGGCGGGATCATGGCCGATGAGCAGTCGGAAAGTGGGGTCGGCTACAAGGGCGATCATTGGATCCAGGGCCGCGACCTCCTAGATGAGGTCCGTTGGACACTTCGTTACTCGGCCTCGGTGGCCCTCAATCACGACGAGTCACCGTTTACGTTCTCCAGCAGGACACTGTCGGGAAGAAGACAGCAGTTCAACCTTCATCTCGACCGGCTGTTTCTGGCCGCCGCCATCTCGGCGGTTGAATCGGCCAGTCCGGCACTTATCAGGGTCCGTCGAAAGTTCGCCGCCACCCACGGTTTGAAGCTTGACCCGGACCAGTTGGAAACCGGCCCCGGAATTGCTCGCCAATTCGACGATAGGTCGCTGCGCCGCCGGTACATGGCAGCCGTGACCGAGCAGGTCGGCGAAGACGTTGCCCATCGCCTACTTGGGAGGGCGGCGCGCGAACGGGCCCGGGCCATGGTCAACGCCTGGCGCAACGCCCCCATCCAAGGTGGTGTGGCCGACATCATGCTCGCCGCTTACGGCGAACTTCACCGAGCGCTTCGACCCTTCCCAGGTACGTTCCCCGTCCAGACGGTGCATGACTCGGTAGTGGTGGAATGCCGACGATCCGATGCCGCTGAAGTGGCTCGGACCGTCCGCACCGTTCTTGAAGCGACCTCTCGACGCTTCTGCCCCGACGTGGCGGCCAAGGCCGATGTCGACGTCCGGGTATCGCTCGATGACAGCCACGTGATCAACGTCGGTTCTGCGTGACTGGCATCGCCTCTTAGTCGTCAACGCCGGTGCTTAACAGCAACTCGCCGTGGCTTCATCGCTCGCTTCGGCGGT
Source organism: uncultured Acidimicrobiales bacterium (assembly GCA_938002965.1). Lineage (GTDB taxonomy): Bacteria > Actinomycetota > Acidimicrobiia > Acidimicrobiales > SZUA-35 > JAHELU01. The sequence goes on along the minus strand of CALKZY010000047.1, from coordinate 25,212 downwards.
AGGCGCTGGGGCACAGCAGGCCGCTTGTTGGGCCCCGTCGCTGACGTTGTTTACCAACTCGTATCCGGCCTGTTCGGTGTCGCCCTGCTTTACGTACCACTCCCACCGGTTCCCGTCAGGGCCATGAACCCATGTTTCAGCTTTCTCGGCGAAGCAGCAGACGGTTTCGTCAACACCAGTGGTGACCAGTCCGGCTTCGCTCAGCCGGGACTCGGCCGCAACCACCTGCTCCGCGGTCTCCACTTCGACTCCCAGGTGGTTGAGGGAGCCATTTGCGCCGTGACCTTCAAAAAGGACCAGCTTGAGTGGCGGATGTTCGATGGCGAAGTTGGCGTATCCTGGCTTGCGCTTCAGCGGCTCGGTGGCGAACATTTTGGAGTAGAAGTCAACAGCGCTATCGATGTCGTCAACGTTGAGGGCAAGTTGGAGGCGCATTGGGCGATCCTTTGTTCAGGGGTGATTGTGCAAACTCTCACTCATATTGATAGCTGTCGATTCGATGAATGTCAATATGACATCTGTCTAGTTCTGCAACACCAATTCGATCATCATCAATACGACACAGCAGGTGAGATCCTGGCACACTGTAGAAGTGACCTCTTTGGATCGGAGCCCGGCAGCGACAGACGCCTGCTGCTCACCACTCTTCGCTGCAGCCTTCGACGAGGACTCAGCGGCCGACATGGCGTCAGTCTTGAAAGCGCTGGCCGACCCGGTGCGACTACGACTGGTATCCATCATCGGTCAGGCTCTCGATGGCGAGGTCTGTGCCTGCGACCTACCAGCGGCCGTTGGCAAAAGCCAACCAACGGTCAGCCACCATCTTCGACAGCTGGTCACGGCTGGAATCGTTCAACGGGAACAACGGGGAAAGTGGGCCTGGTTCCGCCTTCAACCAGAACAGCTGGAACGCATCTGTTCAGCCATCAGCATCGGACAAGCCCAAACCGACAGCTAGCGTCGATTCAAACGCATCCGAGGCCCAAGCAGGCTACATCCGATTCAACCAGGACAGCCAGATGGCAGCGGTCCAGGCGAAGTGCAGTCCGCCAACCGATTCACCGGTGGTAGGGCTGAAGCTCTCGGGGAACCCCGACTGCAGCATCATCTCACGGGTTGAGAGGCGGATCCGGTCGGCCCACTCACCCTCCCCCACCTCAGCCAAGCCGGTCGAAATCATATAGTTCACCATGGCCCAAACCGGTCCACGCCAGTAACGATTCGGTTCGAATCGACTGTCGCGAGGGTCAAACGACGGCACCAAGAACGGACAGTGCTCCGACCAGGCGGATAGTTCGTCCACCAGGGCAGACGTCCGCTCGGTCACACCGGCGTAGGCGGCAAGAAACGAGGCCGACGTTCCGGTCGAAGCGTAGTCACCCGAGCGAAGATCAATGGAGGTGTAGGTGCCGGCCTCCGGATTCCACATGCGATCGTAGCCACCCTCCATCCGTTCGATCCGCAGCGAAATCGATGCCAACTCGTCGGCATCACGACCAAGCCATAGGCCGAGTTTCAAAAGGTCACGTTCGGCTCGCAGCAAAATGGCGGTAATTCCAGGGTCAACCACCCAGAACTCGTTGCCGGCCGCGATCGCGGCGTCGTCCCAACCCTGATCGGCACCGAACTTGACTAGCGCCAAATAGCGGTCGTAGTCGTGTTTGTGCGGACGCATCGAAGCGTCAACGAGCTCAGTATCCCGCCGTTCATAGGGCCCGATTCCCGACGCATCAATGGCGGCAGCAGGGATGTCCCAGTCGGGCAGATTGTCGCGGCCGGACTCCCATGGATGGGAGATGGCGATCACCCCCAGACCCTTGGGATCCCGGGCTGTGTGCCACCATTGATGCCAGCGGTTCAACGCGTCGAATACAGCGGCGACTCGGGCCTTGTCACCAGCGACTCCGCCATCGCTTGAATGGGGATGCTCAAGTGTGAGCTGGCGTAGGACCGAGGCGAGGACCGGGGGCTGAGAGATACCCGAGCTGGGCTGGGGGCCGTGCTCCGCCCGCCAGGTGTCGGGTCCTGGGAAGTATGTGTCCTCCCTGGTCCAGAACACGATGTGAGGCACCATGCCTGAAGGCCACTGAGCCGACAGTAACGTTTCGATTTCAAGCCACGCTCGCTCCCGGTCGACCTCGGCCCATCCGAGAGCAACAAACGCCGAGTCCCAGTTCCACTGGAACGGGTACAGCTTGGCCGTGGGAACCGTGTATGACCCCCGGTCGTTGTCCTCTAGAACCCGCTTCGCACGCTGCCCCATTACGGCAATCCGGTGCGCAAGATCGACCTCTTCAACACTACTCATAGCGGCTACCCATAAATCATGGCCTCCGTGTTCGGGTCCACCCACCGGATTTTGTCGCCCGGAAAGCGGATCCACAGACGCTGACCGGCTTCAACCGGAAAGCTGGGGTGGGTTGAAATCTTCATCCGATGACCGGCAACATCCATGGTCAACAGGTTCTGGGAGCCCAGCGGCTCTACAACGCTCACATCGACGGCAAACGCGCCGTCATTAGCCTCAGGCAGCGCTTCCATGTTCTCGGCACGAATACCGACCGTAACCCGGTCGCCGTCAATGCCACGTATAGCTGAATCCAACGCCGGGTCGGGAGAGAGCATGACTTCGCCAACCTTTACGGCGACGGGGGACCCGTCAGAGGGTCGCACCAGGGTTCCGTCGACAAAGTTCATCGGCGGATTACCAACGAAGCTGCCAACGAACTTGTTGGCCGGCTGATCGTAGACGGTCGTTGGATCAGCAACCTGCTGAATCACGCCGTCTTTCATCACAGCCACACGATCGCCCATACTGAGCGCCTCGATTTGGTCGTGAGTGACATAGACCGTTGTGGCGTTCACCTCGGCCAGCAGCTTCTTAAGTTCGGCCCTCATCTCCAAACGCAACAGGGCATCGAGGTTACTCAGCGGCTCGTCCATGAGCAGCACTTCGGCCTGCATGGCCAAGGCTCGGGCGACAGCCACTCGTTGGCGCTGCCCACCGCTCATGGCCGCTGGGCGGCGATCCAGCAGTTCCTCGATGTGCAACAGCTCGGCGGCGTCGTTGACTCGCCGGGAGATATTCTTGACGTCTTCACCGTTCATCTTCAGCCCGAAGCCAATGTTGTCCCGCACTGTCATGTGAGGGAAAATGGCGTAGCTCTGGAACACCATTGAGAGGTTGCGTTGACGGGGTGGCAGGTAGGTGACATCGCGACCTCCGATAGTGATGCGGCCGCTGTCGGCCATCCCCAGCCCGGCGATCGCCCGAAGCAGCGTGGTTTTACCACAGCCGCTGGGACCAACAAGAACGAGAAACTCTTGTTCGTGGATCGTCAGATTGGCATCGTCAACCGCCAGCTTGTCGCCGAAGCTCTTGTTGACCGATTCGATTCGGATCTCAGACATCTCTCACTCCCGACGCATGCAGGGCTGGCGCAGCGAAGCCGCTCACTTCGACACCTGGCCCCACATATTGAACAGGTATCGACGGATGAAGAACATGAAGATGATCGAAGGGACCATCAAGAAGAAGCCGCCGGCGAACTGGAATGAGTCCGACGAGTTAGCCAATGACGTCAAAACCAGAGCTGGGAGCGTGCGGTTCTCCAACGTCAGCACACTGGCGGCAAACACCTCGTTCCATGACAGGACAAAGGTAAACAACCCCGAAGCAGCTATGCCGGGCAGAACCAGCGGCGTCACGATGTAACGAAAGGACTGGAGCGGCGTGGCGCCGAAGACCTGGCCTGCCTCTTCAAGCTCATAGGGCACGCTGGCGAAGACGCTGGAGACAACCAGAATGGTGGTCGGAAGCGCCAATGCAGTGTGCATCAGGGCCAGGCTGAACACCGAATCGAACAGGCCGGCTCGAAGAAACAACACAGCCAACGGAATCGACAACACAACGATGGGAAAGGCTCGGACCGCCAGCACCGCCAACCGGAACAGATCGCGGCCGGGAAACAAGTACCGGGCTATCGCATAGCCGGCAGGTACGGCAATGACGGTCGATAGAACCAAGGTGATGACTGCGACAATCACGCTGTTCAACAGGCCGCGCAGCACACCCTCCGACTGGAGGAAGAACGACATTGTCTCGGTGGAGAACGGAACGAACGGCAGGAAGTTCTTCGGGTAGGACCGAACGGTGTCTTCGGTGGTGAACGCCATCGAGAACACAAAGAAGATCGGGATCAGAATCCACAGCGAAATCAGAATTGCTGAGATGTAGGTGAAGATTCGACCCCGGTTATTACGCCGCTTCATCTTGCGGTGCAAGGAGACAACCTCAGGGGAGTCGAGCGGGGGAAGATTTGCTCCAGTCACGACTTGGCCACCTCCGTCTGTGCTCTCACGGCCCTCAGATAGAAGATGGCACTGGCCATCGACAACAACAGGATGAACAGAGCGTAAGCCGATGCCACGTTGTTGTTGCGGAACTCGAAGTACTGGCGGAACGTCTCGTGGGCCAGAACCGTCACGACGTCACCGCCGCTGAGAGCGATTACCACTGCGAACACTTGAAAGGCCAGAATCGTTCGGAGAATGAGGGCTACCTGAATGCTGGGCAGCAGGAGCGGCAACATGATGTGGCGCACCCGTTGCCAGTAGCCGGCGCCGAAGAGCTCAGCTGCCTCTAGAGTCTCCCGAGGTATGGCCTGCAGGCCGGAGACGATGATGACCATGACAATCGACGTGGCCCGCCACAGCTCGGCCAACACGATGGCGAAGATAATCCACGGAATAGTGTCAGCCGACAGGAACGTCTTGGGTCCGTCCAAGATGCCGAAGGCCTCCAGCACGCTGTTCAATAGCCCGTTACCGGTAAAGATCGAGAAGAAGAGAATACCGACGGCCAGATCGGACATTCCCATTGGCAGAGTGAAGAGGTAGAGGAATCCCGAACCCAGTTTGAGCCTGGCGTCGATTACCAGTGCCATCAGCATGGCCAGCACAAACTGCAGCGGCAGGATTAGGACCATCAGCAAGAGAGTGGTCTGCCACGCGTCGGAGAAGAAGCTGTCGTTGAACATCTTCGAAATGAAGCCGGTGGTGAACTCTCCCACCGAGCCTTGATCAACTCGTCCGGTCTCGTCACCGTCAAACACCTCAACGAAACGTGATGGTGCCCACCCTGTTGCTTTGGAAGGGTCCTCCGAGGCTTGCACCAGGAACCAGACCTCGAGAATAGCGACTTCGTCGATGGAGACCGCGGTGCGCTGTTCGAGCTCAGCCACGGCGTCGGAGGTCTCGTTGGGTTCGGCCAACAACGGGGTGGCCTCATCGGCTCCCGCACCCAACCGTGGGCGGATCGTGCCTCCGAGCGGAGTGCCGTCAGCCGCCTCATCGCGAATGCGGACCCTGGCGTCGGGAGCCCAGCCGCTGACGTCGGATCCGTCAACCGCCTCACCTGACAAGAGAAACCACTGTTCGGTTAACAAGTCGGTGGCGTCGGAGCTGTCGGTCAGCAGGTTGCCCTGCCGACCCAAGATGTTCAACCTGGCGCCCTGGGTGAGGCGTTCCACTTCATCGCCGTCAAGCGAGGGCTGGTCGACCAGAACCAGTGCTGCGTCATCGTCGAAGATGGCGAGCATGAGTCCTTGGAACATCGGATAGGCGAAGAACATCGCCAGATAGATGAGTGCCGGGGCGATCAACAGATACGGCACCATGCGGCGACGCAAGCCAGGCTTGTTCGCTGCTACCGGTGCGGAGGCGGCCGCAGTCGACGTTCCGCCGGTCATACCCCGATTCGGGCTACCACCCGAATCCCCCTGATTGTGATTGGTCATTGAAATGTGTTGTGGTGTGTCGATCTCGCAATGAAACCTGCTCGTCTGCCGGATTCGATAGACGACGAATGTTCGGGCCCGGCACCGGTGCGGTGCCAGACCCGATTCATTCAGTTACACGACCAGCCTGTTTGGGACTGGTTGGCCAGACGACCAGCCGGTGAGGCTAGTTGACCTGGCAAGGACCGTCGCTGGCCGGATCAGGTGACCAGCACGGTGCGCCGGTCTCGTCCAGCAGGGCCTGCATGACCTCGGCCTGCTCATCCAGAACGGTTTGGATGTCTTCGCCGTCAAGCACAACCCGGGTGAAGGCGTCACGGAAGATCTGGTTGATCTCGCCGCCGCGTTCGCCCAGACCAACCGGCAGGAGTGCCGGAATAGCATCGGGAGAGTTGGCCAGCTTGTCGACGGCCTCGGCCTCGATCTGCACACCTGCGGGCAGGTTGGAGACATCGACGCCTTCGATGACCGGGAAGAAGGCCAGTTCGGAGAGTACCTGGGCCTGAACCTCAGGACGGGTCAGGTACTCGATGACCGCTGCGCCAGCTTCGGGATCCGGAGCGTCGGCAGGGATGCCCAGTCCGACGATGACGGGCATAAAGCCACGACCAACAGGTCCAGACGGAGTCGGGAAACCGATGAGGTTCTCAGGATCGGCCTCAAAGGCCTCGATGAGACGGGCGACGTGGTCAAATGCGACCCACACTTCGCCGGACTGCAGCGGCTCCTGCATGAACTCGTAGTTGATCGACTCGGGGACCACGGTCGGCCACATGTCGTCACGGGCCCAGGTAAGCATGTCGGCAGCGCCCTGGCTGCGGAATTCGCTAACCATGCCACCGGTGAATGAGGGCCAGAGGTAGCCCTCAAGGAAGCGGTGGAACAAACCGGCGACGGGAAGGCCGCACTTGGGGGCGCCTTCGCCATCAGCGATGGCCTGGCACCAGGTGGATAGGTCTTCCCAGGTCAGGTTGTCAACGTCGGTACCATCGGGCAGGTAGGCCAGGGCCTCCTGGTTGGCGGCCATGATGTAAGTGGCCTGAGCCCAAGGGACGTAGGCCAAGAAGTCGTCGCTACCCAGCAGACCCGACTCAACGAATGACGGGGCAAACGTACGGTCGGCCTGCAGGTCATCGAGAACGTCGGCCATGTTGGTCATGTTGTCTTCAGATGTCAGCGGGGGGAACGTACCGTGAAGCGCGCCGACGACGTCGATCGAACCGGCACCGGCCTTGATCTGGTCGATAGTCGGACCTTCTTCACCGATGGTTACCTCGAAGCCGCCTCCGTCCAGGATGCTCCTGAACTTTTCGGCTTCTTCAACGGGGGCGAACTGAAGGCTCACGAATGAGGCGGCGCTGTGGGCCTCCTCTTCCATGGCCTCGTCGTCCTCCATGGCCTCTTCCTCTTCCATAGCCTCTTCTTCTTCAGGCTCTGGTTCTGGTTCGGCTTCTTCGGTTTCGGCAGCTTCGGTGTTGGCTGAGGAGTCCTCGCCGTCATCGGAGTCACTACCGCAAGCCGCGGCCACAACAGCGAACGCAGCCAAAATGGCAAAAAGAGCCGCAAGTCGGCGCGCTACCGACCTTGGCTCGTCTGAACTGGACATATCCACTCCCCTTTAGTTTGAGCTAAAGTGTCCGAAACGTTTCGGAACACGATGAACATACCAAGAACCCATGGCCCTTGGCAAGCGAGCACCAAAACGTCACGATGTTAAGCCAGCTACCGCACCGCAATTCTTGAATCTGCTGTATTTACTAGTGTCAGCGGTGACGGACACGGTCCGACAGTCACATCCCACCCGGTCAACTGCCTTTGATCTCATGAACCACAACCTGACGAAAGACACGTGGTGACCGAGCCAACGATGGCCACAAACGCAGATCAGCAACCCAACAAGGCCCAAGGTCGGCCGACGCTACGAGACGTGGCTCAGATGGCCAGACTCTCGGTAACCCAAACATCGAGGGCGCTGAACGGCCACAGCGACGTCGCCGAAGACTCCCGGCTACGGGCCCAACACGCGGCCGAGACGCTGGGCTACGCACCCAACCTCGCCGCTAGACGGCTGAAAGACCCTGGTAGCGGAACGCAGACAATCGGCGTAACCCTGACGTCCACCACCCAACGATTCTCCGACCCCTTTCTCGGTGACCTCCTAACGGCCATGGTCGACGAGGTCTCGTGCCACGGCTTCGAAATGCAGCTGTTCTCCCCCACTCCCAACGAGGAACCGGTCGCCGCCTTGGAGCGAAGTGTCCGACACAAGCGGGCCGACGGGTACGTTCTACTGCGAGTGGAGTCGCGTGATCAGCGGGTGTCGTTTCTGTCCGAGGCCGGCGTCCCGTTCGTAACTCTGGGTCGCCCGGTCACCAAGGGCGCCCATCGCCGGGTCGTCGGAGCGGAAGACAGCTTGGACACTGCAGTCTCGCACCTCGTCGACCTCGGTCATCAACGCATCGGCGCTATCGCCCTTCCCGGCGGCTACGCCATCAGCGACCGTCGACTCGTTCACTTCACCGATGCCGTCGAGCGCCAGGGGCTAACCGTTGACCACTCGTTGATCACCACGGCCGACAGTTTCCAGGAAGACGGTGGCCGCTCAGCCATGGAACGACTGCTCGACAGCGAACACCCGCCGACTGCGATCATCGGATTCAATGATCAGCTAGCGATTGGCGCTCTGGCTGCTCTGGCCGGACGCGGCCTCGAAGTTCCGGGCGACATGAGCGTCGTCGGCTTCGACGACGTTAGCCTGGCCCGATTCATAACCCCGACGCTGACCACTCTGCGCCAACCGGTCGAACAGCTCGGCCAACTTCTGATTCAGCAGCTACTGGCCGCCATCGACGATCCTGAATCAAACCACGAAGTGGTGGTGAAACCGGAGCTGATGGTCCGCCAATCAACCGGCCCGCGACCGACACCTTGTTGACCCACCGACTGGCCGGGAGCTACCTCGAAGCCGACGTAGCCACGATCGCTTCAGACCCAGTGGCTCAGACTTAGGTTGCGGGCGACGTGATGAAGACCGGAATCTCTCGATCGGCCTTGTCTTTGTACTCGGCGTAAGGCGGGAAGACGGCAACCGCCCGCTCCCACCAAGCCTCGCGTTCTTCTCCGGTGACCAGCCTGGCTTCGGCATCGAACGGCGCTGGGCCGTCTTGAATCATGACTGTCGAGTCGGCCATCAGGTTGTGATACCAGCCAGGATGTTCCGGCGCTCCCCCCTTGGAAGCAACCAGCGCGTACGCTCCGTTGTACTCAACTCGCATGAGCGGCACCTTGCGAACCTTGCCACTCTTGCGACCTACCGTCGTCATGACGATGATAGGTATGCCCGTGTCGCGCAACGTGTTGGCTCGAGTGCCCCCTGACGCCTCGTACTCGGCGGCCTGGTCGGCCACCCATTGCCAGGTGCTTGGCTCGTAGTCTCCGGTAATCGACATGAGCTAACTGTACTCCGAGGCGATTCGACAGTCGCCACCAACGGAAGGCAAGAACAGGCACCCACAGGCAATTGTCACCAGACACCAACGGCCGGGTCGCATGTCGGTCTAGGATGGCGGATACATAAACGAGGGTCCACGCAAACCTTTCCTCCCGCCGCTTCGGGCCCTCAACTCCAGCCTCGGATCCGCCGACCGTCGCCTGCATTCGGTCGCCTCGATTTGGGGTTGGTAACTACGGTCCCCTGTCCACGCCGAACGTCTCTTCGGGCAGGGGGCCGTTTCTCTTTTGGCCCTTCCGGATCCGCTAGGTCGGTAGTGTCCGCCGATAAACGACTTCCACCAAATCGACCACCTTCTCCGGAGCTTCATGGTGAATCAGGTGGCCTACTCCGGGCCAACGTTGCGCCTCTGCCACCGGGTCACCTTCTCCGGCATTGAGTGCCGCGACCGTTTCCGACAGCTGCCGATCAGTGGCGTAGCTATCGAGGTCACCTTGCACAACAACGCATGGGGCGTCGACTGAGGCCAGCTGAGGCCGAATATCCCATGGTGCGAACTCGGCGCTAACCCATACAGACGACCACGCTTCGAAAAGGGCGGCCGCATCGCGGTGGAAAGGATCCAGGCCGCCAAGGATCGGTTGGCGATTCGACCTCATAGCCGATATCGCGTCCACGCAAACCAGCTCAACGAAGCTGTGAGGAGCCAGTGCCACAATGCCACGCACCGGGAGTCCGCCGGCGGCGGCCATCAGTGCAATGGACCCCCCGTCGGAGTGGCCGACAACAAGCGGTTCCTCGATCCGGGCGGCATCGAGAAGTGCGACCAACCGCTGGGCTTCACTGTGCATCCAAGATGTTGGCCAGGGCCCGGTCGGCACCGGGGTAGCGGTTCCGTGGCCCGGCCGGTTATAAACCATGACCATTGCCCCGGTCCGGGTATTCAACAGCTCGGGCACCTGACGCCACTGTGCCACCGAACCCAAGCCGTCGTGCAACATGACAACGCCCGGCTCAGTACCGTCCCAAATGTGAACGTCGCCAGCCTCGAGGCCTTGGCGACGCCTTCGTTCGCCTTGTGTTCCTTGGCTCACAGAACCAAAGGTAGCTTCTTACCGCAGCTCAGATGGCACCGACCCCCGGCGACCCAGGCGAGTTTCAGCTCCCTTTCGGCGAGGGCGTAGGCACCGACCACTCAGCCGGCATCCGGCTGAAGTCGAAGAATGGTTCTTCGTCGCCAGATTCTACAGCGTCCTCGATCTGGTCATAGAAGCCCTTACCCGTCTCCTCAGCAAAGGTGATGGCAACCTCATCGTCGGAGTGGCCAGGTTGTGGCCGTTGGACATATTCGGGGAAGCTGGCCTCGGCCGCGTCACCCTCGGCGTATCCCCTGGCAAACATCTGCTTCAAGATTCCGAAGCCGTCATGGCGAACCAGCGTCTCGCCACGCGGGGTCCCGCCCATTTCCTTGAGGTGATCGGTGAACTTGTCCAGATCGTGAGTGTCGTAGGCCACGTGCTGAACAGCATGATCGCCGTGGCGCTCGACGAACTTGGTGACCTGCGACTTCTTGGCCCGATCAATGCCTTCTATCAGGGCGACCCCAAAGTCGCCGTAGTCGATACACCAGATCTTCATGCTGGAGTCCGGGTCGTCTGGCCGAACGTCGTCGATGCGGTTTATCAGCGTGCCGCCCTCAACCTCGGTATGGAACCAGCACCACTGCTCTATGGCCCCCTCTTCGCAGGCGTAGGTGATGTGATCGACCTTCTTCAGATGAGGGCTCATAACGTTCCTTCCGGTGCAGATTGATTAAGACAAGCCTTATTGTCTGACAATTCACGTTTGCTGGTCCACATGTTTGGTCATTTTGTTCCTCTAGATTCTGAACGCTATACACTCCGTTCAAACTTGAGTCCCGGAGCGTAGCAAGAGCTCTCACTCTGTTGCCGAGGCTCGGAAAGCAAGCAGGATCATGGCTGAAAGCCCAACTCGTCATCTCGACGCCACCGACAACAAGATTCTGGGCGCGCTGGATGCTGCCCTTCGACCATCTGTTTCTGATCTGGCCAGGGCCGTTTCGGTGGCCCGGGGCACCGTCCACGCCCGCCTCGAGCGCCTTCGACGGGAAGGCATCATTCGCGGGTACACCCCTGAGGTCAACCCCCGCCGAGCCGGATTCCCGGTAAGCGCCTTCACCACAGTATCGATCCTGCAGGGTCAGCTCAATCAGGTCCTGAGCGATCTCGCCGGCATCGCCGAGGTTATGGAGGCTCATGTGGTTACGGGCCGGGGCGATCTTCTTTTGTACGTGGTGGCCAGATCAAACGACGATCTTCACAACGTCCTTCAGGCAGTGGCGTCGATAGACCAGGTCTCGGAGCTTTCAACACAACTGGCACTCGCCTCACCACTCCGGCGCTCAATTACTGGACTGTTGAGGCAGCAGTCCGACTCAGACGGCTAGCCCCCGGCCATCATCAAGCCAAGTTGCTCGACTGAGCATTCAGATCGATGAAGGTTTCCTACCGCCTGTCCTTCGAACATGACCATGATTCGGTCGGCCAGCGCCAGAACCTCATCAAGGTCCTCTGAAATCACAATGACCGCCGTGCCACCGTCGCGCTGCGCAATCAATCTCTCGTGGATGTACTCTGCTGCCCCGACGTCGACTCCCCGAGTCGGTTGAGCCGCCAACAGCACTGACGGCTCCGACGACAGCTCTCGGGCCATGATCATCTTCTGGATGTTGCCCCCGGAAAGCGACCTAGTGGGAGTGGAAACATCAGGGGTCTTGATCTGGTATCGGCTGACCATCTCCTCAGCTCGCTTCGTCAGCGCTCCGAGTTTTAGCCAGCCGCGGGTCGAGTGATTCCGCTCGGTGTGGTCCACAAGCATTAAGTTCTCAGACACCGAAAAATCACCGATGGCGCCGTCGCGCATTCGCTCTTCGGGCACAAACGAAAGTCCGGACTGCCGCACCTTCCGTGGCCCGCTTCCGACCAACTCCTCGCCGTCGAGGGTGATTGAACCATCTAGCGGGCGGCGAAGCCCGGCGATAGCCTCAGCCAACTCTCGCTGGCCGTTGCCCGACACACCGGCGACACCCAGAATCTCGCCGGCAGCAACCGTTAGGTTCACACCTCGGACGGCCAGAGCGGCGCCATCTCGGTCCCCGGCTACATCCAGGTCGGCGACAACCAATCTTGGTTCTCCAGGCGTCCGGCTGGAGGAGGCGTCCGCGCCATCGTCCGGCTGGCCTGACGCCAGCTTTACCTGGCGGCCCACCATCATCTCGGCCAGCTGCTGGCGGTCGGTTTGGTCCGGCGTGGTCGAACCGACCACCTTCCCGTCACGCAGAACCGTAATCCGGTCCGATAGCGCCATGACCTCGTGAAGCTTGTGGGAGATGAAGATGAGCCCCCGACCGTCATCGGCCAACGCCCGTAGCGTGACGAAGAAGTCATCCACCTCCTGCGGGGTCAACACCGCCGTTGGCTCATCGAGAACTAGGAGCTTTATGCGGCGATACAAGGCCTTGAGAATCTCAACCCGCTGACGCTCCCCCACCGCCAGCTGCCAGACATGAACATCGGGATCCACGGCGAGTCCGTATTGCTCAGACAGCTCCAAAATCCTGGATCGCACGGTTTCAAGATCGGGGCGCAATCCGTGAGACAGCCCAAGAGCTACGTTCTCGGTGACAGTAAGCGTGGGTACGAGCATGAAATGCTGGTGGATCATTCCGATTCCGGCATCGATTGCTGCCGACGGCGACGAGACATCTGTAACACGGCCGTTGAGCAGGACATCACCCGAGTCAGCGGCGTACATGCCGAACAGAATCTTCATCAGCGTGCTTTTGCCCGCCCCGTTCTCACCCAGAAGGGTGTGTACCTCACCGGTCCGGACATCAAAGCTGACTGAATCGTTGGCCAAGACACCGGGGAACCGTTTCGTGATTCCCCGCATCTCCAGCATGGGCACATCCATTTCGGTGCCAGGTTCGGTGTCAGAGTCACGGATCATGTAAGCAAACCTGAGTCAGGGCGGCTTCGGGTGGATGGATTCTCCCGAACCCATCCACCTGGAGCCACGAGGTCATTGAAGGTCTTGGACGTAATCGACTAACCCTCGACCATTGTTTCCACGTCGCCCGCCATCACGGCGGAGCTGGCGGCATCGACGGCTGACGTCATGTCGTCATCAGCGTCCACATTGCCGTATTCGATGGTCAGCCCGCCGTTCTCTAGATCGATGGCGTAGACCTCACCTCCGGTGGCCCCACCGGTGACGTCATCAACCAGGTCCTGCAAGACAACTTCCCACTGGTACACCTGGTTGGCCACCACGACTCCGTCAGCGGCGGCAGGGCTCTGGTCGGACTGTGTTCCGAACCACAACAAACCCTCCTGCTCGGCCACGCCGATGGCGCCGACCGTCATCTGGGCCGTACCGGTCAGGCAATCGGAGCCGTTCTCGACGAAGGCAGTAGCCGTCTCCGAAGCCAACTGGGTGTCGGAGAAGGACTCGGTGTAGACCACGTCAACCTCGGCGCCGTTGTCCTCGGCGCCCAAGGTGAAGCCATCGACGTACAGCTTGGCGTCACCAACAGCGATGGGACCGACAATGCCGATCTTAGAACACATCGAGGCCGCCAGTGCACCGAGCACATAGCCACCCTGATCGGATGCCGCGGTGTAGGCCGAGACGTTCTCCAGCCCAAAGGTGTCGGCCGCGGTGCCCCAGGCGAAAGCGGTATCGGGGAACTCCTTGGCGATTTCCTCCAGCGGTCCGCCATATTGCGAGCCATGGGCGACGACCAAATCAAATCCGTCGTTGGCGTAGTCACGAATGGCGGTGGCCGCATCCTCGACGACAAACGTACCCGGGGTGATCGCCACCTCGGAAACGCCGCTCAAGGCGTCAACACCTTCGACAATACTTTGGGTAAAGGCCAGGTCGTTCTCAGCGCTGGGAGCCACGATTGCCACTCGTAAGCCGTCGGTCGCCGCCTCGTCTCCAGACTCTTCCGCTGCGTCATTGTCGGCGTCATCGTCACCTCCACCGCAGGCCGCCACTACCAGCGCCAATCCGACTAACAGTGCAGCCAGCGCACGCCAGGTACTCGGTCGTCTCTCGTCGGCCCCGCCTGATCCGGTTCCGCAGTCACTCGGCGTTTCTAATTGTGCCATTGTGGTTCTCCTCCTGTAGAGAGTTTGTCGAGAGCTCGATAGGTGCCTGCGCTGCAGGTTCAATGCCGCCGCTCGAACGGCACCGTCAACGCCGCCGGTTGTGACGCTGTCCTGCGGGCGATCACAGCGAGCGCCAACACGGTGAGGACGGCGGGTGCGGTGCTGGTGAGGCTGGCCGCTGCTCCGCTCACAATGTCCAACACCTTCAGTTGGGTGACGGTGGCCGTGACCAAGCCGTAGAGAAACGACCCGGCGAGGACACCGAGCGGCCGCCAGGCGCCGAAATACACCAGGGCCACGGCGATGAAACCAATGCCGTTAGTCAGGTTGTTCTGAAAGGTCCCCAACTCGATTGTCAGCGCCGCACCAGCCATCCCAGCCAGGGCGTTGCCAACCAAGATGGCGATGGCCCTGGTACGAACAACCGACACCCCTAGTGAGTCGGCGGCCTCGGGATTCTCCCCGACCGCCCGCAGATCGAGGCCAAACGTAGACCTATCTATTAACCAAGTGAAGGCGACAACCAGCACTACCCCGGTGTAGACCAGCAGGCTGTGGCTGAACAACATCTTCCCGAGACCCGGGATCTCCGACAACAGCGGAATTGGTGCCTCCGTCAAAGCGGGGATGGGGAGTGGCGTCCCCACCAACTCCTGGAAGAGCAACTCGCTCATACCAAGGCCGAACAGGAAGATGCCGATGCCGCTGATTCCCTGCTCGGCGTGAAAGATCAGAGTCACCACCGCATACAGCACACCCATGGCCAGACCAACTAGAAGCCCGACCAGGATTCCGCCCAGCCGGGAGTCGGTTTCCAGAACCGTCCAGTAGGCGAAGAATGCGCCGATCAGCATTACACCGTCGACGCCCAGGTTAAGGACTCCGCTGCGCTGCCCAAGCGTCTCACCCAGTGCAGCCAAAAGAAACGGCATGGCAAGACGAACGCCGGCGGCAAAGGTTGTCACCAGTACGGATGCGGTGAAAAACTCAGCCATTGACGACCCGCTTCTTGAGATTCTCCCGAATTCGGTTACTGGCGATCACGAACACCACCACCAGACCGTTTAGGGCCACAACCAAGGCAGAGGGAATCTGGATGGCTCGCTGCATAGCGTTGGCACCAACCAGCAAACCACCGAACAGAAACGACGAAGGGATGGCCCACAACGGATGAAGCCCACCGAACAGGGCGGCCACAATTCCATTGAAACCAGCCGAGCCGGTGAAACCTGCAGCCGAACCGTCGGTGATCAGCCGATGCGATTGGCTCCCGAACACCAGCGCCGCTCCGGCCAGGCCGCATAGCGCTCCGGAAAGTGAAAGGGCCAGCATTGTCATTCGTGGAACCGACATACCGGCGTAGCGGGCAGCGTGAGGGCTATGGCCGACAGCTCGAACTCGAAACCCGACCGTTGTTCGCCATAGAAATGCCCAGCCGACGACTGCGGCAATGACGGCCACAATTACACCGAGATGGAGGCGCGTCCCGTCAACCAGGATCGGTAGATCGGCGGTCTCAGGCAGTCGTTCGGTTTGAGGTATTCGTGTTCCCCGTTCGATCTCTTCCGGGTCGATCAACGGGTCGCGCAACAGATAGTTCATGATCTGCACGGCCACGATGTTGAGCATGATCGTGCTCAGAATTTCGTTGACCCCCAGATAGGCCTTCATGGCTCCAGGGATGGCACCCCAGATGCCACCGCCAATCATTCCCATCAACAAGACCAGCGGGATCAATACAACCGCCGGTAGATCGCCAACCCACAGCGCGACCACGGTTGAAAGGATCGCCCCGGCGATAATTTGGCCTTCGCCACCGATGTTGATCACTTTGGCTCTGAACGCCACACAAATGCCGACGGCGACCAGCAAGAGGGGCATGGCCCGCACCGCCGAGTCGGCCAAGGCCGATCGGCTACCGAACGCTCCCACGAACAGGGCGCGGTAGCCCTCAAGGGGATTTGCGCCCAGCGCAGCGATCATCGCTGCGCCAACCAACAACGCCAACAGCACGGCTACGACAGGAATCACCGCAGACCGAATCGCCGTGAACGACACCCGCTCGCTCAGTTGAGGGACTTGCAACCGCACCATAAGAGTCGTTGCGAACACCCGAAGGCCCACTGCCCTGTCCCCACAACGTCGTCGAAGCATTGCAGAGCATAAGCAGGCCTGTCAAGACAACACTGAGGGCTCAACACACACTTAACAAACGGAGTCCATAT
Source organism: uncultured Acidimicrobiales bacterium (assembly GCA_938002965.1). Classification (GTDB taxonomy): domain Bacteria; phylum Actinomycetota; class Acidimicrobiia; order Acidimicrobiales; family SZUA-35; genus JAHELU01. The sequence continues at coordinate 8,543 of CALKZY010000047.1, read as the reverse complement.
CGGCGGAACCCGGCGACCAACAACTGCCCCAAAACGCGAGGCGGCGCCGGACGGTCAGGATATGGCGAGGTGGCGCAACACTATCCGACTAACCATCCGGCGCTTAAGCCTCCGCAAGCGTTGGTTCGTAAGAACGTTCTGCCTACAGGACCTCATTTTAGGACAGCTCTCACTCAGTATGCGACTGAAGAAGGTTAGAGGAGGGTAAGTATTGCCAACGACCTACGGTCGAGTTAGGTGTTACTACCTAGCTGGACCGCCAGAAGATAGCGTCCAACCACTTGACGGCCATATCGAAAGGTGGGAGTTTGGTCCGGTCAGGAGCAAGAGGCCGCAAGGCCTCATCAACATCTACCAGGGGGAGATCAATGACGCAAGATCGTCGTGTTCGCGTACCTCGTTCACCAAATCCGTCCGACGTAGGGTTCGCCCTCGGAGAGGAATCGCAAGACTCAGCCGACGACAACGGCTCAGGTTTGTCCCGCCGTTCGTTCATTGTCGGCGCCGCCGCCACACTCGGCACTGGAGCGGTATTGGCCGCTTGCGGAGGAAGCGATGAAACCGAAGCCGGGTCAAGCACCGAAGAGGCAGGTGATCTCGGAGAGGTGACCTTCGGATCCAACTACTCCGATGAGAAGCCAAAAGAAGCCCTGGCGGCAGCAGTGGCAACCACAGGCCTCACCGTGGCCATCAACACTGTGGACCACAACACCTACCAGGAGAACTTCAACACCTACGTCCAGCAGCCCGACGACATCATGGCCTGGTTCGCCGGCTACCGCATGCGGGCGTTCGCATCCAGGGGCGTGGTCGGTGACATCTCCGACGTTTGGTCCGATCAGCTCTCAGGCATGTCCGAGGGCTTCAAGAGTGCTTCGACCGGCCTGGACGGCAGCCAGTACTTCGTGCCGTTCTACTTCTACGCATGGGGACTGCACTACCGCAAGAGCCTCTTCGAGGAAAACGGCTACGAGATTCCAACCACCTGGGACGCCTTCAAAACCCTCTGTGACAACATGGAAGCCGACGGCATCGTGCCGCTTTGCGGCGCCAACGATGGCGGGTGGCCCCAGATGGGCATGTTCGACATGATCAACATGCGGGTCAACGGCTACGACTACCACGTCTCACTCATGGGCGGCAACGAAGACTGGACCAGCCCTGAGGTGAAGGAAGTCTTCGCCAAGTGGACCGAGATTCTTCCCTACTACCAGCCCGACGCCAACGGTCGAACCTGGCAGGACGCGGCCAATGCACTAGGTGACAAGTCGGCTGGCATGTACCTGCTGGGCAACTTCGTCACCTCGAACTTTGAGGCCGAGACCCAGCAGGACATCATCGACGACATCGACTTCTTCTTGTTCCCGGAGATCAACTCTGAGCATGGCCAGGATGCAATCGAGGCCCCGATCGACGGATTCATGATGGCGGCCAGCCCGGCCAACGAGGCGGGAGCCAAGGCTCTTCTCGGAGGCATGGGCCAACCAGGTGCAGCCGACGCCTACATCGGTGTCGACCCGTCCGTGGTCGCCGCCGTATCCGGTGCAGACACAGGCTCGTACAACGCCTTGCAGAACAAGGCCGCCGAGTTGGTCGGTGGATCGAAGTTCATCGCTCAGTTCCTGGATCGTGACACCGACCCGGATTTCGCCGCCAACGTAGTGGGCAAAGCCATTGCCGACTTCCTGGCCGATCCCGGTTCGATCGACTCGATTCTGGCCACTGTCGAAGAGCAGAAGTCCACCTACACCTTCGAATGAACCACACAATTTTCTTCACGTGGGTCGGTCGCAGCGGCGGCCGACCCACGGTAGTCGGGGCCGTCTGAGGGCTTATGGCCACAAGGCTTCCCGCTGCGAAGAAAAGGGGCGCCGTCCGGAAAAAGCTGTCGCTGAACACCTCCGACAGACTTTGGCTGGTGGCAATGGTTGCTTTTCCGGCGGCGCTCCACATCCTCTTTGTTTGGATTCCGGCACTTCTTACCGTGGTGCTGTCATTCACCAAGTGGAATAATCTTGATCCGTTCTCGGCGATCGAATACGTGGCCACGGAGAACTACCGGATCATCTTCACGATCTTCGACACAAACCTGTTCCCGGCCATGTTCAACAACTTCGTGTTGATCATATGGCTGACAATTTGTTCGGCTATCGGCATGCTATTGGCCTACCTCCTGGACAAGGAGGTGACCGGTAGTCGGATTTACCAGAGCATCTACTACTTCCCGGTCGTGTTGTCGCTGGCCGTGGTCGGCTTCATCTGGCGCAGTGTGATGTTCTCCCGTGACCGGGGTTTGCTGAACATCATCTGGCCCGGGGAACCGATTGACTGGGTCGGCGACGGCCAGAAACTGTTTGAGTTCAGCCTGCCGTTCCTTGACTTCCCGCTCGGACTGAGCCGGAACTTCGCCGCCCTGTTGGTGGCCATGGCTTGGCGCCACATCGGCTACATCATGGTGATGTATCTGGCCGGACTGAAAGCAGTCGACAACTCGCTGAAAGAGGCGGCAGCAATTGACGGCTGCAACGAATGGCAGTCCTTCAGACGGGTTACCTTCCCGTCGTTGAAACCAATCAACGTCATCGTCATCGTCATCACCGTCATCGAAGCACTCCGGGCCTACGACATCGTGGCCGCCCTCAACGAGCCGAGAGGCACTGAAGTGCTGGGTACGCTGGTTACCAACGCCCTGCTAGGCGAAGGCGCTGGCCGGGTCGGTGTGGGCTCGGCCTACGGTGTGGTGCTGCTGGTCTTGTGTATTGGTTTCATCATTTGGTACGTCGCCAACCATTACAGGAAGACCGCATGAAGGCTCGACGTTTAACCCCGGCTCGGGTTCTGCTCCAAGGTTTCTTGATCACGGTGGCGTTGGCCTGGCTGTTGCCGGTGGTGACAGCCGTCTACTCGTCGTTCCGCTACTACGAAGCGGACACACAAGTCAACGGTGTCTTCTCGCTGCCGACCGCTCTCACCTTCGACAACTATCGGGATGCATGGGCGGTAGGCGAAATGAGCAAGACCTTCGGCAACACTGCTTTCATCGTGCTGCCCGCCCTATTCTTCACTCTGCTCTTGGCATCGCTGGTGGCCTACGCCTGCACCCGATACTCCTGGCGGTTCAACATCAGCTTTCTCATCTTGTTTACGGCCGGGAATCTGATGCCCCAGCAAGTTCTTTTCCAGCCGCTGTTCCAGATGCTGAAGCGCACCCCCTGGCCCGACTTTTTGTCCGATACTGACACCGGTAGTTTGCTCGGAACGAAGATCGCCGTGATCCTCATTCATGTGGCCTTCCAAATCGGGTTCTGCACCTTCGTGTTGGCCAACTACATGAAGACCATCCCGACCGAGCTGAGCGAAGCCGCAGCCATCGACGGCGCATCGGTTCCTCGCCAGTTCATCTCGGTGATCCTGCCGCTGACTCGACCAGCGCTAGCTGCGCTGGCCACACTCGAGTTCACTTGGTTGTACAACGACTTCTTCTGGGGCGCCGTGCTGTTGAACCAAGGCAACGAGCGTCCTATTACGTCATCGATCGCGGTTTTGAATGGGCAGTACGCCACTGACTTCAACCTGATCGCAGCGGCGTCAATGATGATCGCGCTACCCACGTTGATCGTGTACTTGGCCTTGCAGCGGCACTTCATCGCCGGGCTTACGTTGGGGTCGACGAAAGGCTGATCCGGGCATCGGCTCAACGGTCTCCACTTCACAAGAACCGAGCTGATAGAAAGAGACCGTGTCGCTCGACGCTCAGCCATCGGATCGACGTGCCCTGGGCGCGGTCGGCGCTCAGTTCTTCGTCAATGGGCTGGTGTTCGCTTCGTTTGTTCCCCGGTTGCCCGAGATTAGGGATCGGCTGGGTCTCGACGTCGAAGACATCGGGTTGATGCTTTCTGTGGCCGGGGGCGCAAGCCTCATCGGCAGTCTCCTGGTCGGTCGAGTTATGGATGTACTTGGCACCCGACGGGTGATCCTCTTGGCCGGTAGCGCCGTTTGTCTGGCATTGGCCGCTGTCGGGTGGGCCACCGTCTGGCCCGTTCTACTAGCGGCTCTAATCGCCCTGTCCGTCCTCGATGTGTTTGTTGACGTCGCCATGAACCTTCAGGGCTCGTGGCTCAGTTCTCGGCGGGCTACGCCGGTTATGAGCAGACTGCACGGACTCTGGAGCTTGGGGACTCTGTTGGGAGGCCTCCTGTCTTCTCGTCTGGCCGCCTCTGCGTTGACATTGGAACAACACCTAACCGTGGCGGCTGTTGCGATCCTCGCTGTGGTTTTGGCCGTTCACCGAAGTTTGCCGTCGGTCGACCCCGGCCATCAGACTGAAGCCTCAGTCGAAGCTCAGGCCGTTGACGGCACCGGAGCTCCCGAAGACGTACCAGAGACAGACGATGGCACTCGATCGCGGGTCGGTCCGCTGCGGGCACCTCTGCTCTTGTTCGTCCTTGCCGGGGTGTTCGCTATCGCCGCCGAAGGTGTGCCCATGGGCTGGGCGGCGTTCCGAGTGGCCGATGACTTCGCCGCCGAGCCCGGCGTCGCTGTCCTAGGTTACGTGGCCTTCGCCGGAGGGATGACTGTCGGCAGGTTGGGAGGCGACTGGCTGGCCTCGCTCTACGGCGCTCATCGTCATATGCGATCGAGCGCGGCGTTGGCCGCCATCGGTTTGGCCGCTGCTTCGCTGGGACCGACGGTCTGGATCACACTGGTGGGGTTTGTCGTCGGTGGCCTGGGCACGGCTGCGTTGCTCCCCCGAATGTATGACATGGCGGCGAGGGCAGCAGGGCGCAAAGGCGCCGGACTCGGAGCGCTGACGGGTGGGTTACGAGCCGCAGACTTGATCTTCCCCACCGTGGTCGGATTCCTGGCCGCCGCGTGGTCATCGGTCGGGTTGGCCCTTGCCGTGGTGGTGGTAGCGGGCGCCGGAGGCTTCTTTCTCATCACCGGGTTCTTCGACAGCGATTGAGGCCGAGATCTCGCCCCTTCGGGGCTAGGCTTCTGATGCCTCGAGTTCAACCAGAACGTCTCCGACGTCAACCCGATCGCCCACGGCGAATGGCAGCGGGTTGACGACGGCAGGAGCTGTAGCGGTGATTTTGTACTCCAGATCGAGGCCGGTGATCGGATGCTCAACTTGCAGACGAGTATTGACCTCCAAGAAGTTGATCTGGCCGTCTCGGCCAACCAGGAACTCGACCGTTCCGGCGTTGCGGTAGCCAACGTGTCGTCCGAGGGCGACCGCCCCGTCAAGCAGGGCGGTTCGGGTAGCCGAATCAAGTCCGTGCGCCGGTGACTCTTCAACAAGTTTCTGATTGCGTCGCTGGATGAAGCAGTCGCGTTCGCCGAGGTGGATCACATTGCCGTGATTGTCACCGAAGATCTGGACCTCGATGTGACGGCCGTCGGCGAAGAACGGTTCGGCAAACACGCTCCCGCCGCCAAAGGCTGCTTCCGCTTCTCGAGCTGCCGAGGCCACGGCTTGCGCCACCTCGATGACACCGATTCCGGTTACCGTCCCGGCCCCGATTGCATCATTGGTGCCCTAGGCCGCCGGCGGAGACAACTCCAGAAAAGGGCGTCGTAGGGTCGACGAGTAACTCGATTCGTTCCCGAACCGTCAACATCTTCGCCAGATCCATCTTGTCTGCCGGTTGGTTTGACGGCAGTGCTGTATCTGCGACAGCGTGTAGACATGCATGGCAAGTCCGACCGAACCAACACCGTGGCTGCGGCCGACATTGATCTGACCACAGTCGATTTCCACTTCGATGTGATGTGTCCCTATGCCTACCAAACTTCAAAGTGGATCCGAGACGTACGATCACAGAACGGGCTCCACATTAACTGGCGTTACTTCAGTCTCGAAGAGGTCAACCGGGTTGAGGGTAAGAAGCACCCGTGGGAACGGCCTTGGAGCTACGGTTGGTCGCTGCTCCGGGTCGCCGCGTTGCTGGGTCGACGAGAGCTTCAGCTCGAGGACGGGACCGATGCCGTCGACGCCTGGTATGAACGTTCCGGCCGCGGGCTTCACGAAGAAGGGCTTCGAGTCCACACCCCCGAAGTGGCGAAAGAATTGATCGCCGAACTTGGTTTGGATCCGACTCTTGTTGATGAGGCGTTGGACGATCAATCGACCCACGACGATGTCCGGGCCGACCACCAGCGGGTTGTTGACGCCGGAGGATACGGTGTGCCCACGCTGTTCTTCAACTCGGGCACCGACGTCGAGCACTGTCTGTTCGGTCCGGTTCTCGTACATCCTCCAACCGGTCCTGCCGCTATGCGGTTGTGGGACGCGGTCACCGCCTGGGTCGAGTTCCCGTTCCTGTACGAGTTGCAGCAACCGAAGACCAAAGACGACGAGCAGGTCATCGCCCGAAGCTTCGATGTGTATCTCAACGCCCGTGACTGGGTCAGCATCAACCGGGGCAATGTCGTCGACTTCACCGAAGACGGCTTCGAAGTGGCCGGCCCGGCGACGTAGCCGATAGACCACCTTCGGTGGCAACTGAGCATCTCCACGAGTTGGTCGGTCGGACATGGTGTTCACGTTGCCCGAGTTCAAACGGGTTCTGAACTCCCAGCCCCACCAGCTTGGATCGACTCGTATTTACGTACTGACAGTCGGGCGTCAGGGTTTGCGTAGGAGCGAGGCGGATTTGCCCGACCTGCTGTCCGAGACCGACAGGCTGCCGACTGTTGCCATGGAGGGTCGGGTGGTCTCACTTGTCGTATGGGATAACCAGGACAAACGAACAGATGTCGAATAGCGGCAATCTTGATCTCACTGACCGTAGGCCGAAAAGGCCGGCGGCGGACAGCCCGTGCCTGACCGTGGTCATACCGTGCTTTAACGAGCAGGACACGGTGGCCGAGGCGGTCAATCGGGTACTTGATAAGGACAGCGTGGCTGAGGTCGTCATTGTCGATGATGCGTCCACCGACAGGTCATGGGATGTGATCAGCCAGTTTTCGGATCCGAGAATTCGACTGGCTCGGCATTCATTTAACCTGGGCAAGGGTGCGGCAATTGCCCTTGGCATTTCGTTGGCGACCTCCCGCTTCACCGTCATTCAGGATGCAGATCTCGAGTACAACCCGGATGAGTTCGATCTGATGCTCGAACCGTTGTTGACCGACCGGGCCGACGTGGTCTACGGGTCCCGTTTCCACACTGACAGGCCCCACCGTGTCTTGTACTACTGGCATTCGGTTGGGAACAAGCTGCTGACCATCGCTTCGAACATGGCGTCCAATGTCAACCTGACCGATATGGAGACCTGCTACAAGATGGCGCGTACCGACCTCATGCAGTCTCTGGACCTGCGTGAGGACCGGTTCGGGGTGGAACCGGAGATGACCCTAAAGCTGGCCCGGCGCGGTGCTCGCATTTACGAGGTTGGAATCTCCTACGACGGACGCACCTACGAGGAGGGAAAGAAGATTGGCTGGCGTGACGGTGTTCGCGCCCTGTACTGCATTATCAAGTATCGGCTTGTCGGCGGCCCCGTAGTTGAGGGCGGCGAATTTGGGCAGACATCGTGCGAGCTGTCCGACAACGAGCTTTCGGGTCTACTTATAGATCTCAGGACGAACAACACTGAAGGCGCGGGGTTACCAACAGCGTTTCCTCCAACGGCCAGTCGTTTGGATGGTCGTGCACGTGTTGCGGTGCAATCCATGGTCGAACGCGTTCACGGGAGCGGGGGTGGAGACGTGGCGCCTGTGTTTGCGTTGGACCTCTCGGGTGGGCGGGCTCATCAACGACGGGTACTCGATGGCGTCGTGTCGTCGTTGGAGCCAGGCGAACGACTGATCTTGATTATTCCCACGGTCCCGTCGCTGTGGCCAGGGCCTCGGTCCGAGCGCGACGAGCGTCACCGCGTCCACACCGCAAGTTCACTCCGGCGATTGATCGCCAGCAGCGGACTGGTGGTTGACGACATTTCTTTCGGAAACCCTCTGGACGCGGTGGAGCGTCGAATCGCTGATCTACCCGGCAGCACTTTTGGGCGGGCCCTCCACCAGCTTGTCGGCGATGAACGCACTCGACGTCTGGCCGCTCGCCTCGGACGCCGCCTTGACCTCACATCCAACATCTCCTTGGTGTGTGTCTCGGGGCCGAAGAAATCGTGATGGAGGCTGTGACGCGACTCTCGCCGGGCTTTTGGTCGATGGTTGGCAAAGTGGTGCGCTATTCGTTGGTTTCAGCCGTCGTTCTGCCTACTGGTTCACTCATTCTCTGGCTGCTGCTGATTTCAGGTCTACAGCCGGTGTCAGCCAACGTCGTATCGGTGACGGCGACCACTCCGATCAGTTACCTGCTGAATCGGCGGTGGACGTGGGGCAAGGACGGCATAAGCGGCGGCGCCGGCGAAGTAGCTGCATTCTGGTGGCTGGCGTTAGTCGGTCTTCTGCTCTCCAGCGGTGCCGTCACAGCGGCCGCTCGTTGGACCGACAGGCCCGAACCGCTATTGGCGGCCAACGTCGCTGCGTACGGTGCTGTCTGGGTGCTGAAGTTTCTGGTCTTGGATCAGTTCTTGTTT
>CALKZY010000046.1 GCA_938002965.1 uncultured Acidimicrobiales bacterium | reverse complement strand
GGTTTCCTGCGGTTTGGAGCGTTTTGGTCACGATGGTGCCGGTCACGGGGAGGTGTGCTGTCACGGAGAGGGCGTAGCGGGAGTGGTCGTCTAGCCAGGTGAGGATTTCGGCTCGGTTGGTCTGGTCTTGGCGCCATGGTCCAAGTAGGTAGTGGGTGACGTCGGTTTGCCACATTTCGTTTGGTAGGTCGGCTTGGAAGCGAATGTAGGACGATCTCGGGCGTTTTCGTGGGTTCGGTGTGATCCGACCCGCAGCCACCAAGCGTCGCCGGATCGTGGATCGTGACACGGTGATTTGATGGTGGTGCTCTAGGTGCCATCGGATCGTGTCGGGCCCAGCGTCGAGTCCTTGTGAGCTGAGCTGATCGCGTAGGTTCACAATCAGTGTGTTCACGACATCTGCAACCTGGTTCGAGTGGGGACGCCTGGACCGGGGCTCGAACGCTGTGTCGCCGTCGGTGCGGTAACGGGCCATCAACCGGGACACGGTTGATTCAGAAACCTCGAATCTCCTGGCTGCTTCGGCCTGAGAGATCCCCTCAACCTCGATAGATGTGATGATGGCACGCCGTTTCGACATGCCCTTCCACAATGGCCGTCATCCTTGTACATGACGCGAACCATCCCTTGCACATGTCCTGAACAACCACACCACCCTCTCCGCGCCGGTCCGCCAAGCGGACCTAACACAGAAACCCGCTCCCGCCAATGGTGGAGCGGGTTTCTCGCTTTCAGGACGCAATCTACTCACTCGGCCTTACGGCAACGTGATGAGGATCACATGCGAGTGATGAGGAGCTTGTTGTTGACTCCGCTGAATGCTGCGGGTGCGTCATCCCACTCTGATTCGCTTTGGATCAGTCGGGCCACGTCAAGCTGCTGGCTGGTCACGAGGTCAAGTACTGCGGGAAGGTCGGCCCGGATGTGGGCTCTTCCGGTTCGGAACGTAATGCCGGTGTCATACATGGCTAGGAGCGGCATCGGTGTGGAGCGTTCGAAGAAGATTCCTGTGTCGGTACAGACACCGCCGTGATCAGTCGATCGCAGGGCACAGCCGAGAGCTGCTGGGTCACCGCCTGAGGAAACGGTGATCGGGAACTTTCCCTTCGCCTTTTTCGGGAAGGATGTCGCGTCCACGATGTTGGCCCCGAACCCGGCAGCGGCTCCTTTGTCCGCTGGGTCGGTAGAGACATAGGTGGTCTCCGAACCGAGCGCGCATGCTATGGCTACGGCGGCGATGCCGATGGCCCCGTTTCCCACGACGAGCACGGGCTGGGGATCCAGCGGATCGATGTAAGGGCCGACGGTTCGCCAGCCGTCAGTCGTGTTGTCGCCGAGTGAGGCAGCCGCAGCCGGAGTGTCCTGAGGCACCGGGACACACATTGCATCCGCGTACGGGACCCGGACCACATCAGAGAGTGCACCGCCGTAATCAGCGCCGCTCCAAGGACCAAGCCCGTACATCGAGTTCTTCGGAACGGACTGGCAGTTCGCTGTTAGACCAACGTGGCATCGATAGCAGGTGCCGCAGGAGATCTCAAACGCGACGATTACCCGATCACCGGCCGAGACGGAGGCAACTTGCTCAGAGGTCTCGATCACAGTGCCCATGAACTCGTGTCCGAGGGCGAAGGGCTTCTTTGAACCAACGAGCCCAAGCATGAGGGCGATGTCGAGGGCGCACGTTGTCACCGCCGTCGGCCGGATGAGTGCATCGAGCGGGCCCTGAAGCACCGGTGTCGGGGCTTCAGTCCACTCAGCTCTTCCTGGCTCAACAAAGGTGAGTTGTTTCATCTCGCCAGCCTAAACCTAGGGCCCGGCGCGTGTTTGCCCAACAGCTTGGCCGGAATGCCGCGAAGCTGAAAGAGCCGTGGACCCACTGACACCGCTGATGAGTCCTTACACCATCACATTCTCGCCGACCGAGAATGAGGTTGGCTAGCGCTCGCCGCGGCTACCGGTGCGAGAGGGGCCGGTAGCACCTGACCGACCGGCACCCCCGCTGGCCTGACCGCCGTCGCGCCGAGCGGCACGATTCCCACCCTGCTGAGATGGGTCTGTGCGCCGAAGGTCGGCATGGGGTTCGACTCCGACTTCATTGACCGTTTCAGCCTTCACACACGGTTTGAGGGTGGGGGCAACACGGCCGATTACGTCGTCCCAAATCTTCTGTTGATCGTCGAGCTCGGTTATCGAAGCTCCGAACTGGAGGATGTCAACCACCTGCAGACGTCCATCTGTTGCGACGAGAGCGGTCGGGCCGTCATCGCCGTGTTGATTCATGAGCCAGAACTTGCGCACGGAGCATCCTCATCGTTGGTGGCCGAAGACCCATCCTATGCCTACTCAGCTGTCGGCCGAGCTACGGAGTATCTTCTCCATCGATTTGCCCTTGGCTAATTCGTCGATGAGCTTGTCCAGATAGCGCATCTCGCGCATCACCGAATCCTCGACGTTCTCGACACGCACACCACACACAACACCCGTGATGAGGGACCGGTCGGGGTTCAGCGAAGGAGCGTCGGCGACGAACGTCTCAAGGTCGGTTTCGTTGCGTACATGGGCCATCAACTGCCGTTGGGAATACCCGGTCAACCATCGAATGATCTTGTCGACCTCGCGCTTGCTTCGACCCTTCTTCTCGGCCTTGTTGAGATACAACGGATACACCAGCCCGAAACTCATCTCGTAGATGCGCTGCAATGCCTTGGTATCGGCTGCCGTGTAAGTATCTGTCGTCATGCGGGAACTCCTTACTGCTCGATGTAACACGAGACTAGTTGATCACATGTCGAGTCGATCCCGTCGCCTAGTACCAGTCGTAGCTGGTGCCCGGCCGTGAGTCCAAGTCTGTTGGCCGGGCCGACATGACGTTGGCCAACAGGAGGCCGATCGAAGCAATGCTTCTGTATTAGAAGCAATGCTTCTGTATTAGTGGAGACCGCAGCCCGTCGGGTCTGTATCTCAGGCGCCAACCGGCGCCGCCAATACTTCTGGAGGGAAGAGATGAGTGAAGTAACCGGGATCTTCGTATCCCTAAAAACAGCTGACAACCCGCCATGGGCCGGCACGGACAATCACGTGTACCTTGGCGTCGTTGGCACCGTCGGAGGGCGAGAATTCTCGCTCGGTGTTCCGGCGTTCGACGACTACGAGCCCGGATCCGAAGTCGGGTACTCGATTGGATCGGCGGCCGATGTGTTCGCCGGCCGCAAGCCGCTGCGCGGAGACGCAGCCTTCGACGACATGATGATCTGCCAACCCAACATCACCCACGTTTACCTGCGCAAGCAAGGCAACCTGAGCCACGACGGCGACGACCTTTGGCGCCTTGAACGGGCCTTCGTATACATCCTCGGTCCAACCGTGACCCGAGTCTTCTCCACCACCGGCCCAGCCACGCTGGGCAACGAGTGGGGGTTACAGCTCTGGCTCGGCGAAGTGGCACACAGCGGCAGCTTCCGCAACGCTCAGATCCCGATCGAGGGAACCGCTGACTGCCAGATCTAACCGTCGAGCAGCTCGACCAGGTGCCCCGAACTAGTCAAGATTGGGCCAATGTGGCCGAAAGGCTGGTGTGTGCATCTTGGACGAGGCCCTCAGTCGTCTGAGTTGGGGGGCACGCTGCCGGGCGAAAGTGGTGGCTTGCCCCTCGAGGTCGCTCGGCCGTACATCGGCCGGAAAAGCCTGGTGTAGCCACCGGTAGGAGCATCGCCCAGGCCTACAGGTGGCTACACCTTACACAAACAAAACGGGTGGCCTGCCGGATCGAGGAAGACCCGCCACTCATCCGGTGTCGGTTGTATCTCGGCCTTGATCGCCCCAAGTGCAACCACCTGCTGTTCACCGGCATCCAGGTCGGGAACATCGAAGTCAAGGTGAGCCTGCTGGGGTATGCCGTTGGGCCAACCGGGTGCCGTGTAGTCAGGATCGAGTTGAAACCCAATATCGGACCCGCCCGGAACCTGCAACCGAATCCAATCGACCAGCTGACGACGTTCGTTTGACCAAGATCGCCTCTCACTAGAATGGGTGTGTTGACCGGTCGGCTGCCCTCAGGGAATCCGAACGGGTCGACCTTCGGCGGCGGGAACTCTCCCTTGCCCTGAAGCAGAGGCGACAAACCAGCGGGCGACCGCTGACGTGGAGACACGACTAAGGAGAACACCATGGAAGACACCACCTCAACCGAATCCGCCGTCCCCGGCGACGAACCGACCAACCTCACCGACGATGAGAAGCTGACACTCACCACTCTGCCCAGCCTGATCGGCTCGGCTGTGGCGTTCTCATCACGCAACGGAGCCATCGGCACCGTCAAAGAGATGATGGCCAACGCCAAGGCGGCGGCCGCCGGACGAAACACCTTTCCCGACAACGAACTGATCCAATCGATCCTGCCCAACATGGACGACGCCGGCGCAGCCCTGGACAAAGCCAAGGCTATGCAGGCGGCTCAGGTCGAGAAGATGAAGGCCGCCGGAATCGAGTCGGCCGACGACATGAAGGAGTACGTCCTAACCCAGGCCGGAGCGGCTCGCGACTTGTTGGCCTCCAAAGTCGACGGAGTCGAAGCAGCCCAATATAAGGAGTGGGTCATGGGCGTCGCCGACGCCGTGGCCAATGCGGCCAAGGAGGGCGGCTTCCTCGGCATCGGCGGCGAGAAGGTGACCGAAGCCGAAACCGACACCATCGACGCCATCAAAACCGAACTCGGCGAATAGCCGAAGACGAGACACCAAGCGGCGCCGGGGCCGGTCAGGCACGTAGAAACCCGATCGGCCCCGAAGCCGAAAGCTCAGCCTCGAGCTATCGGTGGACTCGAAATCGAGGCGGTGCTTAGGACCAGCGGCACTAGAGTCCAACTATGACCGACGCAGCCACCACCTTGCTGGAACAGATCCGGGCCGACCTGACCACGGCGATGAAAGCCAAGGACAAGGTGACAACCCGAACCTTGCGAGCCATAGTGGCGGCTGTCCAAGAGGCCGAGGTGGCTGGGTCAGCCGCCACCAGCTTGGATGACGACGGTGTGCAGAAGGTGATCGCTGCCCAGGCCAAACGTCGGGTCGAAGCGGCTGAAGCATTCGAGCAGGGAGACCGGGCCGAGAAGGCAGCCGATGAGCGGGCCGAACTTGCCATTCTCGAGGACTACCTACCCAAGGCGCTGTCCGAGGATGAACTGACCGCTCTGATCGACGAGACGTTGAGCAGCGAAGGCATCACCGAGAAAGCCGACATGGGCAAGGCCATGAAAGCCGTCAACCAGAAGGTGGCCGGTCGAGCCGACGGACGGACTGTGGCGGAAATGGTGAAGTCCCGCCTGGCGTAGTTCAGTGATCAGCCTTCCACCGCGGCTATTGGGTAGTGGTCGGGCGCTTGAGGTAGAAGCCTGCTCCGGTGAAATGCATGACCTCTTCGCCTTCGGGATTGAACAAACGTGTTGTGGAGTTCACGGCACCACGGTCCGGCTTCAACCTGGAATCCGTGACGGTATTGACGCAGTAGACGGCCCGATATTCGACATCCGGGTAGACCGGTTTAAGCCACCGGATCTCGTCCATACCGGGCGAACCGAGCGAGGCATCACGTGGAATCAGATTGTCGACCATCAACCGCATGGTGGCAGCGGTGGTATGCCAGCCTGACGCGATAATGCGGCCGAAAACCGACTCGGCGGCCGCCTCGGGGTCAGTGTGAAACGGCTGCGGGTCGAAGCGAACGGCGAAGTCGATGATCTCGTGCTCAGTCAACGTGAAGGAACCAAGCGGATACTCATGACCCGGTTCGAAATCATCCAGAAACTCGATCCGGTTGTTAATGGAGTTGGCCATAAACACGAGTATGGGCCCCAGAACAGCAGCTCGTCACACCGTGACGGTCAACGCAAAGCCGTCAGGGTCGATCCCGACGCCGAGCACCTCCGCCTCACCGGAGACCATACGGCGCGCGGTCCAGGCAGCGGCCAACGCGTCGAGTACATCCTCGTCGGAGGCGCCGGCGGCACGATCATGGTTGAGAGCAGCTTGGGCAACGACCTCGCCCAACTCCGATGCCAGTAAGCCTTGGCGCTGTCGTTTACCTTCGGACATCTTCTTCGGTTGCAGTGGCGCTACACCGGCCTGGGCTGCCATGACTGCGAAGGAGGTCTCAGGATGTACCTCACTGAAACGCGGTTGGTCGGCGGGTCGGATGACCGACCGAATCTGGCGCACCTTCGGCATCAAGTTGAACGCCTGCTTGCTGATACCTTTCCCGCTGGCTTGGCGACTCAACGCCAAAGCCTCATCCCAACTCTCAGCTCCAAGCACAGCATGAGCAGGTGTCGGGAAGAAGCTGGAGCGGCGAGGGCCGAGCCGGCGGCGGGCCAAGCCATCGGAGTCCCGCTGTCCATTGGCTGGCAGCCCTATCGGCATGTCGACCCCAACAGCTAACGCACCGATCTCATCGCACCACCGCCGGGTCTCTCTGAACGACTTGGCCACAAACACTGGCGCTGGTCGAAGCGGCTGACCACTCTCAGCTGGCAACGCCACCGCAACCCAACCGGCGCGGCAACCGTCCACCCCAACCACACACGGCGGTAACTCTGGGGCCACTGTGGCGGTCAGTGGTCGCGGGTGTAGTGCTCGGCCAACGGGTCACCCGTTAATGAGCTACGTCCAAAGTCACCGCGAAGATCCCGCCACACCGAGTGCACGTGATTTACGTCGCGCTGGGTGTTGTCGTACTCCACCAACAACTCGGAACCTTGGACCCGGTAGTAGTGCGGTTGACCCGCTTCGACCGATCCAGCCCAAGCCAATGAGAGCGAATCGATCCCGGTACCAGTGAACTTGGCGTGCTCATCGGCAGCCAGTTCGGGAGGGATGCGATCCAGGTAGGTGCTAAGCAAGGCCCGCATGATCTCATGCTGGTCAGTTGAACAGGCCGCCATCGACAAACCCTTCGGTTTACTCGTGAATGCCGTCGAGGCATAGTCGTCATCAGTAATCCCGGATTGCGACTCAGCTGTCGTTTGAGCGGCTGCCATCAACTCGTCCAGCTCCGCCTCCAGGCGACCACGCCATATGGCCGTCAACGGCAGCATGCGGTCACCGTCAGATAGTACCGAACGATTGCCGGTCACCAGATCGCTAGGAGCAATCGGCGACAGAATAGCCTGGGACCGCTGATCGGGCGACAACGAATGCACCAGCTCCCGGGCCAGGTCCTCGACACCGGCCAATGGTCTGTGCAAGTGGGGCCCAAGCAACGGCGACGTCGCCGGGTCAGCCCCGAAGAAGCAAGGCGTTGTCGACACCACTTCGCCACCCAAAACCGTGTAGTGCAGCGAAATGTGGTGGCCACCGAAACGCCAAGCCCAGGCGTCCGATCCCGGCTCGCCGAAAACCGATAGATAGTACAAACCCGGGTCACGGCCGCGTTCACGGCCGAAGCGCACACCCCAGCCTTCCGTCCGGTCCAGAAGATTTTCCTGGGCCATCACGATCGAAGCCGTCACGTATCCGGCCTCAGACAGTCCTGCCGACAACAAGCGCATGACCTGCTGTTGCTGGGACGCGGTCAATGCCGACATCGCCAGTCCACCGTGATCGGTCGGGGTATAGAACCACAGCTCCCGCTCGTCACCAGAAGGAAACGGCCAGGTCGCCACCGCCCGCTGCTCAGCACGTAACGATTCCAGCCACTGTCCGACCAGATCGGCCATTTCCACTGCCAGCCGTTGCCTGGCCGTCGAACTTCCCGATGAGGTTGCAGTCATGAACTCAGTCCTTCTTCGACGGCCCGCAGACTAAATATCACATCTGGGTCGTCCTGCCGCCAATTGTTGTGTATTTGAGACCGGCTTCCGACCGACCGTGCCCTCTCAACCAAAGATCGCCCCAGCGCAAGTCGGCCAGGCTCCCATGCCTTCAACGCCGAGGACACATCGTCAGCACCGCGCAATGCGTCGGCCAGGGCCCATGCATCATCAGCAGCCTTGGCTGTTCCGGCAGCGGCATGCGGCCGGGCGACAGCGGCTGCATCACCCATCAAACAGGCCCGCCCTTCGACCATGCGATCAACCTCCACGTCATACACCACCTGGATAAACGGTTCGACTACCCGATTCACCACGTCAGCCAAAAGTGCAGGTAGTCGAGCAGTGGCGTGCGCCTTAACCTCGGCCACATGATGGTCGGCCACTCCGCCCGGCGGCACTGACAACTTAGGTGAAGTCGAGGCTGATCCCGAGCTACCGTCCATGCCCATCAAATCGTCGAATTCAGGACCGTCCAGATAGTTCCTGTACCAGACGAAATTGATAAGTCGTTCTCCCGGTTCAACTGACCCGTCCGGTCCAGGAATCGGATACACCAGCACATGACTGTTGGCGTACACGTAGTAATGAATGGCCTCGAACAACTGCTCCCGGCTTGCCGCATCAAACTCCACCTCGGGCACAATGCCCCGCCAGGCGACATACCCCGAGTAGCCGAACCGAGCGTTGGGGGCGATGATTCTCCGGGCCGTCGAACCGGTTCCGTCAGCGCAGACCAACAAGTCGGCTTCCACCGAGCTGCCGTTGGTGAATGACACCGTCACCATCTCATCAGTATCGGCACCGAGATCGGCGCTAGGCGTCTCGGCGACTTGCCTTGTCCCGGAGTCAAAGCCGGTCATCTCATGGCCCAACAGATACCGGCTGCCATCCCAATGAGCAAGAAGGCGACCGTAGACGGTGTTCCAAGACGAGAAGCGGTAGAGATGGCGGTAGTCGGCCGCCACCGAGCCATCACGGTTCAGATAGCGAATGTGGTTGGTAACCACGCTCACGTCTTCGATGCTCTCGCCTTGGCGCTCGACGAGATAGCGAGCCGTCTCGTCAAGCAGGCCGATGCCGGCCCCCCGCTGTTCCAGCTGGGCCGGGGAACGCTCGTAGATCGTGACGTTGTGGCCGTCGTCGCGTAGCAGGCAGGCGGCAGTGAGACCACCGATCGAGCCCCCGACGACGGCTATGGACAGAGGGCGCGACGCACCGTTGCGCACCGGTTACGAAACCTAGGGCTGACCGAAGGTGGCGATCTTGTCCACCGAACACTCAAACAGCACCCGACGCTCATCCATCGCCGGGTCACGCAGGCCGTACTCGTCGCCTCCGTCGGTGATGTACTTCCGCCAGATGCGATCGAGCTGTTCGGTCACCCTTGCGCCCTCGTTGGGGTCGTCTTCGCTGATCTCACGTTCAACCGTGACCTTGAGAGACATCCAGTGGTACATGTTCTCCGGGTTCATCAGGAGAATGCTGATCTCCGGATTGTCTCGGATCCATTCGGTCTTCTTGCGATGTTCGGCCACGTTGACCAGAACCTTGTCGCCTTCGTAGTCGAACCACATTGGCGTGAGGTTAGGTCGACCGCTCTTGCCCATCACGGCCATCACACAGGCGATCGGCTTATCCATCAGCTGCTTGTGAGTGTCATCAAGATCGCTGATGGAGTTGATCTGGGTGCGGTCGCCAACCGTGAACTGGTTCGGCTGAAGACCATTGGCTACATCGAGAAACTTTGCTACCTGAACTGCCATGTCGAACTCCCCTTCGGATTTCGTTGATTGAGATGGACTCCGGTGTCGGCCCCACGTCAGTATTGGCCAAATCGCCTGTCGTTGTCACGTCAGAGCAAGCGAACAATGTCAATCGACGATGTCATGACCCAAGGCCTCCGCCACCATCAGCTGGAAATGGTGAACGGTGTGCTCGGACAACTCGGTGAGGGCACCGTCGACCACAAATCGTCCCTGGTTGTAGCCGTTGGATCGCAAACCCCGTTGGACGCTTTCACACAAACCAATGTCCTCGGGCTGAAGAACGTCCTTTTGATACATCATCGCCTCTTTCAGCTGTGGAGTTGGCGAACCCCCGGGGCAAAACCAGTCCTGGTACTCAACGGCCCGTTCGGGGTGACCGGGAACCGGCAGCATTTGCAGCAGTGAGACGTGAGCGTCCCCGGGATAGATCCAAATCGTCAGGTTCGGCCACAGGAACCAACCGGCGAATCCGAACTCGACCGCTCCAGGCTCGAAGCTGTAGGCAGACGAATCCGATGTGCGCGCCGCCTTGGAAATATGATTCGAGTAGATCCCTTTCACTCGCGACCGGTAGCTGGGCATGTCGACCAAGTCGACGAAGTCCCGGTGGGCCGGGGCGCAGTGGTAACACTCCAGGAAATTGTCGATGAGGGTCTTCCAGTTGCACCCCACTTCGTAGCTGTCACGTTGAGCGAAGGCGATGGAGTCGATCTCAGGGCAAAAGTGACGCAGCTCGTCCTCCAACCCGGGGGCCTGTTCAGCCAGCGGCGTAGCGGACGGATCAAGGTTGACGAACAGAAAGCCACAGAGGTCGTTGAGCCCGATCGGGGCCAGTCCAAAGTCGCAGCGATCAAAGTCATCCAATTCGGCCGTGTTACGGGCAGTGCGAAGAGTGCCGTCGAGGCTGTAGACCCAAGCATGGTATGGGCAGGTCAACGCCCGTGCCTTACCGGATCCCCGGACCAGTTCATGACCCCGGTGACGGCACACGTTGTAGAAGGCACGACACTCACCCGAATCGTCGCAGGTGACCATCACCTGCTGGTCGTACACCGTTGCCGTGAAATAGCTGCCGGGTTCAGCGACCTGGCTGCGATGGCCGACATAGAACCAGCTGCGGTCGAAGACGGCGTCCTTCTCTCGCCGTTGGTGTTCGGCTGAGGTGTAATACCGGGCAGGCAACGTGAACGATCGGGCCGGATCCCGCCTAAACGGTTGCTCCGGTCGCACTATCTGGTCAACCTGGATCGACTGTTCACCTACGCCGCCGCTCATGGATCAAGTATCGAACAACCGGTCGCGTCCATCCAAACCGCCGATTCCAAACCACCGATTCCAAACCGCCTATGCGGCTCTGGCGTCTAACCGCGGGACACGTCGATAATGTGGCGATAGTGCGTCGGATCGATGCGGGCGTCGATCAGCCGAGGTTTGAACCACCCCGGCTCGGCCACAAGCTGGACTTCGAGCTCCTCGGCCGAACAAGCGACCGAGCCAGCCATACCGTTGGCTCGGGCGACAGCGGCAAAGTCGATTCCTCCGTAGGTCAAGCTCGACAAGTCACCGTGCTCCGGCCGTTGCTTCAAGCCGATAAGTGTGAGCGCCGCATCGTTGAACACCACCACGGTGATCGGCAGGTCGAGTCGAGCCACCGTCTCCAACTCGGCCAGACACATGGCCAATCCGCCGTCCCCCACGAAGGCCAGCACCGGTTCCCCCGGTCGGGCCAATGCGGCGCCGATGGCGGCCGGCAGGGCAAACCCCATGGTCGCCAGCCCGTTGCTTATCAACACTCGGAACGGTTCAGCGGCGGCAACGTTGGGCATGATGGCTAGAAAGTGGGCGCCAGCATCGACGGTCACCGTCGTCGCGGTGTCAACGGCAGCCAACGACGACAACGCGCTATCCACCAGATCCATGGGACCGAAACCCCCGGGCCGTTCCGATCCTACGGAATGACGCCCGGCCGCTCGATAGCTCGAAGCGGCGGCCGAACCCCACTGCGGCTGCCAGCCATTCCCGACGACAACGTCAACCAGCTCAGTAAGAGTCTCGGCAACCGGACCGACGATCAGCGTCGACTCTCCGAAGAACCGGTGCTCGGGGGCCACAGCCGAAAGCGTCACCACCGGTACCGAGGCAGTCCAGGCATTAGGCATCGGCTCTACCGGATCAAACCCCACAGCCAACACCAGGTCGGCCTCCGCCAGCAGTTCTTTCTCCAATGATCCGCTAGTGAATGACCCAGCGAACAGCGGTCCTTCACTGTCGACCACCCCGAATGCCTGATAGGTCGACAGCACCGGGCAGCCCAATCTCGCCAGCGCATCACTAATCGGTCGTCCGGGTAGTGCGGCATGCTCGCAAACCGCAGCTTCCATACCGACGATCACCACCGGTCGTTCGGCCTCAGCCAGCAGCGACGCAAAATCCGAAGCACCAGTGCCGACCGAAGCACCAGTGCCGACCGAAGACCCAGCGGCGCCATTCCACACCAGCCCCGGGTGAGAGGCAGCCGGGTCATAGTCCAGGTGCACCGCACCCATGGGCCAACGAGCGGCTCGGTCCAACACCAGCGAAAGCTCATCGTCGGGGCATAACATCGAGGCTGTCACCGAGGCCACCGATACCGGAGCCATCATGGCCCGCTGATCGATTTGTTGATGCCCCACCGTTGAGCGCTGGGACTCAACGACAGTGTCGGTCACTACCACCAAGGGGAACCGGTCCAACGTGGCCTGCGCCACCCCGTTCACCGCCGACGCCGCACCGGGGCCACGGGTTACGACAACGGCCGCCGGGGCAGCGGTCAACAAACCGTAGGTAGAGGCCATGATTCCAGCCGCCGTTTCGCCGTGAGTCAACACAAAGCGCATGCCGACGCCGACGGCGGCCCCCACCAGATCCAGGTTGGGTCCACCACCGGGGACACCGAACAGCGTGTCGTTGCGTTGGGCCAAAAGGCCCGCCAGTCGAAGAGCGAATTGAGACATCGACTCGCTAATCTAGTACCAGAGGGAAAGCGCGGGGTAAACGGCGATCCATGAGCGGGAAAAATCGAACAGGCGTTTCAAGCGACGATCATTGGGGTTCACGCTGGCTCCCGGCCAGTGTTCCCGGCGTGCCCGGATTCGCCCAGCTTCGTTTGGTCGGGTCGGGTGGGTCTGCCACCGTGTACCGGGCAGTCGAGTTGCGGCACGACCGACCGGTGGCCATAAAGATCCTCGACGTCCAGGCCGGTGACAGTCAGCGACGGGCGTTCACCAGAGAAGTCGACGCCATCGCCAGAATTGAACCCCACCCCAACGTGATCACGTTGCTGGGCAGCGGGGTCACCCCCAACGGTCACCCCTACCTTGTTTTTCCGTTCTTCGATGGCGGCACGTTCGCCGAGTGGATCGACGAGCGCGGCCCGCTCACTTGGTCGGCGGCCACCGACATCGCCATCAAAGTGTGCTCGGCCGTGGAGACCGTCCACCGAGCCGGGCTCATCCATCGAGACATCAAGCCGGCCAACGTCTTCATCGGTGTCACGCCCGCCCATCCTGTGCTCGGCGACTTCGGAATCTCAACCCTGATCGAGGGCATCCCGAGCCGAACAGTCAAACAAGCGGTAACCGTTGGCTACACTCCACCGGAAATTCTTCACGACGAACCGGCAACCACCGTCAGTGACATTTACTCCCTGGGTATGAGCATCTTTCGCATTATCCAAGGCCTGCACGCCTACTACGCCGAATCGCCTGCCGCCGTTATGCGCAACGTTCTCAACCAGGCCGACGCGCCTCATCTTTCGGCCGGAGTCCCTCCATCACTGGACGAGGCGGTCACCAGGGCCTTAGCTACGAATCCGGCCGACCGGCCGCAAACCGCGTTGGAGCTGGCCCGGGATCTCCAAGCAATCCAGGCTGACCACTACTTGCCGGTGACACCGGTTCTGGTCACCGGCGAACCCGGCTTGTCCGGCGAGGAAGCTCACCCGGTCGCAGCCTCGCAAGCCGCAACCGGCACACCGCCAGTGGTCCAGTCACAGACCGAGGACAAGAGCGCTACCGTCAACGAGGAGCCAGCACCGTCACTGTTCGACCCAGGACACGGCGAACCGGGTCAACCCAATGTCGGCGTGACTATCGAGTCCGAAAGCATGGACGAACACCCGGAGGTTGCTACCTCGGACCGGCCCGAGGCCGGAGCCATTCTGGCGGCTGCGGTTAAAGCTGAGGCAACGCAACCGGAGGTACCCGAGCTGCCCTCCCCCGCCAACCCGGACAGCGGGAACGAGCAAGTCGTTCGTCAAGTTCGCGTGGGTCGAATTAGGGGGCTCGAAACGCTTCCCCCGCGGAGCCTCGATCTACCAACCCAATTGCGAGAACGCCGGCCTCGAGCGGAGGTTCTGGCTCCGAAGACGGCGGCGAAGAAAAAGCGGTGGTGGTCTAGGCTGGCTCGGAAATCTGAGAGCGCCTGAACGACTCGTACAACTCGATGATGGCCGGGTCGATCTGGGACTGCCCCTCGGGCCGATGATCATCGGACATCGCCATCGTCTGATAGTGCTGGAACACGGCGTCAACGTTCGAAGACGACCCGGCAGCAATTGCAGCCCGGAGTCGGAGCCGATGCAGCTCAATCGAGTACGGATTCGCCAGTAGGCCGCGGGCCGCGGCCCATTCGGCCAGGCTCGGATCATCGAACTGGTCCAACGCCAGAGCGGCCACAGCACGAGCGGCTTCGTCCACCAACAGCGCAGCTCGATGCCAGTGTCCGCCGTCGCGAGGCCAGCGTGAGGTGATGTTGGCGTACGGCACTCCGTCAACCAACTCCAAAGCCTCGATCAGAAGTTCTGTCGCCTCAGTCAGGTCAGCCCGCTCGGCTTGGGCCACCATGTCGATGAACACATCGAGGTCAGTACCGACCATCGGGCTAAGTCGATAACTGTCCTCCCCGCCGGCCCCAGCGACAATGGCAACTCCGTCCGTTCCCGACCCCAGACACCGTCGGGCGTCGGCGAAAACATTGTTGATCCAGGGTCGCCTGGCTGTGGTCGACGGCCACAGCGCATCCATGGCCGAAGAAACTTCAACCCCCGCCCTGTGGTGAGCTAGCAGCGCTATGAACTCCGGAGTCGACGACCGGTCGAACTGGATGGGGTGTCCGGTAGCGTCCACGACACGCAATGGGCCGAGCAACTTGACCGTGTATCGGACCTGGGCCGGATCGGCGGCAAAGCTGCTTGGGCTGTGACGCGACGCTGGCCCATCATTGAAGGGTTGCACCGGTCGCACAACGGGCAATGCGTCCGGGCCGAGCTCTTGTCGGCACCGCGAGGCCCCCACCGTGATCTGCTGCGCCAAGTCGGGGTGTTCGACAATGTCGGGTGACGTCGCGTCGGAGACGGCGGCCACTACCTCGGCTCGCTGCGCCGATGTCATCGCCCGTCGGTCGATCTTCACCCGGTAGGCCGGAATCGATACCCGCCCCTCACTGACCTCCATGGCCAAACCGGTTTTGGTCGGATCGGTCACAACCGCACTAACCCCGCCACCATGAATGGAGTTGGCAGCCGAAACAAGGCGCTCGGTCTCTGCTGGCTGCAAGCCAAGCGGATCGAGGACCACCATTGGGGTCCAGTCGCCCATTTCAGCTGCTCGTCCACCGGCGGCGTTGAGGTCGACTGTGGACGCAATCTCCACGGCCATGGCAGCGTGGCGTTCCACTCGCGGCATGACCGAAGCCAAGTCGGGAGCGACCGTCACCCGCTCCAGCCCAGCCAGTTCTTCTCCGAACCCGACGCAAATGACTTCTACGGTGTCAGCTAGTGGTGAGGTGGCCAGTTCCAATGCGATGGTGGCCATAGAGTCAACCACCACGCTTAGGTCACCATCGAGGTAAAGAGCCTGAACATACTCAAGGTCGACGAGTAGGCGATCATCAGCGGTATACCCGACCGACACCAGTGAGGGATACGGGTTGGCGGCCCACGCATCGGGAAGCGGGAGGATTGGTCGCTCCAACCGCCAGATCATGCCACCACGGGCGGACTCAAACGGAGGAGGAGCCGTCTCGTGGCGGTCGGCCATTAGGAACCTGATGCTTGCGCTGTTAACCAAAGCGCCAACCATCTCTGGCATGACCATGCCGCTGCGCTCAGTGGCCAGGCCAAGATGGCGAAGAGCGAGATCGAGGTCGGACAGCGCGTCATCGTCGCTGGCATCGGAGAACAGTTCTTGAGCCGACTTCGGAGGTCGAAACACCGGTGCGGTTCCCGGACGCCTCGCTCCGAGTTCGCGAACCTGCCTTCGGTCAACAATTCTGGCCACACCGGCAGACAGCAAGCCGAACGCTGCCAACGATGCCGCGGCCATTGCAGCCGCATCTAGCGGGCCATCGCCGGGCTCGGAAGCCGAGAAGTCATCGACCTGGTTCCCGGCACCATCAACGGCAATCTCGCCACCAGCCGCTATGGCGTAGGTGGACGTAATGGTGCCAAGCTGTTCAG
Organism: uncultured Acidimicrobiales bacterium; assembly: GCA_938002965.1. GTDB lineage: Bacteria > Actinomycetota > Acidimicrobiia > Acidimicrobiales > SZUA-35 > JAHELU01. The sequence continues at coordinate 21,467 of CALKZY010000046.1, read as the reverse complement.
CCGTGAGCGGTGCCTCCACCGAATCGGCCTGGTCCTCGTTGAACGAGGCGACGTCGGCAGTCGGATGGTTCGAGCCCGACTGCCCTGCGCTACCGTCAGCCCAAGAGCTCAGTGGAGCAGTGTTCGGCTCGCCGTCATCAACCGCGGGGTCAGTCGGTACCGGCGGCACCTCAAGCCACTGCCCTGGATACACCACGTCAGGGTCTTCCGGTGGCAACAAGCGGCCACCGTTGGCGGCCACCATGTCCACCCAATACGGGCTCACCTCGCCATCGGTCGGTTGGCGGCCCCAGGCATCAGAGAGAGTTTGGGTGGCTAGCTTCCAGAAGTGATCGCCTTCGTCGACCTCCACCGCCGGTACACCTTCGGTGCTCGATGGTTGGAGGTCCGAAGCGACTTTCGGCTGATCGTTGCCGGACTCAGGCTCAGGCTCGACCTCGGGCGGCACCGGGACCTTGATCACCCAGCCTGGAGTGAGCGAATCGGTACGTTCGGTTAGCGTGAGGCCATCGTTCATGACGCCGATGTTCATGCGACGAATTTGGCGCCAGGCCAAGCCGTTGCCCGCCGACTTCTCTGCTACCGACCAGAACGTGTCCCCCGGTTTGATCTCGTAGTCGACGATGTCGTAGTCGTCCAAATCGATCTCAGTGGCAGAAGGCTGCACCGTTACCGGCCCACCCCGACCGGAGACAAGATCGGCCTTGACCCGCTCCGGTTGCGTGTCGGCGAGGTTCTTTACTTCGACATTGTCTGTCGACGCAGTGAGGTCAACAGCCGTCTTATCGGCGTCAACGCGAGCGCTGGCGTCAGCCGTCGCCGCTCCATTGTTGGCGTCGGACGTGATCTCGTCGGGCCCACTCGCACCAACAATCTCGGTTTCATCAGGCGAGGCATCGTGGGACGCATCGGCCGAGGCGGCGGCGACAACCCCGACTGCAGGGGCGACAGCCGACGAAACCGGAGCCGACAACGAGAACAACAGCATTGCCGTCGCCACCAGTCGTCGAGCACCAAGTTGTGCGAATGGAACAAGAGCTATGACCTGTTTGGCCGCCTGACCTCGGACTGCGGCCGCCAGCTCAACGACCAGCGCCCAGGCGATCTGCAACCATGCCAACCAAGCCAGCATCGACAGGCCCAGTCGGAGGGCCGACGAAGCCTTCACGTTGTTCGACGTCAACGGGTCGATCAGATTGCCCAGCTCCTCGGGATAGGAGAAGCCCACGCTTCCGAGAAGGAGGATCGGCACCCAGACGAGGATGCAGATGATGATGGCGGCGGCGACGACCCCTTTAAGAAGGTCACCGATTCGGGAACCGGTCACGGGTTACTCCTGAAAACATCTACTCGTTCGAAAGCTTCGGCCCGGAATGTACGGGAACCGGGGACACCTAGGGCGACAACGTCGCTCAGATCTGCCGTGCAAGAGACAGTTACGGACACGATCGAGTCAGGAGCCAAATCAGTCGACGACACGGCAGCCGACCCGACCGGGGGAAGCACAGCCATCGACACGTTTTCGCCCAATGCACAACTCAATCCGGAGTTGCTCAAATTGGCTTCCGCTACCGCGGTGGCTTCGGCACCGGCATCAGCCTGGGAGTTGTGAAAGGTAGCGGCCCTGGCCGCCTCCTGAGCGGCGGACTTCACATCGCTTTCAGCCTGCACGATGCGACCACCGGCCACAATCAGCAGAACAAAACCAAGCAGGGTTACCGGTACGAGAAGAGCCACTTCGGTCGACACCATCCCGGCGTCCTCAGCGGGCGCGTCAAGAGGTCTTGTAGCCGAACCCTGCCCTGTTTTGACCCAAAACCGTTTCATGTGTTTGGTCATCTACGACCCGTCCGCGGAGTTAGCCTCAAACCTCAACGGGTGCAACACCACCCATGTCCATGGTAGCGGTTTGGGTCGATGGACCTAAGTTCGGGAGCGTTATGGGCAGCTCGACCGGTGTCGTCGCTCAGCGTTCGGCAACACCGACGAAGCGCTCAACTCGACCTTGAGCCTGGGCCGTAACCGACCATGGACCAGGAATGACCCGATAGCGGGGACGGGCTGACACCGTGGCAATCACCGTGTCACCGATGATTGTCACCTCAACTTGCGCCTGTTCCACCTGTCCAGTGGCCGAGAGTACTTCCAGACCGATTTGGCGGGCGTCAACCGGACTCGCTCCTTCAACTTGGCCGACATCAAGCGCTGTTTCGGCCGCCAGGTCAGCGGTCTGTTTGGCGTGCCAGTACAAGGCAACTTGAAACGGGAACAAGGCCATCACGATGATCAGCGGGAACAGTACCGCCACCTCAGTTGACGCCAGGCCATGCTCGGCCCTAAACAGAACTCTTGCTGCGGGCCCTGTCACCTCACCGGCTAATCGCCCAGTCAATTGCCTGTTCAATTAACTGTGGTGTTCACATCTATTTGGTTGGCGGCGTCGGTCATGGCGCCCATAAGCAACACCGCAGCGGCAATAGCCACCCCGGCCAGCACGGCGGTCAGAATCATCATCTCGGTGGTCAAGGCGCCGTCGTCGTCAACGATCGCACGACGCACCCTTAGGCTCAGTCGGCCAAGCAATCGCATTTCCGTCGTTCCCATGGTCACTCCCTGTTTCTCAACTCGGCTTGTTTGTTCGACTTAACTTGCTGCACGTACTTGCTGGACTCAACGTCCCCGTCTACTGCCCGGCGTCGATGGACGGCACGTCAGCACCGGCTCCGCCTCCGGCAATGGCGGTCATAGCGCCATAGCCGACGAAGGCGGTTAAGCCCACCGTCATGATCGCCACCGGAATGATCATCTTCTCGGTTCTGGTCTCGGCCATGGCCTCCAAATCGGTGACCATCGAATGACGCATGGCGTCGGCTTTGGCCACCAGCGAGTCCCGCACCCGTGCACCATGACCACCGGCCAAAGCCAGCGACGACGCGAGGTCCCGAAGATCATCGATGCCGAGTTCGTCGGCCAACTCCCCGAACAACTCCCAGGCTCCACGATTAGTACTGGCCGCCCGATCCAACGCCGTGCGCAACTCTTCGAACACCCAACCGTCGCCTGATCGGGCGGCCGCCTCCAACGCCGTCTGCGTGCCTGCTCCACCGGCCAACAAGATGCTTACCAACTCCAGGTAGGCGCCAAGAGCATGCCGAAACGCGCGACGCCTTTCTTCAACCTGCTCGTTCAAGGGCAGGTCTGGATAGAGAAACCCGCCGAGGCCAAAGGCAACGGCCAAAAGCAGCAAGACGAGGACCGGCGGTCGCAAGCCGACCAACAGGGCGAGCGCCCCCAGCATCAGCGGCAGACTGAAACCAACCACCATCGCCGCCAACTTCTCAAAGTCATGTGTTCGTCGATCCTTGCCTAGAACACGCAACTTGGCATCGATATCATCGCGTCCGCCGAGGCCGGAGTTCATTCCGGCTATGCCACCGGCGAGTCGACTGCGACCGGTAGTCGAAGCCGAGCCTTGTTCCAAGGTGAACTGCCCGGTGTTGGAAACCACCCGCATCAGCTCTTGCAAATCGACCCGTTTCGGCCTAAACGCTCGTACCAACAACAACAGCCCGGCGCCGAACACAGCACCAAACAAACCGGCGATCAGCGCCGTCACGACCCCGCCGCCCCTGAAGTCGAACCAACGCTTCGGCTACGAGCCTCAAAGCGCTGCGGCATATCGAAGCGTGAATAGCTCCGCAGGGCCGATCCTCCGATGATGAAAATCGAACCGACCACACACATCCACAGTTGGCCGGCAAGCGAGTCATACGCCACCAGCAGATTGCGGGCAAACAACCACAACAAGCCAATAGTCAACGTAGTTGTGGCCACCACAATGCGGGCCGACGTTCGGATTCGGGCCCGACCCACCTCGACTCGCTCACGCATTCGAGTGTCGGCCCTGGTGGCCTCGGCCAACCGACCGAGAAGAGGCCCAAGCTCGCGTACCTCCATAACCGCGGCGTTGGTCAACGCCGCGATCACCAAGTCGGCCGAAGGGTGGTCAAGATCCTCGCCCAACTGGTGGAGCGACTCCACCAATGAGCGGCGCTCAAGATTCAACACAAACCGGCGCAGCTCATTGACGATAGGACCGGGCGCCACCTCAACACTGGCCAGGAGCGCCTGCTCCAAGCCAGCCGCACCAGCCATGTTGTCTCGAACCAGCTCAGCCCACGAGGCCACAGCGTTGGTACGACTCACATAGCGGCGATGGTCGGCGCTCAAACCGGAGCCCCGACGCAGCATCACAACGGCAATCCCGGCTCCGACGGCGGCGACCGGCCAACCGGTAGCAACCACGACCACGATTGCCGCCACCAGCGCGGCTGCCAACGACAACAGCATTGCCTCGCGCTCCACCTGAGTACCGAACACCCGAGCAGCAATCGCCCGCCCCGAAGGCAGGTAACGCCTTCCCCTTACTCCACCAATCAAAAGCAGAAGGCCGAGTCCGAACAGTGCTCCGGCCGAAGCCGTCACCAGCGAGCCCATCTAGTTGCCGTTCCATCGGTTGGCCGAAGGCTCCAGCCAACGACGGTCGAAGCCGACTTGCTCGAGGCGAGCCATGCTTGCGTCTTCGAACCGGAAATTGGGTTGAGCCCGCATGGAAGTATCGGGACCATACACCTGGTTTGAGACGACCAATTCACCGTCGGCGCCGGTGATTTCACGAACGCTGGTCAACACTCGTCGACCGTCGCGGCGCCGAGCCACATGCACAATGGCATCTACGGCGTTGGCCACCATGAGATTGGCCGTCCTGGTATCAAACCGTTCCGGAGTCATAGCCATGTACGCCTGAAGCCGGGGGAATGTTCCGGCGGTTGAGTCGGCGTGGACAGTGGACATCGAGCCGTCGTTGCCCTGGCTCATGGCCAACAGCATCGGCACCACTTCGGCCCCTCTGATTTCGCCGACGATCACCCTGTCCGGTCCCATCCGCAATCCGGCTCGAACCAGGTCGTGCATAGTGACCTCGCCTGTGCCTTCGATATTGGACTCTCGGGCTTCGAGCTCGACGTGGTTCGGGTGCAGCTCACTGAACCGGGCCAACCCGATCTCCAGGGAGTCCTCCACGGTCACCAGCCGCTCATCAGCGGGAATCTCATTGATGAGACATCGCAACAAGGTCGTCTTGCCCGCTCCGGTGCCCCCGGCGACCAAGATATTGAACCGGGCACGCACCATTGCGCTCAGCAACTGAAATAGTGCCTCGTTAACCGTCCCAAGCTCGATCAGCTCCTTCAGCCTGGCGATGGCGAAGTCGTGGCGTCGGATCGAGATCGACGGACGCTGCGAAACCCACGCCACCGCGTTCAAGCGATCGCCCGACGGAAGCTGCAAGTCAAGCACCGGCGAAGCCGGGTCCCAGTGATGTTCGTGACGTGAACGACGAGCCTGGTTACGAATCATCTCGATCAACGCCTCGTCGGTGGCTGCCACCGGGCGCTCCCGGGTGGAACGTCCGTCCCGCCACTTCAGGTGCACGTTGTCGCATCCGTTCACGTAGATGTCGGTGACCTGCGGATTGTCGATGTGGAGCTGCAGGTCACCCAGTCCGAACATTCGGTTCAACACCGCGGTGCTCAACTGCGAGGCGTCGGCGTTGTCAAGCGGGGGAACCCCCTGGCCGAGGCGTCGCTCGTTTTCTGCTGAGATAGCTCGCTGGACAACCGTTTGGGTGTACATCCGGCGGTCGTCCTCATCCCAGCCGGATGCATCAGACCCATTCGACCAGTCACCGTTGGTGTTCGACCGGATTCCTTCGGAAACCTGTTCGCCCACCGTGCGGGCCATCCGTTGCACCAACTCGGCGTCGACCGTCACTGACCGAAGGCCTCCTCGGCCGCACGGTCGGTATCGATGGCTTGGACCACCGCCTCAGACATCGACGACGAAGCATTGTCGAGTGGTTGCTCTGGAGGAAGACCGGGCTCGACCGCCTTGCGTCGCTCGTTCATCCACGTCGACATTGACGAGGCAAACGTGGCCACGTCCGACGTCAATCCGCTTCGTTTCAGTTTGTGCGGATCCACCCCGGAGGTGATGGCCGAAGCGGTTTTGGGCTCATCGGCCAAGGCGGCAACCACTGGGAAGCCAAACGCTTCGCTCACGTCGGACGCCGAGTAGGGCTTCTCCCCGATGAGAATCCAGCCGACCTGCGACGAAGCACCGAGTGCTTTCATTCGCTGCGCTGCCGGCTGGAGCTGATCGGGCACCGGACGGCAGACTACCAGTACAGCATCAGCCGCGGCGACGAAATGGGCGTTGGTGGCGTTGACCGACAGCCGACCGACATCGGCGATGAAATCGCCCGGGCCGTTGGCCAGCCACTGCCCCAACTCACCCCCGACCGAGTCCATGGCAACGCTGGCCTGCTCCGGCGACGGCGGGGCAACCACAACGGGCAGCCCGCCGGGCAATGTTTGGGTGTGATCGACAATGGAATCGCTACTCAACGCATTGCTGGCTGCAGCCGCCAGCGACAGAAGTCCCGGCCGCGGCGAGAGCCGATAGCGCAACGCCAGCGAGCCCCCGTCTGGGTCGGCCTCCACGAAGGCTTTCACTCGCCCGTCCTCAGTAGGCCAAGCAGCGGCAGTGAGAAGTGCGGTCAGCGTCACCCCGGGAGCACCTTTCACCGACCCAAAGCAAACAAGGGTCATGACCCGCCGTCCTCGCCGTCCTCGTTCTCATCCTCTTCGTTGCCCGATTGGGCGCTGCCATCTGCTTCCAAGTCAGAGACGGCAATCAGACGAACCCGGTCGAGCGCTGCAGCGCGAGCAATTCGGGCGGCGTCGTCGTCGGGAACCGCCAGCGACAGCCGCACGACGGGGCCATCAACGGTGACGTCAACCACGACAGCCCGAGCGACAAGAACTACTTCGTCGACATCAAAGAGGTCAACGGCATCACTAGCGGTCGGTACCAGAACCACATCCACCAACGACCCCGGAACCGTCGCTCGATCTGTCAGATCGGCCAGCTCAATACTCAACCCGACCTCGGCCTGACCTGCCGCCAGGTCCACCGCAGGACCCACCAGGTCTACCGTCATCAGCGTTCCTGCGGCGATATCGACCTTTGCCACCTGGTCCACCAACAGTGAAAGGTCGCTGTCGGCCAAGAGATTCAGGGCATCGTCGGATGCCAGCTCGACCGACTGTAAGTCAGCCGCCGTGACCAGCTCGCCAGCCCCGATCGGTTCCCGGGCAGCGAGGACCAGCCGGCCCGAACTGTCAAAGGTCTGCCAGGCCAAGGCACCCAACGCCGAGCCGACAATTAGCAAAAGACCAAGCGCAACCTCGGGAAACCGGGAGCGGCGGCCGCCGACCTCCAACTGACCAAGATCGAATTGTTGGGCGCCAGTCGCCTCCGCGGGCGCGGAACGTTGCGCTACCACGCGCGTTCCCCTAAAAGGGCAACCACGAAAACCGCCACTTGTCCGCCTTCCCCTCTACTTCTCTATGCCGCCGATCGTGCGATATCCTAGCGCACTGATGGACGAGCGTCCATGCCGGCGGACGCCGGGACAGTCACCGACAACGTCGGTGTCGGGACAGGGGGTTCCAGTGAACACGCCAACAACTCAAGGCCAGATCTACAGCACCGTCGAAGCGTTCAAAGCGGCGGCCGACGAGCACGGCTTACACACCATTGAGGTGGCGGTACCCGACACCCAAGGTCACCTTCGAGGCAAGAGAGTGCCGGCCACACGTTACTTCGACAGCGTGCACTCCGCCGGCGCCAACATCGCCGACGCCATCTTTGTGTTCGACATGCAGAACGACCTGCCGGACAATGAGTTCGTCAACATGGACTCCGGTTTCCTCGACACCCACCTCACCCCTGATGCCGGAACCGCCCGCGTGCTAACCTATCGCCCCGGGTACGGCCTGGTGTTCGCCCACTGCGCCGACAGCGAAGGCGCCCGCCACCCCTTGGCGCCTCGAACGGTACTGGCCGCCCAAATCGAACGCTGCCAAGCCGCCGGGTTGGACCCACTGGTAGCCACCGAAATGGAGTTCTACCTATGCAACCCCGACTGGGAGCCGGTGCAAAGCCATATTCAATACAGCTCACTGACAGACGCCGTGGGCTTGGAGCCGGTACTGGCCGACATGCGGGCTGCCCTGCTGGGCGCCGGAATCGAAGTTGAGTCCTCCAACGCCGAGTACGGCCCGGGCCAAATCGAAATCAACGCCGGTCCGGCCGACGCCATGACCACCGCCGACAACACCGTGCTGTTCAAGTCAATCGTCAAGCAGGTGGCGGTAGCCCACGGCCTTCGAGCCACCTTCATGCCCAAACCGTGGACCGAGGCATCCGGCTCCGGCATGCACATCCACACGTCGCTGAACCGTGACGGCGCCAACGCCTTCTCCGACTGCGCCGAAGGCGAACCCAACGACCTGATGCGAGCCTGGATGGCCGGCATGTTGGAACACGCTGGCGCCCTGACCCTGCTGGGCGCCCCCACCCTCAACGGCCCTCGACGTATCCGGCCCTACACGTTCGCCCCCACCCACGTCACCTGGGGTGGAGACAATCGAACGGTGCTGGCCCGCTGTATTGCCGAAACCGACTCGTCAGCCAACCGAGTCGAGTACCGCTCGGCCGGGTCCGACGCCAATCCTTACCTGATGATCGCCGGTCTGCTGGCCGCCGGGGCCGACGGCCTTGAGCGTCAACTCGATCCGGGCATGATGTGCGTCGGCGACATGTACACCAATCCCGGAGACCACGCTGCGCTACCCACCGACTTGGCAGGAGCGGTCGCCGCCTACGTCAACAGCCCCCTAGCGGCACAGCTGGGCGAGATGTTCTCCAAGAGCTTCTGCAGCATCGCCGAAGCCGAAGTGGCCCATGGGGCCGACAACAACTCCGACCACGACGACGTCAACGACTGGGAGCGGGAACGCTACATCGAGCACTCGTAGGCGGCATTTACAGTTGGCATTCGTTGTCGGCGTTCACGGGCGGGTTTCGTACTATTCTCGGCTCGTATGACACCTGATGAGATTCGGGAACTACGTCAAGCAGCGACCAATATCGTCGCCCGCCAAAAACAGCTTGAGGAACAACACAATCGCCTTGCCGACGAACTGGCCAAGGTGAAGAACAGTGCGCACCAAGCAAAATTGGTGGCAGACCAGGCTCGCAAAGACGGCGATGACGCTCGGGCAGCCCAGTTCGACGAGTCGGCCGAGATCCTGAACCAGAAGGTCGTCGACATCGACACCGAGATGGCCGCCATCACCGGAGAAATGATCGAATCCCGTCAGGCATCAGACGAGGCCAAGACTCTGGCCTCAAACTCAGCTATCGAGATGACCGAACTCAAGGCCCAGGGTGAACGGGCCAGCGCGGCCTTCGCCGGCGATGAGACCGCGGCATTTGAACAAGACGTTCAGAAAGCCGAAGCCGCAACCCGACTAGCCCAGATCCGGGCTGAGATGGGCCTGACGGACAACCCTGAACCAGTCGACGAGAATCAGGCGCCACCTGAAGACGGTTGATGTTCCCACCGTTCAACCCACCCACTAGTTTGATACGACGGCGAACCGGGAGCAGACATGGCTGACAGCACAACCAGCGCCACATCGGCGACGAATCTCGACGACTTTCAACGAGCCCGGGTGATGTTCCCGGACTACCTGGGCCTGGCTCGGGGCAAATACCTGCCTACTCATCTGGCTCCAGCCGGCACCGGGCACTGTGTGACCCTGTACGGCCTCGGCTATGACCGCTCGATGACGCCCGCACCCGGCGCCTACCTACTCGAAGGCTTGATCGACCTGCACGCCACTATGGACCCGGCCACACTGCGACCCGGCTGGGAGGACGATCAAACGGCGGTGGCGGTGGCCGACGTGGCACTGCACGGCGAACCGTTTCCCTACTCAGCCCGCCAGGTTCTGAAGAACGCGATCGACGCCTGGGCCTCAGATGGGCTCACCCCCAAGATCGGTATCGAGCTCGAGGCCTACCTGATGGAACCCGACCCAAGTGCCCGGACGGGGTCCCGGGGCGTCGACGCCTGGCGCCGCTACGCCAACCCTCGGGCCATGGTGTACGGCACCGGCCCAGCCAACGATCCCAGTGGTGTCATCAACGACATCATGGCGATGTCGCAGTGCTGCGGTTTCCGAGTGGAGTCGATCAACGCCGAATACGACGAGTCCCAATTCGAATTGACTCTGGAATACGGCGACGCCTTGGCCACCGCCGATGACATCTTCCTGTTCAAGGTGATGGCCAGAGAGCTGGCTTTGACCAAAGGGCTGGACTTAACTTTCCTGGGCAAACCGTACGCCGAGATCTCCGGCAGCGGCCTCCATGTGAACGTGTCGATGGTGGACGGCTCGGGGACCAACGCACTGTCTGATGACAACGCCGAAGACGGCCTGTCTACGATGGCTCGCCAAGGGTTGGCTGGCCTGTGCCATCACCACCGGGCCATGACCACCCTGCTTGCGCCGACGGTGAACGCCTACCGGCGCCTTCAACCGGCCCAGCTAACCGGCTATTGGGCCAACTGGGGTTACGACCATCGTTGCGTGGCCAACCGGGTGCCGCCGGCCCGTGGTGCCGGAACCCGACTGGAGAACCGAATCGGAGACGGGGCAACCAACGTGCACGTGGCCATCGCCGCGGTATTGACGGCCATGCGCCTCGGCGTCAAGAACGAGCTGGATTGTCCCCCGGCCGAAACCGGTGACGGCTTCGAAGAAGTCAACACCGATGTCTGCGCCCCGGCCAACCTGTCGGAAGCGCTCGACGCCCTGGAAGCCGACACGGTATTCGTCGACGCCCTCGGGGCGGAACTGGTAGCCAACTTCGTGGCCAACAAACGGGCCGAATGGGACCGTTTCATCGAAGCCGAAGGCTCCTTTGACGGCGAAGCCCCGCCTACAGCCTGGGAACGCAACGAGTACCTGATGTACCACTAGCCAGCGGCCCGAGCCCGATCGACACCAACGAACCCTGCGGTGTTGGAACACCGCAGGGTCGTTTGGTCCGCCCAGATTGTTGACTCGGATCTAGCTAGCCGCTGAGGCCATCGTTGGAGCACCACGGGTAGATGAACAGGCTGTTGTCACCAGCACGGTGATCAGCCAAGACGACCCGGAGGGGGATGGGATCGCTAACACCAGAGATGTCGGCCCCGGGGCGCACGGTCACACCCACCGCGACAGCGGTTGCAATCGGTAGGCCCTCAGCGGCCACCGATGGCAAAAGGCCGGCATCACGCAGCACGGACATACCCGCCCGCTGACACTCAACGTCGGGAGCGGCAGCACTAGCGACGGCCGGGGCGAACGCTGTACCGGCAGCGGCCAATCCGACGGCTAACGCAATCTTGCGCGAGCGCTTGCTTGACTGTGGGTTCCTGGATGATGCCTTGAATGATGTCCTGATTGACATGGTGGTCTCCTACCCCGCCGTCGGCGTGTCGTGACTATCTCGGCAGACTTAGAGTTACCTCGCCGTCCGAGCGCTGTCATGGGCTGGATACCCATCCGGGAAGCATTCCCGGCGCCACCATGGGTCCAACGGCTGGGTGCGTGCTCCTGACGGCAACACCGTCACCCACCCAACCGTCGCCGCGGCCTAGTCAGCCGTTGCCAACTACACCGACACCACGGTGACCGAGTTGCTTGCCGGGCTAGCCGGCGGGCCCTCAAGCCAAGTCGAACCAGATGTGGGCTTGACCGGTACCGGCTACGGCTTCGTACTCGCCGTATTGGATACCAGTTGCCGTACAGGTCGCCCCGCCCAAGGCGCCTAACATCGTCAGATAATGGCCGAAGAAGCCTTCGGGCGCATGCTGGCGAAACTCGGGCAGGAAGTCGAGCACGCCGGCGTGGTCACCGGCCTTCATCATGGCGATGACGTTGCGGTCGGCGGCCGCCGCTTCCGGTGTTCGGATATGCAGGTCTGGGTCGGCCGCCTCGTGGTCTCGAATTTGTCGTAGCGGCCAGAATCGATGACTCAACCCGCCACTGGCCAACACAACCACCCGACTGTCCAGGGCTTCGATGGCTTCCGCAAGTAGCGAGCCGAACAACATGAAATCATGCTCGTCGGCCGTTTGACAGACCCCAGCCGACACCCACTGCTCATCACCCTGCAGGAATGGCAGCAGGTTGATGGTCGGATAGTGCACCGGCAGGTACGGGTCGTCGATGGCCGTGATCCACGTATCGTCACGATCAGTTGCGGTCGCCTCCCAGGCTTGAGCCAAGGCCCGGTCACCGGGGAAGTCGTAGGGCATCTGCGACATACCCCGAGGCAGCTCCTCTGAGGTGTAGACCCCCGCACGTCGATCATGCGAGGCCACGATGTGTTCGATGGTGGTGAACCAATGAGTGTCGATGACGACCATGGTGTCGAACTCGAGAGGGTCGAGCTTCTCAGCCCGCAACTGATGCAGACCGGCGAACAGCGTGGTGTCCTCGCCATTGTTCAGCTCACGACGGACCGCTTCCGGCAGCACCAACGGGGGTACGTGAGAAACTAGTGCGGCACCAACGATTTGTCCCATGTCAGCTCCTTACCGCCCGAACGGGCAGCTTCTTGATACCGGCGATGAAGTTGGAACGCAGATACTCATGTGGCCCAGCGGACTCAAAACGCTCCACCCGTTTCAACAGCTCCTCGAACACCAGGCGAATTTCCATTCGAGCCAACCAAGCGCCCAGACACAAGTGAGGGCCGTTACGACCAAAGGCCATGTGGTCGTTGCGGGGCCGAGCCAGATCGAATCGGTACGGGTCCTCAAATCGTTCAGGGTCGTGGTTGGCGGCGTTGAACCAGATCACCACTTTGTCGCCAGCCTCTATCTGCTTGCCTCGCAGCTCAAGATCTTTGGCCGCCGTGCGGCGAAAGTGCATGGTGACCGCCGAGGTCCGCAGAATCTCCTCCACCGCAGTCGGCGTCAGCTCAGGGTCGGCCTTCCAGGCCTCCCAAAGCGACGGATGGTTCATCATGGTCCACAGGCCGTGAGTCATGGTGTAGCGAGTGGTGTCATTGCCCGCCGCCACCAACAGGGTGAAGAAGTTGTTGAACTCCAGGTCGGTCAACGGCTCACCATCGGTGGTGGGAGCCAGCAACTGCGAGATGACATCGGAACTCGGACACGCTCGCCGTTGGTCAGCCTGCTCCTGGGCGTACTGGAAGATCTGGATGGAAGCCGGGGAGCGGAACGGCACCATCCGAAACTGCTCAGTGTCGGTCAGGTCAACCGGAAAGTCGGTGAAGTCAGGGTCGCTGTTGCCCAACAGGGCGTCGCCCCAGGCCACCAGTTTGTGACCGTCTTCGTCCGAGGTGCCAAGAAGGCGACCGAGCATCCGCATTGGCAGCTGCTCGGCGATGGCGTGGACAAAATCGAACTCGTCGTGCTCCAGTGCCTCTTCGATGACCTCGACGGCAAGCTGCCGAATCTCATTTTCGTAAGACTCGACCGAACGTCGGGTAAAGCCCTTTGACACCAATCGGCGGTAGCGGGTGTGCTCCGGCGGGTCCATTTCCATCATGGTCCGTCGTGCCAACTTCTCGTCTTCGGCCATCTCCTCCAGGCGGATTCCGCCGGTCGAGGTGAACGACTCGACATCCCGGCTGACATCGAGGGCGTCGTCGTACCGGAGAATCGACCAGAACCCCGAGCCGCCGTCGGACTCAGGAGTCCAATGGACCGGGTCTGTAGACCGCAGGTGTTCAAACGTGGCGTGAGGAACGCCGGCGGTGTAGGTGTCGTGGCTGGTAATGTCGGCATCGCCCGGGCCAAGATCGGCCAGGTAGTCATCCACGTAGGTCATGCGTCTGCCCGGTTCTCTCTGGCTTCACTAGCCATTGGATTGGGCCCGGCCCAAACCGTCGTGCCGCCGTGCATGGAGTTGCCGACCTGACGGTAGTAACCACCGATTACTTCGATGTCACCGAAGCGGTTCAGTTCCTCGGTGGGGGAATCGTGCAGGACAAGTTCGGCGTCACCGGAGTACACCGGACCCAGTTCGACGTCGAAGCCCCGCATGGTCACCAACTCGTTCAGGGAGTCGCGTCCGTCCATTTCGATGGCCGGCATCTGACGGGAATGCAACATCGGATGCCCGTTGACAAAGCCGGCTGAATCGGCCGTGCCACTAATGGTGAATCGAGCCTCAGCCAACCGTCTGCCAAAGGTGCTGAGCGTGGCTCCGAACCGGCCCCCGTTTTCCAACCGTGGGCCGGCCTTGCCGATGGTGATCGGACGGGTCATCCAGATTTCCGACATCTTCTTCGGATATCCCTGGATGTGGCCTCGCGCCATAGCGAAGTCCTTGTCCACCCAGATGTAGGCCGCTCGGCTGTAGGTGGTTCCCTGGTACTGGCAGCGGATGACGACGAACACCTCTTTGTATTGGGCCCGGGCCGGGTCCAACAGTTCATCAAAACTGTTGCTGCAACTCTGCCAGTCGGCCCAGATGATGGCCACCGCCCCTGGGTCCTCGTGGGCTAGGCCGAGGCCGTCGGGTAGCAGTTCGGCCACGTTCGCCGGGTCGGTACGAAACTCGACGGTCAGCATCTCCCCCGAGTAGTGCCACGGAGGGTCGGGAAGAATTGACCCGGCACCGGTTGGGGTTCGCGGGTACATGAGGCCATGAAGGTTGGCGGTCATCTCCTCTAGCATAATCGTTTGGTAGCAAACGATTCAAGTACTGACTCAATCACGCTGAGTCCGGCTCTTCGGGCTCTAGCTCACGCCTAGTCGCCGCCGAGTGCCTCCACATTGCGGATCACCACCCGAAGCAACCGAGCCAGTTCCTTCCGCTCAGCCGCAGACAAACCTGACAGCACATCAGCCTCGAAGCTGTTGAAGCGGGGGAACAGATCGGTAATCAGTTGCTCCCCGTCATCAGTCAACTCAACTATTACCCGACGCCGGTCCGAAGCCAGCTTCCGGCGCACCACCAGCCCCTGCGCCTCCAAGGTGCCGACCATGCCGGTCAGCGTCCCTTTCGACAGATCACACTCCTCGGCCAGGCGAGCCGTGGACTGCTCACCCCAGATCCACAACACCCACAGGATAGTCAATCCCCCCCAAGAGAGATTGTGGGGGGCCAGGACACCACCCTCTGCCTTTCGACGAACGGCAGCCGCCGCCCGATAGATGTTGCTGACGGCGTTGGCGGCCTCGAAATCGATGGACAGTCCCTCGAGACGCTCTCGAACGTCCTGTTCGGCGTCGAGCAACTGATCATCGGAGAACATGTTTTGACGGGAGTCATTCACTGCAGAGTTCACTTTGTCCGCTGTCAAACGGGCAACTGTTTCTGATAACCGTTGCCCAACTAATGATTTGGTACCAAACTAGTTTGTTGATGACTAAACCAACAACATCGGACCGATCCCACAGGACCGGCTTGCCAGCCACACGACGGATACTGCTTGACGGCTACCCCACTCAAGTCATTGAGCACGGGAACGAGCTGGTGGCCGGAGACGGCAGAAGCGTTGCCGTCGACGAGGCACTACATCTGGCACCGTGCGAACCAAGCAAGATCATCTGCATTCACCTCAACTACCGCAGCCGGGTCGACGAGTTCATGGCCAAACTCCCTGCCGCCCCGACCTACTTTCAAAAGCCGATCTCGTCGCTGTGCGGCCACGGTGCCGACGTCGTTAGGCCCGAAGGCTGCGAATGGCTGAACTACGAAGGTGAAATCGCCATCGTGATCGGCCGCACCTGCCGCAACGTGTCACCCGAAGAAGCCGGGGGCTACATCGCCGGGTACAGCGTGGCCAACGACTACGGCCTCCATGACTTCCGCGACACCGACGCCGGTTCGATGCTTCGAGTGAAAGGCTCCGACACCCTGTGCCCCGTCGGACCATCGCTGGTCCACGACTGGGACTTCCGGGGCAAAGCTATTCGCACGCTCGTCAACGGTGAAGTCCGCCAGGAGGCGACCACCGACGAAATGCAATGGGACATGCACTACCTGGTGGCCGACCTGGCTCGAACCATCACCCTGGTCCCCGGCGACATTATCCTGTCAGGCACCCCGGCCAACTCCCGAACCGTCTACCCCGGCGACGTGGTAACGGTTGAAGTCGAAGGGTTGGGTTCGTTGACCAACACCATCGTCTCCGGTCCGACCGCCATACGGGACGACGTTGGCGCTCAACCGAGTGAATCCGAAGAGGTGCTCTCCACCGCCCAGGGCGGCGACTGGGAATTCCGAGGCATTCGGCCGCCGCAAAAGCCATGACCGACATCTCCAGCCGCGCCCTGCCTATAGACGATGATCTGGCCACGGTTGATCACGCCATCCGAACCGGTCACATGATCGGCGGCCAATGGATCGAATCGGACGAGACGTTCGAAACCCGCTCCCCCCTCAACTGGGATTCTGGGCCACTGGCCAACGTCTCACGCGGTGATGCAAAGATCGCCGCCGCCGCTGTTGGTGCCGCTGTCAACGGCTTTGAGGTGTGGGGATCGTGGACCGCTCACCAGCGAGCCGAGGTTCTTCACCGGCTGGCCGATCTCATCACCGAAAACACCGACGAGATCGCCGCGCTGGAAACCCTCGATATGGGTTTCATGCAGGAGTCGATGCGAGCACGTCTCGTAGGCCGCGGAGCCGTCAATTTCAGGCTCTACGCCGACCTGGTCGTGGAACACGCCGAGCGGGCGTGGAACGCCAAGAACATGGACCACACCGTGCAACGGATGCCGGCCGGTCCGGCCGTGGTCATCACGCCGTGGAACGCGCCGTTCATGTTGAGCACGTGGAAGCTCGCGCCTGCTTTGGCCGCAGGCAACAGCGTGATCCACAAGCCGGCCGAATGGTCGCCGCTGACCGCCGGAATACTGGCCGACCTGGCCCAGCAGGCCGGAATGCCACCCGGCGCCTACAACCTCGTGCAGGGCATCGGCTCCGAAGTAGGCGCCGCTCTGGTTGCCGACCCGCGGGTCCGACGCATTACCTTCACCGGCTCACCGGAGACCGGTCGACACATCGGGCACGCTGCGGCTGAGAACTTGGTTCCGTTCACTGCCGAGCTCGGAGGTAAAGGACCGCTTGTAGTCTTCGCCGATGCCGACCTGGAGGCCGCCGCCCATCGAGCAGCGTGGCAATTCGACGATTCCGGTCAGGTCTGTCTGGCCGGAACCCGGATCCTGGTGGAGGAGTCCATTCGTGATCAATTCATGGAACGATTCAACCACCACGCTAACGCATTGGTGTTGGGCGACAGCCGCCGGTCCGACACCGACATCGGTCCGGTCGTTCACCCAATCCACCTCGAACGAATTCAGAGCTTCGTCGACCGGGCCGTGGCCGAAGGTGGACGTATCGTCCGTGGTGGATCGCCGGTGGAAGGCAGTCTGCACTATCAGCCAACTCTCATCGAGCCCGCCTCCAACAACGCCGAAATCGTGCAACGTGAAGTCTTCGGTCCGGTTTTAACATTCCAGACGTTCTCCGATGAGGCAGAAGCCGTGCAGTTGGCCAACTCCACGGCCTACGGCCTGTCGGCGATGGTGTGGACCACGTCATCCGAACGGGCAAACCGAGTGGGGCGATCCATCAGAGCCGGTCTGGTATGGGTGAACACTTTCCTGGTCCGGGATCTCACCGCGCCATTCGGAGGCTGCGGTATCAGCGGAATCGGTAGAGAAGGCGGCGATCACGCCCTCGACTTCCACAGTGACTTGAAGACCCTCATGATCCTGGACGACACCGTGTCGTAGGAGCGACATTCGACCTATCAAGTTTTCCAGACTTGTGCCGTTGCACCCTTCGTGGCCAACCCGCCAGGTAGGCCTCAATGTCAAGCAACGACTACATCATTTAGGAGGGCTAGATGATGAATCGACGAAAGTTTCTTCAAATGTCGACGGCTGGAGTGGCCGCGGGCGCAGTGGGTCTCGGCCTACCCGGGACCGCAAGTGCCCAAACGGGCGCGCCCCCAGGCACAGTTGGAGCACCCATTCGAAGCTACTCCGGTACCGACCTGGACAACTGGGAAATGGTGCTGGGAGACGGCCTGTGGACGGCAAGCGGTCAGGCTCCTCCAGCGGTGTCCGACTTGGCCGCCAGCCACTACGGCAGTCACTCCACGTTGTCCGCCAACGTATGGCAGCGAGGAGTGATGG
Source organism: uncultured Acidimicrobiales bacterium (assembly GCA_938002965.1). GTDB lineage: Bacteria > Actinomycetota > Acidimicrobiia > Acidimicrobiales > SZUA-35 > JAHELU01. The sequence goes on along the minus strand of CALKZY010000046.1, from coordinate 3,319 downwards.
CCCACAACATCAACTTCCGACGAATTATCGACGACGAAGCCTTGAACAATGTTCACGTCGGCTCATGCGAGTTCCGACTCCCGTACCTGCCCGAAGTAGGCGGGTGGCCAAACAACGCCCAAACCATCGAAGGTGGGTTGTTCATTTGGGATGGTGCAGGCAAGCGCAAAGACATCGGCGTCGGATTCCAATGGCTGCTGAATCCGTGGATGGCCGATCAAGGCGACATTCGGTATTGGCATCGAAAGCAAGCCGGCGCATGGAAGACGGGTGGCTATCTAGCTCCTGACATGCAATGGCACACCATTGAGTTCGTCGTCGATCCAACCAGGAACAGCGGCACAGTCAAGATTGATGGGGTGCAGATTTCCACCCACTGGGTGGCTGAGAACAAAGACGGCTGGGGCACCGAGACGGCCGCTCGCCTTCAGATGGAGCTCATCAGCATGTGGCCGGGCGACAACGCTACCGCCCCCAGCCACCAGACCGAGTTCCGCAACTGGTCCTGGGACTGGTACACACCGGCCTAGGACGCCGGGGGACTGGCCCCACGAGCAGCCACACTTGACGGTGTGGCCAAGCACTCCGCCAAAGACCATCAGGCAATAGAGCTGTTGGACCGCAGCGTCCTTCATTGTGACGACGTGAGCATTGTCGTGAACAAGGAGGCGGGGTGGCCGGTGCACGCCACCCGGGACCCGGACCGGCCCCACCTCGAACAGGCCGTCCAGGCCTACCTCCAGAGTTCTACTGGTTCAAGCACCGGCGGCCGAAGCAAAGCCGTCGTTGCTCACCGACTCGACGTCTGGACTTCCGGAATCGTGGTGTTGGCCAGAAACGACGATGCCGTACGCCATCTGACCACCCAATTCGCCGAACGCTCCGTGACCAAACGGTATGAGGCCATCTGCATCGGCGGGCCACAAGACGACTCCGGCGAGTTAAAGCACTATCTGGCCAAACGCCGCGAATCCGGGCGTGACGTGATGCGGGCCGTGCGCAGCGGCGGCAAGGTGGCCATCAGTCGCTTTGCTGTTCTCGGTCGTGGTGACGGACTCAGTCTCGTCGAGTTTGAGTTGGTGACCGGACGAACCCATCAACTCAGGGCTCAGACCGCAGCAGACGGCTGGCCCATCCTCGGCGATCGACTCTATGGGGCCCACGATGAGAGCCAAACGCAGCAGAAACGTCCGGCTCCGGTAGATGTTCGCCGACCCGGGCAGCTGCTCCACGCCCGGCGGCTCACCTTCACCCACCCGACCACCGGTCAGTCGATCACGGTGGAAGCGGACCCGCCCGCGGACTTCGAAACCCTTGCCGCACCATTGCGCCCTCCCGCCGACGATGGAGTCGATGCCGACAAGTGAGCAATCGGAAGTCCCGGTCCACTAGGTTGGGCTTGTGGCTCGAATTCTTGTCTTTTGTGGATCGCGGAGCGGAACCAACGACCAATTCATCGACGCGGCGAAACAACTCGGAACGGAGATCGGTCGTGCTGGTCACACGCTGGTCTACGGCGGCGGCCGCGTCGGTTTGATGGGTGCCGTGGCCGACTCGGCCCTGGCCGCCGACGCTGAAGTTATTGGCGTCATCACCGAGCAGTTGGTGGATCGCGAGGTTGCCCATCGTGACGTAACCGAACTCGAAATTGTCTCCACGATGCACGCCCGCAAGGAGCGAATGGCCGAGCTAGCCGATGGGGTGATCATGCTGCCCGGTGGGTTCGGGACTTTGGACGAGACGTTCGAAATCCTTACCTGGAATCAGCTCGGACTAGTGTCGATGCCCGCCGTTTGCCTTGACGTCGACGAGTATTTCGCTCCTCTACTGTCGTTCATCGCCGGGGCCGTCGAAGCCGGATTTGTTGATCGGCACGACAGTCGACTGTTGCAACAGGCCACCAACCCGGCTGAGGCCGTCACGATGGCAGCGTCGCAGGCCTCACATCAACAGTCATCGAGTCTCGCCCCCTGATCGCTCTGACCTCGTTCAGCGAAGCAGCCGAACTCGAAGCCGCTCGCAAAGCGGCAGTCCGAACTCCGTATCGTCCAACCCATCACCACCACATGCCCAACCTGCGGTACAACCACTACAACCTGAATTGTCTATGTCAAATAGACGGATGTGTCTACTGTTGGTAGACTAGAGGGGTGTTGTTGGAGAGAGCAGCTCGCAAATGACCTCAAGACGGTGCAACCGAGATGACTATGTACAAAGCGACAGCAACCAGAGGTACAGGCACATGGTGGGAGATCGAGATCACTCACGGACTGCCAGCCAACACGGCTGGGTACTCCCAGTGCCGTCGACTCACCGAAGTAGAACCAACCGCCAAAACCGTGATCGCTGACCTGACCGGCGCTGACGTCAACAGCATCGACGTAGAGATCCACGTCAACCTCCCCGAAGCGCTACACGCCAAAGTCGATGCCATGCGGAAAGCCGCTGAAGATGAACGCAACGCCCAAGAACTCGCCGCCCGGCGACGTACAGAAGCAGCCACAGCACTCATGGACGCTGACATGACCATGCGAGAAGCCGGCCACGTTCTCGGAGTAAGCCACCAGCGCATCAAACAACTTGTCGACCAAGCCGTCTAACCCACCGACCAGACGCTCCCTAAGATGAAGACACCCATGAACCGCTACTGGCCCCTGCACAGCTCACACCATCGCTAACGTTCATCATCGCTGTGTACCTCACAGCCGTCGGATGGTGGTCCAAAGTTCTCTACCGCCTGTCACGCACTCACTATTCACGATTCTTCAGCTGACCCGTCGATCCAGGCCCGCACCCGGAAAGAACGCAAGACCAAATGGCTAACGAACCAGTCGACACCGAACTCATCGCCCGCTTCCGAGCAGCTCTCGCCACCGAAACGTTCACCCCAATCCCCGCGGCCGAACGCCGCCAGGTGGCCGAACGAGTCTCGTCAATGCTGAACGCCAACGCACGCGAGGGCGTAACCGCCGACGCCACTACCCGAGCGCTACTCGAAGAGATGACTCAACGAGGAATCCCCTCAGACGCATTCGTGACGGCCTACACCAAAGCGGTCATCCCAGTAACCGCCACCACCTAACTGGACAACCCACACAAAGAGACCCTGTCGAGGCGGGAACACGGTGAAGGCTGCGGACTACGAACGCGAACAGGCCCGATTCAATGAAACGCTCTGGCCCAACTCCGACGTTCTACGCAACTACCTCGACATCCGAGACGCCGCAGCCCTAACCCAAGCCGAAGCCGCCATCGTGTCCGCCCGAGCCGCTGACCTGCCGACACTAGAGGTGAGTTGGGCCGGATACAAAGCCATACA
>CALKZY010000045.1 GCA_938002965.1 uncultured Acidimicrobiales bacterium | reverse complement strand
TGTGGGGGCTTCGGCCTGCACGGGCTCTGGCGATGCCGAGCCTGAGGTCGTTTCACGAGCAGTAGAGAGTGACTCCGAGCCTGAGTCGCCTACAACTACCGAGACGACCACCACGACTGAGGGCACCAGTACTACCGAGGTTGTGAGCGATGACGAAGCCGCTGTCCTAGAAGCCGTCCGCCGCTTCTTTGAGGAGTTGCCGGACCGGCCCGACAAGACGAAGACCCCCGATCAGTACCCCGATGTGCTCGACGAGTACATTACCGATCCGTTGCTGACCCGCATTCGCGAGGGTGATGCTGAGGATTCGGCCATAGGGAAGACCGAGGAGTCCTATCCATCGCTGTACTTCATTGACACGGTCGAGGTCGGCACAGATGAAGCCAAAGTCACCAGTTGCGACCTGTCACGCGATGCAACATTCGATGCCGACGGCGAAATACTGACTTCCTCGGCAAGCATCTTTACCTTGAGCGACCTGTTTCTTACTAAAGAAGAGGACGGAGTTTGGCGACTTGGCGAGTGGCTGATTCCGCCTGAGACCGGGAAGAACTGTGATCCCGTTCCTCTTTGGGGAGAGTTCGATGCGGAGGGTAGCCCCAGCGATGATCCACGATTTGAAGACGTCGGGTCATCGGCTGACATTGCGCTGTTGGAGCAACGGTTTGCCGAATATGTCGAGACAGTTTGGTTCTTCGACGAGCGAGAAGGGCTTCCGAGTGAGGCTGAGGACGGCTACGAAGCGGTTGCTTCAAGACACGAACTCTCCTTTCAGAGGGACTTCTTGCGGGCCCAAGAGGCCGACCCTGCGCTCGACACCGTGTGGGCGGGCTGGACCTACGAAATCGTGTCAACGCGTATTAGTGGGGACACAGCCCGAATGTTGATGTGCGCGGCGCCCGATCTCCGGTTTCTGAGTGCGGCCGACGGTTCGGTTGATGAAACCGACAATCGCGCCATTTGGAGCATTGCCTTCATGCACTCGGGTGAGGACGGTGTATGGCGTGTTGAGTATTTCTGGATCCTGGGGGATAAAGAATGCGTTGTGTAGGTGTTAGGCAGATCGCGGCAATCCTGATGTCGGCGGTTGTTCTTGTTGGATTGGCGGGATCTGGCGTTGCAGCCCAAGATGGAGAAGGCGAGCAAGGCGCTGGCAGTCGTCGCGAGTCGCAGAGCAATACGGACCGCAAAGCTGGTCGCGCTGGCGCAGGCAATCTGACGCTTTCCACGTATGTGGGTGATGGGGAGGCGTCGGTGTTTGGGCGGGAGGTTTCGTCTCGTTCGATGGGGGAGCCTGGTGGGGTGCAGCAGCTTTGGGACCCGCCGGGGTGGTTGGCGTCGTGTGACATTGATGTGATGTTGTTCGCCGACTTTGCCACCCAGCGATCGGCGATCGCCGATCACTACCGGTCACAAGTGGCTGCCGTTCACTTAGAGGACGACGCAGAGTGGGTGGTTATGGGCTGCGTGGGTGAGGGAGCCAGAGTGGTGCGGGGTGTGCCGGGTTCAACCCTGACCTGGTCTGGGGTTGCCTACCCGGTAGGCACCGCTCCGCCGACCCCCGTCATCGACTGGTTGATCGCCGACGCCCTAGCCAACGTGAGGGTCCCGGTGCAGGCCGGAAGTTCCGCTCCCAACGGGGAGGACCAGCCGGTCCTCTACCAGTTGGAGACGGTGGCATGGGTGGACCAAGCGGTCTGGCAGCCGGTGTCGGCCAGTTCACAAACCTTCTCCGGAGGCACGACGGTGACCGTCACCGCCTCGCCACTTCGAGCGACATTTGAGGCGTTGCCCAACGTCGGTGAGGAGACGTCATATGCTGATTGTGGCGATTGGGCCACCGAAGCATGGACGCGGGCCCGTGACCAAGTGCTGGTCGAACAGGGTTGTACCGTCACGTTCGGCCAAGCCGCCGACGATCACGTCCTGCGATCTGAGCTGACCTGGGCGTTGGCCTGGTCTTGTAGCTGTGGACGTACCGGTGACTTCAACGGACAGACAATCGTGCAGGTCAACGAACGCTCTGTCAACGTACTCGAATACCTCGTCGTCGAGTCTTAAGACGCGCCGGACTTCCTCTTCACAATCCCAACAGCTGAGTGATGTCGAGCACGGCACCGTTCTCCAGCACGGTTGACCCGACGGTGTCGCCCACGTCGACGGCGGCCAGTGCCAGAAGCGCGGCTGCCACCTCGCCCGGGTCCCGAAGCGCACCGTCCTCTTTGAACGAGCGGAAGCGCTCCACATCGGGAAACGCGTCGGTGTCCTGGGAACGAATCACACCCTGCATGTCCGTGTCGACAATGCCCGGGCCAACCGAGAACACACCGACCTTGCTCGCACGCTCGGCCCTCTCCAGGCCCACGGTTCGAACCCACATGTCGCACGCCGCTTTGGCCGCGCAGTAACTCGACCAACCAACAAACGGGTGTTTCCCGGCCCCTGAACTGATCAGCTGCAACTGCGCCGGCACCCCGGCGGTCTCGGCGGCGGCAATAAAGCGCTCGCCCAAAACCTGCTGCGACGCCGAGTTGACCAGTACGTTCTGCTGATACAACGCAGGATCGACCTCACCGGCAAACCCGATGGGCTCAATAGTGGCGGCGTTGTGAATGAACACCACCCGGCCCCATCCGGGCCGAGTCACCAGCGAAGTCATCCATTGGGCAACCGCCGTCCAGCTGGCGGGGTCGGCCAGGTCGGCGGTCAGATGTTCACCCGGTCCAGGTCGACGGCTGACCGTCACCACTGTGTGGCCCCGCTCGGCCGCCTGGGCGGCAATGGCGGCCCCGATTCCGCTCGAAGCGCCGGTGACGATGGTCAGTTGGTTGACGGGCAGTTGGCCAACAGACAGTTGGTCGGCAGTCGTTTGATTAACAGTCATTTGGGTCAGCAGTCATTTGATTAACAGTCATTTGGGTCGGCAGTCATTTGGGTCGGCAGTCATTTGATTAACAGTCATTCGGTCAGCAGTCATTTGATCTTCTCAGTCTCACGGCTTGTTGTCGTCCAATCGTTCCCAGTACGAGGCCATCACGTTGAGCTCGGCGGCTGAGAAGTGGCCGAGGAACTGCTGGCGCACAAACGCCGTATGTTGGCGAGCGGCGTCCTCGAAGTGGCGTCGACCTTTTTCGGTCAGGACGGCATATGACCCGCGCTTGTCGTCTTCGGCCTCGGCCCGCTCCACCAGCCCGGCGCCCTGCAGCCGGTCTACCAGTCGGCTGGTTCCGCTGTGGGTGAGAATGCTGTCGGCGGCCAGGTCCTGAATTCGCAACCGGTTGTCTTCGGCTATCCGCAACCGCAGCAGGACCTCGTACTCGGCGTGGCTGAGACCGGCGTTTCGTCGAAGGTTCTCTTCGAGCAGCTTTAGCAGCCGGCCTTGGGTGGTGAGGAAACCGCCCCAGGCGGCGGCTTCGACCGGCGTGAAGAATTCACTCACAGCCTATGAGGGTCGCTTGCGAGGCGACGATTGTCAATCGTCTTGGACATGTTGACGAGTTCATACCGGCAGCATAGTATATGCGTGCGCACACATCTAGTGTCGCGACATGTTTGCTGAGGAGCAAACGAAATGAACAAGCTGCGGCAGAGTCCGATACCAATGTGGGTCAACATCATGCAGGCGGTCCTGATCCTGATCATGGTGTCGCAGGTCATCGAGCACTTTTTCAATCACGATGCCATCAGGGCAATGGGTTGGCCGACCGAAGGCGATCCGTCCCTCAACTTGATCTACGAGATGGGATCCAGGCTGCTGGTCATGGTGGTGGCATCGGTTTACGTGATGATCACCCAGAATCCGGTTCAATACCTTGTGGTGCTGATCATGAACGTCGTTCGAGAATCGATGGAGGGCTGGATTGACCCTCTGTTCCCGGTGGCCGACGCGCCGGCCTCGCCAATGACCGACTTCCTACTACACGTGGTCATCGTCGCCATTGAGGTTGCCGCCCTGGTCGTTGTGGCCAGAATCGTCAGACAACAGAACGAAGCCACCGTGGCGCAGGCGGCGTAGCCCACATCGACTAGCTCTGACGTGGGCGACGCCCAGACATTGCGTCTGCACCGTTGACACCGGTGAGAGGTCATTTCTGTCGTCGAAGATGTTTCTGGAATGAGTCCAGAATAATCTTGACTCTGTCCAGAATGTGTGCTGATATGAGCGGCGGTGACTTCACGTCAATCAACCATCACCGAACCTGAAGCCGCAAAGGCGCTGCTGCGTCAGCGCGGACTCCAAGTTACGTCGCAACGGGTGGCGGTGCTGCAGGCCGTTTCCAACAGCCCGCACGCCACGGCTGATGAGGTGGCTGATCATGCCCGATCGGTCCTTGGCTCTATCTCCCGGCAAGCCGTCTACGACGCGCTGTCGGTTCTGGTCGACAAGGGCCTGGTCCGCCGTATCGAACCGGCCGGTTCGCCGGCTCGGTACGAAGACCGGGTCGGCGACAACCATCACCACCTGATCTGCCGCAGTTGCGGCAATGTGGTCGACGTCGATTGCGCGGTCGGGAACCGTCCCTGCCTGGAGGCAGAGGACGCCCACGGCTACGACATCGACGAGGCTGAAGTCATCTACTGGGGGGTCTGCCCCAACTGTCGACAAACATCCGGTGAAGAGCGCAGCGAGCTGAACGTCAAATCACCGGCGGGGACAGCCAGCGGCAGCCCACCACCCAGCTAGGATCGAACCCACTTCGATCCGCCGAAGCCACCAGTGTCCAGCCACCTAATCCGCATGTACTAGTCCGCTTGTACGGGGAAACAGAAACAAATCAAGGAGCATCATGACAGACGCCAGTGAGTGCCCATTCACGGGTGCCAACACCACAATCAGAGACTCGGCCACCGAGCAGTGGTGGCCCGAGCAGCTGAACCTCAAAATTCTTCATCAGCATTCGACCAAGGCCAACCCCCTGGACGACGACTTTGACTACGCCGCAGCGTTCAACGGCCTCGACTATGCCGCCCTGAAGGCTGACATCGCCGATGTCATGACCGACTCCAAAGAGTGGTGGCCAGCCGACTTCGGGCACTACGGCCCGTTCATGATCCGCCTCACCTGGCACGCCGCCGGAACCTACCGCGTCGGCGACGGCCGTGGCGGCGGCGGCACCGGCGCCCAGCGCTTCGCCCCCCTCAACAGCTGGCCCGACAACGGCAACCTGGATAAGGCTCGCCGCCTGCTGTGGCCGGTCAAGGCCAAGTACGGTCAGGCCATCTCCTGGGCCGACCTGCTAATCCTGGCCGGCAACGTCGCTCTGGAAACCATGGGCTTCAAGACGTTCGGTTTCGGTGGCGGACGTGAAGACATCTGGGCCCCCGAAGAGGACACCTACTGGGGCTCCGAAATGGGCTGGCTCGACGATGAGCGCTACAGCGGCGAACGTGATCTTGAGACACCCCTGGGCGCAGTCCAGATGGGTCTCATTTACGTGAACCCGGAGGGTCCCAACGCCAATCCTGATCCGGTGGCCGCCGGTATCGACATTCGTGAGACGTTCGCTCGCATGGCCATGAACGACGAGGAGACCGTGGCCCTCATCGCCGGAGGTCACACGTTCGGCAAGACCCACGGAGCCGCCCCCGACACCAACGTCGGCCGCGAGCCCGAAGGCGCTGACATCGAGCAGCAGGGCTTCGGGTGGAAGAACGTGCACGGCTCCGGCATGGGCAACGACACCATCACATCAGGCCTCGAAGGCATCTGGACCACCACCCCGGCCCAGTGGAGCCACGACTTCTTCAAGCACCTGTTTGAGTACGACTGGGAGCTCACCCAGAGCCCGGCCGGTGCCAACCAGTGGGTGCCCACCAACCCCGAAGCCGTGGACACTGTGCCCGATCCGCACGATCCGTCGAAGAAGCACGTTCCGACGTTCCTCACCACCGACCTGGCGTTGCGCTTCGACCCCGAGTACGAGAAGATCTCGCGTCGGTTCTATGAGAACCCCGATGACTTCGCCGACGCATTTGCTCGGGCTTGGTTCAAGCTCCTCCACCGAGACATGGGCCCCAAGGGTCGCTACCTCGGCCCCGAGGTTCCCGAAGAGGACCTCATCTGGCAGGATCCGGTCCCGGCCGGCACCCAGCTGTCGGATGCTCAGGCTTCAGCTCTGAAGGACGCCATCATGGGCTCCGGCCTATCGGTGTCACAGCTGGTGGCCACCGCTTGGGCTTCGGCCTCCACCTTCCGAGGAACCGACCTCCGAGGGGGCGCCAATGGTGCCCGCATCGCGCTCGCTCCGCAGAAGGACTGGGCCGTCAACCAAGAGGCCGGTGTGGCCGAGGTTGTAGCCAAGTTGACCGAAATCCGCGACGCTTCCGACACCGGTGTGTCGCTGGCCGACCTGATCGTGCTCGGCGGAAACGCCGCCATCGAGTCCGCTGCCGCCGACGCTGGTCACAGCGTGAGCGTTGCCTTCAACTCCGGTCGCGGTGACGCTACTCAGGAGATGACCGAGGTTGACTCGTTCGCCTACCTGGAGCCCAGCGCTGACGGCTTCCGCAACTACCGGGCCTCGTTCCACAAGCGCCCGGCCGAGGAACTGCTGGTCGACAAGGCGTTCTTGTTGAACCTGACCGCCCCGGAAATGACCGCCTTGGTTGGTGGTATGCGAGCTCTGGACGCCAACACTGGTGGCTCAAAGCATGGTGTATTGACCGACCGTCCGGGTGTTCTGAGCAACGACTTCTTCGTCAACCTGCTCAGCATGGATACCGAGTGGAAGGCGTCCGCCAACGACGCCGGAGTGTACGACGGAGTCAGCCGGGCGTCCGGCGATGTCAAGTACACAGCCACCGCCGCCGACCTGGTCTTCGGTTCAAACTCGCAACTGCGAGCCCTGGCTGAGGTCTACGGTTCAGGTGATGGTGAGGCCAAGTTCGTGGCCGACTTCGCCGCCGCCTGGTCGAAAGTCATGGACCTCGACCGCTACGACGGCTAACAACCACAGCAAGTACTGGTTCCTGGGATCTGACAGTTCTAGGGCGCCTACTTCGATCCCGGGACCCGGCTTCGGTCGGTTCCCGGGATCGCTCGCGTTCAGCCTCCCAGCAGCTCGACGCCTATCATGTGGCTCGCTGTATCATCGTGAATCGGTTGAAACCCGACTGACCGGTAGAGGGCATCGGCAGCAGGGTTGGATGTGCGGAGCCGGACCTGACCGAAGTGCGCCGGAGCGTCCGACAGACAGCTCATCACTAGCGTCTCTGCCACGCCAGTGCGGCGGTGGTCGGGATGTACGTAGAGGTGGCGCAGACGTCCTACTCTCGGGTCGTCGATGTACGGATCTCGGTTCAGGCCGCAGGTGCCGACCGGGCGACCGTGACTCAAGGCCAGGTAGAACGTTTCTCCCGGTTGATCGAACCGGTTCGCTCCGGATTCCCATTCGAGGCGCGTGCGGGTGACGAACGAATAGCCCTCTGATGTGGCGTGCCGTTCCAGGTCACCGAGATCGGGACAACCGACTGAAAGATGGCGCTGAAACTGGTAGCCCATGGTCGTGACTGTAGGAGTTTTGCGGCGACTTCGAGGCAGTGACTAGTCCACGTAGTAGGAGACAACGTCGATGGTGTCATTGAAGTAAAGCGGGGGCGCCCACAGCATGACCATGGTCGCCGTCAGCGCTGCGGTCGCCGCTATGCGCAACCAACTTCGGCTCGCTCCGATCACCAAAAGCGATCCGATCATGGCCCATGCAGACAACACGGCGACGGACACCATCACCAGCGGCCAGAACAGCAAGGCCGCTGTCGGCGACAAACTGAGCGACCCATGGTTCGGCCTGGCTGGCTCGGGTTGCGACGACGGCTCCGAAGATCAGGCCGGGAGCAACGGCAACCACCAAGGCCAACGCCAACAACACCTGTCACACGGGGCGATAGCAGTCCGAACCCTTCGGCCAGGGACTTCAACACTGGCCCGGCGCTGCCGTTTAGACCAGTGTGAGCGGCGTTCCCGAACCCCAACTTGAAGCACAGGCTCAGCCCCGGCCGCAGATTGTCTACATCGCCGGCTACGGGCGCAGCGGCTCGACGGTGCTGGACATCGTCCTCGGCAACCACCCGGAGGTGTTTGGGGCCGGTGAGCTGAACATGTTTCTTCCCGATCTGGCCGATGACGGATCGTGCAGTTGTGGCCAGCCGTACGATCAGTGCGACGAGTGGAAACCGGTCCTCGGAGAGCTTCGACGTACCTATCTGAACCTTACTGATACATCTTTTGTGGCTGACGTGTACCGGTCGGAGTCGACGTCTGGTTTGCTGGCTTCGCCCCCAAGGCGGCGCGCCGATGACCGCCGGGCGGGCAACCTGTGGCGTCGCTTCTACCCATTGTTGGCCGAATCGACCGGGGCCCGGATCATTGTCGACTCCTCCAAGACCGCCCGTTTCAGCTCCCGCCGACTGCGGCGTTTGGCTAAAGACGCCAGTCTCGACGTGAAGGTGATCCACCTCACCCGAGATCCTCGGGCCGTCGCTTTCTCCGAACAGCGGCGGGGCAACAACGACCGGCTGGAATCCGGCGGAGGCGGATCAGCTTTCGGGGGCCTGCTCAGGCCACTTGTTGGCTGGATGGTGGCCAACCTGGCGGTTGATGCTCATCGCCTTCGTCTCGCTGATGTCCCGGTGCTTCATATCAGGTACGAAGATCTGGCCTCCGAACCGGGTACAGCGATCACCAAGATCTCCGGCTTTCTCGATATCGACCCGCAGCCGCTAACTGATCGGATCGTCTCAGATGCTGGGTTCGATCCGGGTCACGGTGTCCGGGGCAACCGACTGCGTCGCGGTAGCGCTGACAGCAGCGAAGAACCGCCTGCCATCCGGTTGCGCTACGACGCGGCATGGGCCAGTGGCTTGGATCGGCCACTACGGCTGGTGTCGCTGGTCAGCTACCCGCTGGCCCGTCGCTACGGCTATGACGTACTCCGCCGCTGAGTTTCAGTGGGCGAGTGCCTCATGGGCTTCGTCGTGCTCGTGAGGCTTGACCTTGTGCATGATGGCGGCAACGATGCCGCCCCAGATGATGCCGACGACCGCTGAGGCCAAGGTGTTGACCAGCCAGCCGCCGAAACCTCCGACGCCGCCCAAGCCATCGTGGACGATCTCTTCGAGGTGGTGAACTTGATCGTAGGGCCAGGTGAACCCGAGGTCTTCGAGTCCGACCAGAATGATGTGGCCTCCGACCCATAACATGGCTGCCACGCCAACGGTCGACAGAACCTGCATAAAGACCGGCATGCCTTTGACCAGGCCACGGCCGACTCGTTGACCAACCTCGGAGTCGCCTGAAGCCAGGTACAGCCCGAAGTCGTCTCCCTTGACAATCAGGGCCACAGCGCCGTACACGACGATGGTCATTCCGATTGCCACGATCAACAGCGTGACTGCCCGGGACACGAACGGTTCGTTCAACACCTCGTTGAGGGCGATCACCATGATCTCGGCCGAGAGGATGAAGTCGGTGCGAACGGCGCCGCTCACCATCTTGTCCTCGTGCTCTTGGCCTTTGGTTGTGGCGACGGCTTTGCCGTGCGGCCCGTGTTGCTTACCGCTGAGAGCCTCCCAAATCTTCTCCGCCCCTTCGAAGCACAGGTAGGTCCCACCCAGCATCAAGATCGGGGTGAGAATCCAGGGAACAAATGCACTCAGGATGAGGGCGAGGGGAAGGATGAAGAGAATCTTGTTCTTAAGTGAACCGATGGCGATACGCCGGATGATCGGAAGTTCCCGCTTGGCTGCCAAGTCCTGTACGTAACGGGGGGTCACGGCGGCGTCGTCAACCACCAGGCCTGCGGCTTTGGCCGAGGCTCTACCGGCGGCTGCTCCGACATCGTCGATTGAGGCTGCCGCCACCTTGGCCAATGCGGCCACATCGTCAAGTAGCGCTACCAGGCCACCACTCATCGTTGTTCTCGTTTCGGATCGCCCGCTGTTGTTCGCATGATTCGTTCAGTTTAGTGAACTGCGCTTGTCATACTGTGATCTGCTTCAGGTAACCCTCTGGCAGCGTTCATCAACGAACGGTGACGGCGGCTAAGGTTTGGCAGATGTCCGCATTTCTGATGATCACCTACGCCATCTCCGACCCCGAACGCTATGCCGACTACAACCCCGGCAGCCTTAGCGAGATCGTACCGACTCTCGCCAAATACGGCGGTGAGGTGGTGATGGGAGGCCCCTCGGAGGCGCTGACTGGAACGCCCGAACACACCGCAGTTGGCATCAAGTTCCCCGACGCCGAATCAGCCAGGGCCTGGCTGGACGATGACGACTACGCTCCCCTCAAAGCCATCCGCTTTGAGTCGACGACCAACATCACTGAGTACCTGGTTCCCGGTAGGGACTAGGGCTTCAGTCGAGACGTATGTTCTGTCCTCACTGCCGCGACCAAACCCTTGAGCCCCACCATCGGGCTGGCATCGAAATTGACCTTTGCCCCCAATGTCGAGGAGTGTGGCTGGACCGAGGCGAGCTGGACCGGTTGGTCGAACGAGCCCAACCGAGTCCGTTTATCGAGCGTCCCGATCTTGAGGAGCGCGAGCCGTTTGTGGCTTCGGCCTCCAGTAATCGTGGCGAGCCCTCGCCCGACAGGGAATCAGATGATGATGACCGAGATCGACGCAAGTCGAAATCGAAGTCCGACTCGAAATCCAAGTCCGGCTCGAAGTCGAAGAAGGGCACGTCCAAGAAGCGGTCGAAGAAGAAGTCGTGGGGCGAACTGTTGGGTGACGCCTTGGAGGAAGTGTTCGACTAGCAACCCTTGGCCAAAACCACCAGTGGCGGCCCCGGAGGGCCGCCAAGGCGTCGAGAATCAGTTGGCTGTTAGCCGACTCGGACGAGGGTGACGGAGTCCAATCGACTGCCGTCCTCGCGGTGGTGGAACGTGATTGTACGTTCCCCTGCGGCCAGGGTGACGGTAGCCGGGTCGGCCGCTCCACGATCCGACACGTTGTCGGTTCGGTAGTTGGTCGACACTCCGGTGTCCCACAGGTAGCCGTCGGACGGCTGCCCGTCGACCGTCACGAAGAAGGAGTCTGAGAGGCTGTCAACACCTCGGACCTGGGTTTGAATCCGGTAGGTGCCGGACTGACTGATGTTGAAGCAGTACTCGGCTTGGTTGTTGCTGCCCAGTGACCAGGCGTTTCCGGTGCCCTCGGGCACGGCCACATACTGTCCGCCGGAGGCTGCGCCGTCGCTGCCGACTGACATGACGCCGCTGAACGATCCGGTTTCGGCTTCAATGCTGAGGCTGGACGAACATTCGCCTCCGCCTCCTCCGCCGCTGTCACCAATCCGGACCAGGGTGACCGAGTCGAGCCTGGTTCCGTCCTCACGCTGGTGGAACGTGATGTCGTGCTCGCCGGATGTGAGATCGACGATCACGGGGTTGGCCCCGCCACGATCCGAAACATTGTCCCTGCGGTAGTCGGCCGTTACGCCGCTGTCCCAGAGATAGCCGCTGGACGGCTGCCCGTCGACGGTGACGAAGAATGAATCGGACAGACTGTCGATTCCGCGGACCTGCGTCTCGATGCGATACCTGCCGGCCTGGCTGATGTTGAAGCAGTAGTTGGCTTGATTGCTGCTCCCGATCGACCAAGCGTTGCCGGTGCCGTCCGCTACGTGAACGTACTGTCCTGCGGAGGCTGCGCCGTCACTGGCGATTGCCATAGCGCCGCTCAACGATCCGGTTTCGGCTTCGACACTGAGGTCGGACGAGCACTCCGGGGGCGGAGGGGTCGTCGTGGTCGTGGTCGTGGTCGTCGTCGTGGTAGTAGTAGTCGTCGTGGTGGTGACCGGAGGTTGGGTCGGATCGTCGACGAACTGCATGCGTACGCCGGTGGAATGCCACAGGTCTGGGCCTTCGGCTGCCGAGTGCGGCATGTAGCCGGTGTACCAGAGGACGACGTCGTTTATCGCTTCGCCTTCGTTGAAGCCCACATTGCGAGTGGGTCCACGGGTCCAAGTTTCTTCGGCGGCCTTGTACTGGCGGCCGTAGACGTTGTTCTCGACATAGGCGGTCTCCGGAACAATGGTGCCCGGGAGGTTGTAGGTGCCGTCGTCGAAGTTGAGGCGCACGGTTCGACCGGTTCCGGTGTCCCGCACATACCACTCATGATCGACGGCTGCTGTCGCCGCCTTGTTGAACTCCGATGTCTCTGCTACCAGCGAACCGTCGCCATCTCGACGCAGAATCTGGTCGTTGTCCGATCCGTCAATGTCAAAGTCGAATCGCCAGAACGGCAGATGCTCATGGTAGATGTTGCACTGCAGCCCCTTGGAGAACATGTGGGCATCGAGGACGCCGTTCTCGCTGAGGTAGAAGCTCTGGTAGATCACGTAGGCACCGATGTGGTCCTCAATGGCGATCTCCAGCCAACGCTCACCGTCTTGGGTGAACTCGTTGGTGTACAGGCCCACGATGGTGCCGCCCAGACGGTCGGCGTACGGCCCACACACGTCGTTTTGGTAGTACACGTTCATTGTCGGAAGCGACATCCGGGAGGCCATGAGGTTGCCCTCGTACTGCACGTCGGTCAGCCGGAGGCCGTCGAAGCCGTCTTCGACTCCGTAGTTGAGTGTCCAGCCATTCCAGTTCACATTGCCGTTCTCTACCTGACCGGAAGCTGGTGCGGCGGCGAAGGCAAATCCAAGACCGGCGATGGTGACAACGAGGCCAGCCAATAGGAGCTTGATTGATTTGGTCATCTGAGTCATGATCAGCCCTCGTCTCTCTTGGAGTCGGCGACTGTCTCATTGCTGAGGTCTACCCAGGTCAGAAAGTCTGGTCGGGCGTCGGCGTTCTCATGGAAGCTGACGTAGACCATGCGGACGCCGAAGAACTGGCCGTCCGGCTGGAACGCCTGGATGCTGAATCCCTCCAGGTCGTTGACTGCCGATTCACTCTGTTCGTTCCAGTGGGCCCGGGCAATGTCGATGGCCCTGGCTTTCTCGTCGGGGTTCAACGGCAGTTGGGCTTGTGACGGATCGATCGTCTTGACGTCTGTCACGTTCGCTCCCCGCATCTCAACCCGAACGCTTTGGTTCATGTCGTAGGAGAAGTAGGTCACGACCTGTCGACTGCGGTCTGATTGGCCTTTGCCATCGGAGACGCCCTCGGCGATCTCCAACACGGCCCAGCGCTCGCCGAGGTGCTCGGCAACTGTGGAGCGCTCGGCACCTTGGCGGGCTAGCGGCGCACCGTTGTATGCGGGCTCCGCTTGTTGGATGCGAGTCGGGGCCCCGGCTCCGTCGGGCCGTGGTGGCCAGACGTCACCTTGAGCCGAGAATCGACCCGCTCCGTTCAAGTCTGCAGCGTGGTAATGATTTCCGTGCTCGGGGTCAACCCCCTGCGCGTGTGTATGGGCATCGTCGTTTGCTGCTGCACCAACCAGGGAGGTTCCGGCTAGCACCGCGCCGCCTGCCCCGGCTATCGCCACTGAGATGGCAACAGCAGCAACACGCTTACGCCCTAGACGTGTTGTTTCCATGTTTGTATTCAAGCAGCTGGGTGCAGCGACAGGGATGTAGGAGTCTGAATTTCCAAAATTACCTAAGGTTTGACCTGCTATTTGTCCCAGAAGGTTGGAGTTGGCTCACCCAGGCAGCCACTGCGGATTGTCGCCGTGTGGTGCGATTGTCATCGGGGAATGCCGAATTTCTGCGTCCAGTAACGGTTGTGATGTCCGATCCCGATTTCCTGGAGACCGCAGTTCAAGATGTTCGACCGATGGCCTTCGCTAGTCATCCAACCGTCCATCACCGCAGCGGCACTCCGGTAGCCCAGGGCAATATTCTCGGCCCATCCCCGGAAGTCGTATCCAGTGCGGGATATCCGGTCTCCGGGGTTTGAGCCATCGAGACCGAGATGATCGAGGTAGCCGTTGGTTGCCATGTCAACGCTGTGGGCCAGTGCCGCATTGTGCAACAGCGGGTTGCTGATCAGCGGATCGCATCCGGCATTTTGGCGAACCTGGTTGGTGAGGTCGATCACCTGTTGCTCGAACAGTCGGTCCTCGTAGTCCGGGTCACAGTGATCGAGATCTGACTGACTGACCCCGCTGGCGCTGAAGCAGGTGGATGTGACCCGCATATATTCGTGAAGCTCGGTGAAGTTGAGCAGCACATCGGACCGAGTGCTGCCGGACCGCAGCTGTGACGACCAGTAGTCGAGTCCGGCATCGACCGGTTCTCGACATAGGACATTGTTGAACACCAGGCGGACGAACTGGCGATCAGAGACGTCGCCGTATCGATTGGCGAACTCGTCGCTGTTGTCCATGAATGACCGAGCGATGGTTGTCAGTGGAACCCCAGACTGACGAAGCGCAACCCAATAGTTGAAGCCGGATTGCCGCGGCTGGCGGAGATAGATCGACTGATAGAGGCGCCAGACCTGGGCGCTGGAGGCATCTTGTGCCACGTCATCGACGAACTCGCTGGATGGATTGTTGATACGGCACTGGTCGCCGGTCGCCGCATCGGCCGCTGACGTCATCGGAGTCGAAGTAAACGCAACCGCAGCCAAGAGAACCGCAAGTAGGGCCGTGGAGTATCGGGGGCGCATGACCTCAACTATCGGTAATGGTCGGCTGAATCTGTATCGGTCAGTCCCCTTCGAGAGCTTCGGTGACGAACGCCCCTCGGGGCTCGAACCGGAAGTTGGCGAAGTCTTTCTCGAACTCAAGGTGCATGTCCACCTCTCCCCGCCGATTCTTTTCCACCGAGAAAATGGTGCGCCGCCGGGCGTCGTCCATCTGGGTCAGATCGAACTTGAGGTGACGTTCGGAGGTGGCGGTCACTTTGGGGTTCATCAGGATCGCCACGTCACATTCGTGGGCCAGGGCGTCAGAACCTCGAAGGTGTTCCAGTCTGAGCCGATCGACACCTATACCCCGGCCTGAAGCGGCCGAGATGGCGACGACTGAGACTTGGTGGCTGATGGCGAACTCCTTCATGATTTCGACTGCTCGATAGACCCGCTCCTCGATGCTGGGTACGCCGGGTACCGGGAGCTTTTGCAAGTAGTCGACCACCAGCAAACCACCGGCTTCGAGGTGAGGGAGACTTTGTAGCTCGATCTCCTCGGGCGTTGTCCGTTGGGACGACGCCCTCAGAAATTGGAGATTGTGGGCGTACTTGGCCACCGACCGCAGCGCCGACTCCACTATGGGGGATCCGATGACGGCCTGGCGGAGGTCGATGACGCCCAGCATCAGATCCCGAATCGCGGTGCGAGCCTGAACCCGGTCACTGAAGTGAGTGTCAGACTCTGGCTCCTGGAGCACTGTGGCCATCTCCTGAACCAACAAGCGGTTCAACAGGGTGGCTTCGTCGTGTTCGAAACAGGCGTAGGTGGCTCGACGGCCGGCCATTGCCATGTTGCGGGCCCACTGGAGAGCACAGATGGTCTTGCCTTGGCCTGGTTGAGCGCCAAGCAGGATCACCTCGCCGGGGAGGAAGCCGCCGTTCAGCACTGAGTCCAACGGCTCGAAGCCGGTCGGAATGGGCTTCATGCCAACGGTGGCGAACTTGCCTTCCTTCAGCTGGAACAGGAGGCTTGAAACACTGTGAGCCTGGGTTGCGTCCCGGGTATTGACGGGGTCGAAGACAGCCATGTGGTTCCTAGAACATCTCGGTGAACTGGATGACGGCGGGCCCAAGGATGACGATGAACAACGCCGGCAGAATGCAGAGGCCGAGCGGGAAGATCATCTTGATCGGGAGCTTGTTGGCCTTCTCCTCGGCTCTGAACTTTCGTTTTTCCCGCATTTCGCCTGCCACGTCCCGTAGCGACTTGGCCAGCGGGACGCCCAGAGCTTCAGCCTGTCGCAGGGTGAGTACGACTGATCGGAGGTCGTCGACCTGGGAGCGGTGGGCCATTGCTTCCAGCGCATCGCGCCGAGATGTGCCCAGGCGGACGTCTTGGAGCATTCGGCCGAACTCCTCGGCCAGGGCGTGACTCTCGGTCTCGGTGATGCGGGAAAGGGCGGCCTCGAAACCTAAGCCGGCTTCCACTGAGATGGTGAGTTGGTCGAGAACGTCGGGCAGCAGAATTGTGATGTCTTCTGCCCGCCGATCGGCTTTGGCTCGTATGAATAGGTCGGGAATCATGAAGCTTGCTCCCACCACTCCCACTGTCATGAGCACTCCTCGAAGCGATGGGCCGCTGCCCGATCCCAGTAGGCGAAGGGCGCCGTAGCCTGCCACGGTCAGCGGCAGCAGGATCTTCACTCCGAGCACCTGTTCTGGGGTGACCCGTCCGGTCCAACCGGCTTTGGCGATGGCCGTCGCTCGGCCTTCCATCCAGCCGGCAGGCGTGTAGCGCACCAGTCGTGAACCGATCTGTTTGGCCACGGGGCCCACGAACCGATCTCCGGCCCGGTGATCGAGTACAGCTTCGCGCATGGTCGGTTGGTAGCCGACGAGGTTCTGGTTGACTCGTCGGTTGAGCGACCGGTCGGCGGCAACCGCCCACCAGGCTACCGGTAGTGAACTGGCTAGGGCGATTGCCCCCATCCATACGATCATTGGCATCTTCTCACCGTCCTTGAAGGCGTTCGTTGTTGCGGACCATCAGTAGCGAAGGTCCACGAGTTTGCGAATCCAGAAGTAGCCGGCGACCATGCCTCCGGCGGCCGCCAACATCATGATTCGCCCTAGAGGGTGGCTGAGCATCAACCCCGCGCTGTCTGGTGTACGCCACAACATGAACCAGTACATGAGGACGGGCAGAGAAAGCATGACCCAGCCGGAGGCCCGGCCTTCGGCTGAGAGCGAGCGCACCATACGACTGACCCGTTGGCGGGATCGGATCGTGTCGGCCACGTTCTCCAGTACTTCGATGAGATCTCCACCTAGTTCACGGTTGATGTCGACGGCTCGGGTGACCCATTCGAAGTCCTGGCAGTGCATCCTCTTTGCCACCTCGGCCATGGACTCGGTCATGTCTCGACCCACTCGGGTCTCGTAGACGATGCGGCGGAACTCGTCGGAAGTCGGCGTTGAGGCTTCAGCCGCTACCAACTCCATGGCTTGAGGAAGGCCTCGGCCGGCTCGGAGACTGCCGGTCATGATGGTCAACGTGTCGGTCAGCTGGTCGGCGAAGTTCGCCCGCCGTTTCCCGGCGCGTCCATTCAGATAGATGGCGGCAATACCCACACCCAACAGTGCCACCATCAGGCCGGCGAAGAAGCCTGACAACACTGATACGACGAGAGCCCCGATCACGATGGCAGTAACCACCATTAGAAGGAACTCTCCTGGTCGGAGGTTGATCCCGGCTGCGTCCAGTGCTCGGTCGAGTCGGCCGCTTTGGTCTCGCCGCTTCACGATTCGCTCGGCGACCGCTGCTAGTCGCCGGCTAACCCCGGTGACTCGGTCGGCGCCGCTGGCGGCTTCAAGCCGGACGTCGACGACCGGATTCAACATCATGACTCCGAGGAGTAGCAACGCTGCGAAGGCGGCAGCGGCGCCGATGGGCAGCATCAGCGACGAGCCGAGAACGCCGGGGACTCGAACGTCGACCGCCCCGAGCACCACGGCTTCGGTCACGTTGAGCACTCGCGCCGGGCCGTCTTCGGCGACTGAGCGATCGCTGGCCCCGCCTTGTCCAACTTCGGCCCTTGCGTCGAAGAACGTCCGGGCATAGGCGAGGCCTGGTCCGGCCCCACTAACACGTTCGGGGCCAGCATCAGCAGCCCGGATTCGTGTTGGGCGAGAAAGACTTTGAGTGCCGTGCGGTCGAACGTGGTCGACTTCACCGCGTTGAGTAGTGAATGCTCGGGTCGCACCCCCAGCGCTGAGGAACAGTCGCCGAATTGCAGATCAAGGTCGAGTAGCAGGACCTGGTTGGGCATGCGTCGAGCCAGGCCGACGGCCAGGTTAGTTGACACGGTGGTCTTCCCGGTCCCGCCCTTTGGGCTGAGCGTGGTGATCACCCGACGGCGCAGCTCTCCGGTCTCCGGTTCTTTTGACTGGGTGTGTCGGTCTCGGGCCAGTTGCACAACCGGATCGAGGTTCGCCTTAAAGCGATCGAGCGACGGGTCTTCCAACTGAACGTCGCGGGCTCCGAGTCGAAGAAGGTCCATGGTGTGGTCGATGTCCACGTCGTGAACCAGTACCACGGTGGTGACACCTCGGAACCTTCGGTCGACCTCCCAGACCACGAACCGGGCCATGTCGGCCGAGAGATCACTGCCGACTATCAATAGCTCGGGGTCGGCGGCGCAGACGTCCAGTGTCATTTCGCTTGGGTCTCGCCATTGGTCGGACCAGACTCGCCGAATGGCCAGGTCCTTTCCGTACATCGAGACGAAGGTGGCCTCCAATGACCGATTGGACGACAAGATGGTGATGCCGCTCACGGCCTGCTCCCGGTGGTGGCCAGGCCGGGTGAAGTAGCGTTCGCTTCTTCACCATCAGTCTCGTCGTTGGTGTCACTGTCGTTGGCGTCACTGTTGTTCGTGTCACTGTTGTTGGTATCACTGTTGTTGGTGTCACTGTCGTTGGTGTCACTGTCGTTGGTGTCACTGTCGTTGGTGTCACTGTCGTTGGTGTCACTGTCGTTGGTGTCACTGTCGTTGGCGTCACTGTTGTTCGTGTCACTGTTGTTGGTATCACTGCCGGTGCTGAGGCGACGGAGCGGATCGAGTTCGTCGAGGTCTTCGATTTCCTCCGGGTCGTCGTAGACATTGCCTCTGGTGCGAATGGCGTCGTCTACCTCCGGCACCGTTTCCCGTTCGATGGCGAACCAGAGTCGACCCTGCTCTGCAGCGAATACGACCCGCTCGACGTTGGCCGGATCGAGGGCCAGGGTCACCAGCAGTTGCCCTTCCGGGGCGGTGTTGAGACGACTGTTTTCTTCGTCTTCGTCGCCGAATCCTGCCGAGGCCCGGGTGTCTTGGACGGCACTGACCAAGGCCTTGCGCAACAGAAGATCGGTGGAGGCGGGGTACGACTGTTCGGACTCATCGGCCACGGTCTGCGGGAGGGCCACCTCCTGGCCGTTCACTTCGACCAGGCCCGCCGCCTGCTCGCTCTCGTCGAACGAGGCCAGCACTGCGACAGTCTGTCCCGGTTCGAGTAGGCCGCCGATGGCTCGGTGCGGATCGAGCGGCACGGTCACTTCCAACATGTCATCGGGAACCTGAACGCCGATTTCGCGGTCGGTGAATTCGGAGATCTCAATGAATCGGCTGTCCAGTAGTTGTTCACCGGGCTGGAGATCGACGGCGGCAACCCGGTCAGCCAACGAGACCAGGTTGTCGACGGCATCAAGTGCTCGAACTTTGATCGGCACTTCTTCGACGGCGATACGTTCATCCACTTCGGCCCCGGTGGTGCCCGCTGGAATAGGTTCGGAGACCACGTAGACCTCCATCAGCTGCTCGCCTTCAAGCGCTCGTTCCTCGGCCCCGGCGACGAAGCCGACCAGTGAGACCGTGCCGACGAGGGCCAGGATGGCGGCAGCCATGATTCCCAGAATCCGTCTTGTCATGTTGTTCCCCGTTTCGTGTGTTCCGCTCTTGAACGCTTGACTGCGTTCAACGTTCCGCCAGATTTCCTTGCCGCTGACCTCTTGCCGCTACTTGGTGTTGACTTGGCGTTGACTTGGTGTTGCCCGGCTCGTTAGGGATCGCAGGCAGCGAACTGATTGGGGTCCACCCCGCACAGCGCGATCACCTTGACGCCGGATGCCCCTCCGCCGCCGTCGCAGCAAACGCCAGTTATGAGTCCCGGCTCGATGTTGAAGGTGAAGAACCGGTTGGCTTCGGCTCCGTTGACTTTGAAGTCGACCAACTGCACTCGGACCACACCGGCCAGGTGAAACTGGGCGTTGCCTCCCGGATTCTCGGCGAAGTTGAAGACCGGCAGGCTGAAGAAGACTCCGCTGTTCATCAACGCTGTAAGTTCGCCTTGGATGCCGGCGATGGCTCCGGTGTCGCCTTCGTAGCAGTGAGGCTCGCTCACGCAGCTGGTTACCGGGTGGTTGTCGAAAAAGACGCTGTCGGGATAGCCGTTGTTTATCCAGTCTTTGGTATCGCTGTTGGAGTTGGCTCCACCGTCGAAGTCGATGGTTCCCCAGTTGCCGGGGATAGTGCCGCCTCCACAGGTGTTCGGTTGGTCTTTGTCGTAGGTGATGGTGATGGTCGACGCAGTCGCCGAGGCAATGGCAGCCTGGAGAACGGCTGACCCGTCTAGACACAACCCGATGGGTCGTAGCCCGGTGGCGGCAAGAGGGGGTCCCCACGTCGCCGTCGAGGCTGAGGAGACCGTGTAGTCGCCGATCCCGAGCACCGGGGCGAACCACGTCTCGACGTTGTGGGAGGCAGTAACGGTTACCCGGCCGCGGTCGGAGCTGTAGTCGACCTTGGTGCAGCCGTCCAAGGTGGCCGCTGCTTCGTTGTTGACCAGGTAGGTAGTAGCCACCGCGGCACACCCGTCGATCCCGTTTACGTAGTCTTGGGCCGCGGCTAAGGCGGCGGCGTCGGTGGCGGGGATGATGGCTCTGCGGGTCCGCCAGCCATTCCCGAGGTCGATGACCAGCGCCGACATGCCCAACATCATCGTCATGGCCATCGCTACCAGCGGCATGGAGATGCCACTGTCGTCAGTCAATGGTTGGCCGGCGGTGTGACTCATGCCTCGCACCTGAAGACGGCCTGACCAGTCAACGGAACATTGCTGTTGAGAACCAGGGGGACGCTGACGTTGTGGTCGGTAGTCACCACGACGGTAACCGCTTCGCCTTCGCGCCCTAGGCACCCGGTGGGGGTGACGGTAACCGTCACCGGTCCGTCCATTGGGATCCCGACCAGGGCCTCGTCAACTCTGGTCTGAACGTCGCCGAAGGTCGTGGTTGACAGTGATGCCAGCCGGGCACCCTCGCGGGCTGCAGCCTCAACCGCCTGTGCCCGGTTGAAAGCAATGCCGAACTCGATGATGCCGAACAGCAAGGTGATCAGCAATGGTGCGATCAGGGCGAACTCGGCCATCGACGCGCCTCGCTCACTGCGACATGACGGCACCGGAGGTCGGCGTCGGTTCTTGGGCAGGCTGCACAACGGTACGCCAAAAAACATTTGGCTTGATCCCTCACTGCCGAAGCGGGCGAGCTTCGGCTATTTGCGGCGGTTCTAGTCGAGCGCACACGCACAACTAGAGCTAGGGCAACGACGATGGTAACAAATTGACCAGTGATGCGAAGGAGGCAGATTCCCCCAAAACGCAATCGTGGGTTGAATGCGTATGGCACTCAACCCACGATACGAACTTCGTTCGAAACGTCTAGTTGCTTACCGCCGTGCCACCAAGCTCAGTGATGACCTTGTTCAAGGCCACGCCAATTGCGTTGGCCAGTCCGGTAAAGAATGCCACCAGAGCGATGGCAACCAGCGCGAGAAGCAGGGTGTACTCGGCCATGCCGGCTCCGCGCTCGTCTTCTGCCAGCGATCGCAGGCGTCCAGTGGCGTAAAGGTATGCAGCGGTGATGGTCTTGTTCATTGGATTCACTCCTTGATTTGTTTTCCCTCGAAGGCGAAACAGCAACACGGGGGGGGGAACAGGGTTTGAGTCGCCTGGGATGCATCATGGACGATCGTGGCCGAAGCTAAATCCCCTAAATGGGGTAAAGCGGTTGCTGGCGGAAGATTTGCCTACGGCCATGCGACATGGAGCTTTATACGGTTAAAGGAGACTCCGCTGGGTCCGCGATGCCGTTCAGTTGAATGGTGCAGTAACCCAACCGCCGTGGGGCCAATTAGAGGGGACCGCCGCCCGTGATCGAGCTGAACAGCTCCGCCTACCCGACCGCGACTGCAGGGTTGGCCGCGCCACCCTCAGCGCCGCGAAGTCGCTTGCAGCTGGTTTCGGCTCGACCCGTTGCTGCCGGTAACGAGTTGTACTTGCGCCGACCCATCAGCCTTCCGTTCCTTGGCTTTTTCATTGCCTTGGTCGGAACCGGCGCTGCCACCTACCTTCAGCCCGGCGCCACTTCGGTTGTCACCACCAACGATCTGACGCTGATCAATCGGTTTGGCATTGTCGGTTCGACCGTCTTTGTCTTGGCGGCTTGCGCCATCTTGTACCGGGCGGTCACCACTCGTTCCCCGGCCATGGTTCCGATTGCTGCGCTGCTCGTCGGCCCTGGAGCGTGGTGGAGCTGGGGCCTGTTCTCCGGTGGCCAGCCGTCGGCGGCCGCCCTTTCGCCGTCGGTGACGTTGGTGGTAGTGATCGCCTCGGTGGCTATCGCCGGATGCCTGCTGTTGGAGGCAACGCGAAACACTCGATGGCTTGGTGTGTATTGCGGTCTGGGCTCGATGGGCGTCGCCGGTGCCGCGGTGCTCGTACGGATGGACGCCGCCGCGGCGCGAACCGTCTCGCTGTCAATGATGATGATTCTGGCCGGGTTGGCCTGCTTGTACGGGTCCTTGGTCGAGATTGAGGCGGTCCGGCGACAGTCCATGGAAGAGCTGCTTTCGGCCAAGGCGAAGACCGAAGCTGAGATCGCCCGGGCCGAGGACGTCCTGCACGACCTGCGCAGCGGTCTGCTGTCGATCGAAGCCGCCATTGGCTCGTCGGACTCCGACATGGCGGGCCCGCTGCGCACCGAGGCCGCCCTTCTCCGTCAACTCACCGTGCGGCCCAGGCGTGGGCCGAGCAACTTCGACCTGGTACCCGGTCTTCGAGATCTGGCTCAGGCCCGGCGTCCAAGTGGCTTGATGGTCGATGTTCGGCTTCCAGCGTCAGTGATCGTGCGAGGTGAGGAGAGCGAGCTGCTCTCCGTCGTCGACAACCTGCTGTCCAACGCTCAGCGGCACGGACGTGCCCCGATCCGGCTTGAAGCCGGAGAGCAGGACGGCTGGATTTGGGTGAGTGTGACCGACGCAGGAGTGCGTTCGGCTGATTTGCAGCCGGGCCGCATTTTCCGTCGAGGTCACTCCACCCATCCCGACGGCCAGGGCATCGGCTTGAGCCGGGCTCAGGCGTTGGCTGAACAGAACCATGGTCGCCTGATGCTCTATACCGAGTTTCAGGAGGGAACACGATTCGTGCTGGCCCTACCTGCGGTTGCGCCAGCCCACGCCAGGCCGGTAGACGCGGCACCTCGTCAGCCCGAATCTGGTCTTCTTCAAGCCCCGCTCCCGTCTGAACAGCCGATGCAACAGTACCGGGAGACGCCTGATAGTCGGGAACCAAATTTTGACTACTTGGATGAACCTGCCGAGAAAGTCGCTCGGGTTTCGGATGAACCGTCAGTTCACTTTGAGCGGCCACCGGACGTTGAGGTTCAGGCTGTTACTGATCAACAGGACGCGCCGTTGGCTCACTTTGAGCCGCCACACCCGGATCAATGTTTGATGGTCACCGGTCCACCAGCGGAGGAGCAACCTCCGGTCGAGACGCCGCAACGCAGTGTGCCTTCCATTCCACCCCCTGTTCCGGAGTCCGCCCCTCCGGAGCCGTCAACCAGCGAACCCGGAGCCAGAGAACCGTGGGACTGGCCCGATCAGCCCCCGGCGGAAGAACATGACTCTTCTGAGTTCGCACCGAAAGAATCACCGAAAGAATCACTGGAAGAATCACTGGAAGAATCGCTGGAAGATTTAGCGCTTCCCAACAACGGTTATCTCGGTGACAAACTGGGCGAGCCCACGCCTCGACGAACGACTCCACCTCTGCCCCCGCCGTCGATGGTGGTGAAGCCAACCGTGGCGGAAGACGAGATTCGGCTGGACGACGGAACGGTAATTGACCTGGCTCGATCTACCGATCAAGTTGACTTCGATCTCCCCGGCCAATCTGAATTGCCAACCGGGCCGGTACCGATCCAGTTTCCCGGACACCCGCCGGTCGACCTGAGTGGACCCATTGATTTGACCGAGCGTCAGCCCACAGTCGAAACGTGGTGAGGGACCCCCGAATTGTCATTGTGGACGACCACCCTCTGCTCGCCCACGGACTGCAGGCCGAACTCACCAAAGTCGGGTTTGACGTTCCGTTGGTGACGCCCGTGAGTCGGGCCGAGACCGTGGAAGAAATCGTGGCTCTTCGCCCTGCGCTGGCTTTGATCGACCTCGATCTGCCCATCGAAAACGGTGGGTTGGGTCTCATCGAGGATCTGACCAGCTACCGCCCGGTCACCCTTGAACAGACCGCTGGCGAGTTAGCAGCTCACCCACCTTCATCGGCTATCGCCACCGCGGTGGTCACAGGCAGCAGCGATCGTTCGCTGTGGGCGCGCAGTCTCGAATGTGGGGCTCGAGTCGTGATCGCCAAGACCGAGCCGTTGGATGACATCATCGACCTGGTTCGTCGACTGGCTGACGGCGAAGAAGTACGGCCGCACCAGCGGGGTGAACTGGCCGACGACTATCGTCGTCTCACCGGTGAGCGGGCCGACAAGGTTCGTGGCTTCTCCGATCTGACCAGACGCGAAGCAGCGGTGTTGTCGGGGTTGATGAACGGTTTGAGTCCCCGTTCGTTGGCTCACCGCGATTGCGTATCAATCGACACCGTGCGGTCACAGATCAAGAGCCTCCTCCAGAAGTTGCAGGTCAACTCACAGTTGGCGGCCGTGGCTCGGGCTTATGAGGCCGGCTGGGACCCATCCGAACGCAACCAGGCTCACATCAAACTGAGCAGACATCGATGATCGGGGCGACAACTGCCGACTCGACGGCAGCTGCCGTCGGCCGGGGCGCGGTGCGCTTCACCAGCGCAACCGTGCAAAGGACCGTGTTCGCAGCGTTCGTCGTTCTGGCCTCGATTGTGTTTGCGTTCAATCTGAGTAGTGGCTTGAGGGCTGTTCCCCTAACAGCCATGGTCTTGGCTCTGGGGTATCTGTCCGTGGTGGATCTGGCCAAGCACCGTTTGCCCAATCGGGTGGTAGGCCCCATGGTCGGGCTGTCGTTTCTTACCGTGCTGGCCGACGGCCTGCTTGGAACGTTGAGCCTGTCAGCTGCGGTGGCGCACATTGCTGTCGGGCTGACCGCCGCCGTCGTGCTGTTGCTACTTCGGTTCGGACCGGGCGATGTGAAGCTGGTTGTGGCGGTTGGGACCGTAGCGTCGTGGCTCGGGCCCGAAGCCGTCACTTGGACGGTGCTCGTGGCGTCAGCCAGCGGTGCAGTGGCGGCGATGGGGTTGATGGTCGCCTACCGGCGAGTCCGCTTGGACTTCGCTTTCGGTCCGTTCCTGGCGTTGGGGTCGACGGTCGGCATGATCGCTGCCGGGATTGCCGGCTGACGTACCGTCGTTGGCCGACTAGTCGAGGAACTCCGGCTCGTCCCGCATCAGTTCGTCCCACCACGGTTGAAACTGGAACCACCCGGCGAACTCGCTGCCCTGCTGGCGGTGGCCATCTTCGCACAGCTCGGCCGGAATTTCGATCGGATCGCCGGCGGCTTCAGCCAACAGCTGACTTTGGCAGGACCGTTCCAGTGCCACGAACCACCAGATGGCGGAGTCCACCGTTTCGCCGACGGTTATCAGTCCGTGGTTGCGGTGGATCAGGGCTTTGCGTTCGCCCAGGGCGGCGGCCATCAACTTGCCGACCTCAAGGTCGAGTACGACGGCGCCTCCGCCGTCAGAGCACAAGGCCACGTCGTTGTAGAAAGCGGTGGCGTCTTGGGTGATCATCTTCAGCGGCCGGCCAAGGGATGAGAAGGTCTTGCCGTACATCGAGTGGCAGTGGGCCGCGGCCATTACGTCAGGGCGGGCGGCGTGAAGCTGAGAGTGAATGGCGAATGCCGCGGCGTTGACCGGCTTGTCCCCCTCGACCACCCCACCCTCGTGGTTGACCAGGATCAGGTCGGAGACGGTCATCAACTTGAAGTTGAGCCCGAATGGATTGACCCAGAAGTGATCGGTGTGTTCGGGGTCTCGAACAGTGACATGCCCGGCTACCCCTTCGGCTAGCCGAAGACGCCCCAAGGTGCGCAGCCCGCCAGCCAAGCGTTGTTTGCGGGACAGTCGTTCCGCCTCAATGTCGACCGGGTCATCGGACTGTGTGTAGCCGAGACGTTCCTGGATTGACTGAGACCCCTCGGGGCTATCGGTCTGTTCACGGGTCTCAGTACTGGTCATGTCTCAAGGGTAACCGTCGCGGTTTCGCCAGTCATAGTCACGGTGTCGTGGATCGCTTACTAGGCGGTGCAGTGGGTCGCTACTAGGTGATGTGTAACAGGCCACAGCGGCAGCTGTTGCGTCGGTGTCATGGTTCTGTAAACTTCGACATCAGACTAGGTTGTAACCGATCAATGGGTTGTGACCGTCTTGATCAGGAATGCACACGAGCCCAGAGGGCCAGGTCGGTGGAGAAGTCGAAGCCTAAAGCTTCATTGGTAGTCGGGACGTCCGTGGTGCTGTTGTCGGCCATGGTCGCGTTCATGATCCTCGACAGTCGTGGCGCCCCGACGTTCGGGTTGCGGGACGGCTCTCAGGTCGACGAAAACGCCGACGCCTTCAACCTCGAAAGCGGCGACGGGCAGAACGCACTTGACCCTGACAATCCCGACATGCGCGTTGCGGTCAGTGATGGCGAAGCGGCTGAGACGGGTTCAGTAGGTGCCCGAGCCGGGAGCCTAAATGGCGTCTTGGAAGGGCTAGGGGCCAGCCGAGACGACGATCCCGCACCGGCGGAGCAAGCAGGTCCGTCGCTGGGCGCGACGCAGAACCTCGAAATGGTTTCGTCGTCGGGCCTACGGAACACCTTCGACGATGCCAGCCCGTGGGCCGACCTGTCCGCCGATCAGATTTCGTATGGCTCGATCACCGAACCGGGTGCCATGCCGGCCGGCCGGCCGGCTGCCGGTATCTTCCACGAGAACTGTAACTTCTCCCACTTCGCCTACGACGACTCGATCCTCTTCCCACAGCGGGCCGGCGTCGCCCATCTTCACATGTTCTTCGGCAACACCAAGTCGACGGCCCACTCCGACAACAACACGTTGAGAAACAGCGGTGCCAGTACGTGTGCTCACAACGAGCTCAACCGTTCCAGCTACTGGGCCCCGGCGGTGTTCAACGGCGATCACAAGGTTCTGATCCCTGAGATCATGAACGTTTATTACACCGAGCTCGACAAGAACGCTCAGATCGTTCCCTTCCCGGAACAGTTCCAGATGATTCAAGGAAATGCTATGGCGACGGAGCCACCGTCGGCCCTTAGCGACGGAACGTGGCCTCTCTACTGGAAGTGCGGTTGGCACGAGAACGCCCGGCGAGGCGGCAGTTCCGGTCCGGCCGGTCAGTACCAGGGAACCATCCCGTACTGCGATCCCGGAACCTACACGCACCTGGAGATGGGCATTCAATTCGCCCATTGCTGGGATGGGAGCAACGACGGGACCAACGGCGACCCGAAGTCCCACATCAGGTTCCCCGACGGGGCCAGAGCGTATGGAACGTGTCCGCAAGGCACCAAGCACGTCCCGGCTATTCGAATGCGCATTCACTTCAAGCTGGATTCGTCGTTCGGCCCGAGCAACGACTGGTACCTGTCATCGGACGTTCGGCTTGACTCGGCCGGTGACCACTTTGTAATTGGCAACAGGGGCGCCAGCATTCACGCTGACTGGGTGAACGGCTGGGATCCGGAGACATTGAAGATCGCAGTCGATACCTGTCTGAACGTCAACCGTGACTGTTGGCGAAACCTGGGCGACGGTCGCCAAGCCAAGCTGGACCCTGGCCAGCAGGAGGCGCGCACGGTGGCGTACTACAACGGTCCGCTGATCGCAGAAGCTGGATCATTGGACCAGCTTTGCCCCAACAGGTCCGGGCGATCGGGCCCCGAGCGCGCTCTGTGCGATCTTTCGGTGATGTCGGCCATGGCATCCGGGGGCTGACGGCCACTGGTAACCCGGTGGAGCCGCATCCATCACCGACCGTTTGCCGCCTACACTTCGCCCCATGGACGGGAACGAGGATTTTGATTTCGATGAATTGGTCGAGGACCTGTCCGACATGTCCGAAACCAAGCCCCGCGGCAGGTTGTTTCGCCTCGGTCAGATCATCTTGGGTGTCATCCTGATTCTGGCCGGCATCGCCATGTCGTTTCTGCCCGGGCCGGGCGTTGTCACCATCTTGGCCGGGCTCACGTTGATCAAGCCGGACAACTGGCTTTACCGCTGGCTTCGTCGCCGGACACCGGGCATTCCCGACGAAGGCCCCATCCCTCGACGCACGTTGGTCATCGGCATCATCTTCGCCGTTGTCCTCGTAGCAATGTCCACCACGATCTCCATCTTGTACGGCTCGCGTATCACCGGATGGGTCGCCGACACGCTTGGCATCAGTCTGTCCCTGCCCTTCTAGCCTGCCCTTTAGCGTGTGCTCCTCTAGATCATGACCGGCGAAGGCACTATCGCTCCGCCGGACGACGTCGAGGTGTTGACGGTCGAAGGCGAGGCTGTTCTGCGCTCGGGACCCAGCCGAGGCCCCGCCCTGCTAGCAGTCGGTTTTCTGTTGGCCGCCGCTCTGGTAACGGCCGCGGCCGGAGACGTGCTGGGGGAGATCGTGCCTGTCCTGGGTCGAAACGCCGACACGGATGCCGTGGCAGCGGCTGCGTCGGCCGAGTCCGAGAATCCTGGGCGTTATGGCCTCTACCAACAGCGGGAGGTCGCCGAGCCGGGCGGTGATGTCGACGGTGAGGCCCAAGCCTCAAGCTCTCTGCCTCCTCTGCCGGTCGGGCTACCCGACGCACCGTTCGACCCGTCAGTGTCGCAGGCTAGCCACGACGGCTCGATCGTTGCCTACATGGCTTCGGGCGGTGGGGCTGTGCTGAGAGTGAGGACCGGGGCGGGCGAGGAGTTGTCGGCGGTTGCCGTCGACGGGGGCTTTGAGCTGCGGACTCTTTCGACCGACGGATCGCAGGCGGCGTTGTGGCGGTTGGTCGATGGGCGAAGCGAAATCGCTGTGGTCAACACCATCATTGGGGAGATCAACGGCGTGTTGGCCTTCGACGGGCTGGTCGAACCCGAGGCGTTCTCCGCTGACGGTCGGGTTCTGTTCGTAGGCGACTCCGGGGCCAGCGATGAGCCGGGGCAGCACGGCATCCGGCCGCTGGAGCTTGGCACAGGGAAACTCGGCGGAATGCTTGGTCCGACCAAAGCTCCGGTTGAGAAAGACGTGAGCGGCATCGGCGGTCGACCAGTGTGGGGTCCCGGCGGCACCCGACTCTACACCTTGTATGTGAATGGGGATGTGAATGGGGATGTGAGTGGCGGTGATCAAATCGGCGAAGATCAAGGCGGCGCCGGATTTGTACATGTCTTGGATCTGGCTGAGGAGTGGGCGTTTGCACTGGAGTTGCCAGACGTCTTTGGCGAGGCGGGCTTGTCGTCGGTTTCTCTGGCCGTGTCGGACAGTGGCGAGATCGTGGTGCTTGATACCGAGGCCGCCCAGATTGCCATTGCCTCTGCCGATGACCTGGAGGTGACCTCCACGGGCGCCCTGCCCGATGATGTACTGGCATTGCTGATCAGCGGCCAGAGGTCAGGAGCCGTGCACGTGGCGGCCACTGCCGACCATCTCCTTGTTGCCACCGGTCGACGAGCCTATTGGTTGGAGGCTTCCAGTCTTGAGTTGGTCGGTGCGCCGGTTGAGCTGGCGGGCGAGGTTGTCGGTGTCACATCGGGCGCCCGGCCGCTGGTGTGGTTCGGATCCGGGCGTCCTCCGCTTGAACTGAGCGCGCCGGGCTAGCCACACGCTGAAGCCATCAACGACAGGAGTAGGCAAACGCGTTGCCTGGCCTGCCACCGGCTACTACGGTCGGCCAAATGACAGAGACCCAAACCGCCGGCTCCGACCGCTTTGGAGACTCGGCTCACGCCGCCATCGCTAAACGCTTCATCGACGGTCGGTCGTGGGTCGCCGACCTCGCCCTGTCACCCAACGGTGAACATGTGGCCTTTGTTGTGGCTACCATCAGTGTCGAGACCAACAAGGTCACCTTTAACGTGTGGCTGGACGATGCACCATTGACTTCCGGAGACGTCGACGGCAGTCCTACGTGGTCGCCAGATGGACGGTTCCTGGCTTTCGCCTCCCGCCGAGCCGATAAGAAATCTGAGACAACCATCCACATCATTCCCGTCGCCGGACCCGGCGAGGTGCGAACCGTATGCTCGATGCCCGACGGGGTGGAGAATCTGGCCTGGTCACCGGATGGCCGGTGGCTGGGGTTCAACAGCCGAACTCAGGACGCCCGATACCGCGAAGAGGATGTCTCCTGGCAGGCCCCTCGCAAGGTGGACCGGTTCTTCTCCCGACTCGACGGCGAGGACTGGATTTTCGATCGGCCAAACCACGTGTATGTGGTTGCCGCCGACGGTACCGGCAACCCCAAGAATTTGACCGAAGGCGAGTTCCAGCATTCCGGCGTTGCCTGGCTGGCCGATTCGTCGGCCATCATCACCTCGGCCGCCCGCCATGACAATTGGGATCAGGACTTGGCCCAGGACCTCTACCGGGTACCACTCGACGACGAACAGGGCGAGATTGCCAAGCTGACTAACACCGACGGCTTCTACGGCAGTGCCTCAGTGTCTCCCGACGGGACTCGGGTGGTGTTCCTGGGGTTTGTCGATCAGCGGGTCTACCCACAAAATGACAAAGTCGGAGTGATGGCGTTGACCGATGGCGTGACGGCCGCCAGCGACATCAACTGGATCTCCGAGCCCGTGGATCGAAGCTTCGCCTCCATGGTCGGCGGCCAGCACCCCATCTGGATCGATGACGACACAGTGGTGGCAATCGCCGAAGATCGCGGCGAACAGCATGCCTACCGACTAGCGGCGGACGGATCGCGCCCGCCCGAAGCTCTCACCTCCGGTGCAAAGCTGGTGATTCGCATCGAGATGGTTCCAGGCTCGGCCACCGTGGCCACTCTTGAAACCGATGTCCGTCGCTCACCGGAACTGTTCGTCAACGGCGAGCGGCGAACCAACGTGACCGAACCGCACAGCGTCGATGCCCTCGGCTGGGAGAAGTTTGCCGTACCAACCACCGACGGTACCGACGAGATCGACGCTTGGATCATGCGTCCAGCCGACTTCGACGAGAGTCAGCACTACCCCGTGCTGCTCAACGTGCACGGTGGACCGTTTGCCCAATACGGTGAAGGTTTCTTCGACGAAGCCCAGGTTCAAGCCGCCGCCGGTTTTGTAGTGGTAATGAGCAACCCGCGGGGCGGCAGCGGGCGCCACACCGAATGGGGCCAATCAGTTCTAGGGCCAAAGCATCCAGTGGTGTCAGGAACCGGCTGGGGCTCAGTTGACGTCGAGGACGTGTTGGCTGTTATCGATACCGCGCTGGAGCGGTACTCGTTCTGCGACCGCGATCGAGTGGGCATGCTCGGCGGATCGTACGGCGGTTTTATGGCCACATGGCTGGCCGCCCACCACGGCGAACGGTTTAAGGGGATCTGCTCGGAACGGGCCGCCATCAACTTGACGTCCATGGAATGGTCCAGCGATATCGCCACTGCGTTCCACAGCGAACACGGGATGTCGCACCTGGATGATCCGGAAGAATATGAGCTGCGATCACCGGTAAAACAGGCGGCCAAGATCGACACACCGATTCTGATCATCCACTCCGAAGAGGATTGGCGCTGCCCGATCGGCCAAGCGGAGGAGTTGTGGGTGGCCCTTCGACTCATGGGTAAGGAGGTAGATTTCTATCGCTTCCCTGGTGAATGCCACGAGCTTTCCCGCTCAGGGTCTCCAATTCACCGGGTTTACCGGGCTCAGATCATCCTCGACTGGTTTGCCGACAAGCTGGGCTAGGTTCTCAACTTCCCACCGTCGCATCCCGACAAGAGAGGTATGACGGCAGGCGTTTATCGACGCTCGGGCTCGGCGGAGCGCGGGTACATCACTCCGATGACCGCGCTTTTGCTCATACCGCTGCTCGTATTCGCCGCTTTCTCGGTTGACATTGGCGGATGGCTCTCTCAGGCCACGAAAGCCCAGAATGCTGCAGACGCTGCTGCGCTGGCCGCCGCCGCCCACCTGCCGGACAAAACACTGGCAAATGCCACCGCCCTGGACTTGGCCGCGGCCAACGGCTTTGTCGACGGTGTCGGCGGAGTCGAAGTGCTGGTTACCTACCCCCAAGACGACATCATCAGAGTCGAGGTGGTCCACGAAGCTCGATTCTTCTTGTCCCGAATCGTGATGGAAGACACGCTGAGCATCCGGCGTTTTGCTGATGCATTCGCCGTTCCGCCACTGATTCCAGGTGTACCGACCAACGTGTTGGGTTTCGGGCCGTACTCCATAGACGACTCGCCGGTGTCCAACTATTGGCTCTACGAAGGTAACGACTGTACCGAAGCCGATGAAGGTGACTGGCGAGCTGCGCAAGCCACCGCCCGACCGTGGTGCGACGACTCGCAGGTGGCACAGCCCCAATGGAAGGGGGCCACGAATGGCCGAACCGGCGGCTCGTTCTACCTGGTTCAGATTCCGTCGGGGGCCACCGATCCGTCCACCTTGTACATCTTTGATCCCGGCGCTTGCAACAAGTACGGGGAGAAGCCACAGGACCCCAACTTCACCTCAGAGCGATTTAACGTGTCGCTCTATCTGCGCCAGTGGGACACCAACGGCACGCTCACCCGTCGCACCGACGACACGCCCCTGACTGAATCCTTCTGGCGTTCCGACGACTGCCCACGCGACACGCTGCCCAATCAGCCCCGAAACTGGACTGACACCACGCAGGGTTGGACCCAAACGCCGATCACGTTCCCTGGCAACGTCAGCGGCGAGACGGAATACCACCTTGTGCAGACCGTGGTAGACGGCCGCAAACGTCGGGCTCTCAACCACTTCGCCTTCTGGGTCAAGCCGGCTGGCGGCACGTCGTGCACCTCGGTGGCACCGGGCGCCTGTCCAACCATTAGTGGCGACGAGTGGATGTCGATCTCCACCGAAGGCAACGGCATGGGCAAGGCCGAAGAACTCTTCCTAACCGAAGTTCATCCACGCTACGAAGGTCTTGATTTGGTTATTAATGTTTGGGACCCGGGTGAGGGCATGGACAACCTGCAAAT
The DNA here is from genome assembly GCA_938002965.1 of uncultured Acidimicrobiales bacterium. Classification (GTDB taxonomy): domain Bacteria; phylum Actinomycetota; class Acidimicrobiia; order Acidimicrobiales; family SZUA-35; genus JAHELU01. The sequence continues at coordinate 14,930 of CALKZY010000045.1, read as the reverse complement.
CGTCGATCCGCTAGGCCAAAGCATGGACTTCACTTGGACCACCGATGACCCCGCCTACGGAACCAACAATTCTGCCGAGAACTGCAGCGGGCGTCCATGCCTCCAACTCGATCCCAAAAACCGGCAGTACCCGCCGAAACTGCCGGAATGGAAGAAGGGTTGGCGATTCAACGGTCGAATGGTGACCTTCACGATCCCTCTTGACGGACAGACCAACTTTGGCCGCTATCCCCACTTCTGGTTCAAGATGCGTATAACGCCACCGTCGAACCGGTGGGTGAGAGACGAAGTGACCTTCTCCGTCGAACACGGCGGACAACAACTAAGGCTGGTCGACTAATGTTGTATCTGCGACCACCAGACCAGGGTCGACGCCACCAGCGGGAGCGGGGTGCAACCGTGGTCGAGTATGGCCTGTTGACCGCTCTGTTCGTGCTGATAACGGTTCCCGGCATTCAGCTACTGCTCGACGGGTCGAGCACGGCGATCAAAGCAAACGGAGCCGACATCGCCGAGCCACGTCAATACGCCGATGCTCTGGTTACCTCGACCATGCCCGCCCCGGCAGACTGGCTCGGCAACACCGTGCCGCAGGGTGAGACGGTCTACGACATCTCCCTGGCCTTCGTCGACCAGTGCGCCAATCAGAGTCGCCGAACACTTGAGCTCGGGGCCTGCACCGGCAACCTGGACAACCTTTACTCCCTAGAGCTGTTTACGGCCAACGACTATCGAGTGACCGGGTCCAATACTGGGCGATGTGTGGTGGCCAACGGACGGGCCGGAGCCACACTATTGCAAGACACCTGCACCGGAGCCGCCAGCGAAATGTGGAACCTGCTGCGGGTCGATGCCAACACCATGATCATCCGAAGCCCGTCAACCGGGTACTGCTGGATGGCCGACAAAGGCAAGGTCATCGAAGCGGTCTGTTCCGGCTTGAGCGACCAGTGGATCACCCTGGACAGGCCCGCCGGACCATGATCACCCTGGTTCTGGCTCGCCGCCTGCTCGACTACCGTCGCGAACGTCGTCAAGGTCGAGACCGGTCGCAACGGGGTGCTTCGCTCGTCGAAGCTGCTCTGGTAACACCGATCTTCGTCTTGTTCATCTTCGGCATTTTCGAGTTCGGCCTGCTGTTCCGCAGCTACCTGACCACAACCACCGCCTCATCGGAGGCGGCCCGGGCCGCCAGCGTGGCTTCTGGTGGACCTACCGCCGACTACCTGATTGTGCAGAGCATGGCCCACGGCCTCGCTCCGCAGAACGTGGACAACATGATCAAGATGGTGGTGTACGATGCCGCCGATGCTGATGACCCTGTCCCCGCCGCTTGTCTGACCGGCTCGGTCACCGATGTCTGCAACTACTACACGCCAGCGTCAGTGGCATTGGACTACCTCGATGAGGACGGCCACCGGACTCCGCACTGGGGGTGCGGCGTGGCGTCAGTCGACCAACACTTCTGCCCGCTCGACCGCGATACATCAGCTGAACCCCCCGGACCGGGCTACGTCGGCGTCTATGTCGAAACCCGGCATCAATATCTGACCGGGTTCTTCGGAACGGAACGAACACTGCGGGAGACAACGGTTGTCCGCATTGAGCCAGGCCGACCCAGATTGGATCTGCGATGAACGATTGGATTGAGCGCCGTCGATCGTCGGACTCAGTTGACTCCAACGAGGAGCGCGGCGCAGCGATGGTCGAGATGGCCATCGTTGGCATGCTGCTGGCCTTCCTTTGCATGGGAATGATCGAATTGGGCTTCGCCTGGCGCGACTCGATCACCATCGAACAGGCCAGCAGGCTCGGTGTCCGTGCCGGTGCGGCCATGACCGGCGACGACCGAGCCGATCAACTCTCAGTCCAAGCCCTCATCGCCTCGCTCGAAGCAAACGAGTACGACCAGTTGCAGTACGTGGTGGTGTGGGATGCCACCACCAGTTCTGAAATGCCTGCCGGCTGCGAGACCGGCAGCAGCGTGGCCCTGAAGTGCAATCACTACACCAAAGCCATGTTGGATAACGCCGACGATGCCGGTCGTTGGGGATGTGTGGCCAGCAGCTACGACGTCGCCTGGTGTCCGACCAGTCGGGATGCGGTGCCCGAGGACCCGACCTACCTCGGGCTGCACATCCAAAGCCGGCGAAACTGGATGACCAACTTCTTCCCGGGCGGCGGAATCGACTTCGGGGCCAGCACCATCATGTCCCTGGTGCCGGCTGACTACTAGCGGCGCTCACCGTCGGCAAACAGCGGCTGGCCCGTCCCGCCAGCGCACGCCGCCCACCAAGCCCAGGGCGTCGCTGTGTCCGATGACCCTCAGACGATGAGGACCGGTGTTCCCAGAGGCAGAGTTTGGGCCAACTCAGTGATGACGTCGTTGGCTAGACGGATGCAGCCGTGGCTCACGTTGGTGCCGAGCGAGGTTGGGTCGTTGGTGCCGTGCAAGCCGATGATGGCTGTGTCGGCTCCGCCGAAGGATTCAAGGACTTCGCTGAAGCCGGAAAGGCCGAAGGCGAACGGGCCGTAGTCGCCGTCGGGGTTCGGCGGAGCGAGGAGCTCCAAAAGGTAAAAGTCTCCGACGGGGGTGGGTGTGTCGCCGGTACCAATGGCCACATTGGTTTCCAGCCACAGAGCGTCGCGTTTGAAGACTCGCAGATTGAACGCATTGCGATCGATCTCGATCCGGTACGGATTGTTGGTCAGCGCTACATCGGCTCGCTTGATAAAGCCGATGGTTCCGTTGGGTTGGACCGGAAGGAAGACCTCGATCCACTCCGATGAGCCGTCGGCGCCTCCGTCGACCACTCTGAACACCATCGGGGTGCCAAGAGGTGTTGGGTGGACGAAGCGCCCGACCTCGTCGGCGTCGTCGGCTGCCGCCACTCTGGCGACGACCTCGGGGGTGTTGGCTTCAGCCACCACCGTAAAAGCCGGTGCCGGTGTCCCATCAACCGGCAATGGATCAACATCGGCTTGGGGCTGTGCCGCCTCTTCGATGTTCGAGGCAGCGCCAGCCGTGCTCTCGTTGTCGGCTGACGTCTCAAGCTGAGCCGACTCCAAAACTGCGTCGCCGCCGGCTGAACATGCTGTTCCCATAAGGACCAGGCAGATCAGGCCGGCGGCGTAGCGCTTCAACATTGACGTTTGACCGGTTGGTCTATCAGCCGGTGTAGGTCGGCGTAGCCGGAGCCGGGGTGGTGGGCTCGGCCTCAGGGACTGGCTCGCAGGTCACCTTCATGCTGCTGGCGAGGCTGGACATGCCGTCGGCGCCCAGGACGATCGAAGCTGAGATCGAATCACCTAGTGTGAGAGCTCCACCGTTGCTGGTGGTGGCGTCAGCCGTGTCCTCGATACCGGAGATTTCGACGCTGGAGTCACCGCTGGTCACAACCAGCTTGTTGCCGGGGTGAACTGAACCCTGGTTGACCACGGTGGCTACGACGTTGCAGGCTCGGCCGGCGAGGCTGGCGTCGACAGCGGCGGAGCCGAGCTCAACGGTTTCGCCTTCAGCACCTTGAACAAATGCGCTGCCAAGTGGTACGTCGACCACATCGGCATCTTGCGCGTTGACGGGGCTTGAGAAAAGCCCGAGCGTTGCAGCCAGCGCGGCTACTGCGCCGACGATAAGAATCCGCCGTTTACCCATTATTGTGTGTCTCCCAGAGATTGTGGTTGAAGTGTCTTGCAAGTCGCCTAGCGCCACCTCAGTGGGCTTGGCTACAAGACGATTCCCTGCCCATCGTTGTGGCCTTTGGTCATCGCCGCCCAGCGATTTCCCTACGGTCCAACATCGTTGTACAAGATTGAATCTTTCGGTCATGGTAGTGCTTGCGGCCTACCTGGTCACGTCAGGCCTGCGGCCGTCGACCGGACTCGTACCCTTTGTAATGCTCGCGTTACGCTGCCGACATGAGACCGTTTCGAATACTGGGTGTTCAGCAGATAGCCATCGGGTCGAGTGATCTGGACGCCTTGCGTCATCTGTGGATCGACATGCTCGGTATAGAGAAGATCGGTGAGTACACCAGCGAATCGGAGAACGTCAGAGAGGACATCCTCACGACCGGACCCGAAGCCGTACCGGTTGAGATCGACCTCATGGAACCGCTCGACCCTGATGGGCGGCCGAGAGTTCACGAACCGGCCCTAAACCACGTCGGCCTGTGGGTCGACGACCTGGTCAGCGCCGTCGAGTGGCTAACCGGCCAAGGTATGCGGTTCACTCCGGGCGGTATCCGAAAGGGAGCGGGGGGCCACGAGATCATCTTCGTCCACCCGAAAGGCAACGACGACTTTCCGATCAGCGGCCAAGGTGTGCTCATCGAACTGGTGCAAGCCCCACCAGAGATGATCAGCCAGTGACGGTGGAAGTATTGATGGCCGAGCTGGAGGCTCGGCTTCCGGCCGACTGCATCCAGCTTGATCGCGACGTAATCGACACCTACAGCCAAGATCGGGCAATCTTTGAAGGTCGTGGCTCGGCCTCGGTGCTGGTAATGCCGCGAGACACCGCACAGGTGGTGGCCGCGGTTGAAGCGGCCAATGCTGCCGACGTGCCCATCGTCCCTCGGGGCGCAGGCACCGGTCTGACCGGCGCGGCCAACGCCGTCGACGGCTGCATGATGATGTCGCTCCACCGCATGAATCAGATTCTGGAGATTGACACCGCCAATCGGCTCTGCCGCGTGCAACCCGGTGTCATCAACGCCGACCTGAAGGTCGAGGTGACCAAACAGAACTTGTTCTACCCGCCCGACCCAGCCTCGGTCGACATGTCCAGCATCGGCGGCAATGTCGCCACCAACGCTGGCGGTCTGTGTTGTGTCAAGTACGGGGTGACGAGGGATTACGTGATGGATCTCGAGGTGGTAATGGCTGACGGGCGCGTGATGCACACCGGCCGTAAGACCATCAAGTCCACCACCGGCTTGGACCTGACCGGGTTGTTCGTCGGCTCCGAAGGGATCTTGGGGATCGTTACGGAAATCACCCTCAAGCTGGTCCCCGCCCCCGATGAGCCCTCCACTGCGGTGGCCTACTTCGACGAGTTGAAGCCGGCCGGTGATGCCATCGTTGAGCTCTTTCGTCAGGGCCTCGAACCCTCGGTCATGGAAATCATCGACCAGGCGTGTCTACGGCAAGTGGAGGCTGTCTACCCCATGGAGTTGGATATCGACGCCGCCTGCCTGCTTCTGATCCAGACCGAAGGTGACGGTTCGGCCGACGCCATTGAGCAGATCGCCAAAATTTGCCGGGCTAACGGCTCCAGCTTCGTGTACCACGTCAACGATCCGGCCGAAGGCGACATGCTGATCGAAGTGCGCCGCAAAGTGTGGCCCGCCTTCGAAACACTAGGCAAAGCAATGCTGCCCGAAGATGTCGCCGTGCGCCGCGAACATCTGCCCGAACTGTTAGCCGGGATCACTGACATCGCTGAACGCTACGACGTGGCCTTGCCCACCCTGGGTCACGCCGGAGATGGCAACATGCACCCCTTGCTGGTCTTCGATGAGAACGACCCGGACGAGGTCGCCCGAGTGCAATCGGCCTTCCGGGACATTATTGCGTTGTCATTGAGCCTCGGTGGGACCATTGCCGCCGAGCACGGTGTCGGCACCCTGAAACGACAGTTCATCGAAGACGAACTCGACCCGGTTCAATTAGAGGTGCAGCGCAGTATCCGTCAACTGCTCGACCCCGACGGCCGCTTCAACCCAGGCAAGGCGCTCTAGGCGAACGCTGGTCGACGCCAGTACCCGTCAGTAGGACTCATGACTAAGCCAGGGCGTCGAACACCGCCTGCTCGGTCTGTTGGGTGGCGGCCTCGACTAGCGCCGGACCGGCTTTGTGGTTGGTTCGGGGATAGCCCTTGGACAGGTCTAGCGCGGCTTGGTCGGGCTCAACCACGATTACGGTGGCGCCGTCGGCCTGTAGCTCGTCGATCTCGGCAGACAACTGCCAGCGGGCCCGGGTGCGAACTGCGCCCCGACCTGGTCGGGTCATCGGTGACGAGACCACGATGAGATCGTGTCCCTCGCCGGTCAACAAATCGGCGTTGGCGGCCGAACGAACAGCACCGTCGGCGAACCGGTGCCCGTCGATCTCTTTCGGTTGGAACATGCCGGGTACGGCCGAGGTGGCCTCGACGGCGTCGATCACCGGCACGTCTAGCCGATCCCGTCCGAACACGACGGTAGCACCGTCCGACATGCGCACCGCCGGGATCCACAATGCCTCCGGCCACCCGTTGTCGCCGGTGGGAAACCGGCGCAGAGAAGTAGTAGGGAAGACTCCGGATGGGATCAGTCCGGCCAGAGCGCCAAAGCCGAGACGACCCAGGCCCCGAACCGCCAAGCCGGGAGCGGCCGGCCGAACCCGGCGCCACGGTCGGCGGAACTCTGCCGCTGCCGATCGCATGGCCGCCATGTCTTCGTCGCTTGGGCGGGTGACGATAGCGGTCAGCAGCTCATCGGTGGTGGCTCCTGCCAACAGGCCAGCGGCAATGGCTCCCCCCGCCGACGTTCCGATTACTCTGGTGGCCTTGGCCGGGTCAATACCAAGCGCCGACCGTAGACCTTCGATAACGCCCACGTGGTAGGCCCAGCCAAGTGGGCCGCCTGCGCCAAGGACCAGAGCCAGCCGGTCGTGCCCCTGCCCCAGTGGTGCGTCAGAATTGGCCTCCGTCGGCGTCACCGACTCAAGCCTAGTGGCGGCGACATCCGGGGCTGTCGTGCGGAGCTGTATCGCTCTACAGTTGGCCTATGAGCCCGGACATGCTGCTGGACGAACGACGTGACGAGTATGAACAGAACGGCTACGTTGTGTTCGAACAGCTGATGTCCGCCGAGCGTCTTGACGCAGTTCGCTCCGCCCTGGCCCCATACCTGGCGGAAGATCTCACCGGGCGCAACACCTTCGAAGGTCTGCGGTCCAACCGGATCTACGGCTTGCTGGCCAAGTCGCCGGTGTTCGCTGAAATGGTGACCCATCCAGTGGCTATGGCGTTTGCTCACGACGAACTGGGCGACGACTTTCTGCTGTCGGCGTTGTTGGCCATCAATCTGCAATCGGGGGAGACACCACAACCGTGGCACTTCGATACCGGACACTCGCCCGCTCAAATGCCGCACATCGGATTTGGGGTGAGCACCTTCTGGGCTATTGATGACACCACTGAGGCCAACGGCGCCACTGAAGTGATTCCAGGCAGTCACCGTTGGGACGCTGAGCGGGCCAAAGCCGAGATTCACGACCGAGTGAACTTCACCGAGTTTCACGGCCAGCTGCGAGCCGACCATGCCGACGACGACCCTGGGCGGCACCCTGATGCCGTCCAAGTGGTGATGCCAGCCGGATCCATGATGGTGGCCAAAGGCTCGCTTTGGCACCGGGGTGGAGCCAACCGGTCGGGCGCAGCTCGCATGATCGTGACACCCCAATACTGCGCCGGGTGGCTACGTCAATTGGAGAACATGGTGCTGGCCGTTCCCCCCGAAGAGGTCGGCGCCTACCCCGAAGAGGTACGAAGGCTGTTGGGCTACTCGATCTACTCGGCCTTCATGGGCTACGTGGACGGGATGCATCCCGCCCGGACCATCAAGGCATAGGTACACGTCCGGGCGGCGCTGCCACGACAAAGATGTAGCAGTAAAGCTGTAACGTCTTGTATCGCTCTTGGAGTCCAACGAGACGAGGGTTAAAGGGCGCAAGACGCAACTGAGAGGAAACGCAGGTATGGGTACTTTGGCGTGGATCGCCGGTCTGTTGGCCGCTGTCGGCTTTGTTATGGCCGGCGGAATGAAATTGGTGGGAACCGGCATGGCCAAGGAAATGGCGGCGAAGCTGGGTTACGAGAATCTTCGTGTGCTCATCGGAGCGGCTGAGGTGGCCGGCGGAGCCGGAGTGTTCCTCGGGCTGCTGGACGGTGACTGGGAGTGGCTCGGATTGCTCGGAGCACTTGGTTTGATCGCAACGATGGTCGGGGCCTTGTTTTACCATCAGCGCGGTGGTGACGAGCCCAAGGACATGATGCCGGCAGTGGTCATGATCGTTCTGCTGGTGCTGTATCTGGTTGGCATCACTCAGCGTTAGCTGAAACGAGGACTGCCGCTGTTGTCGGCTCAGGGCCTACTTAGCCTCCGGTTACGTAGGCCCGGCCGATGGTGTAGGCCATGAAAGCCGATGCCATTCCAACCACTAGTAGTACCAACAGCACCCGGGCTGAGCGGGGCGTATCGCCGCGAGCCACCCAGCCCCCGGCAAGGAATGCGCCCAAGGGGATCAGTCCGCCCACGTAGTGGATGTAGAGCTGGACGATGCCTTGGCCCTGGTCGAGCAATTTGATGCCCAGCAGAACTTGGACGACCAACACCACTTGGGCCACAAGGAACAGCCAGCGGGTCTTCGTGGACACCGCTTCCTTTCGGGCAACATGCCTAGTGACCAAGCCGACGACGATGAACATGACGGCGACCGCTAGCGCTCCCCACCACCGGTGGGCGGCCGAACTGATGATGATGTTGTCGATGACCCCTTCACCGATGCCATTCTCACCAAGTCCGCCGTTTGTTTCTTGAGCCAGCACGTCATCTAGGCTACGGCCGCTCTGGCGGCGTCAGGTCGGACGATGTTGAAGTTGCCTGGAACCGAAGTTGCCTGGAACCGAAGTTAGCTGGAACCGAAGTTATCCTGTTGTAGTGGGTGGAGGACAAAGCGGCGGTCGGTTCGGCCAGGCCGACGGATGCGTCGCATGATTGATGACGTCCCGTACATCGCTGAGCCGGTTGAGATCGGCCAGGGCGGTTTCGCCACGGTCTATCGGGCTACCGATCTTCAGGCCGACCGTCCGGTGGCGGTCAAGCTGCTCTCTCATCGGCCCGACGATGTAGCCATCTCTTCGTTCGACAGGGAGCGAGCGGCGCTGGCCCGACTCTCAACGCACCCCAACGTCGTGACCTTGCACCGCACCGGCATCACCACCACCGGGGTTCCGTATCTGGTAATGGAGTTCGCCCCGGCCGGCACGTTGGCCGACCGGCTCAGAAGTCGCGGTCCGCTCGCTTCGATCGAAGCCATTGGGTGGATGCTTCCAGTGTGCGATGCCGTCGAGCACGCCCATGGCCAAGGTGTCCTCCATCGGGACATCAAGCCGCAGAACATTTTGGTGTCGGCCCACGACCAACCGTTGCTGTCGGACTTCGGTATTGCTCGGTTGGCGGCCGGAACCGACACGGTGACCGGCAAGGCCAAGCTAAGCCTCTCCTACGCTAGCCCCGAACAGATCGACGGCCGGCCCTTGGACACCGCAACCGATGTCTATTCACTGGGGGCGACGCTCTACACCCTGTTGGCCGGGGCGCCGGCCTTCATCGACCGCGATGGCACCGGATTCTTGAATCTGGCCAAGCGAATCCTCGATGAGCCACCACCACCCCTGGACGAGTCGATCCCGACTCGTGTTCGGGCAGCGGTTATGGCCGCCATGGCCAAAGATCCGACCGCTCGGCCATCGGTTGAGGAGTTTCAAACAGCTTTGGAGCATGCGGCCGATCCGTCCTCTGATCCTTCGACCGAAGTGACAACCAACCATCCGGCCGAATCGCGAACGATCCTGGCGTCTTCCACTGACGATCAGATGACCGCCATCCAGCCTTCACCGCCGGTGGATGCCGGAGACGGTGGAGATCGCCGGACGCTGATGGGCGGCGGGCGGCGTCGCCTCGCCGGCGCAGCCCTAGTGGCTGCGGTGCTCACCGGAGGTTTGGTAGCCGCGGCATTGAGTATGAGGTCCGAGTCCGATCCCGGCGCTGATGATGAAACGGCCCGGATTGAAACCGGCGACACGGTTGACGGTCTGGAGGATTCTGATGCTGGGGACGACGGTTCCGCAAAAGTCGCCTCGGATGAAACCGAAACAACTACAGACCCTGCTTCGGCGACTACAGCCGCGTCGACGACCACATCAACGTCGGCTTCAACCACAACCGAGCCCGACGGCGACGGTGATGGCGTGGCCGACGGAGCTGACAATTGTCCCCAAGCGGAGAACGCTGATCAAGTCGATATCGACGATGATGGCACCGGTGATGCCTGCGACGCTGATGACGACAACGACGGTCTGCTCGATGACCAAGACAACTGTCCTGCCAGAGTTAACCCCGATCAGGCCGATGTCGATGCCGACGGTCTTGGTGATGCCTGCGACGACTTCCCCGACGTCGACGACGACGGGATCATCGACAGCGAAGATCCATGCGTAGAAGAAGTTGACGATCCTGACTCCGATGGCGACGGTACGCCGGACAAGTGCGATGCCTCGCCCCGTGGCATGGTGGCGGTGTCGGCCTCAGCTCAGGTAAGCCGGGTAACCATCGAGAATCAGGCTTACGGCGACGGTGAGGCCGATCTCTTCGGGGACTTGCAAATCAACGACACGAAGATCGACTTGCCGATCATCCCAGACTCGCGTGACGTGCGACCCGGTAATTGGTCGACCGGCCTGGTGGAACTGGACCCTGGTTCGTCTCTGATTCGGGTTCGGGTTTGGATTCGCGATGAGGACGACTGCCTGTTTTGTCGGGATGGCCTGGTCGACCTTAGCCCTGGCGCGTCTCAGCCCTTGCACGTGGTGATTGACTCGGCCAACGGTGACGTTGATCTTTCCGATGACAGTTGGAACCGGTTGGAGACCATTGGTTCGCTGTCCGGTCCGGTTGACGGTGACTTGTCCGGCACCATCACACAGCGCGGCGACGACGACAGCATCCACCTTGGTTCCGTCGATCTGACGTTGACGTTGCAGCGCCAGCCCGCGCCGTAGCCGTCTGATGTTAGGTACCGGCCACACCCGAATCGAGGCTCTGCTCGCCGCTGAAGAGTGTGGCGAGGTCATTGCCGAATGCCAGCGCCTGTTCGCTGATGAAGCGTCGGCCCATCCAAGAGATAAGCCACACTCGGGAACCCGACATTTGGAGGGGCTCGACAGACGGATCCCGCTGGTTGGTGACGTCCTGAACCGATCTCGGCTCACCGAACTCGTGGCTCAGGTAACCAATTGGTCGGAGGATCCTCCCGCTCCGACTCAGGTTTCGCTTCGCTCACCGGAGCCCGGCTTCGGTGGCCAGGATCTGCATCGAGACACGGTCGAGTCAAAGCAGGGGGAGCGGCCGACGGCGGTTACCGCCATCATTGCTCTGGTTGACTTCACCGTCGACAACGGTGCCACCCGGTTGGTGCCCGGCAGCCATTTGACCAACGAGTCGGCCGACCGGTTTTCCGGGCGTCGTCGTTCACCCCAAGAGATTGTGTTGACCGGCCCGGCGGGAACCGCCTTCCTCTTTTCCGGCCATATCCTGCACTCCGGTACCGAGAACCAGTCGGACGCAGCCCGACCCGCACTCCAGGTGTTGTGGCGCCAGGGTGGTCGCCACCGCTTGGGCTAAGGCGAGGTCGAAGTTGTTGCTTCATCGTCTACCGTTGAAGCAATGGCGATCATCGTTGAGCACAAGTCGGACGGCAATCGGTACGTGTTGATCGGCCCCGGATACGGGATGTACCACGCGGTCAAGCCTCACGTGGTCCTCGGCAATTGGGGTAGATCGGCCGAGACCGGTAGCCAGAAGCTGGTGTCAGTGGTCAACGAGGCCGGGGAGATTGGGTGGCTTCAGTCGGAGAACGTTCGGGTGGTCAGCGTCGATGGTCTCTCTCCGGCTGAGCATTTGAGCTGAGCGCCTGAGTTGGTTGACGGTCAAGCGGGCCCGTAGCGTTCGACCAACGTTTGCCCGGTACGGGCCAGAATGTCAACCAGATCTTCTGGCGGATCGAGTAGCTCCACCGATGCCCCGAACCCGGCGATTTGAGCGGCCATAGCCTCGTTGTGATGGGCGGCTAAGCGAACGTGCAGCCGATCGTCGTTCGAGTGGCCCACAACATCAAGACTGGTTCCGAACAACCACCGGAGAGCCCATGCCATGTCGGGGTCAATGAGAGCTTCCACCTGGCAGGTGAGGCGGATTGACTGGACGTTCTCCAGCACATCTCGCCACTCGGTATCGATGTCGAACGAGGCCGGGCGCTCCACCCGCCCGTCGATTACAGCTACGTCATCAAGGCGGTCGACCCGGAATGTTCGTTTGCCGTGGTCGGTGAGAGCCAGCAGGTACCAGATCCCTCGTTTGCTGACGAGACCCAACGGGCTGACTTCGCGGCTGGACAGCCCTGAACGTGGACTTCGATAGTCGATACGCAGCCTCTTGGCTTCGATAACGGCGTCGGTGACGGCATCCAACAACGGCGGCGGAGCAGGGGTGTCGGGGCCACCCCAGGTGGTGTCGTCGAAGTGGAAGGCGACGGTTGCTTCCTCCGCGTCGGTTTGGAACGGCTCGGGTAACGCGGAGGCCAGCTTGCGCAGTGCGGCTTGCAGGTGAGGGTGAGAATCGAGGGACCGGCCGGCAGCCACGAACAACGCTCTAGCTTCGCTGGAGGTCAAACCGGAGAGGTCCGTCGAGCCGCCGCCCAGGAGCCGCCATCCACCACCTCGACCGACTTGGGGGTATACCGGCACGCCGCTGGCCGACAGCGCTTCGAAGTCGCGCCGCGCCGTGCGTACAGAGACTTCGAGTTCGTCGGCCGCTTCTCGGGCGGTGACGGTGCCGCGGCGCTGAAGTAGAAGTAGGAGGGCGACAAGACGATCGGCGCGCATTGCCCCCAAGTATTCCACCATTTTCTAAAAGTGGCCAGAAGATGACCTATTTAGGTCGTCATGCTGATGGACATGACCAATCAAGCTCAATCAACCGAAGCCGAACTGCAGACCCTCGAGCTAACGGCCGAGGACCCTCGCTACGGCCTGGCTCAGGTTGTGGCCGGCCTCCACGGACTGTTCGCCGAGGCCACAGCCGATTCCTCCAACCTGTCGAAGCCCACACCGTGTACCGAGTACAACGTCGCCGAACTAATGGACCACCTCATCTTCGTTGCCCACCGGGTCGGCGCTATGGGCCGAGGCGAGAGTTGGTCCGACGTGCCACACGCCCCAGTGGAGTCCGACTGGGCTGATGTGTTTCGGCAGGCCACCTGGGATATACGAGTGGCCTGGGATGACACCACCAAACTGCAAAAGATGTTCGACACCCCGTTCGGGGAGGCTCCAGGGGCAGCTGTCATGGCTGTGTATACCTGCGAATTTGGTGTACACGGCTGGGACCTGGCTCAAGGTCTTGGTGTCGAATTCTCTGTTGAGGACGAAGCGCTGCAAGCGGCGCTGGCTGCGTCCAAGAGTCTTCCGGCCGAAGGGCGGGACGATCCTGACATGCCGTTCGGTCCTGTTGTAGAGGTCCCCGACGATGCTCCGGCGTTGGAGCAGATCGCCGGTTGGATGGGTCGGCCCGTCCGTTGATGCGACGGCTGCCTGCCTGGTTCCGCCGCCTAGGCCTTCGAGGTGGCGTTGTCCCGGGCGGGCAGCCCGATAACGGCGGCCACCGCGATCAGCACGATCACTCCGCCGACACCCTGCGTGGCCGTGATCGGTTCGTCGTGTACCGGCCATGCCAAACCGACGGCTACGGCGTTCATCAGCAGCAGAAACAGTGATGATCGGGCCGCCTCCACATAGCCGTGAACCCAGCCCATTAGGACGTGGCCCAAGAAGCCGGTGGTCAGCGACATCACGGTAAGCCACCACAGATCGACTCGGTCGATGGCCGCCCAGTCAGCCCGATCGGCCCAGGTGAAGGCCGGGATCAGCGTTATCACACACGCCCAGATTGTCACACCGGCAATCCATGCCATGGGGTCTACGTCGGTGGTCGAGCGAGCCAACCGGGTCATGACAAAGTAGATCGAGAACATGATCATGGCCAGTGCGGCCAAGACGACACCAAGCACTGACGACCGCAGTTCGGCCCCGGCACCGAGAATCACCAGTGCCGCTCCGGACACGCCGGCCAAGGTCCAGAGCACGTGCTTGGGGGTGGGTCGTTCGTCGAACACCGGTCCGACGACCACCAGCAGTAACGCCGGTTGAAGAGCGATTCCTACCGTGAGCACGGCAACGGTCGACTCCTGCAGCGTGGCGAAGACGAAGATCATGTTGATGCCGAAAGCCATGCCCGCCAGGGCGGTTCGTTTCAACATCGCCCAATTGAGCGGGTGTCCTCGAAGCGCAGTGGCGATCACGATGAGGGGAGCCGAGATTAGGAAACGCATTGGGGCCGCCACCAGCGGCGGAGCTGTCACAAGTTTGGCCCAAACAGGACCGGCGCCCCACACAAAAACTACGACGGCCAGCGCAGCGTACGGGAGGCGTCCAACAGCCGCGGCGTCAGGCCGTTGGGAGACGGCAGTCAAGATCTCTGAGAGTACCGGGGCGTTGAGGTTTGAGCCAACGCGGCAGGTTTGAGGCCCGGCGTCAGATTAGAGGGTCGGCACCCAGTTGTGTTCGTTGAAGGTCACGAGACTACGCGTTCCCTTACGGTTGGCCGCCACCCGAGTGATTGATGCGTGGTGGGCCAACATCCAGGCCTCGGGCGCGCCCAAGACCTGTTGAAGGAACGATCTGATAACGCCGGCGTGGCAGACAACGGCGACCGATGCCCCCGGGTTGTCGCTGATGATCTGATCGAAACCAGCCTTTACTCGGGCGTCGAATTCCGGCCCCATCATCTCAAGGAACTTCGCCGTGGCCTCTTCGCGAGATATGCCTTCTGTGAGCCACTCGGGAACATAGGCCCCAGTCTCGTAGTCGTACTCGGCGATGCGGGGATCGACGATCGGGTCTAGCTTGTGGAGGTCGATCAGGGGTTGTGCCGTTTGGCGGGCCCGTTGTTGTGGGCTGACGTAGAGAGCGTCGAAGGCGCTGGCGGCCAGGAAGTCAGCAGTTGCCTGAGCTTGGCGCCGCCCGAGTTCGGTGAGGGGAGGGTCAA
>CALKZY010000044.1 GCA_938002965.1 uncultured Acidimicrobiales bacterium | reverse complement strand
ACGCCTCGCAGAACGGTCGGAACAGCGCTTCTGGGGTGCTAGCCTCGACTCCGGAAGGTTGCCAGAGCGGACGAATGGGGCGGCCTCGAAAGCCGTTGTGGCCTCCGGGTCACCAAGGGTTCGAATCCCTTACCTTCCGCTCTATGTGCCGGAACCCGCTACATATAGCGGGTTTTGGACGTCTTGTGAGCCCATGTTGTGAGCCGATCTGAAACGGTCACGAATCTGTTTTAGGTTCAGGCCGACTCACCTAGAAGATCGACGCCGAACGACTTCAGGTCTTTGATGTCGTAGGTCCAGACCGCGCCGCCGATCTCTTCGGCTATCGCGGCGACGTGAGCGTCGACGACGTCGGAGGACTTGGAGGCGGCCAGCAATCTGCTGACGTCTCGGAATTCCGTTAACGGGATCAATTCGACGGCTTCCAAGATACGCATCAGGAGGTGTTGGCGTGCCGGTTGTCGGACCACTTGGCAGGCAACTGCCACCGACGTCATGACGCGGCACTCGGAATCCAGCAGCGACCGCATTCGGACGAGGTCCTCTCGGGAGCCGCTGTCAATGCGGATTAGGGGCCCAGCATCTACAACAACTGGCCGGCTAAACGAGGCCATTCGAGCGGAGCCAATCGTCGCCTTGCGCTAGTTCCTCCGCCGAGAAGTCGAACTCCTCGTCCAACCAGGCGACGATTTCGCGGCGGCGGGCATCGTCTTGCTTCAAGCGAAACGACTCGAATGCAAGCAGGAACATACGAACCGTCTCAACGTCGAGATTGCCTGTTGCGATGCTCATGGGTATCAGTGTAGCTTTCGTGAGGGCCCGGCTTAGAGTCGGCGAACGGTGACTGGTAGATAAGTCGCCCAACAGTCGAGTGGTGATCGGCGATTCGAGTCGGCGCAATTGGTACTACTCTTGTGGCAGCGGCTGGGGTGGAGGTGGCTGTCGTATGGCGTTTAGGTCACACCTGACCTGTCGTCGCTGCCAGAACCAGTAGCCGATCACGACCAGCGGTATGGCGGGGAGGCCGAGGAATATCCATATCGCCATGGCGATTGTTGCGACGAGTTCGACAATTGTTGCCGGTATGCCGACAAGGCCCTCGACGGGGTCGAACTGGCTTGCGAACAGAACCAAGCCGATACCTCCGGCGTACCAGCCTGCTAAAAGCAGCCAGCCCAGGGTGCCGGGGCGGATGCGGTTGGGTTTGCCGTGAGGCATCGCGCGCCGGATTTTTCGGGCAAATACTGCCTTGCGGATGCTGATTGCCAGCGATGCGAGCGACAGTCCGACGAATCCACCCAAAAGCGCCCATATCACCCAACTGCCTATGTGGACGTCCTCTGGCTCAGCGTCGGGGAACGTCTGCGCCATGAGCCATACCACCGGCGAGAGCATTACAAGCACTGAGGTGCCTCCGAGCCAGTGGAGTAGCTGGTCTACGTTGGGCTGCCACGTTACTCGCACCCTTCTGCCGAAGTTGACTGCGCTCCACACAACCAACAGTCCGAATGTCAGCGCGAAAGCGAGGGATTCCAGCTGCCTCAAGTCTTCGGGAGCGGTAAAGGTCGCCGGGTTCACATCTTGGCGTACTACCCAAGTCGACGCCGTTCCAAGAACGGCAAACGCGGCGAACCCGACCAGCGTATTCCGAACGCTCTGTCCACTTCGTTCCGCTTGCCGCCGGATGAAGTTGACGGTTGGCGCTTAGGCGGTGACTGCCACGCCCTGTATCACCGCTGCCTGAGAGAAGAACTCGCTTGGGCGCATGTTGGCGAAGATGAAACTTGGGATCGCCAGGACGGCGGCTCCAAGTAGCAACGCGTAGGCCACTGCTGGCCCGGACTTCGCCAGTTCGTCAACTGAAGCTTTCCATGTAAGCGGCGCGGCCCGGACAGTGGCATGCCAGGTGAGGCGAGCTGAGCTTAACCAACACCGGCACCTCAGTTGATAGATGAAGAATCGGAACGTCGGGCTGTATTTGGCCGACGAGATCCACTTGATTTCCCGGCTCACTTGCTGGGGGATTTGGCTCGCTATCACCTCGATCTGTCGAAGGTGATTGGGAGCGAAGTCTGCCAGCAGTTCGGCCTCATCACCGGTCGAAAGTTGTCCGTGCCGATCGCTAAGTCTGTGCAGCCAGGCGTAGAAGGTGGCTGTGTCGTCTGCGGCCGGGTCGACGGCAAAGCGGTCGACGGTGCTCTCTGCCACATATTCGAGGAATCGCTCCCGAAAGGGCGGCCTATACAGGTTGATGACCGCCAAGACGGGCATGGCGAATCCGATGATTGGAATCATCAGTGTTACGACCAGAAAGGAATCCCAAATTTCGGACACGAATCAACAGTAATGAGTCGCTACGACAACAAACTGTTGATTGAAATACCCGACAGGGCAAACGTGCCAGCCTCCACGTCCAGGGGCCGGTCAACCGCTAGCATTAATCGCCTGCCGGGCGCCGCTCCGCCGCAAGCCTGGCGAAGGAGATCGAAGAGTGGTAGTTCATCACCATTCTTTTGGCTCGCCTTGTCGCGCCGCAAGAAATGTTGAAACAGAATGAGCCCAGGGTCGGCGAATGCTACGGCCCCGCCCGAGCGTGGGCAGGTTGTTGAGGTTCGGGGTTCGAGGTGGGCTGTCGCCGACGTGAAGGCGCAGGGCCTGACTCGTAGCCCGGCTGACGAGTCGACGGCCGGGCTGTCGCACGTCGTTGAGCTTCAGTCGCTTCATGAGGGTCGGATGGATCAGAGCCTCCGGGTTGTTTGGGAGCTTGAGGTTGGCAACTCGGTCTCTCCAGCTCAAGGCTTGCCGGAGCTCATTCGACCCGAGGGGTTTGATGAGCCGGGCAAGCTTGCGGGCTTTGTTGATGCTCTTCGCTGGGGCGCCGTGACGTCGGCTGACCCCAACAGGTATCAGGCTCCGTTTTGGTCCGGGGTGAATATTGAGGCCTACCAGCTTGAGCCGCTCCGTCGAGCGTTGAGCGCCCCGCGCACGAACCTGCTGTTGGCCGATGACGTTGGGCTAGGCAAGACAATCGAAGCGGGCCTCGTGATTCAAGAACTTCTCCTTCGCCACCGGGCCAGGACCGTCGTTGTCGTTTGTCCGCCCAGTCTTTGTTTGAAGTGGCAGGATGAGATGAGCGAGAAGTTTGGACTTGACTTCACCATTATCAACAGTGAGCGGATGGCAGAGGTCAGGCGCTCTCATGGACTACATGCCAATCCGTTCCTGCTGTTTCCGAGAGTTATTGTCTCGATGGCCTGGTTGCCGCGCCCGCGAGCGCAGAGGCTGCTCCGGAGTGTTCTGACTCAGGCTGGAAATCCGAAGACTGCCAAACAGTACGCGTTCGATGTCATTGTGGTTGACGAGGCGCATCACGTGGCCCCTTCGAGCCCTGCTGCGTCATCGAACGGCCAAGGGTATGCGACGGATACCCAGCGAACGGTCGCTGTCCGGCGTTTGGCCGAGCGTTGCGAGCATCGGCTTTTCTTGTCGGCAACTCCGCACAACGGCCATCCGGAGTCGTTCACGGCTCTCATGGAGATGATCGATCCGCGTCGTTTCTCCCGAGGTGCCCAACTCGATGCGAAGGCCTTGAGGGAGGTGACGGTTCGGCGGTTGAAGAGTGAACTGCCCGACAAGTTCACCGCCCGTCGGGTGACCTCGCTGAGGTTCGAGCCAGCGGAGGACGAGGAAGAACACTTCGACCTCCTCCACAAGATTGTCAAGGACAGCGCGAAGCAAAATGGTGACCGGTCCGGTGGCGGCATTGTCGCGATGCTGCTCAAGAAGCGGTTCCTGTCGAGTCCTTACGCCTTTGGGAGAACGCTCGCCCACTACTTGGACTCCAAGTCGGACGTGGGCCTGGATGACGATCTGTATGACGACCTCCTTGGTGAGGGGCAGGCGGATGAGGAGGAAGGCCTTCGGGTTCAGGAAGAATCCGATACGTTGCGTCGTTCCAAGACATCGGACCCGCTTTCGGCCGCCGACCCCGGTCAGTTGGAGTCGCTCATGGAGTGGGGTCTTAGTTTTGAAAATCGTCCAGACTCTCGCCTTAACTCCCTAGTCGAGTTTCTCGACGAAATTTGTCGGCCGGAAGGCGACGGCTGGTCCGACGAGCGAGTTGTGGTGTTCACCGAATATGCCGACACCGTCGAATGGTTGGAGCGCATCCTGAACCAGCTCGGCTACGGCGATGTCTTGGAGGTGATTCAGGGATCGACGCCACACGACGCCAGGGAACGGATCAGGGATGACTTCACCAAGAGCCCGACCAAGAAACCCGTTCGGGTGTTGCTGGCTACCGACGCGGCGGGCGAGGGCATCGACCTCCAGGACCATTGTCACCGGCTGGTCAACTTCGATATTCCGTTCAACCCCTCTCGGCTGGAGCAACGCATTGGGCGTATAGATAGGTACGGCCAGGGTAAGGACCCTGAGGTGGTCCACTTCACGCCGACCAATGGATCCTCGCTGTTCCACGCCGATGCCGACTTCATGAGCCGTGTGGCCAAGAAGGTGGCGAATGTCGAGCATGACCTGGGATCGGTCAACCAGGTGATCGGCTTGGAAATCCAAGAGCACTTTACCGGCCGGGCCCCTGCCAAGCCGAAGGCGAAGAAGGTTGATCCAAACGAGGTAATCAATGAGGCTCTCGCCGGTGGGCTCGAACTCAACGCCAGGCTGACCCAGCTCGAACAGAACTTTGATGCGTCCAAAGTTGAGATGCACCTCGAACCGGCCAATCTGCAACGGGTTGTCGAGACCGCTCTGGCCATTGATCACCAGCCGGCGCTAAGAGCCGCTTCGGTCACGGATTTGGACGACATCTTCGAGGTGCCCGACCTTGCGCCTCATTGGAGTCACGCTACCCGGGGTCTAATCACTCAGCGGGAGCCAATCGAGCCTCGTCCCTTCACGTTCGATCCGGCGCTGGCGGACCTTGATGAGGAGGTGGCCTATTTGCACCTCGGGCACCCGCTGGTGCAGAAGGCTCAGCGGTTGTTGCGGAGCGCATTGTGGAGCAGCTCCTCTCAGCTGAACCGCGTTACTGCTGTTGTGGTCGATGACCTGGCCGAGTCTTTTGTCGCCGCTGTTACCCGCATGGTTCTGGTCGGGCGGAGCGGCGTTCGCCTGCATGAAGACGTCTTTTTGGCGGGCGTGCGGCTGAAGGGCCGCCGGGCGATGGCGGAGGAGAAGGCCGAGGCGGCGTTGGATAAGGCGCTCGATGGCGCGAGCTTGAGCTTGGCTGGTGCTGACTTGCGTGCGCAGCTTTGTGACATTTGGAACTCTGACGCCGAACCGATTCGACTGCGCCTGGAGGAGTCCATGCGCCAGCGCGCAGCCAGGCGGCAGGAACAGGTGACGAGCCAGTTGGCGAAGCGCGAATCGGCAGATGTGAAACGGGCACAGGAGATCTATTCGGCGTTTCGCGTCAACCTAACCGAGTCTGTGGACCAGTTGTTGTCCAAGGAGAGCGAGCAGGTTGCCGAGCTGTTCCCCGAGGATCAGAAGCAGCAGCGGCGACGAGACATCAGGGCGATGCAGGAACGGTTGGCTGAGCTGAGTGACGAAGAGGCCCGTGAAGTAGCCGGCATTCGGGATCGGTTCAGTGATGTGAAGCCCAATACAACGGCCGCCGCCATCGTGTTTGCGCTTACTCCGGCTGATGCCGAGAACTGGGAGAGTTAGATGTCGAGTCGCCGCTCAAGGAACGCAGGCAGTCGGACAGCGTCTGACATTCATCGCGCCTGGCTGGAACTGGTCGACGCCGAGGGGCCCTTCCTAGCTGTTCCACCGTTGAAGAAGGTGTGGCCTGACGGCATTCCAGATTTCAAATCGGTGCATCCGGGCCGGTACGACCTACTTCGGGACGCAGCGAAAGACTTCGAAGTAGCGTGGACCACCTTTGATCAGAACCCCGGCCACCAGCCGTCAGCTGCGACCTATCGGGCAACCAAGGACAAATGGGTTGAAACTGTTCTACGTGATGTAATCGGCTGGGTCGATTCGCTGGAGTGGGGGCCCGGTACGAGTTTGGAGGCTCACTCTCCCAATCGCTCGGTGACCGTGGAAGCTCACGCCGCTTTGGTCGGCACCAGCGGTATGGCGGCGCTTGTCTACCTCGTTGATCCCACCGATTCGCTCCGAAAGACACCGACCGACGCCTGGGCGGCATCACCGATCGATCGGCTCGAAGCTCTCCTCATTGCGAACGACGTTGAGATCGGTGTCGTAACTGATGGCCGTTGGTGGGGCCTCGTTTGTGCCGGCAAAGAGCGGATGGCTGCATCCGGAATTGTCGATGCGTTGACCTGGGTTGAGGAACCGCGAACACGAGACGCCTTCCTCACGTTGTTGGGCCGCCAGTACCTGATAGGCGGTGAAGAGTTGGAGCGGCTGCCTGCTTTGTTCACCGAGTCGATTGCCGAAGCGGAAGAAGTCACTGAAGCGTTGGGTGGCCAAGTCCGACAGGCGGTTGAACTCCTCATCCAGTCCTTCTCTGAATCGGCAAGCCGGGCCAGGCAACAGGGCCTGTCCAACCCGCTTCCCGACACGCCAGGTGTCATCTACGACGCGGCGGTAACCATCATGATGCGCGTGGTCTTCCTGCTGTTCGCCGAAGACAGGGACCTGCTGCCAAACGGCGAGTTGTTCGAGCAGGGATATGGCATCTCATCCGAACTCGATCGGCTCGAAGCAGAGGGAGTAGACGGCGAAGAGGCGTTGGAAGACCAGTCTCTTTGTTGGCACCGTCTCCTCGCGACAAGCCGGGCGCTGTTCTCCGGGGCATCGTTTGAGAATCTTCGCATGCCCGCCTACGGCGGATCGCTGTTCGACCCTGCCCGATTTCCCTTTCTGACCAGCCGAACCGACGACGGGACCCTTGCGATTGCCGTGTCCGACCGGGTCATGCTGCATGTCCTCAAGTCGCTTCAATACGCGGCTGTTCAAGGGGACGCCAGGCGCCTCTCGTTCAGCTCGATCGACGTTGAGCAGATTGGATATGTGTACGAGGGCCTGCTCGGCTACACCTGCGAGGTTGTAAATGAGCCGCATCTCGGGTTGCTTGGTAAGAAGGGTGAGGAACCGGAGATACCGCTAGCGGCTCTTGAGGAGCTGGCCGCGGAGAACCCCGATCCTGGTGACCTAGCTGAAGCGATTCGGGCTTGGTTAAAGGAAGACCAGCCATCGGCGAAGTCGGCAACTAAGGCCGCATTGGCAAAGAAATTGCAGGTTGAGTCAGACCCGGTCTCAAAGAGTGCGCTGGCTCAAGTAACAGCCGGCGATCCTGGCCTCCGCCAGCGCATCGAGCCCTGGCTGGGCATCGTTCGATCAGATCTCCGGGGTTATCCCCTTGTCGTTCTCGATGATGGCCTATTGGTTGCCGAGACGCCATCCCGGAAGAATGCCGGGGCGCACTACACACCAAAGTCGCTGGCTGAGGAAGTCGTGCTCCATGCACTCGAACCTCTTTCCTATTCACCTGGCCCTCACCAAACGAACTCGCGCGAAGAGTGGCAGCTCAAAAGCTCCGATGAGTTGCTCGATCTTAAGATTGCCGACATTGCCTGTGGTTCGGGTGCGTTCCTGGTGGCGGCGGCGGACTACTTGGCCAAGCGAGTCGTCGAGGCGTGGGAGGCTGAAGACCCGACTATCCAGTACCGGGAAAACTTGCACAAGCGGGCTGTCCGCCAGGTTGTCGCCAACTGTTTGTACGGGGCAGACATCAACGCCATGGCGGTAGAAATGTGCAAGCTCTCCCTGTGGCTCGTATCGCTTGATCGTGACCTTCCGTTCTCGTTCGTTGACGACAAGATCTTCGTTGGCAACTCGCTGCTCGGCATCACTGACCTTGATCAGCTCCGGAAGCTACATATCGATCCGTCACGGGTCCACGCTGATCGACCGTTCGACATCTTTGATGTCGACATCGATTCGATTATCCGGCGGGCGGCCGATCTCCGTAGGCGACTGGCTACCGAGATTGATGAGCGGGACCCGGCCCGGAGCGCTTCGGCCAAACGACGTCAGATGAAAGAACTTCAGGACGTAACGGCAACGCTCCGGGAGATCGCCGACGGGATCATTGCGGCGGGACTGGAACTGGGTGGCAAACCAGGGAAAGCGCTCGATGAGGCATACAGCAACCTCCGGCAAGCACTTCACAAGGCATACCCTCCCGATTCGGCGGGAGCCGCTGATGCGGGTTGGCTGGAAGGAATCATTGAACGCGGCCTAACTCCAACCGTCGATACCGACTACGAACGTTGGAAGCCTTTGCACTGGGCGATAGAGGCCCCGGATGTGATTGTGGAGCGAGGTCGTTTCGACGCTGTTGTTGGGAATCCTCCGTTCCTTGGCGGACACAAGATTTCCCCGGCGTATGGGGCGAACGTGGAGAGTTGGATCAAACTTGACCTTGCCGGATTGGCCGGATCAGCCGACATTTGCGCGCACTTTATTCGGCGTGCATGGAGTTTGACAGCAAACGGAGGTTCGATGGGAATCATCGGAAGCGAGCGAGTTGGTCAAGGAAAAACAGCTCTGATGTCGACTGGAAAACTGGTCAGTTCCGGATTCCTCTACCGAGCCGTCGCTCGCTTTGAATGGCCCGGGGAGGCTAAGACGCATGCGGCAAAGATTTGGGCTGCGCGGGTCTCCGCTACTGAAACTGCGCTTGAACCCACCTTGAACTGCCAGGTCGTTGGCGGCATCTCAGTTTCTCTGTCAGATATCTCACAAGCTGATATGTCGAGGGCAGAGAAGCTGACATTGCCTTTCAAAGCTGGTCGCGGCGTTTTGCTGTACGGTAACGGAGGTTTCATTCTGGAAAAGACAGATCCCTTGATCGACTCGCTCAATCCAATTGAACGAATGTCTCTTCGGCCGTATGTCAACGGCGACAGTCTCATGTCCGGGCAACCGCCAGACAAGTTGGCGATTGATGCCGACGCGTTTGAGACTGAGGGCGAGCTCTTCGAGGAAATGCCATTGCTCGCCTCTCATTTGCACAAACATGTGAAACCCTACAGGGATACGATTACTAGCCAAATACATGAGACGCGGTACTGGTCATTCTGGGATAAACGGCTAGCATTGTTTGCACAATTGTCGCAATTGAAGAGATTCGTCGTGTGTAGTCTGGACACGCGCGTTCCAGTCTTTGTCTTTAGTCGTAGTCACACGTCGCTTTATATGGATGGAGTAGTTGTCATAGCTACTGATCAAGATTCGGTCATAGGTGTGCTGAACTCAATTTTCCATTTCTCTTGGTTCGAGCGGGCCAGAACGCCACGCGGAAACGCTAGTAAATACGTCATAACACGATGTCTTAGGCAATTTCCGTTCCCGGATCTGTCGACAAACTCACTCGCCTCAGCGGCGAGTGAGTTTGTTCGGAGTCGAGACGTGGCGCTGGCCGAGTATGTTTCAATCACTGATCTCTACAACGCCTTTGACTCTCGTACCACGAGCGACCCGTTGATCGATGAGATGCGCCTCCGTCAAATGGATCTCGATCGCACTGCCTGTGCTGCCTACGGTTGGTCAGACTTGGATCTGGACGGTGTGTATGGTTTTTACGAGACGTGTGGTTCAGAAAGGTTCATTGCCAACGCACAGGTGAGGGAAGAGATCCGCAGCCGACTTCTCGAAGAAAATTTGCAGCAGGCGGCCGGGCATGGCGAGGCAAGTAAGTCCGCAAGCCCACGGCGAACGAGTCGCCAAGATGAGGCACTCTTCTGATGGCGGACGGTGAGGTTGACGTTCCGACCGCATCAGCACCGGAATATCCCTTGAGCGTGGATCTAGACGGAACGTCGCTGGCAGCCCGTGAGAACTTGGCTGACATTCTTGAGCGTGAGCTGCTCGGGCCGAAGTTTGGGCCGAGCGAATTGCTGTCGACGAGCCCGCGGCAGCAGTACTTGGTCGGTCACATTGCACCGGTGAAGCTCGCGGCCAACGGCGAGAATGCGAGCTTCGTTGACGAGGGGGCCGACGGGCAGTCACTCACAGAAGTGGACCTTGACGAAGCGAATCGTTCCGGATTAGCCGGTGTGCCGACGCCTCCAGCCGACGAGAACCAGGCTGATGAGCGCGGAGACGACGCGGAGGACCGGGCGCCACGGCAGGGATTGATGATTCCAGCCTCGATGGGGCTTCGATTCCAGGTTCCCGACGATCTCACCTCATTCACCGTCGACGCCTCGTGGGGCGTATACGAGCGAGTCGAGACCGGCGAGCGAACCAAATCCGACCGGCCGATCTACAACTACCAGCGGAACCCGGTCAAAAAGTCGACGACAGTCGACCTCAACAGTCTGAACGCCGAAACTACGACAACGTTTCCCCTACAAGACGAGATTTGTCTGCGGGTCGATCGATACGACGATGATCAACACGGGCGCACCCTCATCGAATTGGCCCTGTGCAACGATCGGGAAACCCCGACGCCGATCCCCACCAGCATGTGGATGTTCCAGACACACCTCCGCGTTCACGCCGAGGGTGCCGAGGTGTTCCTCCCCGTTCGAGACATCGTCGAACAAACCTGGCCTGAGCACGACGACGAAGTCAGGCGCCTCAACCTGCAGTATCGGAACCGGCTTGAGTTTGCCATCGGTCGGACCTGCTCTGCTGATTGGCTAGCGTCGCCGGGGGCGCGGCGGGCAACCGAAGTGTCGACGACCTGGCTACCTACAGCTGACACACCGCAGACTCAGGCCCGAGCGGTCGAAGGCGCAATGCTCGCCATGGGAAAGCTGACCGAAGCGACACCGGAGCAGCTTCGAGCCGGTTTGGAGCCGATCCTCAACGGCTACCGGGATTGGCTCGCCGAGCAACAAAAGGTGGCCGAAAGGTTACCGGATCATCTGGCCGACACCTGCGAGCAGGTTCTCTACGAGGCCAACCAGGTGCACGGCCGTTTGGTAAAGGGACTTGAGCACATCACCGGTAACGAAGAAGCACTTCGCTGCTTCCGTTTCATGAATCGCACGATGCGAGACCAGCGAATTGCCTCGCAGGTCGCCGACCGTCGAGCCTCGGACCCTTCGCTGACCATTGAGCAGGCCCGCCAAGCCGTAGCCGAATTGGGTGACCAGGCGGCGTCCTGGCGGACCTTCCAGTTGGCGTTCATACTCATGCAGCTCGGATCGCTCAGCGACCCAGCCTCCAAGAATCGATCGGCCGACCATCTGGCGAGCGTCGAGCTTTTATTCTTCCCAACCGGTGGCGGCAAGACCGAGGCATACCTCGGCCTGGCCGCCTACACCTTCGCCGTGCGCAGACGGCAAGGCATCGTCGAATCCACCGAAGGGCCTCTCGACGGCACGGCCGGAGTGGCAGTACTTATGCGCTACACGCTGCGGCTGCTCACCTCTCAGCAGTTTCAACGGGCGACGGCGTTGATATGCGCAGCGGAGTTGGCGAGGCGAGAAGACGAAACCACATGGGGAACGGAGCCGTTCCGAATCGGCCTGTGGGTGGGTACAAATGTGTCGCCAAAGCGGTTCGAAGAAGCGAAGAAGCAACTGCAGGACGCCAACGAATACGGCCGTCATCGACTGCCCGTGCTTCAAGTGCAGCGGTGCCCGTGGTGTGGAACGCCGATCACGGCCGCCCAAGTAAAGACCGACGACGGCCCGCGACGGGTGTTCGTGTACTGCGGAGACGAACTGGCACAGTGCCCATTCAGCAAAGGTGGCGGGGTCGACGAAGGACTTCCCGTACTGACCGTCGACGAAGAGATCTACCGGCTCGCCCCGGCCTTCGTGATCGCCACCGTCGACAAGTTCGCCCGACTAGCCCGCGAAGGGGAAGCCGCTTCGCTCTTCGGCTACGTCCATCGAAAGTGTGGCCGGCATGGGTACGCCCACCCCGACTTCGCCAGCTGCGACATCAAAACCGCCCACCCCAAGACCGACAAGCTGCCGTCGGCCACCATTCAGCCCGTCGGCCGCCTCCGCCCGCCAGATCTCATCATCCAGGACGAGCTGCACCTGATAACGGGCGCCCTTGGAACAGCGGTTGGACTGTTCGAGGTCGCAATCGAAACACTGTGCTCCTGGGAAACCGCCGAAGGCCAGTCGGTACGCCCGCTGATCGTTGCTTCCACCGCGACCGTTCGCAACGCCGAAAACCAAGTACGAGGCCTCTACGGGCGGCGGGTCCAGATCTTCCCGCCCCAAGTATTGGACGTAGCCGACACCTTCTTTTCTAAAGAAGTACCCGTCAGTTCCGACCGGCCAGGGCGGCGATACGTCGGCGTAAGTGCCCAAGGCGTCCGCTTGTCAAGCGCGGAAATTCGAGTAGCCCAAGTACTGCTCTCAGCTGGACAGCTATTGCTGGACCAGGCTGGAACCGCAGCCGACCCATACGCCACCCTGGTGGGTTACTTCAACGCCACCCGAGAACTCGCCGGCATGGCCCGGTACCTGGCGGACGACGTTGCCACACGAGTAGGCAACCCAGAGAAATGGTCCGGATTCCCCAGGCGATACGGAACCGACTTCGGCAACTTGAATGTCGCCGAGCTGACATCGCGAATCGCGTCGAGCGAGATCGGCCGGACACTAGACCGGCTCTCGCTGGAGTTCGACCCGGACCTCGACACAACGGCAGCGTTCGAGGCCCGCCGTACGGCAATCAACGAAGGCAAGCCGGTGAAAAAGCGTGGTGCCGCCCCCTTCGACGTTGTGCTCGCAACCTCAATGCTTCAAGTAGGGGTCGACGTTCAACGCCTCGGGCTCATGCTGGTAGTCGGGCAACCCAAGAACACCGCCGAGTACATCCAGGCTTCGTCCCGAGTTGGCCGAGACAACGACCGTCCGGGGCTGGTCGTCGCTCTGGGCAACTGGGCCCGCCCCCGAGACCTCGCCCACTTCGAACAGTTCCGCCACTACCACGAGACCTTCTACTCACAAGTAGAGGCACTCTCCGTTACTCCATTCTCGGCTACCTCCCTAGAGCGAGGGATAGACGCCCTGCTCGTCAGCATCACCCGAGTGCAACAGGCGAGCGAGGAAGACGGTCTCTCCCCAGAGCACAGCGCCGGACGGATACGGGACCGACAGTCAGACGTGGAACAGCTCATCGGGAGACTCCGCGACCGCATCGCCGCAGCCGCACAAGACGAAGAGGTGGCAAAACGGGCACGCGACCTGCTGACAAATCGGATTGATCACTGGACCAGGCGGGCCCGCACAGCCGTCGAAGAAACCAAGACATTGGTATACGAGCGCACCGGCCGAGGTGACGAGTACCTGCCGCTACTCATGAGCCCGGAAAACGCCAAGACCGCAGCCGGCTCATCAGCGGAAGCGCCGTTCACGGTCGCAAACTCGATGCGCGAAGTTCAGCCCGAAATCAACGTACTTGTCAGCCCCAAACAAGACCGTCTCTTCATGCGGCCCGCCGAAGGCAGCCCCGAATGGACGCTCCCGCCGCCACCGGAGGATGAGTCGTGACATCGCTAGACCCAAACCCGAGCATCGCAGGCGGTGGAGACGACCCCATGATCACAAACGATGCCGAGGTACTCGACCCGCTGGGAGATGCCGAGGACGAGGCGGTAAAAAACAGGGCGAAAGTCGGATCGGCTCGGCCGTCGTCACTGTTGTACACCTACGGGCCTGGATCGATCATGGATCTGCCAGGGTTCGCCACCATGCCCGCAGGCCTCGACGACTGGGATCGAATCTGGAAACGCAGACAACACATCCCGGCGATCGAAGAGCCAAGGCTGCTGGACGTCGCCCGGCTTCACCTCGGCAACCAAGTGGAGTCGTTGAGGCCATTCCCCTGGCAGCCCAAACAGAATCCGTTCTCGCCCGACGGCGATGACCTCGGCATCCCGGCCAGGGTGTTCCCCCAATGGTTGCGATGCACCGGGTGTGACATGCTCGCTCCACTTCCAAGATTCGCCTACGAGAACACCCACCCATTTCGGCCCGACCAGGCGCGCTTCGTTCACAACAAATGCCCCGGCCGTCGACCACGAGGTGGAACCAAGAAGAAGTCGAGCAGCAAGCGCCAAAGCCCCGGTGTCCCGGCACAACACCTTCTTACCTGCACCAACGGCCACCTTGATGAGTTCCCCTACGACCTGTGGGTCCATCGCGGAACCCATTGCCCAAAGGTCGAAAGCCCGGCGCTCAAGATGCGAGAGCCGAACCTCGGTGGCAACATCGGCTCGATCGTGGAGTGCCAGTCATGCGGCCTGACGAGGACCATGGCCGAAGGGCGCGGTCGGGCTGGCCGCGAGAAGCTGCCACAGGTATGCAGGGGAAGACATCCCCACCTAAACGCCTTCGACGCAACGTGTCAGGCGCTACCGGCGCTGATCATGATGGGAGCGTCAAACCTATGGTTCGGGTCGATCCAATCGACAATCGTCATGCCCCGAACGGCGGCCGAAGAACAAGGCGCGCTAGCGGACAGGCTTCGGCGAGAACTCGGTGCCGACAAGCTGGAGAAGTATTCCACTGACCTCGGCATCATTCGTGACCTGGCCGATGGACGTGTCGCGCTGGGTGGAATCGATGATGATCAATTAGGTCAGATTGTCAGCGAAGCAATGGCGCCAGGCGAGTCCGAGGAGGCACGCCTGGAACGAAGAGCGAACTGGGACCCCGTTGAGCTTCTCGTACCCGAGTGGGAGTACCTACAACAGGAGACGCTCGAACCCGACGCAGATCAGCCCGACCTACTGGTAACCGAAGTAGAACGAGGCCCAGAGTTGCCACCCGGAATCTCACGGGTAATCGCCGTCGACAAGATGAAGAAGATCAACGCAGTACTTGGCTTCACCCGCTTGGACGAGATGGACCGTGTCAACGATGTAGCCAGGCGGCTGGTCAAGCTGACACGCGACGGCAAGCCCACATGGATTCCCGCGACCGAAGACCGCGGCGAAGGTATCTTCCTCCAACTTGACCTCGACGCAGTTGCCGCATGGGAGCAAACTGTCGAGGCGTCCGCCCTATGGCAAGCACACCGACAGTCACACCGACGCAACTTTCAACGGCGCTTCTCAGAGACGGCCAAAGCAGTCGATCCCGACAGTCGCCTGCCGTCGCCGCGCTACTGGCTCCTCCACACCTTGGCCCACATCCTGATCCGAGAGATGGCGATGACTTGTGGCTACGGCGCCGCAAGTCTGACCGAGCGGATATACGGCTGGACCGCAAGCCCTGAGCGGCGGGCCGCAGCGGGGATCCTGATCTGCACGACCGCATCGGATAGTGAAGGGACGCTCGGTGGCCTCGTTGCCCTAGCTGAGCCACGGCGGCTTCAAGACGTCGTCAACGCTGCACTGCGAAGGATGTCCCGTTGTTCATCCGACCCGATCTGCGCCATGCGTACGCCGAGCGATCCGGAGGACTTCCTGCATGGCGCGGCGTGCCACTGCTGCACGTTCGCATCGGAGACGTCGTGCGAGCGAGCGAACCGCTTCTTGGATCGCCGTTTCCTGCTCAGTCTCCCTACAGCGGCAGGCGAGCTAACGGTTGAAGGCTTCTTCGGTTCCATAGATGCACTCTGATCCATTCGCTTCACTGGGCTCGTTCTTGACTGCACGAGAAGCTGAGGCTTTGGCGGCGCTCCTGGCCAGCGAAGCCCACCTTGCGAGTTCGTTGCGGGAGGTTCGCCAAGCGAGACGCGCCGACGCTGAGCGACTCTTTAGCGAGGCCAATCTTGATCATACGAACGCTGAACGGGCGGTCGCCGTCCTCAGTGCCATCGCCGGAGCCAAAGCCTCAACTGGTGACCTCACACCGGTTTGGACCATGCCCGGAAACGAAGCAACCGTCGGCCGGCTGATGAGCGAGTTTCACCGATTGGTCGATCAGGCACAGGAGTCGGTTACCTGCGCAACTTACAACTTTGAAACGTCCTCGAAGATGTGGGGTGTGCTCCAAGAAGCGGCCAGCCGACCTGAGTTGGATGTGACCGTCTACGTCGATGCTGACAAAGGGCAGCCGGGCCGCCTGGTCCAACACCTCCGGGGCGCATCGGTCTACCGATCGGCAACGTTGAGTGACGGCCCGCAGGTGGTCAGCCATGCCAAGTTCACTGTCATCGACCACAAAGTCCTGCTTCTCGCCAGCGCCAACTTCTCCTACAGCGCCGAAAATCGCAACGTTGAGTTTGGACTGCTGGTGGAAGATGCGGCGCTTGCTCAGTCAATCGAGTCGACGATGGCGTCGAAACAAGGTTCGCTCTACGAGCGGGTCATCGGCTAGGTGGCTTTGGGGGTGGTCGTCGCCAAGCACGATTTTGGATCAGCTGGGACTGGAGCCGGTTTCCGACGCCCTCGAAAATTCCTGATCGCGGAAACTTTTGAAGAGTGTCAACGTACCTAGAGAAGCCGATCTGTGGATGCGCCCAGCCGTGACCGAACGTCGGAGGAAGCGGCGGCAGGCCGGACGCACAACTTTTCAACCATGGTCAGGTGAGCCCGGTTTCCCCTTCTTGTACTGCCCAAGAGTTTGGGGCTGCGGGCACACTCTCCCCCTAGAGGGGAGAGAATGTGATGCACGCAATGGATGTGGTTGGCGGATCTCGCTCTGACTATCGCACGAGGCCCGGCGTTCCAGTTGCGGCATGGTTGGCTGGTGCTCGCCGTTCTCGGTATGACGATCGGAATTCGATCGCCAGCGTGTTCTCGCTTCGAGGCTCGCACGTTCGCCTTAACTGTCCGTGAGGCTGAACGAGGCTTCGACTCCGCCGCCGCTACCGCCACGAGCTCCTGGGTGCATCGCAGCGATGCCCTTGTCCGCCATCCTTTCGAGATTGCGCTTCATCGCCTGCTTTTCACTCTTGGTGACGTCTTCCGGCCGCTTGTGGAGTTTGGCCGCCGCTGCCTGTCGTGCGGTGATCGGCCTGGCCGTGGACTGCATGAACTGAAATCCCTTACCTTCCGCTCTACTGCTCAAGACCCGCTGATCTTGGCGGGTTTTGGCGCTTCTGTGAGACTTTGTTGTGAGCCGATCTGATCACAACGCGGTCTAGTTGGATCGTTCACGGGCCCCTTAGCGTTACGACTCGAAGTTGAAAATCGATCGTTGTAGCGATCGACCTTTTGTCGCTGTCGGCATCGTGGCGCACTGCTATCCCGTCACCCGCCACGCCTGCATTGTCGTCGCCCGCCGCAACTGCTGTTGGGGCGTCCAGGTCGCCAACGGGTTGCGAACCTCATCGTCGACTAGTACTTTACATGATTGTTAATTAGAGACTATCGAAAGTATAGGATCCGTTCCGGTGGCAGCAACCAAGACAACGCTCGATGACGACCGACTCGACGAGACCTTCGCCGCTCTCGCGAACTCGACACGCCGAGCGATCTTGTCTCGCCTCGCCGAAGGCGAAGCGAGCGTCAACGATCTGGCCGAACCGTTCGACCTAACGCTCCCAGCGATCTCCAGACACATCAAAGTGCTCGAACACGCCGGTCTGATCACCCAAGGTCGCCGTGCACAGTTTCGCCCGTGCACGATCGCGCCGGCCCCCCTGGCTGAGGTTGCCGACTGGACCGATCAGTATCGACACATCTGGGACGACAGCTTCAATCGCATGGACGACTACGTCCGCCACCTTCAAAACACCAAGGAAGAGAAAGAAGCCAAAAGTGAGTGACACCAAAGACGTCCAAATAGAGCGCATCTTCGACGCACCGATAGACCTGATCTGGGCAATGTGGACCGAGGCCGAACACTTCGCCAACTGGTACGGCCCGATGGGAGCCAAAATTCCAAAGGCCGAAATGGACGTGAAGGTCGGCGGTCGCCGCCACATCGCCATGGAGATGGATACACCGAACGGTGCCTTGCAGATGTTCTTCGTTGGGGAGTATCGGGAGATCAACCCGAAGACTCGTCTTGTCTACACCGAGGCGATGGGCGACGAGCACGGCAACCCAATGACCGCTGAGCAGATGGGGATGCCGCCTGGGGCGCACATGGAAACGTCGATCATCGTTGAGCTTGAAGATTTGGGCGACCGCACCAAGATGATGATGATTCACGTCGGTGTACCAGCTGACTCACCTGGCGGACAAGGCTGGAACATGGCCATCGAGAAGATGGAAGCCCGGGTAGCCGAAATCAGCGGCTGACCTGTCAATCCAGCCATTTCCAGTCAGCCGACAGAAACCGAGGCTACTGTTCGCCTCGCCGCTGCGTCTTACTGCAGAAGTTCGGTGACACCGAGTTGGGCCATGTCGCCGTCGTCGAATGACCAGACGGGAGCCCTTCGGCTCTGCGCCAGTACGGCGACGTGACCGTCGACGACGTCAGCTGTTCTCGATGCTGCTAGCAGCCGACCGATCTGGGACCACTCTTCGACCGGGGCTACTTCAAGCATGCGAATAGCCCGCATGAGTCGAGCTTGGCGGCTGGGGTTCCGCACAACCTGGGCTACTACACCGGCTGACACTACTACTGGAGTGTCTGATTCGATCATGGCCAATAGGCGACCGGCGGATGGGCCGCCTTTGTCAATGTCGATCAGCGGGCCACTGTCGATCACAACAGTCACGAAGCGTTTGTCCTGCTGGGCAGCAATTTGTCTTGTTGCTCGGTCCACCACCGGCGACCGGCTTCGAGTTCATCTTCTGTCACGTTGAACTCGTCGATGAATTGTTGGTAGGCGGCCATGCGTTCAGCGTGGGCTCGTTCCCTGGCCAGCGCTCGTTTGAACGCCTCAGTTTGGGAGCCGTACAGTCCTTTAAGGAACGCAAGAGTATCTGCTGATGTGGCGTCCAGCTCGACAGTGGTCTTCTTGTCAGTACCCATAGAAAGTATGGTACCCATAAAAAGTATGGGTTTCAAGCGGTCTTGACAGGCTGGTCAAGCTGCAGGAGTCCGACGAGTCTCGCTCCAAAGGAAGCATTGCGTTCGACAGTCGAACAGGTCTTCCCGTCGGCTTAGCGTCTGACATCCAGGGAGTCCTTGTCCACGACACGGTTTACGGACCCGATGGCCAGCGTCGTAACCGTACCTACGGCCCTGGGGGTGAGGCCCCAGCGGAGCGCTGGGAGGTCGACGCTCGGACCGAGAGGACGACGAGCTATCGGACGACAGCTTCTCCCGGTTGAAAGGTGCTTTCACCGGTGATGGGACGGGCGGCGAGCGGCCCGCCAGGGCTAGGCCTGGAGTCTCCGTCCCCAGGGCTAGTCGTCCTTTGAGGCGCCTCGGCCAAGGATGTACATGGCGACCAGCCCGGCCATCGCCTTGGCGAAACTCAGCGGCTCTGGTGGCGAGCCTTCGCTGCCTGTTGGCGACGAAGTCAAGGATGACGAAGTCAACGAAGAAGCAGCCGACGGGGACATTGCCTGACGCACTGCAGGTTGCTGAGTCGCCTGACGGCGGTTTGCTTCGTCGCCCAGTAGTGGGCCGACCTCCAGCGCTCCGTTTACTTCAGCGCCGATGATGACGGACAGCGCTGTCAGCTGCAGGAAGATCATTAGCGCGGCGATGGTGCCCAGCAGGCCGTAGGCGGCGGGCATCGCCCCGACATTGGATGAATAGAAGCTGAAGCCGATGGCGAACACCACGAACAGCACCATGGCTACCACGGCCCCAAGGTTCCTCCACGGCGTGCGAGTTGTTCGGTCGGGCCCGTATCGGTACAGAATTGTTAAGGCACCTCCGAATAGCGCAGCCATGACCGGTAGCCGTAACACATTGATCAGCGTCTTGGCCGCATCGCCTAGCTCCACCCGATCCAAAATCTGGGGTACCGCACTGATCGAAAACGCCATTAACGCTAAACCGATGATGGCGCCAGCGGTGAAGAGGTAGGCCAAACCCCGAACTTTCCATCCGGGTCTGCTGTCCAGTACCTCGTAGGCCTGGTTGATTGTGCCCATCAGTTTCTGAACCGCCCCCGAGGCGGAGAACAGGGCCAGCAGCAGTCCCAATGCCAGTGCGCCAACTCGGCCGATGAGACCGGACACCCCGCCGCCGTCCCCACCGGCCTCGGCGTCATCGGTTACGTCACCGACAATGCCTTCCAGCACTCCGGTGATGAATGTTTTGGTGGAGTCGTCCAGAGAGCCGGCGGCCTCGGCGACCTGCGTCTCGATTTCTGCTGGATCGGCCACCAGCGCGTAGACCGAGACCAAGGCGATCAACGTGGGGACAAGAGCCAACAGCCCGTAGAACGCGATCCCGGCGGCATTAACCATCACATTGTGAAACTTGATTCTGGTCAAGAGTTCTTTGACATGACCCATATTCACGACCTTACTCAATCGAACCCCGTGGTGAATCAATCGGCTGAAGCCGATTCGGTCAGGAGCGGCGTTGGATGGCTGTTGGCCGGAACGTGGGCTCCCGGTTGCTGGACGGAATCGGGCCGACGGAGAACCCGACGATCGTTCCTGGCCCTCCGTCGGCCGGATCGCGGATCCACGTCGTTCCGCCGTTCACCCTGGCCACCGATTCGACGATGGCCAGGCCCAGGCCGCTTCCGTCGACCGCCTGCTGGTTGCTGCTCCGATAGAACCGGTCGAAAACTCTGGCCCGCTCGGCGGTCGGAATACCGGGCCCCCGGTCACGAACCTCGATTTGCGGGCCTCGCTGGTCCACAGAGATAGCGGAGCTCGGTGGCGAATACTTGTCGGCGTTCACCAGCAGGTTGGTTAGTGCCCTCGTCACTTGGCGAGGTCTGGTTTGAACCAGCCCCGGCGTGGTGGCCAGGTCGACGATCCGCCCGGACGTTGTTCGGAATCGGTCGACTTCGGTGGAAACGATGCTGGCCAATTGCAGCGGTTGACTCTGCTCAAGGGAGGTCCCTTCGGCCGCCAACTCAAGTAGCTCGGCCACCAGGTCACCTAGAAGTGAGAGGTCGGCCACAGCTCCTTCGATAAGTCGTCGGCGCTCGGATTCGGGGAGCTGTGGTTGGGTATGAACGAACTCGATCTTCAGTCGGAGGCGGGTTAGCGGTGTGCGAAGTTCGTGGCTGGCGTCGGCCACTAGGCGGCGTTGTTGTTCACGGCTTTGTCGCAGGTCATCAAGCATGTCGTTGAAGCTCTGGACCAGTGTCCCTAACTCATCAGGGCCTTCTCCTTCGAGTCGCTCAGGCAGTTCCCCTCCACTTCGCATAGTGGCCACAGCATCGGCCACCGCGGTGACCGGGGCGATCAGATGACGGCCAAGAAGGCGGCTGACCGCCGCCGCTGCCAGCCCAGCTACCAGACCAGCGGCTACAGACAGGAGTCTCGCTCGTTGCAAACCCTGGAACGACGTCGTCATGTCGGAGGCCACCCGTAACGCTCCACCATCTTCGT
The DNA here is from genome assembly GCA_938002965.1 of uncultured Acidimicrobiales bacterium. GTDB lineage: Bacteria > Actinomycetota > Acidimicrobiia > Acidimicrobiales > SZUA-35 > JAHELU01. Next base: position 38,270 of record CALKZY010000044.1, on the reverse strand, counting down.
TGTCGACTGGACTGTTGTAGATTCGCAGGACACGGCCATCGGATTCAAGTGTTTCGAAGCTCTCGGACTTGACCTCTGAGGCAACCAGCAGCGCCTCCGGCGTGACCGGAAACGCCCGCGAGACTTGCCGACCGTCCGCCGTCAGAATCTCGATGGCGAACGGCGCTCCCGGCGCCGGCGCCAGCCGCTCACGGGGCCGGGCCGGCTCGCCTCCCAGCCGCTCGCCTCCGACTTGTTCGACTCTTTGTTGGATGGCGTCGGCCGCCGTCCGCAGGTCCTGGTCGATGGCTGACTTGATGCTGCGGGTCATCATTGAGCCGACAATGGCGCTGAAGGCCAGGACCAGCACAGTCGTGACTATGCCGGTCGAGAGGGCTATCCGTCGTTCGAGGCTGCTTCTACCCCAAATTATGGACCGGCGGGGGGCCTGTTCGGTCATTGTTGGCGATTCAGGGAGGCCTCGCGGGGGCGAACCACGTAGCCCACGCCCCGAACTGTATGCACTATGCGTTCTGCACCGGCGGCCTCGAGCTTGCGTCGCAGGTTGGAAACCAGCACTTCAAGCGTGTTGGAGCCCATCTGTTCGTTGTAGCCCCAGATCCGCTCGTGGATGATGGCCCGGGTTAGGACTTGGTCAAGGTTGAGTGACAACAAGTCGAGCAGCTCAAACTCTCGCTTGGTCAACGTCACCTCGCTTCCGGTGACCGTCACTCGGCGAGCGGTGGATTCAATGGTGACGCCACCAACGGTGCGTGATGTCGGTCGAGACGAAGTGGCAGGCGATCCCGCCCGACGCAACATCACTCGCACTCGGGCCAGTAGCTCTTCCAGAGCGAACGGTTTGGCCAGGTAGTCATCGGCGCCGGCATCAAGACCAGCTACCCGGTCAGCGATTTCGTGCAGCGCGGTGAGAAGAAGGATCTGCCGGTTATCGCCTCGTTGCCTGACCTCTCGTAGAAGGTCGATTCCGCTGTCACCCTGCAGGTTGACATCGAGAATCAGCAAGTCCGGATCATGAGCATCGATGACTTGGCGGGCCTCGGCAATACCGGCAGCTTGAACAATCTCAAGACCTTGGAAGGCCAGCACAGTTCCAAGAGATTCACGGAGGCCTTGGTCGTCCTCAACCAAAAGTACGGTGGCCAAAGACTCGGTTGGTGGGTGATTGGTTTGGGGCACGGCGGGCGATGCCATCAGATCCAGGTTCGTATATCTGCAGCGACATGCCAAGCCTAACATCAACTTTAAGCAACACGTAAGGTGGTGCATAGGCGGTTGTTAGATGCACTCCGTAACTTCGACCTGAGATCGAGAAGCCAATCAGCATACATTTGTTTCTTGACGCAAATCAGTGGACCAACCAGCGTCAGGGGTACTCCAACCCTGAGCGGTCGATTTCGTCCGTGGGCTAGGTCACTTGTCCGGCCGGTGGGATTTGCGAACTACGACAGAGCGTCGGGGGTCTGGGGCCCGCCGCACCTGGTCCCCGACGCTCTGGCCATTCTCTCGTCGAGTATCGATGCCGAAACTGAGGCCGCCTCTGCTACCTTCGACCAGCAGAGGTGGCGAATAAAGGTGGCATCGTCATTCCCGACGGTGAGACGAGCTGTGACGACCCGACACTTGCGACGGTCGCCTCGGCCTGTGCGAACCTGCGCCACGTTGCGTAAGGAGCAGCAATGAACAGGCGGAAGAAAAATCTACTTCTCCTTGGACTCGGCACGATCTGTTTGATCGGGGTCCTCGGACTGGGATTGCTGGTTGCCGGCGACCGGATCCTGGGGCGGGATGGTGACTCCGGGCGATTCGAAGCGCAAATGTCAGCGATGTGCGAGATGGTCGAGCCGGGTATGACCGAAGACGACCTTCGCCAGCTCGTGGACGGATTCGACAACGCCGGTGCAACCGGCTTCGGCACCACCAGCGTCCAACTCGATCAACTGAGCGAAGACGTCGGATTTCTGCGCGAAGACTGGCGATGCATCTGCCACGTTCAGATGACCGATGGAACAGCTGACGGAGTCGGCGCCCCCTTCTGCCTCGACTAGCTCAGCCAGCAACCGCATCGGGCAGTTGGGACGGGACATCGACGACGGTTGCCCCTGCTTCGGTGAGTGCTGATCGTTTGGACTGGTATGTTCCGCGGTCCCCGACGATCAGGGCTCCGGCGTGGCCCATTTTCTTTCCAACAGGGGCCGCCCGCCCTGCGATGAAGGCTGCCACCGGCTTGGTCATCGAGGCGATGACTTCTGCTGCTTCTTCCTCTTTGGAACCTCCGATTTCACCAATGAGGACGACAGCGTCGGTGCCGTTGTGTGATTCAAGAGCACGAAGGGCCTCACCGGTAGATGTTCCCGAAACCGGGTCGCCTCCAATCCCAATGAATACCGACTGGCCGCGACCGGCCCTGGTTAGTTCCATGCAGGCCAGGGTCCCCAAACTGCCGCTCCGGGAAATGACCCCCACGCTTCCAGGGGTGAAAATGCGGTCGTTGAACGCTGGCATGAAGCCGGCAAATCCCTGGCCGACGGTGACAATGCCGACTGTATTCGGCCCAACAATAGTCGATCCGGCGTCTCGGGCCGCGGCCACCATTCGCATCGTGTCGTGAACGGGAATGAACTCGGTGAGAACGACCACCGTATGAGCCCCAGAACTAATGGCATCTAACGTGAGAGGCAAGGCGGCCCCTGGCGGGATGAACATGACGGCCACGTCAAGCCCGGTGCGGTCGGCCGCCTCGGCGAAACCGCCAACCACGGGAACACCGAGATGTTCGGTTCCCGCCTTCGATGCGGAAATGCCCGCCACCACATTGGTGCCGTAGGCCATCATCCGCTCCGACCAGAACAAACCCTGGGCGCCGGTCAAGCCGGCCACTACAACCCGGTGTGTCTTTTCGAGGATCATGACTGAGCCCCCGAGTCATTGGTTTTGTTGGATAAGGAGTCATTGGATACGGAGTCACTGGGTAGGGAGTCACCGTTGGTCGCGGCCGCAACTGCAGCGCGAATAGCGTCATCCATGTACTCGAACGGTTCAGCCCCCAGCTCCCGACGGACCATGTCGCGGGCCTCGTCCATGCCGGTCCCGTGGATGGAGAAGAACACGGGAATGTCGGGCTCAAGGGTTTTCCATGCGTCGATGACGCCGCCGGTCATCACGTCGCACCGAGCGAACGCTCCGCAGAAGTTAACGATCAGACTGCGCACCTTGGGGTTGGCCAGCACGACTTCCAATGCCGGGACAGCCAGGGTGTAGGCGTCACCGCCGATTTCGAGGAAGTTGGCTGGCCGCCCGCCGTAGTGGGTGATGGCGTCCATGGTTGTCATGGTGAGTCCGGCGCCGTTGGCCAACACACCAACCGAACCGTCGAGTTCGATGAAGCGAAGGTCGTGCTCGGCGGCCTTGGCCTCCAGCCCGGTCACTGGCGGCGCAGATGATTGAGCGGCCAGCTTCTCTTGTCGGCCTACGGCTGAGTCGTCCACCGTCAGCTTGCCGTCCACGGCCACAACGTTTCCCTTTGCTGTGATGGCCAGCGGATTGATTTCCAGCAGCTCGGCGTCGGCGTCAACGAAAGCGTCAAAAAGGCGGGCAGCGACCGCCGCCACCTCATCTACGGGCTGCGGGCATCCGGCATCAGCCAACACCGCTGCCAGCTCGGAGGCATCAGGACTGGCGCCGATCGGCAGTGTCATTGTGGTTAGTGGGGTGTTCGAAGATTCGATATCGACGCCGCCTTCTGAGGAGAACATCAACAGCGGTCCTCCGCTTGAACCGTCGACGGCAATCGCCAGGTAGAGCTCGTGGGTGATGTCCACCTGTTCCTCAACCAGGATCTGGTTGATGGTATGGTCACCCAGTTTGTTGCCGCCCATTTGGGTGATGGTCGAGAGAGGGTCGGCGGTCAGAACAACACCGCCGGCCTTGCCCCGCCCACCGGCAGGAACCTGGGCTTTGACGGCAACCGGGCGCCCTTCGAACGTGGCGATGGCTCGGGCCAGATCGGTGATCGGCCAGTCGGCGGCCAAGAGAATACTGGCCGGAGTCGTAATTCCGTGGCGCGACAGAAGACGCTTGGCCACATGTTCGGTGAAGTCCATCTCTGCTGGGCCGACCGCTCAGTTGCCGCCGACTACGGCCCGCGGTGTCTGGCCGGTGGCTTCCCACAGCGGGCCGAACAGTTCGGCTTCGGACGGCTGATCGGGTTCGATGGTTTCGACCAAGTGGGTCACATTGATGAAGTGGCTGATGTTCAAGTTCTCACTGATGGAGTTACCGGCCCACGTTCCGCATCCCATCGACAACGTGAAGGGGAGACTGTTGTCGAAGCTGCCCCCGTTGCCGAAGGTATGGGCCTGGTTTACCAGGACCCGAACCACCGGGAGCTCGGCCGCCATCCGCTCCGCCTTGGCCCGATCGTCGGTGTGGATGCCGACCGAGTGGCCAACACCTTGAACATCGAGGACTTGTCGGGTCAGGGCGACCGCGTGATCAAAGTCGTCAGCCCGATAGACGGTAAGCACCAGCGACAGCTTTTCTCCGGTTAACGGTCGATCGGGGCCAGGGGCTGGTTCTTCTACCATGACGTATTGGTGCTCGGGCCCGGCACCGAGCTCAAAGTGCTTGGCAAGGACCGAGAAGTCCTGGGCGATGACGTTGCGGTTGAGTTTGCCTTCGGGGAACAACCCGTGGCGTACCCGTTCGGCCTCGTCATCGGCGGCCCGGTAGGCGCCGGCCCGCTCTAGGGCGGCCATTGCGTTGTCGTACACGTCGGCGGTGATGATGACGGAGTTCTCCGATGAGCAGGAGGTGGCGTTGTCGAACGTTTTGGATTGTGTGATCTTCACCGCTGCGTCGTCGAGATCGGCACCGGTGTCGATGATGACCGGAACATTGCCCGCTCCAACGCCGATGGCCGGCGTGCCCGAACGGTAGGCATTGCGGACATTGTTCTGCGAGCCGGTGACCACGACCATGTCTGCTTTGTCCATGAGTTCATTGGTGGCTTCGCGGGTGACCGGAGCGGTAAGGACTTGAATGAGGTCGGCTGGTGCGCCCACGGCTACCAAGGCTTGGCGGGCAAAGTCGGCTGTGCGCGACGTGGTCGACCAACCGGCCGGCGAGGGGGCGAGAATGACAGCGTTGGCCCCCTTGATGGCCATCATTGCCTTGTTGATTGGCGTGGCCGCCGGGTTGGTGCTGGGTGTCACGGCCCCCACAACACCGACCGGTTTGCCGTACCGGGCGATCCCGGTGGCAGGGTCGTGGTCCAACAGTCCGACGGTCTTGGCCCGCAGCAGATCCCTCAGCGTTCCAAAGGTCTTGCGGGTGTTCTTGACGATCTTGTCGTCAACGTTGCCCATACCGGTATCGGCCACCGCCAGTTCGGCCAACTCCTTGGCTGCGGTTGGTTCATACAGCGACCAGGCCACGGCCCGCACGGCCATGTCGACTTGTTCTTGTGACCAGTCGGCGATTTGGGCCATGGCCGCTCGGGCTTTGGCCACTTGTTCATCGACGGTGTTCGAACCTTCGCTCATCGAACGAGACTAACAACGTCGGGGTATCCGCTCTCAACTCGGTGACGACGAACTCCGTCCGGTGCTAGGTTGCGGCAATGGGCCAGACCTACTTCACGCCTGCCACCTTCAAGTTTCTGAACGATCTGAAGAACAACAACGATCGAGACTGGTTTAAAGCCAACCAGGACCGCTACGAGCAGACCGTCCGCCAACCGGCGCTCGATTTCATCACTGACTTCGCCGAGCCATTGGCCAAGATCTCCCCACACTTTGTCGCCGATTCGCGAACTGTGGGCGGCTCGCTGTTCCGGATTCACCGCGACACCCGATTCAGTAAAGACAAGACGCCCTACAAGCTGAACACCGGTATGCAGTTCCGCCACGAGATGGCCAAGGATGTTCACGCCCCGGGCTTCTACGTGCATCTCGAACCTCGGAACTGCTTCATCGGGATCGGCCTTTGGCGGCCGGAAACCAAGGTGGCCTATCAGATCCGAGGTCAAATCGACGCCGAACAGGCGGCATGGAAAAAGGCCGCAGGATCGAAGGGTTTCGCCACCCTGTTCGACATGGAAGGCGACTCTCTCCAGCGTCCCCCGAAAGGCTTTGATGCCGACCACCCATTGATCAAAGACCTCAAACGCAAAGACTTCATCGCCTCCAGTCGGATAAGCCAAGCCGACGTGGCGTCGCCAGGCTTCATGAAACAGTTAGACAAGTACTGCAAGGTCGCCTCGCCCTACATGCGATTCCTGTGCGAAGCCATCGAAGTTCCGTTCTAGCGATGCCCTGTCTTCTAGCGATGCCCTGCCTTCTCGTGATGCCCTGTCTCTTGCGATGACTCTGCTGTGGCCAGAAGAACCACGTTTGGTTGCGGTGTACGACGTGGAATGCGCCGGCCGCTGGGACCATGACTTCTACTTGTCGATGGCTGATGAGCTGTCGGCAGAAACGGTGATCGACATCGGATGTGGAACCGGCGTCTTTGTCGCAGATGTGGCCCAACGGGGAATGTCGGCCATCGGCATCGATCCGGCCGAGGCCATTCTTGACCTGGCCCGAAGACGAGTAGCTGACGCCGGGCTGGAGCAGAAGGTGCAGTTGGTTCACGGCGATCTATCGGTGGTCGACGACGACGTTGCCGACTTGGTGATCATGATGGGACACGTGGCCCAGTACTTCCTGACCGACTCCGAGTGGCAGATGGTCCTGACCGAGGCCCATCGAGTCCTACGACCCGGAGGTCATCTAGCGTTCGAAACCCGGAACCCAGCCGTCAACTGGGCCGCCGAGTGGACCGAGGACAACACAAGAGCCGATGTGCCCCACCCTGACGGCGGTGATTTCACATCCTGGGTTCAGGTCGTTGACGTCGCCGGCCCCGTCGACTCGTACGTCATCACCCATCACGGACACACCATTCTTCCTTCCGGTGACGGTGACGGTGACGGTGTTCACCTGGTGGCCGAAGAGCGGTTGCGGTTCCGCAACCGCGATGAGGTCGTAAGTTCGTTGGAGGCCGCTGGATTCGCTGTTGAGCGAACGTGGGCCGACTGGGAACGGTCAGCCTGGACGCCCGAAAGCCGGGAGATCATCGTTGATGCCCGGGCGCTGTAAGGCCTAGACGGACGCCCGGCCCTAGCGGTAGAGCGCCACGACCTTTTCCACCGTAGGTACATAGCTGCCACCGAACTTGATGGCATGAACGATCAGCGGTGCCAACTGATGCAGCGGGACTCGTTCGTCGACGTCGGCCGCCAGTGGTGCCACCTCATCGTAGGCGGCGAAACACTCCGGCCCGAAGCCGCCGAACAGCCGCATCATGGCCAGATCAAACTCCCTATGCCCGCCGTGGAAGGCGGGATCGATGAGCCAGCTCACCCCGGTGGAATCAACGATGCGGTTACCGGCCCACAGGTCTCCGTGGAGACGGGCCGGCGGCTCTGTCGGTCCGCCAAGGTCGTCCAGTCGACCGGCGATGGACTCGATAGCCGACAGCGTCGATCGGCCCAGAACAACCTGTGCCGCCGCCAGCTCCACCAATGGCAGCAGCCGCTGCGAGCCGTAGAACTCGGCCCACGACTCACACGGCTCGTTGGGTAGGCCCCTACTGCCGGTACTTCGGCGGTCTTGACGGCCGAACGAATCCGCGCCGGCCTGATGCAACTTGGCCAGGCCCCGGCCGAACTCGGCATCGTCGGGGCGGGTCGACTGTGACTCCTGAATCCATTCGAGAACGAGAAGTGGAGGTTTGTCGCTCACCGCCAGCACCTTGGGTATCGGCACAGCCTCCGCCGCTTCCAGGCGTTCGAGCCCGAGAGCTTCGGAGGAGAAGAAATCCGGTGGAGGATTCATGTGGGTTTTGGCGAACACCAAATGACCGCTGGCCAGCTTTACTCTGAAGGCCTCAGCGACGTCGCCTCCGCGGACAGGTGTTGTGGCCACAACCTCCTGCCCGAGAACGTCTTCGATGGTGGAGATACTCAGCGCCACTGAGGCTTGACTGTACCGCTGCGGGAGAGTTTGCGAACGCGAAGTCGGTTAGGTCCGCCTTCTGTGGGCCGGCGCTAACCCTGCCAGCGGGATTGGCCGAGTTTGTAGCCGACCCCTCGGACTGTGGCAATCAGCGAGCTGTGCTCTTCGCCCATCTTGGCCCGCAAACGCCTCACGTGAACATCGACTGTGCGGGCGCCGCCGTAGTACTCGTAGCCCCACACTCGGTTGAGTAGCGTCTCGCGAGTAAACACCTGACCGGGACTCGACGCCAGGAACCGCAGAAGCTCGTATTCCATGAAGGTGAGGTCCAGCGCTCTGCCGTCGACCACAGCCTGGTAGGTCTCGACGTTGAGCGACAGCGGCCCGTAGGTGACAAGGTCGGTTGCGTGAATCCCCTTGCCGGTGGCGGCCAGCAGGTGATTTACCCTGGCCCGGAGCTCCTCGGGATGAAAAGGCGTGATGATGAAATCGTCGTAGAGGTCATGGCGGCCTGACAACGCGTCGAGCCTGCTTCCGCTGAGCAGAACCATGACCGGCGTAGTTTCGCTACGGACCTTGGCACAGAAACGCCATGCAGTCTGGGCCCTGTTCGCTTGGGCGTCGCTGGAGGTCGAGGCGTCGTCGGAGATCACGACGAAGACGGCCGACCAATCGATGTTGGCCTCGCCGGTGTCAGCACCAAAGTCGCCGACGTCATTGACGGTGCCGGCCACCGACTTCCACCGGTAACCCTCCAGGTCGAAGAAGCGGACCAGGTCAGTGGGCGTCGGGTCGGCGAGAACGGCGAGCCAGTCGGTCGTTTCGCTGTCGGACATCGAACCCGGCGTGGCGTTGGGCTCGCCGGCTACCACGTTGAATAATACCTCTCGAGCTCCCACTGGGACACGTGGGTCTTGTAGCTGTTCCATTCGCTTCGCTTGTTGCGCAGGAACCACTCGAAGATGTGTTCGCCGAGACAATCGAAGACCAGCTTCGAGTGTTCCATCTCATCTAACGCTTCGGCCAGTGAGCGTGGCAACGGCCGTACGCCGATCTTCTCCGCTTCGTCGGGATTCATCTCGAACAGATTCTCCGGGACTTCATCCGGCAGTTCGTAATCACCTTCAATGCCGGCCCGTCCGGCGGCCAAGATGGCGGCGAAGGCCAAGTAAGGGTTGCAGGCGGGATCCGGTGAGCGGAACTCGATTCGGGTCGAAGCTTTCTTGTGAGGCTTGGTCACCGGAACCCTGACGAGGGCGGATCGGTTGTTCTTGGCCCACGAGATCCACACCGGTGCTTCGTAGCCGACCACCAGTCGCTTGTAGGAGTTGACGAGCTGGTTGGTGACGGCAGTGATCTCGCGGGCGTGGGTTAACAGGCCGGCCATGAACTTGCGGCCGACTTCCGACAGCACCGGAGGTTCGCCCGGGCCGCTTAGGTCGTCGGCCGTTGGGTGGAAGGCGTTCTCGTCGTCTTCGAACAACGACAAATGCAGGTGCATACCGGAGCCCTGCATTCCTTCAAGGGGCTTAGGCATGAACGAGGCGAAGTGTCCTTGTTCGAGCGCCAGTTCTCGAACCACCAACCGGAACGTCATGATCTGATCGGCCATGGTTAGCGCATCGGTGTACCGAAGGTCGATCTCATGTTGGGACGGTGAGTCCTCATGGAACGAGTACTCGACCGGCACACCCATGGTTTCCAGCACCGAGAGAGTGCGCCGCCGGAGGTCGGACGCCACGTCGCTGGTGGTCAGGTCGAAGTACGAGCCGGAGTCGATCGGTTCCGGCTTGGATGATGGGTTGCCGTTGGCGAAGTAGAAGAACTCCATCTCCGGCGCCACGAAGAACGAGTAGCCGGAGCCTCTGGCTTGATCCAGGTTGCGTCGCAGAACATGGCGGGGGTCACCGTCGAAGGGGTTCCCTTCCGGGGTTCGAATGTCGCAAAACATTCGGGCTGTGGTGCCGGCATCGCTCCAAGGCAGAATCTCGAAGGTTGAGGCGTCCGGTTTGGCCAGTACGTCGGACTCCTGTATCCGACTAAAACCGTCGATAGCAGAACCGTCGAAGTGAACGCCCTCATCGAAGGCAGTCTCCAGCTCGATGGGTGAGATGGCGACCGACTTCAGCTGACCGACAACGTCGGTAAACCACAGCCTCACCAACTTGACGTTGCGTTCCTCAACTGAACGAAGGACATACTCGTGCTGACGTTCCACCCTTCGATTAGTAACAGCTGGGGGACCAAAAGGCACGCTCAACATCACCTGAATTCAGCCGATCAGAGCAGGGTTCACATTCCGTTAACATTCAGGGCTTGTCTCCGCCCACAGCAGCGGGTTAAGTGTCAATGGGTGCTAGTTGGATCCGCAAGTCCCACCTTGGGTCGCTTGCGGCCAACCCGCCAAGTGACAACGTCGTCGCGGTGGCACCCACGGCGACAGCCACGTTGCATAAGTGGCGGCCGCAGAGATACGGCGGCCGCCAAGTTACACGGCGAAACAGCCAACAGTTCACGCACAGACGATCCAGCAACCAACAGATCGAACGAACCGTCGGGAGTAAACCCATGACATATCAGGCCGAATACCTATGGATTGACGGCACCGAACCAACCCGTGAAATCCGGGGCAAGACCAAGATCCTGGCCGACGGCGAGGAGCCGGGCATCTGGGGCTATGACGGTTCCAGCACCAACCAGGCCACCGGTGACAATTCCGATGTGGTCTTGAATCCCGTCTTCTCTTGCCCGGACCCGATTCGTGGTGGTGACAACATTCTGGTGATGTGCGAAACGCTCCTCACCGGTGACATGTCCCCCCACCCCACCAACACTCGGGCTGCTGCCCGTGCAGCCCTTGAGATGTACAGCTCGATGGATCCGTGGTTCGGTATGGAGCAGGAATACACCATGCTCGACCCGGTCACCGGTTGGCCTGCAGGCTTCCCTGAGAATGGCTACCCCCGTCCGCAGGGCCCCTACTACTGCGGTGTCGGTGCCGTCCGCATCACCGGTCGTGACATCGTCGAAGAGCACATGCAGCTCTGCATTGCCGCCGGCCTGAAGATCTCCGGTGTTAACGCCGAGGTCATGCCCGGCCAGTGGGAATTCCAGATCGGCCCAGCCGGTACCGTCGAAGTAGGTGACCACCTGTGGCTGGCTCGCTACCTCCTGTATCGCCTCGGCGAGAAGTACGGCGTGGAAATTTCACTTGAAGCCAAGCCGATGAAGGGCGACTGGAATGGTGCAGGAATGCACACCAACTTCTCAACCCAGGCCATGCGCGAAGGCTACGACGCTGTCGTAGCGGCGGCCGAGTCGATGGGTGCTGAAGGCAAACCAGCCGAGCACCTGACTGGTTACGGCGTGGGTATCGAAGAGCGCCTCACCGGCGAGCACGAGACTCAGCGCTATGACCAGTTCAGCTACGGCGTCTCCGATCGCGGTGCCTCGATTCGTATTCCGTGGCAGGTCGAGCAGGAGAAGAAGGGCTACATCGAGGACCGTCGCCCCAACGCCAATGCCGATCCTTACGTGGTAGCCACCTTGATCACCAACACGGTCTGCTCGGCGGCCTCCTAGAGGCCCAAAGCAACCTCGCAGTTTGAGGGAGCGGCGCGACTGTCGGAATCACCGACGGTCGCGTCGTTCTGTTTTTGGCCACCGAAGAATTCAGTCGAACAGGAGTGCCGCTGACGCTTCCTTTGGAGCCGACCGCAGGCACTCTTTACTCCCGCTTTCTTCCCAGGATCCTATAACGGTCATCACAAGCTCCTAACAGTGACGGTTCAAGGTGGAACCAATGCCCCTTGACTCAACAGGAGTAACCAACTCGATGATGACCGATTTCCCCAATAAGAACGACCGGTCGGAGGACGCCCCCGGTCGCCTCCGCCGCCTTGGGCTGCCTGTATTGGCAGTTGCCGGTGCGGTGACCGCCGCATCGTTCTTCGCCCCTGTCGGGCTGGCCTCGGCTCAAGACGAAGACAGCGACACGACCTCCGAAGAGGACAGCGAAACCGAATCGACCGACTCTGACTCTGATTCCGCCTCTGATTCCGACTCTGAGGGTCGTCGCCTCCACAGGCACTCTGGAGCACGAGCCCTCAGCGGCATGCGAGGTCTCGGTGACGCCGTGACCAACACCCTCGGTGTGACCGGCGACGAGCTACGGCAGGCAATGCAAGACGGCAAGTCTCTGGCCGATGTGGCCGAAGAACAGGGAGTTGCTGTCTCAGATCTCACCGCCGCCATCACCGAGGCGACCGAGGCTCGGCTCGACGAAGCCGTGGCCGAGGGCAAGATCGACGAAGAGCGTGCCGATAACATGAGCGCTCAGTTGTCCGAGCGGGTCGACCAGATGATGACCGCCACGGTCGATGATCTCGGCAAGCGGCACAAGTCGGCTCACCGAGCCGCTCACCGAGGCGCCGACCGAGGTGAGCACACCGAAGAATTGGCCGAGTTCTTCGGGTTGTCCGTCGACGAGCTGCAGGAGTCCCGAACTGAAGGCCAAACGCTGGCCGAGCTGGCCGAGGCCCAAGGCATCGCCGAGGACGACCTGGTGGCCTTCATTCTCAATGGCCTTCAGGAACGCGTTGACGAAGCAGTTGCTGAGGGTCGGGTCGACGCAGATGAAGCGGCCGAGCGTATGGCCGACGCTGAGTCCCGAATCGCAGAAAAGGTCAACGCCGAGCCTGGCGACAAGTCGACCCGCAGTCGACGGTCAGGCAAGGGTCGGCACGGTAACAACCATGAAGGTGGCCACGCTGACAGTGCCTGGAAGGTAACCGGGGAGGGAGTTCAAGGCACATCAGCCTAAGTTCGTGACCGCTGTCACGAACTGTCCGGCATAAAGATCCGAAGCGGTCGGTTGTACATAGCAGAAGCTAGTCAAAGTACGAGTCAACCGGAAGCCCATTTGATTGGACGCCATCCGACCAACAGTCGTGACACGGGTACGTTGTTCCCTCCGCTTGTGTCACCGATATCCACTGGAGTCTCCCTACACGCCCCCACCTAAAGATCCAGTGGATCAGCGGCCCCGCCTTCACCCGGGCGGGGCCGCTTTCTGTTTTGGAGTGTCCCTACAGCAGATGCTGTGCCCACTCGAACCAGACCGAGTGTAGGTGCGATGTGGCGAATAGGACTAAAGCCCGCTTGGTCATCGATCGATCTGATAGGAGACGAAGAGTTCTAGCCGATCCCCCGGAGGTCGATGAAATGAAGCTGGCAACTGTAGGTCGGTCAGATCTGTCAGGTGGCGAAGACATCGCTGTCTTGTACCAGAAACTCATTGATCGCCTCGGCGGCAAGCCTGACCTGGCTGTTGCCTACTTCACTGCCGACCTCGGATCGGATGTCTTTGAAGCCATTTCGGCGCTCAGGGGTGAATCACCGGCTATCGGAACGAGCTCCTGCCAAGGAGTGATGACTGAAGAAGGCTTGTTCGGCCACGATGGAAACGGTCTGGCCCTGATGGGCATTGCCGATACCGACGGTGATTTCGGGACAGCGTTCGTTCCCTTCGACGGCGACGCTTCCGCCGCCACCAACGAAGCAATGCTGGCGGCCATGAGACAGGCCGGCCGCCCCGGCGAACTCCCCGACTTGATTCTCACCCACTCGTCGCCCGGCTCGGAGGAACTGGTCATAGACGCCATTAACAAGCTGACCGGTGGACATGCCCCGATTGTTGGCGGATCGGCCGCCGACAACGACATCACGGGTGGGTGGTCGATGTTCGCTAACGGGGACAGCGGGGATACCGGCGTCGCCCTAGCGGTTCTCTACTCGTCCCAGAAGGTATCAACCGCCTTTCAGAGCGGTTATGAGCCAACCGACCACTCCGGCAAGATCACGGCGGCAGAGGGGCGCACCCTGCTTGAAATCGACGGTCGCCCGGCGGCGGTGGTTTACAACGAGTGGGCCGACGGCGCTATTGATGATGCCTTTGGAAACTCGGACAACAACGTGTTGGGCGACACGACTATGCGGCCGCTCGGCCGACAGGCAGGCGTGATCGAACTACACGGAACCAGCGTTCCGTACTACACATTGATTCACCCTGAACGAGTCACCGACGACAAAGGGCTGACGTTGTTCGCCGATGTCGGGGTGGGTCAGACCCTGATAATGATGCAGGGCACGACCTCAAGCCTGGTCCGCAGGGCGGGCGACGTCGCCATGACCGCCGGGGCCGGTTCCGGCACGGTGCATGGAGGCTTCGTCGTGTATTGCGCTGGCTGTCGTCTGGCCGTTGATGCCGACCTGCCCGACGTGGTGGACCGACTCAACGAGGCGCTTGGCGGACAGCCGTTCATCGGCTGCTTCACCTTCGGCGAGCAGGGTTGCCTGCTCGGTGGAGAGAACAAGCACGGCAATCTGATGATCAGCGTCGGTCTGTTCGAGCAGATGCCATGACCCAAGAACCCATCCCCAACAGCGGGATTGGGGTATCGGAGCTGAGAGAGCTGCTGCTGGCCTCCGAGCGCAGCCGGGAGCTGGCTGAAGGTTCGCTGACACAGGCTCGTGCGGTTCTAACGGGCTTGGAGATCGTTGCCACTGCCCGAGACGAGAACGAGTTGTTCTCCGGGATCGTGGAGGTGGTCGGCGAGCTTGTTCCCTTCGATGACGCCGCGGTGATCGTCGACCAGGGAGACGACAAAGCGATCGGCGTCGTGGCAACCACCAATCCCGAACTGCCACTGCAGCGTTTGAAGTCGGGAACCTTCGTCAGCCGAGTGATGTCGGGTAAGCCGGCCATCGTCACGAATCTGGCCCTGGTTCCGGAGTGGGCTCCGGTGGCGGCTGCCTACGCTGATCAAGACGTTTCGGCCGCCTCAGCACTATTTGTGCCGTTGCGGGCCAAAGAACTCAGCGCCGCCTTTGTGTGCCTGGCCGATGATGCCGCTGCCTACACCGCACACCACTTAGAGGTTCTCCAGTATCTGGCACCGCTGGCGGGACAGGCGTTGCAACGGTACCGAGACATGAACGAGTTGGGATCTCTCATAGACCGACTCGAGTATCTCGCGCACCACGATGGCTTGACTGGGTTGGGCAACCGATCGATGTTCGCGCTCAAGTTGGATAAGGCGATCGTAGGGCTTGAAGAGAACGGAGCGCCGATCGCCCTCATCCACATCGACCTTGACGAGTTCAAGATGGTCAACGACAACTTCGGACACGAAGTCGGCGACAATCTCCTGACTGCGGTAGCCAATCGGATTTCTCTGGCGACTCGTGAAGCAGATGCTGTTGTCCGTCTCGGCGGCGATGAGTTCGCTGTTCTTGTCAGCGGCGAAGCCGTGGCCTGGATCGAAGCTATCTCCAAACGCATTCTCGACAGCATCAATCAGCCCCTCGAAATCGGGGGCCATATCATTCGCCCCAATGCCAGCGCCGGTATCTGCGTGTGTCCTCGTGATGAAAGCGACCCTCACAGCCTTTTGACCTCCGCCGACTTGGCTCTCTACGACGCCAAAGCGGCGGGCGGTGGCCGGCATTCGTCGTTTCGCCCGTCGCTACGAGACGGCCGCGACCATGAGCGGGCGGTTGAAGCCGACGTTCGTCGGGCGCTGGCCGCTGGAGAGTTGGTGTTGTGGTATCAGCCGATCGTGGCTGCTGCTGACGGCGATGCCTCCAACCCGGGCGCTCTGGAAGCTCTTATTCGATGGCAGCACCCGGAGCGTGGGTTGATCCCCCCGTTTGAGTTTCTGCCTATCGCCAACCGGTCGAATCTCATCGTCGAGATCGACGAGTACGTCTTGGATCGAGCACTCGATGACCTTGAGGATTGGCTGCGCGGCGACATGTCCCGTCGGATTTGTTTGAACCTTTCCGCCAAGCAGCTCTTAGTGGCCGACTACGGCAAACAGATTCAAGCTGCGCTGGGTCAACGAGGGATTCGCCCCTCATCTCTTGAGCTTGAGTTGAGCGAAGAGATCGTGGCACGACGGACACTGGACACGATGATTGAGAACCTTGGGATGCTGCGAGACCTCGGTGTCGGGCTGGCCTTCGACGACTTTGGAACCGGCTACTCGTCGGTGTTGCAGCTACGTCGGTTCCCTGGTCACCGATTGAAGATCGACCGGCAGTTCGTCGACTCGATGTGCGATGACCCGGCCGACCTGGCGGTGGTTCGCGGCATGATCGACATGGCTCACGGACTCGATCTGACCGTGGTGGCTGAGGGAATCGAGAACGAGGACCAACGTCTGACGTTGGTGAAGCTGGATTGCGATGAGATTCAGGGCTATCACCTGGCCCGACCTGCACCATTGGACCAAGTCTTGTCACCGGCCCTGTTGGCCGGTGAGTTCATCGAACCGGCGGCTACTTCAGGCTGGCGGTAAACCCCGACATAGCCTCAGTAAGGCTGTCCAGGCTGCCGGAGGCCTGAGCAAACAGGAATGATGGCACAGCCATGCGGTCTACGCCCAGTTGCTGCAGCTCGTCGATTGAAGCCGAAGGGTCCTTCGTCAAGGTGGCGCTACCTGCGGTGACCTCGATAGCCGCCGGATCGCGGCCAGCGTCGGCCGCCGTTTGACGGGCGATGTCGATCAACTCGGCCAGGTTGCCGGTTCCGGGGAAGAAGCCGTCGCCGATGCGTCCCGCCCGTTCAGCAGCGGCTCGGCTGTGGCCACCAATGTGAATCGGCACAGTGCCGTTGGCCGGTTTCGGGTTGGAGCTGACGTTATCTAGGTTGACGAAGGTTCCGTTGTGCGTCACCCCGTCGGTTGCCCACAGTGAGCGCAGCACGTCGATGTATTCATCGGTGCGGGCTCCCCGTCGTTCCCAGGGGACGTCCAGCGCTGCGAACTCCTCTTTCAACCAGCCGACGCCGATGCCGAGAATGACCCGGCCTTCGGTTAGCGAGTCGACGGTGGCCACCGACTTGGCCAGAACAGCTGGTTGGCGCTGAGGCAGAATCAAGATGCCAGTGGCCAACTTGATGGTGGACGTGGTGGCGCCTATGAACGACAACCAGGTCATTGGGTCGGGAATGGGGCTGTCGCCACTGCCTGGCATCTTGCCCGACGGAGCGTAGGGGTAGACCGATTCGTACCCCTCCGGGTAGAGCACGTGTTCCACTGTCCACACCGATTCGAATCCGGCGGCCTCGGCTGCCGGGCCAAGAATGCGGGCACCCTGGGCGGTGGCGAATGCCATGGTGTTGGCGAACATCAGTCCGAGCTTCATTTCATAGTCCCCTGTACAAGTTGGTGATCGGCATCCGGCGGTCCTTGCCGAAAGCCCTCTTGGTAATTCTGGTGCCCAGCGGGCTTTGCTGCCTTTTGAACTCGGCGATGTCGACCAGGCGGGCGATCCTGGTCACGGTGTCCTCGGGGTGACCGTCGGCGATTAGCTCCGCCGCTGTCCTATTGCGCTCCACGATGTCGATCAGCAGGGGATCGAGCTCCTCGTATGGAGGCAGGCTTTGGTCGTCTCGTTGGTCGGGGCGAAGCTCGGCGGATGGGGCCTTGGTGAGGATGTTCTCGGGGATGATTTCCCGACCGGCCCGGCGGTTGTAGTCGCGGGCCAGCTCGTACACCTGAAGCTTCCATACGTCTTTGATGACGGCGTAAGCACCGGCGGTGTCGCCGTACAGAGTTGAGTAGCCGACGGCAGTTTCGCTCTTGTTTCCGGTGGTCATGACCAGCCAACCGAACTTGTTGGCCAGCGCCATCAGCAGCACACCGCGAATTCGGCTTTGGAGGTTTTCCTCGGTGAGCCCCCAGGCATCGGTTCCGAACGACGGGGTAAGCATCTCCATGTAAGCGGAGTGAGCCGGTTCGAGGGCGATGGTCCGACCGTCGATTCCCAGGTTCTGAACCAGCTTCTCGGAGTCCGAAAGTGAATGGTCGGATGAGTACCGCGACGGCATCATCACCGCGTGTACCTGCTCGGGGCCGAATGCGTCCGCGCACAGAGCGGCGGTGAGGGCCGAGTCGATCCCACCCGACAGGCCAAAGCAGACGTCGGTGAAGCGGTTGTTGTGGACGTAGTCGCGGGCACCCAACACGAGAGCTGCCCAGATCTCTTCTAGAGGTTCGAGTAACGGCTCGAGTTTCGGTGGCAGATCGCCGCGTGACACCGACGCCTTGGTTGTCACGGCGGTGACGGGCAGCGTGACCGGTTTGGGTTCGGCCACCTCGAAGTCCGCCACCTGAACTTGTTCTTCGAACTGCTTGGAACGGGCGATGGTTCGCCCGGAGCCGTCAACCACCACCGATGTGCCGTCGAATACCAACTCGTCTTGTCCGCCGACCAGGTTGACGTAGACGAGGGGAGTCGAGGTCTCGTCGATGCGGCGGGCGATCATGGCGTCGCGGGCTTCGACTTTGTCTTCGTGGTACGGCGAAGCATTGATGTTGACAATCAGCTGGGCGCCACCGTCCGCCATCACGTTGACCGGGCTGGGGTCGACCCACATGTCCTCGCAGATGGAGAAGCCAACGTTGATGCCGGCGATGGACCACAGCGGATACTCCTCACCGGGACGGAAGTAGCGCTTCTCGTCGAACACGTTGTAGTTGGGCAGCCACTGCTTCACATAGCGACCCTTGACCTCACCGTTGGCACAAACGGCGGCGGCGTTGAGAATGGCGCCGTTGGCCGGTTCACCGGGGAGTTCACTTTCGCCGTGTTGGGGAGGAGCGCTGGTGTCGTCGTCGGCGTAACCGACGATGACGGCGCAGTCGCCGGTGGCGGCAGCGACCTTGGCCAGAGCGGCGCGGTTGTCGGCCATGAACTTCGGTTTGAGCAGCAGATCTTCCGGCGGGTAGCCGCAGATGGCCAGCTCACCGAAAACTGCCAGGTCGCACTCGGCGGCCTCGGCCTGACGTACGGCCTCGATGATGAGTTCCACGTTGCGGTCCAGGTCACCGACGATGATGTCGATCTGGCAGAGGGCTATTCGCAGTGACGGCACAGGATTGAATCTACCCGTGATCGGCATTGAGGGCTGATCTGGCGCCAAGCGAGGCTGGGTCGATCGGCTTCGGTCCGGGCCGTTAACATTGCCTGTCGGCAGGCCGGTTGGTAAGCGAGTCGCATGTTTTTGGTGGTGATATGTACCCGCAATTGGGGCAGCGGCGGTGGTATCCACCATGCTGGATCCAGTTGCGCTACTATTTCTTCTGGCGCGGCGGTAGGACCGAGATGTCTTTTTTGCATTCCTATAGTGCCGCCAAGGCGAGTATCGCACTGTTGCTGGCTACGGCCCTCGCTTTCACCGCGCTTCCGTCTGGTGCCGCCGACCTTGAGTCGGAGATCGCCGAGCTCCGCAAGGAGCAGGAGCAGGTCGAAGAACAGGAGAAGACCAAAGCCCGTGAGGTTGAGGTGGCGACAGCCACGTTCGACGAACTGTCGGAGGCCTTGGGTGTTCTGACCGCCGAGGTCAATGAGCAGGAAACCAAACTGGCTTCCGCCGAGGCTGAGCTGGATCTGGCCGAAGCCAACTTCATCGAGGCGACCGGTGCTGTTCAACAGCAGCAACAGCAGATCGACAAGCTTGAGGAACAGGTGCAGGAGCAGGCCATCTCGGCCTTCGTCGGGAATGACGAGTTCCACCCCAACCCCCTCCTCAACGATGTGGAGCCGAACGCCGCCGTGCGTCGCAGGCAGCTGGTCTTGTCGGTCACCCGGCAAGACATCGATCTAGGGGAGTCGCTCAAGGGAGCCTACGAAGAGTTGGCTGTCCAACAAGCTGTGGCCGATCAAGCGGCCAAGGACGCTGAGCGGGTTCGTGCGGAAATTGAGGACGGCTTGGTCGCCCTGGAGACGGCAAAGGAGGAACAGGCTGCGTTGACCGAAGAAGCCAATGCCCGCCTCGACTCTCGTTTGATTGAGCTTGCCCTGCTGGAGGAGATGGGTCAGGAACTCGACTCGAACATCAAATCCAAGAGTGACGAGCTGGCCCGACAGCTGGCGGCAGCCGCGGCTCGCCGTGCAGCGGCGGCAGCGACCGGCACCGGCAGCAGTGGCCCCCGACCCACCTATCCGAGCTCCGATGAGATCGTCAAGGTCGGTGTCTTCTGGGTCCATGAGGACATCGCCAACAACCTGGAGAAGCTGCTGGCTCATGCCGCCTCCGATGGTATTACGTTGAAGGGCTGGGGTTACCGAGACCATCAGCGTCAGATCGAACTGCGCCGCTCTCATTGCGGTTCAAGCGACTATGCGATCTGGCGGATGCCGTCGTCGCAGTGTCGGCCCCCGACCGCTCGCCCAGGATTCTCCCAGCACGAACAGGGCAAGGCCATTGACTTCACCTTGAACGGAGCCAGTATCGGTTCGCGTTCGAGTGCCGGCTACAAGTGGTTGAACGCTCACGCCAGCAAGTACGGGCTGTACAACCTGCCGTCCGAACCGTGGCACTGGTCAGTCAACGGTCGCTAGTCGTAGGCCTTGGTTTCGAAAGCACATCGAGCCGATCCGATCTGATTCGGTCACGTCGTGGATCCCTATGAGCTGGCAGCCGTCGATGCCCGCCGTCTGATTGATCAGGGCGGGCTGTCTTCGAGCGAGCTAGTGCAATCCTGTCTGGACCGGATCGACCAGGTGAACCCGACGGTAAACGCCATGATCACGGTGGCGGCGGAACAGGCCCTGGCCGCAGCGTCGGCCACCGACGCCAGGCTGGCCGCCGGCCCGTCGACAGCATCGTCGGGTGAGCTTCCGTTGCTTGGACTGCCGGTAGCCATCAAGGATCTTCAGCCGACGGCAGGCATCCGTACGACGCTGGGCAGCCCGCAGTTCGCCGAACACGTTCCCGAAGCGGACAGTGGCATCGTGGCCCGAATCCGTAGGGCCGGCGGCATTGTCATCGGCAAGACCAACATCCCCGAACGGAGCATTGGAGCCAACACGGTCAATCCGCTGTTCGGAGCGACCGGCAACCCGTTCGACCCGGAGTTATCCTGCGGAGGCTCTTCTGGTGGTTCGGCGGTGGCATTGGCCTCTGGCATGGCGCCTTTGGCCACGGGCTCGGACCACGGCGGGAGCATTCGGATACCGGCCGCCTTCTGCGGCGTTGTTGGCCACCGGGCCACGCCGGGCACCGTGCCATTCGACGAGCGGGCAATGACCCAGACGTTCTACAGCGTTCAGGGGCCGATGGCTCGAACGGTCGACGATCTGGTGTTGCTGCTGTCGGTTGTGTCGGCCCGTCCATCAGCCGATCCGATGAGCTTCCCGCTCGACCATCGCTTGTTGGCACAGCTCGACGACGTTGATGTCACCTCGTTGCGTGTTGGGGTGAGCGAAGACTTGGGTGGCGTCGTGGTCTCCGAGCCGATCAGGCGGGCCTTTCGGCGCCGGGTCGATTGGCTGTCGGATCGTGGCGTCGAGTGTGTGGCCGCCGAGGTTGATCTGACCGATGCAGTCGAAGTTGACTGGCGGGTCCGGTCGGATATTTTCGCCACCTACTACGCTGCTGAAGCTGAAACCTGGGGATCCGACTTCAACCCTCATATCCAGGCCACCTACCAGGCGGCATTGGCCACCCCGGTGATCGAGATCGCCCGGGCTCGCCGTCGCCAAGTCGAACTTCAACGCAGCGTGGCCGCGCTGTTCACCGATCCGCTCGACGGTGGTGCCGGAGTTGACCTGCTGATCTGCCCCACCGTGAGTGTCTCACCGTTTCCGTGGGCTGACGACTACCCGAAGAGCATCGACGGTCAACCGGTGGAGAACTACATGGCCTGGTTGGCGTTGACATCGGCCTTCTCGGTTGTCGGTCACCCGGCTACAGCTCTACCAGCTGGTTTGGACGAGTTCGACATGCCGTTCGGACTGCAGCTGATTGGTCCACTCTTCGGCGACCGGCGACAACTATCCATGGCCCGTTCGTTGGAACAGGCCATGGATAGCACTGAATTCACTCGTCCGGTTCCCTCACTCGCGATTTAGCTGGTGAGATTGAAGCTCCGTAGAGCCTTTTCGAGGTCGCCTCGCTGCTCTGTGAACCGGCCCGTGAATCGCCCTTTATGGGCGCGTGAAAAAGTACTTACTGGATGAATCATCATTCCTCCTCGATTGTTCATCTCCCGCCAGCGCCCGGACAGTCCGTGGCGTTGGCCTCAGGGGAAAGACACCGCGTCGAGGTGATTCCTGTCAGCCCGATTCAGAAATTTTTCGTGGACCGTTCGTCGTGTGCCGTTGATCAGCGAGAGAACAAGTTGAGCCCGACACCGACGATCAATCCACTGTCGTCGAAGTAGAGGTCGACGTTGCTCCACTGCCGACAGCTTTGAATAAGCCGCTGATCGGGTTGCAACGAAAGGCGACGTAAGCCCGCCAACTCGGCTGGGGCAGGGTCGGGTGCGGTCTCATCACAGCCGTGCAACGCTCCGACCGTCACGTCCTTTTGCCCTCTGGCCTGATTCAAGATGTTGAACGGTCCCGGGGCGTCACCAAGCGAGCCCAGATCGAGTCTCCAGGCCCACCGGTCTCGCAATGCCGATCGACTGCGGCTGGCCACCACTCGCTCACCGGCGGCGAGTACGACATCATCGGCTAGCGGTACTCCGACGAAGGCGCCGATGTCCCCGGCGGCGAATGCGGTAAAGGCTTCAACCGCCGCGAGTTCATCAGTCGTGGGTCCGACACCGACCGAAGCCCACTGTTGAACCTGAGCTGCGGCGGTCAAATGGACGTTGCCAGCGACTGTTGACGGCTGGTCCAACTCGTCGGACATGGCAGCCAGCAGCCGGTCGACCGAAGCCGATGGCGCGGCCGGCCCGTCGAACGTTAGCCGGTCCACCAGTTGTCGGCCTCGCTTCTCGGCGATCTCCGATGCCCCCATGGCTACCTGTGCTGCTATCTCTTCGGCGATCGATCCGGTCAACACCAGGTGAGATTGTCCGAGGGTGACCGAAACCGAGCCGGACGGCTCTTGCTCGGCGGCGGAGAAAACTAGCATGTTGTCCGGGTCGCTCACGCCGACTTGGACCGTTGAGCCTGCCGGGGTCGGCCCCCAAACCAGCGTCTCCAGACTGGACGATCGGTAGGGCCCACCGAGGGCCTCGGCGAACTCGGTCCATCGCCATCCGGACAGGCCTTGCGACGGTTGGTAGGCCAGCTCAGCCGGGTCCAGGGCGATTCCGGCGGAGTCGCAAGTGGCGAGTACGGCCGCTGCCTGTTGATAGGCGGCCGCTTGGTCCGGGGTCAGTTCCGAGGGGGTGATGAACTGTCGACCGGCGCTTGGACACAGTGTCATCAGCTGGACGTTCAGTTCGTTCATGCCCTCCGGGCGTTCGTTGGCGGTCAATGCTGCTGTGCCCGGTGTGGCCCAGAAATCGTGAGTGCAGTCGACGGCGTCGACGGTGCGGCAGTCGAGGTCGTACACGATGTGTTGGGTTGGATCGGTGGCTCGAACAGGTTCCGGCGGCGCGCGATCCAACAGCACGTACCGGCCATCGAAATCGACCAGTCCAAGATCGGACGCCACCACGCCACCGGCAGCCGTCGTCCAAGCCACGTTTCCTGAGGCGTCGACAACCACCAGTCGGTGAACCTTGTCCAACGGCGGCCCCGATGATTCAGCTTCTCCGGCCGGATCCGGTACCTCGACGCGAACAGTTACACCGTTGACGGCGGTGATTGAGTCGAGGCGGTCGGCTTCGTACTTAGCACTCGCGTCTATTCGCCACACGGTGGCGGCCGCAGTTCGCTCGGCCGGTTCGGTGTCCTGGGTTACAGCCTCGGTCGTGCCGGTCCCCAAGGCCGAGGACATGAGGCTCTGCGCGCTTTCACCGGCCGAGGAGAAACCGCACGAAGCAGTCAGCATCGCCAGGGCGGCGACTTGGGCCAAAGCCGTGGTCGATCTCAGCTGCGCTCCTTGCTTGGTGCTTGACGTAGTGCACCTAGTCGTCTTCAGGGCTACCGATGAAAAGCGTGCCCCAAGTCGTCTTGCCGCACAACCCATCGACCACCAGGTTGGCACCTCGTTGGAAGCCTCGCACCGCGGCGTCGCTGGTTTCCCTGAAGATCGGGCTTGGGAACTGCAGAAGCTCGGCGTTGAGAATCCTCGTGAGAGCCTGGTATTGAGAGCGTTCGGAGAATGGTGATCGCAGCCACAGGGTGTAGGGAAGGTAGCGGGAGGCGTGGGTGTCGAACACGGTCGTTGGATCGTCAACCCGAGCCCAAGTCTTGTCGCCGACGATCCCGTCGGGTTCCAGGCCCTGTCCCAGTTGGAACGCCTTGACCGCGGCTTCGGTGTTCTTGCCGAAGGAGCCATCCTCAGGGATTTTGAAGAATTCCTGGATGGCGCGAACCAGTCGGCCTTCGGAATCGAGTCTTAGCGTTGGGCGGTCTTCGTTGGTGCCGCCATCGGTCTCGGGTTCGACCCGTTCGCCGGTTGCGGCCGGCAGCACGACGTTCACGATCTGCTTGATGCGGGTGGAGCCGGGGCAGGTCTTGCCCAGTGACGGAGTCCATGGACTCGGCTTGGGTCGCCCGCGGAGATTGATGGGATCGGGGTACGACCACATGGAATGCCAGCCCACACCGGGGGCGGTCGATGACGGGCATCGACGGATCGGGATGCCATGAGTTTCGGCCGCCCATTGCACGGTCTCGATCAGCGAGTTGAGCTGGGCCGAAGTCCAGGGATTGCCTTCGGGGTCGCCGTCATCCTCGGTCTCGATGGAGATGGCAGTGTTGTTGGCCCGGTAGTTGGCGTCGGCCTGGCGGTTGGTGTCGACCATCTGAGTGATGGTTCCGTCCCGTTCGATCCAGAAGTGGGATTCGACGAACACGTCACGGCGGCGGAAGTAGTTAGGGATGTTCAGGTTGCCGTCAACCGCGGTGTGGAGAATGATCTGCGACGGGTTGATGAACGGCTCTGTCCGATTTTCGGGCAGCGGATCCCAGATCACGCCGGGCATACGGGCCATGGTGGGTCTCCCTTTGTGGTAGCGCCAACAAGCCTAACGAGGATGATGCTGGTTGTCGTGGAGTCTTGTTGCTGTTGGCTGGGTGCAGGGCAGGCGGTCAACCGGTTGTGGTTGTCTGGCGGTGAGCGCCTGTTCCACCGTCGACGGTGAGGTTGATGCCGGAGATGTAACTTGAACGGCTGCCGTCGGCCAAGAAGAGAACGGCGGCGGCCATCTCAGCCGGCGTGCCCATCCGTCCGGCCACGGCTACAGCTTTGTCGATGATGTCGTCGCCGATGCCTCGCCGGAAATCGGCCACAAGGGCGGTGTCGGTGACGCCGGGGCAGACGCTGTTCATCCTGATCCGCCGGTCGATCAGTTGAGCTGCTCGCCACATCGTGTAGTACTGCAGTGCTTCTTTGGACAGCACATAGCCGTCGGCCACGACATCGGCTGAGGCGGCGACCCAGATGGACCCCGCTTCGAAACTGTCTGCGGCCATGAGTTGTTGCATGACTGTCTGCCGGTTGGGCCAGTTACGCCCGGCAGTGGAGGCGATGTGCACCACGTTGGCGTCGGCTTGCATCCGACTGACCACAAGTTCGGTCAGATGGCGGAGGCCCAGCCAGTTGACGGCCATGATCTCTTGTGGCGCGAATGCCCCGCCGTTGGGTACGCCGGCGCAGTTCAACAGCACGTCGATTCGGTTCGGTAGGTCATTCATTACCCGATCGATCGATGATTGGTCGGCAAGATCGCAAACATGGTCGAACCAATGGTCTGCCCGCCCGGCGACACGACTGACCACATCGAGGGTGTGTACGGTCGCTTTCGTGCCAGCCAGGGCGTTCGCTACTGCTGCACCCATCCCCGACGCCGACCCGGTAAGCACAACAACCTGGTCGTCGAAGTAAGGTCCGGCCGTTGGTGTATTGACACCGGGCTGTGTTAAGCCTGGGGGTGTCGAAGAGTTGGTGAGCGACTGAGCGGCATCTTCTTGCACAACCGAGCACCATACAGCTCGCCTGAATCCACATCCAGGAGCGAAACGAAATGGCAGACCCACTTGCACCGCGAGCACCCTTTGTCCCCTGGGACCGTCGCGAGTTGCCCGGCATCTTCACCGTCGAGCAGACAGCGAAACGGGTCGGTCACTACAAGTGGATCGAGATGAAGATCTTTGAGCTGATGGGAGGGTGGGTGGCAACCATTCCCGAGCTGGATGTGAAGTTCAAACTGGGCACGCACTGTTATCACCACGCCTTTCACGCCGAGCTGTGGCACAAGCGTCTACCCGAGCTTCGAGAGATGAACCCCGAGAAGCTAACCGTCGCACCCAACACCGAGATGGAAGCGTTTGTGGCCGCTATGGGTGAGCCGGAGGATTCGGGCCAGACGGTTGAGAAGCTGGTTGGGCTCTACCGCGTTTTGATCCCCCACCTCATCGCCGCTTACACTTTCCATCTGAATACGACAAGTCAGATCGCTGACGCTCCGACGATTCGTTCACTGAAGTTTTGTCTTCAAGACGATGAAGAGGAGTGGAGGGAAGGTGAGATGATTCTGCAGTCGCTACTAGACAGCGACGACGAAGTTGAGCGTGCCTGCAACCATCAAGCCAAGCTCACCAAATTTCTCGTCGCAGCCGGTGGTGTGGTTGGCCCAGGCTCGATTTCCCCTACCAGGGAACAGCTTGAAGACCAGTTGGCGGAGTCGGTCATTCCCGGCCTTGAGTCCGAAAGCCCGTAGCGAATGGGTGCGGTGAAATCGCGACGGCTGTCGCGACCGGCGGCGATGCGGAATCGTCCTAGTTGAGAACACTTGCGTTAGGTGTATGAGAGGAACGAGTGGCGGTAGTAGTTAAACCTGACTCTTTCGGACAAGTCGATTACGACGCGTCCGAAATAGCATCCATTGCGGTTGCGTCGGCGGAAGTTGCCTGCGCGGTCGCCTTGGAAGGATCCGATGTTGTCGTTGAGATCGACGAGAACGCACCGACCAGCAGAGCTGAGGTGGTGTCGGTAGATCCGATTTCGTTTCATGTCGAAAGCGGAGCGTTGGAAAGGTACGCCCGGCCTCGAACGCTGGGCGATCTTGAATCGGCGGTGACTTTCGCTCGTCTGTTTCTTGAGGTGTGTGACCGTGGATCGGACACCTTTGGAGCCCCTCCTTTGAATGTTGAGCTGAGTCACGCTCATCGCATTGCCTGGGACACCAATCTCTTTGGGCGAGCGTCGAGGCTTGGTTTCGTCGCTCACAAGCCGCGTCACCGTTATGATTTCCGCAACCGGCATGGTTTCAGTTCGCCGGTGGATCGCATCTTCACCCGCTTATGGAGCGCCGATCATCTGACATGGGCCGAAATAGTCGAGCTTTCCGATAGGGCTATGGCCCCGGTGGTGGCGTCCCGCCCGAAGGTCATGGACGACATCGCGTAGCGAGTTCAGTTCAAATCGTGCATTGACAGGCCGTCGTACAGATCGATGTCGGGGGTCTGGCGGAGCAGCGGACTGATGTCTCGAGCCATCGAAACCATGTCTTCGCTGTCGAAATGGGCCTGTTGGTCTTCAACTGATTCCCACTTCTGAACAATGGCCAGCCGACCTTCGACGATGGCTGATCCGACGAAGTCGACGTTGCGGCATCCGGCGTGTCCCCGAGTGGCCACAACGTAGGCGGACAGCCGGTTTGTAGTCTCGGCCAAGTGATCGGTTTCGAAGCGCATAATGACCATTACCGGTTCCACAAGCCTAATTCTAGGCCACTTGGCTTTGCCGGTCCGAGGGGGGTTTCCTTAAGCGGATCGCCTACACTGCCGATGCAACGTCGTACCCAAGCAATACACTGGTACAAAGCGTCGCCAGCGTTTCCGTCTTCGTACGGAAGCGCCCGAATGAGAGGCAGGTCCTTGGCTAAGGAACGCGTCGAGCGGGACGAGGAAGATCTCGTAAGGCTATACCTCACCGATATTGGGCAGTACCCCTTGTTGACCAAGGAGGACGAAGTCCGACTGGCCCAGAATATCGAAGAGGGTAAGGCTGCTTCCGAACGCCTTGAAGGCGAGACCGATCTTTCGGTCATGGACAAGCGCGATTTGCGCCGCAAGGTCCGACAGGGTCGCAAGGCCGAACGCACCTTCGTGCAGTCGAACCTTCGGCTCGTCGTGTCTATTGCCAAGAAGTATCAGGCTTCAGGCCTGCCATTGCTGGATCTGATCCAGGAGGGCAACCTTGGTTTGATGCACGCCGTCGAGAAGTTCGATTGGCGTAAAGGCTTCAAATTCTCGACCTACGCAACATGGTGGATACGCCAGGCCATCACCCGTGGCATCGCCAACACCGGTCGCACCATTCGTCTGCCGGTTCACGCCGGTGACACACTGGCCCGTTTGCAGAAGGCTCGTTCACGCCTTGAGCTCAAGTTCGGCCGCCCGGCGACACTGTCGGAGCTGTCAGCCGAAGTTGAGATGCCGGAAGACAAAGTAACCGAGGCATTACGCTTTGCCGCAGAGCCGCTGTCACTTTCGGAACCTCTTCGTGAAGATGGCGACGCCGAATTGGGCGACGTTGTTGAAGACCGTTCGGCCGATTCTCCTTTCGAGCGTGCAGCCACTGCGTTGCTGCCGGATGAGATTTCCCGTTTGCTCGCTCCGTTGGACGAGCGTGAACGTGAGATTCTGAAACTTCGGTTCGGCCTTGATCGTGGCGAGCCCCGCACTCTTGAAGAGGTTGGCGAATACTTCAACCTCACCCGTGAGCGGATTCGTCAGATTGAAGCTCGGGCCATGTCGAAGTTGCGTCACCCGTCGTCGGACACCGGCGCTCGGGATCTGCTGGCCGTCTAGCGTCCTGCCGGTCGAGCTGATAGCTCGTCGGCCGGACTGCGCTGAGGCGCCTGGTACTGATGGTGTCCCAAGCTGATCTTGATCGGCCTGTTTGGTATGCCGCCTACGGTTCGAACTTGTTGCAGAGTCGCCTCATGGCCTACCTCGAAGGTGGACCAATCAAAGGTGCTGCTGCCTCAACTGGAGCAAGCCCCCTTGAGCAGGGAGCGGCCGACGCTAGCGCCCCCGGCGACGACCGACCGTTCATGCTCATCGGATGGCGTCTGGTGTTCGCCGGACAATCTCGACGGTGGAATCAAGGTGGAGTGTGTGCCGTTGTGCCCGCCGCTTCTCGGTCAACCACCGGTGCCGGTCCCGATGATGGCGTTGATGCCTACGGCCGGGCTTGGCTGGTGTCGGTTGGCCAGCTGGGCGATATCTGGCGCCAGGAGAACGCTGGGGTTGGCGTCGAGGCTGCGCTGTTGGTTGATGCGGTGCAGGCCAGAGTCGGGTTGGATGCCGAGAGTGGGGCCTACCGGCGTTTGGCTCCAGTAGGCGACATTGATGGCGTGGCGGCGTTTACCATCACCGGGACCGAAGAGGTTTTGGGTCGGCTGAACCAACCCGATCCGTCTTATCAATCGGTGGTGACAGCCGGGCTAGCTGAAACGTGGGGGTTGACCGACCACGACATCAAGGCTTATCTGGCAGCCTGCCCGGCCTAGCCGGGACGTAGTAGCTGTCTCCGACTTGGTCGCTCAACCGGCGTTGTCAGTCGCTTCGGTTTCTCGTGTTCGGAGGGCGGCTGGGCGGCGCTCGATCCACCGGCCGACAGCAACCATGGCAACGGCCCAGGCCACGATAATGACGAACGGCCCTCGCCCGCCGAACACGAGGGGCCACATGATGAATCCGATGACCGTCATGGGTATCAAGATGGCCAGCACTGGAATCAGCTGCGGCCGGCCTTCGGCAGTTAGGCGGTCAGCCTCAGCCCAGTCGAGTAACTCCGGTGGCCGTTGCCGGGCCCACAGGTAGAGCATTGCCACCGCTGCCAGGGACCCCAGTGTGTGGCCCGAGTACTGAACAAGTCGGGCCGGGGTGACGTTGATGGACACGGGTCCGAATGCGGCGACGAACAGGAACTGATCAAGGCCGAGGGCGGCGGCGACAGGATGACCGGCGTGAGAAAGCGAGTCCCAGGCCTGATGGCTAGCCGCCCCGATCGTCGCCGAGACCGTGCTCGTAACCAATGTGGGACTACCGACTGCCATGGCACCGTACACTCGCAGGTCGGCGCACGGCACCGCCGGAATGTAACGGAACAAACCTGGAAGCGCCCAACGGCGCAACGCTGTGCAGTAGGCCACGACTGCGGGAACGATGACCATAAGAGACACCGGGTTGTGAGCGAACAACCAGGACATGCCGACGCCGAAGGCCACGTCGGGGGCACCCGCTCCAACCACCAAGGCAAGTCCGTCGATTCGAGTCGGGAAGTAGCGTTTCAGCGGCAGAACTACAGATTGATGAGCCGGGAACGTCAGAGGCATCTGTTCAGTGTGTCCGATACCGCTGCTGGTCAGCGGTCGGCTTTGCCATCGCGGTGTTTGAGGATTTAGGGCTGGTCGAACAGGGATGGCGGGACGGCTGGGCAGTCTTCGGCCAGCAGCATGCGTCGCTTGGTTTCGATTCCGCCGTTGGCTGAGAACCCGACCAACTCCTGGTTGGCGCCCAGAACTCGGTGGCATGGAATGATCACCGGGATGGGGTTGGCGGCCATGGCACGGCCAACCGCTTGAGCCCCGCCTGGCTCGCCGGCCCGACGAGCCACTTCGCCGTAGGTGAGCACTTCCCCTCGGCTGATCATGCGTACCACGGCGTAAACCTGTTGGTTGAATTCGCTTGAGGTGCTGACATCGACGGGGATGGGGTCGAGCTCCACGTCCTCACCAGCCAGCAGACCCTGAATGCGGGTCGCAGCGTCGATGGCAACCGCGTGCTGTTTGGCGTCGAGGCTTTCGTCGTCGCCGGATTGGTTGGCGAAGAGATCGTCGTGAACGCTCGCCTCAGGGAAACGCTGGGTCAAGCGGCCGCGGGTCTCGTCCTCGGATTCTTCCGGTAGCTGAACCGCCAGGACCGCTCGCTCGGTGTAGCTAATGCCGACCATGCCGAAGACTGACTCGAAGAACGAGATGTTTACGTCATCAGGAGTGCGCTCTCGCCGTCTTCTTGCCACTGTTCCATTGTGCCTCGGCGGTGGGACGGATTAGCCAACAGTGTCCAGTGGATTTTTCAGTACGCCCGGAGGGACTCGAACCCCCAACCAACTGGTTCGAAGCCAGCTACTCTATCCAATTGAGCTACGGGCGCTAAGTAGCGGATCCCAGTGTAGCTCGGTGACTGAACTTGGGACCCGCCTTGGGGTGTGATTACTTCCGGATTGCCGAAACGTCAGCGGTGTTAGGCGATGCTGACCTGGGGGTAGAAGGCCACGTGGTCTTTGATTTCTTTGGCGGCGTCTTTGGGTTCGGGGTAGGCCCAGGCCACGTTGTCCAGCTGGTTTCCGTTGATCGAGATCGAGTAGTAGCTGGCTGTGCCCTTCCAGGGGCAGCCGGTGGTGAGCTCGGTGGTGGTGAAGTAGTCCCAGTTGATTGAGTCTGGAGGGAAGTAGTGGTTTCCCTCGACAACGACGGTCTTGTCAGATTCGGCGAGTACAACGCCGTCCACGGTTGCAGTAGTCATGTCAGCTGTAACCAGCGACGCAGATCAAACATTTCCACCGGGAGCCCGGAGGATTGATCTAGATCTGTGTTGTCTCGGCCTGCGTTCGCACATGGCCGGGCTGTCTAGCTTGAGGTAGACTCCGTGGTCGGACCGGTCGACGTGGCAAACCGCCGAACCGGTCTGAAACCGGATCTATCGGGAGTGAGGTTAGACGTGGCTCGACCAACCGGCCGACCAGTGCGAGACGAGCTGGTGGACGCGGCACGCGACGCCATACAACGGGTTGGCGTTAGCAGCGTCAGCTTCGGGCATCTGGCTGACGAGCTGGGCATCAAGGCCCCGTCGGTGCACCATCACTTTCGTCGCAAAGAAGACTTGGTGGCGGCCGTAGTCTCCGACTACCGAAGTTCGTTCAGCGGATGGGCTGAGTCGATCGACGATTCGTCGCCACTTGTCCGCATTCGAACCTACGCCGCACGGTTCGCCGCCGCGGCCGATGACGATCAGATGTGCCTGTGTGGGGCGGCGGCTGCCGAGTGGGTGGCAGTTGGTGAGGAGCCCCGAGCGGAAGTTTCCGGCTTCTTCGCTGATCAGGCGGCTTGGCTAGCCGGTCAGCTCGCAGCTGCCGTCAATGCTGGTGAAATCGATTCGTCGACTGATGTGGATGTCACCGCGGCGACGTTGCTGGCCGCGCTGGAAGGTGCGGTGCTGATGAGTCGGGCCGGATCGCCTCCGGCTCTGGCTTCTGACGTGGTCGACGTGGTGGTGCGCACCGTCTGAGTGCGCGCCGTCTGAGTGCACCGTCTGACGTCGTGGGTTAGCCGAGGGTGACCACCTGGTACCCGTCGATCTCGGTCAGCAGATTCGATGTCGGCACCGGGGGGAGATCTTTGCCGTGAACCTCGTAGCGCACTTCGCCGATCCACTTGCTGTGCTGATATTCGTGGTTGATGACGGCCACCATCAGGGTGGCAGCAATGATGCGAAGCTGAGCTGGTGCACCGACATTGCCTTCGTCGATGGCGGCGATGCGGAACTTGACCCGCTCGGCCACCGTGTCACGGTAGGCGTGTAGCCGGTCGACTTCCGGGAGGTCGCCTCGCTGGGACTCTTCGGTTGCCGAGTCCATCAGCTCGTCCAGTGGGGGGTCGAGCCTGGCTTCTGCCGCAGTCAGGTTTCGCACCATGTAGTGGGCCACCGCCGGTTGATGACCGAGGTGCCAGCCGATGGCGCTCGACTGTTCGTTGGGTCGCCAGGTGACTTCGTCGGCCGTGAGGTCAGCCGTCAAGTCGTTGGTGTAGGCAAGCGCTCGGTCGTATTCGGCGAGCAGCTGTTTGATGGTGGGTATGGTTGTTGATGCGGTCATTGGTTCGCTCCGGTGGGGGCGGTCGTGGAATCGGGCTGTGTATCGAGCTTGGGCTGTGTATCGGGCTTGGCGTTGGAGGCGCTGAGGTCGGCGTTGATGGCGTCGACTGCTCGTTCGGCGGCGGCCAGCGCACCTTCGATGTGGCCGGGATTGACGCTAGCGGTCTCAGTGGATGTCCAGTGCAGGTGACCGGCCATTGCCGGGCGCTGATAAAGGTCGTGGCCGTAGGCCTGGTAGGCGGTGAGACGCTCGCCGCCCGGCGGCGAGGTGTGGGCTTCGTTGGCCCAGTTGGCGACCACTATCTGCTCCGGTTCGGCCGCATCCGGGCCGAATAGCTCGACCAGCTGGTTGACGACGGCTTCTTCGGTGACGGCAGCCGTGGCACCGACCTTGGGAGCGAAACCGAACAGGGCGGCTGGTTGGCCGTCGGGACCGCTCATGTCGTGTAGTTCTCTCATAGGGCCGATGTGGCTGATGGCCGATCCGGCCAGACCCCGGTCTCGCCAGAACGCATGGTGGTAGTGGGCCACCACTTTGGTCATAGCCCCCATCCACACCGGGGTGGCGGCGATCAGGCCGGCCAACCGATCGGGGAGAGGGGGGTCGAAGGCGATGGTATGAGCAGCCAGGGCTGGCGGGATGGCCACAATGACGTGGCGGGCGGCGTGACTGTCTTGTTGGTCGGTGTGAACCGTGAGGTCCCCGTCTGGGCTGGCCTTGATTGCGGTTGCTAGCACGTCGAGTTGGATGGTGCCGGGCGGGAGTTGGTCGGCGATGGCTTTGGGCAGGCTGTCTGCGCCAGCGGTGAATCGAAAGGCGGGGGCGTCGAGTGGGTTGCCGTCTATCAGCCGCGCTTGCGGTCCTGTCGTTGCCGGTGTCGGCGTCGGGTTTGGCTCGTGATAGAGGGCGTTGCCTGCGATGTGCTGGTTGTGGATTGGAAGCCCGAGTTCGTCGGCCATGGTGGTCACCCGGGTCTCGCCCGGCCAGAACCAGGTGGCTCCGAGGTCGAGGCCCGCAGCGCGGTCATAACCGGCCGGGACCGAATGCAGCCGACCTCCGACCCGGTTGCGTGCTTCCAGCACGGTGACCGAGTGGCCGAGTTTGATCAGGTGTCGGGCGGCTGCCAGCCCGGAGATGCCAGCCCCGATGAGGACTACGTCGTATGCCATATGAAAGTGAGTCTATTAGTGACTAGACTCGCCGTCTAGGTTGATCGTCAAAGTTAATCTGCTGGGTAGATCACCAACGGCAATCGCCGGAGCTGGCGAGCAAGGACTACGTGAGCGTCTATGTCTTCTGAATCCCATCCCTCATCTCGTTCCTCGCCCCATTTGGGCGCCCGTGCCGAATCTGAACGACAACAGCGCTTTCCGGTTGGCGCCAGCATCACTCTTGAACAGCTTGAACTCAACCCATATCCGGTCTTGGCTGAGCTGCGGGCCGGCGAACCGGTCTCGTGGATTCCGGCGCTGGGGGCGTGGCTGGTGACCCGGCGAGATCTCGCCGTTGAGGCCATGCGTGATGCTGATCGCTTCACGGTCGACGATCCTCGGTTCACTACAGCCGCCGTGTTGGGCCCCAGCATGCTCTCACTTGACGGTGAGGAACATGTTCGTCACCGGTCTCCGTTTGCGCCGTCGTTCCGCCCCGGCGTGTTGCGGGAGCAGTTCGATGAGTTTCTAGCGGCTGAGGTTGATCGCTTGATCGATGAGGTGGCAGCAGGGCGATCGGCGGAGTTGCGCAGCAGTCTGGCTGGGCCGCTGGCGGTCAACACCATCACTCGATTCCTGGGCTTGGTTGATGTCAGCGCCGCTGAAGTGTTGGAGTGGTACTACGCCATCTCTGATGCCATCGTTGACCTGACCCGCGGGCTGGCCATCGGCGCCGACGGCGACCGGGCGGTGACCGAGATTCACGCCAGGGTTCAACAGACCTTGGTTGAGGCGGCGACCGAGCAGGGCGATTCGTTGGTTCGCCGAGTGGCGGCGTCGGGGGCGTTGCGGGACGACGAGGTTGGGTCGGCCGTAGCAGTGTTGATGTTCGGTGCCATCGAGACGTCGGAGGGTATGACGGCCAATGTTCTATGGCATGTGCTTTCGAGCTCAGAGGTTTGGGCATCGTTGAGGGCCGACCGGGCTTTGATTCCTAAAGCGGTGGAGGAGTCGCTGCGTTTGGAGCCGGCGGCTGCCGTTATCGATCGCTACACCACTGCAGACGTGGAGTTGGGTGGAGTGCCAATTCCGGCTGGTGACCTGGTGACGGTCAGCCTGCTTGGGGCCAACCGAGACCCTGCGGTCTTCGTCGAGCCTGACCGGTTCGACGCTAGTCGAGACAATCTGGGTCAACACGTAACGTTTGTACAAGGCCCGCATGCCTGTCTTGGGTTGCATTTGGCCCGAATGGAAACGGTGGCAGCGTTGAATGGTCTGTTGGACCGAGCTCCCGCGCTGACCCTAGACGCCGAAGGCAGCGAAGGACCAAGCGGGCTTGTGTTCCGAAAAGCTTCAGCCGTGCAAGCTCGCTGGTAGGCGGTCCTAGTTCACGCTGTCGTGTGAGTGGTCCACCGAGTCGCCGTTCAGTTGCACCGTGCCGTCAACTTCGACTGCTGATGGTGTGTTCGGGAATACCTCAATCTCAGTGTTTACAAGCGGATCGCTCTGCAAGCCATACCAGTTCTGGACGAACAGGTAGGCTGCGCCCAGTCCGAGCACGCCATAAAAAACTGGTCGAATCCTGTCGCTCATAGATTGAAACAGTGAGCGAAATCCAGCCGTAACAACCCAAATGGTTGTAGCTAGAAGAACGAGAATCAGTATCCACCCGCCCGCTCCGTTGGGACGTGGAACAGAGATCTCGGCGGCGAGATGAGCCAACATAGTTAAACATAGTATTTGTACGTGATGACTGGGGGAGTGATGGTTGTTGCCCGTGGCCTACGGGCCGCAGGCGACTGTGCTGGTGCTGCTCTCTTCTTCGCTCGGCTCTTCGACGGCAAGCTTCGATACTTGGAGTGACAGGCGATCATCTTTGGTGTTGATGAGGCTTAGGCGATTTACGACTTCGACTTCTCGCCCGAGGACTGTCAAGGGTATTTCAAACCGCAGCTGATTGCCATCGGTGGACGTCAGTCCGGTGGACCCAAACAGTGGGCACGGACGAAAAGTCTCGCCGTTCAAACGGATGGCGATTGATGCGTCAGCCGGCTGAATCTCCCCGACGAGGCGGGCGGTGTCCGACACGTTGATTGGGTCGTCAGCCACCAGTGAAAGTGCCCCGTAGGTGGCGAACTCGATTGTGCCGGTTTCGTCGAACGGGGATTGGTAGCTCCAAGACTGGTTGTCCCAGCCGGCGGCGATCGTCGAGTTGTCGACGGCTACAGCCACCGTGTTCTCACTGTCGCGTGTCGTCAGGGCGGATTTTGTTCTGTAGTACGACCAGAACGCCGGACCGCTCAGACAGATGGCGGCTACGAAGGCGGCGACTGTCAAGCTGGCCGTGCTAAAATGATGGGGCTCGACCTGACTGGCAGCGGCCGGCCGGCCCACCGCGTCCGGCACAGGTTCGCTTCGTTGATCCGCCTGCGACAGTCCACTCCGGATCTGGTCGGCCCAGGTGGCGATGGTGGCCGGCCGTTGATCGGGGTCGACGTTCACGCCGCTGGCCGTCAGCCTCTCGACCTCGGCGGACAGCGGGCTGTCGGTGGCGGCCCAGCGCAATAACATGGAGGCGCCGTACACGTCGGCGCTCGGGGTGACAGTTCCGGCAGGTTGTTGCTGCTCGGGCGCAGCGAACTGCGGGGTGCCACCGCCGACGGTTATGCCTGACGTCGCCCCAAGGTCTTTGGCCAGGCCGAGGTCGCCAAGAACAAGACGTTCGCCGGGCCGGAGCAGAGGTCCATGATTTTCAGCCGCAGTATCGGCCCGGTCTCCACCGTCGGGAGCGGCGCGGTTGCTCGGTCCGGTGCGCATGATGAAGATGTTGCCGGGGCTGACATCTCGGTGAACGATGCCAACGTCGTGGATGGCGCCTATCGCGCTTTCCAGCCCGTTGGTGATGGCGATCAGGTCGGCCGCGGTCGTTGGTTGAGCGGCTTCCCGGCGGACGCGCATTCGGTCTGCCAGTGAACCCCCGGACGCTAGCTGCAATACCAGGTAGGGGCGGTGGGTGTCGGTTTCGCCAACGTCGTACACCTGAATGAGCGACGGGTGAGCGACTTTGCGTAGCACCCTGCCTTCGGCCAGAAAGCGGGTGCGGATCTCGGGGTCGAGGCTGTGATTGTCGGCTAGGACTTTGACGGCCACATCGGCGTCGAGGGCTTCGTCGTAGGCCCGGTAGACGATGGAGAATCCGCCGTGGCCGATGCGCTCGGTGAGCGTCAGCCGACCGATTCGAGAACCAACGTCGATGTTAGTGGTCGGGTTGGTCATCGGTCCCCGCTAGGTCTGGGGTGTCGGCTTGACCCTGGATGAAGGTACGGGCCAGGAGCGCCCGTCCTCGGTGGATGCGAGAGCGTACGGTGTTGACGTCGATGCCGAGTTGGTTGGCGATGTCGGCGTACGGCAGCTGGTCGACGTCTCGCAGTAGCACGGCGTCTCGGTAGTGCTGGGGGAGTTGGGCGATGGCTTCGTCCAGGCTTTGTCGGCGGGCCACCAGTGAGCTCAACCGCAGCGAGACCGTCTGTTGATTCCAGTTGATGTCAGCCGGTTGCCCACCGCTGGGGATTGGGCGGCGCGACTGTGAACGCAGGAACTGTTTGGTTTGATTGGTGGCCACGGCGTTCAGCCACGTGCGGAATCCGGCACTGCCCTGGAACGAGGTGATGGATGTGGCGACAGCGACCAACGTGTCGTGTCCGATCTCTTCGACTGTGTTGTCGTCGGCCACGATGCGGCGGATGGCGGGGATGGCTAGACGGTGTCGCTCAACCAGCAACAACAGCAGCTCCAAAGCCGACGGTGACGCAGCCGAAGGCGAAGCCGTCGTTTCGTCCGACGGTTGGCGTGCCGCCTCACCAGCTAGGCCGTCCAGCAAGCTTCGCTGCTGGTCGCCTAACTGCTCGTAGCGCTCGACAAGGAGAGTTGCCTCACGGGGTTCGCCGTTCTCAAGTTGGGTCAGAGCGTTGGACACCGCTTGGTCCGCGTGGATCTTGTTGTGGCTGGCGAGGTGGTGGTCGACGATGGTCTAAGTTTCGCAGACCGGCAACGGTCTCGCACAAACCCTTCACATACCGGGGCTCTTACCTGTCACTACCCGCCTGGATTAGGCGAAGGCTGCGGCGAACATGTCCAGGGTTTTCGTCCAGCTCGTTTCGGCTGCAGTCTCGTGGTAGGTGGCATTGTCCGGCCAGGTGAAACCATGATCGGCGCCGGGGAAGGTCACGACTTCGACGTTGTCGAGAGGTGCCACTGCGTCGAGGAACGGCTGATGCATGGCTATGGACTGGATCTCGTCGGCCTCGCCGATTCCCA
>CALKZY010000043.1 GCA_938002965.1 uncultured Acidimicrobiales bacterium | reverse complement strand
GGTGTCGGTCAGGAAGTAGATGATCAGGTCGTCGATGACGCCGCCGGCCTCGTTGAGCATGGCGGAGTAGAGCGCCTTGCCGGAAACGGTGAGCTTGGCGACATCGTTGGCGACCAGGCGGGAGAGGAAGGGGCGGCAATCGGCGCCGACCAGATCGACCGGGCACATGTGCGACACGTCGAACATGCCGCAATCGTTGCGTACCGCGTGGTGCTCCTCGATCTGGGAACCGTAGTTGACCGGCATGTCCCAGCCACCGAAATCCACCATCCGGGCGTTGAGCGCGCGGTGTGCAGCATTCAAAACCGTTGTCTTCAGCATATCAATCCTTTACAGACGTTTTGTGACGTCAGTTCTAGAAACGGAAAAGGGGTGAAACGTAAAACTCGCGTCTTGCGTTTCACCCCTCTGTCCTCGATACCTGAGAGATTTGCCCCATCGGTGGGCGCTGTTGACGCCGCTCTCCAGAGTTTCGAAATGGCAAGCCATCTCGGTTTCGTGGTCCTTTTGCCTGAGCGTTTTCGGGTGAAATTGCGCCTTCGGCGGCAGACGGATCTGCGCTCTCCCACGGAACGGGAGGCACTATAACGGGATGCGGCGGTCTGATCAATATGCTGCGCCGCACAAGGAAAGCCGGGCGGTGCCGCCTTCGTGATAAACTCATCGTTTGCTTTCAAACGCTTGCCCGTGACACCTGCCAATTTCGATTTCCACTGTCATTCCATCGTCTCCGACGGTTTGCTGCCGCCCCAGGTGGTTGCCCGGCGTGCGGCGGCCAATGGTGTCGACCTGTGGGCACTGACCGACCATGACGATATCGGCGGTCTGGTCGAGGCCAGGGCTACCGCCGAGGAAGTCGGCATGCGTTTCGTCAATGGCGTCGAAATTTCCATCGAATGGCGTGGTACCCCGATCCATATCGTCGGACTGGGTTTCGATGCGGCCAACGCGGAACTGGTCAATGGCTTGCGCGACCTGCGGCAGGGGCGGGTCGAACGCGCCCGGCGCATGGGCGACGCGCTCGCGGCCATCGGCATTCCCGGCGTCTACGAAGGCGCCCTGTGCTTTGTGACCAACCCGAGCCTGATTTCGCGCGCCCACTTTGCCCGTTATCTGGTGTCGATCGGTATCGCCCGCGACGTGCCGGGCGTGTTCCAGCACTATCTGACGCCGGGCAAGCCCGGCTATGTCGATCACCAGTGGGTGACGCTGGAGAACGCCGTCCGCTGGATCAACGGTGCCGGCGGCGCGGCGGTCGTTGCGCATCCCGGTCGCTACAAGATGTCCGGTGCCGAAATGCGCCGCTTCCTGGATGATTTCAAGGATGCAGGCGGGTGCGGCATCGAGGTGACCTGCGGCAGTCATTCCCCGGACCATGTCATGCATTTTGCCCGTCTGGCACGGCACTACGCGTTCCATGCATCGCGCGGTTCCGATTTTCATGGGCCGGAGGAGAGCTATGTCGATCTCGGCAAGCTGCCGCCGTTGCCCGAAGATTTGAAGCCGATCTGGCGTCTGGTGGTCTGAGCATGGCACGCGTTGTCAATATCCATCCCGATTCGCCGCAGCAAAGACTGCTGGTACAGGCTGCGCAGTTCATTCGCGAAGGCGCCATTGTCGCGCTGCCCACCGACTCCTGCTATGCGCTCGGTTGCCACCTGGGCGACAAGGACGCGCTGGATCGTATCCGCCTGATTCGCGGCATCGACGATCGCCACCACCTGACATTGATGGTGCGCGACCTGTCGGAAATCGCCACCTACGCCCGTGTCGACAACAGCCAATACCGCCTGCTCAAGGCGGCGACGCCCGGCAGCTACACCTTCATCCTTGAGGGCAGCAAGGAGTTGCCGCGCCGGGTCATGCACCCGAAGCGGAAGACAATCGGCTTGCGCATTCCCGACCATCCTGTCGCACTGGCCTTGCTCGAAGAGTTGGGCGAGCCGCTGCTGACGACGACGCTGCAATTGCCGGGCGACGAGTTTTCGCTCACCGAAGGCTGGGAAATCCAGGACAGGCTGGAAGACCAGCTGGAATTGATCCTTGATGGCGGCCCTTGCGGTACGGAGCCGACGACGGTCATTGACCTGACCGGTTCGGCGCCCGAAGTGATTCGCGTCGGGCGCGGTTCGCTGGCACCTTTCGGGCTCGACTGAACCCATGCTGGAAAGCCTGATCCAGACGCTCGCCATCTCGGCCTTGCCGGTGATCTTCG
Source organism: uncultured Acidimicrobiales bacterium (assembly GCA_938002965.1). GTDB lineage: Bacteria > Actinomycetota > Acidimicrobiia > Acidimicrobiales > SZUA-35 > JAHELU01. The sequence continues at coordinate 67,301 of CALKZY010000043.1, read as the reverse complement.
CGATCACCCTGCACGAGGCGGCGCACGGCTATGCCGCGCGCCACTTTGGCGACCCGACGGCCTGGCAGATGGGGCGTATCAGCCTGAATCCGCTGCGCCATATCGACCTGGTCGGCACCATCATCATCCCGATCGCCATCCTGCTGTTTTCCGGCGGTTCCTTCCTGTTTGGCTACGCCAAGCCGGTTCCGGTCGATTTCAACCGTCTGCGGCATCCCAAGAAGGATATGTTCTGGGTAGCCGCCGCCGGGCCGGGCGCCAATCTGTTCATGGCGCTGTGCTGGGCCTTCATGCTCAAGCTCGCCTGGTTGATGCCCTCCACGGAATTTACCCTGCCGCTGTCGGAAATGAGCAAGATCGGCATCATGGTCAATTGTGTGCTGATGGTCCTGAACCTGCTGCCGTTGCCGCCGCTCGACGGTGGCCGGATCGCGGTCAGCCTGCTGCCGCATTCACTTGCCTGGAAGTTTGCCCAGCTCGAACGCTGGGGCTTCCCCATTTTGCTGCTCCTGCTGTTCACCGGTATTCTCGGTGCCATCATGAACCCGCTGGTGATCACCTCGGCCCGGGTCATCGAATTCATCTTTGGTCTCTATTAATCGCTATGTACGCTGAACGTGTTCTCTCCGGCATGCGCCCGACCGGCGCCCTGCATCTTGGTCACTATCACGGGGTTCTCAAGAACTGGGTCAAGCTCCAGCACGAATATCCCTGTCTGTTCTTCGTGGCCGACTGGCACGCCCTGACGACGCAATACGACAACCCGCTGGGGATCGAAAAATCGTCAATGGATATGGTCATCGACTGGCTGGCGGCCGGTGTTGATCCCAACCAGGCCACGTTGTTCATCCAGTCCAAGGTTCCGGAGCATGCCGAACTGCACCTGCTGATGTCGATGATGACCCCGCTCGGCTGGCTGGAGCGCGTGCCGACCTACAAGGATCAACAGGAGAAGCTGGCCGGCAAGGACCTGACCACCTACGGCTTCCTCGGTTACCCGCTGCTGATGAGCGCCGACATCCTGATCTACCGCGCCGACAAGGTCCCGGTCGGCGAAGACCAGATTCCCCACGTCGAATTCACCCGCGAACTGGCGCGCCGCTTCAACCATATGTATGGCCGCGAGCCGGGTTTCGAGGACAAGGCCCGCGAGGCGGTCAAGAAGCTGGGCAGCAAGAAGGCGCGTCTGTATGAAGAGCTGCGTACTGGCTTTGTCCAGAATGGCGACAAGGAAGCGCTGGAGCAGGGCAAGGCGCTGCTGAACGAAGTCCAGCATCTATCGGCGCTGGATCGCGAGCGCTTGTTCGGCTATCTGGAAGGTTCCGGCAAGATGATCCTGGTCGAACCGGGCTATCTGCTGACACCGGAATCGAAGATGCCGGGTCTCGACGGGCAGAAGATGTCCAAGTCGTACCACAACACCATCACCATGCGCGAATCGGAGGAGTCGGTTGCCAAGAAGGTGAAGAGCATGCCGACCGATACCAATCGCGTCCGCCGCACCGATCCGGGCGATCCGGCGCGTTGTCCGGTGTGGCAGTTGCACCAGGTCTATTCCGACGACAGCACCAAGGAATGGGTGCAGCAAGGTTGCAAGACGGCGGGCATCGGCTGTATCGAGTGCAAGCAACCGGTGATCGACGGCATCCTGAAGGAACAGATTCCGATGCGCGAACGTGCCCAGATGTATCTGGACGATCCGACTCTGGTCAAGAACATCATTGCCGACGGCTGCGACAAGGCGAGAGAGCTGGCGCGCGAGACCATGCGCGACGTGCGCGAAGCCATGGGGCTCGAGTACCACTGATGTTTGGCATGGATTGGGAAAGCCTGATCTGGATCGCCATCGGTTTTGGCGGTCAGGGGCTGTTCATGATGCGCTTCGTCGTCCAGTGGTGGTCGAGCGAAAAGGCCAAGCAGGTCGTGGTGCCGGTCGCTTTCTGGTATTTCAGCATCGCCGGCGGGCTGGTGTTGACGGTCTATGCCATCCATCGCAACGACCCGGTGTTTACCTTCGGGCAGGCGCTGGGTCTGGTGATCTATTTCCGCAACCTGCATCTGCATTACAAGGGAAAGGGCCGCGCAGCGGCCTCCTGAGATGACGGTTGCCGGAGATGTCGTGGATGTGCTGGAGGTCGAGCCGGCAGCTCAGAGCGAGCTGTTCGAGCCGGTGGCGCGGATTTATGGCCAGGCCATGGAGCAGTTGCCGCTTGACCTGTACATTCCGCCCGATGCGCTGGCGATCATGCTCGACGCCTTCGAAGGGCCGCTTGACCTGCTGCTGTACATGATCCGTCGCGCCAACATCGACATCCTCGATATTCCGATGGCGCCGCTGACCCGGCAATATCTCGATTACGTCGAGGCGATGCGGGCGCAGAATCTGGAGTTGGCTGCCGATTACCTGGTGATGGCGGCGCTGCTCATCGAGATCAAGTCGCGCATGTTGTTGCCGCGCCCCAAAGTGGCGGAGGGCGACGAGGCGGAGGACCCCCGTGCCGAACTGGTGCGTCGCCTGATGGAATACGAGCAGATGAAGCTCGCCGGCCAGAAGCTCAACGAGATGCCGCAGGCCGAGCGGGAATTCTTCTGGGTCGAAACGCTGGTCGAGAAGTCGCTGCTCGTCCGTCTGCCCGAGGTATCGGTCGACGATCTCAAGGACGCCTGGATGGCCATCGTGCGCCAGGCGGGGCTGAAGAAGCACCACAAGATCGGCCGCGAGGAATTGTCGGTGCGCGAGCACATGGGCATCATTTTGCGCAGCTTGCAGGAGCAGGGCGGGTTCGTCCGTTTCGAGACGCTGTTCGATCCCGAGATGGGCGTTCCCGGGCTGGTTGTCCATTTTCTGGCGATGCTGGAGCTGGGGCGCGAGAAGATGATTCGCATCACGCAGACGGAAGCCTTTGCGCCGATCTATATCAATATCAGTTCGGGCGAACCGGAAACTGTCATGGAGGAAGGCGATGGAGCCGAGCCAGGTCAAGCGGGTGCTTGAAGCCGCCTTGCTCGCGGCGCGCGAGCCGATGTCGCCGCACGATATGAAACGCATGTTCGACGAGGAGCTGTCGACGGACATGCTGCGCAAGCTGCTCGACGAACTGCGCGAGGAATGGGGCGAGCGGCCGGTCGAATTGATCCAGCTCGCATCCGGCTGGCGTTTCAGGACGCGGGCCGAATACCTGCCCTATATCGAGCGCCTCAATTCGGAGCGTCCGCCCAAGTATTCGCGGGCGGTGCTGGAAACCTTGGCCATCATCGCCTATCGTCAACCGGTGACCCGGGGCGACATTGAAGAAATCCGCGGGGTCGCGGTCAACGCCAACGTGATCAAGACACTCGAAGAGCGCGGCTGGATTGACGTGGTGGGCCATCGCGAAACACCCGGGCGGCCGGCCCTGTTTGCCACGACCAAGCAATTTCTCGATGATCTTGGGCTACGTAGCGTCAGCGAACTGCCGCCGCTTGAACAAATCAGCCAGACACTGGAGCTGGAATAATGAAAAACAAACGCACACCATTCCGTCAATCCTCACCCAATTCCGACCCGGCGGCGGATCGTCCGCCGGAGGCCGGTCGCCGCGGTGCTGCACGTTCGCAGCGTGGTGCCGCACCGGTTGACGCTGCCGAAGCCAAACCGGCTCCGCGCCGCAAGCCGGCGCCCAATACCGGCGGCCGTGCCCATCGCGGCCAGGTTGCCCGTGATGGACGTCCGCTGGCTGAAGCCAAGCCGGTTCGTCTGCAAAAGGTGCTGGCCGAGGCCGGCGTGGGTTCCCGTCGCGAGATGGAGGAGTGGATCGCCGCCGGCAGGGTCAGCGTCAATGGCGTCGTCGCGACGATCGGCCAGTCCGTGGTGCCGACCGACAAGGTCAAGGTCGGCGGTCGTCTGATCAATATCCGCTTCACCGGCAGCTCGAGGCCGCCGCGCGTCCTGATGTACCACAAGCCGGAAGGTGAAATCGTCTCGCGCGACGATCCGGACGGCCGGCCGTCGGTTTTTGCCGCGCTGCCGCGCATGCGGGGCGGACGCTGGATCAATGTCGGCCGCCTCGACTTCAATACCTCAGGCCTGCTGCTGTTCACAACCTCGGGCGAACTCGCCAACAGGCTGATGCACCCCAGTTCCGAGCTGGTGCGCGAGTACGCCGTGCGTGTCCTGGGCGAACTGACCATGGAGGCGCAGAAGGAGTTACTTGCCGGGGTCGAGTTGGAGGATGGTCCGGCCAATTTTGCCAGTCTGGTCGATGCCGGCGGTGAGGGCGCGAACAAGTGGTATCGCGTATCGCTGTTCGAGGGGCGCAATCGCGAAGTGCGGCGCATGTTCGAAGCGGTGGGGTGTACCGTGAGTCGTCTCATCCGTGTGCGCTACGGACCGTTCATCCTGCCGCCACAATTGAAGCGCGGTCGTTCGCACGAGTTGACCGAGGATGAGGTCAAAGCACTGATGCGTGAGCTCGGGAAGACCGTCGCAGCCTCGAAAAAGGGGGCGGAAAGCACCTAAATTGATTTACCGGGGGGAATAAACTCGTTATAATTCACGGGTTTGTTTCTCCCGCCGTTTTTTGGTGGGCATCTTTTTTTCAAGGTGGGCGTTTCGCCCATTTTTTATTTGTGGCTATGGATTTAAACGCGCTGCTGGAAACGACCGTTGTCGGTCTGGGTTATGAACTCGTCGATGTCGAGCTGTCGCCGCGCGGCCGCACGATTCGTGTCTTCATCGATGCGCCGGCCAAGGAGAGCGGCGTCGATGTCGAGGATTGTGCCAAGGTCTCGAATCAATTGACGCGTGTTTTCGAGGTTGAAAACATCGACTTCGACCGGCTTGAGATTTCTTCCCCAGGCATGGATCGCGTCGTCAAGAAGGCGGCCGATTTCGAGCGCTTTGCCGGACAGGATATCCAGATCAAGCTGCGTATCCCGCACAACGGCCGCCGCAACTTTCAAGGCGAGCTGCTCGGTCACAAGGACGGCAAGGTTGGCTTGCGTCTTGAAAAAGATGATGTGGAACTGGAATTTACCAATATCGAGAAGGCACGTCTGGTGCCCCGATTCGACTGAAGGACTAGGAGGTTTTAGCCCATGAGCCGTGAAATGTTGCTGCTGGTCGATGCACTGGCCCGCGAAAAGAACGTCGCCAAGGAAATCGTGTTCGGTGCCCTTGAGCTGGCGCTGGCTTCCGCGACGAAAAAGCGTATCCACGACGAGGCCGAAGTACGCGTCTCGATCGACCGCAATACCGGTAACTATGACTCCTTCCGTCGCTGGCAAGTCGTCGCCGACAGCGAGTATGTCAACGAATACCTGCAGGTCCCGCTGTCCGAAGCCCAAAAGGGTGATCCGGATGTCGAGGCCGGCGATTTTCTCGAAGAGCCTCTGGAACCCATCGACTTCGGCCGTATCGGTGCCCAGGCGGCCAAGCAGGTCATCCTGCAGAAAATCCGCGACGCCGAGCGCGAGCAGATCCTGTCCGACTTCCTGAGCCGCGGCGAGCACATCGTCTCCGGCACCATCAAGCGCATGGAGCGTGGTAACGCCATCATCGAGGCCGGCAAGATCGAAGCCCTGCTGCCGCGCGACCAGATGATTCCGAAGGAAAACCTGCGTATCGGCGACCGCGTCAAGGCCTATTTGCTGCGCATTGACCGCAACGCTCGCGGCCCGCAGATCATCCTGTCGCGTACCGCACCCGAGTTCGTCATCAAGCTGTTCGATCTCGAAGTGCCGGAAATTTCCGATGGCCTGATGGAATTGAAGGCTTGTGCCCGCGACCCCGGTCTGCGCGCCAAGATCGCCGTCAAGTCCAACGACCCGCGTGTCGATCCGATCGGCACCTGCGTCGGCCTGCGCGGTTCGCGCGTGACCGCCGTGCGCAACGAGATCGGCGGCGAGAACATCGACATCGTGCTGTGGTCGGCCGATCCGGCGCAATTCGTCATCGGCGCCCTGTCGCCGGCCGAGGTGTCCTCCATCGTGGTCGATGAGGAAAAGCACGCCATGGACGTGGTGGTCGACGAGGACAACCTCGCCATCGCCATCGGCCGCAGCGGACAGAATGTCCGCCTGGCTTCCGAGCTGACCGGCTGGACCATCAACCTGATGACCCAGGACGAATCGGCCAAGAAATCCGAGGCTGAGCACGCGGTAACGCGCGTCACCTTCATGGAAAAGCTGGACATCGACGAAGAACTCGCCGACTTGCTGATCGAAGAGGGCTTCTCGACCTTGGAGGAAGTGGCCTATGTGCCGCTGGCCGAAATGTTGGAAATCGACGGTCTGGACGAGGAAATCGTCAACGAGCTGCGTAACCGCGCCCGTAATGTCCTGCTGACCGAAGCGATCGCCACCGAGGAAAAGCTGGAAAATGTCTCCGAAGACCTGATCGGTCTTGAAGGCATGACCAAGGAACTGGCCGCCAAATTGGCCGAACATGACGTCAAGACCCGCGACGATCTCGCGGAACTGGCGGTTGATGAACTGACGGAAATGACCGGCATCGACGACGAGCGTGCCAAGGAACTCATTCTGAAGGCACGGGCTCACTGGTTCGAGTGAGCGGGAGGTAGCAAAGTATGTCCGCAACAACAGTTTCACAATTTGCCGTTGAACTCAAAATGCCGGTCGCGGTCTTGCTCGAGCAATTGAGCAAGGCTGGCGTCAGCAAGGGCGGTTCCAACGATACCCTGACCGATCAGGACAAGGCGAAGCTTCTGGATTATCTGCGTCGCTCGCATGGTGATGAGTCGCAAACCAAAATTACCCTGACACGCAAGCAAACGTCAGAGATCAAGTCGACTGACTCGCATGGTCGTGCGCGTACGGTTCAGGTCGAAGTCCGCAAGAAGCGCGTTTTGGTCAAGCGAGACATTGGCGAGCATCTTCCGGGGGCCGAGCATGAAGTGCAGCATCTGCCGGTCGAGCCTGAGGTGCCGGAAGTGGAAGTGATTCCCGAGCCGGTGGTTGAAGTCGTGCCCGAGCCTGTCGTCGAAGTCGTGCCCGAGCCGGAAATTATTCCGGAGCCGGTGGTTGAGGAGGTTCCTGAGCCGGTGGTCGAGCAGCCTGTCGCTCCGGTTCTGGACCGCGCCGCGATTATTGGCGAGAAGGAATTGAAGGCACGCCAGGAGGCGGCAGCCCGTTCCAGCCGCCTGCGCGAAATTCAGGAGCGCGAACTGCGCGAAAAGCAGGCTCGCGAAGTCCAGCTGGCGCAGATGCGTCAGCAGGCCGAAGCTGCTGCTGCGGCTGCCAAGGCTGCCGAACTCGCCAAGCAGCAAGCTGCTGCCCAGGCCAAGGCCGGCGAAGGCGAGAAGGGAACCCTGCACAAGAAACCGGAGACCGGTGCCAAGAAGGGCGATAAGGGTGGTCGCGCGGCCGACGATGGCAAGAAGAAGGGCGGCATCAAGACGCGCGGCTCCGATGGTGCTGGCGGCTGGAAGGATAATCGTCACGGCCATAAGAAATCGCACAAGTCGGATGACGGCCAGGGCAGCTTCCAGGCGCCGACCGAGCCGATCACCCGCGAAGTGCACATTCCCGAAACCATCTCCGTTTCCGATCTGGCCCACAAGATGGCCGTGAAGGCGACGGAAGTCATCAAGGCGATGATGAAGATGGGTTCGATGGTGACCATCAACCAGGTGCTGGATCAGGAAACGGCCATGATCGTGGTCGAGGAAATGGGCCACAAGGCGGTTGCCGCCAAGCTGGACGATCCGGATGCCTTCCTTGAGGAAAATGCCGAGCACAAGGACATTCCGCTGGAGCCGCGTGCTCCGGTGGTGACTGTCATGGGCCACGTCGACCACGGCAAGACCTCGCTGCTCGACTACATCCGTCGTGCCAAGGTCGCAGCTGGCGAAGCTGGGGGCATTACCCAGCACATCGGTGCCTATCAGGTCGAACATGACGGCAAGCCGATTACATTCCTTGACACCCCCGGTCACGAGGCGTTTACCGCTATGCGTGCCCGTGGTGCCGACGCCACCGACATCGTGGTGTTGGTTGTAGCCGCCGACGATGGTGTGATGCCCCAGACATTGGAGGCTCTCGACCACGCTAAAGCGGCCGACGTGCCCATCATCGTCGCCATCAACAAGATGGATCGCGAGGGTGCGGACCCGAATCGGGTGATGACACAACTGGCAGAGCGCGACCTGGTCCCGGAGGATTGGGGTGGCGAATCCATCATGATTCCGTTGTCGGCCATGACCGGCGACGGTGTTCCTGATCTGCTTGAAAGCCTCAGCCTGGTGGCCGAGGTCGAAGACTACAGGGCATCACCCGACGGCCGTGCCAGTGGCTCGGTCCTGGAGTCCAATCTCGATATCGGCCGTGGCCCTGTTGCCACCGTCTTGGTCGAGCACGGCACCCTGAGCGTCGGTGACCCGATGGTGGCCGGTGCCGCCTGGGGTCGAGTCCGAGCTCTCGTCAACGATCGAGGGGAGCGGATCAAGACTGCGCTTCCCGCCACACCTGTTCAGGTTCTGGGCTTGAGCGATGTCGCCGAAGCCGGTGACACGTTCATTATTGCTCCAGACGAAAAGGTGGCAGGCAAGGTCGCCGACACCCGCGAACACTGGCAACGCTTGACTTCGCTTGGACGCGACGCCTCAGCCACCAGCGGTGGCGCACGACTTGAGGACATCTTCAAGCAGATTCAAGCCGGCGAGACAGCCACGTTGAACCTGATCGTCAAAGCCGACGTAAGTGGTTCGCTGGAAGCTGTCTGCGACAGCCTCAAGCGTCGTGAGCGCGATGACGTCAAGTTGGCGTTTGTGCACCGCGGCGTCGGCGGAATCACCGAGAACGACGTGCAACTGGCCAGCGCTTCCAACGCTACGATCCTCGGATTCAACGTCCGCCCGGATCGCAAGGCTCGTGACATGGCCGAGCAGGAGCAGGTGGAGATCCGTAACTACGAGATCATCTACAAGCTGCTCGAAGATGTCGAAAACGCCATGCTTGGTCTCCTTGAGCCCGAATACGAGGAAGTCGTGACCGGCGATGCCGAAGTTCGCGAGATCTTCCGAGTACCCCGGATTGGCGCCATCGCCGGTTGTATGGTCACCAACGGTGTCATCACCCGCGGGTCCAAGGTTCGATTCCTGCGTGAAGGCACGATCATCTGGAAGGGATCGATTCAGTCGCTTAAGAGGTTCAAAGAAGACGCCCAAGAGGTGGCCGCCGGATTTGAGTGCGGCATCGGCTTGTCAGACTTCCAGGACCTCAAAGACGGTGACATCATCGAAACCTTCGAGGAGCGGGAGATTCCCCGCGAATAGTCGGCATGTTTCGGACAGGCTTCCAGCCTGGTTCTGCGACGTGTAGGTTCCCGTCTCGTTGAGGTTGGATACGTCCATGTTTGTTCTTGTTGCCGCGGCGGACCTGCGTCTGCCGGCCTCTCAGTCACTCAAGGAGAAGCGCTCCGTGGTGCAGTCATTGGTCACAAAGCTCGATCAACGCAGCGGACTAGCCGCCTCTGAGGTGGATCATCAGGATCTCACGCAGCGAACGCTGGTGGCGGTTGTTGCGGTTAGTGGATCATCTCGTCACGTCGGCGAGATGATGGATGATGCCGAGCGCCTGATCTGGTCTCGGCACGAGGTCGAAGTGCTCTCTTTCGAGAGAAGCTGGTGGGAGGAATCCTGATGGCACGAGGCTCAAGATCAAAGAAGAATCAAGGCCGATCGGGCTCCAAGGGTCGATCCGGCCAGGCCCGGGCTCGCCGTCCGCCGACGAACAGGCAGTTCCCCAGGACCGCCCGATTGAACTCCTTGCTGCACGAGATCGTGGCTGACTTCTTCCGCCGGGTTGACGACGAACGGTTCGACTTAATCACCATTGTCGGAGTTGAGGTCGACAGCGATCTGAACAAGGCGAGGGTGTTCATCAGTGATCCCGACCTGATGGAGCGCTACGGCGTGGACGGCAGCGATCTGGATCAGACCGAATCGGCGGGTATCGACGAGTATGTACTGGATGCTCTGGGTGAGTATCGGAAGGCGATTCAGGCCAAGATCGGTCGAGAGACACGGATTCGCAAGACTCCGGAGGTTGTCTTCGAAGTTGACCCCGGGGTCCGAACCGGGGCCCGAATCGACGCCATCTTGTCGACGTTGGACACCACCGACGATGACTCATCCGACGAAATCCCGGCTGAGGAACAAGGTTCGGCTGAACACGAAATCACGGCTGAACATGAAGTCACGGCTGATGAGGAAGACGATGAGTCGTCGTCGCCGACCTGACTCCGGGGTATCCGGCTGCGTCGTCATCGACAAGCCGACGGGATGTACCAGCCACGATGTGGTAGACCAGGTCCGCCGCCGACTGGGCACCAGAAAAGTCGGCCACTCGGGAACACTCGATCCCGATGCCACCGGAGTACTCATTCTTGGTGTCGGTGCCGGAACCAAGCTTCTCCAGTTCGTCACCGGGGCCGACAAGTCCTATACCGCTGAGATCGTTTTCGGTACAGAGACCGACACTCTCGATGCTGGCGGCCAGGTCACTGCAACTTACGACATGGGTTCGTTGGACCCTGTCGAGGTCGCTGGTGCCGTTTCCAATCTGACCGGCCCTATCGAGCAGATTCCACCCATGGTTTCGGCCGTCAAGGTTGACGGCCGCAGACTTCATGAGCTGGCTCGGGAGGGGGTTGAGATCGAACGAAAGCCTCGTCCGGTGACCGTGCACCGATTTGACATCGAGCAGACCTCGGATCCGTTGGTCTACCGGGCCGAGGTGGATTGTTCGTCCGGCACCTATATCCGTACCCTGGCCGCTGACTTGGGAACAGCCCTCGGGGGTGGAGCCCACCTGCGGAATCTACGCCGCTCCGCTGTCGGGACTGTTACCGAGGCCGAAGCTGAGTCTCTCGACGACTTTACGTTGCGGCCGGTTCGCGATCTGTTACCGGGCGTTGCGGTTGTGACGGCCGATGCAGCGATGGCAACCGATGTAAGCCACGGCCGATCGCTGGGTCCATCGACGGGGTCAGGTCTGGTCGGCGTGGTGGATGGGGTCGGAGATCTGATTGCCCTCTACGAGAGCCGCGACGGTGAGTTGCGAGCAGTGAAGGTCCTGCGTCCGGCATGACTGTTGACCAGGCGATGGGATACGGTGCCTGAACAGTGGATGTAATTGTCGACTTGGATGCCCGGTCAGACCCATCGAGGTGGCCCTTGTTTGGGCGTCGCCATGCTGCTGCGCTCGGGGTCTTCGATGGAGTCCACCGAGGGCACCGCAGCATCATCGAGCGAGCCCGACGGTCGGCTAATGAAGCATCTGCCGCACTGGCCGTTGTTACGTTCGACCCCCATCCGGCCGCCGTCTTGCGCCCGGAGATGACACCGGCCACGTTGACGAGCTTTGATCACAAGCTTGAACTTCTAGACGACCTCGGGGTGGACACCGTTGTGGTGGTGAGGTTTGACCAAGCCCGATCCGAAGAGACCGCTGATGATTTCGTGACCACCGTTCTGGTCGGCGCGTTGGGGGTTGCCCATGTTGTCGTCGGCAACGACTTCCACTTCGGTCGTGACCGAAAAGGCGATGTCGCTCTACTTGAGGCCTTGGGTTTGCAGCACGACTTTAGCGTCGAAGGCCGCCCCCTTTCGCTGCAGGAAGATGTGGTTTCCGGCGGCGTGCACCATGGCCGCGCCGACCCGATCTCATCCACCGCGGTGCGCCGCACAGTAACCGACGGCGATGTGGAGCTGGCGGCCCGTCTTCTAGGGCGGCCGCACGAGATTCGAGGAACGGTTGTTCAAGGGGATCAACGTGGACGCACGATTGGGTTTCCAACAGCCAACGTTGCTGTGCCAGCCAACATGGCCGTGCCAGCTGACGGCGTATATGCCGGGTGGTGGGTCGAGACAAAGAACTCAGATGATGCTTCGAATCCGACTGATAGTTCGGTTCCCGACCGATGGCCCTGTGCGATCAACATCGGGAAACGCCCAACGTTCTACGACAACGCTGAACACTCGGTGATAGAGGCTCACCTGATCGACTGGAACGGTGATCTCTACGGTGTGCGTGGTGGTATCCAATTCATCTCCCGCCTCAGGGCTGAGCGGAAGTTCGACGGGCTCGACGCACTGACCGAACAGCTCCAGCGAGATGTCGAGGCTGCCCGGAATTACCTGACGGCCTAGCGGGTTTTCGGTCAATGGACCAAAAGTGGCCCCGACCAGACGGCCAGTAACCTTGCCAGCTCGACTTTGGCTTGTCGCCTGCCTCGGGACGTTGTTGATCGTGACCGCCTGTACGATCCCGGACGAGCCAGGGGCGGGAGACGGCCTGCTGCCTTCAACGGAGGGTGCAAAGAGCGAAGTCGACTCCAGGCTGGCTGAGGCTCTGGCTTTGGCAGTCAGCGGGACGGAAACCACCTATGGGTCCCCGCCTCCGATTCCGTCCGGTCCACTCACCCCCGAACTCGAAGCGGCAGTGGCCGCATTGGCCGGGGACGACTTCGATGGATCCGTTCGAGCGGAGGAGATCGAGGCCCTCGATCTCATAACGTCATCGGGCGACGTGAGGTTGGCCTGGATCGTCAGTGACGTGCTGCGGTTAGCTGGAGACGTCGGATTGGTGATCCGGTTGAACGGCGTGGCCGAGGAGCTGCTGGACAGAGACTTCCCCGACACCACATCGTGGGCCGAGATCAACAACCATTTGATCGCATGGGATGTACCGGCGCCGCCCGGCTACCTGAAAGCGAAGCGCAACATCTTCACTGCGCTGGTGCCTCAGTGGGAACCGTTCTTTCAAGCCGACACGGAACTCGATTGGAGGTTGGTGTCGTGGGGCGGGGTGGGCATCGATGACCGACCGTTCGGAAGCGATGAGTCGTGCCTCTGCATTGCCGCCGTAGACAACCCGACGGTGACCAGCGCACAAGACGCTCGATGGCTAGGTGACGACGCCGTGGTTTTCGGCGTGGTCGTTGACGGTGAAGCTCGGGCGTACCCCCGACGAATCATGGAGGTCCGTGAGATGGTCAACGACTCGCTCGGCGGACGACATTTCGCCTTGCCGTACTGCACGTTGTGCGGTTCAGCCCAGATGTTCCTGACCGATGTCGTGCCCGCCAACGTCGAACGGCCGGTGTTGCGAACGTCGGGTTTGTTGAGCCGCTCGAACAAGGTCATGTTCGACATCACCACGTGGTCGTTGTTCGACGCCTTCACCGGAGCAGCCACCTCCGGCCCGCTGCTGGAGGAAGGTATTGTTCTTGAGCAACACGGCGTTGTGACTACCACCTGGGCTGAATGGCGGGCCGCTTATCCCGAAACGACGGTGCTGGCAGAGGATCTTGCGCTAGGTCGGGACCCTGACTTTCGTTCCACTCGCGATGCCGATGGCCCGATTTTCCCGATTGGGTCGACCGATGCTCGCCTGCAGGTTCAGGCCGATGTGTTGGGGGTAATTACCAAATCTGGCCAGGCCGTTGCCTTCCACGTTGATGCGGCAAGGGCGGTGTTGGCTGCTGGATCACCAGTCAGCATTGATGTTCCTGGTGAGGTTGGAGGAGCCCGGTTGATTGAAGTGGTGGCCGACGGGGGAGGCCTTCGGGCCGTCGACGGCGACGGTAGCGAGGTGCCAGCTCACCAGGCGTTCTGGTTTGCCTGGTCGCAGTTCCACCCCGACACCCTGGTTTGGCCACAGTAAACCTGGCCCCAGCACATCTGGCCAGTTTGAGCGGTGGCTCGGCCGACCCGCGCCGTTATGATTGTTGGTCGCTACCGATGCCGCCCTCAGCAGAAGTTGGGGGAGCGGGTCAGGTGGCAGGGCCAAGGGTCCCGAGCTCCGAGACCGACTCGGAGTCACCGTTGTTCACCCCCAAGAGGTACGAATCATGTCCAAGCCAGCTTCCAATTTGCCAGCCAAGGCCGACACCATGGCCAAGTTCGCCCGTGCCGAGGGAGACACCGGTTCACCCGAGGTCCAGATTGCTCTGGCCACCGATCGCATCAACCATCTGACCGAACACCTGAAGGTCCACAAGAAGGACTATCACACTCAGCGTGGTCTGCTGGCCCTCGTTGGTCGGCGACGTCGGATGCTCGACTATCTGGCCTCCATCGACGTTGAGCGGTACCGAACCCTCATCGCCGAACTGGGTCTGCGTCGATAATCACTGGATCCGGTCCATACAGCCGGATCGGCTTGGGCGAGTCCAGCCTGTCATCGTTGCGCCGTTGATCGCCACTGAGAGGTATCTCACAGGTTGGCGTTATTTGGCGATAGTATGACCAGCAGTGTTGCGGCGCACTTGCGTTGCTACGCACTAATACTGAAGCAGGTCAGCTGCCAGTTTTCGGTTCCCCGTGTCCTATTGCGACACACCGTCGATCCGCCCACCGACTGGACACACTCGCCACTGTGTGGCGGATGTTTACCATAGCGGCACCGAACCGGGTGATCGAAATCTGGGATCTGGCCTGAAGTGGCGAGAAAAGGTTCTCGTCGCGCTAAGACCAATAGGAGAATCCCAATGACGGACGTTGTTTCCGTATCGGGGACCGTCACCGGTGGTGACGGCCCTGAGCTGTACCTGGAGACCGGCAAACTTGCCGGTTTGGCCAGTGGTTCGGTTGTTGCCCGAATGGGCGACACCAGTGTGCTGGTGGCTGCCACCGGCGCCCGATCGGTACGTGAAGGTATCGATTTCTTTCCGCTAACCGTGGACGTTGAAGAGCGGTCCTACGCCGCAGGCAAGATCCCCGGTTCGTTTTTCCGTCGTGAGGGGCGAGCCCCCGACACGGCAACCCTCACCGCTCGTTTGATCGACCGGCCACTACGCCCGTCGTTCCCTGACGGGTACCGCAACGAAACCCACGTAGTGGTTACGGTTCTGTCGGCCGACATGGCTCATCCCCACGATGTGATGGCCATCAATGCCGCCTCCGCCGCCCTTATGGTCTCGAACGTTCCGTTCGAGGACGCCATCGGCGCAGTGCGCTTGGCGTACACCACCGAAGGCGAGTGGCTGCCACATCCGACCTTCCAAGAGGGTGACGAGTCCTCGTTTGAGATCGTGGTCGCTGGTCGTCAACTCGACAACGGCGATGTTGCCGTCATGATGGTCGAGGCAGGCGGCACGAAGACTTCGTGGGCCAACTATCAAAACGGTGCCCCCAAGGTTGACGAGTCAGCCCTGGCTTCCGGCCTCGAAGCATCCAAGCAGTACATCAAGGAGGCAATTGCCCTCCAGATGCAGCTCATGGAGGATTCGGGCGGACGTCGCGAGCCCATGGACTACGAAGTTCAGGTCGACTACACCGACGAGCAATACAGTGCCGTTTCTGCCGCTGCTGAAGCCAAAATGGTCGAGGTCATGAGCATCGGCGACAAGGCCGAGCGTGGCGCCGCCGAGGGTGCGCTCAAGGACGAGACGATCGCCGCCCTGGTACCGAAGTTTGCCGGTGACGACGAGGCGCTGGCCAACAAGCAGATCAAGTCTGCCTTCCGTTCACTGTCGAAGGCCGTTGTCCGCCGTCGCATCGTCGAAGACGGCAACCGCATTGACGGTCGCGGTCCGGCTGATCTACGGCCAGTTTCGGCCGAGGTCGGAGTGGTACCTCGAGTTCACGGTTCCGGTCTGTTCCAGCGAGGCGAGACTCAGGTTCTGAACATCTCGACGCTGGGCATGACCCGCATGGATCAGCTGATTGACGGTATTGATCCGACGGAACGTAAGCGTTACCTCCATCACTACAACTTCCCGCCGTTCTCGACTGGTGAAACCGGCTTTATGCGAGGCCCCAAGCGTCGCGAGATCGGCCACGGCCTACTGGCCGAGCGGGCCCTTATTCCGGTGGTTCCCGACGAGTCGGAGTGGCCCTACACGCTGCGTTTGGTGTCCGAGGTTCTTTCCTCCAACGGGTCGACCTCAATGGCTTCGGTCTGTGGTTCGTCGCTGTCGCTCATGGACGCCGGTGTTCCCATCAAGGCTCCGGTTGCCGGTATCGCCATGGGTCTGGTCTTCGCCGAAGGCAAGTACACGACCTTGACCGACATCTTGGGGGCGGAAGACGCCTTCGGTGACATGGACTTCAAGGTGGCCGGTACATCTGACTTCGTTACCGCACTTCAGCTCGACACCAAGATCGACGGCATTCCCGCCGACGTTCTGGCCCAAGCGCTGGAGCAGGCCAAGGACGCCCGTCTGCAGATCCTGGACGTCATGAACAAGGCGATTGGCGAGCACCGGGCGGATGTCCGCGAAGGTGCTCCGAAGATTGTCAGCTTCGAGATCCCGGTCGACAAGATCGGTGAGGTCATCGGCCCGAAGGGCAAGGTCATCAACGCCATTCAGACCGAGACCGGCGCCGACATTTCCGTCGACGACGATGGACAGGTCGGAATCGTGTCCGTGGCCGCAACCGACAAGGCTGTGGTCGATGAGGCAGAGCGTCAGATTCGTTTGATTCTTGATCCGCCGACGGCTGACGTGGGCGAGGTCTACAGCGGACGGGTCGTCAACATCACCAAGTTCGGCGCTTTCGTCAACATTCTTCCTGGTCGCGATGGCTTGCTTCACATCTCCAAGATCGGGATGGGCAAGCGGATCGACAAGGTCGAAGACGTGCTCGAATTGGGCCAAGAGGTCGAGGTATCGGTTGAGGACATCGATCCCAACGGAAAGATCTCGCTTCGAATGGCTGCCGACACTCGCAGCTCCGACGGAGGAGGCTCCGGCGGAGGCCGCTCGCGGTCTCGCTCCAATAACGACGACGGGGCCGAGTCTTCTTCGGCCATGACGATGTCGTTTGAAGAGGACTTCGAACCGTCGGGCTTCGGTGAACTCGGGCCCGAGGGCTCCGCAGTGGTGCCGGAAAACGATCGTCGACCTCGCAATCGCAGCCGCAGTGGCGGCGGCGGTGGCGGAGGCCGTGGCCGCGGTCGTCGCAGCTAACAAGTGAATCGCCGGGTGTAAGGCCATGACCATTCGAGTCGGAGTTTTTGGCGTAGGGGGCCGTATGGGCACCCTGGTCGCCAGTGCTATCAGTGAGACTGATGGTCTGGCCTTCACCGCGGCGGTTGATCCCTCATTCGAGGGGATAAACGTTGGGGAAGTCACCGGGTTTTCCGGCCATGACTTTCCTGTTTCTTCAACCGGTGCGCCCCTCATCGATGGGGCGGGCCGGCCGGTTGTCGACGTAATGGTCGACTTCACTCACCCTGAGGCGGCACGCCAGAACGTCCGATTCTGTGCCGAGAACGGCATTCACGCCGTTGTCGGCACGTCGGGCTTCAGCGAGGCTGACTACGACGGTCTTCGCTCGGCTTTTGACCGATCGAATTGCATCATCGCTCCCAACTTCGCCATCGGCGCAGTACTCATGATGCGCTTCGCCGAACTGGCGTCACCGTATTTCGACACCGGTGAGATCATTGAGCTTCATCACGACCAGAAGGTCGATGCTCCGAGCGGGACAGCAGTGTCTACCGCCGAGCGCATGGCAAAGGCATCCCCGGACTGGGCTGACGATCCGACCGAGTCGGAGACGGTGGCCAACGCCCGAGGTGCCGAAGGCCCGTCAGGTATACGCATTCACTCTGTTCGGATGAGAGGGATGGTTGCGCACCAGGAAGTGGTTTTGGGTGCGATGGGCCAAACCCTGACGCTCCGCCACGACTCCTATGACCGTTCCTCGTTCATGCCTGGCGTGGTATTGGCCGTCCGCCGGGTGGCAGCGATACCGGGTGTGACCATCGGGCTCGATCAGGTTCTGGACCTGTAGCCGGCCCGCCGGCCTAGTTCTCGAAGTCGGCCTGCCCAGAACCTTTGCTCGACTCGGTCGAGCCTTCTGCTTCACCTGCGGCGTCTGCTTCGTTACCCAGTTCGACAAGGCTTCGGGCCTCGGAGTCGGCGGCAAAGAACTCGTTGTAGACGGTCCAGGCGACAAGAACCGCCGACAGGATGAGAATCGGAACCCGGTACTCGGCGATGAAGTCCACGACCCGTTGTAGCGGGGAGGCGAATACCTCGCCCACCTGACGGATTATGATCAGTCTGGTCACTGTCCCACTGACATTGAGAGCGATGAAGATCGGCAGGCTGACGCCGGTAGCCGCCGACATGGCACAGATGATGTTGTTGGGCATCATGAAGATCAGCGGATAAGAAGCCCGCCTAAACATTTGCTCGCCTTCGCGTATCAGCGGTCCGTAGGTGCGACTCCGTCGCTCGGTCCAGGCGATGGCTTTCTCGCCGTACCAGTAGCCGAGCAGGAAGTAGAGCGGGTCGGAGGCCACCAAGCGGCAGAAACCAACGACGTAGAAGGTGACCGCGTCGAGCTGATTGGTCGCCAGGGTGAGATTGCGGTTCCGGGGATTGAGAGCGATAAGTAAACCGGGACGGCTGTCGACGAACTCAGCCAGCACCAGATCGCCGAATATGGCTGCTCCCTGCGACAGCATGACCAGCCCGATGATGATTCGAACGATGGGCTTGGATGGTGGTTGACCTCGTCTGAAAGCCACCAAAGCAGTCTTACAGAATCGTCGGGCGAATACTCGCCGGATGCTGGTTGTTCACCTGCCCTCAACGAAGCCGGTGGTCGACTGTGTTTATCTCACATGTTCACGCTGGATATCTCGGTAGCGTGGAAGCTAGTTCTAGAGGCTCGCCCGGCACCACCCAGCGGTGTAACGTGTCACGATTCGGCGGGCAACGGGATACCAATTGTCATGTCGACCGAACAGATCTCCCTAGCCCCGGATGAGTCCGATCGCCCGGACGCCGGTACCAAGACTCCCAGCGGCCCTGAATGGGCGTTCGCCGCCCGGCCTTGGTGGGTAATGTCGCATGTCTTCGCCTTGAGCGTGGTTTCGTTATTTGTCTTTCTCGGGCTCTGGCAGCTGGATCGCCTGGAGCAGCGTCAAGCGGAGAATGTCCTGATAGCCGCGAGAACCGGGGAGGTTCCGCTTGTCATCGATAGTGTCGAGCCCGGCATAGGTCCTGACGGCAGTAGTGAGGCTGAAGACAGTTTTGGCGGCAGTGGCAGTGTCGATTTCCGTCGGGCCGTGGCCACAGGCGTACTTGTCGACGCCGACGTTGCCCGGATCACCAACCGCTCCCAAGGGGGCGTAGCCGGTGAGTATGTTGTGGCCTTGCTGGAGTTCGACGATGGGACGTTCCTGGCGGTCAACAGGGGCTTCGTACCGATCAACGCCGCTGTCGAGTTGACCGATCCACCGACAGCGCGCACCGAAGTGTCCGGCTGGCTTCGAGATACGGTCGAGCCTGAAGGTTGGTTTGCCGTAGCTGACACCGGCGAGGGTCGCTTGCTGCCTCGGTTCGATACCGCGGCCCTTAGCTCTCGAGTGGGTCAACCGCTTCCACCGTTCTTTCTTCAGCTGGCACCCGACGGCGACGCCACAGCCGACTTTCCCGATCCGGTTCCACTTCCAGAGCTGAGCGAAGGCCCACATCTTTCCTACGCCGTTCAGTGGTTCATCTTCGCGATCCTTGGCACTGTCTTCTATCTGGCCGTCGTTCGTCGGCGGGCACACCGGGCCGAATCTGATCGGGTCATAGCGTGACCACGCCGAACCCACCCAGCGGATCTGATGACAGGTCCCGGGCCTTCATGGCAACCGGTTGCGGGAGTGCCTGTGTTGAAGCGGACCGAATGGCATGTATCTTGCTGCGTCTGCGCCTCAGCGGCATGGCTTCCATAGAGTCGGTGGCGTTGGCCGAGGAACTGGATCTCACCGTCGTGGCGCAGATGCTGGCCGAAGCAGTCGACCAAGACCTTGTGGTGGAGCGTCTGGGTGACAGAGCCGGTTGGGTGCTCACAGCCGAAGGGCGCCGGGTGGGGGAGAAGCTCCTACAACACCAGCTGGATTGCGCTGTTTCGGGCACTGCAGCGACGGGCCGAAGTCCACGCGTTGAGGTGTTGAAGGCGTACGAGCGCTTCGTCCCGCTCAACGGCTCAGTGTTGGATCTTTGCACGAGGTGGCAAGTGGTTGGACGCGATCCGCTGGTCTTAAACGATCACAGCGATCCGGATTACGACCAGGCAATTATTCATGACCTAGCAGGTATTCACGAGCGGGTGAAGCCTGTTTGCCGTATGCTCAGCCAGGCGCATCCAAGGTTTGCACGCTACGAACGCCGACTTGAATCTGCGCTCTCCAACGTCATCGAAGGTCGAGTTGACTGGCTGACCAAGCCCACGGTGGACTCATATCATACGATTTGGTTCGAGCTGCATGACGATTTCCTGGCCACATTGGGTCTTGACCGTGCCAGGGAGCATGCTCGACTACGAGCCGAGGTTGGCTCGCCTCAAGGCCGTGAAAACTAAGTGAACCATAAGTGACGTAACACAACCACGAGGACTGCTACCGGAAACCACCATCGGAACCGATCGGAACGTATCCCAAAGCAGACCGCCGAGCGGCGGATCCATACAGGAGGACAATCCCATGGCCAGGTTCGGCCCAGTACTCACCGCAATGGTCACGCCATTCACCGCCGAGGGCAAGCTTGATTTGCCCGCGGCCCAGAAGTTGGCCAAGTACTTGGTGGACAACGGCAACGACGGCGTCGTCGTTGCCGGGACGACCGGCGAATCGGCGACGATCTCCTATGAGGAGCAGCGAGACCTCTTTACTGCGGTGCGCGAAGCAATCCCAGGTCATTCGCTGGTGGCCGGCGCAGGCAGCAACGACACGGCCGTGGCGGTCAAGAACACGAAGACGGCCACCGACGTGGGTGTTGACGGCATCTTGGCAGTGGCCCCGTATTACAACCGGCCGTCCCAGGAAGGGATGTATCAGCACTTCTTAGCATCGGCTGAAGCCACCGACCTGCCGGTCATGGTCTATGACGTCCCCGGTCGGACCGGCCGCAAGATTGAGACGTCGACCTTGCTGCGTCTGGCTGAGATCGACAACGTCGTGGCCCTGAAGGATGCTTCCGGCGATCCATCCGAAACTGCGTCGTTCCTGGCTCAGGTAGACCCGGCCTTTGAGGTCTACTCCGGCGATGACGGACTGACACTGCCGCTCCTATCGGTTGGCGCCGTTGGAGTGGTCGGCGTCATCACCCACTATGCCGGTCGAGAAATGGCCGCCATGATTTCCGCCTTTAGTGAAGGAAAGGTTGCCGAGGCGACGCAGTGGCACCGCCGAATGATGCCGGCGTACGGCCACTTCGCCTACGACGATGCCCCCAGCCCCGTGCCAACGAAAGCCATGATGAACCATTTGGGTGTGCCAGTAGGAGAGTGTCGACTGCCGATGGGGCCAACCCCGCCGGGGATGGACGACCGTTGTCGCCAGGTTATGGCCGCCCTCGGCCGGGCTGATTCCTGATGCCGTCACCGGTCAAGATTTCATTCCTAGGCGGTCTCGGGGAGATCGGTCGAAACTGTGCTGCGGTCGAAGTCGAGGGGCGAATCATGCTCATCGACTGTGGACTCATGTTTCCCGACGCTGAGGCCGCCGGTGTTGATCTCATCCTTCCTGATTTCACGTATCTAGTTGAGAATGCCGATCGGGTGGAGGGGGTTGTCGCTACCCATGGCCACGAGGACCACATTGGCGCGTTGGGCTTCCTGCTAGAGAAAGTTCCACTGACCGTTATCGGATCGCCGCTTACGGTAGGCATGACCAAGAGTCGAATCGCCGAGCGCGGTGTTCTCGATCAGGCCAAATTCGTTGAGGTGAGCGATAACGATCGGATTCAGGTCGGCCCGTTCGACATGGAGTTTTTCCCGGTCACCCACTCGGTACCTCACGGCTTTGCCACAGCGTTCCACACCCCTCAAGGTGTGATCCTGCACAGCGGGGACTTCAAGCTGGACAACACTCCGGTGGACAACAGGCTCACTGACCTTGGAGGTATAGGGCACCTGGCCAAGGACGACGGAGTACGGCTGTTCCTGTGCGATTCGACCAACGCCGAGGAACCTGGCTATTCAGAGTCGGAGACGTCGATTGGGAAGTCGGTCCAGAGTCTTTTCCGGGCCCGAGACGGTCGTCGAATCGTTATCGCCTGTTTCGCCAGTCACATTCACCGGGTTCAGCAGATAGCCGATGCCGCCATCGCCACCGGGCGAACGGTGGCAACGCTTGGGCGCTCAATGAACAACAATGTGGCCCTGGCCCGCCAGATGGGCTTGCTGCACATCCCCGACAACAAACTGATAGACATCGAGAACATCGACGGCGTCCCCGATGGGGAGCTTTGTATCATCTCCACCGGCTCGCAGGGAGAACCATTGTCGGCGCTGGCCCGAATGGCTACTGGCGACAACCGTTGGCTTACCATCCATGAGGGGGACTGTGTCATTTTGTCCTCGCACCCGATTCCGGGCAACGAGTCGAGTGTTTCTCGAGTCATCGACGGACTTATTCGCAAGGGTGCCGAGGTGGTCCACTCCGGTATAGCTCACGTTCATACGACCGGGCACGCCAAGGCGGAAGAGCTACGGGTTATGCACTCAATTGTGCAGCCCGAATGGTTTATCCCCGTCCACGGTGAGTACCGGCACATGGCCGAGCATGCCCGACTGTCGGCCAGTATGGGGCAGGATCCTGACCACATTTTGGTGTGTTCCGATGGCGATTCGGTACTGCTGACCGACAACGGTGTCGAGCGGACTGACAGCATTCCATCAGAGTTTGTGTACATCGCCGGCTCCGTCGGGGCGTTGGACCCCACCGTGCTTTCTGAGCGCCAGGTACTCGGTCGCGAAGGTTTCGTCAGCGCGGTAGTGAGCCTGTCGATCGTTGGGCCACGAGCGGAACTGCTTCGTGATCCGGAGGTGCTCAGTCGAGGCTGGGTCGACGGCGATGAGGGTGACCTGTTGCGGAAGGAAGCGACGATCGCTATCCGCGAAGCGGTCGAAGAAGCGTTGTCGGAAGGCAAGCGAACTCGCACCCATTTCGAGCGCGTGACCCGGCGAGCTTTGGGTCGCTTTATCAACAAACGCACTCGCCTGCGCCCGATGGTGGTGCCGATCGTGCTGGGAGCTCACGAGGGCGACGAGTCGACCTAACCTGGCGCCGACCGGCGTCGGCCTTATCGAGGCGTTGGGATCGAAACCCTCCGCCACTTGAATCTGGCCTTGGACTACAGTTGTGGACACTGTGGCAACATCAACTCGGAACTCATCACGTTCCGGTCGAGGGGCTACGGGCGGACGGAAACCGGCACGCAAGAAAAGCGCTAGTCGTCGCGCCCAAGAAGACCGTCGAGATGTGCAAGGGCTGTTGCTTATCGCCCTGGGCATCTTGCTTGGTCTCGGCCTCTACACCGGGGCGACCGGACTTCTCGGCGAATGGCTGGTGGTCTCCACCGGCGTTCTCGTCGGGCTGGCCCGTTTCGTCGTACCACCACTGGTCATCGCCGGTGGCTTTCAGCTCCTGCGAACCAGCACGAAACGCAAACGGAAACGGAAGCGCAAGACGGACTACACCCAAGTGGTGGCTTGGGCGCTTCTGGCCGCCGCTGTCTTTTGCATTCTGGACATCATGGGTGGCCGCCCGTGGTACGGGTCCTCGGTGCAGGGCTTGAGCGGTGCCGGCGGTTGGGTCGGGATCGCTATAGGCGGCACGATCGAACGTTTTGTCGGACCTTGGGGCGAAGTGGTGGTGACCCTGTTCTTCATCGCCAGTGCGGCCGTCTTGTTGACCTCACTATCGCTCGGCCCGGCAGCCGACACGATGGCCGAGCGATTTAGCATTCTGTGGCGTCAAACCCGAACCCGGTCGAGCGAGCGTTGGACTGAGCGGGATTGGATGCGTCGAGACGGCACCGATGCCATTGGCGATCTTTCCTCCCGGCGTCGTCGCGATGTCTCCAAGGTGTTTAGCGACGACCCCTTCGATGATGGTGGGTCCGACAAATCAGACGACGAGCCGGATGCAGAGGTCTACATCGATTTGCGGAAGGGCAAGGCTGCAGCCGGCGCTCCCGAGCCGTCCGGCGACGATGATCAGACCGTGGTTGTCGGCGCGCTAGAAGGTGACACGGTGGCCACGGCGCCGGTCGATGATGCGCCCGATGCGTGGAGGCAGGACGGCCCCGAGCCTTTCATCGATGTTCCCATTCCGGCGGTAGTCGACCCCATGACGGCGTCGGCTCTAAGGCCGACGATGGGTTCGTGGCAGCTGCCGTCGATTGATCTGTTGGACCGGACCGAGGCTCAAGACATTGACCGGACTGTGGTCGAGAAGACCGGCAGGCAACTTGAGCATGCGCTGGCCGAGCATGGAGTTGAGACCCGGCTCATCGGAGTCGTTGTCGGACCGACCGTAAGTCGCTTCGAGCTTGAGCTCGGACCGGGTGTCAAGGTCTCGAAGGTTACCTCGCTTCACAAAGACATCGCCTACGCCATGGCCACCCCGGACGTCCGTATCCTCGCTCCCATACCGGGCAAGCAGGCTATTGGCGTTGAGGTTCCGAACGTGCGCCGACAAATCATCACCGTTGGTGATCTGTTGGTCTCCGAAGAGGCGACCAAAGCGGTCCATCCTCTTGAGGTCACCCTCGGGCGGGACATTACCGGTCGCACGATCATGGCCAATCTGGCCGGTATGCCTCACCTTTTGGTGGCTGGTCAAACCGGTTCCGGTAAGTCATCCAGTATCAACTCGATGCTCACCTCGATCCTGATGCGGGCCACACCCGATGAGGTTCGTCTGATTCTCGTTGACCCGAAGCGGGTAGAGCTGACTCAATACGAGCGCCTGCCCCATCTGCTTACCGACGTGGTTACCGACCCGAAGAAGGCGGCCAACGCTCTTGCCTGGGCCGTACGGGAGATGGAGCGACGCTACGACCTGTTGAGCGAGGTCGGCGTTCGAGATCTCGACGGCTACAACTCGGCCGTCGAAGAGGGCCGTCTTGCTCCTATCGCCGGTCCCGACGGCGAACAAGTCGAGTGCCAGAAGCTCAGCTACATTCTCGTGGTCTTGGACGAGCTGGCCGATCTCATGATGGTGGCGGCTCGCGACGTCGAAGAATCGATTTGCCGGATCGCCCAAAAGGCCCGAGCAGTCGGTATTCACCTCGTTATCGCCACTCAGCGTCCGTCTACCAATGTCATCACTGGTTTGATCAAGGCCAACGTTCCTGCCCGTTTGGCCTTCGCCGTTTCGAGCTTGACCGACAGCCGAGTCATTCTTGATCAGCAGGGTGCTGAGCGGCTAGTGGGTCGGGGCGACGGACTCTTAAACGACGGTACGACCAGTACGCCAACCCGATTCCAGGGTGCCTGGGTGACCGAGGCCGAGGTGGAAGCGATCGTCGCCCACTGGTCCCAGCAGGCACCTGACGTTACCTACGACAGTCGCGTGGTGGGGGAGGACGCCGCTAGCGCACAATCGGCGTCGTTCCTGCCAGGAGGATCGACCGGAGACGAAGGCGACGACGATCTGCTGCTTCAAGCAATGGAGCTAGTGGTTCGTTCTCAGTTGGGCTCGACTTCGATGCTGCAGCGGAAGTTGCGGGTCGGCTTCGCTCGCGCCGGGCGATTGATGGACCTGCTGGAAGAGCGGGGGGTTGTCGGTCCATCGGTCGGCTCCAAAGCCCGCGAAGTGCTGATGACCTCGGAAGACTTGGATGCGGGTCGTTGGCCGAAGGGCAATGCCCCTGCTCTGCAGCAACAAGCGCCCGAGGCTCCGCAGCCCCGATCGTCCACAACTTCGGAACCGTCGCGCGCTCTGGAATCGGCTGCTCTTCCCACCAGGAAAGAGCAGCCATCCCGAGCGACTGAACCAGCACAGGTGGTGACGGAACGAGCTCCGGTAGACAATTCGGAGCCCAGTAGCCCCGGTCCCGGAACGCCCCGGGCCTCCATGTCCCAACCCGAGGTCACCACCAAGAAGCCTCGGCGCAAGACACTGGCCGATATTCCCAACCCCGAACCAGTTCGCACTCCGACTCGAAGCCAAAACCATCCGGCAGTAAGAGCAGCTGCCCGGTCCGGCACGCAGGCGACGGCAGCAAAGATGGTGGCGGATTCCCACAATTCGACTTCAACGCTCACCAAGGATCGACTGGAACCGGACCCGTCGCTCGAACTCGAGCCGCGGTCGAAGGTCCAGACATCGGATGACCTGGCAACCGCAGAAGACTTGGCTGCAACCGACACCGCAGCGTCGCCGGACGAGGAGACTGCTCGGCCGGGTGGCCCACACCTTCGAGTGGTGAAGGACCTGGACCCTGGGCTGGTGGAACCTGAGCCCGAACCATTCGACATCGATGACGTGGCCGATGCGCAGACGACGCGGAGGGCACCGGCATCGGATGCTGCGAAGCCGACGACCCATGAGCAGAACACCGCAACAGTCGACACGTTTGATCCTGACGATGACGTCTTTGATCCAGACGGTGACGAGTTCGATGCTGATGACTGGGTGGCCGAGTTCGACGAGGAACCCGATGCCGATGACGATGCCGATGACGAGAATTTTGACGGCGACGTGGCTTCGGCCTTCGACCCGCCCCCCGGCTACCGATCGGACTGAGGTCAGCGTCGGCGAGGGGTGGCCGGGTCCTTCGACTCGGTAACCTCCACTGGTGGAATTTCTTACTGAACCGACTTTGGTGGTGGCGCTTGTCGAGGTTGCCATAGGGCTGTTCCTGTTGACTCGGGCCGCCGATGAGTTCGTGGAGGGCGCCTCGGGCTTCGCCCACGAAATGCGGATCTCGCCAGTTGTCATCGGCGCGGTAATCGTCGGATTCGGAACGAGTGCTCCCGAGCTTTTAGTGTCGGGCATCGCCGCCTACAACGGAAACCTCGACCTCGGCGTGGGAAACGTCGTGGGCAGCAACGTCGCCAATCTCACCTTGGTGCTGGGCGCCGCCGCACTCATCGTCATGTTGCGGGTGTCCTCGGCCGTTTTGGCTCGTGAAGCTCCGCTCTCGCTTCTTGGTGTGCTGCTCTTTGCTTTCTTCACTACTGGCGGCCTGACCCGGCTTGAGGGCGTGATCATGTTGGTGACGTTGACGCTGATGCTGGGTTGGATCATCAGTGGTGCCCGAACGGCACCTGAAGGAGGCTTTCCATCTGACGGCCCCGAGTCTGGTGACGGAGACGAAGGCGAGCGTTCGCCCGGGGCTGAACTAGCCAGGACGGTGGTCGGGCTAGTCGGCACGATTGCAGGAGCTCAGCTGATGGTTTGGGGCGCTACCGCACTGGCGGACGAGGTGGGTCTGACCGGAGGCTTCGTTGGCTTCACCCTGGTGGCCATTGGGACGTCGTTGCCGGAGTTGGTCACCGCGGTAGCCGCTGCCCGGTTGGGTGAGACTGAGCTGATTCTCGGCAATCTGCTTGGTAGCAACATCTTCAACAGCTTGGCCGTCGGTGGAATCATTGCGTTGGTGGGTCCGGGTCCGATTACCGATCGTTCGGTGGCCACTATCGGAGTGGTGTGCATGGTGGTAGTAGCCCTGACTGCCTGGGTGTTCTTGGTCACCCGCAGGCGTGTCCACCGGATCGAGGCTGTCGCTTTGCTGTCCATCTGGCTGGTCTCGCTGGCCTTGATGGCAGGCGACGCTCGCACCAATTCAGACTCGACCGAGGCGACCAGTGATCTCGCCGGTTCCGAATCGGCCGCCTGAGCTACGCCCTACAATCCGAAACCGATCCTCCGGGGCGGTTGCTGGGAGTCTGCGACGTTGGACGTGCTGGTTGCCCGGCCACTTGTTGTTAGTGTGAATGCTGATGGACACAACAACCTTGGCCAGCAACCTCATGTTTCCCGAAGGCCCGGTGGTCATGGCCGACGGCTCCGTAGTGCTGGTCGAGATAGCTAGGGGCACGCTGACCCGGGTCTCTCCTGAGGGCGACGTCGACGTTGTCGCCGAGCTAGGCGGTGGGCCTAATGGGGCGGCGGTCGGTCCCGACGGCAAGATGTACGTGTGCAACAACGGCGGCTTTGTCTGGTCTGAGATTAACGGCATGATGGTGCCGGGAAATCAGCCGCAGGACTACACCGGGGGCAAAATCCAGCGGGTTGACCTGTCAACTGGAGGAGTCGAAACCTTGTACGACGAGGTGAACGGCATCATGCTCCGGGGACCGAACGATCTTGTCTTCGACAGCTCTGGGGGTTTCTGGTTCACCGATCTTGGTAAGACTCGGCCTCGTCAACGCGACCGTGGCGGAATTTACTACGCCGCGGCTGATGGCTCATCGATCACCGAGGTCGTCTTCCCGGTCGAGACGCCGAACGGAATCGGTTTGTCCCCTCAACAGGACGTCCTCTACGTGGCCTCGACAGGTGAAGGTCGCCTGTATGAGTGGCCGCTGGTCGAACCGGGTCGGATCGCGGGATACTTTGGACCCGAGCACCGTGGCAAGTTGGTCTGTGACCCCGAAGGGGGTCCCCGTTTCGACTCCTTGGCGGTTGACGAACTTGGTAACATCTGCGTCGCTACCATCGGCCGCGGAGGAATCACTGTGGTGACTCCCGAGGGCGCGCATCGCTTTGTTGCCACCGATGATCCTTTGACCACCAATATCTGTTTCGGAGGCTCGGACCGTCGATCAGCGTTTATCACGCTGTCGGGCACCGGCCGTCTGGTGTGTTGTCAGTGGGAGGTCCCGGGCTTGCCGTTGGCGTTCTCGGCCTAGAGCGGGCCACGGCCAAGACCAGCGTGACAGCGGGGCACCGCTAGCCTGGAACGATCATGAGCGCTAGCTATTGGATCGAGACACTTGGATGTCCGAAGAACCAAGTTGACTCGGACAAACTGGTCGGCACCCTGACCGCTGACGGACTTACTCCGGCATCTGATGCCTCGACCGCTGACGTGGTTGTCGTCAACACCTGCGCCTTCATCGAAGAGGCTCGACAGGAGTCGATCGACACCATCTTGACGCTCGACCGGAACCGGGGCGAATCGTCAAAGCTCGTCGTCACCGGTTGCA
The DNA here is from genome assembly GCA_938002965.1 of uncultured Acidimicrobiales bacterium. Lineage (GTDB taxonomy): Bacteria > Actinomycetota > Acidimicrobiia > Acidimicrobiales > SZUA-35 > JAHELU01. The sequence goes on along the minus strand of CALKZY010000043.1, from coordinate 38,403 downwards.
TGGCTGAGCGCTACGGAGACGAGTTGGCCGCTGCGTTGCCTGAAGTTGATCGCATCGCCCCCTTCGGTGTGCCAGTCAGCCTTGGACCTACTCGCCTGGCCGGTTCTCAGACGACAACGTCTTCACAATTTGATTTGCTTGAGCTTCCTCGTCCGGCGTCATCGGCCCCGTGGGCCTACGTCAAAGTGGCCGAAGGCTGCGACCGGAACTGCGGGTTCTGCGCCATCCCGAGTTTCAGAGGCAAGCAGCGGTCTCGCAGCGTTGAGTCGATCCTGACCGAAGTTGACGGTTTGGGCGTTTCCGAAGTAGTTCTTGTCGCTCAGGATCTTGCGTCATATGGCCGAGACCAGGGGGTTGGCGAGCGCAGCATTGTGCCACTCGTTCGAGAGGTGGCCACGCGAGTTCCGTGGGTGCGTCTGTTGTACTTGTATCCCTCGGATCTGACCGACGAGTTGGTAGAGGTCATTTGCGACACCGAGGTGCCGTATTTCGATCTGTCGCTTCAGCATGTGTCACCACCACTGATGAGGCGGATGAGGCGCTGGGGGAATGGGGATGTCTTCGCTGAGCGAATCAACTCGATACGGCTCCGCCAGCCGGACGCCGCTTTCCGCTCGAACTTTATTGTCGGCTACCCAGGGGAGACCGAGGACGACCACGACGCCCTCCTTCGATTCGTAGAAGAAGCGAATCTGGATTGGTGCGGGTTCTTCGCATACTCCAAAGAGGAAGGAACCTACGGTGCCGGTCTCGACGGTGCCGTCCCGGCCACGCTCATTCAAGAACGCCTCGCTGAACTAGGTGAACTACAAGATGGCATTACCCGGGCTCGCCGCCTCGATCTCGTTGGAACTCGTCGACGGGTCCTCATCGAAGGTGCCGAGACCGCTCGGTCAGCTTCCGAGGCTCCTGAGATTGACGGTGTCGTGACTCTGACCACCCCGGTCGAGAAGTCGCTGGTCGGCGCCTTTGTCGACGTTGATGTGGTTGACGCCGAAGGCCCCGATCTGATTGCCTCGGTGGCGCAAGGCGCAATGTCTACAGTCGAGGTGGCCAGGTGACGGGCACGTCGACCCCGGCCCCAACTAGCTTCCTGGGGCGGTCCGGGTGGGCGTTCGCTGCCAACGCCTTGACGGTGCTACGAGTCTTCCTCGCTCCGGCGCTGGCCCTGCTGGTTCTTGAGCGGAACCCGTGGTGGGTAACGTTCTGGGTTGGAGCGGTGGCCGCCTTGACAGACTTTCTTGACGGCCGCTTTGCCCGCCGGTCGGCTCCGACCACGCTCGGAGCATTCCTGGATCCCTTGGCTGATAAAGCCGTCGTGATTGTCGGCGGATTCGCTTTGGTAGCGGTCGGCCGCTTCGGTTGGCTTCCGATCGTGCTCATCACGTTGCGAGAGGTGGGAATGACCGTCTATCGCAGCGGGCTGGCCAGACGAAGTGTTTCAGTTCCGGCCCGAACGTCGGCGAAGTACAAGACGATGTTTCAAGGCTTGGCGCTGCTGGCAGCCATCTGTCCCCTTTTCGACGGATTCTTGTGGCTGGCGGATGTTCTCCTCTGGTTCGCAGTGGCCTTCACCTATTTCACAGCCGCTCAATACGCCATCGACGGCCGGAACCTCTAGGGCCCTAGGCCCGGTCACCGTTGTCGGGGGAGTTACCTGGACCCCCGGCTAGTCTCGTACTCCGGTGCGGTGGTGTGTTGCCGCACCGTTCTAGGCCCACGGAGTCGCTCTTGTTCAGCGCTACATCTTCCATCGAGTTCGGTGCTTCACCGCACCAACCGGCGTCTCGTCGTCGAGGCCGTGTCGCCAGCCTCGTGTTTGTGATCGGAATCGCACTGTTGACCGCAGCGTGTGGTCTGGTCGGCGGAAGTGAAGACGCCGAAGGCTCGGGTAGCGAAACGACCGCCGCACCCGGCGTCGGGGGAGACAACCAGGCCGCCGACAACGCCGATGCAGCGGTGGAGTCGGAGGCCCAGTCTGAAGAACTCCCACTGATCGATTTCGACGCCGTCTTCACGTCCGGTACCTGCGACCAAGCCATTCCATCGTCCTACGATGCCCGCTGTGGCACGGTTGAGGTTCCCATGGACTGGGAGACTGGCGACGGCACGGTATCGCTAGCGGTGGCCGTGTTTCCTGCAGCTGTCGATCAAGCCGAGGGCGCCACGCCCAGCGACTCAACACCGGTGATGTATCTCGAGGGGGGACCTGGCGGCCATGCTCTAGAGGCTCTTCAATTCACTGCACCGGACTTCCTTGACCCCCTGCTGGAAGATCGGGATGTCGTGGTCTTTGACCAGCGGGGCGCCGGACTGTCCGAGCCGAGGCTGGCGTGTTCCGAAGTAACGGCCGCCACCAGGGACCTGGAGGACATTCCGGTCATCACCGACGACGCAGCCGATGAACGTTTTCATGACGCGCTTGCCCGCTGTCGACAGCGGCTGGAATCCGAAGGGGTGACGCTCTCGTCGTTCAACACAAGATTCAGTGCTCGCGACGTCGACGCCATCCGTCAGGCGCTTGGCTACGACCAAGTATCGCTGTTGGGCGTCTCCTACGGCACCAAACTTGGGCTAGAGGTACTTCGACAGAAGCCGGACGTCGTTCGTTCAGCGGTGCTTGACTCCGTCTTTCCGCCGGAAGTCGACTCAGTGAGTGAGAATCCTCAGACGTTCGTCGACTCGTACCAGCAAGTTATCGAGGCCTGCTCGGCTGAAGCCGGGTGCCGCGCCACCGGCGATCTGGGCGAACGGTTGGCGGACATGGCGTCGCGTTTGCAGGTTGAGCCGATCCTAGTGACCGTTGAGGACTGGCTAGACGGATCAAGCGACGAGGTCTACTTGACCGGCGATGTACTGGTCGGGCTGGTCACACAGGCGCTCTACTCACCGCAATCTTTCACTGACATTCCGGAACTCGTGGCCGACCTCGAAGCGGGAGGACTTGCTGTCGTCGAGGAGTACCTGAGCCAACAGCGGACCACCGAGCGATTTTTCACCGATGGCATGTTCTATGCCATCACCTGTCGGGAAGAAGTGGGCTTTTCCAACCCGGCTACGGTGATCGACCCGCCCGATCCTTTCGGTCTGCGGACTGAGTTCAACTTGGCGTCCAACGTCGGGTCTAACGCCTTCGCCACATGCCAGGCCTTCGAAAACGGGCTGGCTCCGGCATCGGCCAACGAAGCAGTACAGAGCGACGTTCCGACTCTCCTGCTGGCTGGTGGGTTCGACCCCGTGACTCCGGTGCAATGGGCGGCTGAAGCGGAAGAGGACCTGACAAACGCTCTGTTGGTGGTGGCCCCACACGACTCGCACGGCGTCTCCGGAAGTCAGTGCGGCATGTCCATCATCAGCGCCTTCCTGGCCGACCCTGAGGGGTCACTCGGCGATGATCCAGAGCAGGCGCTGGAGACCGGTTGTGTTTCCGAGCGTCGATGGGGTTTCATTGACGCTCCGGCCGCACCCGTCGCTCTGGTCGAGGCATCGTTCGTCAGCCAAGGCCTTCAGATAGCTACAACCCGTCCTGAGTCGTGGACGGTGGGGGTGCTGGACGGCGACCAATACCGTCGTCAATCGTTTCTTGACCCTGTCCAACTACACCAACTTGCCGGGGACGAGCGATTGGGTGAAGCCCTGCAGCAGTTCATCGAGGAATCCCACGATGTTCAGCTTGGACCGTCTCAGGCTGTGACCGACTCGTTGACGTCGGTTGACCTGTCGGGTATCGGAGCTGACTGGGTTGTCCGATCGGCTGCGGCCCCGGATGTCACCGTCGACTGGTTTGAGCGGCCCATGGGACAGGTGTTGATCTATGTAATCCTGGTCTCGACGCCGGCTGAGAGGGAGCCGTTGATTGAGTCTGTTCTGGTACCGGCGCTGTCATCGATTGAGATCGAACAGGCCGGTTGATCGAGCTATCGCCCACTTGACGTCGGCGAGATTCTGAAGGAGCTGAGTGCGATGAGGGTAGTGCGATGAGGGTAGAGGTAGTGGCTGTTGGTACCGAGCTGTTGCTCGGTCAGATTGTTGACACCAACTCTTCGTGGATCGGCCAGCAGCTGGCAGCTGCCGGACTGAACTCGCACTTCCAGACCAAAGTTGGTGATAACCCGGCCCGAATCAAAGCCGTGTTGGCCCAAGCGCTTGATCGCAGCGATGCCATCATCTGTTGCGGCGGTTTGGGACCTACTCAAGATGACCTGACCCGAGATGTCATCGCCGATCTGCTTGGCGTCGAGCTAGAGCTGGACGAAGCCATCGCCGACCGAATCCGACGGATGTTCACCAGTCGTGGACGAACAATGCCGGAGAACAATCTTCGACAGGCCATGGTGCCGGCCGGGTCTCGAACCATGAGCCAACAGCCGGGCACAGCGCCGGGCCTCGTGTGCCCCGTACCCGATGGTGCGCTCGTGTCCGGCGGGTCTGGCGATGGGGGCGCAATAGCGGGCACGGACCGAGTCATCTACGCCGTTCCCGGGGTGCCATACGAAATGAAGGAAATGGTCGACGGCACCGTCGTCCCCGACCTCGTCGCTCGCTCCGGTCGTCCGTCGGTCATCCGATCGCGTGTTCTTCGAACCTGGGGAGCGTCGGAATCGGGTCTGGCCGAGTCCTTGGCCGGCCGCATCGAAGAGCTAGATCAACTTGGCAACCCCACTATTGCCTTTCTCGCCAGCGGTGTTGAGGGATTGAAGGTCCGGATTACCGTCAGCTCGTCTGACGAGGAATCGGCTGCTGCCATGTTGGCTGAGGAGGAGGAACTGCTTCGCCAGTTGATGGGGCCGATCGTATTCGCGGTGGACGATGACAACATGGAGACCGTCGTTATCAGGGCTCTAGGCGAACAAGGCTTATCTCTTGCTGTGGCCGAGTCTGTGACCGGGGGTTACATCGCCGGTCGATTGTGTGCCGTTCCCGGTGCCAGCAAAGTGTTTCGGGGCGCAGTGGTGGCCTACCACACAGAAGTGAAGGCCTCCGTTCTTGAGGTTCCTGACGGGCCGGTCGTGACTGAGGGGACGGCATTGGCCATGGCCGAAGGTGTCAGGCGACGGCTGGGTGCCGACATTGGTTTAGCAACGACCGGTGTGGCTGGCCCGGATGAGGCCGAAGGCAAACCGGTCGGAACCGTGTGTTACGCCATCAGCGGCTTGGCCGACGCTGGTATCTCCAGTGACGCCGTTGGGACATTTCAGCTACCGGGCGATCGCGAACGCATTCGCCAGTTCAGCACCATCTCGATTCTGGACCTGCTGCGACGGCGTCTGGGATAGCCGGGGAACTTGTCGCTGCGGCTCAGCCTTTGACGGTTGTGCGCCAGTCGTAGGTGTCGGCCGAGTTGCCCAACTGCACGTCGACCAGGGCTTGGCGGAGTCGCAACGTATTTGGTCCGGGCTGGCCGACCCCCAATGTAAGGTTCTCGCCGGCGATCATGATGGTGCCGACGGGGGCGATCACTGCCGCTGTTCCCGACAGGAACGCTTCGCCGTGCTCGGCCCAGGCCCTGAGCTCATCGAGCGGTACTGATCGTTCTTCAATCTGGTAGCCAAGGTCAGCGGCCATGGTCAGCACCGAAGCCCGGGTCACGCCATGCAGGAAAGAAGTGTCGAGGTGGCGGGTAATGAGACGATCTCCGTCCACCAAGAAGAAGTTCGAGGCGCCGGTCTCAGTGATGTCGCCCCCTGTGGCGAACAGGACTTGATCGGCGACATGGTCTCGCTTGGCATCAAGTGTCGGGCCGAGCGCCATGGCGTAGTTGGCGCCGGACTTGATCATGCCGAACTGTGGTGTCGTCCTGGGTATCTCGGTTTCGATGTAGATCTTGAGTGGTCGAATACCGCCAGCGAAATAGTCCCCGACCGGTGAGTTGATGACATAGAGCAAACCGGAATCACTGGGCGCGGCGGCGGCGCCGATGTTTTCAAGTGTGCCGATGAATGTCGGTCGAATGTAGAGCGACCCTGGAGGGTCCGGAGTGAACGAAGAATTTGCCTCAACGGCGTCGATGATCATGACCCGTAGTAGTTCGGCGTCCGGTGGCGTCATGTGGAGCCGCGAGATGCTTTGCAGCATGCGTTTCACATGATCGTCTAGGCGGAAAATGGCCAATGAGCCGTCGGCCTGGCGGTGTGCCTTCAAGCCCTCGAAGCAGGTGCTGGCATAGTGCAGGGCATGGGCGCCGGGATGTAGCGGTATCGGCTGGAGATCGACGGCTTGGCCAGGGTAGTTGTAGGCACCGTCAGCCCATACGGCCATTGTCATCGAGTCGCCGAAAAGCGAACCAAATGGTGCCGAGAAGGGATCGAGGTTTGTCTCTGAGGTACCCATGTCCGGTCAGTGTCCTCTCCGTGGTCGAACTTGACACAGTTGTACTCTGAAATGTCGCCGCTCACTCAGTTTTATTCGGGTTTGGCCCGACCTCTTTGACAGCCGTCGGGGTTCGCTAGCCGTTGGTGGCGATAGAAATCGATGGACTGGTCCGTCCGGTCGTCGTCTCCGTGGCGCCGGTTGTCGCGGTGGTAGACGTGGTGTTGTCCGGGAGAACAACGGTTGAAGACGGCCCACTGGGCTCCTCAGCCTGTTGCTCAGCCGCCGCCACGCGTGCCTCGGGGGTCAGCGTTCGTCCGGTTGTAAGGCCGTAGGTAACGCTTCGTTCGGGGCAGTGACTACCGAATACGAAGTCTTGAAAGGCCAGCTGCGCGTCGTCGAGCTGGTCCCATATAGCGACCAGAACCTCGTCACTCATGCCGCACAACGCGCCAGCGATTTCGATCTGCCGGGCGATTTCGGCCGGAGTCAAATCCTCGCCTGCGAGGGCCTCCAGCTGAGTCTCGACTGACAGTTCGAGCTCGGGCGCATCGCCACAGGATGCGATGAGGATCGCAGCTATACCGAGGAAAACCGAAAGCAGTAGTGCTGACAGCTCCGGTCGCCCGCTTGGTTCTGTGCCTGGTGAAGCCATTCGGGCCCCAGGATAATTGGCTGGTGCGGCATTGCCTTGTCACCGCCGTCGAGGCAAGTTCCTCGTTGGCGCCGGCAAAATAGTTTGGCCGAACAGTTGTTCGCCAATCTGGGCTCGACTATATTTCACTGTTGTAATTCGTTTGCCAGGACAAGCCAGAGCGTCGTAAGCACTGTCGTTCATCTTCAGTGTCACAGTGGCCGCTTACGGTGATGCCGAACAACTTCCCCGGGCGTCGCGTAACAGCGTGACCCAGACCATAACCACAACCAACGGCCCGTATAGGCCAGGTGAGACAAGGCCTCAGGTAGGGAACACCAGAGGCAACAGGAGAAATCTCGTGGAGAAAAATAAGGCACTCGACGTCGCTCTGGGCAACATCGAGAAGCAGTTCGGCAAGGGCGCCGTCATGAAGATGGGCGACAAGAACGACATGGAGATAGCCAGTATCCCCACTGGGGCGCTGGCGCTTGACCTGGCTCTTGGAGTTGGCGGGCTTCCACGAGGACGTGTGGTGGAAATCTACGGTCCTGAGTCTTCCGGTAAGTCGACGTTGGCTATGCACGTTGTAGCTGAGGCTCAGCGCAATGGCGGTGTTTGTGCCTATATCGATGCTGAGCACGCCATGGATCCGGTCTACGCCTCCGCCATCGGTGTCGATGTAGATGAACTGCTTATCTCCCAGCCTGACACCGGGGAACAGGCTCTGGAGATCGCTGACATCCTGGTTCGCTCCGGCTCTATTGACGTCATCGTGGTCGACTCAGTGGCCGCCCTGACACCGAGGGCTGAGATCGAAGGCGAGATGGGCGACACCCACGTCGGTCTTCAAGCCCGACTGATGTCGCAGGCACTGCGAAAGATCACCGGCAACCTGAACAAGACCGACACCATCTGTGTGTTCATCAACCAGTTGCGAGAAAAGATCGGGGTTATGTTTGGCTCGCCGGAGACAACTCCTGGTGGTCGGGCCCTGAAGTTTTACAGCTCGGTTCGTCTTGACATCCGTCGCATCGAATCGCTCAAGGACGGTGCTGAGGTCGTAGGTAACCGAACTCGTGTGAAGGTGGTGAAGAACAAGGTCGCTCCACCATTCCGTCAAGCCGAGTTCGACATCATGTACGGCAAGGGCATTAGCCGTGAGGGTTCGTTGCTTGATATCGCCGTCGATAAGGACATCGTCAAGAAATCCGGTGCCTGGTACACCTACGAAGGCGAGCAGATCGGCCAAGGTCGTGAGAACGTCAAGAACTACCTGATCGAGAATCCCGATCTGGTCATGGAGATCCAGGACCGTGTGCTTCGCGAGGTCGGTCTCATCGTGGACGAGTCTGAAGAGGCAATGGCTGATGATGTCGCAATCGCCGACGAGACATTGGCCGAGGCTCCGGCCAAAGGCAAAGGAAAGTCGAAGGCCAAAAGCGCCGACGATGAGCCGATCACGCTCGACTAGAGGTTGAGCTAACGGTATGGGAGAGGGGGACCGGGGTCCGGCCTGCGGCGGTCGGCTCCGGCCTCTTCTAACTCCGATGCTGGTCCGGGGGCGCCTTTCAGACACAATCTGTCGATGACTCAAGACCTCCACTCAGGCCCCGCTGGCCTGAGTGAACCAGAGCGGGCTGCGCTCCAGCGAAGGACGCTGCTGGTTTTGTCAGCCGCGTCTGCAGCCGGACGGGCGGCTATGTCCATCGCCTTTGTGGTTGTGACACTATTGGCCCAGCGTCTCCTCGGTGGCCCAGCGTGGGCTGGGGCTGCCAGCGCCGCCATAACGGTGGGCACCGCCCTGAGTTCGTCATGGTTGAGTGCCCGAATGGCAATTCGAGGCCGGCGACCCGGTCTGGTGCTCGGTTACATGGCTGCCATTGTTGGCGCGGTGATCGCCGGTTTTGGTGGGCAGGTCGAGTTCTTCGTCGTCTATTTGGTCGGCCTGGTGCTGTTTGGAATCGGTCAGGGGTCAACCAGCCTGGCTCGATACGCCGCCGCCGACCTATCACCGCCGGCCAAGACCGGGCGGGCCATTAGCTATGTCGTTTTCGCCTCGACGGCCGGCGCGGTCGGTGGGCCGATGCTGTCCGACATTGCCTCCGACGTCGGAACCTCACTGGGTTGGGATGAGCTTGTAGGAGCGTTCGTCTTCGCCACCGGCTTCTTTGCCTTGGCCGCCGGCGTACTATTCATCTTCCTTCGCCCCGACCCGCTGTTGGTGAGCACCAAAGGGCAACCCAAACCGAGCAAACGATCCACCGGGTTGGCGGTTGGTCTACGAGCGGCGACATCATCGAGAATGGCCGCCTTGGGACTGGCCGGCCTGGTCGTCTCTCAGGCTGTCATGGTCATGGTGATGACCATGACACCGGTTCACATGGATCACCACGACAAGCCGATAGGTCTGATCGGATGGGTGTTGTCGGTTCACACCGCGGGAATGTTCGCGTTCGCCCCATTGGCCGGATGGTTCTCCGATAGGTACGGCCGGGTTCAATCGATCGCTGTTGGGGGCGTCATCCTCTCTGTCGCCACGGTAATCACGGCCTTTGCCAGTGAGGCGTCGTCGATGTTGATGTTCCCTGGTCTGTACCTGTTAGGGCTTGGTTGGAGCTTCGGCGAAGTCGGGTCCAGCGCTCTGCTAACCGAGTCGGTAAGCAACGGCGACAGGGTGGCGGCTCAGGGCGCAGGTGACCTGGTGAAGGCCTTCGTCAGCGGCGCCGCGGCGTTGTCTTCCGGATTTGTCTTCATCACCAGCGGATTCGGCGTTCTGTCGTGGATCGGAGTTCTGGGCTCGGTCGCCTTGATTGTCGGCTGCGCGTTTGTCGGGCGAGGTCGGGTGAATCATCGAGATGGCACGTCGACGACAGCCAAATCTGAGGCCACGACGACATCGGAATGAATTGGCGCCGCCTCTGCGGCGAAGACGTCGGAGTCGGGATACCGAGCCGAGAAATGGCCAAGGACAAGTCGGCGAGCTCCGGCTTTCGATGCGATGGTGGCCGCTTGGCCGGCAGTCATATGAAAGTAATCGCGAGCCAGTTCCGCTTCGGACTCGAGATAGGTCGACTCACAGACAAGCAGATCGACGTCGCGAGCTAGCTCCACCGCCGCCTGGCACGGAGCGGTGTCCATCACGAAGGCTAGCGATTGCCCAGGTAGGACCTCAGATACGGCCTCCAAGTCGACGCGTCCTGAGGTCGTCTGAATTGATCCCTCTTGTGCCAAAAGCCCGACGGCGCGCCCAGCGATACCCAATCGCTGCAGCTCGGCTCTGTCGAACCGTCGTCGGGGTGCTTCCTCGAGCCGGTAGCCATAGGTCGTCGTGCGATGGGTCAGGGCTCTGGCCGTCAACGTCAGATCGCCAAGCGTGCCGATCGGCCCGTCGGTCTCGATCGGCTCGGGGCGCACCCTGCTTGTGTCGTGGAACTCGCTCGCCGTTCGAAGTCGGTCGAAGTAGTGGCGTCCGTCGCCAGGAAAGTACACGGGGAGCTCGGGCAGGCCATTTGTCGAAGAACGGGCATCTAAGGCTCTGCGTTGAATGACACCGGGGAGGCCGAGACAGTGATCGCCGTGGAAATGGGTAAGACATACGGCGGTCAGCCGCGCAATGGCGATGCCAGCCAGAATGGCTTGACGCTGGGTTCCTTCACCAGGGTCAAACATGATGAGCTGGTCATCCCAGCGGACAACGAAGCCATTGTGAGCCCGGTGACGGGTGGGGGCCTGACTGGCGGTGCCGAGAACGACAACCTGACGGTTGGACATCAGCCGAGAGTCTAGTTCGACAGACGGTTGACCGTTGCCGGAATCAGACCGCGGCGGTGGCGGTTCGGGTAGGTTGTAGGCAACACCGCCGATCACTGTTGCCGTTCGTAGCTTATGTGGAGGCCGAGCAAAGCCATGACGACAAACTCTTCTCACGACCAGCTCGAAAGCGTAGTGGGTCACACCAGCAGCGAAGTCTCATCTGACGGGCTGGTACTGTTCGGTATCACCGGTGATCTGGCTCGCAAGAAGCTGTTCGCCGCGTTGTTTCGGCTGGAGTCGGAGAAGATGTTGTCTGGCCCGGTTGTGGGTGTCGCCTCATCGCCGTGGGATGTTGACCGACTCAAATCCGAAATGCGCTCTGGTCTAGCCGAAGCCGGTGTGGACACCGAAGCAGCGGAACACCAGGAAGTTTGGCGGCGCCTCAGCGACCGCCTGGGCTATGTGGCCGGGGACTATCGCGAGCTGGAGACATTCAACCGAGTGGCCGAGAAGCTGACCAGTGTCGAAATGCCCGTTTGCTATCTGGCCATCCCACCGTTCCTTTTCACCACCGTGATCGATGGTCTCGGAGCAACTGGTCTCAACCGGGGTCGCGTAGTGCTGGAGAAGCCGTTCGGGCGGGATCTGACATCTTCCCGGGCGCTCGATCAGTCGGTCAAGCGGCACTATCCCGAGGATCGCATCTACCGGATCGATCATTTCTTGGGTAAAGAACCGGTGCTCAACATTTTGATCTTTCGGTTCGCCAACTCCATTCTCGAACCTCTGTGGAACCGCCACTACGTCCGTTCGGTCACCATCAACATGGCCGAAGATTTCGGGGTTGAAGGTCGAGGCAAGTTCTACGACGAAGTAGGTGCTCTGCGCGACGTCGCTCAGAACCACCTGCTGCAAATTGTGGCACTGCTGGCCATGGAACCGCCGGTCTCTGACCACGCCGACGCTATGTCCGATGAGGTGGTCAAAGTTCTGAGGTCAATCAAGCCGCTCAATCCAAGCCAGGTTTGGCGTGGCCAGTACGAGGGCTATCTGGACGAGGACGGCGTGGCCGCCGGTTCGGACACAGAAACCTACATTGACCTGTCGTTCGAGATTGATTCATGGCGGTGGGCTGGCATCCCGTGGCGGATCAGGACCGGCAAAGGCCTCGACCGCACCGTAACTGAGGCGGTCGTCGAGTTCGTCGCACCTCCCAGACCATTGTTTAGTGGCCAAGCCGCCGCTCCTCCACCCAACCGACTTCGATTCCAGATGAAGCCAAATGACGTTATCGGGTTGGAAATGCAGGCCAAGGCGCCCGGCTCCGATCTAGTTAGCGAATCACTGGAGCTTTGTGTCGATCACGACGGTATAGAGTTCGGCCCCAGCCCCTACCACCGATTGCTGGGCGACGCCATGGAAGGCGATCGACGGCTGTTTGCCCGAGGTGACCAGGTCGATGCCGCGTGGCAGATCGTCCAGCCTGTTCTCGATCACCCTCGGCCCGCTGAGGCCTATCCCCTAGGCGCCGACTACGACAAGCTGGAACAGCTCAAGTCCGAACCTGGCGAGGGCGCACATGACCGCTGAGCCCCTGACGGTGGCCATTGACTTGGGGGGTACGCACATCCGTTCAGCCGCAGTGGCTGGCGACGGTACCATCGTGGCCCGGCATCGTCAGGCGACGCCCACCACTGACGCTCATCCCACCGTTGTACCCGAGATGATTCTCAGAGCAGTCGGTGAAATGCGAGACTCACACAGCGAATGGGCGGTCGATCGGGCGGTTGTCGGGCTACCGGGCGTCGTGGATCATCGTGGCGAACAGTTGAAGACCGCCCCCAATCTGCCCCCACAGTGGGTGGGTTTCTTGAATGAGGATTGGATCGCCTCCCAGGTGGGCCTGCCGGTTTCCCTGGCCAACGACGCCGACCTGGCGGCCGTCGGAGAGGCGAAGTTTGGAGCCGGCGCCGAGTACCACGACGTCGTCTACGTGACGATCTCCACCGGCGTCGGAGCTGGTGTTGTGGTCGACGGCACGCTGGTCCGTGGTCGGCTGTCGGGTGGCGAGATCGGCCACACAGTAATCGACTGGTCGGCTGCCGCCGCCGGGGGGCGTGCCACTGTTGAAGAACTAGGGTCGGGCACAGCTCTCGACCGTCAAGCCTCCAGTGCCGGTCTGTCGGAGCGGGGGGCCGAGTTGGCTAATTTGGTTCGTGGCGGCGATGAGCGAGCCACCTCAGTGTGGAACCGGGCGTTGACCGCGGTTGGCATTGGTATCGCCAACCTGGCCTGGCTGGTCGCCCCACAGATTGTGGTGGTCGGCGGGGGAGTGGGTCGAAACTTTGACCTGGTGGAACCAGTACTACGGTCGCAACTTGAGATGCACGGTCCTGACACCGGGGGACCGATCAACCTGGCGGTTGCGGCATTAGGTGACGACGCTGCGTTGGCCGGTGCCGCAGCATGGTGGTCGGCGGTCGGCCGGAAATGAACGATCACCTCGGTGGACCGGACCTGGTGACAAACACTGGAGACGACGAGGAATGAGCGCTCAGAGGCATGTCCTTGATGTGGTGGACGATGATCTGTGGTCCCGACGGGCCGCCGACGTTATGGCCGCTGCAATTACCGCAGCCGTTGAACGTCGGGGTCGCTGTCTCATGGCGATTAGCGGCGGCTCGTCACCGCTTGATGTCTTTGACCGGTTGGCTGGACTGGACGTCCCTTGGGCCGACGTCACCATCGTCCAGGTCGATGAGCGAGTGGTGCCACCGGACAGTCCTGCCAGAAACCTAGCCGCCCAGTTTGAACGCCTTGGTGACGTGGGGGCGCGCTGGCTTCCTCTTCCGGTCGATGCGCTGTTGGCTGAAGATTTTCCCGATGAATCGGACCTAAATGAGGTGGCTGCCGAGTTTTTGCAACAGCTCACCGACACCGCTGGAGATCCTCCGGTCTTCGATCTGGTACATCTCGGTCTCGGATCGGACGGGCACACGGCCTCGCTTCTCCCGGGAGACCCGGCGGTTGGCGAACTTCGCCGTTACGTGGCGTTGACCGAACTCTATGGGTCTGGTGAGTCCATGAACCGACGGCTAACGCTCACCCGTCCAGTTCTGGACCGATCGCGAATGATCCTGTGGTTGATCAGCGGGGCTTCCAAAGGCCCGATGCTGAAGCGCCTGCTTGATGGAGACATGTCGATTCCGGCCGGTCTCATTCATCCGCCCCATTCGGTTGTCGTCGCCGACCACTCGGCGGCCCGAGCCGTTCATGACCGAACCGACGATGACGATCACGAAACCTGAGCGGGCATAGCGACCCCAGGTACAGGTGTCTATCGACTTTTCTTGAGAAGCTCTGCGCGTTTGACGGCCCTACAGACACTAGAGAAAGCGAGTAGTCTTCCTTGGAAGGGAAACGTCTGACATGGTGGCCGTTTTGGCAAACAGGACTCATTCTGAGACGACGTCGAGTCTCCACCCAATTGATCGGGTGATCGAGGCCAGGCGGCTGGCGGAGCTTATTTCTATTGCGCCCAAACAGGAGCAAACACGACTGTTCGATTCTCTGGCTGAGCTCGCCCAGGACCGTCGACCGGTTTTGAACCGGGAGGGAAAGACCGACAAGGCCGAGATCTTTCCCGAGATCGTCCAGATCTTCATCGAAGCTCTGGAAGCAGAACAATTGATCGAACACTATCTCCACAGCGAGCGCTGTCGGTTGCGCGGGCCGCAGAACACCGTGGCTCGCGAAGAGATTGCTCAGCGGACCTATGCCGCTATCCCCGATGCGCTCAAGGGATTTCGCCGCGACGGCGGCATTAAGTCTTATGTGCTTGGGATTGTCGCCAATCAGTACCAAAGCTGGGTGCGAGAGACGGCGAAGAACAACGCCATGAGCGACCTTCCCGACGACGACGTCCTCGCCGGGGCGGTGTTGCGCAGTTCGCTGCTTCTTAACAAGCTTGAAGTAGGCGAGGTGATGGCCGATCTCGCTGCAAAACACCGGGAGATCATCAACCTCACGTTCTTCGAGGGCTTGTCGGCCGCCGAGATCCGAGCGAAGCTAGATCTTACCGAAGGCCAATACCGCAACCGGCGTCGCCAGGCACTCAAGGAAATGGGAGAGCTGCTCGAAGAGCGTGGCTATGGACGGTGATCAAAGCCAGGCATTCGCGGATCCCAGCGTCGCCGAAGAGTCGGATAGCTCCGACGTGTTGCCAGAGCTTCCGTGGTTGAACCCTTTCGACGAGATACCGGACCGGTTCGGTGACTACGAGGTCGATCGGCTCATCGCTCGGGGTACCCACGGAACTGTATTCAAGGCCACAGATGTTCACGGGCTTCGGGTAGCGGTCAAGTGGCTGAGAACGCGACAGAGTGATTCGGAGCTGGGCGCTCTCGTCCAGCTTTCAAAGACTGTCAACGGTCTACCGCCGATTCTCGGCAGCGGAACCAAGGACGATCGAACCTACTTCGTCATGCCCTACTATGAGCGGCGCTCCTTGCGTTTTCGGCTTCGAAGGCTGCCGTTCCCCCAACCCCTCAGCGAGACGGTCCGCATCGCTGGAGCGATCACCGACGTGCTTGGCGAACTGCACCGGCACGGCTACACCCACGCCGATTTCAAACCAGACAACGTCCTCATCGAGTCCTTGCCCGCGTCATCGAATCAGTCCCAGCATTCGCTACTACGCGACGACGAGCGGCTAGTCCTGACCGACTTCGGCACGATTCGATCGGCCGACGGAGCAGCCCAATTCGGTGAAGGGACGTTGGGTTACGCTGCCCCCGAGCTTCTGACGACGATCGTCGATCACGACCCCAGGGTCGACATCTATGCCGCATCGGCCACGTTGGTCGAGTGCATCACCGGCGTAACCCCAAGACAGGTCAGAGGACCGTCGGAGTCAGCTTTCGATGAGTCGGTTATGCGGTCCACGGGGCCGCTGGAGCAGGTGCTTCGCAAAGGTCTGAGGTTTGACTCGCAGTTTCGACACGAGGCGATCTCAACGTGGTTCGACGCGATCCTAGCTACGGCCCAAGCGGTCGAACCGCTAACGACCGACTCCCAGCCCCGACAAGACATATCAGTAGATCCCGTGGCTCGGGTCTCGCATCGTCTGGGCGACACGTCCCGACCGGCCGATGGTACGAAAAGAGCCAGACTGCATTCCAAAGACGACCAGGTTCGTCCGGTTGGGAAAAGCGCCGCCATGGCGGTGGCCCTTATCGCCTTCGCGTTCGGCGTCTATTCGGTCGTGGTCCAAAGCCGATCGGCACCGTCGCTGACTTCTCAAACCGCGGCGATAAGCAATGATGTTGCGCCCGATACAGACCCCGCATCGCCCGCAACCACTTCTCAACCGGCTGATGACAGCGAAGACGTCTCCTCCGAGTTAATCCCACCTGCTCCCGCGCTGGCTGACCTGTCACCGGATCCCAGATGGGGAACGCCACGTCGCCACCTGACCGCTGTCTATGCCGGTGGAGATCAGGCTGCCCAGCCGAATCGAGCGCGCTATCACAACATAGAGGCCACAAGTAGACCAGTGATCAGTGGTGATGAGCGCTGGATTCTCGCGCGACGCGAAGATGGCTGGACCGTGGTCGATCGATCAACCGGCAATTTCCGTTTCGCGGATGTCGGGTCGGATAGTCAACCGACGTGGCATCCAGCCGAACCGGCGACGATTCTTCATCTGGATGTCGGGGCACTCGCTCTTCTTGCAACCCCGCTCGACGGCAAAACTACCGTCGCCGCCGACTTGAGTGACCGCATCGCCGCTGAACTTCCAGGAGCGTCGTATCTGGTGGCACCTGGTCATGGCGAGCCGTCGGCTGACGGGTCGCGTTTCGCCTGGGCGGTGTCGGATGATGCTGGCAGGATCATCGGCTTTGTCAGCTACGATCTCTCCGTCGACACTGTGCTTGGTGTGAAAGTCGAGTTACCCGACGGTGACGTCGGCCGGTTCGATTCCATCGCCATGTCCAAGAGTGGTAACAACGTCGTCGTAGCCTTCGAGCAGGCCTATGTGATCTACGACAGCGACTTCACCAACGAACGACGCATCGAACAACGGCCGTTCAGCTATGAGCTGGCGCTATCGGGTGAGGCCCAGGACATAGTTGTTGTTGCCAATTTCGAAACCGGGACGTTCGGAGCCGGGTGGATCGTGCTCCACAACCTCGACACCGGCGACTCCAAGGAACTATTGAATCTCTACGACGGCTCTGACTCCGATGTGCAGATCTCGGGTTTGGCAACGGAGAAGCCTGGGTGGGTCCTGGTGTCGACCCACGATTGTGCAAGCCAGGAATCGTGGAGTTGCGATCGGATCATGGCTCTGAACGTTGATGACGGGACGATAGTCAACCTGGCCCAAACCGAAAGTTGCGCCGAAGACTCGTTTACGGTCCCCACGGGCGTGGTCAGCCGCGATTTCACCAAGGCGTGGTTCAACACCGATTTTGGATCTTGCGGGCAAAACGGCACGATCGTCGAATTGGCAATCGACCAGCTCGATGACTAAGTCTCGACGCCAAGAAGAAGACAAGAAAGTTCTCACGTAGCGTGCGCGTTTCAATGCCAGCCTTTCACTAGTTCTGCACAAGCCAACAGTGCAAGTAAGGCACTTGGTACGACCAAGAGGAAACCATGAAACGTTGCGAAGCTCTTTCGGTGACACCCCAGCCGACGACCATCGGATTCGCGGTCTCCGCCGTCCCAGGAGTCACCATCAACTCGCCTTGGTGCCTACAGCCGACCGGTCCAGCGGTGGGGCTCGAAGCACTTGCTCCCCTCGGACGAGGCCGCGTTCGATAGCTCTATGAACACCCAGTGCGAACGTAACTGGCCAAGGCACTAGTCCGCCGGTGCGAGTACGGCCACAACCGGATGGTGATCGCTTCCCCCCGACGGCAGCACCTCCAGTGCCTTGGTGGTCAGCCCATCGGTGGTCAGAATGTGATCCAGCCGCATCACCGCATTGGGAAGCCCGCCGCTGGGCCAGGTGGCATCGAGTCCGCAACCCTTGTTGTCATGGGCGTCGGTCCAGCCTTGCGCCAACAGTTGGCGGAACGGCAAGTGGTCTTCGGTGGCGTTGAAGTCTCCGGCCATGATGGCCGGCCTGTCCGTTGGCCGCGCCATAAGGCCTGCGAAGTCCTCTTTCCATGGTTCGATGTTGGCGGCGATGGCCGGTGCAGTGAGATGGACGCCGGTCACACTCAGATCGCCGAATGGTGTTGCCACGGTCGCCTCGACCGTCGAGGAGATGCCGTTGGGTTTGGGTTGGACTGCCGTTATCGGCCAGCGGCTCCAAACAACAGTTCCCCGCTCGGTTCCCGGCCAGTCTTCAGTTCGCCACTGGTAGGCGTTCATCCGAGTGTCTGCTCTCAGCGGATCAAGGAAGTCCCCTCGCAGTTCCTGCATCACGATGATGTCGGGATCGACGTTCGTCACCGTGGCGATGAACTCCTCCGGCGACGCTCCACCGACCAGGACGTTGGCCGTAAGCAGCGTGGCCGTTGGTTCGGAGCCAGCGGCATCAGCCACACTTCCCCGGCAGCCGACGACGGCGTCGAAGGGAGCGACGATGATCATGAAAACAGCCACGACGGCGGCGGTGGTGGCCCGCAGGGTGAGGCTGCGACTGAAGACGGCGGCCAGCACCACCACAAGCAAGGGAATGGCCAGCAGGGGCGTCATTCCGACTACGGCGATGGTAAGAGGGTCCGCTACCGGCTGGGTCCGCAGGTACAAAACAGCAGCCACGCCTACCAGCAGCGGCCAGGCCAACACGGTGGTGGCGATGTGACGGCCGCGCTTAGGGGCCCGTGATCGATCGGTCGAGGGGCGTTCGCCCTCCGCCCGGTCTTCAGGAGACGGCGAGATGGTCAGTGGGCCATCCCCAATTTGAGATGATGCACAGTAGTCATCATGTCGGCCGCCCGTTGGCGATCTGCTGAGTTGTCCAGGAGTTTCGATGGCTTTGAGAGCGGTCTGGTAGGGTCCAGCTCATGGCTGTTGTCGATGCCTCTCGCCCGGATGAATCTACAACTGATGCCCTGGCTGTTGAACGCCATCGTCGGGGTACTCGTTGGATGCACTGGATCAATTTTCCGCTGCTGACAATCATGATCTGGAGTGGCCTGAGAATCTACTGGGCGGATCTCCGGGATCCATATGGTTTCGGCGTAGGTCTTGTCGGCTGGCACTGGTTCGATTTCTTCCCCGATGTCGTCAACGAACGTCTCGGTCTTGAGCGCCGTCTGGCTAGGGGCATGGCATTCCACTTCACCTTTGGGTGGCTCTTCGCCGTCAACGGGGTTGCCTACGGAATCTACACGTGGCGGACCGGCTTGTGGCGGCGGCTGTTGCCGGATCGGTTTTCACTGAAGGACTCGCTCAGCGTTGTCGCCCACGATCTGTATCTCGGCCGGCTGTTGAAACTGCCTCTGCCGCCTCAAGGCCAATACAACGCAGCCCAACGCCTCACTTACTCGATGGTGGTGGCCATGGGCGCTCTGGCCGTATTGACCGGACTCGCCATCTACAAGCCGAGCGGGTTGGCCATCGTGACGACGCTGTTCGGGGGGTATGAGACCGCCCGGACAATCCACTTTTTTGTGACCGTCGGCTTTCTGGCCTTCTTTGCTCTCCATCTTCTGCAGGTTGCACGGGCCGGGTGGCGGAACTTTCTCTCAATGGTGACCGGTTATGAACGTGTGGCCGGCACCGAAGCGGCCGACGAAGAGGGAGTACGACTGTGAGCAAAAAACCGTTTGTCGACCCAGAACTGGCCCAGCCCGACCCCCGTTGGTCGGACGCCGACGCCGAGCGCTTCGCCCGCTACAAGGCGGTTGAGGCCCAGCAAGCCCGGGTGTCTGTTGACGAGTACCAACGCCGAAGTCGCCGCTCCTTCTTGACCGGAGCGGCAGGCATGGCTGGTTCGTACTTTGGGTGGCGCTGGCTCCAAGGACGTCCCGAAGAAAATCGCATTCCCGACGTCCTTCGGCGTGGTCATGAATTCAACGAAGCGTTGTGGCGTCCCGTCTCAGCCGATCGCACTGCGCCGACCTTTGATCAGTCGAAGTCGTCGATAATGCGGGTCAACGGTCGCATCGGGCTGGAGACACCGATTGATCTCGACAGCTGGCAACTAGCGGTCACCGGGCCCGGCGGTGAGGTCGTGGGCACCCACACCTTGGATGACATTAAGGCCCTGCCCAAGGTCGAGCTCACGGTCGAACACAAATGTGTTGAGGGATGGAGCCACATCGTCACCTGGGGTGGCGCCCGGTTTTCCGACCTTGTCGCCTTGTACACCGAGCAGCTCGGCGGGAGGCCGAGTGACTTCGTGTCGCTGGAAACCCCAGATCGCGAATACTACGTGGGTCTTGACATCGAGTCCATGTTGAACCCCCAGATGCTGTTGGCCTACGAGCTGCAGGGTGAACCCCTTGACCTGGAGCACGGGGCACCGTTGAGGCTTGCCACCCCAAACAAGTACGGCATCAAATGCCTCAAGCGCATCGCTACGGTGGCCTTCACCAACGAACAACCGACCGACTACTGGTTCGAGCGGGGATACGACTGGTACGCCCAGCTGTAACCGGTCGGCCCGAGGGCATTGACGGCCTAGCCTTGGGAACGTGAAGGAATCCGCTTCCAACGAGCCAAAGCGCTATCACCTGCGCACCTACGGCTGCCAGATGAACGAGCACGACTCGGAACGCCTGGCCGGACTGTTAGAGAGTGATGGCTATCAGCCAACCGACTCGGCCGACGACGCCGACGTCGTGCTCCTGAACACCTGCTGCATCCGTGAGAACGCCGACAACAAGCTGTACGGCGCTTTAGGAAACCTGAAGACGCTGAAAGAATCCAACCCCGACCTGCAAATCATGGTTGGAGGGTGTCTGGCCCAAAAGGATCGCGACCTTATACAGCAGCGCGCCGGTCACGTCGACGTGGTCTTTGGAACCCACAACGTGCACCGAGCGCTGGAGCTTCTGGAGAGTTCGAAAGTTGGCGGTCCGGTCATGGAGATTTGGGAGGAGGCGATGGCTGCAGATGCCGACGCCTTTCCTTCAGCGCTCCCAGCCCGACGCAAGACCGACTACGCAGCTTGGCTCACCATTCAGATCGGCTGTGACAACTCGTGTGCCTTTTGCATTGTTCCGTCGGTTCGCGGGGCCGAGATCAGCCGCCCAGTGGACGCCATCGTCGAAGAGGCGCAGCGTCTTGCCGCTGACGGGGTTACCGAGATCACCCTGCTGGGGCAAAATGTCAACTCGTACGGGCGAGACCTGGCATTGGCCGCTCGCCGTGAAGGGGAGGACATCCGGATACGGCCGATGTTCGGTGAACTGCTGACCAAGGTGGGCGAGGTTGAAGGCATCCGCCGGGTGCGTTTCACCAGCCCCCACCCCAAAGACATGACGCCGGACGTCTTTAAGGCCATGTCCGATGTCGAAGCGGTCGTACCGCACCTGCATTTCCCTCTCCAGTCCGGCTCGGACACGATTCTCTCGGCGATGCACCGCGGGTACACCGCCGAGCGGTACCTGTCCAAGTTGGCGCAGGCTCGTTCGACCATTGATGACCTGGCCGTGTCGACGGACATCATCGTCGGCTTCCCGGGGGAGACCGACGACGATTTCGCCGCCACCTTGGAAGTTGCTGCTGCCGCCGAGTTTGATTCGGCCTACACCTTCGTGTTCTCGCCTCGTGCCGGGACGGAGGCAGCGGACATGACCGAACGTTTCTGTGATCCGCAGGTTGTTCGTGACCGGTACGCCCGGCTGCGTACAGTGATTGAGCGCTCGGCCTTGGCCCGATACAGCGACCGAATAGGGCGTACCGAGGATGTCGTGGTCGAAGGTCCGTCCAAGAAAGACCCGACGGTACTTACTGGACGTACGGCCCAGAACAAACTGGTGCACTTTGCCTCCCAGCCGATCAAGGCCGGGACGTTTGCCAACGTTGAGATCACCGACGCCGCTCACCAGTATTTGCTCGGTGAGTTCGTTGAGATAACTGCTCGTCCGACTCACCGAACACGTCTTGACGTCGTAGCGGTTTAGTGTCGGTGCTGACGAGGCGATTTGCATCGGCTACCGGCCGATGACAGTGTGGGTTGATCGGGCCTCATCCCAGGAGGGAACTTTGGCATCGACATCGCGTAACTGGTTGTTGGTTCCCAGCCCTTTGCTGGGATCGGCAAGCTGGCAGGATGTCGCCGACACACTGAGGAGCTCAGGGCACAACGTCGTCGTGCCGCAGCCGTCAATGACCACTCCTGGCTGCGAGGATCATGTGAGCCCGTGGTTGGAAGAGGTCATCAAGGAAGCTGACGGGCTCGGTAATCCGAACCCCGCGGTGGTAGTCACTCACTCAGCGGCATGCGGTAGGGCGCCGATGCTGGTCGACTGTTTGATCCGATGGGGTCGACCGGTCGAGGCCATGATTTTGGTGGACGGTAGGTTTCCAGATGGCAGATCCCTGGCCCGGGACGAACCGAAGTTCGCTGAACTGCTCGACGGTTTGATGCGACCAAACGACTATCTTCCCCCTTGGCCGCGCTGGTGGGGTTCGTTCGTTTCAGGTCTGGTGGTCGACCCCGAGGCTCGTGCTGTGGTGTTCGATCAGGCTCCGTCGATTCCTCGCAGTTGGTTCGATCAAATCTGCCCGGTTCCCGAGTTGCCACCCGAAGTCGGTCGAGGTTACCTCGCCTTCGGCGGAAGCTATGAGGTGGCGCGACAGCAAGCCAAGTCCGAGGGTTGGTTCACGCTGCAACTGACCGGTGATCACCTTCATCAGGTGGTAGCACCGGAGGCGGTTGCCGGAACCTTGACGGCCATGGTTCTGCGGCTGGCCGGAGAAAACCCCAGCTCCGCCTTCACCGATGGGTGAGCGGCGCAACTGGCTGGTTGCTGCAGTCGAATCGGAACTGCTGACAGCAACGTTCACGGTGGGCCGTGCGGTGACATCGGACTCTGCAGATGAATCCAATGTCGGCGCGCTCGGGGCCAGGGATTTAGGCCAACTCCTGGGTTTGGCCATGTCGCAGTTGCATTCGTTGCCGGCGTCAACATGCCCCTTCGACGCTTCGGCCGAAGCGGTGCTTAACGAACTAAACCAGACGATTTCGTCCGGCGGAGCCGAAGCAGTGCGCCTGCCTGCTCCATACGATCGCTACTCGGCCGGTGAGCTGGTCGAGATGGTCGAGACTCAGCTTGGACTCTCATCTGGTCCCGAGTTGCCTCCGGTGATCGTGCACGGCGACCTTCAACCACAGAATTGGATAGTGCAAGATCGAGTCGGTGCTCCTGTTGTCGTTCTCGACGGTCTGGATCATCTCGGCGTCGGCGATCGCCACCGAGACCTAGCGGTGCTCCACCGGTACCTGCCGACGGTCGCCGGGGCCGAGGCTCTTTTCGCTTTCTACGAGGCATACGACACCGAACCCGACCTCATTCGGCTGGATGCCTACGTGCTGATGACGATTCTCGTGGAGCAACTGGGGTTGTCTGAGATCGCGGTGTAATGACCACTCAACCACTAGTTGTCGTCGGTCCGACGGCCTGTGGCAAGTCGACAGCCGCCTTGGCTGTGGCTCGCCGATTCCCCGGAACCGAAGTGATTTCAGCCGACGCCATGGCTGTCTACCGGACGATGGACATCGGAACGGCCAAACCGTCGGAGGACGATCGTTCGCTGGTACCTCATCATGGCGTCGACGTCGTTGAGCCTCACCAAGAGTTCGCCGTCACCGACTTTCAACAGCTGGCTTCAGACGCTCTCACCTCGGTCGAAGAGGCAGGTAATCCAGTGGTCATCGTCGGCGGCACCGGCCTCTACGTCCGTGCCGTGGTCGACAATTTCAACGTACCTCCGCAGTATCCGGATGTTAGAGCCCAACTAGAAGCCGAAGCCGACACCGGGTCACTGTGGAATCGCCTTCGCCTACTTGACCCTGAAGCGGCGGACAAGATGTTGCCGGGCAATCGCCGCCGGGTCATTCGGGCGCTTGAGGTGTCCGTCGGCTCCGGTCGACCGTTCTCCAGCTTTGGTCCGGGGGTGGACAGCTATCCTCCGAGTCGGTTTCGATTGGCCGGCCTTGAGATAGATCGTGACGAGATGGACCGTCGAATCGACGCTCGCTACGACCGGCAAATGGCCGAAGGCATGCTAAGCGAAGTGGCGGCTGTGGCCGAGGCCGGGATGTCCAAAACGGCCGCTCAAGCCCTTGGATACAAAGAACTGCTTCAGCACCTCGACGGTGATTTGTCGTTGGACGACGCGCTGGAAGAGGCGAAGCGCCGGACACGACGTTTTGCCAGGAGGCAGCAGCGTTGGTTTCGCCGAGACCCCAGAATCACCTGGTTTCCAGCCCTAGACCCCCAGCTGGTTGACCGGATCGCCACTTGGTGGCAGCAGGATTCGTCCGAAGGCGACAGCGGTGTGGACCAGGCAGCATCCTAGGCCAAAGGGACCATCGCCGCTAAGCGGTTGTCTGTAGGTCTCGTGATGCGTTGGCACCTTTGCCGACCCTGTTGCCCCCTGAGCCTGGCTAGATAATAAGGCGATCCATACACTCCGAACCAGGCGAGCGGTGAAACCGATGTCGATGCATCGGGCTGTCAGGTGGATCGATGACCCGCGTCGGGGCCGTCGGGTTGTCTCGGCACTCCTGATGCTGGTGAAATTGGCGATTCTTATCTACGCCGTCGTGGTTGCCATCGGCTTCGCCGATCTGCTTGGATTCTGAACGTCACTCGGTTTCGTCCAGGTCAGGGACCTGTCGGCAAAAGCATGCATCACGGCGACGTACAGTGGAACAATGGCTATCGCCGCAGTGAACGTTGAGCTTGTAAAACACCATGGCTTGGGCAACGACTTTCTGATCGCTCTCGATCCCGAGGTTGAGTTGGGCGCCGAGTCCGCCCAAGCCTGGTGCGATCGTCACACCGGCTTCGGGGCCGATGGGCTACTGGTTGCCCATCGCGTCACCGACCCCATAGGCGGCAATGCCGGTGCCGACCACTGGTCGATGGTGTTGTGGAACGCAGACGGCGGCCGAGCGGAGATCAGCGGAAACGGTCTGAGGTGCCTCGGGCAGGCCATCTCGATGCACCGGATGGGTAGTGAGAACAAGGCCGAGGTGTTCGACATTGTTGTCAATACAGATGCTGGGATCAGGTCTCTAGCGGTCTGGCCGGTTGAAGGACTAACTTGGCAAGTCAAGGCTTCGATGGGTCCTGGCGGCAGCGGCCCAGCTATCGCCACAGGGTGGAGTGAGGTCGGCCTCGCTCCCGATCACCAGTTGGCTGTCGATCTTGGCAATCCTCACCTTGTGGCCTTCTTTTCCGACCTCGATGGCATCGACATAGCCGAGATCGGCCCGATCATCGAGGCCGAATTTTCGACCGGGATGAATGTCCACTGCGTTCGGGTAACCGGGCCTGGCAGTATGGACCTGGTTGTTTGGGAGCGCGGGGTCGGGGTAACCCAAGCCTGCGGATCCGGAGCGTGTGCCGCGGCGTGGGCCGGACACCGCCTGGATCTGGTCGGAAACGAAATCGCCGTGACCATGCCCGGGGGTTCAGCTACTGTTGATCTCTCAGGTGACGATATTTACCTCACCGGACCTTCGACCTGTATCGGAAAGGTGCTTGTTGGCTGACGATCGACTGTCGACCGAAACTTCAGAGCTGAAGACGGAGGGCGGGGCCGAGATCGACTTCGATGAGTTTGCCGAACAGACGTCGCTGACATGGGACGACGGGTCGCTCGAAAGCGATCACCGTGGTGCCTTTGGCGAGTTCGGTGGCGCTGAGACTGGATTCCTCGACCGAGCTTTTCGGGAGCGAATCGTCCTGGTTGGAGTGACCACGACCGATCGGACCGAAGCCGAGACCGATGCATCGCTCGACGAACTCGCTCTTCTGATTGACACCGCCGGGGCCGACGCCCTGGAGCGGATCGTCCAAAAGCGGGACCGACCTGATCCTGCAACCTTCGTTGGTCGAGGAAAGGTACAGGAGATCCTTGAATCTTCGAAGGCCATCGATGCCGACACGGTGGTGTTTGACGATGAGTTGAGTCCTGGCCAACAGGTCAATCTGGAAAAGATGCTTAAGAGGACGGCCCTCGATCGAACGGCGGTCATTCTCGACATCTTTGCCCAGCACGCAACATCAGCCGAAGGCAAGGCACAGGTTGAGCTGGCACAACTCCGCTACCGGCTTCCCCGGCTGAGGAACAAGAAGAACTTCAGTCAGCAGGGAGGCGGCATCGGCACCAGAGGGCCGGGCGAAACCCAGCTTGAGGTCGATCGTCGCCGACTGGTGCGCCGGATGCACAAGTTGGAACGAGATCTGGCCTCGATCTCGGCTCGTCGAGACAATCAACGTAAGGCCCGCCACAGATCTCCGTATCGCACCGTGTCTATCGTCGGCTACACCAACGCCGGCAAGTCGTCGTTGCTGCAACGGTTGACGGGAGCCGATGTTCGAATTGAGGATCGCCTCTTCGCCACCCTCGATCCCACAACCCGCAAGCTTCAGCTCCCCGGGGGAGAGCAGATATTGCTGACCGACACGGTGGGATTCGTACGCAAACTTCCCCATCAACTTGTCGAAGCGTTCAAGTCGACGCTGGAGGTGGCGGCGTCGGCCGACCTTCTCGTGCATGTTGTCGACGCCTCGGCCGTAGACACCGACTCCCACATTGACGCCGTGCGAGATGTTCTGGCTGAGATTGATGCCGAGGAGCTGCCGCAGCTTCTCGTGTTCAACAAGCTGGACTTGGCAGACGATGCCGAGGCTCTCGTCCGGCGCCACCCGGGTTCGGTGGCCGTTTCGGCCAAGACTGGCGATGGGATCGAGGACTTCTTGGAAGCGTTGGGACAGGCGCTCCGAGCTATGACTGAGCTCTACGAGCTCTTCATTCCCTGGGCTCGAGGCGACCTATTGGCCGCCACCCACCGAGAAGGCCAAGTGCTCAGTGAAGAGTCTGAGGAGAAAGGGATGCGGGTCGTGGCCCGTCTTGAACCTGCCTCGGCACTGCGGCTGTCCGACGTCATTATCACCAAGTTGTCCGACGACTCGAATGCGGCCTGAGCGGGCTGTCTTCGCCCCTAGGCTGACGGACAAACCGTTGGCCCTACGAGACGAGTGAGTCTGATTCTGTGACTGAGACGGTGACCGAAACCGAGAACAGCTCGTCAGGTTCCAGCCCGGGCGAGGGCTTTGTGCCTCCGCCTTACCCCTACGATCGCCTCAATAACATCAAGGCGACCGCCGCATCCCACCCTGGTGGAGCGGTGGATCTGTCCATTGGAACTCCCTTTGACCAGCCGCCGCCTTCCGTAGTCGAAGTATTTGCGTCATCGAAGGCTGAACGTTCGTATCCGCCGTCAATCGGAACCATAGAGTTCCGTCAGGCAGCAGCTGACTGGCTGAACGACTTTGCCGGTCTAGCCGGACCGACGGCGTTGTCCCCCGACGGGGTTCGGGCCACGATCGGCTCCAAAGAGTTCGTGGCCGGGCTGCCGCATTGGTTGAAGCTTCGAACTCCGAGCCGTGACACGGTTCTCTACCCGGCTATCAGCTATCCGAGCTATGCGATGGGAGCGACGCTTGCCGGTTGTCGAGCCGTCCCCGTGCCAGTGGATGAGAACTGGCTGCTGCGCATCGACGCCATCGATCCGGCCGATGCCGCCCGAGCGTTGTGCCTGTGGGTCAATACTCCGGGCAATCCGGCAGGTGGTCTTGACGACCTAGAGGCGGTCGCTCGCTGGGGGCGGGCGCATTCCGTGCCTGTCGTGTCCGACGAGTGCTACATCGCCTTCACCTGGAACGGACGTCCCCGTACCATTCTTGAGTTCGGGCATCATGGCGTATTGGCCGTCCACTCGTTGTCCAAGCGATCAAACCTGGCCGGGGCGCGCTCGGGCTTCTACGCCGGTGACGGGGAGTTGATTCATTATCTGGGAGAGGTGCGTAAACATGCAGGCTTCATGGCACCCGGTCCATCACAGGCAGCCGGAGTGGTTGCCCTGGGTGATGAATCGCATGTCGTTCAACAACAGGGTCGCTACCTGAAACGGCTCGAGACCATGCAAGCGGTGTTGTCCAAACTTGGTGTTGTCGCACCGCTACCCGCTGGTGGCTTCTACCTCTGGGCAGAGGCACCCGACGGCGACGCTTGGGCGTTGGCTGAGCGACTGGCAACCGAGGTTGGTGCCGTGGTCAGCCCGGGGGAGTTCTACGGGCCTCAAGGGGCGAGCCACATCAGAGTGGCGGTGGTGCAACCCGACGAACGGCTACAGCTCCTCGTTGACCGCCTCGAAGGCTAGATAGCCGATCAACTTAGCGCAGCAGCCGAGGCGGCGCCGAGCTCCCAACACTGGTCGAGGTCCTTGGTGCTAGGTCGACCGGTCACGACCACCGGAGCCTGGGTCGGTTTCCAACCCAGACCTGTGGTTATTGTCTCGACCGCCTGAAGAGCGCCGGTGCAGTCATCGTTGCCATGAAGGTAGACGCCGTACGGTCGACCTTTGGTCTCTTCCAGGCACGGATAGTAGATGGTGTCGAAGAAGTGTTTGAGCGCTCCGCTCAGGTAGCCGAGGTTGGCTGGCGATCCCAACAAGTACCCGTCTGCTTCAAGTGCGGCGACTGGAGAAGCAGTCAGCGCTGCGGCCGAGACAACCTCCACGCCCGAAATCTCAGGGTGTCGGGCACCTTCCAGGACTCGCAGATGCATGGCGTGTACGGCCGGCGACGGGGTGTGGTGCACCACTAGGAGTCGAGCCATACTGCTCCGATACAGCTCTGCGAACCTGGGCCGGGCGGTGCAGTCATGGACCCAACATAGCCTCGACCGGTCGAACGCTGTTCACACCGACCAGTGTCGTCGGCTACGCCTCTAGTATGGCCCCCATGACTGCTTCAGCGACAGGACATAGCTACGTCGACGCAGAGACCGGTGCCAGACTTGACGCCTGGTACCCGGCCGACGGTGTCGAACCCACCCGAACATGTCTCGCCGAAAAGCTGGGCCTCATCAAAGGTGAGGTCATCACCACGACAATCAACGATCTTGCCGCACCCCCGGCCGATGCCGCTGACGCCTATCTCCGTTTGCACTTGCTGTCTAGCCGACAAGCGGCGCCAAACTCGATCAGTGTCGATGGCATTTTCGGACAGCTGACCAACGTCGCCTGGACTTCTGCCGGGCCGGTTACTCCGGATAATCTCGATCGGCTTCGAGCGCTGGCTGGAGTACAAGGCCACACCCTTGTGGTGCGCGGTGTCGACAAGTTCCCACATATGGCTGACTACGTGATGCCCACCGGGGTCCGAATCGCCGACGCCACCAGAGTACGGCTGGGCGCTCACCTCGCCGAAGGAACCACTGTCATGCACGAGGGTTTCGTTAACTTCAACGCCGGCACGCTTGGTTCGGCAATGGTTGAGGGTCGGATCAGTCAAGGTGTGGTCGTGGGTGCTCACAGTGACGTCGGGGGAGGAGCTTCGATCATGGGCACGCTGTCCGGCGGCGGCACCGAGCGAATCACGGTCGGAGAGAACTGTCTCATTGGAGCCAACGCCGGAATCGGCATCTCGCTGGGCGACGGTTGCACGGTTGCCGCTGGTGTGTACGTGACGGCCGGAACGGTCGTCACCCTTCCCGGGGGCGAACAGGTCAAAGCCAAGGAGTTGTCAGGTCGACCGGGGCTCCTCTATCTGCAGAATTCGGTTACCGGCGTTTTGGAGGCCCGGGAATCAGATCCCGATCGTTGGGGCGGAATCAACGAAGCGCTGCACTCCGGGCAGTAAGTCCCGGGAGACATCCACAACTTAGCTTTGGTCAGCCAAGTCTCGTTGCTCGGCTTCTACTGTTTCTCGCGTCGGGGTCCTGATGCCGACGAACCAAATGCCGAACGCTCCAACCGAGGCCACCAGAAGGCGGAGCCACATCGGCCCGAGAACGAAGCCCACGCTGTAAAAGCAGGCAACGGTGATACAGGACACCGCTATGATCTTTGCCTTTCTGGGCATGCCCAGGCCGCTCCGGTAATCCCGGACCATGGGCCCGACGGCGGGGATGTCCAGCACCCATTGTTCAAGTCGCGGATTTGAACGCGAGAAACACCATGCCGCACCAACGAAGAACACCGTGCCGGGTAGTCCCGGGGTGATCAAGCCGAGCCATCCCATTCCTACACAAAAGAAGCCGACGACCAGGTAGATGGGGCGCATAGCTAGGAGGTGAGCTCCAAGATGTCTCTTACGGCCAAGAAGACCAAGAGGACAATCACGGCCACGTGCAGTGCGGTTACCGGCATCTTCAGGCGATGATCGGCCCGCCAAAAGCGACGAATACTGAAGACGTTCGCTCCAATGGCGAATAACCCGATTACAAGCCCGAAGCCGGCCCCAATGCCGGGGGCCAGACCAACCAGCGGGGCGACGAACGGGAAGATCAGGTAGGTGAGGACACACCTGATTCCGGAAATGACGATCGAACTGCTGAAGACCCGTTCGGGTTCCGCCTGGGCGTTCACCCGATCAGCAGTGATGCTTGAATCAGCAGGCGTGTTGGCCATGGTCATTGCGTTCCAGGCTACCGGGTGGGACGCAGGCTTAGAAGATCAACCGTTTGACTGATGGCACAACAACCAGGGAATTGGACACGGTATGCAACTAGTTGAAGTCATTAGCAGTCTGTTAGCATCTTCCTACCGTTCAACTATCTACTGCTCATCTGCCGAACCGAGACCGGTTGGCGGTGAGGAAAGCCACTAGCCAGCAGCGAACCAGAGCAATGCGTAAGAACCTTCATCCTTCCCAGCTTGCACGCGACGCCCGATTTCGCCGACAGACGACCGAGCAACGCTTCGTAGACACCCGCAACGGCACGCCCGTCGCCCGAGTTGACGTTGACGCCCTGGATGTGGGGGAGCGGGCTCGGCGGCGAATGCACGGTATCTTCGTCGGCGAGATTCAGGCACTCGAAGGTGCGGGTCGAACGGCCTTCGACTTTGACACCGATCAGGTTCCCTTTGAATTGAAGCTCGACATGGCCCGCCAGTGCTGGGACGAAGCCCGGCACTGCGAGATCTCGGTCAAATTGGCTGAACACATGGGCGGGCAGCTGGGCGAATACGTCGAATCGACGACGTTGTTTGAAGCCGCCTGCCACGAGGATCCAGCCTTTCGATTGGCCGGAGTCAATAGGGGCTTGGAGGGGCTGGCGATCGATGTGTTCACCCAGATGCGGGAATTCGGCAGGGAAACCGCTGACCCTGTGCTCACCTTCTGTGAGGACTACATGCTGGCCGATGAGGTCACCCACGTGAACATGGGTTCGCGATGGCTTCGCGAGATCACCAAGAATGACAACGAGCGACGGAAGGGGGCCATCGAGTTTCAGCGCGTCGTGGATGGTCTGTTTAACTTCCGGGGCCTTCGGGGCGAGGAACGAGAAGCGCCGATCCGCTTGGCTCGTCAGTTTCGGAAGATGGCCGGTTTCACTGACGAAGAAGTGGATGACATCGTAGAAATGTCACTGAAGGCACGAGAGGGAACAGCCGCCGCTGAGGTCTAGCTTGAGGGGGAACACCGCAATGGGTTGGTACAACGGTCTTTGACCATTGAGCCAACCCATTGCCATTTTTGTGCTGATTACGCGGCGGCTTACAGCCGACGCATGACGGTAACGACCTTGCCGTAGATGGCTACGTCGTCACCGTTGAATTCCATTGGCTCCATGGTCGAGTTGGCCGGCTCCAGGATCACCTGGTTGCCTCGGCGTCGGTAGGTCTTGACCGTGGCTTCCTCGCCCGGAATTCCGGCAACGATGGTGTCGCCGTTGTCGGCCGTGTTCTGAACTCTGGCGACGACGAAGTCGCCGTCGAGGATTCCTGCTTCGATCATCGATTCGCCCCGCACGGTAAGCATGAACAGGTCGCCCTCGCCTGTCAGGTCGGCGGGAACCGGCATGGTCTCTTCGATATGCTCCTCCGCCAACACATCAGTGCCTGCGGCCACTTGGCCTACTAGCGGTACGTGCCTGACGGGCCGCCGTTCCACGTCGGCAGCGCCGGTGAGAGAGTCCCATCGGACTTGGATTGCCCGCGGCTTGGTTTCGTCTCGAACCAGATAGCCGTTCTGTTGCAGAGTGGCCAGTTGAGAGTGAACCGAAGATGGCGAGGCCAATCCGACCTCGGCACCGATCTCGCGAACCGACGGAGGAAATCCGTTTTCCCTCATTTGACGATCGATGAATTCGAGAATCGCCAACTGGCGTTTCGTCAGTTTGTGTTCTCCCATGGCTGCCTCCAAGAGTCGTCGGGCCAATGTTGTGAGTTGGCGGTGGCTATGAACAGTTGTTCGAAAAACAGCCCCGCCGAGTGTTGCATGCGTACAGTTGTTCGGTACTATATCGAACATCCGTGCGACGAACAATAGTTCGGCTTCTTGTCGAAGCGGTGGATACCGACACCCGATGGTTGGTCTCGTGATTGTTCGTCACCCGAGTCCTGTTCGTAGCTTCCAGCAGTTCACTGTCACACCACTTGGAGATACTCACACCATGGTTGCACATGTATCCGAATTCTCCGGATCGTTCAGACGGTCGCCGTGCAGCGGCCGGGCTTGGACGATGAGTAGCACGGCGACGTTGCGTCGCCCAGTGGCGAGTAGGCCTAATGTCGTCAAAGGTCATCTTCGCCTGGTGGTCGACAATGACGGCCCATTTGCCGATCCGCCTGAGGCCGGTTTCAGGCACCTCGATGTGCAGCGGGCCGAAGAAACGATCCGTCGGTCGATCCACCCGTCGCCTGATGCCGTCCTAGCCCGGTCGGGCCTGCCCGGTGGTCTCACCGGTACCGCCGCTGTGGTGGCGCTGGCGGCCGTCATGCTCTTGGTTGGTGTTCGACTGTCCCAGGGAGTCCCACCTGCGGACTACACCTTCGATAATGCCCCTGACAGCGGAGCCGTGAGCTCCTCCGGGGTTGGATCGCCCGGCGATCTGGTTGTTGTTGCTGGGCCGGGGGACTCTCTATGGTCGCTTGCCGGCGAGTACGCGGTTGGACAGGACAGGCGAACAGCGGTAGCCACCCTGGTGGAGGCCAATGGCGGTGCAGCCATAGTCGTTGGTCAGGCAATTGTAATACCCAGCCAACTTCTGGCGTGACCGACACCGCTAGTGTTGGCATGGTGCGATGCCCAGGTTGCGGAGAGAGCGAGACGAAAGTCATTGACTCGCGCTCTGCGGACGAGGAGACTTCGGTTCGTCGGCGTCGCAGCTGCCTCGGTTGCGACTATCGCTTCACTACTTTCGAGCGAGTGGAGGAGCTGCCGCTTCGGGTAATGAAGCGGTCGGGCGTAGCGGTTGCCTTCGACGAAGAGAAGATTGTTTCCGGCCTCGTGGCGGCATGTAAGGGTCGACCCTTGACCAGGTCGGACTTCGAGGACATCGCTGCCGGCGTGGTAGAGAGTGCGCGTTCGGAGGGCGGCGAGGTTTCGTCCGAGTGGGTCGGGCTGGCCGTGTTGGAGCAGCTCCGGGAGATGGATCCGGTGGCGTACCTACGCTTCGCCAGCGTGTATAAGGGCTTTGACAATGTGGCGGACTTCGAGCGCGAAGCCCGCCTCATCAAGGTGGATCCGGAGATAGCCGAAGTCTAAGTGGAGCGGGTCCAGCGGCAGAACAAGTAGCCCTCGTCGGTCCATACCCGCCGCAATTGCATCCCTGAGGGTGGGCCCTCGGTTAGTGGACCCACGGCCGCCCGGGGAGACGTTCCTCCGACTACGAGCGGGGCCAGGGTGAGATTCCACTCATCCACTGCGGCATCTGTCACTAGTTGCCCATTGATCGACGGCCCTCCTTCGCTGAGGACGCGACGAGCCCCTCTTCGGCCCAGTTCATCCACCACGGCGGCCATCGACAGCCTGCCGTTTTGGTCCACGCTTGAGATAGCAACCAATTCGGCCTTGTCAGACAACTCGTCGACGCGCTCAGTTTCCGCATCTGGCGGATGGAAGACGAGCGGTGGGGGATCATCGTCGAAGAATGGCAGGTCGCGGTCGAGGCGCAGCGATCCGCTGACAACCGCCAACCGCGGCCGCTCGGTCTGGCCGCGCCCAGCCCGGATGTCTTGGGCCGTTTCATAGGCGAGCGGGGGGCGGTAACGCTCATCGCGAACAGTCTGGCCGCCAACGAGGATGAAATCGGCGCTTGACCGGAGACCGCGAAAGATCAGGCGATCGCCCTCGGCCCCCAATCCTCCCGAGGTTCCATCGGTGGCGGTAGCCCCGTCAATGCTGGCGACCATGTTGACGAACAACCAGGGCCGGTCACCAGCGGGCTCACGGTCTTCGGCCACTACGGCGCGGATGACATCATCCGGCGTATCGGGGGCAACGGTCGACTCGTCGGGGAATAACTCGCGCATCGATTCAGTTTATGTGTCGTACGGGCGCGGACTCTCTGTGACCCGGTGGCGCTGTAACCCGGTGGCGCTGTCGATAGTTTCAACGGCCGTTGGTTGGTTGGCGCTGTAGGTCGGTTGTGGCCGTCTTGGGGCCTCAAAACGGTCACCCACATGAACCTCACAGGAAATTGAGGGTCTGTCCACAGTAATCCACAGGTTCCACCTCTTCCGATCCACAGCCGGGATTGATTATGGTGGCCGATACGCCCGTCGTGGGGCTGAGCAATGGTGACGGAGGTCGGGCTTAGACATCGGTATGGCAGGGTCTTGGAGGAGATTCAGGGCCCCTGGGTTTGGGCAATGCCTTGGAAGTTGGGCTGGTCGCAGGAGACCTTGACCTGTCCGGCAACCGTTTAGCGGCACGCGTGCCGCCTGGAAACAAACCTTGACCCGTGGTCCTCTAGGTCCGACCTCCGTTACGTGCATAGTTTCGCCCCGACATGCTCCTGCGGAGCGGCCATCTGGCGGCCCGGAAGGATTACAGCAAAAGAAAAACCTTGGAACTGTGTTGACATCATCGTAATTACAGTGATGTAATAACTACCCACATCTTGTGCGTCGCTCATTTTGAGCTGGCGGTCAGCACAAGATCTAGTGGCAGGCAGTTTGTGCGCTGAGTGCGGCGGAGTATCCCGCGGGAGACTCCGGTAAGAACAGCAAACGGGCTACGAGCCATGTAATGCAGGTGCACGCTGTCGGTGGAATCGGACAGCGCGTGCACAACAACGGAGGGACAGCGAGGCAACACCGCCGCAAACTGTCACTCGACATGACTAGAAAGACGAGCCAGGGAACCTCTTCACGAACAAGTCAGATCATGGAGATCGCCAAGAGTCGCAAAACGAGACTCACGGTGATGTAACCGGAACTGATCGCCCCTGCCGGTGGACGAACCACCACTCAGGGGATCTCCACTTGAAACTTGCCTGAAGGCTGCACTGACACCGCAGCGAGTGAGGCAAGTGAATGAAGCAGAAAACGAAGAAGCAAAGTGATCCAGAGGCAACTTGTGCGCAGTCGTCGATCTGCAACCTCAAATACAAACCTCAGTACGTAAGTAAGAAAGCGAATCGAACAACTATGACTCTCGCACCGGGACAAACACACATAGGTCTGAAGCGGCATTACAGCACCGCGGGAGTCGACCCGTATAGCACCGTCACGTGGGTTAAACGCGACGCCCGCATCTCCAACTGGAAGACAGGCGAGGTTGCGTTCGAACAGACCGACGTGGAGGTTCCGGATTCGTGGTCGGTGAACGCCATCAACATCTTGGCCCAGAAGTACTTCCGGGGGGCCCTTGGAACCCCCGAGCGTGAGACGTCACTCAAGCAGGTCGCCGATCGAGTAGTCGACACCATTACCGCCTGGGGTCTTGAGGATGGCTACTTCGCTGACGACGAGGCCGAGATCTTCAGCGATGAGCTGAAGCACTTGATCATCCATCAGATGGGTGCGTTCAACTCGCCGGTCTGGTTCAACATCGGAGTCAAAGGCGTACCCCAGCAGGCCTCGGCCTGCTTCATCTTGGCCGTCGATGACACCATGGACGCCATCTTGAACTGGTACGTCGAAGAAGGCGTCATCTTCAAGGGTGGCTCGGGCGCTGGCATCAACCTTTCAGGCATTCGTTCGAGCGCCGAGCCGCTTCGTGGCGGTGGAACCGCATCGGGCCCGGTCAGCTTCATGCGCGGTGCTGACGCCTCGGCCGGCACCATCAAGTCCGGGGGCAAGACACGACGAGCGGCCAAAATGGTCATGCTCGACATTGATCATCCCGACGTCGAAGAGTTCATCTGGTGCAAGGCCACAGAAGAACGCAAGGCACGCGTCCTGCGCGAAGCTGGCTTTGACATGGACCTTGACGGCTCCGACAGCCACTCCATCCAGTATCAAAACGCCAACAACTCCGTTCGAGTCACTGATGAGTTCATGCAAGCGGTCATCGACGGCGATGACTGGAACCTTGTAGCCAGGACCGACGGCAGGCTCATCCGCACCGTAAAAGCTCGGGATCTGATGCGTCAGTTCGCTCAGGCATCCTGGGAATGCGCTGATCCGGGAATGCAGTTCGATTCCACCATCAATCGCTGGCACACCTCGGCCAATACCGGCAAGATCAACGGCTCGAATCCCTGCAGCGAATACATGCACCTCGACAACTCAGCCTGCAACCTTGCCAGCCTGAACCTACTTAAGTACATGGGCGACGACGACACCTTTGATGTCGCCGGTTTCAAGAACGCGGTCGAGCACTTCTTTACCGCCCAGGAGATCTTGGTCGGACGGGCCGATTACCCGACGAACGCCATTGGAGACAACTCTCGCAAGTTCCGTCAGCTGGGTCTTGGTTACGCCAACATCGGCGCTCTGCTGATGACACTTGGCCTTCCCTACGATTCCGACGCCGGACGGGCCATGGCGGCCTCCATCACGTCGTTGATGACCGGACACGCCTACCACACATCAGCCCGTACGGCGGCCCGTATGGGCCCCCATGCGGGTTATGATGACAATCGTGACCACGTACTGCGAGTGCTCGATCAGCATCGGCAGGCCTGCGACACCATTGACTCATCGCTGGCCCCGGCGGCCATTCTCGATGAAGCCCGCCAGTCGTGGGACAGCGCCTGTGAGTTGGGAACATCGGTCGGCGTTCGAAACGCTCAGGCCACGGTTCTCGCCCCAACCGGCACCATCGGTCTTCTGATGGACTGCGACACCACCGGCATCGAGCCTGACCTCGGTCTTTGCAAGATGAAGAAACTAGTCGGTGGCGGCACGATGAGTATCGTCAACCAATCGGTACCTCGTGCCCTGAACCGCCTTGGCTACTCGTCGGCTGAGGCGACGGCCATTACCGACCACATCGATGAGAATAAGACGATTCTTGGGGCCCCGGGCCTCAAGGACGGTCACGTGCCGGTCTTCGCCTGCTCGATGGGTGACAACCCGATTCACTACTTGGGGCACGTGAAGATGATGGCAGCAGTACAGCCGTTCATTTCCGGAGCCATCTCCAAGACGGTCAACATGCCCGAAGAAGCCACGATCGAAGAGATCGAGCAGCTCCACATCGATGCCTGGAAGATGGGCGTGAAAGCGGTGGCGATCTACCGGGACAACTGCAAGGTTGCCCAGCCACTGAGCACCAAGAAGACCGATGACACCCCGGTGACCGAAGTTGTAGAGAAGGTAGTCTTCAAGCCGGTCCGGGAACGTCTGCCCCGCAACCGTCGCAGCCGGACCTTCGAGTTCCGCGTGTCGGACTGCAAGGGATTCGTCACCGTTGGTGAATACGACGACGGTCGACCGGGCGAGATCTTCGTTCGGGTCTCCAAGCAGGGTTCCACCATGGCCGGAATCATGGACGCCTTTGCAATCTCGGTGAGCCACGGACTCCAGTACGGCGTCCCGCTCCGCAACTTCGTCGACACCTTCACCGGCATGCGGTTCGAACCGGCAGGAATGACCGACGATCCCGACGTACGAATCGCGTCGTCGATCATGGACTACCTGTTCCGCAAGCTCGCAGTCCTGTACCTCACCTATGACGAGCGTGCGAGCCTGGGAATCTTCACCACCGGTGAACGAACCCAGCAGACTCTGCCCGGCGTCGATGAGGCGCCGAACACACTCGGAATCGATCTGCCATCGGACCCGCCCTCGATCGAATCAGCCAGTGAGCTGGTGGATCTGATCGAGGCCAACGGCATCCCGCAGACCGCCGAGCAGATGAGCGACCCGAACGCTCCGATGTGTATGCAGTGCGGGATCACGATGTACCGCAACGTCAGCTGTCACGCCTGCCCCAGCTGCGGCAACACCAGCGGCTGCAGCTAACCCACCTAAATTCCTGATGGGCACTACATCCCACGGTACTTGCGAGGGGTAGAACGCCCCCGATGTAGCTGCCATCAGGAAGAACAGCTTCAGATCTTGCGCTGGTTTGGCCAGACTCGTCCGCACGAAACGCCACGACCCACTGACGACGACTCGCTCATGGCGCTGAGGCGGCGCGTTCGCCGACAACTTCGGCGGTGGCGTCAGCCGGTGGTTGTGGTGGAGGGTTCGACCGAAACCGGACCGGTCAGGATGGTGGTGTCGGTGGAATCGGGCCCCGTGGTCGACGTGGTGTCGTCGCCCGGTTCGGTGGTGTCTACCGGTGGGATGGTGTCGTAGGGAGTGGACGGAT
>CALKZY010000042.1 GCA_938002965.1 uncultured Acidimicrobiales bacterium | reverse complement strand
GGCGTTGAGGTCAGGGTGTTGAAGGTCGATGCCGGTGTCGATAACGGCAACATCGACATCGACCCGGAAGTCGTCGGAGCCGTCGATGTCAATCGCCGGGTTGGTGTCGGCAAACACCCGCTCGATGCCGGTCGGGTTATCTTGGGCGGCCAGCTGTACCTCGGCGTCCACCTCGACGAAGCTGACGTTCGGAAGGTTGGCCAGACGATCGGCGGCCTGCGACGGAACCGAAATCGAGAAACCCTTGAGTGCATTGGAGTAGATGTGCCCGACCCTTCCCCCGGTGGCATCGGTGGCTGCTCTGGCCGACGCGTTGGCGTTGGCGTTGGGGTTGAGTACGACAATCAGGTTCACCCTCTCGCCGGGCTGGGCCTGATCGTCGAGTTGGGCCTGATCGTCGAGTTGGGCCTGAACGGGGGAGCTCGCCAAGGAGGCGAATAACATCGCGGCCGCGCTTAAGAGCGCGACCAAGTAGGACTTTTTCATTGATGATTCCTAATGTCTGTGGCGGTTTCTGGTCGAAGCGCCACTGGTTGGCGGCGCTCGGTCAGCGGTTCACCGGGGTGTTCCCCGACGAGCCGTTTCTCGGACTGTTCAAAGATGAACGGGCGACTGGGACCCTACCCTAGGTGCCCTCACCTAGTCGATGGCCTTTGCCGACCCTTAACCACGTGATGGGCTAGTGCTTGTGCGTAGTCGATGCGTGGCCAAGAAGACGCATGATGATGTAACAATGGCGATCGCTCAGAACCTCATCTGCTGGATCTGAGCGGATAGGCCACCATCGAGCACCCACAGCTGTCCGGTGGCGTAGCGAGCTTCGTCCGACACCAGCCAGAACACCAGATTGGCCATGTCGGTCGGCGTGCCAATGGTGCGCAGTGGATGGACGTGTTCAGCTTCGGCCCGGGCGGTGGCTTCGTCGACATCGTCGGGGAAGAACTGAGCCAGCATCGGGGTGTCGATGTAGCCGGGACAGATGGCGTTGACCCGTATGCCCTCCGGACCGTGGTCGACCGCCATGGCTTTGGTGATCATGTGGACTGCGCCTTTGGTGGCACAGTAGGCGGCCAGTTTGGGGTCGGCAATGTACCCGTCGTAGGAACCGAAGTTGACGATGGCGGCATGGTCAGATGCTTTGAGCATGGCGAGCGCATACTTCGACGTCAGGAATGTGCCCGTGACGTTTATGGCGAAGATTCGTTCCCAGTCGGCCAGCGAGGTTTCCTCAACCGTCTTCTCCATTTCGATTCCGGCGGCGTTGACCACAATGTCGAGGCGGCCATGATCGGCTTCGACCTGCCCGATTCCGGATACAACCGCCTGCTCGTCGGTGACGTCGAACGGCAAGAAGGTGCCGGCCGCTGCTGCTTCACTACCGATCGACCCTTCGTCGGTAAGGTCGGCGGCGTAGACGTGAGCGCCTTCGCGTTCGAGGCGGGCGCAGACTGCTCGACCGGCTCCGCCTCGGCCCCCGGTCACAAGGGCCACTCGGCCTTCCAACGGTCGAGTCATGTGGTGGTCTCCTGGTCTCTCTGCCGGTCAGTGTCTCTCTGCTGGTCAGTGTCTCTCTGCTGGTCAGTCTTGTTGGCAGTGTTGTTATAGGTCTCCAGGACGAGTCCGTGGAAGTGATGCAGGGCGTGTTCTGACAAACCGGAGCCTGCCGGGTCGTTCACGATGCGTCCCTGAGTGAAGGCCGGTGTTTGCATGCCCCGCTGCACGCTCTCGACCAGGTTGATGTCCTCCACCTGGAGCACCTCGTCCAGGTAGCGGATCGATTCAAGCTCGGCTTCGTTCGGTTCGGCCGACTCCAAAAAGAAGTCGTAGGTTTCCAGGGTGCGGGCCGGGCCGACAGGGATGATTTTCAGGACGATCATGTTTCCCCGGCCGGGGTAGCGCATGATGCAGGTATTGGGCCACAGCCACCACACGGCATGGTCGGTGATGGTGGCATCACTGACGTCGTAGGCGGTGTTGGCGGTCTTACCGGCTTCGGCCATGTGCGACGAGTAGATGTCATGGGTCGTCACCTTGTAGGTGTCCATGTCCACCAGAGACACGAAGTCCTTGTGGGCGACGTGACAGTGGTAGCACTCCAGGAAGTTGTCGACCACGTTCTTCCAGTTTGAGTTGATGTCGTAGCTGAGTCGATGGGCGAACGTCAGTTGGTGGACATCGGGAGCCCATCGGGCAATCTCGGCCCCGAGCTCACCCGACTGCTGCGACAGCGAAGCGGCGGTCAGGTCGAGATTGACGTAGACGAACCCACCGAACTCTTCGATCTGCACGGTGTCCAGGCAGATGGAACCGACATCGAAGTTGGTGAGCGAGCCGGTGTGCCTGGCTGCTTTGAGCTGGCCGGTGAGGTCGTAGGTCCAGGCGTGGTAGGGGCAGACGATGTTGTTGGTCGCCCCTTCGCCCTCCAGTAGATGGTGGGCCCGGTGCTTGCAGACGTTATAGAACGCC
Source organism: uncultured Acidimicrobiales bacterium (assembly GCA_938002965.1). Classification (GTDB taxonomy): domain Bacteria; phylum Actinomycetota; class Acidimicrobiia; order Acidimicrobiales; family SZUA-35; genus JAHELU01. The sequence goes on along the minus strand of CALKZY010000042.1, from coordinate 8,850 downwards.
CGAAGTTGGCCGTTCGCGTCCCTCACGGCGACGATGGGCATCCCGGCAATGTCTTCGGTGACGTACGAGCCAGGCTGGCGAAGCTTCTCGCCGTGGCAGAACCACTGCCAGGTATGGCTAATAATTTCTTGTTGGTCGACGTCGAACCACCGGGCCTTGGTGTAGGCGTCAGCGTGCAGGGACATTGATGCGCCCGAGTCGGATGTCCACCCGACGGCAATGTTCTGTGTCAGCCCACCAACTGACGGGCTGTTGAGCGGCTGCTTCATGCCGTTCAGTGTGGCCTGCGCGGTGCTGGTCAACTAAATCCGGCGGACATCACCACCTGTGCGGGCTAGGTACCGCTCCTTTTGGAACCTGGAACAAGTCTTTGCAAGTGGGCCAAATAGCTAACGGTTTTCCAGAATTGGGGGTCAAATAAGACAACTTGACAACGCTTGATTGATCGAGATAATGAGTCTATGGGTTATGTTATTCGCTAATCCACATCAAGGGGTTAAGTTGGGGTTGGTTGGTTGGTTGGTTCGAGGAGTTTTGGATTACGTTTTGTAGTTATGAACTCTATTCTTTAGGTGTTGTCGCTGCCTGCAATGTTCGCTGGCAGATTGAATCATCGAGCCTGGATCTATTTGTCAATCCAAATTTCGCCTCTTCGTCCAAATGAAAGGTGAACAAGATGAGAAAGATGTTGATGCTGCTTAGCAGCCTGGCAATGATTGCCACCACGGTTGTTGTCTTGGCTGGAGCGCCAGCTGACGCCTACTGCAAGGGCAGAGAAAGTCCCCGGTGGCAGGACTTCGGGAGCTTTGGTGACGAGACTGCCGTCTCTGGCACGTGCGATAACGACGGCCAACATCGGGGCGCAGCAGCTGAAGGTTCCCCGTACCGCCCAGACGGGAAATGTGCCGTTGTCCGTTCCTGGTCGAGATCGACGGGTTCAACTTGGCAGGGTTACTCATGTCGAAATGACTCAAATTGGGTGAACTACTTCTGGCGTCCTAGAGACACATGGGGATCCATCAAGATGTGCAAGGGATGGAATGCTGGTAACTGTTCCTTCTCGGTCAACTCGAGCGGAATGTAGTTTAAACATTGATGGACTATGTCTCCGATTGGAGGCATTTGGACCCCGCCGCAGTATCGGGGGTTCCCGCCGAGGTTAGTGGGTGACCCCCGAACGCTGCCGGCTCGACCGATCTTCGGGCCCTCTACTTTGTCTTTCTAGGAGAAGCGTGTGAACAAGATGATTCGGATCGTGACGCTACTCGCCGTCGGATTTGTGCTTGGTGGATGCCAGGAGAACTCCGGGGCTGAGCTCTCTCCAGCGGTCGAGCAGGACTACGACGTAGAGGTAGTGGACGCAGAATTGGCAGCCGAAGCCGACTTTGCCGACCCCGATACCGCGTTCTCGTCCTCGAATTCGACCGCTGCGGAAACCGGGTCATCTGAAGCAAGCGCAGAAGAGGAGTCGCAGATCTTCAGATCGCCTATCGAGGTGGAGCTTGGCATCGTCGCTGACCCGCAGGCTCTTTCACAGGCCCGTGTTGACTATGAGGCCGCGGTGGCGGAGGCAACAACCACCTGCATGCGGGATCTCGGCTACGACGATTTTGTCGACACCCCAGATCCGGTTCCGAGTGCTGAGACACTTCTCGGTACGACGGCGACCGATGACGTGGCCCTAGTAGGTTACGGGCCAGCGATCACGCTGGAATCGTGGCTTGAGCAGGTCCTGTCGCTGGGATCCGAGGCTCCATCGACAGACCCAGAAGGTCTTGACGCCCTAGTCCAGTTTCTGGATGAAAATCCTCACCTGGACGAGGAGTCAGTCGTCTCCGATGTCTTTGGCTGTGAAGAGGAGGCTCGCCTCGCGTTTGAACGGCCCAAAGAGGAAGTTGACGACGTCGTTGCCCAAGAGCTGCTTGGTGTCTGGAAGAGTGTCGAGAGCGATCCCAACGTTGCCGCGATGTGGGACGACTGGGCTGTCTGTATGGCGGAGAACGGCTACAGCTTCGCCAATCGAGATGCTATTCGATCACATGTCGAGGCGGAGGGCGGCCCCCTCGCCGGGTCGTTGCAGGCTCACCTTCAATCTGGTGAGCCGCCCACTAATGAGGAGATTGATTCGTATCGGGTTGGTGTCGATGACGTCGTTCGACTCGAGTACACGATCGCCAATTCGGATACTGCCTGCAGCAATCAGGTCAAGTTGGAGGAAACAATCCGAAGAACCATTACTCGGGTCGAACTTGAATGGCTTGAAGAGAATCGAGAGAGAATTCCTCTGCTTCTTCGTGAAGCAGAGCTGGAGAACTGAAGCAACCAACTGGAGGAACAAGATGACTACGACTAGCAATGAAAGACTTGTCCGTGTCGGGGCGGTGGCCACGCTCATCGTGAGTACCATCCTGGCGGGTCTCCTGTTTGCCCCGAGTCCGGCGTCGGCCGGATGCTTGAACGGGAGGGAAGCAGCGGCTGACTACCACAGCTACGGGGAAGAACTGGGACGTCGGGGGACCTGTGATAGCGACGGTCAGTATCGCGGGTCAGTTTCGGAGAACGATCCGTATCGGCCGGACGGCAAATGTGCGGTCGCCCGAACCTGGTCCCGGAACACTGGATCAACCTGGCAAGGATATTCGTGCCGATCGGACAGCGCCTACGTGAACTACTTCTGGCGACCCGAAAACACTTGGGGCACTATACGAATGTGCAAGGGGTGGGATTCGGGCAACTGCTCCCATTCCGTGAACTCGAACACCATGTAAGGTTCCGCTCTAGTGACCTGCGCCGACCTTGCCGGTAGTGCGAGAGTGCAGGGTCTCGGCGTGGCGGTTGAGCCCGACTAGGTGGGCTTCGATCCCTCGTTCGGCGAACTTTGCGACCACGGCGTCGAGCGCCACCACCGACGACGAGTCCCAGATGCGGGCGTTGCTCAAGTCGATCTCGACCCGCTTGACGTCCACCGAGTCGTAGTCGAAGGAGTGAACGAGGTCATTGGTAGACGCGAAGAACAGTTCGCCTGACACGGCGAAGAGTCGCTCCACATTGTCCGGATCGACCACGCTGGTCACGTTGACCACGTGGGAGACATGACGAACAAAGAAGACCGCGCTCAGCAACACACCGGCGCCGACACCGTACGCCAGGTTGTGAGTGATCACCACGATGGCCACGGTGGCCACCATCACCGCGGTTTCGGTCACCGGCAGCGAACGCAGCATGTCTGGCTTGATGGAGCTCCAGTCAAACGTTCCGACTGAAACCATGATCATGACCGCAACCAGGGCTGCCATCGGAATCCGAGCGACCCAGTCGCCCAGCGCCAGGATGAGAATAAGAAGGAAGACGCCCGAGGCCAGGGTGGACAGGCGGGTCCGTCCACCGGAACGGAAGTTGATGATCGACTGGCCGATCATGGCGCATCCAGCCATGCCGCCCAAGAAGCCGGTAGCAATGTTGGCGATGCCCTGGCCGCGGGACTCAACGTTCTTGTTGGAGTCGGTGTCGGTCAGGTCGTCCAGTAGCTGGGCGGTGAGCAGGCTTTCCAGCAAACCAACCAGGGCCAAGGTGATGGCGTAGGGCAAGATGATGCTGAACGTTTCCAGTGTGAACGGAACGTCGGGGAGGGCAACCCAGGGCAAAGCGTCGGGCAACTCGCCCATGTCACCCACGGTGGGAAGGTCGATACCGAAGCCAATGGCCACGGCGGCCAAAGCGACAATGGCCACCAGCGGCGACGGGACTGCTTTGGTGATGCGAGGCAGGCCGTAGATGATGGCCAGGCCGGCGGCGATGAAGATGAGATTCATCGTCAGCATGTTGCTGGCGGCGCCTTCGCCGTTGAGCAGGATGTGCGGAACCTGGGCCAGGAAGATAAGTATGGCCAGGGCGTTGACGAAACCGATCATCACCGTACGGGGGATGAAACGCATGAGTTCGCCAACACCAAGCCAGCCAAGGGCCACTTGAAGGATCCCGGCCAAGATGGTGGCGGCGAACAGAAAGCCGATGCCGTGCTCGGCCACCAGCGAAACTACGACCAGCGCCATCGCTCCGGTAGCAGCTGAGATCATGCCCGGACGTCCACCGGTGAAAGAGATCAATATGGCGATCGAGAACGAGGCGTACAGTCCGACTTTGGGGTCGACGCCGGCGATGATGGAGAAGGAGATGGCCTCGGGAATGAGGGCCAGGGCGACGACCAGGCCGGAAAGAAGATTGGCCTTGGGATCCGCCAGCCACTGGGCTCGGTCGAATCGGCGCAGGAGCGCGCTGGCGGGCGAATCCGCCGTGGTCTGAGACGTTGTCATTGCAGCCTTTTACTTCGTGGGGTTGAAACTTCACCCACGGTGAAACGGGCGCGGTCTACAGGCTATGTCGGCAGAAACCATTCGAAGGTGTAGTTCCGGTCACACCTCGAAGCTGGCCTGGGGAGTTTCACCTAGTTCGGGCGCAGCCCGAGGTGAGCCCGGAAGCGGTTCTTGATGTGCACCCCGTCTCTGGGCGGCATGGACCGTGGAGGACTGTCGGCCTGCACTTTAAGCACGTAGAGGCGGGGACCGTTTCCTTCGACCTCTCGGCGGCGATCGACCAGCGCATCGACTTCGGCCAGTGAATGTAGGACGGCGGTGTCAACGAATCCGCAGGCAGCGGCAACTTCCGCCAGGTCGAGGCCATGCGCGGTGTGGCTGGCCTGCATTCCGGTTTCGCCGTAGTGCTCGTTGTCTACCACGACGATCTCAAGGTTCGAAGGGGCGGCCACAGCGATGGTGGCCAATGAGCCCATGGCCATCAGCTGCTCACCGTCACCGGTGATCACCATGACGTGGCGGGCGGGTTGAGCTAGCGCAACTCCGAGACCGACCAGGGCGGCACCGCCCATGGCCCCCCACAGGTAGTAGTTGGCGTCGCGGTCTCCGGCGGCATGCACGTCGTAGGTGGGGGAGCCGAGTCCGGTGACGATCAAGGCTTCTGGGTTGTCGTGGAGGAGCTTGTCCACCGCCGCTCGTCGGTTCAACGTCGAGCGTCGGTTCACCACAGGTTGCGTCTTGTCTTCGATCACCAGACCTTCTCCCCGAGGATCTGCTGGCTGATGAGGACGGCCACCTGCTGGTCGGCTTCGTAGGCCATGGCTCCGGCTTGGGCCACGGTAGGCGCCACTTCCGAGGGCTCACTCGCCCGGAAGACTTGGACGCCTATAGCCCGCAGTGAAGGTTCGGTGGCCTGACTCATTGGTACCTGCCACGGGTTGAACTCGGCCCACTCGCCGCGCATGGTAACGATCATCAGTAACGGTGAACGGGTTTGTACCGGCAGTGACAACATGTTGATGCAGTTGCCAACGCCGGACGATTGCAGCATGACTACTGATCGCATACCCCCCAGCCAGGCGCCGGTGGCGACGGGGATGCCTTCCTCCTCGGCGGTCAACATGGTCGAGGCGATGTCGGGGTCGTCGCCAAGTAGTTGGAGCAGCGAGCTGAGTCCGGCATCGGGCACGTAGCCGACGTGTCCGACGTTCAGCTTCTTGAGCTGCTGGTAGACCTCGTCGGACCAGGAAGGGGCTGCTTCGATCGTCACCCTTCCGACGGTAGCGCTTCGGTGCTACCGATTCAGAATTGGCAAGTTGGCCACGTCGGAACCGAAGTGGGCTTGAGGTCGAGACGGGGTGACCCCGGCTGCAGCCTCTTTGCCCTCGATGCATCCGGTGACCCGTCGGTACAGGTCTTCCCAGGTGGACGCCTGGGCGAAGTGGGTGATCAGGCAGCCGTCCCAGTAGGTGTACGTGGCTTCGGGTGAACAGCCGAACGAGGTGTTGGTGGCGCTGGCAGCGGTAAGGACAACCCGGTTCGACTGGGCCAGCGGGCCGATGAAGATTCCGGAGTAGCAGGCGGAAACCAAGGCCACTGTCGGCCGATTGCCGCACGAGGCATCGAGGATTTGGTCGAGCTTGTCTGGCGTCAGTCCGCTTGTACCGCGAACGAACCACGTCTGGCGGTTGCCGTGCGAGGTGAGGAACACGATGCAGGCGTCACCGTCGCCGACGTTGAGGTCGGCCATGGCCTGTTCGATGCCGGCTACTGATGTTGCCCGTACCCCGTTGGTTTGCTCGCTGGATTGTCGAGACAATTCGATGAGGTTGGCGGCCTGCACACCGTCAGCGGTGAACATGCCTTTGATCGTCTTGCGGGCGTTATCGAAGGCGGTGATCTCGTTGTCGCCGGCCGCCAGGATGCCTTTATACCTCAAGCCGGATCCAGGGTTGGTCGGCTTCGCTGTGGTGGTTGTCGACTGCGTGGTGGGAGCCGCTGTGGTGGGTGCAGTCGATGTGGTGGGTGCAGCCGATGTGGTTGGTGCCAGCGTGGTGGCGGTGGTGGTAGATATGGCGGTGGATGGTGTTGTGGCCAACGTCGTGGGGGTCGCTGCAGCTGCTGTTGTCGAGCTTGACTCGGGGGGCTGGTCGGCGGCGGTCGATGGTGTGCTCGACGAGGTGGATGAGTCGGTGTCGGGCTCGGGCTCGGAAGGCGAGGTATCAGCGCCTGACTCTTCGGCCGGGACGGCAACGCGGAGAACGCCTACGGTCGTTTCGCTCTGCGGCTCAAGGTCTGCGGTGGCAGCGTCCGGCAGTGACGATTGCTCCTCGGCCGGGGTAAAGCTAGATTCCTCGCTGAGCCCGGCCACGGCGTCTTCTTGCTCGCTACCGACCAGGCCACAGGCTGAGAGCAGCAACACGCTGGCGCCGAGGACCGCTGGCAATGTCGGGCGCAATGCCGCGCGTAATACAAGGTGAGGGTGCGCCTTGCTGATCCGCCGCATTTGGATTCCTTACATCTAGAGGCCTCTCAAAGGTAGCCGTCGCCCATCCACAGAATCCGAAAGAAATGGTGAACAGTTGTTAAATGTTCTTGGTGGCTGTGGTGTGGGCGATAGAGCTGCCCCCGAAGATTTGTTTGGTCGGTAGCACTTCGATGGCGGTGAGGTCGACGCTCGGGGGCATGTCGAGAGCGGCGTTGATGACGGTGGCAACGTCGCTTGGTTGTACGGCTTCGAAATCCCGGTACAGGGCTGTTTCGGCCTTTTGGTTGCCGCCGAGGGCGTCGTCGTAGAGTCGGGTTTGGACTCTCCCGGGCATCAACGTGGTGACCCGGATGTTCGAACCGAGCAGGTCACATCGCAGGCCTTCAGCGAAGGAGTGCAACGCCGCTTTGCTGGCGGCGTACACCGCTGAGTTCGGTGTTGGGAGGCGCCCGGCGATCGACCCCAGGTAGAAGATGTGGCCACGGTCGCGTTGCTGCATTGCCGGGAGCGTCAGCCGGGTGATGTGGAGGGCGGCCCGAAGATTCACGTCCAAGGTGAGATCGATTGTGGCCGCTGCGTTGTCGGAGAACGGTTCTACCGCCGGAAGCACTCCGGCGTTGTTGACGACCACATCGAAATTGAGGTCACCGAGGGCATCCTGCAGAGCATCGAGGTCTCGAACGTCGATGCCGTGAGGGTGGCTGCCAGTATCTGTGGCCACTCGCTCGAGGTCACCGCCGGGCAGAGCCAAGGCATGAACCGTCATTCCTCGGGCGGTCAGCGACCGCACTACGGACTCTCCGATTCCTCTGGACGCCCCGGTTACCAAAGCCGTTTCGGTCCCTTTGTGTTGTCTCACAACGTTGATTACGTCAATTGCCCTGAGTCAGTTGATGCTATGAGACGATTTGCCTATGAGGCTACGCGTCGGTAACCAGACAGTCGCTACACGGTGCGACTACGTTGGACAAGGTTATGGGCGAAAAGTGGGGGAATCGGGGCTCAGTAGCTGAGGGCGTTGTCGGCATAGCTTCGTCCGCCTCGTCGGCCGCTGAAGCGTCGTCGTCGGAAGTGGTTGAAGACGATGGCCTCGGGCCGTTCAAAGTGGCTGAAGTTGGTGAGCCTACGGTTTCCGCCGCATCGGCTCGCTGGCGAGCGCTGTTCCGTGGGCGAGAGTTGGCTGTCGGCCTTGGTGTTGCCAGCGGACTCTTCTTGTCCGGGTGGGTGATTGTTGGCGGGCAAGGGAGCGCAGCCAGCGAGATCGGGTCTGTGCTCTTGCCTGAAGCGTGGAGCACACCCGACGGCGTTGACAGCGCTGACGGTGGCGGAGGCACAGACGGGGGCCGGTCAACGTTTTCCCGGCTGCTCTTTGGCGATGATTCTGCTGGAGGCGACGAGGCGGCGGGGCCTGAAGTAAGTGAAGATGAACCTCGGGACGCCGACCCGAGCGAGGACAACGCAGATGTCGACCCCGTCGAGGTCGTTTCTGACGAGGACGGCGACCCGGATGCTGGAAGCGAGGAAGAGGAATCCGAAGATCAGGACGCTTCCGACCAGACCACCTCAACCTCTGAAGCATCGGTAACCACCGCAGCGACTACTGCCTCAACTGTGGCGAGTTCGGTCTCGACCGGACCGTCGTCAACGACCGCGTCGACCACCAGGCCGACGACGACCACCTCAACCACCGAGTCGTCCACCACCTCAACCAGCACCACGACCTCGACCACCACAACGACGACCACCACCACGACTGAGCCGGTGGTGGTTGCCGCACCGACCGGGTGCGAGGTTCAAACATCGACCTCCGGTGTCGGGACCACAGGTGTCGAGATACACGAACCGAGCGAAGAGTTTGCCATCCGATACGTGCTCTACGACGGCGACCGTCGCGAAGTAATCCGAGTATCAAACCCACAACAGGTCGAGGGGCCGGAGATCGAGTTCGAAGCCGAGGCCATCGGGTTTGATCCCGACGTCATCTACTACGCAGCAGCTGTTGAGCGTGGCGTTGTTTCCGACCCGACGGAATGTGAGCGTCGAGTCTGA
>CALKZY010000041.1 GCA_938002965.1 uncultured Acidimicrobiales bacterium | reverse complement strand
GACAACAGCGACAAGACGAAAGATTCAAGATGAGAAACATAACCGTGGGCGAAATGACCTTCAAGCAGCGCCTCGGCCCGCCGTCCGAGCGTGGCACCTCAGGCGACGATGGGTTCGTGCTGGTCAAGTCCGACCCGATGCTGGCGTTCTACGAGCAGCTCGGGGCCTGGAATCCGAAGACGATTCTGGAGGTCGGGATGTACGAAGGTGGCTCGCTGGTTTGGTTTGACCAGATGTACAAGCCCGAAACTCTGGTTGGCCTGGACGCCCGATCCCAGCCAATCGAGGCTCTTGAGCACTATCGAAGCGACCGGGAACACGTCAAGACGTTCTATGGGTGCTACCAGGAGAAGCCTGAAACTCTACAGATCGCCAAGGACTGTTTTCCGAACGGCATCGACCTGGTGGTTGACGACGCCTCTCACCACTACGAGCAGACCAAGGCGACGTTCGAAATGCTCTTTCCCATGGTAAATCCAGGCGGCCACTACGTGATAGAAGACTGGTCGTGGTCGCTTGGCCCTGGTCGACAGGAACCAGAGGCGGTCTGGTATGACAGGCCAGCTCTGGCCAATCTGATCTTCGAGATCATTCTTCACATCGGCAACTCGACGTCCATCGAGCGAGTACACCTTCAACAAGATATTGCGTGCGTGACTCGCGGCCGGGATCACCACCGACCTCTCGACGAAACGCTACTGGGACGGCTGCGGGGCCGGGACCTGACGCTTATATAGCGGGCCTGAGGCGCCCTGAAGCGGCGGCACCCAGCCAATCCCCTTCACCCAGCTTCACATCACGTCTGGGCCGGTCGCCTCACCCGAGTCGCAGAAGAAGTCCGAAGCGCCGTCTGATGCATGTGCCAGCTCAAGTCGTCGAGCGTCTCCTGGTCCCAGACGTCAACCGGAGACTCGGCTATGTGAGGGAACGAGACTCCGTACACCGTTGCCAACGCCTCGAGATCACCTTTCGAGGCTTTCAAAATCTGAGATTCCACGTCGCTGCTCAACCGAAACGGTGACGATCCAATGTTGTGCGGTATCGGACTTCGCCTACTTCCGCCGGTCAACCGAGCCGACGGATCATCGTCCAACTCCAGTTGCCGATGGAGCGAGTCGATGAGGAGCGCCGAGGCCATCGACAGACCTCGGTTGCCGTGGAACTTCGGCCGAGCCAGTCGAGCGTGGTCGAAGCCAACCGTGTCGGCGAAGTCGGCGACAACGTCAAATGCCGAATCGAAATCCCGACCGTACCGCCGTACCTGAACATCGTCAGGACCAACCATCGTCACCAGCCTTTCAATGACGTCCACGAACGGAAAACGGAACGGTACGTCGGCAGCACTGAGAGATCGGTAGCCGGATTTCACCAGGTGCTGCTGGTGAGATCGAGCGTGGTGAAGCGGATGACGCACATAGATCACAAACGTGACTCGATCGGCGAATTGCTTGACATAGTCCACCAGGCGAGTCGCCTCATCAGGGTTCGTTTTCAGCAGATTGCCAAATGCTTCGCTAGAGAACAGAACCTGGTCACAACTACTACCTTCAAGCTCCTCGTACAGAGACTGCTCACACCTTTTGGTTGCCAATCCGACATCATGGCCCGAGCGTGAGAGCCGGTTGTGAATTGTGGTTGTCGACGGGTCCTTCATGCACAAAAGCAGAAGGTAGTCATGCTTTACACCGGATGGTTCTCCGGGATCGGGCTCCGACATCACCCCACCGTCTGGCCGTACAGCCGGATAGAGAATGCCCAGGCCTCGCAGCACCTTCCGGTTGTGGGCGAGGCAGTGCTGAAGGCTGGAGGTCCCGGTCTTTGGAGGACCGATATGTACCCAGACATGCCGTTTACGCGGAATACTTATTGACACAGCTTGACTCCAGACTATAAAACCCGAGTGGCGTCACATCCAGGATTCAATACGCAGAAGAATAACAGGTCGCACCATGAACGCAGTGATCAAATTTCCAGCTGACTTTCCTTGCCAATCGTTCAACATCCATATCTTTGCATGTTGCAAATACGACACGAGAACACACCCGATACACCGAAACAGAAGATTGACACTTCCGATATGGTAGGACCCAATTGGGGTGCGAAGCTGATCGATTGGCTCAGATACGCAGCCCTCCGCCGCCGAATAGGAATCCGCCGTTGAGTGACTCTAGAGCCATGCCGTCCGTTGGGATCGACAGTCTGGCGATGGCAACCGACATCGAGATCCTGGTCGGATTGCTCGATCATGAGTACTACCTCCAGGGAGGCGACGACCCGCAAACGGATGCTGCAAGCCGCGAGCAAGCGGCACACCACTATCTCAACAGTGAGTGGTTTACCGCAGCCGATCCCACATCGTGGTTCTCAAATCGCTTCTACCTGGTCACGAATCCCGACGTGGCCGAGGCAGGCATCAACCCCCTCGTCCACTACGTTCGGCACGGGCGGCACGAGGGACGGTGGCCGCTACCGCACCTCGAAGCACTTCGCTTCCGTTTCGAACCCGAACAGCTTCCGAACGAGGTGGCCGAAGACGCACGGGTACTTTCCCGGCGCCACTTTTTGAAGAAGTACTCGGATGGTTTCACATTAGAGCAACCTCTGGTCACCGCAATAGTTCCCAACTACAACCACGCCCGATTCCTGGACGAGCGCTTCGCCTCGATCCTGGAGCAGACATACAACAATGTCGAGGTCGTCATCCTCGACGACTGCTCAACCGACGGCAGTCGAGAACTTATCAACTCGTACGTCGCCAGACTTGGCGGCGAGAACTTTCGCTATGTGCCCAACGATCGAAACTCAGGAAACGTCTTTCGCCAATGGCGTAAGGGCGTAGAGCTGGCAAAAGGTGATCTGATCTGGATCTGCGAAAGCGACGACACCGCCGAACGAGACTTTCTGGAAGAGCTTGTACCGACGTTCACAGACCTCGCCGTCCAAATCGGTTTCGGTCGAACGCAGTTCGTCGACGAGAACGGCTACGAAATGCGAGGATTGGACAGCCACCGCGAGTCAACCGAGCCCGGCGCATGGAAACAAGCACGCTCCCAGCCGGCCGCCTCCTGGTTTGCCAGGCCGTTTTCGATCAAGAACATCATTCCCAATGTCGGCGGATGCATCATCCGCAATCAAACCGTTGCCGAGGACGTGTGGGCCGAGGCTTCGCAATACTCAGTCTTGGGAGACTGGTACTTGTACTTGGTGCTGTCTCGCGGCGGCAAGATCGCCTATCGGCCGGAAGCCGTCAGCTACTTCCGCCAACACGGCGACAATACCTCCACCAACTCGTTCGACCGGCCCGACTACTACCGCGAGCACGCCATGTTGGCGACCGAAATCAGGCGCAGATGGCCCGTTTCAGCAGACACCTCCTGGCAGTTTTACAGCCAACTACTTCGGCAATACACCCGGCACCACCCGACAGCCCCCGAAGCCGAACTGGCCAACCATCTCAGCTTCGACTCGCTGATGAAAACCGAACGAGAAGACCTGCACATCCTGATCGGGTTCAACGGCTTCCAGGTCGGCGGCGGCGAGTACTACCCGTTGCACTTGGCCAACGCCCTGCGCGAGCTCGGAGTGCAGGTTTCCATGCTGGCCCTTGACCTCAACGACAGGTCACCGGAAATGCTCGATCAGCTCGACACGAGAATACCCGTCTACAGCCCGGTCGACGTTCGAGCAACAGGCCCGGACAAGTTCGTGAAAGCCGCTGGCATCGATCTAATCCACTCGCACCACCTCGGCGTCGAGATGCTGTTCCACGCATCCGACGATGAGGCCCAAACCCTAAGAACTGAACCTCAAATACCGTATGTTGCCAGCCTGCACGGCACCTATGAAGTCACCGACCTCAACGAGCATTGGATTTCCAGAGCTTCTTCGGGCGTTACTCATTGGGTTCACACGACGGACAAGAACCTTGGGCATCACCTCACTAGACGCTGGTTGCAAGGTGAAATAACCAAGATGCCAAACGCCATGCCGGTTGACAATCGCCCGTGGCATACCACCCGGACTGAGCTCGGCATCGGTGAGCAAGACTTCGTCTTTGCCCTCATCGCTCGCGCGATACCGGAGAAGGGTTGGCAAGACGCCATCGAAGCGATCGTAAGCCTTCGTGATGAGAATTCGGCCGGCCACGACATCCACCTCTTGCTGGTTGGCGACGGCGACTACCAAAAGGAACTAGCCGAACGCTGGACCGAACATCCCGCCGTTCACTTCGTAGGATTCCAGGCGAACATTCACGGCATTCTACGACTGAGCGACTGCTGCCTGCTGCCGACACGATTCGTTGGTGAGTCGTTCCCGCTCATCTTGATTCAAGCGATTCAAGCCGAAACTCCCTCGATCGCAACCGACGCCGGCGAGATCCGATCGATGCTCTCAGGCCCGAACTGGCAAGCCGGGCTGGTCGTCAAGTGGCACGACGACGACGCGGCCTACGTCGATGAACTCAAAGCGGCAATGCGGCAGGTGCAGCAACCGGAGATCTACCGGCGCCTTGTCGACGGAGCAAGAGCCCAAGCGCCGTCTTACGACATCACCCAGAACGCCAAGCGATATCTAGAGCTCTACGAGCGGGAAATCTCTCGGCTGTCAACTCGGGGAACCGTTGTCGACCTAAGCGAGGGCGACGGCACAAAAGACAGGTCGCCGAGCCCGGCAACCTCGAATCGGTAAGCCAGCAATGACCCTGACTGAATCGCCGGGCAAAGCGTCGGTACTTGTCGTCGGCGGGACTGGCTTCGTCGGCAAACATGTCTGCACCGAGTTGGCGCAACGCGGACACTCTGTCCGCTCGTTGGCTCGTCGCAGGCATGTGTCCACCTCCCAGGTAACTCATATCGCTGCCGACATGTCAGACGAGACCCAGGTCGACAGCGAACTTGAACGAGCTGATGTCGTCATCGCCCTCGCCGCCAGCAGTCTCCCTGCGACCTCAAACGCCGACCTCGTCGCCGAAATCAACCAACATGTCGCCGAGACGGTGCGACTAGCCGAACGGTGCGTCGGCTTCGATGTTCAACAACTTATTTTCGCGTCATCAGGCGGCACGGTGTACGGCGACAGCACCCGACGACTACTCGACGAGACCACTGTTCCACAGCCGATAAACGCCTACGGCGCTTCCAAGTTGGCGATTGAGCACTATCTCCGGGTTCTTGGCCTGACCACCGACCTCGCAACCTTGTCTCTCCGCATCTCCAACCCGTACGGGCCCGGGCAATACACATCGCGCCCCCACGGCCTTGTCGCCGTAGCCGTCGAACGCACCCTGTCCGGCACCCCGATTACAATCTGGGGAGACGGGTCAGCCACGCGGGATTTCGTTCACGTCCATGACGTGGCTCGGGCCTTCGCCCTCGCCATTGGCTACCGCGGCAAGTTTCATACCATGAACATCGGAAGTGGACATTCCACTGAGCTCAACACCGTTCTCAAGCTGATTGAACGGATGACCGGCACCAGTGTTGAGGTTGAACGGCGATCCGAACGCGATTGCGACGTTCGCCACAATGCTCTATCGATCGATCGTGCCAGGGCCGAGCTCCGATGGTCGCCCGAGATCTGTTTAGAAGACGGGATAGCAGACTACGTCAACTCGATCTCGCCCATCCTGATCGACTTGGAGCAGCTCGCCCGCAGTCCGAGAACCGGCATCGACGTAGAGCCGACGACATCGAGCATGGATATCTAAAAGGGCACTTCTCCCACTCATCGCCCACAACTTGAGCATCGCTTCCGCTGCTAGACTTCGCGCCACTACCCCGCCGCCGCAATCGATGCCAAGCGCTTCCGGCTTCACCTCCAACAGCGTTTGTCACTCACGAGGATCCATGTCGCCGTCTCGCAAGATTGTCGTCCACTACCACCTGTTCAAGAACGCCGGGACCTCGGTCGAACGTGCACTTCGACAGCTGTTCGGTGACACGCTGTATCAGCTGGAGACCGGGAGCCCCGGGGGAATCTTGCAGGCCGAAGAGGCCGAAGCGTTCATCGACAAACGCCCGGATCTTCGGGCACTAACCTCGCACCAACTCCGGCCCCCACTGCCTCAGGGCGACTATGCCCTTTTCCCGATCCTCTTGGTCCGTGAACCGCTAGTCCGGGCACGATCGGCCTACCTGTTCGAATGGCAGAAACAACTGGGTCTCAACAAACCAAAAGGTACCTTCGCCGAGTATGTTCGCGCCAAGCTGGCCCGGCCCGGGCCGAGCGTCATCGCCAACTATCAGACCACCCACATCGCCGCCCATCTCCCAGGCGCCGGAGACAAGACTTCGCTTCAACACGTCGACATGGCGCTGGACTTCCTCGACGGTTTGGCCGGATTCGGGCTGGTCGATCGGTACAGCGACAGCATTGAGATGATCAACCGTCGACTCGCCGCTTTCCTGGGAACCTCCTCGCACCAGCTCGAGGCGCGACACGACAACATCACCCAGGAGGCGAATGCGCCCGAGCACATCCACAAGCAGATGTTCGACGAACTCGGTCGGAGTCTCTTCGACGAGCTGGCCCAGCGGAACCATCTCGATTCGATGTTGTACCGCCTCTCAGCGGATCTCTTCAATGAGCGATTTGATGCCTTCAGCGCGCGCCGCGACCCTGGCCAACCGCAAAGCCGGCGCTCAAGCCACACCCCTACCGGCGAAATCAACGAACACGAGGCGACCCTTCGCCGGATGGCAAGACGAATTCGCTGGCAGGACGCCACCCTGGCCGACATCGAGTCCACTCGTCGCGCCGAGTTGGAACGACTCCGACAATCCGAGTCCAAGCTGGCCAAAATCGAACATCAGCTGAACGTAACCCGAGCGTTGGCGCTACTCGACGCGACCGAGCATCAGCCACCGAAGAATCGAGCGACACGACGCAGCCCTCTCCAAAACCGTCTTTCGCGGCTAGCCGAATCGCCATCACCAAGAACATCATCGTTGCCGGTGGACAACTCGAACAATGAGCAACTGCGACTCATCGCCGAATCGGGTTTGTTCGATCCAGACGCCTACCTCGACGACAACCCTGACCTAACCCGCCACGCTGTAAACCCACTTCACCACTACTGGGCTCAGGGTGGGATCGAAGGCAGAGCGGCATCGAGACAATTCGACTCGCAGGCCTACCTCGACGCCAGCCCTGACGTTGTGGCCGCCGGGATGAACCCACTTGTTCACTACCTGCTGCACGGCCGCCACGAAGGGCGACCGGCGACAACGGTCAGTGGAAGCCTACTAATCGACATCGGTCACGACCTGTCGGTTAGCCGTCCACGGCATCATGAGCTTGAATCCATATGCAACTCGCTGTCGTTCCCAACCCACATCGACGTGGACGCGTCAATCGTCATTCCCGTCTACAACCAGATTGACTACACGGTGGCCTGCATTGAGTCGCTGGCCAGCCTCGACACCCGATACCGGTTCGAAGTCATCGTGATGGATGACTGCTCTACCGAGTCGGCTGCCACGCTCCTCGCCAAGATTCGAGGTGTCAGATACATCCGTAACGACACCAACCTTGGCTTCCTACGAACCTGCAATCGATCCAGCGATCACGCCAGAGGCCGATTTCTCGTACTGGTGAACAGCGACGCCACCGTCGAACCGCGATGGCTTGACGAGTTGCTGGACACATTCAGCGTCCACGACAACGTCGGTCTTGTCGGGTCAAAGTTGGTCTACCCGGGCGGACATCTTCAAGAAGCCGGGGGCGTTGTCTTCCAAGATGCATCAGGCTGGAACTACGGCAAGAACGATCCAGCCGACCACCCCAGATACAACTACCTGCGGGACGTCGACTACTGCTCGGCCGCCTCAGTCGCCATTGAACGGGCATACTTCGACGAACTCGGGCGATTCGACGAACAGTTCGCCCCCGCCTACTACGAAGACACCGACCTCTGCTTCAAAGTCCGAGACGACGGCCGCCGCGTTCTCTACCAACCGAGCTCAGTGGCCACTCATCACGAGGGCGTTTCCTGTGGCACCGACGTCACCTCCGGAGTTAAGCGGTATCAGCAGATCAATAGAGACAAGTTCCTGGCCAAATGGCATGACGAATTGGTCGCCCACCACTTCACGGGAAGCCTGTCGCTGCCCGAAGCCGCTGACCGCATGGCAACCGGACATGTTCTGATCGTCAACGCCGAAGTCCCCACCCCGGACCGGGACTCCGGCTCAATCGACATGTTCAACCTGATTCACATTCTCAGCCAGCTCGGGCTCCGGGTCCACTACGTCCCGGTACACGGCTTTGGAGCAGCTACGTCAGATGTCCAGGCGCTTCAACGACTGGGAGTCTCAGTGGCCACCGAACCCCACTACTCGTCCCTCGACGCCTACCTCAATGACCACAACGATCGCTTCGACACGGTCATCTTGTCTCGGGCGACAGTGGCCAAAGACGCAGTTCACAAAGTGCTCGCCGCCTGCCCATCGGCCAACACCATCTTCTACACCGTCGACCTTCACTTCCTCCGCTTGCGGCGTGAAGCAGAGCTACGGAACGATCGCGACCTACGCAAACAAGCCGAGCAATTCGAGGAAGCCGAACTTCGCGTCATCGACCTGGTGGACACCACCATCGTGCTCAGCCAGTTTGAAAAAGAGCTGCTGGCCGACATGGGTCGAGACAATGTCGAAGTCATCCCCCTGATTCGGCAGACCAGAGATGGCCCGGTTCCCGGGTACGACGCCCGAGACGGCGTAGTCTTCATCGGCGGGTTCCGACATCCGCCCAACATCGACGCCATCACCTGGCTACTCGACGACATCTGGCCTGAAGTCCGTCGCGTCTGCAAAAACCGTGGACTGCCACCTATCCCCCTTCGGGTTATCGGCGGTGACCTACCCGACCACCTTCGGGTCCAAGCCGACGACGTCGAAATTTACGGCTACGTCGAAAACCTGGAGCCCGTGTTCAAAAGCACGCTGGTCAGCGTCGCCCCCCTGCGATACGGAGCCGGCCTCAAAGGCAAGGTCGCCACCAGTCTGGGCTACGGCGTTCCCGTGGTTGCCACCGCCGCCGCAGTTGAAGGGGTGCCGACAACCCCGGCCATTGTCGCCGTCGACGAGACCAGAGAAGCTGTTGCCACCGCCATCGTCGACTTGGTCACCGATCGTCAGTCCTGGGAACACCGCTCAAGCCACGGCACACAGTTTGTTCGCCAGTACTACTCGATTGACGCAGTACGACCCCTCGTAGCAAAGTTACTCCTCGGCCCGTCCGTCAGCCAAACCGCTGTGACCCAAACCGGGCTTGAACCGAGCTCACTCGAACCGGCATAACTGGACCAAGATGAAGTGCGTTCTGCACATCGGAGCCGAAAAGACTGGATCCACCTCGCTCCAAGTCTGCTTGTTCAACAACCGCCACAGCCTGTTAAGTGAAAGCCGTCTGTTTGTTGCCGTCAACCCTCGAAACGCCAACCTGACATGGCTGGCCAAGGCAGCCCGGCGGACGCTGACCAACGACACCGAGTCAACCGGCGGTAGAGGCCCCACAACCCGGGATCTGGCAACCAGCGTCAACGAGCTGCAGAGCGAGTTGTTCCAAGCCCGTCAATACGCCGAGCGATGCGTCATCTCTACTGAGCACTTCCACTCCAAGCTCAAGTCAAAAGAGTCGGTAGCTCAGCTAAAGGCGTTCCTCGACCCGGCAGTGGACTCATACCAGATCGTTTGCTACCTCCGGCGCCAAGACGAACTGGTGATCAGTCGCCACTCAACGGCGCTGCGAGCGGGCCTGGCCGACCGGCCGCTACTCCCGCCACTCCGCCGCAACATCAACGGTCACCTTCTCGACTTCGAAGGACTGCTCGATCGCTGGTCGTCGGTGTTCGGCGAAGAGACGATACAGCCCCGTGTCTACCACCCGGACCACCTGGTCGGCGGCGATGTCAGGGACGACTTTTTCGCCCTGCTCAACGTGACGATCCCCATGGCTTCTTCCGAACAACCGTCAAACACCTCTCTGAGCTCTGAGGCTCAACTGGCGCTGGCCGCCTTCAACCGAGTGTTCCAAGAACAGCCCGGCCAACAATCCCGTCTACAGAAAGACTTTGTGGCCCACCTCGAGCGGCACCACGGCGGAACTGGACTTCTGCCATCACGTCAGCAGGCTCTCGAATTCACCGAACGCTTCGCCGAATCCAATACCCGAGTAGCCCGACGATGGTTCGGCCGAGATCAGCTCTTCAACGACGACTATTCGCGCTATGGCGAAGCACCAACTGCCGCCGACCGGAAACAGTCAGCCGCCATTCTCGGGGACTTCCTGATTGACGCCGAACCTCATCCCACACGTCGGCGAGACAACAACCCGTGAACTACCGCCCCGACATCGACGGGCTCCGAGCTGTGGCCGTTGCCTTAGTGCTGTTGTTCCACCTCGACATCGAAGTGTTCTCGGGCGGCTACATCGGCGTCGACATGTTCTTTGTGCTGTCCGGATATCTAATAACCGCCATCGTTTGGCGACAGATCGAGTCCGGACAGTTCACGCTCCTCGGCTTCTACAGCCGACGCATCGTTCGGCTAATGCCACCGCTGCTGGCCACCATCGTCGCGACGACGGTCACATCCGCCTTCCTCATGGATCCCCGCGACTTCTCGCTGTTCGCTGAGACCGTGGTGGCCGCCGTCCTCTCGCTGTCCAACGTCTTGTTCTACAGCCAGGCCGGATATTGGGATGCCTCCGGAGAGCTGAAACCCCTGCTTCACACCTGGTCGCTGGGAATTGAGGAGCAGTTCTATCTGGCGTGGCCGGCCCTACTCCTATTGATCCACCGACGACGTCCGACCGCTGTCCGACCGGCGCTCAGTTTGATTACGGTTGTCGGAGCCGCCGGGGCTCTGCTGTTGTTCCGCGTCGACCAAAGCGCCGCCTTCTTTCTTCTACCAGCCCGCATCTTCCAGTTCTCTCTTGGCGCCTTGGCAGCTATGGCCTCCGCGCCACGGGTGAGCCGCTGGCTTCCGACGAGGTCGACACGCGAGGTCACCCAACTAGGCGGCATCGTAGCAATCGTCCTTGTCGCCACATTGACGTTGGGCCCGGAAACCCCATACCCCGGCTGGCGCTCACTGCTACCCACCCTGGCGACAGCAGCCGTACTCGTCGGTGGGGTGAACGGTGGCGGTTCATTCTCCTCCGTGCTGCTCGGTAACCGCCTGATGCTGTGGCTTGGGCGCCTTTCGTACTCGTTGTACCTGACCCACTGGCCGATAATTGCCTTGTACCGGTACCGTTCTGGTCTCGAGCTGACCGGACCGGAGCGGGCCGCACTGCTGGCTGCGACCGTGGTGTCAGCCGTCATCTTGCATCATCTTGTCGAGCGGCGCTTCTACGTTCGATCCGGTCGCGACGGAGCGACGGCGCCTCGGCCAACAGGAGCAACAAGCCAGCGTGTCCCCATGATTCTCGGGACGGCAGGCGTCATCGCCGTTGTCTTGAGCCACCCTGCACTGGGGGACGGCTGGGCGTGGCGCCAGGCCGACACAACACTGTCGGTGCAAGCCATCGAAACCGGACGCGACGACCGCTTCCGCCTGGTGCGTTCAGGGTGCAACATCCGAAACCTGTCCCGGGATGTCTGCAAATCCAACGCCGAGACGCAGGTTCTAGTCCTCGGCAACTCACACGAGCCTGACGGCTACAACTTCGTCGTCGGCGCTCACCGCGAACGATCCGATGTCAACCTGGTGTCGTTCGGATCGACCAACCAATGTGACGACCTCGCTCTGGACTCTGGCACATGGCGCTCAACCGCCGAAGACTGTCAGCGGCGGCTCGACAACCTAACTCAAACCATCGGCGACTTCGACGTGGTGATCTACGCCGCCAACCGGCCGTTCGCCCCCAACAAAGACAAGCTCGTCGGTCTCATCACCTCACTGAAAGCCGCCAATCCGGAGCTGACAGTGGTAACGCTCGGCGGCTACATCAACACCGAAGTGGACTGTGCCAGGCTTATCAACGAAACCGGGGAATCAGCTTCGTGCGTTGACCCCGTCAACATCACCTACTTCGAAGCCGACCCGTCCGGCCAACCCCTCTTCGAAGAAGTAATCGCGCTGACCGATAGGTTCATCGATCGGGTCAATCTGCTCTGCACCGACCGAAATCACCCCTCGACCTGTCGCAGCCAATCCATCGACGGTGTGCCCATGAGCTATGACCGGCACCACCTGTCGTTGGAGTTCGCCCTGGAGACCGGCGAACTCTTCCGAAAGCGCCACGGTGACCTGTTCGAAGCCGAGCAGGTAATCGGCCGTCCCCCCACGACAAACCCCGCGGCCCCGGACGCCCAAACGATAGGACGTTAGCCGTCACTCGCTGCACCACCGGATCGCTATCCAACCCGTACACCCAATCGGAGGTCCCGGCGTTGAAGACGGCCATCGGGTGTAAACGACGCCCTTCGCCATCGGAGAAACCCCCAACCCGCCGAATGGCTACAACTCGTCCACAAACGAACGGAACGAGTCGTTGCTGTCGACGAAGTCACTCACAACGTTGACCTTGTCGCCGGTGCCACGCAGCGCAGCCAACGCATCCTGTTGGTCACCGACATAGCCAAGAGCGAACGCACCCTGGCCATAGCCCATCAGCTTCAAAAGGTCATCGTCCAAGCTCCGCGCCACTTCCGGTGGGCAGGCCAGATACTGGTTTTCTTCTTGCCTCACCCAGCCGACCGCGTATGTGATGTTGACACCCCGGCGGGTCATCGAACTTCGATTGGCGCCACCGCCATGGAGGACCTTGCCGTCATAGAACAAGATACTTCCCCGCTTCATCTCCGCTTGGAAGGGCTCGATTACCTCGGCATCGTCGTCGCTCATGGTTGACGTTCCCGCGCAGATTCGAGTGGCCCCGTTCTCAACCGTGAAGTCGGTCATGGCCCACATCGTGTTGCACTGAACGTGATACTCGGCCGGAAAGGGGTAGAAGTCAAAGGCCATTTGATCGCGATGAAGCTTCTGCTCGGTCTCGCCCGGCTCGATGGAAATGACCTGTGTCAGGTGCAACTGAAAGGTGGTCGCGTGACCGAGAAAATCGGCGCAGACACCGAGAACCAGCGGATCTACAACCAGTTCTCTGGCCGTCGGACACCGGGCAATCAAGGCACCGGTTCGACGGGTGAAAAGTCCGTCATAGCGATCGCGACCCGATGCCGACGCTTCAATATACGGGCTGGCCTCAGACTGCAGCCGATCCATCTGTGCAGGCGACGCAACGTCTTCCACGATGGCGTAACCGAAACGACGCAGATGGCGTGAAACTTCAAGCGGATCTTCCCCCGCAGCGAATCGCCTGGGATGTGATGCTGTCGACACCAATCCATTGTGCCAATCCAGTGTGCCAGACCAGCCGCCCTCGCCGAAGCCGTCAGCTACCTCTGGCGGAATGACAGAAGCCGACTGCGGAACTCCTTGAGGCTCAAGTCCCGCAATCGGCTTCAGATTTTAGGTACGCATCCGTCGTGGGGTATCGCAACCAGCGGCCAGGCTCGTTCCGAACGAAGTAGGTAGGGCGGGTGCTCGCCTAGGCGAGCGCACCGGTAACGTTCAGTTCAAATCCACGGCCGGAGGGTAGACGGTCGGTCACCTTCCTTAGGACTCATGTCCACACTGGGTGTGGCGTGTGTACCTAGCTTGGTAAACGATGATCATGGGTCTGGCGATACCCCCTGAACAGGCTTTTTGTGAGAAAACGTCTTCCGGTCACATTCGACCGTCCGATCGTGGAATCTTTGCCTTTTCTTGGGAGAGCCGCTCTCCTCCGATCGGGATGATGTGTTCTACCCTGGGTGAGGGTGATGAGGAGACTACGAGTGAACGCTCTCTGGTCAGGCGACGACAACGAGGGATCAAAGGTTGACGGCACTCCGATGCCGTGGCAACCCACCGTTATAGAAGGTGGGTCATCTGACGCTGCCGTAACACCTCGCGCCGGCCACATCGAGGGCCGAGTCAACACCGAAGACGACGCCGATGCAGCTCTGATTCGAGACGCTCAGAACGGCGACGGTTTGGCGGTTGCCGAGCTGTACAGGCGTCATGCCTCGCTGGTCTTGGGCTATATGAGGGCCAACGGCAATCGCGATGCCGAAGACGCCACCGCCGATGTCTTCCTCTCCGTCATTCGAGGTCTCAAGTCCTTTGAGGGAGACAGCGCCGCGTTTCGCCGGTGGATGATGACGATCGCCCACCACAGGATGATTGACGGTCGACGTCAAGCCACCCGACGGTCGGTGGAGTGTGCCTATGACGAACACGTCGTCGAACTAGACGCAGCCAGGAGCTCGATCAGCCTCAACTCGATGATCATCGACGAGGAACTGGTCCGCGCGCTCCGAACAATCACCGCCGAGCAGCGGGAAGTCGTCGGACTACGTTTCATCGCCGATCTTTCCCTGCAAGACGTGGCCCACATCACCGGACGCACGGAAACAGCGATTAAGGCGCTGCAACGTCGAGGGCTCGCAGCTTTGAGGCGTGCCATGGTCCCCCACGCAGGGAGCTCGAACCGAGTTGCCGGTCGGCCTAAGACGGGTCATACAAACGGCTGGACCGCCCGGGCCGGATCCCAATGACTGACTTCGACCCCGACGACGCCGACCTCATCGGTCGATTGCAGGCCGAATTTCGTCAGCCAGTACCGCCTGAGGTATCCAATACCCACTTGAGCCGAATCCAAAAGGTCACTGCCACCCAGGCGCTAAGCGTGCGCAACCGATATCGGGCAAGCCTGGCCGTGGCCGCAGCCGCAGTTGCTGTCCTCGCCCTCCAACTCTCCGCTACCGTTTTCAACCCTCCAACCGAGTTGAGTCCGGCAGCCTCGCCTACACCAACTTCTGAGCGGCCGGCACTAGTAGCTCAGATCGAACCTTCGGAATCGGAAGACGCCACCAGGCGCCTCATCGGGCGCCCCGCCACCCAGGCTGAGCTCGACGAAGCAGGCGTCGAAGCAAGAGTCGCGGTGCTCGATACGGTTAGCGACAGCAACGACGAAGGGGAGACTGAACTCGAGAACGGGAACAGCGAATCGGCGACGGAGATCGACGAAACGACTTCTACAACCGCCTCTGGCACCACACCGGCTCCCGTGATCGCGCCCAGCACAGACGACGAAGACGAAGGTCAAAGTTCAACAACGACAACGTCCACATCGACCTCAACCTCGTTCTGGAACAACGGTAATCTGCTGACTACCACCACGACGACCACGCTCAATGAGTGCGAGGATGCCGATCGTCCCGGCAACAACAACAACAACAACAACAACAACAACAACAACAACAACAACAACAACAACAACAACAACAGCAACGCTGCCCGCCAGAACGGTCCATACCCTCAGACGACCCTTACCTCCTTCCCGGGCCAGTTGACCTCAGAAGACTGCAAGAACACCGCCCCGAACAAGTCGAACGCCTCTCAGGGCACCACCAAAGGTCTTGCTCAGGGCCTCCAGCCCAAGTAACTCTTCAACCGGCTGGCGGTGACTCCGGTAGGGTTTGCCAGTGCGGAAAGCCACGAGTGAATCCGAATCCCCATTAGGGGCCGATTCGACCCTCCCGGTTCACGGGCTGGGCAAGACCGAGTTCGTGGTTTTGAGTTCGCTGATCTCAGCCACTATCGCCATTTCGATCGACACCATCCTTCCGGCCTTCGATGAAATGTCGGAGACCTTCGGGTTGGCTGATGGTTCGGCGTCGCTGTCAATCACCATGTTTCTGGGCGCCTTAGGCCTCGGCATGCTCATCTGGGGTCCGCTAGCCGATGCTTACGGGCGCAAACCGGTCCTGTGGGTATCGCTCGGGCTATTTATCCTGGGCGCAGGTGTTTCCAGTCTCGCCGGGTCGTTCACCGTGTTTCTGGCTGGACGAGTCTTATGGGGCCTGGCTGCGGCCGGGCCCCGTGTCATTGGCTTGGCCATCGTTAGGGACTGCTACGCCGGAGACGAGATGGCTCGCATCATGTCTCTGATCTCGGCCGTTTTCCTTATCGTGCCGATCATGGCGCCCGCTCTGGGCGAGGTCATCTTGACCTTAACGAGCTGGCGCTGGACAACAGGAGTTGCCGTTCTTATTGGGCTTGTCGCCGCTTTGTGGTTGAACCGGATGAACGAAACGCTGAATCCCGATCTGCGTCAACCGGTTCACGTTCGGCGCATCATCGGCAACACGCGAACGGTGATGACCAACCGGGTAACTGTTGCCTACACCTTGGGCACGACGTTCGCCTACGCCGCGTTCTTCCCGTGGCTTGGAAGCTCACCGCGGATAATCAACGACATCTACAATCGCCCGGGTCAATTCGCCGCTCTGTTCGCGGTGAACGCCGCCCTCATGGCCGCCGCCATCATTATGGCCGAACGTCTGGTCAAACGGCAGACGGCGTACTGGGTGGTGTGGAGAGCCGCTGCTTTGGCAACCGTGGCATCCGTTGGCTACGTCGCCGTCTCGGTACTCTTCGGCGGCAGGCCCGACTTCTTTGTCTGGTTCGCCATGGCCTCGACACTTACCTTGCTGAACGCCGCCTTCTCCCCCATCACCACAACGTTGGCCATGGAGCCAATGGGTTCGATCGCAGGCATAGCGTCGTCGGTGACCGGGGCCATCGTATTCATCGCCAGCGCCCTGCTATCGGGTCTCACCGATCAGTTCATCGACGACTCGGTCACACCGTTTGGCGTGGGGTTCCTCGTCTACAGCTTGGCTGCGCTGATAGCCATCCAGATGGCCGGCGCACCCAAGCGGGCCGCTAGCCTCGGCTAGCCACTAGTACGAGCCACCAGGACGACCTCGGTCAGGTGGAATACTGTTGTGTCTTGATCAATCGGCTCACCGAAGAGTGGACGGAGGAACGAGCGAACCTGCTGATCTGCGCCATGCAGCTCGTTCAGCAGTTCTGAGCGGGTCTCTGGTGGGACGCTCATGTTGTCGCACCACCAAGAGAACCCCATTTCCTTAGAGAGGAGTTCTCGATGTTCGAGGTCGAAGCCGCTAGTCACCAGTAGCTGGAGCCATTCGTTGACCGACAAACAGCGGGCGTGGCTCGGATCACGCTTGCGCTCCCAGTCGTTGGCAAAACTGGCGACGGCTTCGTCGTCGGGCACCACGTTGTCGACCAGACCAAACAGACCACCAGGACGCAGGACGCGGGCCACTTCGGCAACGAACTGTCCGGGGTTGTGGAAGTGGTGTGGCGCGATCCGGCACGTCACGAGATCCCAGCTGGAATCGGCGAACGGGAGATCATGGGCGTCCGCCACTTCGACTTGAAGATTGGTGATGCCGTCGTCTGCCGCTCGCCGCTTGACGACGTCGAGCATTTCCGGGGTAGCGTCACTAGCCGTCACCGATTTGACGTGGGGCGCACAGGCCAGTGCAACCGACCCTCCGCCGGTGGCGATGTCCAGCACCGACCACGACATGTCAAGATCGAGTACGTCCACCAGGCGACTCAGACTGGCCCCTCGGGCGTGCACCACACTTGTGCCGTAGGCTTCAGCGTTCGCCCCGAACTGTCGGCGAACCAGATCCAGGTTTTCTTCCGACCTGCTAGTCATCAGCCTGCTCCTCCGCCCGGATGTTGTTCCAACGCCGGGCTGCAACAGAATCAGCCTAGACCGCCTCAGTCACTGGTCGGCGGGTCCTGCTCCACATCGTGAGTGGTGAGCTTGCCGGACGAACTGGCCAACAGGCGTTGACGACCGTCGGCCATGTTGGATGCCAGAAGATCACCGGCGCCCGAACGCGACATCCAATCCACGGCGGCGAACCGATCGTCGGTAAGAGCCCGGCGCAAGGCAGCGGCCTCCACAAGCTTGCCTGGGCGGAAGCGCTCCCATTCGGTCTCTATCTGCCCATCAAAGATCCGGTACGTGTCTCGGTCAAGAATGGCGGCGGTGTAGGCGGCTAGTTGGCCATCGAGGCGAACTGTGGCCACTTCGGCTTCCCACTGGCCGGGAAGGCCAGCAATCAAACCACGCCAGAATGACCGCTTGGCGTCGTTGTCTAGATCCGAAGCCCGATTCAACTCCTGATCTCGGCTGCGACGCAGAACCTCGATTTCATCAATGAGATGAGACGAGATACTCGAGCCTCTGTCGAACCCGACATAGGTGGCTATCTCAGACTCTTTGAGGTCAGCCCGAGCAGTAGTCAATGTCTCGCTATTGGTATCGCCGATGACGTCCTCCACGGAGTGAGCAGTCGAGAACACCAGTCGCGGGACTCGACGCTCAGGCACCAAGCGCCCGTAGGCAAACTTCTCGGCCAATACTTGGGCGACCAAGTCATGTTCGGCCAGCTGCTCAATAGTCAAGTTCCAGGTTCCGGGTAGCGAGTGAACAGCCTCTGAGACAGCCGAAGCCAAGGCTTGTACGGCCGCCGCTCCCACCACCGGAAGACCGGTGAAGAAGGAAACACCGTGACCTGCGGCCACGACGCTGGTCTCAACGCCATCCGGCTTCGTCGCCAGCGGCGCAAACCCGACTAGGTCACCACTACTATCTCGGACTGTCACCGTCAGAGGAATCCAGTCGGTGAACGACTTCGACCAAAGCCGCAACCAGCCTGACTTCGTCATCACCGGCAACCGAAGGCCATCAACCAACTCATCGATTTCCCCGGCGATCTCAGTCAGCGCCGACAGCCCTGTGAGGGCGTCCGCCTGAAATGAGCTCGGCGGCTCGGCGCCCACTGATCGTCGCTTTGACTGCATCGACGGATGGCGGCTGTCTGGCCCCGCCGGGCCCACACCATCGGTCCCCGAAGGGGGAGCAGGAGGTGGGCCAGGAGGAGGAGGAGGAGGAGGAGGCGACAACTGCGACCCGTTGTCGGATTCTGCTGAAGGTTGTGACACCGGGGCCACAGGCGCCGGTGGAGGCGGCGGGGGCAAGCTCGGACTTGATGACGGTGGAGTTCTGATGCCAGCTGGGGTGGACGGCGGCGCTGGCGGAGTTCCAAGCGGAGCCAACCCAGGGGCCCCAGGTGGCGGGGGCGGTGGCCCCGGAGGCGTCGAGGGCCCCAGTCCCGAGACCCAATCGGCTCCGTCGGTGAGATCCGCCACGACGTGCGACGGCACTGGAGGTGGCGGGGCGGGAACGTTGGCTCTTTCTGATCGGCCACTCGAACCATTCGACGTCTCTGTCCGCGGTGGTGGAGGCGGCGACGAGCGAGGAGCAGGAGGTCGGGGAACCGGTGGTGTTGTTCCGGCGCCGAGCCCCGCAGGCGAGTCCTGGCGAGCCATGTCGGTCTGGCTGTCAGGGATGGCAACATGTGAGTTGGCCCGACAGAACTCCTGAAGCTCTTCGCTCCCGAGGGGGCGGCTGAAGAAGAAGCCCTGACCTCGGCTGCAACCAAGGTTTCGCAGTACGGCCACTTGTTCCGGGAACTCGATACCTTCGGCAACCGCCTCGGCGCCAAGCGCATCGGCCAGATTCACCACGGCTTCAACCAGGCCACTAGAGGTAGACGAGCGATGCAAGTCGCTAATGAACGTTCGGTCGATTTTGATCGAGTCAACCGGAAATTCTCGCAGGTAGCTGAGGGACGAGTACCCGGTGCCAAAGTCGTCGATGGCAAGCTTGGCGCCGACATCGGCCAGGCCGCTGAGAATCGTCTCGGCCACCTCGGAGTGCGACGAAAGCATGGACTCCGTTACCTCAAGAACCAATAGTTCCGGTGGCAGTCCAGACTCCTCCAGAGCCTCAGAGACGGCCTCTACCAGGGCCTCATCGCCCAGTTGACGGCTCGAAAGGTTGAATGTCAGGCCAACGTCTTCGTAACCGTCAATGGATCGCCATGACACTGCCTCGCCGCACGCCCGTTCAAGTAGCTTTCGGCCCAAGGGGACAATTAGTCCCGTCTCTTCCGCCAGCGGAATGAAATCGTCCGGGGTGATCCGCCCCTTCTCCGGGTGTTGCCAACGAACGAGACACTCCATCAGTACCGGGCGCCCGGTATCCAGATCAAAGATTGGCTGGTACTCGGCGAAGAACTCGTCGCCGTCGACGGCTCGCTGCAGTTCGGACCGCAGTTCGAGCCTCTCCACTGCGTCCTGGTGGGTGTCGGTCTCGAAAACCTCGTAGCGGGACTTTCCTCTGGTCTTGGCCAGTTGGGCGGCCACGTCAGCGTTCCTCATCAACTTTTGCAGGCCGACCGAGCCCTCGTTGTCGAGGGCGATTCCAATGCTGACCGAAGCTCGAATACCCCGGTTTCCGATCTCAACCGGTGTAAGCATGGATTCCAACAGCCGTCGAGCCACCGCCGTGGCTCCCGCCAGCTCTCCAACACCCGCAAGCAAGATGGCGAAGTCGTCGCCACCCAGCCGTCCAACCAGATCGTCGGGCCGTACGCAAGCCTCAACCCGCTTCGCCGTTTGTAGGAGCACCTCATCCCCGGCATCGTGGCCAAGCGAGTCGTTGGTCTCCTTTAGTCCGTCGACATCAACGATAAGGACGGCCGCGACCCCCTTGGTTCCAGCGCCTCGACTGCGTATCAACGCCAACTCGCCTTGCTCGATGAAGGCCGATCGATTGGCTAGCCCGGTCATCGAGTCGCGCTCGTAGACAAGTCGAATCTGTTCGCTGCCGCGTTCGATCACCGCGCCGAGTCCGTAGATTCGCCAACCGACCAGTCCGGCGGCGGCAACAGTTGCCAGCAGGCCATAGGTGACAGCGGTAGAACCCGTCAGCATCAACACAGCCGGTGCCGCCGGCCCGGCTACCAAGACGACAAGTTGCCCAAGCGAAGGTCGGAGGGCCTCGGCCTCCCCCTTCGCTACCTCGTCGTCGTCGTCGGTTGCGGTCTGCTCAGCCGGATCCGAGATAGGACGCTGTTCACAGGCCGCACCGCCAAGCCCGCCAAGAAAGAGGAGAACAGGCGCTGTCGCCACATTGACGACACCGGCGTCGCCAGCGGACTCCAAGCCTGACAAGACTTCGGCCAAGTAGACGCCAGCACCCGCGATCACGAGCATGACCCTGGCGCGAAAGTTCAGTGAGCCGAAGACGGCAGAATGAACCGTCAAGCCGAGTAACACCGCAGCAAGTACGATCAGGGCCAACGCCGCCGCCCTCTCGGCTACCGATAGATCGGCGACCAATCCGGCCAGAATCGTTCCACCGATCGCTGACATGGCCACTGCAGTTACCAGGGATTCAACCGGCCATGACGTTGGGAACCAGCGGCATGACAGCGATACCAACCTGGCCATTCCGATGAACGCCACCAGATAGAACGGCAATCGGGCAATCACGTCGGCGCCAAGAGTCGAGATAATCACAAGGCGATCGGTGGCCAGCGTTGCTGCCAGCTGCCCAAGAACAAGGACAACCGATGCTCCAAGCAGAATCCAACCGATTCCAACCTCACGCCCCGCTCTGACCGCAGTCGCCACCCCGTACGCCTGACCGGCGATAAGCACGACCATGCCAACTGCGAACACCATCGACCCAGTGGATTTCGGGGTCAACAAACACAGCGCGGTCAAGGCAACGGCAAGGGCCGTCCACGCGACGGAAAGGCGGTTCATCATGTGTCCATCGGCCAGTCAGCCACTTAAAACAGCAAATCAACTGATTCTCTCGGCGGCACACCAACGATTGGCGGGAAACGTGAACAGGCAGGGTTCCGGCCCGCAAGGGCGCTACAACAAAGAGGTGACTCACGAAACCGCAATCGTCTGGCTTCGCCGTGACCTCCGCATCGCCGACAATCCCGCTTTCGCCCGGGCCTTGGGCGAAGCCGACCATGTCGTACCAGTCTTCGTCGTCAACGAGCAACTGTGGACCGGACCGGGAGCGAATCGCGCCCGGTTCCTGGCCACCTGCCTTGAAGACCTTCAAACATCACTCAACGGCCGCCTCGTCATCAAAAGCGGCGAACCGACAAAGGTGCTGGCCGATATCGCCAAACGGACGAACGCAAGTCTGCTCGTCCGGGCTGGAGACGTCAGTCCGTACGCCGCCACCCGCGACGATCAGGTGGGAAAGGCGATGCGGGCCGTGAAGGTTGAGACGCTGATAGCCGACTGGCCATGGGCCGTGGCGCCCGGCACTCTGGCTACCAAGTCGGGAACGCCATTTAAGGTGTTCACACCGTATTTTCGGGCCTGGCTGCAGGTCGTCATGCAGGCACCAACAGTCGGCCCCACAGTTAAGGAGATCGTGGCGGCGGCACACCACGAACTTGAATCCGATGACCCGCCCAAGATGCCGGCAAGCGATTCGGCGCTACCGACCGGCGGCGAGACCCAGGCTCATCGAGTATGGGAGTCGTTCCTGCAGTCAAACCTTCAGAGCTACGACGACGGTCGGGACAACCCAGCCGCAGACAGTACCAGTCGGCTTTCGCCGTATCTGAAGTTCGGTTGCATCCACCCCCGTCAGCTGTTGGCCCGGCTGGATCTCAATCTTGACGCTCACCGAACGTTCGCGTCGGAGTTGGCATGGCGGGACTTCTATGCCACCGTCCTTCACCACTGGCCACACTCGGCATGGACCGACTGGAAAGATGACTTAGCCAACATAGAACTGAACACCGGACCCACGGCGGACGAGCAGTTCGACCTGTGGTGTCGTGGACAGACCGGTTACCCCCTGGTCGATGCAGGAATGCGCCAGTTGGTAACAGAAGGCTGGATGCACAACCGGGTTCGCATGCTGACCGCCAGCTTCTTAGTCAAAGACCTCCACCTGCATTGGAGCCGCGGTGCCCGCTACTTCATGAAACATCTGGTGGACGGTGACATCAGCTCAAACAACCACGGCTGGCAATGGGCGGCCGGGACGGGAACCGACGCCGCCCCGTATTTCAGGATCTTCAATCCGATCCGCCAATCCGAGCGGTTCGATCCCACCGGAAACTACATCCGTCGCTACGTCCCCGAGCTCGCTGAGGTCACGAGCAAAGCCATACATCAGCCGTGGACCTTGCCTGACGGTCCTCCCAACGGCTATCCCCCACCAATGGTGGACCACGCCGACGAACGACAGGTCGCTCTTGACCGCTACCAGGCCACCAGAAAGTAAGCCACCGGAGTTAGAGTCGGCCAGCCAAAAACGCTGTCAACGCCGTCCCTAAGACCATGATCACCGCGACCATCGCCCACATCGGCCCGTACCCAAATCGCTCGATCATCAGCCCGGTTAGCAGCGGAGCAGAGAATACCCCGACGTAGACGCCGGTCTGAGTAATACCAGTGGCGGATCCGGCCGAGCCAACATTTACTCGGACAATACCGAAATTGGTGAACACCGGCCACACCCAGCCCCCACCGAAAGCCAACAGAGTAGCCAAAAGGTGAAATCCAGGCGACCGGGCCACTAGCAATGCCACTCCAACCACGCCCACCGGCAAGATAAGACTGGCCACCAAAAATGGGTCACGACGCAGACGATCCAATCGGAACCCGAAGAACAACCGCACGGCGATTCCGACGCCAGCTGCCGCGCTCAAGCTCCAGCCCGCCGCAGCTTCCGACAATCCGGCGTCAACACCGGACGAGACCACCCAGCCATTCAGCGCCCCGGCCGAAAAGGCCAACAAGCCACCACCGAGGGCGGCCAGAACCAGTACACCGGTGGATGAGCCACGATTAGTGGACGGAGCGACCGTAACCGCCGACGGCGAGGTCGGTCGCAGAACAACTGCGGCCACAGCGGCTGCACACACCGCCAAGACCGAACCGGCCAAGTACGCCCACCGCCACCCCACGGTGAGGGCCACCACTGGCACCATCAGGCCTCCGAGCAGCGAAGCCGTCGGCATGCCAGACTGCTTCACCGCGACCGCCAGGCCAAGTCGACGAATCCGGGCTTGGGCCAATGCCAGATTTACCGCCGTTTGATTCGCAGCGTTGGCGAACCCGCACACGGCCAGGGCCACCAAAAGTGTCGCAAAGGAACGAGCCGTCAGCCCGACCACCAACTGAGCCAACGCCGTCACGACCAAGGCGGCGACAACCTGTCTTCGAGGCCCGACGCGCTGAGCCAAACGCCCAAGCGCAAACGAGCCACACGTCGCGGCGAGGAAGAAGCTTCCGATGCCCCAACCGTATGTTGCTTCTCCAACGCCAAATTCGGCTGGCACCTGAACCGCCAGTGCGCCGGTCAAGAACGCCGGGAAAACAGTGGAGACCGTGGCCAGAACCGCCGCCACCATAACCCGCCGCTGGCCATCGGATCGCCCGTGTTCGACAAGCTCATTTGGAGGCACTGGATTGGAGACTGCCCGACCTACCGTCATCGTCTGACAGCGTACGAGCTGCCCTGCAGACTGCTGGCGGCATCCGCCGCCACCGTCTCTGTTCGCTATGCCGTGATGGCTTTGGAGCCGGTGATTGACTCCAACCAGCTCAAAAGTTCCGCTCGTTGGCGATTGGTGGCCGTGGTACCAGGCAAGTAGTTGGTGCGTCGAACTGCTCGGTCATGCCAGAACGATCCCGGTTGGCCATCTGCCCCTCCATTGGCGGCCAACCAGACCGCTGTGTCTGCTCCCTGTCTCGGTGTTCGCAGGACGGGGCCGACCACCTTAGAAAAGCCTGGTAGAGCATCGTCAACACCGGGAGTGTCGACCCAACCGGGGTGAACGGCGTGCACGACCACCTCGGGCGCCCATCGAGGCCCGAGGTAAGCGGCCAATTCAACCTGAGCTCGTTTCGCCTTGGCGTAAGCCAGCGCCCCCTTGTACTCGCTGGGATCCATATCGAGACTGTCGACCCGCAGCGGCTGGCTGTACATTCCACCCGACGCCATAAGGACCATCCGGCCGCCGGTCGTCATCAGTGGCCGGAACAGGCACATCATCAAGAACGGGCCGACTAAGTGGGAAACCAGAGTCTGTTCCAAACCCCAGTCCGCGGTGCGGTGGGTGTCCGACAATGCACCTGCGTTGCTAAGCAGAACATCAATGGACGAGTGATTCTGTTCGACTTCAGCTGCGAAGTCTCGGATTGACTGTTCCGAGCCGGTGTCCAACGGAAGGCCCAGTGCCTCGCCCGCTGAGGGGCGGCCTACCGACATCAAACCGGCAGCTGCTTCCTCTGCCCGCTCACGGCTGCGGCTGGTTACCACAACCTTGGCGCCGAGGTCACATAACATCTCAGCAGCCGCCTTGCCGATGCCGCTGGATCCACCTGTTACCACGGCAACCTGACCCGCCATCGACGGTGGCTCGACCCACTCGCCCGACCGGACCGAATAGCCAATTGACGAGAAACTCCCAATTATCGTGCGTTCTAGCAGAAGCTCTCTAAGACTCTTAATGTTCATGGGCGTCTCAGACCTAGTTTCGAACCAGTTTGCCCTTGAGGGCTGACTCCAAGCCGCCCGCAGCGGCGTCGCCTATGCGGTTGAACACGACTTTCATGATCGGCTCACCCAGCTTGAATAGACCCTTTAATTCGAGCGTGGCGTCGTAGGTGATGGCACTTCCACCGTCTCGCTCAGCCACCTCGATGATGTCGTAGCTGCGGAGTCGCGAGGTGACTGCTTCGGCCACCATTCGCTCTGGGCGATCGTACTCGATCGTTCGATACACCAGTTTGGCCCCGCTGGCTGTTACCTCATAGGCGGTATTGAGACCCGGTTCAGCGCCATCTAGGACGGTGGCTGAACGTACGCCCGGATCCCAGGCGGCGAAGTTACGCAGATCGGCCATGTAGTCGAACGCTTCCTCAACGCTGAGAGGCGAGTTGACGGTGCAAACATAATGGGCCATATCTAGTTCTACGCCCAATCCTTGGCTTTCGGATGCCGCCAAACCTCGCGGCCGCCGATATACGTCACGACCGGTCGGTTGCACTCGTCGACCAACACCAAATCGCCACGCTGGCCCTCCAAATCGGTCCCAGCGGCACCACGAGTTTCGTCACCCAGCAGTCGAGCCTGGTTGCCGGCCAGGACGTGGGCAATGGGGTCTTCGGGTACCGACGACCTTGTCTGCCACGCCTCGCCGACAGCGGCTCGCAGATTGGTCGCTGCTGTGGGCAGGTCCAGCAGTGAACCCGCTAATTCCCCATCGTCGGTGCGAGCATCGTCGTCGCAATTGACCATTTGACCACTAATCGGGTAGCGACCCGGCGGAGCGCCCAATCCGGCCACGGCGTCGGACACCAGTGCCAGCCGATAGGTGCCCACCAGCCGCCAGACAAGCCGCATGGCCGATGGGGTGACATGTCGGTTATCGGCGATGAGACCGATGGTGACCCGGTTGTCTCCGAGGGCGGCGCCGACCAGGCCAACCTCACGATGGTGTATCGGCGTCATAGCATTGAAAACGTGGGTGACGGAAGTCGCCCCCGCATCAAAGGCTTGCGAAGCCACCGATTCCGTCGCAGCCGAATGACCGAGCGAAACGACTACCCCGGACTCAACGAGGCGTTTGATGGCCGTCATCGCCCCCGACAGCTCCGGAGCCAGCGTCACCATCGAGACCACCTCGGCGTTGGCCACAATTTCATCGACCACCTGCTCGAATCGGCTGACAGCATCTGCGATAGCGGCCACCGGGTGGACGCCGGCCTTCGAATCAGCCAGCAATGGCCCCTCGAGGTGAAGCCCCAATGGTTCGGCGCCGATGTAGTCGTCAGGCCTGGCCCGAACGGCCGCATAGGCAGCGTGACGTTGCTGATCGTGGCAACTGATGATCGTGGGCAGAAAGGCAGTCACTCCGAAACACGGCAACCGACGACCGACCTCCCAGATCGAGGTTGGTTGGGTGGTGAAGTCCAGCCCAAATGCACCATTGATCTGCAGATCGATAAATCCCGGGAGCATCTCTGTCGACTGGGACTCGGCGGACATCGGAGACAAGTCTAGGGTTAGCGGAGACCGTGCTCGCTCCAACGCTAGTCGGGGCGGTAGCCGTCGCGGGTCTGGGGCAGACGCATGTCAAGCAGGCGCGAAGCGACCACGGTTCGCAGGATCTGAGCCGTTCCACCACCGATCGTGAACATTCGAACGTCGCGATACATCCGTTCGAGTGGATTGCGGCGGGAGTAACCAGCCGCGCCGAACATTTGCAGCGCGTCACTGACCACGCCGATCGAAGCTTCAGCGGTAAAAATCTTGGCTTGAGCGGCCAGGGTCACGTCGGGAAACGGCGAGCCGTCCGGCCCTCTAGAGGCCGCCGCCCTGTAGGTCAGGCTCCGAGCGGCCTCAAGCTTGGTCGACATGTCGGCCAACATCCATTGCAGCCCTTGGAACTCGGCGATAGGCCGACCGAATTGCTCCCGCTCCTTGACAAATTCAACAGCCAGTTCATAAGCCCCGGCAGCCAGGCCGAGAGCCACTGTTCCAGCGCCAACCCGCTGGCTGTTGTAGGCGTTCATCAAGCCGGCGAAGCCTCGCTTGAAACCATCACCGGGAATGACCGCCATTTCAACCGGGATCTCGGCGTCTTCCAAAATCACTTCCCGTTCGGGGATGCCGCGCAGTCCCATAGTTGGTTCCCGTCGCCCAAACCGCAGGCCACCTGTTTCGCCGCGAACGGCAATGAACCCGCCTATGCCCAACTCATTGCCTTGCTCGTCGAACACCCTGGCGAAGATCAGGTGCAGACGAGACACACCGGCGCCGGTGATCCAGTGTTTGGTCCCATTGAGTACGTAGTGGTCGCCCCTGCGATCTGCCCGAGTGGTCATTCGCGAGGCTGCGCTACCTGCGTCCGGTTCGGTTATGCATATCGCCGGCTTATCGCCATGAAGGACCAGGTCGGCCGCCAACTTCTGCTGCTGCTCAGTGCCGTAGGCCATGATGGCCGAGATGGCACCCATATTGCATTCAACGGCGATACGTCCGGTGACTCCGCACACCTTGGCCATCTCTTCAATCACGAGGACTGCGTCCAGGAAGGATCGTCCGGCTCCCCCGAGTTCAACTGGGATAGTCATACCGGTGAGGCCGGCCGCCCGTAGGGCCTCGACGTTGTCCCATGGATACTCTTCGGATTCGTCGACTTCCGCCGCCTTAGGAGCGATGACCGTTTGGGCCAGCTCCCTTGCCCGGGCTTGAAGTTCACGTTGGTCGTCCGACAACTGCCAGAGGGCTACCGGGCCGGGGTTAGTGCTCACTGATGCTCCTTGTTGGACAAACCTCGACGACTCACCTTGACATCAAGGTGTTCGATCCCGTTGACAAAGTTCGACTCGACGAAGGTCGCTTCACCCAGCTCGACGATGTCCAGCCTGCGGTCGAGAATCTCTTTGATGAGTTCCGCTACTTCGAGGCGGGCCAGTGACGCTCCCAAGCAGAAGTGTGCACCTCCCCCGCCAAAGGCTACGTGAGTCGGCACTGAGGACCGGCCAGGTTGAAACATCATGGGATCGTCGAACACGGTTTCGTCAAAGTTGGCCGACGCGTACCACATGACGACCTTGTCGCCTTCGGCCAGCTCGGTGCCGGAAAGCACTGTGGGCCGGGTCACGGTGCGGCGAAAGTAAAGAATCGGCGACGAGTATCGAACAACTTCGTCGGCCACGGTCGACAAGAGCGAACGGTCATGCTCCACAACCTCGAATGCCTCTTTGAAGTGCACGAGATGCAAGGCGAGGTGGGCCATTGATGACCGGGTGGTTTCGTTGCCGGCAAAAATCATGAGACGAAAGAAGTTGGAGAACTCGTCGCGGTTCAAGCTCTCACCTTCGACCTCGGTGTTGATCAATTTGGTGACTAAGTCGTCTTGGGGGTCGTGGCGACGTCGATCTGCGAGCCGCTCGGCGTAGTCGGCCATGGCGTATGCCGCCGGACTGTTGAACGGCAGCAACCTCAGCGCGGTGGTGTTGCCGTAGGCACTCGGTTCAAGCGGTTCTCCCGCTGTTCCGGCAACCAGGTGGTCGGACAGCTCGATCATGTACTGGTGATCTTCCTCTGGCACCCCCATGATGTCGCAAATGACGCCTATGGGTATTGGCGCGGCAACGGTCGACACCCATTCACCACCTCCGTTGGCTTCCAATTGGTCGAGGCTACGACGTACTCGGCCTCGGACTGCTTGTCGGTAGAGCTCGACGTGCCTTGGGGTGAAGGCTGAGCTGACCAATCGGCGGAGCCTGGTATGAACCGGCGGGTCTAAGTCGATCATTGAGGCGCGTGCTTCGAGGGCATCGGCGTCGATGTCGTAGATCTGAATGTGCCCTGTAGCCGATGAGTACGTGTCGGTGTCGCGCGATACGGCAACGAGGTCGGCGTGGCGGCCCACCGACCAGAAGCCGGCTGTGTCGCCTTGACCTGCGGTCCAGGTCAGGGAGGGGTCAGCCCGCATCGAAGTAAACAGATCGTGAGGAATGCCCTGGGCAAACGTCTCAGCGTTATGAAGCTCGATCACGTCAGTCTTCGACTTTCTAGTACGACTAGCCAGCAAGCATCACTCGACGAGCTTAGACCCACCGGGTGTCAGGTCGAGAAGTTCAGCTTGAAGGCGGCGACCACTTTCGGTCACGGATCAGGCTGTCTTGGACCTCGATGATGCCCTCTCGCAGAGTCGCCACCAGCCAGTCCACCTGCTCGACGCTCATGACCAATGGCGGAGAGAGTACGTTCAAGTGACCGATCGGTCGAACAATCAGGCCACGTTGCTCACAGGCATCGGCCACCAAATCGCCAATGTGGAGATCCGGGTCGAACAGCTCCTTGGTTTCCTTGTTGGCCACGTTCTCGACGCAAAGCATGAAGTGACTGCCGCGAACATCTCCGACGATGTCAAGGTCCGACAGAGTCGCCAGCTGCTTTTCGAAGTGCGGTCCGACTTCACGCACATGACCGCATATGTCTTCGCGCTCCATGATTTCGATGTTCTTCAGCCCGGCTGCACACGAAACCGGGTGGCCTGAGTACGTGAACCCGTGGGAGAACACTGCGCCCGGAGCCTGTGGCACGCTCAGCACCTCGTACATCTCGTCTGAGATAAGCGTCGCCGAGAGCGGCGCATAGGCCGATGTTAGGCCTTTCGCCGAGTTGATGATGTCGGGCACGATTCCGAAGTGATCTTCGGAGGCGAAGAAGTGACCCAGACGGCCGAAGGCGGTCACAACCTCGTCGGCCACAAAGAGAATTTCGTACTGCCGACACA
This sequence comes from uncultured Acidimicrobiales bacterium, assembly GCA_938002965.1. Classification (GTDB taxonomy): domain Bacteria; phylum Actinomycetota; class Acidimicrobiia; order Acidimicrobiales; family SZUA-35; genus JAHELU01. The sequence goes on along the minus strand of CALKZY010000041.1, from coordinate 9,934 downwards.
ACTCTCGGATGCCCTGCAGGTAACCGGGCGGAGATACAAGCACACCGCCCGCCCCCATGATCGGCTCAGCGAAGAAGGCGGCGACATTCTCGGGCCCGATGGACTCCACCTTGGCTTTAAACTCGTCCAGCAGGTGGGTGCAGTACTCCTCCGGAGTCATCTCCCCCCGCCCTCGGTACATGTCAGGGCCCGAGACGTGGTGGATCAACGGTTCACCGATGATGTCGAAGCCCTGGTGGTCGTAGGCGACTCCGGTGAGCGACATGGCCAAGTAGGTAGAACCGTGATACGCATTCTCTCGGCTAATGATGATCTTCTTGTTTGGCTTGCCCAGCTGGTTGAAGTAGAAGTGGATGATTCGCACTGTTGTGTCGTTAGCGACCGATCCGCCGGTGCCGTAGAACACGTGGTTGAGCGGCTCGGGCGCTAGGTCGGCCAGCTTGGCTGACAGCGCTGCGGCGGGAATCGACGTGTGGTGACCAAAGGACGAGTAGTAGGTCATTTTTGTGGCTTGCTCGGCCATTGCTTGGCCGATCTCCGCCCGGCCGTAGCCGACGTTGACACACCACAGTCCACCGATGCCATCCATGTAGCGTTTACCGTCGGAGTCGTAGATGTAGACACCTTCGGACTCGGCAACCACCATGGACCCTTTATCTTCGAACTGGGTGAAGTCCGTCCACGGATGCATGAAGTGGTTGATGTCTTTGCGCCAAATGTCTTCAGTGTCGTAGCTGTTGAACCGGTCTTGCGAAACCGAGTCGTTTATGGACATGGGGACTCTCCAATACCGATACCGGTGCTCACCGCATCGGGGCTCAAACGCTGTGTTACTTCTGGACTGGAGGGTACGCCGTTATCGGAGCACGGACACAACCGACTTTGATGCCGTGGCCTCCAACGAGACCTCTTGATGATCAGGCGACAAGACCTAACCAACAACGCCTACTGTCAAAATCTTTGATATCTTCAGTATCGGATAAAGTGCCTGCCAAAATCGGGGCACAACCCAGCTCCACATACGGCGGGGTCGGAGTGAGCGGCGAAACAGTCGGAAGGACAACCGTGACCACCACCCTCAACGGCACAACCATCAGCAATCCGCAGTACTTAGGCAAGGTCGGCCGGACCACCGGACATCTCCCGGCTCTAGAACCGGATGCCAGCATGCCGCCGAGCGATTCTCCAGCACTCGAAGCCATTCGCTCCCTGTACTACCACCCGGGACCATTCGTGTCGGTGAACATCACCGTGCATCCAGGTGACGGGCCCGCCGCCAACTCGATCCATCGCCGCTGGGCGGCGATCGACCTTGAGCTCCAACGCCGCCAAACCTCGCCGCTGGTCATCGAGGAGATCGCCCAGCGGGTACTGGCTAACCCACCAACCTGGGCCGCCTCCCTCTCGGTAGTGGCAGCCTCCGACGGCGCAGTCGTCGCCGGACACGGACCCGAACCGTTCTTCGCCGACATGGTGGTGGTCGACACACTGCCCTACGTTGTCCCTTTGCTCACGTGGTCCCAGCGGCGCGTCCCGCATCTCATCATGACCGACGACCTTGGCGCCAACGATCAAACCATCGACCTGACCGGCGATATTGTCGGCGACAAGATTCATGCCAGCCACGACGATCGTTTTATCGATTCCCTGGAACGACACCGCATGGAACGACACCGCCAACATGAACCAACCACGAAACTGGTACTGCTCGGCCAACCGGCGGCAACTCGTCCGGTAGCCGACATGATCGCAGCCGGAACCGACCGCCGCTTCAAGGTCGTGACTGAAACCCGACTGATGGATGTCGACAAGATCGCTTCATCGGGCACGGAAACCGACGGTGACGACCAAGATGGCCTAGCTCACCGAGCAGTGGCACGCCTGGCGGGGCCCGACGGCGACTCTGACTCGGTTTCAGCCGTGCTCAACCAATTGCGGTACCGAGACGTCGACGTCCTAGTTGTTCCCGCCGACGACACCTTGGATCAGCGCCGAGTCTGGGTTGGCACTCTCTCCAACGAATTGTCGCTTGAACGTCGACGAGGCCACGACCATCAGGCCCGACTAGTCGACGCCGCCATACGAGTCGCCATGGTGAGCGGAGTTTCCGTTGTGATTGAGACCGAAGACAACCGCCCGCGATTCGCCGCCTAACCCGCAGGCCCGCGCCTTCATCGACTGAGTCGGTCGGCTGTTCACCCGAAGGTCCAATCGGTCACCTGGCATCGACCGTTTAGATGACGGCAGTCTCCACGAACGCTTCGGCGTCCACAATTCGCTGGTATCCGAGCTGCGACAAGTCGAGTGTCGTGTAGGCCCCGAACACGATCTGTTCGGCCACGCCCCGCCCGATGGCAGGTGCCTGTTGTAGGCCGTGACCGGAGAACCCATTGGCAAACAGAAAATTGTCGACCTCGTGGTGCGGGCCAACGACCACATTGTGGTCCAACCGGTTGTAGGCATAGTGTCCGGCCCAACGGCTTACCACCTTGAGCCGCTCGAACGCCGGAATTCTGTGGGCCAGGGCAGGCCAGACCTTCCCCTCGAAAATGTCATCGTCCATGGCAAAATCGTCTGGGGCCACCGCCGGGTCAGGCTCAGGACTGCAGCCGACCATGTACGACGTCCCTTCGGGTCGCAGGTGCACACCGGTGGGATCAATAGTCAGCGGAGGCCTTTTGCCCTCAAGCGGCTCGGCCAAATCAACCATGAATGTGAACCGCTTCCGCGGTTCTACCGGGAGTGCGAAACCGGCCATGGCGGCAACATCGGAAGCCCTCGGTCCAGCGGCGTTGACTACCGTTCCGCAGGCCACGGTTCGCCCGGACGCAAGGGTGACCGACGCGACGCGATCGCCTGATCGTTCGATGGCCACCACCTCACCCTTGGTGTACTCGACTCCGGCCTCGCGGGCCTTGCGCCGCCAGGTGTCGAACATCGTTCCGGAGTCAAAATAGCCTTCGTCAATCTTGTTGTGGCTGCCGCAGATGATGTCGTCCACGTTGTACGCCGGATACTCAGCCTTGATTTCGTCCGGCGTGTAGATGCTGGTGCCGGCACCAGCCTCGGCCTGCAAAACCTGGTTGGCCCGGAGTGTCTCAGCGAATTGCTCATCGGCCGCCAAGTACATGTAGCCGAAGTGATCGACCGTGACGTCGTGCACATCGGGGTCATCCGGGCCTACCAACTCCTTGAACTGCCGCACGTAGTCTGCGGCGTATTGACTGATCTTGACGTTCAGCGGATTGGAGAACTGCTGGCGCATGCAGCTGTTGGTGTGAGCTGTTGAGGAGTCGGCGTACGTCATGTCGCGTTCGACGACAAGCACAGATCCGTCGAACTCGTAGTGCTGCGACAGAAACCAGGCGATGGACGAACCAATGATGGCGCCGCCCACAATCACGACGTCGTAGTGGTCGCTGGACGGGGCTTCAGTGATTGGAGCGAGGGACGGAACTTCAATTGACATGTTTGACTCCAGTGGGTGGGCTACTGCCCTAGATCGATTCGGCTAGGCGGGCAACTGCTGCGAGTGCCTCTTCGTTTCGGCGATAGTACGTCCAGCCCTTGCGCCTGGTTGGGATGACGAGACCGGCGTCAACAAGTACCTTCAGGTGGCGAGAAGCGGCCGGCTGGCTGACCCCGAGTTTCTCGACGATGAAGAGGTTGCAGGCTCCGTGTTCAATGGGATCGCCGTGTTCTTGTGGCGGGAAGTTTTCCACGGGGTCCTTCAACCAGGCGAGTATTTGCAATCTCCGCTTACTGGCCAGCGCTTTGAACACAAGCTCATTCGTTCCAAGGTCGGTGTGAATCGCAGCCAACATAACGAGAATGTTATCTGACTATCCAGCTACGTCAAGCGAGCCCGAAACATGACTGGGCTCAAGATTCGCTCAAGCGCTCCCGCATTTCGGCCACGACCTGACCAGCGCCCCATTCGTTCGCCTCCAGAGCGCGCATCATGGCGGCCAAGTTGCGATCACGAATCCGTTCCAACTCCCGGACCGAGTAGGCGCCCGATTGCTCATCCGATTGGGACTCAAGTTGACCAATCAGTTCGTCGGTCAGATCCGGAACATCCATCAACTTCGTCCACGGCCAGCTCAGCGCTGGGCCGAACTGACGGATGAAGTGGCCGAAACCGCCCTCGCCTCCAGCGATGCGGTACGTCTCGAACAAGCCCATCTGAGCCCACCTCAGACCGAACCCGTAGCGGATGGCATCGTCTATCTCTTCGGTGGTGGCGATGCCATCGTTCACCAGCCACAACGATTCCCGCCACACGGCCTCCAAGAGCCGGTCGGCGATATGAGCATCGATTTCGGCCTTGACATGAAGAGGCTTCATGCCCAAACCTCGGTAGATCGCCATGGCACGGTCGACCGACTCAGCCGACGTGACTTTGCCTCCGACGATTTCCACCAACGGCAACAGATACACCGGATTAAACGGATGGGCCACCACCAAACGTTCAGGGTGAGTCAACGCTGTGGCCATGTCGGTGCACAACAGTCCAGACGTAGATGAGCCAATTAGCGCTTCAGCCGCTGCTGCCTCGTCAATAGCTTTCAGCGTCGACTGCTTGAGCTCCAGCACCTCCGGCACGCTCTCTTGAATCAGGTCGACATCGGCCACCGCAGCGGCAATCGAATCGCGGAACTCGATCGGAGCGAGCTCGGCCGGCAGATCAAGCTGCTCCCAAGCGGCCACTGCGTTTGCCGACACCTCCTCGACGATCCGGGGCGCATCGGGCGACGGATCGTAGGCCGTTACCGGCACACCGTGCAGGCGAAATCGAGCGGCCCAGGCCGCCCCAATGACGCCACATCCGACAACAGCGGCGGAGCTTGGGGTCTCGGTCGGCTGCGGACCGGTTGACGACAATCTATTCTCAGTCATGGCCACACATGGTGCCACGACGGAGGGGCGGCGTCACTCACCAAGTTCTGGTTTGTGCAGAATTTCGTGTCGACTAGTCGACGGCCAACATGCCTCCGGCCAAGTTGATGACGTCGGTAAAGCCTGACGCGGTCAAGAACTCGGCCGCCTGGGTGCTTCGACCACCACTTCGACAGAGCAACACGACCCGACGGGTCGAGTCCAACTCAGCCACCCGCTCGGGAAGCTCACCCAGAGGAATGTTGGTGCTGCCGGACAGTGTTCCGGCCTCAACCTCATCGGGCTCTCGAACGTCGATCAACTGGGCGCCGTCGGTAAGCACCGACTGGAAATCGTTGACGGGATGGTCTCTATGCATGCAACCAACGATAATGACCGAAGACCAAGCTTGGCCGACCCGCTGTATTGGCCGGCCGTCTACCTGGAGGACCACTTGAGCGCACATGAGGATCCAGCACCCAATGCCGACGGCCACAGCGGACCGACCGTTGGGTTCCTCCACCCTGGAGCGATGGGCTCGGCACTAGCCACCGTTTGTCGTGGACGCAGGCTCTGGGTCGCACAAGACCGATCGCCTACAACCGCCTCCCGGGCGGAGACCGCAGGGCTGGAGGCTGTATCTTCGCTCGACGAGCTGACCGACACCGCCGACATCGTGGTGTCCATCTGCCCACCACATGCCGCAGTCGATGTGGCCCGACACGTTGGTGATGCAGGCTTTGGCGGAGTGTTCGTAGACGCCAACGCCATCTCGCCGGCGACAGCTCGAACGGTTTCAGGGCTGGTTTCGCGCTTCGTCGACGGCTCTGTAATCGGACCGCCGCCGACCGCACCTGGGCTGGCCCGCCTCTACCTGTCGGGGCCGGAAGCGCCCGTCGTTGCTGACCTGTGGTCCGGTTCGGACCTCGAGGCGGTGGTGCTTGGTTCGGAACTGGTGGCAGCTTCGTCACTGAAGATGGCCTACGCCTCATGGACGAAGGGATCGGCTGCGCTGCTATTGTCCTCGCTGGCTCTGGCTGAAACCGAGGGGGTGGGCGACGCTCTTCGACACGAGTGGGACATTAGCCAACCGGGTTTGAGTGAGCGGGTGGTCCGCACGGCAGCCGGTGTCGGCCCTAAAGGGTGGCGTTTCGTTGGCGAGATGAACGAAATCGCTGAGGCCATGACCGCCGCCGCACTGCCGTCAGGCTTTCATCGCGCTGCTGGCGAGGCCTATTCAAGGTTGGCCGAGCTTCGCCACACCGACCAACCGTCGCTTGAAGCTGTACTCGCCCTGCTGCTCGGGCCCCAGGCGGAGCCGCCGGAAGCGAAGGGCTCATAGCGATGAGTTCATCGTCCACCTTCGACATCCCGTCCCCTGCCGACGTTCCCGAGGGCTGGACGGCAGCCACTCTCCAAGACGGTTGGCGTTGGACCCTCGACCCCCGACAGATCGACGAGCTGGTTGAAGCCGCCCGCCGACTCGACGTCAGCGACCATGTGGCAGTGGCGTCACTTCACCACGCTCCCCCGCCGCTGCCCTCTCTGGCTTATCAGATAGCAGTCGTGAAGCAGAACCTGCTCAACGGCCGGGGCTTTGAGGTCATCAGCGGGCTGCCAGTCCACGACATCGGCGATGATCTGGCCACATCGTGCATGGTGACGCTGTCGGCTCACTTCGGGTCGCTCCGTCGACAAAATGCCGAAGGTGACGTAGTCGGACATGTTCAGAACATCGGACTGGAGTCAACCGATCCCAACGTACGGGTCTACCAAACAGCGGAACGCCAGACATTCCACACCGACTCCACCGACGTCGTCGGACTGCTGGCCCTAAGCAAGGCCCGCCAGGGCGGCCAGTCGCTGGTCCTCAACGCCAACTCGGTTTACCACGCCATGGTCAACCGCCACGGCGATCTCGTCGACGAACTATTCGGTGTGGTGGCCACTGACCGTCGGGGCGAAACCCCAGCCGGTCACAACCCTTGGTTCACCATCCCAGTGTTCACGTGGTGGGATGAGAGGCTGACCGTCCGGTACCAACGTCAGTACATCGACTCGGCGTCGCGTTTCGCTGACGCCCCTCGACCTTCAGCCCGCCAGGTGGTCGCTCTTGACGCCTTCGACGACATTTGCAACGATCCGGCCCTTCAAACCCGCATGGATCTGGAGGTTGGCGACATACAGTTCGTGCACAACCACTCCGTTCTTCATGATCGAACGGCATTCGTGGACGAGCCCGAGCGTCCCCGCCACCTGATCCGAACCTGGATGTCGGTGCCGGGCGACCGTCGCCTCCACCCGGTCTTCGTCCAACGGTTCGGGTCGACAACCCCCGGAGAACGAGGAGGAATTTTCTCGTCTCCCCCAACTCCCAAGGAGATTAGGTCATGATCGGATGGAACGCCGACGTGCCGCCCAACGGTTTCCACAACCGGATAGCCGACGATGGCGCAGCATCAAATGACAACCCGACCGGACTCGCAACTGGTGTCGGCGTGGTCGACATCGAAACCACTCCGGAGCATCGCAACCTTGTCTCCGGTGACCCTCGTTGCGCCGATTGGACGCGCTCCTACGATGACCCGGGCGTGTCCGAACTGCGAAACCACATGAGGGAACGCAACGGAATACCGGGCCTCGAAGTCGTATCACCCGACGAGGTGGAACGAGCCACCATGCTGTTCCAACGCGACGGGTTCGTTGCCGTGCGTGACGCCCTCAACTCCGAACAGCTGGAACAGCTCCGGACCGCAGCCGATGACGTGGTGGCAATGCTGGTTGACGCCGACCCCGCAGGCGCGGTCGGAGGCGGAGCCGGAGGTCTACCCCACCGATACTCCTTCGGGGGAACGTCGGTGTCGCGTCACATGTTTGACCGACCGGAATGGTGCCAGCTGATCGATCTTGCCACCACCACCCCAATCGTGTCGTCAATCTTCGGTTCACCCGACTACATCGTCTACGGGGCAGGCGGCGACCTGGCTCTACCGGGCGCAATCGAATACCAGGGCCTTCACTCCGACAACGTGTGGACAGAACTTCACGACCCGGTCGGCGGTGTCTCCATGCGGGACCTGCCGGTCCCCGTGGTGCACATCAACTTCCCCCTGGTCGATCTCACACCTGAGAACGGGCCGATTCGCCAAATACCGGGCACTCACCGCTCACGAGCGCCCATCCCGACCCTCGCCGACGAGCCGGAGTGGATGCGGTTCAGTACGATCTGTCCTCTTCCTGCCGGGTCAGCCATCATTCGAGATGCCCGCTGCTGGCATGGCGGTACCCCGAACCTCTCCAAGCAAGTTCGGGGTATGCCAAACGTTGAGTTCATGGCACCGTGGTTCCGCAGCGAGGCCCTGATCCGGTCAATGTCGTACGACACGTGGGAGAAACTGTCACCCCATGGTCAACGACTCAGCCGGTACATCGTTTGCGACAAGGGCGAGACGGTAATCGGGGCAGGCATCAACCATCCTCAACGGGCCGAGCGCGAGCGAATTCGCGAAGAACAGTTGGCACGCCTCGACCCTGTTGAAGCCAAGGCCTACCGCAGACGAGGCTGAGTACCCGGGTCGCGTTGCCGTGGCCTCCGGGGCGAGCAGATCAACCGACGCGTCCGGTCTCGTAGGCCCAGATGACGATCTCTACGCGGTTTCTCGCCTGAAGTTTGGTCATCAGTCTCGCGACGTGCGTCTTGACAGTGCTGTGGCTGATGAACAGCTCTTCGGCGATTTCGGCGTTGGTCATGCCTCGTACGACGAGCGGCCAGAACCTATGTCGAGCAGCTGCGTGCGTTCTATATCCACGCCTGCATGTTTGCCGGCGGCATGATCGTCATATTCGCAGTGAATCTACTCACCAACCTCTCCGCCGGAATCGCCGGTGAATGGTCGGCCTGGTGGGCGCTTTGGGCGTTCCTCGGCTGGAGGATCGGCATCGCTGTCCACGGACTCGTCGTCCGGTTGAACCGACCGTTGCCTTCCTCGCCGACCTGGGAGCAGCAACAGATTGACAAGGTGCTGGCAAGATGACCGCTTCCATTACTCACACAACACACCCTCCGGGTCCGGCGGCGTCCGACGCGCCGCAATGGGAGGGGTGCACCTTCGGAGCGATCGTTCTCGCCGCCTTTGCTCTCTACGGAATCGGAAGCGCAATCGCCGATCAACCGATCGGGTTGACACTCGTGGTGCTCAATTCGACTGCTGTCACTGCCGCAGGATGGATTGGCTTCCGGCTGGTTCGATCCGTGGATCGCAGCGTGGGCTTGTCCTACCTGGTGGCACGACTCGCTGAGGCAACTCTGCTCGCGGGCGGGATGCTGAGGGCCGAACTCGCTGACGTCGGCGGCGCCGACACCACCGGCTACCTCGTCGGGATGATCGCCCTGTCGATCGGAAGCGTCCCGTTCTTCAAAACGCTTCGTCGCCACCGGTTGATTCCCCAGTCGCTCGCAACTTGTGGTGCCTACGGCTACGCGACACTGGCCACTGGTGCACTGCTCGAACTGACCACCGGGCGCCCGCTCACGGTGATCTTCGCCGAGCCTGGCGGGCTCTTCGAGCTAGCGCTCGGCCTGCGGATGATCTGGCTCGGGTTCGACAATCGCACTACGTTTGGGGCGTCCAGCGTCTCTCGCTGAGCATGTGAATCGTCGAAATGGCGTCTCGCTCGGAGCCGCTGGGTCGATGCGAAACGTGTTCTCTCGATCGCTGGGAGCCGGATGGTTCGCCGGATTCTGGCGGCACTGGAATCTTGTCTGGGGGTACGCCCTCGGTTCATATGTCTACGCTCCGCTGCGACGGTTCGTTCCACCCGGCCCGGCCGCGGCTGCCAACCCCAAAACAAACAAGGCCCGAACCCTTGAGGGTTCAGGCCTTGCAGATGTCACGAAGACATCACATGGTGGCGGGGGTAGTGTGTGGGTTCAGGACATTGGAAACGGGGTGTGTCGCGTCATTGGAAACGCTTGGTGGTGATGTTGGTGGGTGTCGAAACGGCGAGCGATTATCACAGCGGTCACGGTCGAGGGGATAGCACAGGCTGAGGCTGC
>CALKZY010000040.1 GCA_938002965.1 uncultured Acidimicrobiales bacterium | reverse complement strand
TCAGCCACCAGTTGAGCGGCCGCCAACTCATCGGACTCTGACCCTGGTTGGCGACCAAGTACATGTGGCACCAGGAGAAGACGAGTGTCGGGTTCTTCCAACAACCGTCTGGCCAACTCGGTCATCGCTCGCAAGTAGTCGACTCGAACCGGGTCGCGGGTTGTTTTGGCTGTCACCGGCGCCGTCAACAAGCCACTCACATTTAGCCCGGCCACCGTGCCGGCCTTGGCGAGCCAGTCCTTCAACTCGGCCACATGACTATCGCTGTCGTCGGGCTCGACGCTCGACAAGGCAAAGGCCAGGTCTACGCCAAGTCGGTGACGGTCCGGGTCGAAGCGATCACCAAGCAGTTCCCGGAGTGTGTCATAGCTGCGCTGATCACGGGCCCAAGCGGACTGAGCTTCTCGGACGATGCCCGCTGCGATCTCAGCCGAAGTCTTACTCTTGTAGGGGCCGTAAGTCTGCGGCAGCAGGACGAGTGGCGCACCGACCTGCAGCACGAGACGCTTTGCCATCGTGATCGAGCGAAACCGCTGCGGCCCGTACATGTCGGTGAAGCTGTCTCCGCCGCTGACATCCAGACACGCTCTCGCCTGGCGAATAGCGCTGACGCCACCATTTGGAAATCCGGGCAGCCGGGCCGCAAGGCGCATCTGTTGAAGACTCTCAGGGCGGTGGTAGCGGCGTGAAAGTCGCATGCCCATCAACTTGACCCTGATCGGCCCAGCACCGGTCTCCAAGACTCGATGGTCAGAGCCCAATCCATTACCGAAGACCACCAACTCGGCATCTTCGTCCTCCCGGCGAACCGCCTGGGCCACGGAGAGCGCCAAAGCATTGACGCCGAGGTTGCCGCTGTCCATGGCGGCGCCAAGGAGCACATACTGGGACCCCCTGCTCGCTCTCGGACTCATCTCGACCTGCCTTCCAGCTTGGATTGCGCAGCGACGTTCTCATCTCGTCGACTCGCTACGACCACGTAGTCTCTGGCTAACCAGCTGTCGAGTCGTCCGCCCATTCGTTGAGATAGCGCCTCTCGCGACGGATCAACTTTGGGGATGGCGACACCCACTCGATAGCCAGCATCTGTCAGCCACGATGAGACGGTCGACGGCGATGTCCAGTGGATTCCGGCACCCTCGAAGCCCTCGCGTCGCACCTGGATGGCTGCTGGTCTCAGACGGCTTCGTACGATGCCGAGCTCAGCCATGTTCTCGAAACCGACGATGACTGAACCACTTGAGGAAATCAACGGGCTGATACCACGCAATACCTCAACCGGGCGAGGGAAATATGACAGGCTCCGGTTGAAGAGAACAACGTCGAACTGCCGACCCTCAAGCTGTGCGAGCGCCCGATCGAGATCGGCATCGGTTACCTCGATGCCGCGCCTCGCTGCGCTTGACGCGATGACGCCGTCAATGGGAATTCCTGTGACTGCCATCCCCCGCTCAGCGAGAGCGGCCTCATTTAGGCCGCGTTCACAACCCACCGAAAGGATCGATGTGGCATCGCCTGGAACAGCCTCAAGCAGTCGCGGTCGTAGCGGTTCGTAGAACACCTTGTCCCACGGATGGTCACGTCCAGGTACACAGGTCGAGGGATCGAACAGCTGCGTTGTTAGATGGCCGGTTGCCGAGGGGTCGTTGCCGTCAGCAGAAGCTGCCAACAGTTGCTCAACTTGACACTCAAACTCCTCGGCCTCAACGCCAATCTTGCCGAGGTAGGCGTTCGGCATATGATGAAGCGAATTGTGGCGGAGTTCAGTCAAACAAACGACTTTGGTCAAGCCACACTGCGTGTATGGATCGGTAGCGGCTGAGACCAGCATGTCATAGTTCTCGTCATGCGGATCCAGGGCATAGCCGCCGGAAGCGATGCATCTCTTTAGCTGACTCTGAGTCAGCACATAGGCTCCGGCGTGAGTATTGGTGTACTCAGCGAAGGCGTAATCACCAGAGCGCGTCACCGAATCCGGAATCCAGCGATAGGAGTGGTGAACGGTGCTATACCGAACAGTTCCTGCATCATCCTTCTCGTAGCGGATGAAACCCAGGACTTTGTCGTCGGGAAGATGTCTCGTCGCCTCAACAAAGAGCTCAACGTGGTGCCCAAGGATTTCGGTGTCATCTTCTGTGTAGATGAAGAAGTCATAGTTTTCGGACTCTTCGACGAAGAGAGGCCGATGGCCGAATGGCAACGACCACGGGTTAGCCGTGGGAGCGCCGATCCGAACTTCAACATCGCTGCCGTAATGCTTGGCCGTATCCGACAAGACAACGATCGTGGTGTCGAAAGCAAGAGCGCTGTACTGGTCGATGAGATGACGGCAAAACTCGGTGTTCTTATGACCATGGTTGGCGATCGCTACCAACAGTCGGGGCTGTCTACTCATGTCCCAATCTCCGCAAGCCATCGATGAGCACTACGGCCAACCGAGTTTGGATCGAATTCATCTAGAGGACATGGACCGACCGGGAAGGGAACCGAAACCAGCCACTTAAGGGTGTCACCGTCGAGTGAACCTTCATAGACCCTCACCCAGCCACCACCCAGCTGGTTCTCCAGGTCGCTCACAAATGGCGTTCTGGGCGTTGCAACAGGCCGATCGGCGCTTAAAGCGTGGATGATCGAGCCTGAGTGCAAGTACTTCCTGAATGGAGCGGCCACCAGATCGCATCCACTGATGGTTCGCCGAAACTGCTCAGCAGTCAGCTCGCCTGGAAGGTAGAGGATGCGGCGGTCTTCGGCTGCGGCTGATGAGAGGAGTTCATCAAGATGAGATGCTCCCCGAGTGACCTGCCCGGCGACCAAAAGACACAACTCGGGATCATCAAGCTGTCGAAACGCATCGACGAGGAGATCGATACCTTTGTTGTGTCGAAGCTGACCGCAATATCCGACCACCCGGACCGTCTCGCCCACCCCCAGTGCGGCCCTAACCGCTCGCCGCTCGTCGTCCGTCGCCACTTCACCCGGATACTTCGGATGCCACACGGAATGAAATGGCACCGCCGAAGAGACAGGAAGACTGTCGCGAACGACATCGGAGGTCGCCTGCGAAAGGGTGAGAATGCCGTCAAGGAGCCGGCACAATAACCAGATGTATGGCTTCCAGAGCCAACGCTGCATGCCCGTAGCGTCGTGCGGTTCAAGATCGTGAACCAGCCAAACAACTTTCGTCTCCGGACGCATCGTTCTAAGGGAGTTAAGCAGTACAAGCATGTTCTTTAGCGCACCGATACGACTGCTCGCCTCCCAGAAAGCTCGTTGTGGCCAGTGCAGCAACAGCACATCAGCGCTCGGTGACGTCCGCAGGCTGTCGATCGAATTGATGGAGACTACATCGCACCCGGCGGAGGCCAGTCCATCGAGAAATATCCGAAGAAAATCGTTCTGCGTCTTCAGGTAACCAGGCCAGCTTGCCACAATCATCACTGGCTGCGCCTCAGCAGATCCGAACAGGTTGAGGCCAATGATTCTGCTGCATCCTCATGCATCTCGGGTGACGGATAGTACCTGTTGTGCGTCCAAGTACCAAACCCCAGATCCGCTCGATCATTGGCGGGATCCACCTCAACCGGTTCACCGGTGAAACGGCTTCTCAGAGGCTGAGGGCTACCCCGCTCGGAGACACATTCGACGTAGCTGTGGCAGAGCGGCCGGATGGCATCGATCATTGCGGTGTTGACCATTTGGGGGAACTGGCCGAAGACCCCGGCGACATCAGAGTACGACTGCGCATAGTCAGTCGATCGCTTCGAGAACCAAAACAAGACCACCGGGACCGTCAAATTGGCGAGCAACCGACGGTGCGATTCCACCCACGCTTCGCGAATCTCATTGACAAGTGGCTCAATTCGCCGCCGGACAGCGACTTCACTGTCGGGAAGCAGGCGTCGTAATCGGGAAGGGATCCGCTTGCCTGCAAGGTGGGGCGGGCCGGGAAGCATAGCTTCGGCGATTGCTCGTTGAGCGCCCATGTGTCGTCCGTCAGAATGTCGAGTGACGTACTCCAAACCCCCACACTCGTACAACGAGTTGCTCTGACTTCGCCCCGACATCACCTGCAGCACAACGAGACTGGAACGATTCAAACACCCATGGAGCGCAGTCTGGTCAGCGAAGAACTCGGGGCCGGCGCCTCCGTATCCCAGGTTGAGAACCGGCAGACCGAGTTGATCCGACAACAGCGTTGGATACGGCCGCTCGACAAAGCATCCGAAGGTTTGTGCTGCGCCAACGCAAGCGAAGTAGTCATCACAACCGTCGCCCACCAGCGGGCCTCGAAAGCGAAGCCCTGCGTGCGCCAATTCAGCCATCCGGTAGTCGACGACCTCATGGTCGCGCTCCTGATAGCCCGATAAATGTGTCGTAGCAACCTTCGACATTGGACCCTCCACCGAAGATGATACAGGTCCACCCTAGATCGCCACCTCGGCGGTGCAAGTGGACATGACCCAACCTCCAGCTACCGTTATTTTGATCGCGCTGGAGAGTCAAGAACCGACCATGAGGGAGGACGGACGTGACCTCAACCGCGGCGGCCAACACCGTTGCACTCCGTTCTAACGAAGCAGAAAGTCGCTCGCGCTCTCGTTTCTCGCACGTCACTTCCACGGCGCTAGGAGCGAAGGCGTCCCACGGCGACCATCTCGATGCCGTCGGGGCTTTGACCACCTACATAGCCCTCGTCTTATTCATTCCCTCACAGTGGGTCTTTCCTGGACTCGGAGCCGCTGGGCGACCGGCTGGCCTGTGGGGACTTGGCCTTTTCGCGCTCTGGGCCGTAGCCAAGGTGCTGCCGAACGTCGCACGCCGTCGCAGTCCTGTTCGGTGGTTTGTTTTCGCCTACGCGTTGGCCGTACTCACCTCCTACAGCCTGGCCTACGATCGAGGCCTTGAAGACGTTGAGGCGCTGGCAGCCGACCGGGCGCTCATCGCGCTTGTTTCCCAAGCGGGCGTAATTCTTATCGCAGCGGAGGGGCTTCCAACACTACGCCACATCTTTACGTTAGGTCGCAGACTCTCGATGATGAGTTCGGCTGTAGTCGTCGCCGCTGTCATTCAATTTGCTTTCAAGTTCGACGTGTTCGCTGCACTACGGTTTCCGGGGCTCGTTCTCAACGCCCAAGTCAACACGCTGACCGTACGAGGTTCCGGCGGCCTGGTAAGGGTAAAAGGTTCGATGCTACATCCGATCGAATTTGGTGTAGCAATGGGCATGTTGTTGCCGATCGTCTTGCATTTTGCCCTTCACGAACCGGAGAAAGAACGCAGACGAATTTGGATGGCTATGGCGTCGCTTCACGCCGCCGGTTCGGCGATGGCGGTATCTCGAAGTGCCGTTCTCGCCAGCGCTACCGCCGTCGCGGTCCTCTTTTGGGCGTGGTCCCCGGTCATGCGTCTTAAGGCATTGATTGCCGCAGCCGGGCTGGCTGTTCTCTTGCGTGGGGCCGTGCCAGGCCTGCTCGGCACAATATTGTCGCTGTTTCGAAATTGGAATCAAGACCCGAGCATCCAGGGAAGAACCAACGACTACGGCGTGATTGGAGCGTACATTTTCGATAGGCCGTTCTTCGGGCGAGGGCCCGACACGTTCATCCCAGATCTGTATCTAGTGTTGGACAATGCCTACCTGCTCGGGACCGTAACTATCGGGTTTGTCGGAATGGGAGCGCTGCTGCTCCTTGAATTCAGCGGACTCGGGTTCGCCCGTTCGTGCACCAAACGAAGTGACTCAAACGCGGCGAGACACTTGGCAGTCGCACTCTCGGCGACCGTTGCAGTGGCACTGACAACCTCGGCCTCATTCGACTTCTTCTGGTTTCCGACAGTTACCAGTTTGCTCGTCTTGTCGATTGGGCTTGCAGCTGCCCTCGCACAGCCACTGCATGGTGAGTCAGCTTTTGCTCCCCAAGATCTCATGCGCCTCAGTTACCGGGTTGGGTATCCGACCGTGCCGTGGTGGCACCGTTTCGACCCCGAGCTGCGTCAAGTGCTCAGGCGTGACAACCGATTGGCGACCCTTGGAGGGGCCAACCAGATCTGGAGTCGGGAGATCTCAGCGGCCTTCTACCCCTACACAGAGGATCCAAACATCAATCCAAATTTGGCTCAGATGCTTGGGGCATCGCAAACCAACAACATTAAGCCTGAACAGTTAACCCTGGCGTCGACAGCCTTGAGCCCTCCCGACGTGTTGCACATCGCCCATCCAGAGCAGCGGTTGACAGGCAAGTTGAGAAACCGAGTCCGGGGCCTCCTCCTACTGCCAGTCATCGCTGTCGCTCGACGACGAGGAAGCGTTCTCGTTGCATCATTTGACCATCCTCGATTACCCCATGGGCCGATCGTCAATTGGTATCTCAAGTGGTTCGACCGGATGGTTGATGCCGCCGTCTTCCTCAACAGGGAGGATTCCAAAACCATTCTCGAGCACCGGCCTGGACTGAGGCGGGCGAGTCACCATCTGGTTCGCTACGGCCACATGCGCCAGGTGACTACGTGGCTACCTTCGCCTGAACGTGCTCGGCAAGAACTCCGTCTATCGCCGGAACGGTCGATCGTCGTAGTCGCTGGCCCCATCAGCGACGACGAACTCGACTCACTCACCGAACTCTTTCAGAGTGCCGATGAGCTGAACTTGTCGATAGTGGTGGCTACCCGTGATCTGTCCAACCCGGAGCAGATCAAGTCGGTGGCTCGTCGACGGGTACGACTGATTCACGGCTCGCTGCCAGCCCAAAAACTTTTCCTAATCCTAAGAGCGGCCGACCTTGTCGTGGTTCCTTGGCAAAGCGGGGTGGATTACCGCTCGATAATGGCTGCCCTCTCAGCGAATAAGCCGGTACTAGCGCCGTGGCGCCCTGAGCTGAGCGAGCTGCGAGATCGAACAAGCTCTGGTTGGGTCCGGCTCTACGACGACGCCCTTCAAGAAGAGGACTTGGCTCTTCACCTCAACAACCGTCCCGACGAGGCAGCTCCCAATTTGGCCAACTTCGATTGGAGCCTCCTCGGCGGTGCCATACGAACGGTGTACGAAGAAGCCCTGTGCCCAACGTTGACGACGGTCACAGTCGCTCCAGGTGCCAACCCTCGACGCCCAAGATCGGTCGGAGGCAACAAATGACGGCCACCCCAACCAAGAACGAGCCAGAACTCTTGGAGCGTAGCGCGTTGAGCCGCGGGCGTCTGTGGTACGAATCAGCTCGGCAACAGTCGAGATTGATAACCCGCAACAGCCCAGACGTGATGTCGTCTCGATGGGAGACACGTCTCAAAGCACTTCACTCGGTGACCGAACCACTATTCATCATCGGGTGTCCTCGGTCCGGCACGACGTATCTGGGCACACTCATGGCCGAGCTCCGAGACTCGACCTACATCTATGAGCCGCAGATCCTCAAGTACTACGTTCGCCTCGTACGCCAGGGCAAGGTCAGTCGAAGGCATGCTGCGGCCGTTTACCGGCTCGGTCTACGGTCGCTGGTAATCGCTGGCCCAGGCCACGGGCCGAGGCCCATCGAAAAGAACCCAAATCATGTGTTCGCCGTTGAGTACCTTCAAGCGGCGTTTCCTGGTGCCCGATTCGTGATCATCACTCGAGATGGTCGAGACGTCGCAGTCTCGCTAAATGAGAAACCCTGGCATAGGGCTGACGCTGTCGGCACTGGACGTGAGCCGGCAGGATACATGAACGGCCCCTTCCCACACTTCTACATCGAACCGGAGCGCGCCGACGAGTACCGCCAGACGTCAGACATTCACCGTTGCATCTGGATATGGCGCCGACATCAAGAAGAGGTGGAGCGTCTCCGGCGGCAAAGCGACATTTCCCAACATCACGTCCGATACGAAGATCTCGTGCTGCAGCCGTCAGCCACCTTGGATGGGCTTTGCGACTTTCTTTCTGTCACCGATGAAAGCCGACAAGCAGTCCACCGACGGGCCATGTCAGGCCGAAGTTCCTCAGTTGGCCGATGGCAAGACGTCTTGGACTCCGGTGATCTTCATGTCATCGAGCGAGAGGCCGGCGCTCTTCTTCGCCAGCTGAACTATGACTGATACCGGGTTCCGCATCGAAAAGGCCCCCACACATAGCTTTGCCAACGCGGTCAAATGGTCCTATGTCATGGATGGGGGCCGCCAGGTCGCCACCACCGTCGTGACCTTCTTACTGGCTCGCATTCTGGGGCCAGAGGTATTGGGTTTGGCCGCCATGGCCCTTGGATTCGTGATGATCATCCAGATGCTCCAGACCCAAGGAATGGCAGCTGCGCTCATCCAACGCAAGGACCTGCATGACGGCCACCTATCCTCTGCCTTCTGGGCCATTCTTGCCGTCAGCCTTACGCTAACGGTTTTTGCTATTGGACTCGCCGGGTGGTGGGCTGACATCAACGACGAACCTCAGCTCCGCTCCGTAATCTGGGTCCTGTCCGCTATTGTCCCGATTCAAGCGCTGTCGGTGGTTCAAGAGGCACTGTTCCGTCGCCGGATGGACTTCAAAACGCTCGCCTTGCGCACCAATGCCGCCGTGGTCGGGGCTGGCCTGATCGCCGTCACGCTCGTTCTTCTAGGCGCCGGCATCTGGGCACTGGTGGCCCAACAACTGGCCAGTGCGGCCATCGGTTTGGTCCTTCTTTGGGTGCGGAGCGACTGGAAGCCGTCGACGGCTTTTTCGGCCTCGTCATTTAAGGAGCTATTGGCATTCTCCGGACTGTCGTTCGTCGCCACCCTCGCTGTCTTTGTTGGTACTCGTTCAGATGCTCTGATCATAGGATTGCTGTTCGGTCCGACCGCCACCGGACTTTTCTTCTTCGCTAATCGGCTCGTTCAGATGGTGACTGACTTTGCATCATCGGCGATCCAAGGAGCGTCGCTGCCAGAGCTGTCGCGTAACCAGGACAACATCCAGATCTTGACCAACCGGCTAGAGGCCATTTTGTCCACCAGTGCAATCGTGGCGTTTCCGCTGTTGGCCCTGGTGGCCGGCGCTTCGGTCGAGATCGTCGATCTCTTGGGACGTACCGACTGGGAACCTGCGGCCGATGTGGTTCGATTGCTGACAGTAGCCGGCGCCATTAAGGCCATCACCTTGTTCACCGGACCGTTTCTGCAATCAACTGGTCGGCCGGGGGCACACGCTCTGTTGTCGTGGGCCGCCGCCATTCTTGGAGCAGGGAGCTTTGTCGTGGTGGGCTATCTCTACGGTGATGACAGTCTCAGCCAACAAGTCACCGCACTGGCAAGTTCCAGAGTCTTGGTTCACGTGGCCTTTGTCGTCATGTTTCTTCTACCGCTCTTGTTGCTCACCAACCTGACGACCACCACCCTCGTCAGAGCCCTTTGGGCTCCTGTTGTTGTTGGCGGCGTTACCTATATGGTCACTGGGAGCCTGATGTCGATGCTAGGTGGAGCCCCGACGGTGGCCGCGTTGATCGTCGGAGGCGGCGCTGCTGCACTGCTTGCCATCACACTGACCTTGACCCTCAACAGAGCGGTCCGACTGCGGCTACTTTCTTCTCTAGGTCGCAACTAGGTCCAATTCCCCACTCCATGTTTGGGCAATCTTGTCTACCAAGGTCCGCTCGTTGCTCTATAGTCAATAATGAGGGAAACGAGGGATCTAGTGCTGGGAAGGGAATGCCATGGCAGCGCTGTTTAGGACGTCACGCGACGTCGTTGTTCAGTTGTTTTTGAAGGTCGCAACTGCAATTGTTGTTGCACTGGCAGGAGCTGTTGCCTTGTCTGGGGTATCTCCAGCCGGTGCCGCGCCACCACCAGATTTCACCAGTACCACAGTGCTGACTGGTTTCACCAACGGTCTGGACATCCAGTTCCTTCCGGACGGACGGGCGCTGGTGCTGGAGCGGATGGGGCGACTATTCATCTCCGACCTTGCCGGGCCGTCTCCCACCATTGACCCGGTCCTCGAGATTACCGACCTGTACACACCGGGTGAATCGGGAACGTTAGGGTTCGCAATTGACCCCAACTACGACACCAACGGCTACGTCTACATCTACTACACCAGCGACACCGATGATGTCGCCAGAGTTTCACGCTTTACCGTGGTCAATGATGTCGCCGCCCTGGCATCGGAATTTGTTGTCTGGGAGGACAACGTTTCCGTGCGTAGCCACACCGCATTTCACTTTGGTGGCGGTCTCAGTTTCGGCCCTGACGGTCGGCTCTACCTGACCATTGGCGACAAGTGGGACGATCCAATGTGGTCCCAAGATCTCGCGTTGTCCGCCGGCAAAGTGCTCCGTATGAACCGTGACGGGTCCCCTCCCACCGACAATCCGTTCTACAACACCCCCGGTGCCATGCCCGAGGTCTGGGCGCTCGGGTTGCGCAATCCGTTCCGTTCAGGATGGGACCTTTCCACTGGCCGATTCTTCATCTCCGAAGTTGGCGGCAACCTGGCTGACTCGTGGGAAGACCTGCACCTAGGCTCAGCCGGAGCCAACTTTGGCTGGCCCATGTGTGAAGGACCAAGCTTGGTCGATCGTGATGCCTGCACCCCAGCGTCATCGCAGCCCGCTAACTTCTCCGAACCGTTCTTTTCGTACCCGCATGACGGTGACAACGCAGCCATCATCGACGGCACCGTATATAACGCTTCAGTGTTCCCCGCCCAATATCAGGGCGTGTATTTCTACGGCGACTACCCGCAAAACGAGATGCGCTACTTGACGTTCGACGGCAATGGCGACGTCGACCAGAGCCTCGTGTTTGATGACTTCACCGCCAACATCGCTGACATCGAAGTTGGCCCTGATGGCGCGCTGTATTGGATTCGCTACAACTCGCAAGGCAGCCGTATCGATCGCATTTCCTACGACGGAGCTACCAGCGGTCCGGTCATCACCGACGTAACAGCCACACCCACCTCCGGGCCTGCTCCCCTCAACGTCACGTTCAACGCCACCGCTTTCAGCCCCGGCGGTTTGCCACTGACCTATAACTGGGACTTCGGCGACGGCAATACCGGCACCGGCGAAAGCCCAACTCACACCTATGCCACCGACGGCGAGTTCACCGTAACCGTAACCGTCTCCGATGGAACCGAGTTTGCCAACTCAAACCCC
Organism: uncultured Acidimicrobiales bacterium; assembly: GCA_938002965.1. Lineage (GTDB taxonomy): Bacteria > Actinomycetota > Acidimicrobiia > Acidimicrobiales > SZUA-35 > JAHELU01. Next base: position 30,545 of record CALKZY010000040.1, on the reverse strand, counting down.
ATCATGATCACCGTGGGATCACCGCCGACCGCTTCTATCACCTCACCGGCCGACGGCGACTCGTTTCGCGCTGGTGACACCATCACCTTCACCGGAACCGGATCTGACCCTGACGAGACCCTCGACGGATCGGACTACTCCTGGACAGTCCAGCTCTTTCACGACAACCACGAGCACCCCTACGCCACCCCGACAACGGGAACCGGCGGATCTCTCTTCGTTGAAACCGACGGACACGACTTCAGTGGAAGCACAGGATTTGAGATCATCCTCACCGTCACCGACTCAACCGGCCTGACCGCTACCGACACCATTCGGGTGTACCCGGAGAAGGTCAACGTCGACCTGACGACCAATCCGCTGGGCGGAACCGTCACAGTGGATGGAGTACCGCGAACCGCTCCGGCAACGATCGATACTGCCATCGGATTCGAGCACACTGTCATCGCTCCCGAGACCTTCTGCTCCGCTCAGGACGAGTATGGCTTTGCCAGCTGGTCCGATAGCGGCGCTCGCCAACACGACATTACCGTCCCCGAAGGCGGGCTATCGCTGACGGCCGACTATGCCGCGACGGGCACGTGTGCCCTTCCGACCGGCCTAGTGCTTCAGTTGGAAGGCGACACGGGCATCACCGAATCGGGCGGCGTGGTGAGTGGTTGGTCGGACCAGTCAGGCAGCGGCAACGACCTGTCAGCAGTCGGTGACCCCACCGTTACCGCAACCCCCAGTGGTGCGCCAGCAGTCTCGTTCGAAGGCGGCGCGGACGCTCTCGAACGTCTGACAGGTGTCAACGCGCTACCGACCGGCTCGTCTGATCGCACGGTCTTCATGGTCACGCAGTACAACAGCCTCGGCTACGGCGGGTTCGCCTGGGGCCAAACCGCTCTGAACCAAGCGTTTGGCGTTGTCGTGTCCAGTGGCGGTGACTTGATGGTGCAAGCGTGGGGTTCCACCAACGACAAGATCTCGGCGACACCGGGTACGGGCCAGGGCTGGCTTGTGCAATCCACTGTCGTTGACTCCAACAGTATGTCCCATTTTGCCGACGGCTTGTTGATCGATTCGTTTGGTCACACGTACAACACAGCGTCCAACGGCAAAATCGTGCTCGGTTCTGAACTGGACGGCTCACCGCATCTCGATATGGACGTCGGAGCCGTGTTAGTCTTCGACCGAGCGTTGACGGCTGCAGAACGACAGAACGTCGAGGGTTACCTAACCAACAAGTATTTGACGTCGGGTCCCGACACCACCGACCCCGTGGTCGATGCCGGACAGTCGTTCTCGGTTACCGAGGATGCCGCCAACGGTGACGCCGTGGGAACCGTGTCAGCCTCAGACAACATCGGAGTAACCGGCTACGCCATCACCGCCGGCAACACCGGCAGCACCTACACCATTAACAGTGCAGGCGCCATCACCGTGGCCGACGCAACCGCATTGACCGCGGGCGACACCTACACACTCACCATCGAGGCATCAGACGCCGCAGGAAACACCGGCACCGCAACCATCGCAATCAACGTCGTCGCAGGCGGAGATACCACCGACCCAGTTGTCGTCTCCGGGCAGTCGTTCTCGGTCGCTGACGACGCTGCGGACGGGACTAGTGTCGGGGCTGTCTCGGCTTCAGACAATGTCGGCGTCACCGGCTACGCCATCATCGGTGGAAACACCGGGAGCGCCTACGCCATCAACGGCGCAGGCGCACTTACCCTCGCTGACGGCACCGCTCTGACAGCGGGCGTTGACTTCAGTCTGACTATCGAAGCGTCGGACGCCGCGGGAAACACCGGCTCGGCCGTTGTTGCAGTTACGGTTACCGGCGACCCGGGCACCGGCGGTCTACCCGGCGGTGCGGTTGTGCTGTTGGAGGCCGATGCAGGGGTCACCGAGTCTGGTGGGACGGTTACCGCATGGGCCGACCAATCCGGCAACGGCAACGACCTCATCGCAGTCGGCGCACCGACCTTGGACCTCAGTCCATCCGGTCAAGCAGCTATCTCCTTGGATGGCAACGACGACCGTCTCGAACGCATCGGATCACTGGTAGGTCTGCCTGAAGGCAACACCGATCGATCAGTGTTTGTCGTCGTGGACTACCGATCAAACGGCTATGGGGGCGTCTCCTACGGGCGACCGACTTGGCGTGACATGTTCGGCCTTGTTGTTACCAATCAAGGCAATCTCATGGTCCAAGGCTGGGGTGGTCCCAACGACTTCGACTCCGAAATTGCAGGAACCGGAGCCGGATGGTTAACCCAAGGCGCCATCTTCGACACCGGCGACCTCACCCACTACAAAGACGGCACCATCATCGACACCCGATCACGGCGTATCACCACCGTGGCTGACAACTTCATCATCGGGGCCGAACTCGACGGCAGCCCACACGTCGACATGAGCGTCTCCGCCGTGATCGTCTACGACCGGGTACTTACCGAGTCAGAGCGGCTGGCGGTCGAAGCGTATTTGACCAACAAGTACTTGTAGCCAATCGAAGCTGCAATCGCAGGAACGCTGCTTCACATGGACTCAGGCGGTCCGTGGAAGCGGCGATCCATAGCTGATGGCCTAACCGCGGCCCGCAGATGAAGGCCGAGTATCGAGATCTTGTGGAAGTGGGCCGCCGGGCGCCTTCGCATCACGGACAGCCCGTCGGACGCCAGCCAGCCAATCGACCGAGGCACGAGGTCAATCAGAAGAAGCAGATTGGCGCCATAGGCCACCAATGGCCCGCGCCACTTCCTCAGGTAGCGCAAGACCGAGCGACGCTTTGCCTCGTACGACCAGGCCTTCTGGGCCGGCGAGCGTGTACTGCCGCCCTTGACGTGGGTAATGGAAACCGCCGGTTCGAAAACTACCCTTAGATCATTCTCGATCATCCGCCGACACAGGTCGGCCTCCTCGGTGTACATGAAGTAGCCGTCGTCGAGTAGCCGACCGTCCAAATCACCCCGGCGAACCATCAAGAAGCTACCCATGACCACCTCAACGTCGGATAACGAGTCCGGGAGCGCCGAGCCATATCGGTCATAGTTGAAGACATCGCTTTCGGGAAAGGCCTGAGCCAGCATCAGCGAGGTCGAGACTAAACCTCGAAGCGACGGAAAGCGAAATACGCTGTTTTGCGGCGAACCATCGGGGTTAACAATGGCACAGCCGACGACACCGATACCGTCGTCGGCGGCCAATACATTCCGACAATGAGCGATGGTCCCAGAAGGAACCTCGGCGTCGCTGTTCAGCAATAACACATACGGTGACGCCGAGGCTGCAAACGCCTGATTGTGAGCCCGAGCGAAACCCGCATTGTCTTCATTCTCAATAATTAGGACGTCGGGAAACCGCTCGCCGACGAGCTCCACCGAGTCGTCCGCCGAGCCGTTGTCTACGACGATCACGTTCAGGTCAGATGCCTCTGAGGTCGTCATCAAACTGTCCAGACAGGCCAATAGAAGTTCTGCCGTGTTCCAGTTCACGATGAAGACATCTACCTGCGTAGGTTTCCTGGAAGTGTCTTCAACATCTATCATGGAGGTTCGCCTTGTATCGGTCTGTGAGGGATGGTCGTTCAATGACAGCTGTTGGTTCTGCCAGCGAGACAGGCTGGGCGTTAAGCACGCCCATCGCCCCAACCAAGCCCCTTGGCGTCCTCGGGGCTACCCGTATTGTTCTGCGGTGGAGCCCTCTGGTTCTGCCACTTGTCGCAGCTTCAATCTACTTTGCCATTTCGCTGACATCATCGATTCAACCGGAGTACACAGCTCAAGCTTCAATGCTGCTCACCGGGCCAAACGAGCTTCGAACAATTGACTTCGAAACCGGTGAAGTGTTCGTCGAAGACGTCAACCCACTCAGCCTTCTGGGCGGCTCACTGTCTACGGTGGCCGAGGTGACGGCGCTGTCACTTACCGACTCTGCCACCTCCAACAAGCTCGACGACCGGGGCCTCACCACGGTCTACAACGTATGGAATGAGTCGAGAAGCCCGATCATCAACGCCGAAGCCATCGACTCCGATCCCGATCTGTCCGCCGACACCGTGACCTACCTGCTGGGACTAATCGGCACCGATCTCGAAGACCGGCAGAATGCACTCGAAGCGCCGCTCACCAACCGCATCACCGCCCAGCCGATCGACGACGTTTCGGTGAGTGATGCCGACTTCAGTGGCAGAAACCGGACCCGGATCGGCCTGGCCGGAGTCGGGGTCGCCTTAAGCATCGCATCGGCGTTCCTGTTCGAAGGCCTCTACCAGCTGTACCGCCGCTACCAAGCCAGACGGCGGGAACGCACGCAGGTCGAGGAGTCTGCCGATGGACCCGGCGGGCTCCGAGACTACGTTGACGACGAGATCGACCCTGACTCCAACCGGCAGGTCGTGAGGAAAGACCGCTCGAAAACGTCGGAATCACCAACAGCCATTAAGGGCAATGGCGAAACCGTCAGGCCAGAGCCGACAATGGCCTCAGTCGCTTCTGAGACCATTCAGATCTCGCTTCACGAGCTAGACAGGCCCAAGTAGCAATTTGTACGAAACCTACTCGAAACCTGAGATGGGCAAATATACCGGCAAAGGTCACATCATCTTGTCGTATCATGTCGTTGTTTCTAGACTGATAGGGGTAATCGCCTACAACTAAGGCCCTACGGCCCAGACCAAAATGGGAATGTGTGCTCCCAAAGGGTCAGCTCGTAGTGACATATCGGAGGGAATATGAGGGAAGTCGTTCTGGTCGCATCAGGCGGAGGCCACGTGCAGCAATTGAAGCTGCTCGCGGACCGTTTGCCATATACAGGACACCGTCGTTGGATAACTTTTGACACTCCGCAAACCCGATCCCTCCTCGGTGGCGAAGATGTCAGCTACGTTCCCTACGTCGGTCCTCGCGACTACAAAAACCTGTTTCGAAACGCGTTGATGTCACCCAAGATCGGCGTCGGCAAGAAGACCGAAGCCATGATCAGTACCGGGTCGGGAGTCGCTTTGGCCTACCTGCCGCAAAGCGGCATACGCGGCGTACCCACCCACTACATCGAAAGTGCCACCCGCGTTATGGGACCGTCGTTGACCGGTAGAGTCCTCGAGCGCTGCCCCGGAGTCAGGGTCCACACCCAGTACGAGAGTTGGGCGAACGGACGTTGGGGCTTCGCCGGTTCGGTCTTCGAAGGATTTGAAGCCGTCCCGCAGGCAGCGGGCAAACCGAACCGTCAGGTCCGCAAAGTTGTCGTCAGCCTTGGCACGATCCGCCCCTACGGGTTCCGTCGCCTGGTCGAGCGACTGGTCGACATGTTCAGCGATGACATCGAGGTCACGTGGCAGACGGGATCGACCAACGTCGAGGGTCTACCCATTCATGCCGAGAGCATGATTCCCGACCACGAGCTGAGGGCCCGCATCGCCGAAGCCGACCTGCTGGTCGCTCACGCCGGAACCGGAATTGCACTGACGGGCCTAAGTGCCGGGGTGTGCCCCCTGCTGGTGCCGCGTGAGGCGGCTCACGGGGAGCACGTCGATGACCACCAATTCCAGATCGCCAAGCTACTTGACGACTCCGGACTGGCAGTCAGTCGTAAGGTCGACGATCTCATGTGCGACGACCTGCTCCTGGCCACATCTCGTTCGGTGGTCAAAGGCAGCCAGGCTCGCGAACTTGCCATTGCCTGACGGGCTCGTCCGTCATGCGACCGTCAATGGCGGTCAACGATAGGGCACCACTACCACCCGACCCCGGCTCGATCGAACGGCTTTACCTCCACCACCCTGGGGGCCGCACGTTCATCGGGACCGGGTGTCGTCTTGGCCACAATGGCCTTTGACGTGCGGCCAGGCACCAAGCGTCGTAGATTGACTCTCGTGCGTACCGACCTGCAACCACCGCTGGCCGATATCCGATTCCTGGTTGAGCGGGCTCTAGCCGAAGATCTCACCCCATTCGGAGATCTCACCTCGTCGCTCATCGACCCGGCGAAGATGGCGACTGCCCACTTCAATACCCGCCAGTCCGGCGTACTGGCCGGCTGCCGATGCGTCCACGAGACCTTCCAGGCGATCGACCCGTCGCTGAGCATCGATTGGCACATGACCGACGGAGACCCCCTGGCGGCCGGCGACATTATCGCAGTGGCCAAGGGTCCGTATGCCACGCTGCTCACCGCCGAGCGCACCGCCCTCAACTTCCTCAGCCATCTCTCGGGTGTGGCCAGCAACGCGGCGAAGTGGGTTGAGCTGGCCGCCGGCCGGGTGACCGTCTGGGACACCCGAAAAACTACTCCGGGCTACCGTTCGCTGCAGAAGGCGGCAGTGCGAGCAGGCGGCGCGGCTAATCATCGCGGCAACCTGTCCGACTGGCTCATGCTGAAAGACAACCACCTGGTCGGCACCACTATCGCCGCCGCCGTCGACGAAGCGCGACGACGTTGGCCTGGTCGCACCGTTCACGTCGAAGCCGATCGAGAAGACCAGATGATCCAAGCGTTGGAGGCCGGTGCCGACATCATCCTTCTGGACAACTTCAGCCCCGACGAACTTAAGATCCTTGTACCCAAGGTTGAGCAGTGGGTTCAAGAAACCGGCGGGCGCCGACCGCTCCTGGAAGCATCCGGCGGCATCACGCTCGACACATTGGATGGCTATGCCGACACCGGCGTCGACCTCGTGTCATCGGGGTCCATCACCAACTCCGCTCCCGTGCTCGACATCGGTCTTGATGTCGTCCCCGACGGTGACTGATCCGGATCAAGCTCAGTGACAAGCGGCGGCGGGGTCGATTCGTCCACCGGGTGGCTGGTGGCGGCTGCGACCTTCCTCTCCACCTTCACCGTTTTCGGGGTGGCATACAGCTTCGGGGCGTTTTTCCGACCGATGGCCGACGAGTTCGGGGCAGACCGAAGCACCGTTGCGCTAGTTTTCGCGGTGACCACCTTCCTGTACTTCGGCTTGGGAGTTTTCAGCGGAAGCGCCGCCGACCGGTTCGGACCAAGACCGGTTCTCCTCTTCGGTGCTGTTGCCATGGTTGTCGGTCTGGTGGTGACCTCACAGGTTGACTCCATTGTCGTCGGATACGTGACGTACGGATTGGGTGTGGGAATCGGCGTGGCCTGCGGCTATGTGCCGATGGTGGCCTGCGTCGGGGCCTGGTTCGATCGGTATCGAAGCACAGCGGTTGGATTCGCCGTGGCCGGGATCGGAACCGGAACGTTAGTGGTCGCCCCGCTGGCCGAGCGCCTGATCGCCGGTGTCGGGTGGCGGACCGCCTACTTGTATATGGCCGCAGGTGCTGCAGTTCTCTTGACCCTGGCCGCAATCGGGGCTCGACGACCGCCCCAATCTCAGCCGGTATCAGGTGACGGCGAAACAGGATTCGGGCAGCTGCTACCGCGAATACGATCGTCGCCGACATTTCTTGTTCTGTACACCGCCACGCTCTTCATCTCCATGGGATTGTTCGTGCCGTTCGTCTTCATGGCCGACTATGTGGCCGAACGGGGCATTGACAGGTCCGGTTCGTTAATCGTCGGGCTTATCGGCCTGTGCTCTGTGGCCGGCAGGCTCGGCTTGGGAGCGGCGGCCACCCGATTCGACTCGCTGTCGCTCTTCTACGGCTCCCTCACGGTGATGGCCGCCAGTTATCTCATTTGGTTGACGGCGGGCGACCGGTACGGGCAATTGGTCTTGTTCGCCGTCGTGCTCGGCGTTGCCTACGGCGGATTTATCGCGCTGTCACCGGTGGTTGCAGCGCGACTATTCGGAACGGTAGGCCTCGGCGGGATGTTGGGAGCGCTGTATACAGCGGCCGGCGTAGGCGGGTTCATCGGTCCCCCAACCGCGGGTGCCCTGATCGATCGCGTGGGCTACTCCCCTACCCTGATCATCGTCGGCTTGGTTTCCAGCCTCGGAGCAGCCACGTTCTTTCTGCTCCCCGATGCTGAAGGCAGCCACGCAGGCGCCGTGGGGCAACCAAGGAGTTAGCTACCCGACTCCAACTCGGCCACCACTGGGCCGAGGGCCTCGTTGAGTTCCGGCAGGCGGAGGCCAAAGGTCTCGAACAGGAACGTACTGTCGAGCCGGCTGTTAGCCGGGCGTGCTGCCGGGGTCGGATATTCGTCGCTCGACAGCGGGCGGCATTGTCCACCGAACCCACCCTTCGAAGTCTTGAAGATCAGGTTGGCGAACTCGAACCAACTGACGTCGGTTGGCGAGGTGAGGTGGAACAGGCGGGTCCGATCATGGGCGTCCTCTTCTACTGAACGGCCACCGTCAGTCGCCGCAACCAGGCCGACAATGGCCCGAGCAATGTCGCCCGCGGCAGTCGGGCAGCCGACCTGATCTTCGACCACCCCGAGTTCGTCGCGTTCCGACGCCAACCGAAGCATGGTGCGAACGAAGTTCGAACCGAGTGCCCCATATACCCATGCGGTACGAAGGACCAACGATCGAGCAGCGGTCAGGGCGGCATCCTCACCTTTGCTTTTTGTTGTTCCGTAGACGCCAAGGGGGTTGCGTTCATCGGACTCGACGTACCAACCGGTCTTCGTTCCGTCGAACACGTAGTCAGTCGAGATGTGGATCAAAAGGGCGTCACAGGAGTCCGCCGCCTCGGCCAGGTATCGAACACCGGTGGCGTTGACCGCCATCGCTCTGTCTGGCTCAGACTCGGCCTTGTCCACCGCTGTGTAGGCAGCGGCGTTGACGATCACGTCGGGCGCCAGCTCGGCTACTCGGGCCAGCACGACTTCTCGATCGGTGATGTCCAAGTCGCCTGAGCCGAACGGCAACAGCTCGGTGGCCTGCGGCCAGGAGCATCGGGCCAATTCGGCACCAACCTGCCCCCGAGCGCCGGTAATCAGAACTCGAAGCGATGGGCTCATGGTTTGGACATCTTCATAGGTTCGATCGTAGAGCCGCTGCCGCTAGAGCGGGCCGATGTTGGCGACCGTTCCAACCGCCGTTTCGGGGTCGTAGCCGACCAACAGCGGACTGTCGATCAAACCGGGTGCCAGATCGAGCAGCGGGGCCATGACAAAGTTTCGTTCAACCATTCGCGGATGGGGCACGGTTAGGTTCGGCTCATCGACTCGTTGATCGGCGTAAAGCAGAACGTCGACGTCAAGGGTTCGCGGACCCCAGCGAACATCTCGAACGCGACCCTGAGCCTGCTCCAACTCATGACACAGGTCAAGTAGTTCGAGGGGGGTTCGAGTGGTTTCCAGCTCCACCACGATGTTGTAGAAAGCATCTTGTTCAACCCCGCCGACCGGTTCGGTCTCGTATAGCGGGGAAACAGCCACAACCTCATAGACCTCCCCAACGGCCTCGATCAGGGTGGCCCGTCTGTCACCTAGATTCGAACCCAACCCGAGAAACGCTTGAACCGGTTTAGCCACGTCGTCGGTGAATAGTCACACCGGTGGTCTCCACATGAGCCCCGACCGGCGGTCGCAGCTTGGCCATAGTGACCGTGACGGCTTCAACCAGCTGATAGGTGAGCACCAACTCGGCGATTCGGTTCGACGCCCGCTCCAACAATTGGAATCGCTCGTCGGCCAGCTTGGCCACGATCTCGTCAATCACGGCACCGTAGTTAACGGTCTGGTCCAGACGGTCGGAGGCTCCGGCCCCTGACAAGTCGGCGAAGATGTCGATGTCGACTCGAAACGGCTGGCGTCGAATCTGTTCCTCGTCCAAAACCCCGCAGAACAACAGAAGTTCCAAACCCCGAATCTCTATTCGATCGGGCATGGCGGGCACGTCGGCGTTGCTCACGTCAATCACACTTTCGGTTGAGGTCCGTGCTTCCTCAGCCGGCCTCGATCGACTCGGCGGACGAGCCATCGGTTTTGTCTTGCCCCGACGCATCAGGTCCGGACGGGACGCTCTTTGGTGCTGTGGCCGCAGCCTCAACCAGTTGCCGGCCGTCGGGCCCCATCTGGCGTCCAAAGATTCGCTCGGCAACAATAATGGCCTCGTGGGTTTCCGAGACCATCTCCGTCCAGCGGAGATAGCCGCCCATCAAACCGGCTAGGCGGTCGCCGATGTCCTCCATGTGCAACAAAAGCCTCTTGTTGGCACCGAGGAGGCGCTGAAGCTCCTGATAGATCTGCGGCAACGCAAGCTGCAGATCAAGCCCCGGAGCAAACGGCCAGTGTTTCCATGGCATGGCGAACTCGTCGTAAGCCGCAAGGTTGTGCTCGGACGGAATGAGGGAGACCACAAAGGCGAATCCGTTCTCACGGATCCAGATGATCTCCTCCTGCCGGCGCACCGCTCGGTGACTCGCCCCATACCCTCCGGGGCGTTCGCAAACGGCCAGTTGGTCTTGAATGACCCACTGAAAACCTTTGGGAACGATGCCTTGAGCCCACTTACCTTTGGCCATTTCAGTGGAGTCTACTGGCTGTCGGCCGAATCGACTTTTCGCACCGCCTAGGCGGTGTTTCCCCCATTCGGATCGATTTTGACCAAGCAGAGCGGTGTTTTGCCGCCGCCTGGAGCCGATGTATCTTCTCGGGCAGCTACTCGGGCCCAGTCTGTGAACCGGCCACGACCACAGCGGCCTGACGAGCCGCTTTCACATCGTGTACTCGAATCAGATCGACGCCATGCAGCACGGCGAAGGTGGCAGTGGCCACCGAACCTTCGAGTCGGTCCTCAAGCCCTGTCTGACCGTCAACACCGTCGGAAGATGCGAGAAGCACCCCCAAGGTCGACTTTCGGCTTGTGCCAATAGCCACCGGGAACTCCTCCGTCACGAACTCATCGATGAACGCCAGCAACTGAAGATTGTGATCCATCGACTTGCCGAAACCGAACCCGGGATCGATCCAAATGTCGTTGCTGCCCTTGCTTCGCGCCTCGCGGGCGCGCTCAAAAAGGTAGTCCCGCACCTCGGACACCACGTCAACGTAGGTGGGATCATGTTGCATCGAGCCGGGTTCGCCCTGCATATGCATGGCGATCCAACCGACATTCAATTCAGCAGCGACCAAACCGAGCGAAGCGCTCACATCGTTGATTACCGACGCGCCACCGGCAACGGCGGCCCTGGCGACTGATTCATGGCGGGTATCAACCGCCACTGGAGTGAACGAGGCAAGAGCCTCGACCACTGGGACGACCCGGTTCAACTCGTCGTCGAGACTGACGGGTTCGGCTCCAGGCCTGGTCGACTCGCCTCCGACATCGACGATGTCGGCTCCTTCGTCCACCATTTGCCGGGCGCGCGCCACGGCGGCGTCGACATCAAAGTAAAGGCCGCCGTCGGAAAATGAATCGGGGGTTACGTTCAAAATCCCCATTACGGTGGCCGGCTTGGCCACAACTGCTCGATGGCCTTCAGGACTCAGATACACAGATCTGTGAGTCTACAGGCGGTGGTATTGAGGGTTCACTTACTCGCAGCGGAGACGGTTGGCGGTGCGAGCGATGCGGCGACCGCCGGTGATCTCACAGGCCACGGAATCGTGATGCACAACGCCCATGATCCGCTCGATGTCGGCCGTCGAGGGAGGATGCCCGATGTCGTTGGTCAACCATCGACGCAGAGCTTGATGAGCCAGTGATGCCGGCAAGGCGGCTAGTTCCTTGCAGTCCGTGGGGTCGACTCCCCTGGCGGAATCGGCCAAGTCGGCAGCAACACGGCGGGCGTGCTCGGCCGACCGGTTGAGCAGCGGAACCGGATCTCGACCCGAAACATCGGCCAGCAGCGGAAGCACCTCGGCCCTTACTCGGTTCCGGACAAAACGCCGATCGTTGTTGCTCGGGTCTTCGATGGCCTGCAGGCCAAGAATCCGGCAAAGCAGATGTGTTTCGACCCGACGCAAGGCCAGGATCGGATGTCGATGCCCGGGACGCATGGCACCCAGACCCGACAGACCCGTTCCCCGCAGCAGGTTGATGATCACGGTCTCAGCCTGATCGTCGGCGGTATGGCCGGTCATGGCATCGGGGCCGAGAACGGCTTTGCGGGCCAGCCGAGCCCGTTGTTCGAGGTCCGAGCCGGGTTTCAACTCCACCTGCTCCGAGCGAAAACGAGCCCCGAATCGCTCAGCTGCGCCCTCGACAATTTGGGCTTCTTCAGCGGAACCTTCTCGAAGTCCGTGGTCAACGTGGACCGCTTCAACCAACAATCCGGCCCTGCGAGCCAGCACCAAAAGTGCCAATGAGTCCGGGCCCCCGGAAACGGCGCAGACCACCTGAGTCCCGGGTTCTGGGAAGTGGCAGCGCTCTACGAGCGCTTCAAGAAGTTCATCGCCGGGGACTGCGCTCACCGGCGCCCGGTCCTATACGGCGTGCGGGGCCCGAATCCGGGCGATCCACAGATCTGGCGTACGAATTTCTTCGATGGTCGGCAGGTTTTCCGGACCGGCCCAAACCTCATCGAACAGGTCTCGCCCCCCAGCCGCTTCAACCGCGTGGATGAACTGCTCACCCTCTTCGTACTGAGCCAGTTTTGCTTCCATGCCGGTCAGGCGTTGGATGACCTTACTCAAGCCGGATGCGTTCTTGCGTCGCTCGCTCAGAACCTTATGGAATCGTTCCTGGCTCGGGATCAAATGGTTTGCCGCCCGGTCCATCGTGATGTCGCCATGACCTTCGAGCAAGCTCATGAGGCCGGTAACTTTGTCCAACGTCTTACGCTGCTCAGGGCTGGCGAACAGGGTTGCCAGGCCACCGTCTTTCAGCGACGGACCTTGGCCGGAACGGCGATCGGCGATCGCATCTCGGATGGTATCGAGCGCCTTCTTAGGGTCGGGGTCGACGTTGTCCAGAAGTTCGTTCACCAGTGACAGGAAGTAGGGCCGCAACCACGGCACGCCGGTGAACTGCGCACGATGTGTGCATTCGTGAACGGCGATCCAAAGTCGAAACTCTTCGGCTGGGAACGAGTGGCGTTCCTCCAGGGCGGCGATGTTGGGGCCAACGTAGTAGACCCAGTCCTGGTCCTCGGGACGCTCATCCTCAATGATCAGAAGATCGTATTGCCCAAGTACGCGACCGGACATCCAACCCAACAGTCCGCCAACTTCCGCGCCTGCCACCTTCGGGCTCAGATAGTTAGAGGCTCCCGTGTAGGCGTCTTTGGCCTGCGTACCAATCGTCTGCCCCACCGACGTAACCGTTGGCATGATCTTCGGTCCCCAGGGGCCGAGTGCCTCGGTGACCGTTTCCAGGAGCCGATCGCTTGCGTTCTGTGTCTCGTCGGAGCCATCCAGTGAACGCCCGCCACCGTTGGGCGAACCCTCGTCGGACTCCTCGGCCAGCCGTCGAAGCAGCGGGCGAAGCAACCGATCGAAGCTGGCCAGGTTGGCGTCAACCCAGCCCATGCGGTCGGTCACCTCGGCCTTGGCCGGACCGGCGCTGGATACCAGGCCGGTCTCAGCGGCGACGAGCTCTTCGGCCTGCGGTGTCAACCGATACAGGTCTTCTCGCAGAACCTCAAGAGTTTGTGGATTGTCGATGGAGGGAATCCGCGAGGAGACCTTCTCGGCAACAGATCGGGCGAAGTCCCAATCGACGTCGGTGTTCACGTGCTCGACTACTCGACTAGTGGATCAGCGCTTGGGGTAGCGCGGATTCTCGACCTTGGCCAAGTATCCGGCGACCACGGCGATGATGGTCAGCACAGCGCCGGCGGCGAGGAATACGCCGATCCACCAATGCCATACAACAGCGAGTTGAAACATGTCTTCCAGTCTAGGTGTTCAGGTCCGCGGTCCGCGACTCCTGGGAACCATCGGTCAGCCCAAGGTCGAACAGCAGACGTTCGGAGAAATTGTTGAGTGCAACTTCTTCAGTGCAACTTGTTCAGTGAGTCCAGCAGACGCTGGCGAACGTCGTCAGGGAGTTCCTCCCGGCAGCCTGAGCCGATCACCGACCGCAAACCGAGCTGAAACTGAAAGACATCAGTGCAGCAGTCGCAGTCTTCGATGTGACTCGACAGTGTCTCGCGCCGGGAGCGATCGAAACCGTCGAAGTGGCCATCGAGCACCCGGTAGACGTCCTCTGAGGACACGTTGCAGCTGAGAGGGCGGTTGTTGAGTTCCATCGGTGGCCCCTGGGCCGAAAGCGGAGGGATCTTGGCTGTCAGCGGTTCCCCGCCTGAAATCTTGATTTGCGATGGGAAGTTTGATTCAGTCATAACGCTCTAGTGCCTGGCTACCGGTGTAACACCTGCCACGGCATGGATCAATGTCGGTTCTGTTGCGGATTTACCTGGGGGTCCAGGTCCGGACTCGTCGCCAACCGCCACGTCTAGCTCTACGCGTCGGCCACTGCTTCGTCCAAAGCGATGTCTTTGTCCGGGGCGATCCCTCGGGACACCGCAAACTCATACAACGCCTTCTCGAGCATTTTTCTTCCACGATGAAGCCGACTCATTACCGTTCCCACCGGAATGTCCAGGATTTCAGCGATTTCTTTGTAGCTGAACCCCTCGACGTCGGCCAACAATACCGCCATCCGGTAAGCCTCAGGGAGTGCTTCGACGGCCGAAACGACTTCGGCTTCGGAGAAGTACTGCATGAGCTGGTCTTCGGCGCTCATGGAGATGCGGGCTTCGTCGCGGATCCGACGATACAGATAGAGATCTTCGACGTCGTCCAGGTCGGTTTCGTCGGGGCGGCGCTGCCGGGCCCGGTACCGGTTGATGTGAGCGTTGGTCAGAATTCGAAAGAGCCAGGCTCGCAGGTTGGTTCCGGCCTCAAACTTGTCGTACGAGCGAAAGGCCCGCAGATATGTCTCCTGGACCAGGTCTTCTGCATCGGTCCGATTGCCGGTCATCCGAACCGCGGTTGAGTACAACGACGCCATGAACGGCTCGGTGTCTTCAACGAAGGTCGCTTGATCGGCCACCTTTCCACGCTAGCGATATTCCAGCGACGCCTGGCTTCAGGGTGTCAATTGACACCGGTCGGATCACCAGATTCGGTCGAATCCAAACTCGGTAGGAATCTAGAACGTGGCCTCAAGCGCGCGGCGAAGAACAGCCGTGTCGGCTTCGAGGCCCGTCCAGTGTTTGATGTTCTCGGCCGCCTGGTTCACCAGCATTCCGGTGCCGTCAAGAATCACCGCGTCGTGTTCGGCCGCGGTGGACAGGAAGCGGGTCATCGGTGGATTGACGACTACGTCGGCGGCGACGACGCCGGTCTGAGCGAACGACCAGTCGACGGAGATTACGTCGGTGGCATTGGGCGCCATCCCCACCGGGGTGGCCTGAACGACAACATCGACATCGGCTTCTACCCTGACATTAGGTACAGGCGCACTGGATTCATGGCCAGTCGATGACTCGGCGACGACCCAGGGAGCAATCGCTCCGACGCCGGGGGCGGCAATATTGACCAGCTCGGCCAGCGAACCGGCGGTAGCACTGTTTCGGGAGGCGATCGAGATTCTCGACGCGCCGGCCAAGGCCAACTCCACTGCGATGGCGTGAGCCGCTCCTCCCGAGCCGATGACCAGGACGCTTCGACCTTCAGGATCGGTGACTCCACGCAAGGAGCGCAAGAAGCCGATGCCGTCGGTGTTGTGGCCTACCCACCTATGGCCGTCGTCATCGGAGCCCGATTCGGATTCTGAATCTGATTCGACGCGGACCACGCAGTTGACGGCCTGGCAAAGTCGAGCCGACTCGCCAAGATCGTCCAACAGGGCGATTACCGCCCGCTTGTGTGGTATTGAGCAGTTGAATCCTTGCCACCCCATGGCACGAGCACCACCGACGGCGTCTGCCAGGTCGTTGGCCGGAACCTCACAGTTGATGTAGCGCCAGGGCAGACCGTGACGGGCGAAGGCCGCTTCCATCATGACCACCGTCGGATTGCCGCCCGCCCCGGTGCTGAACGATCCGACCAGGTTGTCAACGAACGATCCCATCGCCCAACAGTTGCACACCAGCCAGGTCACCTTCAACCAATGGACCGTAGAACTGAAACTACGTGGACGTCCCCTGTATTGTTGACTAAACTGATCAACAATTGCGAGATTGGCATTAGTGCTACTCGCTTCAACCCAATCCGCTGAGAAGCAATGACCAACTGAGAGGCTGTGACCACGATGAGCGAATCCTGGGGTTTCGAGACACGACAGATCCACGCCGGACAGGAACCGGACCCAACCACCGGGTCACGAGCCGTTCCCATCTACCAGACCACGGCGTACCAGTTCCGAGACTCGGCTCACGCCGCCAACCTTTTCGCTCTTGGTGAGCCGGGCAACATCTACACCCGAATCATGAACCCGACCCAAGGCGTGGTCGAGACCCGCCTGGCAGCCCTTGAGAATGGCCTCGCCTCCACCGCTGCCGGCGTACCCGGTGCCCTGGTAGTGGCATCCGGGCAGGCGGCCGAAACCTTGGCCATCCTCAATATCGCCGAAGCGGGCGACCACATCGTGTCGGCCGCCTCGCTCTATGGCGGCTCCTACAATCTTCTTCACTACACCCTGCCCAAGCTGGGAATCACTACTACCTTTGTAAATGATCCCGACGATCTCGACGCCTGGCGGGCGGCCGTCCAGCCCAACACCAAACTGTTCTATGGGGAGTCCATCGGAAACCCGAAGAACAACGTTCTCGATATCGAAGGTGTGGCTGCGGTGGCCCACGATGCCGGCGTGCCACTGGTAATCGACAACACGGTTGCCACCCCCTATCTAATCCGCCCACTCGACTGGGGTGCCGACGTGGTAGTTCATTCGGCCACCAAGTTTCTCGGCGGCCACGGCACCAGTATCGCCGGCGCCATCATCGATGGCGGCTCTTTCGAGTTCTCCGATCCTGACCGGTATCCCAACTACAACGAGCCCGATCCGAGCTACCACGGCCTGACCTACTGGCCAATGCTCGGCGCCGGGTCGTTCATCGCCAAGGCCAGGGTTCAGCTGCTGCGAGACCTCGGCCCTGCCATCAGCCCGTTCAACGCCTTTCTGGTATTGCAGGGCCTGGAGACGCTATCGCTTCGAATGGAGCGTCACGTCCAGAACGCCCAGGTAGTGGCCGAGTGGCTTGCATCCCGGGACGAAGTCGAGTCGGTCAACTACGCCGGGCTGCCGACGTCACAGTGGTACGAGGCGGCTCAGAAGTACACCCACGGAGCAGGCGCCGGTTCGGTGCCATCATTCATCATCAAGGGCGGCAAGGATGCCGGGCAGGCATTCGTAGAGGCCCTCGAACTACACAGTCACGTAGCCAATATCGGCGACGTCCGATCGCTGGTCATCCACCCGGGTTCCACCACCCACAGCCAGCTCACCGAGGCCGAGCAAACCGCCACCGGCGTCGCGCCGGGTCTGGTGAGGCTCTCTGTTGGCCTTGAGTCGATCGACGACATCCTGGCAGATCTGGCCAACGGATTCCGGGCGGCCAAGGCCGCTGCCGCTTAGAGGCCGACAGGCGCCGGCGACTGGCTTTGGTCAGTCGCCGGTAGCTTCGGCCAAGAGCTCGTCGTCACTGCTTATCAAGCCGTTGATGTACATCAATGCCAAGACCAAAGCACCGATGTCGTCCAGCAACAGCGGATCGGGTAGCAGATCAATGGGGAGCAGGGTGTAACCCAGAGCGGCCCAGAACGCCAGCTTTCCGCCAAGCGGCATGAGGTCGCTGTGCACGATCCGAAACTTGGCCAAGAGGCGAAGCACGAAGAACCCGGCCACGACGACCATCACAATGACGGCGACCACGGCCACCACGGTTATTGTCGACCAGTCGAAGGTGTTCACCCTTCCAGTCTGCCTGAATTTCAGGTGGAGGTCCCGTTCGGAACCTCACGCCGGATCCCGTACGTTGTCTAGTACGATTTGCATGTCGAACACACGCAACTGATAAGTTGCCCATATGAGGCCATTTCGATTCTCGATCCAAGCCGGGCCGTTCACCGACCCTGAAGACCTGGCTCGTTATGCCGTCAAGCTCGAAGACTTGGGCTATGCCGAGCTCTGGTCGTTCGACCACATCGGCGCAGTTGATCCATTCCTACCCCTCCTCGCCGCAGCCAACGCCACCACCAATCTGCGGTTCGGGCCCTTGGTCATCAACAACGAGTTCCACAATCCAGTGCTGCTAGCCAGAACCGCAGCCACCTTCGACCGTCTGTCGGGCGGGCGACTAACCATGGGACTCGGCACCGGCTACGCCCGCGACGAACATGACGCCAGCGCCATCGAACTTCATCCGCCGGGCCGTCGAGTAACAAGACTGGCCGAAAGCGTTGAGGTTCTACGGTCGCTGTTGGACACCGGATCGGCGGCGCTGTCCGGTTCAGAGATTTCGGTGAGCGTCGACTCACTCGGCGTTGAGCCCGTCCAAGAACGGCTACCAATCTGGATTGGCGGCAGCGGCAAGCGGGTCGTGACCCTCGCCGGCCAATTGGCCGACGGCCTGCAACTGACCGGCATGAGCCACCAGGCCGACACGGGAAAACTTCAAGCCACAGAGTTCGAAACCGCAGCGGTCGCCCAGCGAATTGAGTGGCTGACCGAATCCGCCGGTGATCGACTAGTCGACATGGATCTCTCAGCACTGGTTCAAGTCACCGCCATCGGGGACAACACCACCGAACAACGCCAGGACGTGTTCAAGCGAATGGGGTGCTCCGATGCCGTCATCGACGAAACACCCTTCGTGCACGTCGGCTCGGAACAACAGATCATCCAGAAGCTGGAGCGGATACGCGAACAGTTCGGCATTCATCATTTCACCTGCCGCGACCCCGACGGCTTTGCGTCGGTGGTGGCTGCCCTGGCAGGGCGGTAGAGAGCATCACTACCATTGCCCCATGGATTCGACGGCTGCAAGGGACTACTCGCTAACCGGTGAGAATAGTAATGTCGCCGTCGACCTGGGTTTGGCCGAGGGAGCCTGGTTCAGGCCACCCGTCGACCCCGACCGCCTAGCCGAATTGCAACGACGCACCAACGGGCGTGCGCTGGTCGAGCTTGGCCTCTGGCTCGGCTTGCTAGGCGGCACCGGGCTGGCGGCAGTCCAGTTGTGGCCCTCAACCTGGGCCATTCCAGTGCTGTTGATTTACGGCGCCTTCTACGGCGGCTCCGCTGATGCTCGTTGGCACGAGATGGGTCACAACACCGCGTTCAAGTCTCAGTGGATAAATGACGCCGTATACCGATTGTCCTCGTTCATGTTGTGGCGGGAGGCAACCGTTTGGCGCTGGTCACATGACCGCCACCACACCGACACGATCGTGGTGGGGCGCGACATGGAGATCGCCTTCCAACGACCGACATCCCGGCGACAAGTGGCAAAGACCTTCTCCGGCATCGGCGCACTAGCGTTCTGGCCTCGCATTTGGCTTCATGCCAAAGGCCAACGAGATGCTGAAGTCGAGGCATTCATGCCCGAGTCGGAGTGGCCGGCCGTGCACCGTGAAGCCCGTCTTTACATGGCCATTCAAGTGGCGGTCGTAGCGGTCTGTCTGATGCTGTGGTCGCCGCTACCCCTACTTCTGGTCGGACTCCCCACCGTCTACGGCATGTGGCTGATGGTCTTCTTCGGGATAACCCAACACGCAGGACTGCAGGAGAATGTGCTCGACCACCGGCTCAACACCCGGACGGTGTACATGAATCCGGTGTTCCGCTTCCTGTACCTGAACATGAACTACCACATCGAGCATCACATGTTCCCCACTGTTCCCTACTACAACCTTCCGGCCCTCCACCTAGAGGTGAAGCAATACCTCCCCGAGCCACTCCCCAATACCGCAGCCGCCTACCGGGAAGTGCTGGGAGCAATGCACGCCCAGCGTTTGGATTCAAACTTTGAACTCGACCGGGCCGTTCCAGACGTTCCAACCGCCGACAGACAACGAATTTCCATTGCCGGAAATGGG
This sequence comes from uncultured Acidimicrobiales bacterium, assembly GCA_938002965.1. Classification (GTDB taxonomy): domain Bacteria; phylum Actinomycetota; class Acidimicrobiia; order Acidimicrobiales; family SZUA-35; genus JAHELU01. The sequence continues at coordinate 10,694 of CALKZY010000040.1, read as the reverse complement.
CCAGTAGCCGTTCGCAACGGTGACACCGTGTGGGCCTCAACACTTGGCCTGGCGGTCGGTCGAGTGCGTCGGATCGACGTTGGGGCGGACAGCTATGCCCTGTTTCGACTCGGGGACACCGAGTACGCAGTCACTAGCGGGTATTGCACCCACGGCCAAGCCCACTTGGCCGACGGCGTCGTGCTGGATTGCTCAACAGTGGAATGTCCTAAACACAACGGGCAGTTTGATGTGCGCTCTGGCCAGCCAGTACGGCGGCCGGTGTCGGTTGCATTGACCACGTACCCAACCGAGTTGTCCGACGATGGACGGAACATACGATTTCAGCCTGGGTGATCCAGCCCATTGATCTTGCTGTGGCCCGATAGGTCACCTGACCCACACGCCTAGCAGAATCCACCACTATCGGACGTCTGCTTGTCCAATCAGCTAAGGGTGTTAGCCCATCTCCCACACATTTACTTATGGCTAGACCATGTCGGACATGTGTAATTTTCTACACGAGGGAACTCGACGCCCAAGGGTGTCGTCGTATGGTCGGGTGGTAGCCACTTCAGCTACCAGAAAGAGGGAAATCGACCATGCGACGACATTCGGGTTTTTGCCACGCTCTTGTGGTCGGACTGTTAGCCGTGATCCTTTCCGCTTGTGGCACCACAGGCGACAGCGACTCCGCTGAGGATTCAGCCGAACCTGCGGCCGAGGTCGATGGAGACTTCGACGGCGGAGTCGCAGGGGCAGCTCAGCCGATCCCCACCACCATCGCCAACTTCGACGAAGCCGAAGACGCTATGGAAGAGACAGTGCAAGAGACAATGGCGGAAGCCGAACCCGCAGACGAGCCTGCGGCTGACGAAGGCACCAACGTTGCTCCCACCTCATCCCAGAGCGCCGCATCCACCGGTGAAGTTGGTGCCGCACCCCTAACCGCCACCCAATCGACAGCGGCCGATCTCGGACGCAAGATCATCTTCACCGCCGACATCACCGTTGAAGTCGACGACGTGTCCGCCGCCGGGCAGGCGGCCACCGACGCCATCGCTGAACTCGGAGGATTTGTCTTCGGTCAACAAACCAACGGCGGTGCCGAACCTCGGTCAACTCTCACGTTCAAGGTGTTTCCCGAAGACTTCGAGGCTGCAGTCCAGGCCCTGGAGTCGGTGGGTGAGCTAATCAGCCAGTCGGTGGGAGCAAACGATGTAACCGAGCGGGTGGTCGACCTCCAGACTCGAATCGAGGTGGCGGAACTCGGCGTCGAGCGACTGCGCCAAGCACTCACCGAGTCCCAAGACCTTGAGGACTATGCCGAGCTCGAACGGCTGCTCCTGGACCGCGAAACCGAACTCGAGGTCATGCGAGGCTCACTGCGAACCTTGCAGGACCGCATTGACCTGGCGACAATCACGGTCACCTTGATCCAAGACGCCGTCAATCATTCGATGGCTCTGCAGGTCACCCGCTACGACACCCACGACGGTGGCGCTTCCTGCCCCGGTGACTTCGGCTCGGAGGGTTCGGTTGAAACCGGCACGGAGACCACGTTGTGCCTCGAGATCATCAACACCGGCGACGAACCACTAACCGCGTTGACCGTGATCGACACCGCTCTTGGTATTACTGAATCCGGTGACGTGCTCACCGTCTTCGGTGATCTAGACAGACTGGAGGCCGGCCAAAGCGTCATGGCGGCCCACGAGTTCACCGCTGATCGCACTGTGCGTCTGCGACCTAAGGTCACCGCCCGGCCCATCACCGTCGGCGACGGTGGTGCGGTGGAACCGGCCGGACCGCCTATCGACGTCCGGACCGATGGTTTCATCGATGTGTTCGAACCCGAGGGCGAACCGGGCTTCGGTGAAGGCTTGACCGCCGGGCTCTCCGTCCTCAGCGGCATCTGGACGTTCCTTCAGGTGAGCGTCGGCTTCATCCTGCCGCTCTTGATCCCGCTGTTCCTCTTCGGCAGCCTCGTGGTGTTCCTGCGACGTCGGTTCGGTCTGCTTTCCTCCGGCCGTCGACGCAACCACAATAATCCTCTACCACCGCCGCCGTAAGCGTCACCGAACCCTTTGCCATCGCTCAATCCGGAGGCGACCGTTTCAGCCTCCGGGCCTGGTGATCAGCCGGTCGACGACTAGCCTGACAACCCATGGTCAGACGACGCCGCTCTCGCACCGCTAGTGCACCTAGAGTGGCGCAGCTGCCATGGCGACAGGTCGAGTTGGCTCACGGCCCACTTCCGCTGGTGGACGACGAGGGTATAGAGCGCATTCACGACGCATCCATCCGAGTGCTCGAGGACCTCGGAATCGAGCTGTGGAGCGACGAGGCTCGCCAGTTAATGACTGAAGCCGGGGCCATCGTCGATGGTGAAGTAGTACGCATCGGTCGCGACATGGTGGAGGCGGCACTGACAACCGCACCCTCCTCATTCACACTGACCAGCCGCAACCCGGAAAAGCAGCTGACCATTGGTGGGCGCAACATCGCCTTCGGGTTAGTGGCCGGCCCCCCAGCGGTTCACGACGAGATTCGGGGCCGTCGATCGTCGAATATGCAAGACTACGAGAACTTCATCCGACTGGCCCACTTCTTCAACGCCATACACATCCTCGGCAATCAGGTGGCGGCTCCACTTGAGCTCCCGGCCAACAATCGCCACCTCGACACGTACCTGGCCAACCTGACCCTGTCGGACTTGAGCTTCCACTGCACCGCCATCGGCCGGACCCGAGCCCGCGACGGCATTGAAATGATGGCTATCAGCCGCGGCCTCGACTTGCAGGAGATGGCCGAGTCCCCTGGGGTGATCACCGTCATCAACGTCAACTCCCCTCGCCGGTTCGATGAGGAAATGGCAAACGGCCTGATGGAGATGTCGACACTGGGCCAAGCAGTGTCGGTCACCCCGTTCACCCTCATGGGGGCGATGACACCCGTAACGTTGGCCGCCGGGCTCACCCAGCAGAACGCTGAGGCCCTGTTCGGGGTTGTCCTTACCCAACTGGTCCGGCCAGGAGCCCCTGTCGTCTACGGATCGTTCACCTCAAATGTGGACATGCGGTCGGGCTCGCCGGCTTTCGGCACGCCCGAGCACACCAAAGCCAACGTAGTGTCGGGCCAACTGGCGAGGCGCTATCGGCTCCCCTACCGCAGCTCGAACTCCAGCGCCTCCAACGTGGTCGACGCCCAAGCAGCCTACGAAACTCAGATGTCGTTGTGGGGCAGCGTGCTTGGTGGGACCAACCTGGTATACCACGCTGCCGGTTGGATGGAAGGCGGGCTGCAGGCCAGCTACGAGAAACTCGTCCTCGACGTCGAGATGCTTCAGAACATGATGGAGTTTCTGACCCCGCTCGACCTGAGCGACGAAGCGTTGGCCTTTGATGCCATGGAACGGGTGCCAACCGGCGGTCACTTCTTTGGCGACCCTCACACGCTCGATCGGTACGAAGACGCGTTCTACTCGCCCATGCTCAGCGACTGGAAGAACCACGGAGCCTGGGAGGAAGCGGGCAGCTTGAACGCCACACAGCGGGCCACCGCCCTATGGCAGGCGGCGTTAGAGGACTACGTCGAGCCAGCGATGCCCGCCGACCGACGCGAAGCCCTGGATGACTACGTGGCCAAACGCAAAGAGCAGATCGGCGACGGTGAGCCCTAGGCAGCGAGAGCTATCGACGCCTGCAAGTAGCGTCAACGACTCAGGCGGCCTGCTCCAAGGCCCGGGCGGCGGCCAGCAAATCAAGATCACCGTGCGGGCGACCAATGACCTGGGCGCCGACCGGCAGGCCCGAAGGGCCAAACCCGGCCGGTAGCGACATCGCAGGGACACCGAACGAGGTGATACGACAACACGAGTACATCCACTCGGTGTAGACCGACATCGTTTGGCCTGCCACCTCTGTCGGGTACTCGATGTCGGCCGAGAACGGCATGACCTGGGTAACCGGAGCGATCATCAGGTCGTAGTCACCGAAGAAGGCGTTGGCCCGATCCCACAGCAGCTTCAGCTGACTCCATGCCTTGGCCACCTGGTTGACCGACAGCGAGTTACCCAGGGCGATCTCGCCTTTGATGGTGTCCTTCAGCTCATCAACGAACGGGGCGAAAGCATCGGCCCGCGACAAATAGTTGAATGCCCGAACGGTGTGGAAGACCTCGTCGGTCCCGGAGAAGTCCGGCTCATCTTCGGTGATCTGCCAGCCAAGGTTCTCAACTCGACCACGGAACTGTTCGAGCACATCGGTGATTTCCGGCTCAACCGGAAGTCCACCAAGGTTGGCCGACCATGCAACCCGCAAAGGGCGATCTGGAGTCGACAGCGTGTCAAGGCTTGCTACGTCGAGCCCACGGCCTAGCGGGTCGGCAGCATGCGGTTGGGCCATCACCGACAACAACAACAGGAGATCGTCCATGTTTCGGGCCATAGGGCCGTACACCGGCATTGGATTCCAGGCGTTGCCAGAGCCGCCAACCGGCACCACCCCAGCGGACGGACGGAACCCAACGACGTTGCCCCACGCAGATGGATTGCGAACCGAGCCGCCGTAATCGCTCCCGTCAGCCACAGCCACCATGCCGGTGGCCAGCGCCACCGCTGCTCCTCCCGACGATCCACCGGCGGTACGGCTGGTGTCGTAGGCGTTAAGTGTCTTGCCGTATACCGGGTTGAACGTGTTCGACCCGGCGCCCAGTTGAGGCGTGTTGGTCTTGCCAACCGACAATGCGCCAGCGGCCTCGATGCGCTGAACGATGAGGGCATCAGACGTCGGCCGGTTGTCAGCTAACGAGCCAATGCCAAACGTCGTCACAAACTCTTTGGTTTCGACCAGGTCTTTGTAGCCCGTAACCAGACCGGCCAACGGTCCGACCTCTTCACCGGCGACAACCGCATCGTCAATGGCCGCCGCCTTCGGCTCGGCCACCTCGGGGTTGTAACCCACCACAGCATTGTGGACCGGATTGCGCTCGTCGATTCGAGCCATGTGAGCGGCCAGCAACTCCCGAGCTGAGATCTCCCGAGCGGCAAGCATGGCTCGCTGCCGGGTAGCCGGGAGATCAACAACATCGCCGGCTATCTGATTGCTAGACATTGGGCGCCACCTCGGTTTCTGAAGGCTTGTCGCCTTGATCGCGGACAAGCAAATGATAGAGCTCGGCGTAGAGACCCTCGTCGGCCAGCAGCTGCTCATGGACCCCGGACTCCACCAGTCGCCCCTCATCGAGAACGAGGATCTGGTCCGCCTGAGTGATGGTTGACAACCGGTGGGCGATTACCACCGAGGTTCGGCCGGCCAGCGCTTTCGACAGGGCCTCTTGAACCAGAGCTTCGTTCTCGGAGTCCAAGTGGCTGGTGGCCTCATCCAGAATGACCACCGCCGGGTCTTTCAACAGCATTCGGGCGATGGATAGCCGCTGCTTCTCCCCGCCGGACATTCGATAGCCACGCTCGCCGACCACCGTGTCGAACCCGGAGGGCAAGGCATCGATGACATCCCACACTTGGGCCGCCTTACATACCTCGATCAACTCGGCGTCGGTGGCTGACGGCTTTGCGTAGCGCAGATTGTCACCGATCGATTCGTGGAACAGGTGCGGATCCTGCACCACCACGCCAATGGCTTCGCGCAGCGACTCCTGCGTAACAGTTCGCACGTCTCGACCGGCGACTGACACCGTTCCTTCGGTGACGTCGTACAGGCGCGGTATAAGCGACGTCAACGTAGTCTTGCCTGCCCCTGACGGGCCGACGACGGCCACCAATTGGCCTGGCTCGATGGTCAGGCTGAGATTGTGCAAGATAGTGTCGGCGCCTTGGGCTTCGTGGGCCGCAGCGTCAGCACCGGACGACGATGGGGTCTCCAGTCCAGGGACGATCAACTCATCGGAGCGGGGGTAGCGGAACGAGACGTTGTCGAACTCGATGTGACCGGTCACTTCGGTCAGGGGTTCGGCATCGGGAGCGTCGCTCAGCGGGCTCTCGGCATCAAGAACCTCAAACACCCGATCGAACGACACCAGCGCCGTAAGTACGTCGATTCGGGCGTTGGTGAGACCGGTGAGCGGCATGTAGATGCGGCCGACCAAGAGTCCCATGGCGGCTAGTTGACCGACCCTGAAGGTGCCATTGATGGCGAACAGGCCACCAAGGCCGTAGACCAAGGCCGTACCAATCGCTCCGAGCAAGGTCAGAACGGTCATGAAGCCTCGGGTGAAGATGGCCGAACGGATGCCGATGTCTCGAACCTGCGACGCCCGGTCGGCGAACAGCTCCAACTCGTCACCACCTCGCCCGAACAGTTTTACCAACAGTGCACCGGCGACATTGAACCGTTCGGTCATCGTGGAGTTCATGGAGGCGTTCAGATCCATTCCCTCCCGGGTGATGGATTGCTGAATGCGCCCGATCCGTCGGTACGGCAGTACGAAGAACGGTGTAAGAATGAGAGCCAGAAGGGTGAGCCGCCACTCAAGGACCACCATGGCAATCAAGGTGGTGACGAGGGTAATGACATTCGACACCACCGTCCCCAACGTGGTGGTCAGCGCCCGTTGGGCACCGATGACGTCGTTGTTGAGTCGATTGGTCAGGGTGCCGGTTTGGGTACGGGTGAAGAACGCCATTGGAAGCCGTTGCACGTGCCCGAACAGGGCAACCCGCAGGTCGTAGATGACCCCTTCGCCGATTCGAGATGACCAGTACCGCTCCCCCAACCCGACGATGCCTTGGAACAGCGCAGCCAACACGATGGTGACGGCGTAAATCGCTAGAAGTCCACGGTCCTCATTGGGAATGGCCCGGTCAATGATCGACCCGAACAAGATGGCGGGAACCAGCCCGAACACTGAACCCAAAATTACCGCCAGCAGGAACCCGGCGATCTGTTTGCGGTACGGGCTGGCGAACCGCCACACGCGGCGGGCGGACTCCCGTTCAATCTTGGCTCCCTTAACCGAGTCCGGGTCGCGGGGCCAGAGCATGTGCATTGCCATCATCACTTCCAGACTAGGACCGAGCACGGGCCAGTGGACATCCGCCGGCCGCTGAAGCCGCCATACGCGGTGAGCCGGCTATAAGCTGTGGTGACGGTGGTGTGGCGTGTTCGGGCGGTCGGCCATGACACCAAGTAGATCTGTCATGAAAGGGCCGTTCCAAACGTGAGCCAGCCTGGACCCAACTCAGGGCGCCGCCTCGATCATTTTGATCCCTTCATGGGTAACGAGCGGATGCGCAGGGCGTACCGGAGTCTTGTTGAGGGTGACTGGCGCTCGCTTGAGAAGTATCTCGATACATCGCCGGTGGCGTGGATGTTCGCCTCGACCGTGGTTAGTGAAACCGTCGGGGTTGAGACCATCACCTTCGAACGATGGGTCGATTACAGCAACTCACCTCGCGCTCGCACTTTGCTGGCAGCGGCCAACGTTCGTGACGCCTACTCGCGGAGAAGACGGTTCGAGCAGGCCATGGCCGCATCACCGGACCCACCTCCACGCTCCGATGTAGACGGCACCATCGCCGTGTTTGAAAAGGCCCTGCAGGACGCCGAGAACCAACTGTTCGCCATCATCGGTTCAAACGTGACGTACCCCGATCCGTGGGTGTTCCTGCTCCAGACCGGTCGGGGCTTGGCCGTCGACCTGGAAGAACTCCGCCAACGTTTCGATAATGCTCATTCCCGTGTGCCGTTCCGGCCCGACGCATGCCGCGAGTACCTGGAGTGCCTGACCGACAAGTGGGGAGGCTCGCTGGAGGCCAGCATGGATTTCGCCCGCTGGGTTGAAGACCAGGCTCCACCGGACGCGCCGGCCAGAGCCGCCCTGCCGATCGCTCACATTGAGTGTGGGCTGGCCCAAGGCGGGGGCGCTGCCCTGGCGCAATATCTCAACAACGATGAAGTCGTTGTTGATCTGATTCCGGCGCTGTCGTCTTTCCTGAGAGCAACCGGGTCGACTGCCAGAACCGAAGAACTCCCAGTCCTCAATGCCTACGCACTGGCTCTAAGTGCCGACAGCCCGGAAACAGCAACGCTGCTGACCGAAGTATTCGACCGCATCGACGATCGTCCGACCGAATACCCATGGAACCTCTATCAGGAAAACGTGACGGAGGTGTATCGCGAGATACGCAACGATCAGCTCCGATTCGCTGGCCGCTACTAGGTTTTGACGCGGGTCAGACCTCTAGCTCCTGGGGGCGACGTACGTCCCTTGAGCAATGGCGGTGGGCCGATCCGGATTCTCGGTCCAGATATGCACCGAGCCGACGATCGTCCTGGACCCGACGCTGTTCAGGTCTGCTCTGGCTTGGAGAACTCGGCCGGTGGCCGGCCGGACAAACCGGATGGACAGTTCGCTGGTTAAGGCCATAGCTTCCAAGCCGATCGCCCCGAAGCAGGCATACCAGAGAGCTAGGTCGGCGGCAGCGAATTGGGTGGGACCAGAAATGAAACCACCGGGCCGTATCTCAATGTCGTGGACGTCAACGACAGCCAAGGCGTGACGTCCTGACACTTCGGTGCAGCGAGATCGGGTCGGTCTGTCGGGCCACTGCTCTAAAACAAAGGCGTTGACCGTCTCCGGATTCACCCCGACGATGGCGGGAAGCTCAGCCCTGGACATGGCAGCGATCCTATCTCTGATGAGTCAGCGGCCTACGGCCGGTCGATGGTTGGTGGAGTCGGATTGGGTGGTGTACCGAGCCGGTCGTCGTCACCGGGTCGATCACCGGCCGGGATCTCCAGGTTGGCGGTCGACTCGACAGTGAGCAGGTCGGCGGCCATGTTGTGGAACCGGTGCAGCGGTTCCTCGAAGCGAGGTGAAAGTGGCCCGGCTGGACCGGCACCTGCCGTCAGGCCGCGCTGGCCTCGCTCAACGATGTCGATGTCTTCGGCGTTCACTTCCAGCCAGAATTTGCGGGTTGGGGCAAAGGCGGCCTCGTCAACGTCGATGCTTTCCGGCGGCAGCAGGAACGTGCAGGTCTCCGTGGTCAGGCCGGGGGCGGTCGGGTCCAGCCGCATCACAAAAACGTGGTTGGGTAGGACCGACAACAAGACGTTGGGGAAAATGGCGGCGAACCGCCCGCTGCACACATCGGACTCGTCGAGGGCTGGCATTGGGGGCAGGCGAAGCCAGTCATCTCGCTCATCGCCTGACACCGGGGTCGTGGTCTGCCCGCAGTACATCCCCGCTCCCTGGTATCGATAGTGATCGGTGACCTTGGAAACCTTGGACAGCTCGGGATGAACCCACTTCAGGTGGTAGTACTCCTGGAAGTTCTCGGTAATCAACTTCCAGTTGGCGTTGATCTCAAGTGTCTGCTCTTCCCGCTTGCACCATGTTTCAAGGTTGTAGCCGGCCATGCGCTCGGGAAGATCCCCAAGCCATTCGAGCAACGGTGGAGTTTCGGGGTCGAGGCAGGCGAATAGCAGGACCCCCCATCTCTCAACTCGAACCGGAAGCAAGCCGTAGTCGGCTTTGTCGAAGTTGTCGCGAGGCACAGCTTCGAACTGGGGGGAGGCGATGAGCCAACCCTGAAGGTTGTATCCCCACCGGTGATAGGGGCAGCGAATCGTCCCTTGAATCTCGCAATCCTTGTCGGCCAGTTCGGTTCCCCGGTGCCTACAGGTATTGAGGAAACCCTGTAACTGATCGTCATTGTCCCTCGTGATGACGATCGACTTGGATCCCATCTGCCGGACGATCATCCGTCCCGGTCGAGCCACATCGGCCGCTATGCCAACACAGACCCAGGCCCGCTCGAACAGCTGTTGCTGTTCATCTTCGAAGAAGGCGCCACTGGTGTAGCACGCCGGATTCAGGCCGGTACTTGCGGCCAGGGAGGCTCGGCTCCCAGCCCAGAAGTCGTCAGCCAGCCAAGGGGCTGCCGCAGCCCGGCTGGCAGAGGTTGTTGACATGGCGCCTATCGTGCCAGGTCGCACGGCCGAGGGTCAAGAGGTGAAGCTGGGCAGCCTACAAGCGCTAGGTCAGCCGGATTGGATGACTACTTGTCGTCGTCGGTCAGCAGATTGGATCCAACCCAGCTAATGACGCTGACCACGACCGCTCCGAGTACGGCCGGGACGAAGCCGTCCACCGTCAGCGCATCCGTCAGCCAGGCGGTCACTCCGAGCATGGCGGCATTGATCACCAGAATGAAAAGTCCCAGCGACAAGAACAAGGCCGGGAGAGACAGAACCAACGCGATTGGTCGAACGATGGCGTTGACCAATCCGAAGATGAGAGCGACGAACAGGATCGATGTGATCTCATCGCTCAGTGTGATGCCGTCCACAAAACGGGCAGCAAGCCATAGACCAACCGCATTGAGTAAGAAGCGTAAGAGAAGGTTCATGGGCGCCGACCTCCGTATCCCTCAGATATCGATGATCCCAGCCTAGTAGCCGCATCATGGTGGTTGTCTTCGCTGCTTCGAACGAGCCAGCAACAGTTTGACCTTCGCCAAAACTGCAAGCAACTCCCCAAAGGGGAGTTGCCCCCGACGTTTCGACCTCGGGTCGAAACTCGAGTGACGCTTACGGCGTCAAACGTGGGCCGGGTAGTGTGTGGGTTCAGGACATTGGAAACGGGGTGTGTCGCGTCATTGGAAACGCTTGGTGGTGATGTTGGTGGGTGTCGAAACGGCGAGCGATTATCACAGCGGTCACGGTCGAGGGGATAGCACAGGCTGAGGCTGC
>CALKZY010000039.1 GCA_938002965.1 uncultured Acidimicrobiales bacterium | reverse complement strand
CAACATGTCGAAGCTCTCAACGAGGCGGTGCGAAACATTCCGGCCGAGTCCATGCGGTTGCACATCTGTTGGGGTAACTACGAGGGACCTCATACTCATGACGCCCCGATGTCGCAAGTACTGCCTATCGCCCTGAAGGCCAAGCCGCAGGCGCTGCTGTTCGAAGCGGCCAACCCCCGTCATGCCCATGAGTGGACGGCGTTCGCCGAAGCCGATATTGGTGACGACAAGGTGCTGGTCCCCGGCGTGCTTGATACCACCACCCATTTCGTCGAGCACCCGGAGCTGGTGGCGCAGCGCATCGGACGGTTCGCCGACATTGTCGGCCGGGAGCGGGTGATGGCCGGAACCGACTGTGGTTTCTCCACCTTTGCCGGATACGCCGGCTTGGACACCGACATCGCCTACGCCAAGATGGCGTCAATGGCAGCCGGAGCGAGGTTGGCCTCGGAGCGGCTCTGGCCATGACGGCGCGGGACTACACCGCCGTTCGGGCTGTCATTAGCCCGTTGCGGGATGCGCTGTACAACTCGGGTAGCGGGAGTGGGCCGTTCGACGTCGGCGCGGTCAAACGGGTGTTGGCCGATGTGTTCACCGCTGAGGCCGAGGTCCACTTGGCTCACCCGTTTGAAGACCTCGACGGCGGACTCGGTCTGTTCGACGCTGCTCTGGGGCCGCTGGCCGCAGCGATGTCCGACCTGGAACGTCGAGACTACATCGTTATGTGTGGCCCTGACCTGGAAGGCGATGTCTGGGTCGGTTGCGCCGGCGACTACATGGGAACCTTCACACAACCGTTTCTCGACATTCCCCCAACCGGTCGGCCGGCTTCGTTCCGCTACCACGAGTTCTTCCGGGTGGTGGATGGTCGAGTAGTTGAGATGCAAGCCCTTTGGGATCTGCCGGAACTGATGATGCAGGCCAACGTTTGGCCCATGGGTCCCGGTCTGGGGCGGGAGTGGCGAGCCCCGGGCCCGGCCTCGCAAGACGGTTTGCTCTCGGGCGTTCGAGACGTCACTCGATCCCATGACAGCCGCGAGCATGTCATGGACATGCTTACCGATATGGCTCGGCACCCGGCTGGACCGATCGAAGCCATGCGTCTCGATCATTGGTGGCATCCGACCTTCAGCTGGTACGGGCCTGCCGGGATTGGAACGTCTCGGGGCGTGGACGGGTTCCGACGTTTCCATCAGATCCCGTTTTTGGCCGCCATGCCCGATCGTCGGGGCGGCTACGCCCGCGACTCCCACTTCTTCGGTGATGGGCTCTACGTGGGTGAGACCGGTTGGCCGGCCATGGCGATGACGGTGACCGGTTCGGGTTTCCTTGGGATTGTTCCCACCGGGGCGTCGATCACGATGCGCAGCTTGGATTTCTGGCGGTTGGAGGACACTCCTTCGGGCCCGAAGATCCGTGAGAATTGGGTTCTGATCGACTTGCTCAATGTGTGGCATCAACTTGGGGTTGACGTGTTGGCCCGGATGCGGGAGCTGGCGGGCTAGACGGGAACGGCCGGTGGGCGCCCCCGACCAGCGGTCGGGGTGGGCTTTACTGGTCATATGGATTCTCTTCGGATCGGCGCCCGCCTGGCGATTGGGGCGGCACTGGCTGATTCCGTTGGTGAGGCACACCTGGCTTACGGCGAGGTTGTGGTCAGTCCTGATGTCGACGAGCTGGTTGACGCCAGGCGTGAGCTCGAAGCGATTGCTTTTGCTCTGTCGGATTTTGCCGATGGTGGCGATGGCGCTTCGTCCGTGCTGCCGTTGGCCGACAAGGTTGGTCTGGCTCTCGGATCGAACTTGGCTGTGTGGCGGGATCGTGATGATCTGGCCGAGCCGAGCTCGTGGACGGTCACTGATGAACTGTTCGCCGGGTTCACGGGCCCGTTCGACGTTCTTGGCCAAGCGGCCGGTCCGGTCACTGTCACCATCGGTGTGCACCCGCATTGTGCCTCCCCGGTTCCGGTTGCTGCGCCTCCCGAATTGGTTCACTTGCGCCGCGTGTCCTTGCAGCCCCCTGAGGGCAGCATCGACAGTTGCCTGCAATGGTCGTCGGTGGATGTGTTTGTGGATGATCGAGGCCTGATCCACGGAGTGAGTCTTGACCTGTGGGAACCGTGACCGACCCGAGACGTACTTGCGGCTACTCGTTCTGACGACGCTGAGGTTTGGCTCTCGGTGTTTCATTGGGAGTAGCGGGGCGGGTAGCCCACAGCGGCTTGCCGCCGGGTCTGCGTTGGCGGTACAACGTGTGATTTCTGTGGTGTAGATCGCCATGACATCGCTGGCAAAGCAATGCCAGCTGATCGACGTCGGTGCGACCCTGGCCCGGGGCCGTCCACGGCATCAAATGATGCGCCTGGCATTGGTTGATGGAGGCTCGGCACAGTACACAGCCACGGTCTCGAACGGCCAAGGCCAAGAACTGTTTGTCGGATGCGTTGCGTCGTGTGCGGCCCAACCAAAGTGGCGCGCCGTCCCGGCCTTTGAGCAGAATCGATATCGGAGCCGTCGCCATGTACTGCTCCAGTAGCTCGGTGGGTATGGGACCGGTACCGATCTGTGTTGCCACGACCGGCTTGTCCGGCGTTCCGAAGAGCTGGTCGCCATCGACGGCTATTACCACGGAGGGTCGACCTCCTGTGTAGATGCTCGGCTCGCTCTCGCTAGCGTCGCCACCCGTCAGCATCACACGAGCTGCATCGAAGCGTCGATGTTCGAGCGTCTCGCGATCTTCAAGCGATGTGTCACGGCCGCCGAGCGCTTGATAGCGAGCGTCGGCGGCCTGGCCCAGGTGCGCCCACATGGCATCGATTAATGGGTCCGGTCCTTCGATGGCGATTCCGGCCAGGCCTCGGTTTCGGTAGCCCCGGACGGTTCGCGCCGCCATCTGCTGACGGAAACGCTCTTCTACCTCGTCAACGTCTATGCGTTCCTCGATGAATCGGTCGACCACGTCGGTGGTTTGGTCCGCCGTCAACCCTTCGGTGGCCGAGATCAGCTCATGGGGAAGCCGCCCGGTTTTGGCATCGGCGGCTTTGGCCAGTTCGTCGACGGCGTCGGGGATGATGGCACCGCCGGCCACAGCTTCGCCCAGCTTGGGGTTGGCGGCCATAGTCGCTGCTCGCCTGGCGTCACGGTTGCGGCTTCGGGATGAGTTCGAGCCGCTACGCATAAGATCGCGGGCACGGCGTCGGTCGGTGCGACTATCCCCACTCGTTCCGCTCAGCCGCGCCGTGACGACCAACCGTTGAGCAGAGATTCGCTCTTCGAACCGACAATCTCGATAGTTGCATGATGTCGGGGAGAGCATCCAACGTTTCTAATAAGCGGTCAAAGGTCGCTGCGGCACTATCAAGCGCCTGGTCGAGTGAATCATCGGGAGGCAGGGACGACTGTCCGTAGCGGGCGGCCACGGCATCAAACGCGGCGAACAGTTCTGCGTACTCAGAGCAAGAGTCAGAGTCAGACTCAGAGCGTGTGATGGTTCCCGCCATGCCTCTACCCTAGCGCCATCGTCGGCTAAAAGGGAACACATGTTCGATTCAATTTCGACATCTTACTTACCCAAGGGTCGGGTAGTCTGCCGGGCATGCGTGTCTTCGTGACCCACAACCCTGAGGATCTCGATGCCTACTACGGGCGGGCGCTGGTTGAGTTGCGTGATCTGGACGGTGTGGACGTGGTCCTCAATCCCCTAGGCCGGGAGCTGGCCGGCAGCCGAGAGCTGATCGAAGCCGCCGCCGGATGTCACGTCATCGTGGCTCATCGCTCGACCGCCGGCGCAAGCGACGTTTTCGACGCCCCGGAGTCCTCCGAGCTGCTGGCCTTCCTGCGATGCGCCGTTGACATTTCGACCATTGACGTCGCCGCCGCTTCGGCTGCCGGCGTTGTCGTTGCTCGGGCCGACAAGGCCTTCGTGCCGTCCACGGCCGAGCTGGCTCTCGGACTGCTGTTGGCGGTGGTCCGAAACATAGGTGTCTCCACCGCTGATTACCACAGCACCGTCGAGCCCCCTCAACGCCCGGGCCGTCAACTTCGAGGGCAGACCGCAGCGGTGTTGGGCTACGGGGCCATCGGCTCGTACCTGTGCGACCTGTTGTTGGCGGTTGGCGTGAACGTGTTGGTTCACGATCCCGACCCCAGCGCTGAGGCACTGGCCCGCCGTCGGTCGACGTCCGGCATCTCGGCTCCGCACGATTCGGATTCGTCCAGCGTGAAGATGGTGTCGTTTGACGAAGCGTTGTCGTCGGCTGATGTGGTGTTTCCGTTGGCGCAGGCCACGGCGTCCACCGAGAACATGATCGACCAGGATGCTCTCGGCCTCATGAAACCTGGCGCCGTCGTTATTAATGTCTCCCGAGGTGAGCTGCTCGATGAGCAGGCGGTTGCCGCCGCCCTCGACAGCGGGCACCTCGGCGGACTCGGACTCGACGTCGGTCGCGCCGCCGATCAACGGCCGTCGATGGATCTGGCATCGAGGCCGAACGTGGTGGCTACACCGCACCTCGGCGGACTCACCCCCGAGAATGCCGACGCTCAGGCCCGCAGCAGCGTGGAGCAGATCGCCGCCATCATGGCCGGGCAGGTCCCGCCACGTTCGGTCAACGCCAATGACGCCGGACGGCTCACGGCCTACTGGGAATCGCAACGATGACCGACGAGTCCTCCACCGAAACCAGCAGTGCGATGCTTCCGGCCGAGGCATGCGACACCCACATGCATTTCTACAACGGCGCCTACCGGACGTCGGCGACCACGGTGTTGCGTCCGCCTGACGCAACCGTCGACCAGTACCGCGACCTCCAGGCTGCGCTGGGGTGCCGGCGAGTTGTCGTGGTGCAGCCGACCACCTACGGTCTCGACAATTCGTGTCAGCTCGACGCCATGGCCGCTTTGACCGCGGCCGCCACCGAGTCGGTCGCTGCTTCAGAGCCCGCCGACTGCATCCGTGGCATTGCCGTGGTGAACGGAGCCACGACAACTGACGAGCTGAGCCGTTTGCATGACCTCGGTGTTCGGGGCGCTCGATTTCATATGCTTGACGGCGGCGCAGTCGACTGGGATCAGTTGGAAACAGTGGCGGCCACTATCGCTCCACTCGGATGGCATATCCAGCTGCAATTGAACGGACGGGAGCTGGCCGAACGAGAAGCGTTGCTTCGGGGTTTACCCGTCGAGCTTGTGGTGGATCACGTCGGCCGTTTCATGCCCCCGGTCGGTCTTGACGATCCGAACTTCGGTGCGCTGTGGCGTCTGTTGCAGGGCGGCAGAACCTGGGTGAAGGTCTCGGCGCCGTATGAATCCTCTGTTGTCGGCCCGCCGGACTACGCCGACACCGCAGTGTTGGCTCGTGCGCTGTTGGCCGGTTTCCCGCAGCGGATGTTGTGGGCCACCAACTGGCCTCACCCCGGTCAAGCCACCCACCCGTCAGCCGCAGAGCTGTTGGACCTGGTGGCAGCGTGGATTCCGGATGAACATCGCCGTCAGGTGTTGGTTGACAACCCGGCCACCCTCTACGGTTTCACGAGATGACTGAGAACTCTGCTGCCTCACAATCCACTGCCTCGCAACCTGAGCCTGCCGGAAACAATCCGGCAACCATCTACGGTGCCGCGGCGGACTACGCCTCCTATCCGTCGTTGGTTGACCGTGCGGTGTTCATCACCGGCGGGGCCGACGGCATTGGTTCGGGCATGGTTGAACAGTTCGCCCGCCAGGGGGCCAAAGTCGGGTTCGCCGATATTCAAGCGGATAAGGCGGCGGCCACCATCGAGCGGTGCGGGGCTGCCGGTGTCGCCCACCTGCCGGTCTTCTACGAGGTCGACCTGCTCGACATTGGCGCCTTGCAGGCCGCTATCACCCAAGCCCAGGACGACCTGGGAGTCATCAAGGTACTGGTCAACAACGCTGCCTCCGACGACCGGCACACGTGGCAGGAGATGACGGTCGAGTACTGGAACGAGCGCCTCAACGTCAATCTGCGCCATTATTTCTTCGCCATTCAAGCAGTGGCCCAACCGATGATCGACGCCGGTGGCGGTTCGATCATCAACATCGGGTCCAGCAGCTACATGATGCAGGAGGATTTCTTCCCCGGGTACGCCATCGCCAAATCCGGGGTTGAGGGCATCACTCGAACATTGGCTCGCACGTTCGGCACTGACGGGGTGCGAGTCAATACCGTGCTGCCCGGTTGGGTGGCAACCGAACGCCAGCTGTCCAAATGGTGGAGCCCGGAAGGCGAAGAGGGCACGCTGCGGGATCAGGCCATTAAGCGCCGCATCTACCCACCGGAGTTCGCGCAGATGGTGCTGTTTCTCGCCGCTGACGACGGCGCGGCCTGCACCGCTCAGCAGTTTCTCATCGACGGTGGACGTCGATAGGGCTGTTCGCCCCGAGCCCGAGGCGCCGATGTCAGCGGTTCCACTTCGCCACTCCACTTGACGGTGCCACCTGATTGGCGTTCTCATTTGTGGATGGAACGTTCAAGCGATGGAACCTGACGGGGTCATTTCGTGGCCGGCGCCTGGTGATCGTCCCGGCGGTCTCCGGTACCAAGTCGAGCCGGGGGCCGGACGGCCAATGCAGGTTGTTTTGGAAACCCGAGATCACCCGTTTCTGCCGGGCGAACGCTCGGTTGGCACAATCGAGTTCACGACCGGCAAGTGGGGTGAACGAAGAAACGCCAAGGTTTTTCACGCATCACTGGTGTGTCGTGAAGCCATGCGGAGGCCCGGGACCACAAACGATGTTGGATCTGAACGGTGGCGATTCGACGTTGAGGTCAACGACGGGATTGGTGAGTTTGATGTGATGATCCCCGACGATGTCGGATTGCCGGGGTTTCGGTTGGCGTTCCCCGAGTCGGAACAGTTGACCATGAGGCTTTGGTACATCGAATATGACGTCGTTGCGGATGGGGTCGAATCGAGCTTTGACCGCCTGCCCCTGCCCTGGCGCCTTTGGGAGAATCAGGCGGTTGTGCCGTATCCACCAGAGTCGGAGATAACGCGCTCGGAGCGACGCTCGCAACTTGTGGGTCGGGCCATCCGCGTTATATCGGGAGTACTTCTGCTTGGTGGCGCCGTGATGATCGCTTGGTCCACCACGGCCTTCGTGCTCTTTGTGGTGTTGCCGCTGGTGATCATTGTTTGGGGAGCTATCGATAAGGGACTGAGAACAAGACGGCAGCGCTTGGTTGCGCTGATGACCGCGCTCTCCTGGGGGTCGACTGGTCGAGATCTCGGGGCCCACCAGGTTGCCGCTTCGTCATGCATGGAATGTCGAACCCACGTTTCGGTGTTGAGTAAGGTCGATGGCAGGGCGACGCCACCACATCTTGTTACGCGGTTTGTTACGCGGTTTGTTACGCAGTTTGTTACGCAGTTTGTTACTCGGTGTCACGGCTCGCCCGCCGCCACGCATAGACACACAACACAAAGGATGTGACCAGCAATGGACGCAGTACGTCTTCTCGGAAGCCTCATGGGGAACAACGCCACCGGCGGAAACCTGATGGGGAGCCTTCTTGGCGCCGCAATGGGCGGTGGGGGAGGTGGCGGAGCCGGAGGACTGGGCGCTCTGGCCGGACTTCTCGGCGGCGGAGGTGGCGGCGGCGGAGGAGCAGCAGGTGGACTGGGTGCTCTGGCCGGCATGCTCGGTGGCGGAGGCGCTCAGCCTCAGCAAGCTCAGCAGGCTCAGCAGGCTCAGCAGGCGGGCGGCAACGGTGGAGGTATCGGCGGCCTGCTGGCTTCGATGGCCCAAGGTCAGGCACCACAAGCCAACGCGCAACAGCAGGACGAGGCCATGGTGTTGGTCAAGGCCATGTGCAACGCGGCCAAGGCCGACGGTCAGATCGATCAGGCCGAAGTCCAGAACATCATGGGCCGCTTGGGCGACGTCGACCAGGGCGAGGCCGAGTGGCTGAAGAACGAGCTGCAATCTCCGTTGGACGTGCAGGGTTTCGTTCAGAGCGTGCCCCGTGAGATGGCTCAGCAGGCCTACGCGTTTTCGTTGATGGGCATGAAGTTGGATTCGAAGCAGGAAGCTCAGTACCTGGGCGCTGTGGCTCAGGGTCTTGGCCTCAACCCGCAGGCCTGCAACCAAATCCACTCCCAACTTGGTGCACCGCAAATCTTCAAGTAGGGCGGACCAGCAACGTTCGGTCCGGGTCACCGGCTGGGTGTCGGCGTCTTGTCGACGTCGATACCCAGCTGGCACCGTTGCCCGACCTCGGAAATCGAGCGAACCGCTTGAACATGTCTCACCTGTGTGGAACGCTTGGCACAAGCAGACAAAAGCAATCTACGCACTCCTGGAGGGAACCATGACTGCTACCACCACATCCACCTTGACCGCTGGGCGAGTCGTCGCTGTACACCCGTTCCGCCTTATCGTCGCCGCCTTGATTGTGTTCGCCGGGCTGGCGCTTGTGCCTTCACCGGCCGGCGCAGCCGGGGCCGATCAGATCGGTGGGACGGCCGTTGGCTTCCCCAATGCCCCCGACACCTGTGACCCGACTGCTGTCGGGCCGGTCAACTACATCTTGGCCATGCCCGAAGGATCCGGTTCGCTGGTCGGGTGCATTTACGGAGTAGTCGAGGAAGCCACGTTCAACGCCGGCGGACAGTTCCTGCGGCGTGCCAGCGAGACGTTCGTCGGCTGCTTTGAGGACCGTTGCGGCTCGTTCCAACTTGACGCCACCATAACCAGCCGATGGGTCAACGGTGAGCCGTTTGTCGGTGATCAGGTGAATGGTCGATGTCAGCACAAGATTGTTCGTGGCTCCGGTACCGGGGACTTCGAAGGCGTCAATGGCCGCCTCGACTTCAAAGACATTCTTGAGCGTGACGCCGACGGCAATCTGCTTGCAATCTCATTCGACTACAAAGGCCATCTCAAGTAGAACGACGAACGTTTAGCCGGTTGACGTGTCGGTAGTTTTGTCGAGGTCGCGGCTTACCGGGCTGCACGTCAACCCACGCGAGGTGTGTTTTGCCTCCCGGAGCTACTGCGCTACTGCCAGCTCCGGAAGGCAAACTCACCTCAGTCGTTGTTGAGGTGCAGATTTGACGCCTGCCGAGTTAGGCAAGCCCGTCGCAGAGGGTGCCGATGAATTCGCTGAGATCGATCTTGGGTCCCGCTTCGAGAATCAGGTCGAAGTTGATGTCTCGAACCTCGCGTCCGGCCTCGAGCAGAATGGGGCCTTCACCGGGAACGGCGACTATGGCGAAGACACCACTGAAGCTGAACCCTTCGCCAGGCGTGCTGGTGACGGTCTGTTGAAATTGCCGTTTGACGGTGTTGCCGGTGTCAGACCGTGTGATGGTTTGTCGGGCGTTGAATTGAGTCAGCGTCCTGATTTCGTTGCCGTCGGCGTCGGTGAATGTATGACTCACGGACTTGGATTCGACATCGAATGTCAGGTCGGCTCCGTCACCGCATAGGTCGGGCAGGGTAGTGGTTGATGAACTGGTATTTCGTTCAACTTCCGGGCCTGCTGCGTCGGCAACGGTTGGCATCAGCAGGACGGTTGAGCACAGCGCGAGCGCGCCAAAGAGCACTTTCTTGAACATTGCTTCTCTTTCAGATTGGTGGTTAATCGGCGGGCAAAGCCCGTCGAGGCGAATACGGGCGACGGGTCATCTGTGTTATCAGGCGACCTTGTTGTATGCGCTTGTTGCATCGTACTCTATGAGTATCGAGTGGATGAAGTCTGTCTCTGGT
>CALKZY010000038.1 GCA_938002965.1 uncultured Acidimicrobiales bacterium | reverse complement strand
GAGCGCCTTCGCAAACGCGCCACCCGCACGTCCAGGGCCAATGATTCGGAAGCGCATGAATCTGTTCTATCGGCTCGGCCGGTCTGCGGCACCGAGAAGGTCAGGTCGCCAGGATGATGAACTGATAGACGGACCCGTCCGGGGTCTCGAAATCCATCGTTTCGAACAGCTCGATCGTGCCGTGCTGTTCAAGCATGGTCCGAACCCGATCGTGAGAGCGAAAGCTGAAGAACCGCGGCGTGCCCATGGGGCCGAGCGTGCTGACGCCCTCCCGGTCCAAGCCACCCCACAGACCGATGCCGAGTGGCGCACCCGGCGTCAAGGTCCGACAGATTTCGGCCATCGCCTCATGAAACCTGGCATCCGGGACGTGGACGAGGGTGCTCATCGACCAGCCCGCATCGAAGGATGCATCTCGAACGGGCAGCTCGTAGAGCGAGCCGTTGATCGCCGGAATGCCGGTCGCCCCGACCAGGATCATGGCTTCGAGGGAGAGGTCGAGCGCGGTAACCCCGATGCCCTGTTCGGCGAGGTAGTGAGTGTCGCGGCCGGGGCCGCTGCCCACCTCGAGCACCCGATCGAGACCGTTCGTGCGGCACCGGTCTATGAAGTCCTCTCGCCATTGGGCCCGGACCGGATCCACTCCTCTGGCGGCCCGAATGGTGGCCTCCTGGTCGTAGAAGGAGGCGAGGCGGGGCGTGATCGTGTCCTTTGGCTGGCGACTGGACACCACCCGCGGGTTCGCAAGGTCGTTGTTATCGATGACAAGGTCGGCCCGTTCGGTCGGCCGGTCGGAGTCGAGGTAGATGGCCATGCCGGAGGTGTAGCGGTCCATCCGCTGCACCCAGGTGAGCACGTGGTCGACGAGCGCCTCGGGCTGCTGCGGCGCGTCGGCCATCACCACCCCGAGGCGTCCGAGGTTGACCCGGGCTCGGCCATCGAGGTGGATGACATAGTCCCAGTAGCCTTCCAGCTCCGGGCGGCATGCGAAGATGCCGTCGAAGAGCAGCACTTCGTTGCCGGCAAGGGTCTTGGACTCGGGATCGACGGCCTGGTCGGAGGGCTCATCGAAACAGGCGGTGGTGTACTCGGCGCCAAGGCCTGTACGAAACGGGTCAAGCAACCTGGCGCGGAGTTCTTTGAGGTTGTGCGAGTCGAAGTAGAACCCGGCACCGGAACCCTTGCCGCGGCGGTACCGCTCCGCTCGCGGGTTGTGGAATGAGTCGATGGTGGCTCGAACGATGTGATGGTCGCCCGGTCGGGCTGCGAGGTTGGTTGCCAGCTCATCGGCGAAGGTTGACTTTCCCGAGCCGTCGATGCCGTCGATCGCTACCAGCAGCGGGATCTCCGGTTGCCTCTGGGCGATGATGTGGTCGGCGGCGTGGGAGATGACGGCGGTGCGAGCCTCGCTGACCAGTGGGTCGCGGTTCCCGTCCAACCCCGCGGGCATCAGCGGGTGAGCCGTTCTTCCACCAGGCCGGCGACCTGGATGGCGTCGACGCCGGTGCAGACGTTCACGAGCGGCCGATCACGCCACGCCGGTGGTGACGCATCATCGGTGTCGCCAAGATTCGGCCAGGTCTTGCCGCGGCTGAAACCTTCGGTCTCCACCCGCAGCGGCCAGGGGTTGGTAGTGAACGCCGCCGGGTCGAGGAGGTAGGCGATGGTTGACGGGTCATGAAGGTAGATCCCGTCGATGCCGTTCGTCGCTTCGAAGAAGCTGCGGTACAGGGGGATGGCTTTGGCAAGCAGCGTGCCAGTGGGGGAGGGGTGGGCCATGATCCGCTCGATGGCCGCGCCCGAGAGGGTGACCTGCTGGGTCACGTCCAGCCCGACCATCGTGATGTCCCAGTCGGCGCCGAACACCAGGTCTGCGGCCTCGGGATCGTTGTTGATGTTGGCCTCCGCGGTGGGTGTGGCGTTGCCGGGGACCAGCGCGTTGCCGCCCATCACCACCACTCGGTCGACCAGGTCCACCACGTCCGGGAACCGGGTGATCGAATCTGCGAGGTTGGTCACGGGTCCAAGGGTCAGCACCGTTACCTCGCCGGGACTGGCGGCAACGGTGTCGTGGATGAACGTGGCGGCATCGGCCTCGACGGGTTGTTCCTGAGGCGCATGCAGCGATGCGTTACCAAGACCGTCGGTCCCGTGGACCTGGGGGACCGGGCCGAGGTAGTCCGTGGCTATCGGGTTGGATCGCCCGACGGCCACCGGGATGTCGGTCCGGCCGGCGGTCTCAAGCAGCGAGAAGGCGTTCCTGGTTGTCACGTCGGTTGCAGCGTTGCCGAAGATCGTCGTGAGGCCGACCACGTCAAGTTCCGGCGATGCGAGAGCCATCAGAATCGCCATCGCGTCATCGACGCCGGGGTCGGTGTCGATCAGGACGGGCCGAGCGCTCGAAGAGGACGGCGGGGCCGGGTTCTGAGAGGTCACCGTCGGAGAATACATCGCACGCTGCCACGGAACCGGTCGAAGTCGCATGTCCTGGTGGACCCTTGGGCCTGCTGTGCATGACCAGAACGACCAAAAGTCGCCCTTATGATTTTTCCGCTCCTTAGTTCCGCAAGATTGAGCAACAACCGTGTTCTTGATTGTGTTATCTGTCACGGGCCGCTGCGCCCGTTCACGACCTGCGGGGCCGACTGGCCCCAGTCGAACATGGGGAGAGAACGATGAAGATGTGGATGAGACTTCTGGCTGTGCTTTTCGCGGCCGCGACCATCGCCGCCGCGTGCGGTAGCGACGATGGCGACGGTGACACCGAAACCGGTACCGAAGAGTCCGGTTCCGATGCCAGCGAGACCGACGCCGACGATTCCGCAACCGATGAGGATGCGGACGACGAGGCGATGGAAGAAGACGCCGACGACGAGGCAATGGAAGAAGATGAGGGTGGCGATGAGGCCGCAGCCGGTGGCTTTGTTCCCGGTTCCCCCGAATGTGTTGCCCCGGCCGACGCCGGCGGCGGCTGGGACTTCACCTGCCGTTCCATTGGGCAGCTGTTCGAAGACCTGGGTCTGACCTCCAACGTAGTTGTCACCAATCAGCCCGGTGGTGGCGGAGGCGTTGCCTTCGCCGATGTGGCCGGCAACCGAGACGACAACAGTGATCTGGTGATCGCCGCTTCACCGGCAACGGCCATTCGCTTTGCTCAGAACCAGTACACCGGCCTTGAGGCTGATCAGTTCCGCTGGATCGGAGCCATCGGCGCCGACTTCGGTGTGGTGGCTGTTCCGGCCGACAGCGAGTTCGAAACCTTCGAGCAGCTGATTGAAGCCGTCCAGGCCGACCCCACCTCGGTGGTGTTCGGTGGCGGTTCGCCGGTTGGCGGTCAGGACCACTTCAAGGTGCTACTGCTTTCCCAGGAGCTCGGGCTTGACCCGGCCGCTATCCCATGGGTTGCCTATGACGGCGGCGGCGAGGCCCAGTCGGCGCTCATCGGCGGCGAAATCGCAGTTGCCACCCTGGACGTCTCCGAAACCATCGGCAATGAGGATCTGCGAATCCTGACGGTGATGGCCGAAGACCGAGTGCCCGGCATGGATGATGTGCCCACCACGGTCGAGCTCGGTTACGAGACCATCTTCCCCATCTGGCGTGGCCTGCTGGCCCCTGGTGGCATGTCGGACGAAGCCTACGACTTCTGGGTTGACGCCCTGGGTCAGGTCGAAGCCTCTCCCGAGTGGGAAGCCGCCCGTGAGGAGAACGGCCTCAGCCCGTTGCGTCTACTGGGTGATGACTTCCAGGGATTCGCCCTGGACGCGGTTGGTGACTTCCGCACGTTGTCAGAACCGTTCGGTCTGGTGGCGGAATAGTCTCGGCTGCATGCTGAGGTTTGCGGGAGACTGTCGTTGAGCGATCGACTGCTAGGCCTGGTGTGCCTGGCCTTGGCCGGGTGGTACACGGTTGAGGCTCGAACGTTCGATGGCACCGGATTCGGTTCGGGGCCGGTGGGGCCTAAAACACTTCCCACCGGCCTCGGCATCCTCTTCGCGCTGCTGGCTGTATATCTGATTGTGAAACCTGACGGTGAGCCTCGCTGGCCTACTCGTCAAGCCCTCTGGCAGATTGGGCTGGTGATTGCCGCCTCCTATGCCTACGGGCAGATCATTCAGCCGGTCGGATTCTTTTTCGCCTCGGCGGCCATCATCGTGATTATCGGGTTGCTGTTCCAGGCTCGGCTGCGACTGCTGTTGCCGTTGAGCCTGCTGTTCCCGGTGGTGTTGGCCTTCATCTTCAACAATTGGCTGGAGCTTCGGCTGCCGGCCGGCTGGTGGGGAGGCTTCTAATGCTTGTGGCTCTCAACCAAATGCTGTTGGCACTGAACGCGGTAAGCATCTTCGCCTTCAACCTGCTCGACGGTTTTCAGGCGGCACTGACGCCTCGCAACATCGCCTTGGCGTTGGTCGGCTGCCTGCTGGGAACCCTCATCGGGGTCTTGCCCGGTATCGGACCGATTACTGGCGTGGCCATCCTCTTCCCCATCACCCTGTCGTTGGGTTTGGATGATGCCGCCACGCTCATCTTGTTGGCTTCGGTCTACTACGGCAGCCAGTACGGCGGCTCGACCACCAGCATTCTGCTGAACGTGCCGGGCGAAGCGTCGTCGGTGGTGACGACGTTGGACGGGTATCAGATGGCCCGCCAGGGTCGAGCCGGTCAGGCCCTGGCCATTTCCGCCATAGGGTCGTTCATTGCCGGCACAGCGTCTGTCGTCGGACTCATGTTGTTCGGGCCGCCGCTGTCGGAGATCACCACCCGCTTCCAGTCGCCAGAGAAGTTCATGGTGGTTGTGGTGGCGTTCGCCACTGTTTCCAGCCTGGCCGGCCGCAACCTGGCCAAAGGTTTGCTGGCTGTAGTGTTCGGTGTCATCTTGTCCACCGTTGGAACCGATTTGCAGACAGGGGTTGTCCGCTACACCTTCGGCGAGTTGAAGCTGCAGGAGGGCATGGACTTCGTGGTGATAGCCATCGGCCTGTTCGCGGTCAGCGAAGTCCTGTCGTTGCTGGAGGACACCGTCCGAGGTGAACAGGTGGTGTTCCAGAAAGCCGAACGGATCTGGGTCACCTCCAAAGAGTTCATGTTCTCCCTTGGCGCCATCCTCCGTGGCAGCGTGATCGGCTTTTTTGTAGGACTGCTCCCCGGCACCGGCGCCTCGGTTGCCGGGTTCATGTCCTATGGTCTGGAGAAGCGCCTGAGCGACACCGAAGGCACGTTTGGTACCGGTGACATTCGTGGTGTGGCCGCCCCGGAGTCGGCCAACAACGCCGCTGCCGGTGGTTCGTTGGTTCCGCTGTTGACGCTGGGAATTCCTGGTTCCGGCACGACGGCGGTCTTGCTTGGCATTCTCATTTCGATGGGTATCCGGCCGGGTTCGGGCAACGTGTTCGCCGAGACACCGGAGTTGATCTGGACGCTTATCGCCTCGATGTACATCGGCAACCTGATGTTGTTGCTGTTGAACTTCCCGCTGGTGAAAGCCTTCGTGAAGATCCTGGAGATTCCACCGTGGTTCCTAATGCCCATGATTCTGGTCATCTCCTACATCGGCGTGTACTCGGTCAACAACTCGTCGCTGGATATCACCATCATGACCTTGTTCGGAGTCCTGGGGTTTGTCTTCCGCAAGTTGGAGATACCACTGGCCCCGGTGCTTATGGGCCTCATCTTGGGTGATGACCTGGAACAGAACTTCCGCCGGTCGCTGGTGGCCAGCCAGGGTGATTACATGACCTTCTTCGATGGTGTGCTCAACATCATCTTGGTGGTGATGGCGTTGGCAGTACTGTTCCTACCTCAGATCCTTAGTCGGTTCCGAGGCTCCAGCGTGAATGACGAGTTCGCCGACGCCGGAGCCGAGGTTTAGGCCCGCATGGACGGTGCCTATTCTGACGTTCTAGCTCGATGCGCGTTGGTAGCGGGGCCTGGTTTTCCGGCGACTGACATTGTGGAGGAGAAGCTCGTCGGAGGCGCCTTTCGGGTCAGCTGGAGAATTGGCGATCGCTCATTTGAACTTGACCGTGTCGACGTATTCGCTCTTAATGAGGGTGTGGTTGGACCCAATCGATTTTACGACCCGGACTGGGACATGATCGGGTATCTGATCTTCCTAAGTCCTGAGCAGGCAGACCTGGCCCGCAAGTTGCGTGACTGGCACCTACTTGGGTAGTCGGACGTTTGACGCTGCGCTTCCACTGATGTGATGACACCAACTGCGACTCGAACCCCACTGCGTCATCGCCTGGTTGCACAGGCCATGGTGCTTCAGTTGGCGGTGATCGCTCTGGTGCTGGTCATCGTTTCGGCTGCTGTGACCCGGTTTCAACAATCGGCCCTTGAAGAGCAGTACGGTCTGAGGGCTCAGGCGGTGGCCGAGTCGGTGGCCGAGATCCCATTGGTCCGCGCCATGGTGGCTGCCGATGAGACTTCGCCCGAAGTTCAGGCCACAGCCGAAGCGGTCCGACTTCGCACCGGGGTTGACTTTGTGGTCATCACCAACATGGACGGAATTCGCTACTCCCATCCCAACCCCGAACGCATCGGGGCTCGTGTCTCGACCGACCCCGGCCGGGCGTTGGCAGGCATTTCCGACTGGTACGTGGAGACCGGCACGTTGGGCCAATCGGTCCGAGGCAAGGTTCCCGTCTGGGACGTCACCGGGGAACGGGTGGTGGGGATCGTGTCGGTTGGTGTTCTTACCGGTGAGGTGTCGGACACCCTTCAGGCACGGCGGTGGGGCTTGTTGACCGCGGCCGGGGCGGCGTTCGCCGCTGGCGCAGTGGTGGCGTACCTGGCCGCCCGTCGAATTCGACGCCAGACCCTTGGGTTGGAGCCGCCGGAAATCGCTGCCATGTATGAGCACCGAGACGCCATGTTGCGAGCACTGCACGAGGGTGTGCTGGCCGTCGATTCCAATGGTGTGGTGGTGCTGGCCAACGAGGAGGCAACAACCATGCTTCGGTTGGCGCCGAACGATTCACCGACCCGTCTTCAGGATCGAGCTGACCTGTCACCGTTGCTGGCAATGAGTTCGGCGGCGACGGCTCAGGTGGATGTGCAGTTCCAGATCGACAACCAGATCCTCCTGGTGACGGCCGCCCCGTTGACTATTCGAGGTAAGCATCAGGGGGCGGTGTTCACCTTCCGGGATCGCACTGAGTTGCAGGGCTTGGCCAGTGAGCTCGAATCGGCTCACGGTTTGGTTGATGCCCTGCGGGCTCAGGCCCACGAGCATTCCAATAGCCTGCACACCATTGCCGGGCTTATTGAACTGGGCCATCACAACGACGTCTTGTCGGTCATCGACGATCACACCACGGCGCAGCGGGCCATCGGCGATTTGTATCGGGCCGATGCTTCCCATGACACGCTCATCGTGGCCGCCTTACTGGCTAAGGCGGCCGTGGCCGGTGAGCGTGGGGTGTTGGTCAGGACACATATTGGAGATCTCCCACAGTTGGAGATGCGTGTCTGGCGTGACATCGTGGCCATTGTTGGCAATCTTGTCGACAACGCGGTGGACCATCTGACTGTGCATCTGCTTGGTGGTGGCGAAGTGGAAGTCGGGGTGTGGTGCACCGGCAACGTGATGAGGATTGACGTGTCAGATTCGGGTGACGGTATCGACGGGCAGCAGATTGAGGAGATCTTCGAAGCCGGTTTCACCACCAAAGACACCCGCAGTCACGATGGGCTGGGTTTGGCTCTGGTGGCCGATCTGGTTTCGGTGTACGACGGCTCAATCACGGTTGACTCCGAGCCGGGGTCTGGGACGCTCTTCTCGATTTCGCTCAACCTCGACCCCATGGTGCGGGCCGAATCCGAGAATCGATTGGCGGCTGCCAATGGGTAGCGACATCGGTGATGAAGATATTGGTGTGTTGATCGTTGATGACGACTTTCGGGTAGCAGACATCCACCGCGGATTCGTGGAAGAGACCGATGGCTTTTCAGTGGTGAGTTCGGTTCAGACAGCCGAAGCGGCTCGACTAGCGTGCGATGAACTCAAGCCTGATCTGATCCTGCTCGACATTTATCTGCCTGACCGTCCCGGCACTGATCTATTGGCTACCTTGCGGGCCGATCGGTCGGTCGATTGTTTCGTCTTGACTGCAGCCAGGGACATCACCACAGTGAAACGTTGCCTCGACTTGGGGGCGTTGCACTATCTGATCAAACCATTCCGACGCGATGAGTTGACGGCTCGCTTGCATGACTACCGAAACTGGCGTCGCTCCTGGAGCACCGATGAGCTGGATCAACATGACGTGGATCGGATGTTCCACGGGGTGGGTCGACCGTCGGACGATCTGCCCAAGGGTTTGTCGACCGAGACAATGGAGCTGGTCGTCGGCGTGCTGTCATCTACCGATGAGCCGCTAACGGCTGACGATGTTGCTCAGTTGACCGGAATCAGTCGGGTGAGCGTCCGCCGCTATCTGCGGCATCTCACCGACGAAGGCCGGGCCGTGCTCAGCCATGACTATGGCACTCCTGGTCGACCCCGTCACCGATTTGCCCTGACCGGCTAAGGGACCCACCAGCGGAACTGGCGACCGCCGGGCGATTTACAGTCCGGGTAGCAGGTGGATGTCTTCAGGTCCACCGGTGTCTCGCACCTCGGGAAGGGCGTAGCTTTCGAACCCGAAGAACTGGGCGAAAGCTTCATCTGGCATGGCCAGGAAGAAGCTGTCGGGTCCGACCTGGCTGCGGTGGACAGCGATGGCGGCCTTTTTCTCGGCGGCGAGGTCGCTGACGTTCAGCTGGTATCGGAGGTGCTTTTCGTCCATGCCGAAGTCGGGGTTATCTTCGATGTTGGGGCCCTCTTCGCCGTTCTCGTCTTCAGGGAACATTCCCGCTTCGCGGGCCAGGGTGATCTGTTCGATGGCCCGGGTGCGATTGATAGTCGATTCGTAGACGTGCTCGACGCCCAGCTTGCGGCAGGCGGCCAACCCCACCCGGTGTACCTGAATGTGATCAGGGTGGCCGTAGCCGCCCTTGGGGTCGTAGATGGTGACGACGTCGGCGTCGACTTCGGTCAGGATGGCGGCGAAGCGGTTTGTTGCTTCATCGAAGTCGGCCTGCCAGAAACAGTTCGGATTGTCGTTGGTTGGTTCGCCGATCATGCCGGAGTCCTCGTAGTCGAGGAAGCGGG
Organism: uncultured Acidimicrobiales bacterium; assembly: GCA_938002965.1. GTDB lineage: Bacteria > Actinomycetota > Acidimicrobiia > Acidimicrobiales > SZUA-35 > JAHELU01. The sequence goes on along the minus strand of CALKZY010000038.1, from coordinate 64,947 downwards.
GCGGTTCGGCTTCTAGCAGTTCACATGCTTTGGCCAGTTCCACCACCCGTCGTTCGGCTAGCGTTTCGCCTTCGTTGAGCACGCCTTCCTGGGGTTCGCCGACTTCGCCCCGGGTTGCGCAGACCAAGACGACTCGGTGTCCGGCCCGCGATGCTCGAAGCATGAGTCCGCCGGTGGCGATTGCCTCGTCGTCGGGGTGGGCATGGAAGCAGACAAGGGTGGCCATGACTGCCATCTTACGGTCTCCGCCTGCCGGGCCGAGGCGGTGGGTCGGGTTCGGTTCGGCTGTGACCTCGTTCATGTTGAACGATCGTTTAATGTCATGTATCGTGAGATTTGAACGAACGTTTAAACACGTTTATCAACGGTTGTAGTCAACGCTGAGGAGTCAGCTGGTGTCGTATCCGAATCAAAACCCGCAAGACCCTTCCAAGATCCCACCGCCTCCCCCAGGGGCTCAGCCGCTGCTTCCACCGGCGCCCAGTCTTGAGGATGCTGTTCGGAGTCGGGGCTACAAGTCCTCGACTCAGGTGCAGTTGGCAGTGCTGATCCTCGGACTGTTTGTCGCCTCGCTGTTGTACAGGCAATTCATTCTCGGGGGCCTCATGCCGTGGTCACTGTTCTTCCACGGGCTCAGCGCCGTATTGGCACTAGCTTTAGTAGCTCTTGGCCCCCGAGGGTCGCTCAGCGATCGAGTCTTTCTGGGCACGACCATCGCCTTGTTGATGGCCGGAACCGTAGCTGGAGAGGGAGCGATTTGTGTCCTGATGGTGGCGCCGTTCGTGTACCTGTTTGTCTTCCTCGCCGCCTACTCCGGCCACCGTGGGAGCGGCCGGACGATGGCGATCGCCCCGGTCATCTTCCTGGCGTCCATGGCCTCAGGACTGCAGCCGGCAGACATTCAGCAAACCACGGCAACGGTTGCGGTGGCGGCGGCGCCTGGGCAGGTCGAAGCCCGTTTGGCTGCGACACCTGATATTCCGGCCATAACCAGCGGCTTGCTGGGTGGCATCCCTCGAGCATCGTTCCCGCAGCCGGTCGACTTTGCCGGTGAGGGCCTTGTAGTCGGTGATCAACGGTCGATCACCTTCACCGATGGTGGCGAGCTTGTTCTTGAAGTCACGGATGCCGGACCCGGTCGAGTTACCTTCGTGCCGGTATCGGACACCACGGTCATCGGGAACTGGGCCCCCTGGCGTCAGGCCACCTTCAGCTGGGCTGAGGGTCTGGACGAAACCACTGAAGTCACCCTTGACATCTACTACCGTCGCCTGCTCGAACCGGGTTGGTATTTCGGTCCGATTGTTGACCTGGGCATGGACCAGGCAACCGACCATTTGCTGCACCATCTGGTGGTCGAAGCCACCAATACGGAGATGGGCTGATGAACCCCTACGAGCTGTCTCCCGGCCAGGTGGTTGAAACCGCCGATCTACTTCGGCCCCTGGTTGGGCTCTCGATAGTGGCTTGGGCGGTGTTTGGTGTCGGGCGACACCGCGACGCCGGGCAGCGCCTGGCCATCGGGTTGGTCGGAGCGCTCTGGATGCTGGTCGGGATCGTGGTAGTCGACCTCATACCCGAATTGACACCCGAATTGATACCCAACCTGATGCCCCAGTTAGGAGAGGCGCTCGGTGGGGCACCGCTTGATTGGTGGGTCTATCAAGGCGAGGCCCCGGTCTTGGGGGCCACGCCGGTGGACCTGTTGATCCCGTGGGCGTTGGCGTGGGGCATGTTGCCGTTGGCTGTTTGGTCGACACCCAGGCCGTTGCCGATAGTTGCCGGTTTCGGCCTAATCGATGTCCTGGTCATGCCTCGGCTTGGCGTAGTGGTCGAGCTTGGACCGCAATGGTGGATCGGTGAGCTGGTGTTATTGGCTGTCGTAGCCTTCCCCGGTGTAGCACTGGTCAATCTCATGAGAACCGGGCGGCGGCTGGCTTTGCGAACAGTGATGTTGGCCGGACTGTTCAGCGCCTTGTTCCTCGGTTTGGTGCCGTTGATGGCCTATTCGCTGACCAACGTTCCGATACGAGTTCCATCTTCGGAGTGGTCGGTTGCGTTGGCGCAGGTGGCACTGCTCGTGGGCCTGCCTGGGCTGGCTGCGGTGCGTGAGCTGTACCAACGGGGTCGAGGTACTCCGTACCCATGGGACCCACCGGAGCGGGTCGCTACCAGCGGACCGTACGCCTATGTCCGCAACCCGATGCAACTGGCCATGACGGCCTTGATTGCCGTGGCGGCCCTCGTGGTATGGCATTGGCCGCTGGCGTTGGCGGCGTTGACGGCACTGACGTTTTCGGTGTCTGTGGCCGAACCTCACGAGCAGACTGCTCTTAGCCGCCGCTGGCAGGATGACTGGAAGTTGTATGTCGCTGAACACCGGAACTGGGTTCCGACGTGGCGCCCCACCTTTTCCGGTGACGGTCGGGCTGTGGTGTACGTCGATGGTGGATGCGAGGTGTGTAGAGGTGTGGGCGAGTGGATTGCGGCCCGCGCGCCGACCGGCCTGCAAGTGGCTGACGCTCGCTACGCCCCGGGCCCAACAATGGATCGGATGTCGTATCGATGGATAGGCCCGGATGCCCGTGTGGACTATGGGGTGTCCGGCGTGGCGGCGTTCGGGGTCGCATTGGAACACATCAACCTCGGTTGGGCCATGGTTGGCTGGGCCGTTCGGTTGCCGATTGTCGGCCTGTTGGCCCAACTCATCGCTGATGCCATGATCATGGCTCCTCACCCCGCGGTTCCCATCGAGCTGCCAGGCCTCCGAGAGCTCCCGAAACCGGTCGATCCGGTCTTTGTCGCCGTCGGCAAGAACCAAGACGGCCCGACACATGAGCGCCGGACCGTCTTCGTTTGAGATGTAAGACCGTCAGTTCAACGGTTCAGTCATCGGTTGGGTTTATGGCCGGGTTAGCGGTCGGGCTAGATGTAGAACTTTCCGTTGCCCTTGCCTCCGGCTCGGTTCTGGGCGGCTTTAGCGTCGAGCACGAAGATGCCTTCTTGGAGCTTGGCCGGAAGATGTGTTGTTCCGGATGCCACCCCTATGTGACTAGCAGTAACGGCGCGCCTAAGAGATCCTGTACTTAAATGGGCCGAACGGCCTCGTCACAGGTAGACAGCATCAAGCAAGCCAGCCTTTGGCTCACGCTTGATGGTGTAGGGCAAATGTTATTGGGCGAGTGTTGTGGGCGATGTCAAGAACTGTTCGGGCGTTGTTTCAGAACTCGAGACGCTCTCTGATATCGACGAGTGCTTTCTCGGTCTTTAGCTCTTTCGACCTGTTCTTGGCCCTCGCCTCGTACTGACTTGTAGATCTTGTTGCCCGCTGGACGAGGTTGGCGACCAGCTGTCGGTCTTTGACGCCGGGTTCTTGTTCGACTCCGGAGTCGCTATGGGTCGGTGAGCCCGACGGCGGATTGAGAGGAGGTCACCACGTAGGGGCCGGGAAGGAAGACTGTGTTCACGTGAATGCGCACGTCGGCTGTGCAGATGCGGTTGTCCACGCCTCCGACGGCCAGGGTTCCCGTGTGGCCGGTTCGAGCGAGGAAGTCTTGCCCGGCGTTGACCGCGTCCATTGGGTCGAGCGTGGTGTCGCCGGATCGGGTTGCGGCCGGATCCAGCACTTGAGCGCACGCTCTGGCCGCGTTATCGGCGATGTCGCGAGCCTCGCTGAGAGCGGCCACTTTGCGGCCGCCGTCAACCACCAATCCGACAGCAGCCAGGACGGCCAGAGTGATGATGACGAAAAACACCGAAACCGAGCCGTGCTCCATATCTAGGCCGTGCTCGATATCTAGGCCGTGCTCGATGTCTGCATTTGTATTGGCGTATGTGGATGTACCGTCGTGGTCGCCGTGCCGCCTGCTCACATCAGCGAGCATAGGCCTATGACGGTGGCGGCAGCGCTAACAGCGCTGACAGTTGGTCCACTGGGCCTGGAACTATCTCACGGACGATCGGGCCAGTCGTCTCATCGTTGAGCTGGAGCGGCCACGGCTACTCTGAACTTGAGGCCCAGAACTTCAGGCCTGGTTCTTCAGACCTGGACGAGCGGGGGAGGTGCGGATGCCCCAGATGGTTGACGGTCGTTACCAACTTCACGAGGTCATCGGCTCCGGCGGCATGGCCACCGTGTGGCGGGGCAGCGACACCCAGTTGAATCGAACGGTGGCAGTGAAACGCCCGCATCCCATGCCTCCCGGTGATCCCCGCCACGATCGCCTCGCCCGTGAGGCCCGACTGGCAGCGTCGGTCAGTCACCCCAACTTGGTCGAGGTTCATGACGCAGGCTCGGATGACGGCGGCCTGTTCCTTGTTATGGAGTACATCGATGCTCCGTCGCTGGGCGAGGTAGGGGCGTCGCTTGACCGGCGGCAGGTGTTGACCGCCGGGTCGCAGATCGCTCGCGCCTTAACGGCTGTTCATGCCGCCAACGTGGTCCATCGGGACGTGAAGCCGGCCAACGTTCTTCTGCCAGCGAACGGCGCCAAACTACTCGATTTCGGTGTGGCGTTGGCTGCCGAGCCGATGTCCGGCTTTGAGCCGACCGTGGCCGGCGTGGTCTTCGGGACCAGGGGTTACGCCGCACCCGAAGTGGTGGCCGGCCAGCCTGCCACCGCTGCCAGCGACATCTACGCCTTGGGTGTCATGATGTTTGAGCTGTTGGCGGGCGAACGCCCCACGGCCGAAGGCGCCCGGGTCGTGGACGCCCTGGCCTTGGATGATCGTGCCCTGGATGATCCGGCCGGCGAGTTCCTGGCTCGGTGCATGGCGCTTGATCCGTTCGAGCGGCCGTCTGCTGCCACCACAGCCGACACTCTGGTTCAGTTGGCCTCGACCAGCCCCTCGGTGCTTCCTCCTCCGGTTGCCGGTGACTTCAGCTCCGGCTCCTATGACCGCACAGAGGTAATGGCACCTCCTGCTCCAAAACCACTGCCTCCGCAACCTCCACCTCCCTCGGCAGCGGGCGGCGATGAGTCGCCGTTGAGACCACGAGGGAACGGCGTCGGTTGGGTGGTTCTGGCTGGCGTCGCCTTGTTTGCCGGCGTTGGGTTCCTGGTGAACCGGGCCGTGGGCGACTCGACATTGCCGCCAACCAGTATTCCGCTACCGGCCGCCACGGTTACAACCGCGGTAGCCACCACGACCGAGCCGCCGTCTACCACTACCGAGCCTTCGACTACTACAACTGTTGCGCCCGAGCCGAGCCCTGGCGCTCAGGCCGATGCCGCCCTGGCCGGGCTGAGCCCCGACGCCGCTGATGAGGACGTGGCTGAGGAGCTGGCTTACGAAACGCTCCGTGAAGGTCTTCGCGGCAACGGCAGAAACAACGACGTGGCCGAGAAGGTAGCCAAGAAGATCGGTGATGCGGTGAAGGAGAACCGCCAGGGCAAACCGGAAGAGGCACTCAAGAAGCTGGAGGACGGAGCGGAGGAGGCCGCAGACAATCTCGACGGTTTCGCCCGTGTCTGGGCTCTCGCTGTGCTTGACTCCGCCGCAAGGCGGATGGATCTCGGCGAGCCTGATTTCTCGATTCGCTTCGATCCCTCGAATCCTCTCAACGAGAATGGTGACTCCGAAGCCGACGAGGAAGACGACGACTAGGTTTCAGGTCAGTCTTGTAACGCTGTTGTGAACAGCCCGTTGCGAGCGGCGGTGGGACTGGACACAGCGAAAGACCACCGCCTATCGTGCTCTGATCGGTGATCTGGCCGGGCACCACCGCCTATTGGCATGCCCCGCTTGTCGCCGGACGACACGTCTGTCCAAAGGGGATGACAAATGGTTTCACGGCTACGGGCACTGTTGGCGTTACTGCTGGCGTTTGCCATGATCGCTGCCGCCTGCGGCGGTTCGGACGACTCCGACGACGCGGGGGCGGACGACGGTGGCGAAGAGACCGCCGCCGAAGAGACGGCGGAGGAAGAACCCGAAGAAGAACCGGAGGACGCCGCCGAAGTCAACAACGACGAAGGCGACTCCGCTGCGGTAGACGGTGACCCGGTTGCCGGTGGCACCCTGGTTATCGGTTCAACCCAGGTGCCACGCCACCTGAATGGCACCGTGCAGTCTGGCTATGCCACTGCTGTTCCCGGTACCCAGTTGAACGCCAGTCCGCTGCTGTTCGACGAGGAATGGAACCCGCAGCCTTACCTGGCCGAGAGCTGGGAGGTGGCCGAAGACGGATTGTCGGTCACGCTCAACCTGGTCCAGAACGCCGTGTTCCACGACGGCGAAGCCATCACGTCCGAAGACGTAAAGTTCTCAATCGAAACCGCTCAGGCCAACCACCCGTTCAAGCCGATGTTCGCTCCGGTCACCACCGTGGACACGCCAGACGACTTCACTGCGGTCATCAACTTGAGTCAGCCTCACCCGGCCATCTTGTTGGCCATGTCACCGGGCCTGTTGCCCATCATTCCCGAGCACATCTTCAATGATGGCCAGGAGATGGCGACCCACCCCCGCAACAGCGAGGACTTCATCGGCTCCGGCCCGTTCAAGCTTGTTGAGTACAACCCTGAGTCGATCATCCGTATGGAGCGCTTCGACGACTTCTTCATCGACGGTCGCCCGTACTTGGACGAGATCATCATGGAGATCACGCCAGACCCGGCCACCATCGTGCTCGGCCTGGAGAACGCCTCAACCCACCTGTCATCGACGTTGCCGCCTCCTGACATTGCTCGCTTGCAGGACAATGCCGATCTGGTTACCACCAGTGACGGCCATGAGGCCATCGGCCAAGTGCAGTGGCTGGAGTTCAACCTGGCTGACCCGATCCTCGGCATCAAAGAGGTTCGCCAAGCCATTGCCTATGCCATTGACCGTGAGTTTGTGGCCGACGTCATCGAGCTTGGTCTGACCAACCCGGCCTCGACCGGTATTGCTCCGCAGAGCCCGTTCCATTCGACATCGGCTGAGACCTACGACCTGAACATCGAGCGGGCCAAAGAGCTGTTGGCCGAAGCCGGTTACGCCGAAGGCGACATCGAGCTGAACATCGACTACATCCCGCCAGCCCAGATCGCTCTGGCCGAGTATGTTGTGCAGGCTCTGGAAGAGATTGGCATCAACGTCTCGCTGAATACCTCGCCCGACTTCCCAACCTGGGCCACCAGGGTTTCGGGTAGCGAGCACCAGATGACCATCAACAACGTATGGAACTGGGGTGACCCGGTGATCGGCGTCCACCGCACCTACCTGAGCGAGAACCGGGTTGGCGTGATCTGGACCAACAACACCGGCTACGAAAACGCTGAGGTTGATGCCCTGTTGGCTAAGGCCGGTCAAACGTTTGACAACGCCGAGCGGGTCGACCTGTACGGCCAGTTCCAGGACATCGTGGCTGACGAGGTGCCGATCGTGTTCCTCACCAACCCTCCCTTCTGGCAGGTGTTCCAGCCTGAGGTTCAGAACCCACCAACGGGTATCTGGGGTCAAATGTCGCCCATGCACGAGACCTGGCTGGCTGGCCAGTAGGCCGGCTGGGTAGTCCCGTCCTGTCGGTCTAGATACTAGGTGCGTACATGTTGAGGACCATCGCGGCCAAGTTGGCCCAGAGCTTGGGTTTGCTCTTGGCCGTGGTGGTTCTCAACTTCACCATGATTCACCTCACCCCCGGTGACCCGGCGGTGGTGATTGCCGGGGAAAGTGGGGCAGGCGACCCCGAGGTTCTGGCACAGATTAGGGCTGACTACGGTCTTGACCGGCCGTTCGCCGTGCAGTTGGTCAGCTACGTCGGTGATGTCGTCACCGGCGACCTAGGCTTCTCGTTCTTCTTCAACCGTCCGGTGACCGAGATGATCGGCGACCGGCTGTGGCCCACCATTTTGTTGGTCGGTACGGCGCTGGTATTTGCCATCGTCCTTGGTGTTCTGGCCGGGATCTTCACCTCCCGTCGACCCGACTCGACCGTTAGCCACGGCGTGACCATCGCCGCCCTCATCGGGTTTTCCATGCCGGTCTTTTGGACCGGTATTTTGCTGATCATCTTGTTTGCTTCGGTGCTGAAGATCTTGCCCATCTCCGGCATGCGTGACGTCCAGTTCGAGGGCGGCCCAATCTCGGCCATTGGTGACGTGGTCCGCCATCTGATTCTTCCGGCGTTGACGCTGGGGTTGATCTACTTGGCTCAGTATTCGCGGTTGTCACGGGCAACCATGTTGGAGGTGTTGGAGTCCGACTACATTCGAACCGCCAGGGCCAAGGGACTGACTGAACGAGTGGTGGTCTACAAGCATGCGTTGCGGAACGCCATCATTCCGGTGGTGACGGTGGCCGGGTTACAGTTCGGGGCGTTGCTGTCCGGTGCGCTGCTGGTGGAGACGGTGTTCAACTGGCCGGGCCTTGGTCGCTTGGCGTTTGACTCGATCCTACGTCGGGACACGCCGGTGTTGCTGGGTGTGTTGTTGATGACGGCGGTGTTGGTGGTTGTGGCCAACCTGCTGACTGACCTGCTTTATCGCCGGATCGATCCCCGGATCAGGGTGGGAGGAAGCGCCGATGTTTGACATGAGCCAAGCGGTCGGTTCCGATCTGGGCGCCGGGGTCGAGATGGATGTGGCCGCACCCCCCGGGCGACAGGCCCTCCGCATGTTCTTCAGGAACAAGGCCGCCGTCTTCGGGCTGATGCTGTTTCTGGCCATCTTGTTGATGACGTTGTTCGGGCCCTTCATCTACAGCGAAGACCCTGGGGATATCGTCGCTCGTCCTTTGAATGGACCGGGCAGCGACCGGGTGCCTCTGGGCAGTGACTACCTAGGCCGAGATGTCTTGGCCGGAGTGGTGAATGGCGGCCGGGTCAGCCTGTTGGTCGCCGCCTCGGCTGCGTTGATGGTGATCTTCATCGGTGTCACCATTGGTGCGGTGGCCGGCTACTACGGCGGCCGGGTTGACTCGGCGCTGATGCGGTTCACCGAGTTCTTCCAGGTTCTGCCCGCCCTGTTGTTCGCCATGGTGGTGGTGGCGCTGTTCGCTCCGTCGATACGGACCATTGCCATTGCCATAGGTGTGGCCACCTGGCCGCAAATCGCCCGGTTGACCAGGGCCGAGTTTTTCCGACTGAGGAACTTGGAGTACGTGAAGGCGGCACGGGCTATTGGCCACAGCGACCGGTCGATCATGTGGAAGGTCATCTTTCCCAACGCCATGCCACCCTTGATTGTGGCCGTCTCGCTCCTGATGGGTACTGCTCTGTTGTTCGAAGCCGGTCTGGCCTTCCTCGGTTTGAGTGATCCCAACAACTTGAGTTGGGGTTTGATGATCGGCCTGAACCGATCGAACTTCTTGACCGCCTGGTGGACGGTGACATTCCCCGGACTGGCCATCTTCGCCACTGTGTTGAGTTTCAGCTTGATTGGTGATGGCCTGCAGGACGCCTTCAATCCCAAGTTGCGAGGCCGCTGATGACCGAAGCAGGCACTGAAACAGAGACTGAAACAGAGACTGGCAACCCGGTTCTTTCGGTTCGCGACCTGACCGTGACATTCGGTTCGTTCACCGCCGTTCAGGACGTGTCGTTTGACTTGTGCCCGGGCCGAACGTTGGCCGTGGTGGGCGAGTCCGGTTCGGGCAAGTCGGTGACGGCGCTGTCCATCATGGGTCTGGTCGAGTTGGGTACCAGGGGTAAGGTCACGGCCGGTCAAGTGCTGTTTGATCAGACCGGTTCCGGAGACGCTGTGGATCTGCTCGAAATGGCCGAAGCCGACATGCGCGAAGTCCGAGGCAACCAGATCTCGATGATCTTTCAGGAACCGCTGACCAGTTTGAACCCGGTGTACACCGTGGGTAATCAGGTGGCTGAGGCCGTCATGTTGCATCAGGGCTTAGACAAGACGGCGGCACGGCAGCGGGCGCTGGAGATGTTCAACCTGGTGCGAATACCTGACCCGGAGTCCCGGCTCGATCAGTACCCGCATGAGATGTCGGGCGGGATGCGCCAGCGGGTGATGATTGCCATGGCGCTGTCGTGTGATCCCACGGTCTTGATCGCCGATGAGCCGACTACGGCCCTCGACGTCACCATCCAGGCTCAAATCCTGGGCCTGATGCGGGAGTTGCAAACAACGACCGGTGCCTCGGTCATCATTATCACCCACGACATGGGAGTAGTGGCTGAAGTGGCCGATGACGTCGTGGTCATGAACCGATCTCGGGTGGTGGAGTCGGGGTCGGTGTATGACATCTTCGAGAACCCGCAAGAGGAATACACCAGCTCGCTCTTGGCCGCTGTTCCTCGACTGGGTTCGATGGCCGGAACCAGTGAACCATCACGATTCAATCTGGTGGCTGACGCGTGAGCGGTCCCAACGGAGCCGCACCTCCCTTGGTCTCGGTGCATGATCTGACCAAGCGTTTCCCAACTCCGGGCGGCATGGTGCACGCTGTCGAGCAGGTTTCGCTTGACGTTGGCCACGGTGAAACGTTGGCCGTGGTGGGAGAGTCCGGCTGTGGCAAGTCGACACTGGCCCAGATGATCATGCGGTTGCTAAAGCCGACGTCGGGTCGGATCGAGCTGGACGGCACCGACATCACCGAGATCGGCTCTCGTGCCATGAAACCTCATCGACGCAAGATGCAGATCGTCTTTCAGGATCCGTTTGCGTCGCTCGACCCCCGGCGTCAAGTGGGCAAGGCGGTGGCCGAGCCACTTTTGGTTCACGGCCTGGCTTCCAAAGGCTCAGAGTTGGACGCCACCGTGGTTGAGCTGTTTGAAAGGGTCGGCTTGGAGGCCGACCACGTGAACCAGTTCCCTCACCAGTTCTCCGGCGGGCAGCGTCAGCGGGTGTGTATTGCCCGGGCGTTGGCGTTGGAGCCCAAGTTGGTGGTGGCCGACGAACCGGTTTCGGCGCTGGATGTGTCCATTCAGGCTCAGGTCATCAACCTGATGATGGATCTTCAGGAACAGATGGGCTTGAGCTACCTGTTCATCAGCCATGACCTGGCGGTGGTGGAACGGGTGAGTCACCGTGTGGCGGTGATGTATTTGGGGCAGATCGTGGAGCTGGGCGAACGGTCCCACATCTTCGAGAATCCACAGCATTCCTACACCAAAAGGTTGTTGTCGGCGGTGCCAATTGCCGACCCCCGTCGCCGTCAAGACCGGGCGTTGTTGAGTGGTGAGATTCCCAGTCCAGTCTGGGCTACCGGTACTTCGCCGACTCTGGTGGAACACATCGAAGTTGAGCCGGGCCACGTGGTGGCGGCTGAAGGTTAAGCGTCACATTACGCCAGGGCGAGGAACGTGGGGTTGGGCCACCGTGCTAGCTTTGCCCTCGTGTCCCCAGTTGTTGAAGCCATAGGCCTAGAGAAGACGTATCGCCGCCGACGGGGTGACGACGTCCGTGCCCTCCGTGGCTTGGAACTGACGGTAGGCGAACCGGGAGCCGTGCATGGTTTCCTTGGCCCGAATGGTTCTGGCAAGACAACGGCGATTCGCTGTCTGCTTGGCCTCATTCGACCGACGTCGGGCCAGGTTCGGGTATTCGGCGTTGATGTGACTGAACGGTTTCATGAGGTGGCCCATCGGGTGGGCGCCATTGTGGAGAGCCCCAAGATGTTCCCGAACTTCACCGGTCGGAAGAACCTCGCGTTGTTGGCTCAGATCTACAAGTTGCCGAGCACCGAGGTCGACCGAGTGCTGGAGATTGTGAAGCTGGATGGTCGCGACCGTGACACCTTCGGCTCCTATTCGCTTGGTATGCGTCAGCGCTTGGCTATTGCCGGGGCGTTGTTGAAGGACCCGGAGCTGTTGATTCTGGATGAACCTGCCAACGGATTGGATCCCGCCGGCATCGCAGAGATGCGTGACTTGATTCGTTCGGTGGCAGCGCAGGGCACAACTATTCTGGTTTCAAGTCATCAGCTAAGCGAGATCGAGCAGGTCTGCACCGAAGCGACCATCATTTACAACGGCCTGGTGGTGGAGTCGGGATCGTTGGCCGACATCCGGGCCCGTCATGGAGCCGTTGACGTGATCGTTGGGATTGAGCACCCGGAGCAGGCGGTTCATGTGCTTTCTGCTGCCGGAATCTCGGCTTCGGTTCGCCCGCCATCGTCTGGTGGTGCAACGCCTGGAGCCAGTGGGGGTCTTCCTCTGATCACCGTGGACGTGGCGCCGACGGATGCAGCTCGAGTCACCAGAGTGCTGGCCGACAACGATTTGTACTTGTCCGAGCTTCGGGTCGAGGCCTCGACGCTGGAGGACGCTTTCTTCCGCCTTACCGCGCCACCATCGCCGACGGCCGTCGACCGGGTGGAGGTAGCCGCATGATGGCACTGCTGATGGCTGAAACGAACCGCTACTTGTCTCGCCGTATGACCAAGGGCGTACCAGCCGGGGTATTGGCGTTGACGGTTATCGGGTTCACTATTGCTTACTTTGTAATTCGGGCGGAGGATGGCTCGCTTGACTTCGTCCGCGACATGGCATTTCAAGGCGATCAGGGATTTGAGGCGGAGGCTGGCCAACCGGAAAGCCAGACTTTTGTTCTTGGGCCCATCGGATTCTTGTTTCCGATCATTGCCTTCGCCATGGGCGCCTCGTTCTTCGGTGCCGACCAGAAGAACGGTGTCATTGAACTGCTGCTGACCTGGGAACCCAAGCGGTTGAAATTGCTGTCGGCTCGTGCGCTAGGTGGCTTTACTGTCACCAGCGTTATGGCGATTGTGTTGTCGGTTGCCTTCGTTGCGGCCCAGTATTTGCTAGCTGGTTTGGTTGGCACGACTGACGGGATGACGTCACAGATGTGGGGATGGATCGGCGCTGCTGTCGTTCGCAGCGGCTTGGCGTCCGGCCTGTTCTTCCTTATCGGCCTAGGCATTACGACGGTGGTCAACAACTCGATAGCGGCCATCGTCGGTTTCGTCATCTATGTCTTTGTGATCGAGAATCTGCTGTCAGCCTTCGTTGGTTTGGTCGGGCCGTGGCTGCCGATGGTCAACACCACGGCGTTCTCTTTTGGAACCAACGTGACACCAGCCACCGTTTTCTCGGAGGCGCCACCGTCTATCCATCATGGGCCGATGGCGGCCGGGCTAATTACGGCTGTCTACGCCGCGGTGTTTCTGGTCTTCGGTTTTGTGGTGTTCAAACGCCGAGACGTCGCCTAGCTCAAGATGTCGTGAGTCGCTAGCGATAACCTTGTGGCCTGTGGACTGGTGAATTGCTCGGCCTGCCAGCCGACAGCTAGCGCGCTGTCGACGTTGGTTGATGAGTCGTCGGTGAACCAGATTTGATGGGGATCCAGGCCGAGGTGATCGCCGACGTGGTGGTAGACCTCGGGTTTCGGCTTGCGGTGACCGATGTCTTGCAGCTCGACGAGCAAGCGGCGCATCTCCTCGTCGACCGAGGCGGGTGCTGAGAGCCACTCGGCGGCAGCTTGGCGATTGCCGATCGCGTCGCCTACTGCTTGCACCCAAGCGGCTCGGGTCATCTGGCCGGTCAGCAGCTGATCGATGTGCGGCGGGCTGAAAGCATTGTGCCACAACGAGTCAGGCTCAAGGCCATGACGTCGTTCAACTTCGACACGATGGGCGTTGTCGAAGTGTCTGACAACGCCATCGAGATCAAAGATGAGGGCGGCAATCAACTGCTTGTGATTCTCACGCCAGTGGGGCCAGGCCGAAACCGACACCGAAACGCTCGCACCAGATGTCGACGGTGTTGAACACCGACAGGTCGACGTCGGCCGGGATCTCGTAGTTCTGATCGCCGATGTTGCCCTTGAGGTCGCCGAGGTTTACGAATTCGCCGTTGTCGGCCCGCAGGTAGACCTTCAGGTCGGGTCCGTTGTCGGATGAGAAGTTCTCGAATCGGAGGAACCGCTGCTCGCTGCCGTCGTTGAGGACCTTGGCTTGGCCCTCGATGTTGTAGCGGGACAGGCCGGCAAAGTCGCCACTAACCACGGTGACGATCTCGCCCGGCATCTCGTCTTCCATCTCTTCCATGTCTGCGTCTTGTGTCGCCGGGTCGATTTCGGTCTTGTTCTCGTTGGCGTCTTCCATGGCTTCTTGGAAGTCGTCGGTGGCGGCGATTGCGTCCTGTTCTGCTTCGGTGTTGTTGAAGATGGGTCCGGCTTCGCTTACCTCGTCGTCGATGAAGGCGGCCTGGATTCCGAAGAAACCGAATGCCAGCCAGGCGATGATGCCGAGTCCAAGCACACCCACCGCTCCAAGTAGTGGTTTGTTGCGCGTCAAGTTCATGTCTAGATCAAACTCCTATGGGCGGCGATGAATTCCGGTGTATAGCTGAACACTTCCTAAACACCAAGCGGCGGTTTGAAGGCAACGGTAGTCGGTTTCTACACACCCCCGCCGGACCTCTCGATCCGTCACACCCCTACATCTGGGGCATAGGTATCTCTTCTACCACCAGCTCTGGTTAGGGGCGCCAGGTTGGGTAGTAGTTTTCGGCTCCGTTGGCTCGGACGTCGGTAAGCCAGTCACCGTCGTAGGGCCAGTCTTCTTCGGCGCCGTCCACCGGGCCCTGCCAGAACCGGCCGACTGGTCCGTCGAGGTCACCGCCAGCTGGTTCAAGCGACCAGGCTTGTCGTCGGTAGCTCACGCTCTCGGGCATCAGCTGGTGGGTGCGGCGGAAGTGGACGATGGCATCGTCGTGGCGGCCCGCAGCTTCCAGGTGGGCGGCCAGTTCGAAGTGTGCTTGACCCAACGCCCGGTCGGCGTCACGTGGTTGCGAGCGTTCGATCACCTCGTCGGGTGACAGCGCGAACGGGCTGTCAGCGCCGTTGGCCACCCAATCTCGCAGAGCGGTCTCGTAGTCTTCCGGTGACGTGCGGATCTTAGAGGCCTCACCCATGATGTCGATCAAGCGTTGCGGTGGCTCGATCCCGGCGAACGGGCTGCCTCGCTCCGGACCGCCGGCCTGCTGCATGGCGTGGCGGACTGTGGGCGGAGCCGGTGCTGGTTCGCTTGGCCGGACGATGACACCGTCCTCGTTGATCCACACAGCGTTCGGGATATTGATGAAGCCGAACAGCTCCGATGACTTATGGGCTCGGTCCACCAAGCTCGGGTGTTGCGGGGCGGCTGCTTCGATGAACGGTCGGCAGGCCTCGTGGCCTGACGTTTCCAGCGCCACCGTGACCACCTCAAGGCCGAGTGGGGCCATCTCGGTTCGCAACGCCTGCCACACGGGCAGGTCGGCCGAGCAACCTCAATACGGACTCCACGCCACCATCAGAACTTTGCGGCCCCGCAGTGACGACAGCGAGAACTCAACCGGTCCAGCCTCGAAGTCCCGCCAGTCGGGGAGCGTCAGCTCCGGCGCTTCAGCGGTGACCAGCGTCTTGGCTCCGATCGACTCCGGTCCGACAGCCGCCACACCCGACGCCTCGTCTCTGGCCACCGGAAGGCTCAGTTGGCTGGCCAGGTCGGCAACGTCAATCGGGTCGTCGTGGCCGGCTGGCGGCTGCTCGGCCAGGGGGATGCACACATCACCTTTACAGGCCCCTTCGGGACGAAGATGCCAACCGGTCCCGGCTTCGAACACGGCCCGGCTCACGGTGGGAGAGGTGAAGATCATGATGCGAAGCGTAGTCGTCGGGGGCGTGACGGGCGGAGCCGGAGTTCACACACCCCTGGTCGCAACCTACTGGCGATACGAGGCCAGGAACCGTTCGAGGCCACCAATAGCTGCCAGCAAATCGTCGGCTTCGGGCAGGAAAACGATCCGGAAGTGATCCGGTTCCGGCCAGTTGAACGCCGTGCCCTGAACCACCAGCGTTCGCTCGGCCTTCAACAAGTCCAAAACGAACTGCTCGTCGTCACGAATGTTGAACTTGGCTGTATCCAATCGGGGGAAGAAGTACAGGGCGCCCTGGGGCTCAGTGCACTCCACCCCGTCGATGGAAGTCAACGCCGTGTGGGCGGCCTCCCGCTGGTCGAACAGTCTGCCGCCGGGCACCAGATACTCGCTGATGCTCTGGTAGCCCTGCAATGCGGTGGGTATGGCGTGTTGGGATGGAACGTTGGCGCACAGTCGCATGGAGGCCAAGATGTTCAGACCCTCGATGTAGTCGGTGGCCCGATGTTTGGCTCCGGAGATGACCATCCACCCTGAACGGAGTCCGGCTGCCCGGTACGTCTTGGACAGGCCATTGAAGGTGACGCACAGCAAGTCGTCGGCCATAGCGGCCACCGAGTGATGCTTGGCTTCGCCGTAGAGAATTTTGTCGTAGATCTCATCGGCGAAGATCACCAGTTGGTGGCGGCGGGCAAGTTTCACAACCTCTTGCAAAAGCTCCGGACTGTAGACCGCTCCGGTGGGGTTGTTGGGGTTGATGAGAACGATGGCCGTAGTTCGCGACGTGATCTTGGCTTTGATGTCGGTCAGATCTGGGAACCAGTCGGCGCCCTCGTCGCATCGGTAGTGAACGGGGATACCGCCGGCCAGATTGGTGGCCGCGGTCCACAGCGGATAGTCGGGTGCCGGAATCAACACCTCGTCGCCGTTGTTTAACAGGCCCTGGAGAGCCATCACAATAAGCTCTGAGACACCGTTGCCGATGATGACGTCGTTGACGTCGACCCCATCAATTCCGAGCTGGGCACAATAGTCGGCAACCGCCGAGCGGGCGGGAAGCAGACCGAGCGAATCGCAGTAGCCCTGCGAGTTGATCAGGTTGTCGCCGATGTCTTCCAGGATTCGTCCCGGGGCGTCGAACCCGAACGGAGCCGGGTTGCCAATATTCAGCTTGAGGATGGATTGCCCTTCGGACTCGAGTCGAACGGCTTCCTCCAGCACGGGCCCTCGGATGTCGTAGCAGACATCTTCCAACTTGCGGGACTTGGTTATCCGCTCTAGCTCCATAGGCTCTGCGTCTACCACAACCGGCGGCGGATTGGAGGCGGGTGTTTCGGCATCGAGATTGGTGGTCATCGGCTCGTCTTGGGGAGTTGGCTTGGGTTCCCTCTTAGGAACCTATCGGCGCGTGAGGCCCTAGACGTGATGGGTGGCGAAGCGAGCCCGCATCGTCCAATCGAACATGGAACTCAGGCTTTCGCCGGAGCCGACGCGGCGGATGGCTTCGCTCAACAATCCGTCCACCGAGACTGTCTCAACCTTGTCGCAGTACTCAACCGGTGCCGTCTCGACAGTGTCGGTGACGAACAGCCGTGTGATCTTGCTCTCAGCCAGCAAGTCCATGGAGCCGGGTGCGAACACACCGTGAGTGATGGCGGCGTACACGTCGGCGGCGCCTAGATCCAACAGCTCGGCGGCTGTGCCACAAAGCGTCTTACAGGAGATCGAGAAGTCATCGACGATGACGGCCTTGCGGCCCTCCACCGAACCGAGGATGCCGAGAATTTCAGCCGAGTCGTCATGGGCCGGCCGTACCTTGTCGGCGATGGCCACTGGGCAGTCCAAGTAGGAGGCGAACTCTCGGGCTTCCTTAGCGAAGCCGGTGTCGGCGGCCACGATGACCATGTCATCAACCGAACCACCCATTTCCTCCAACAGGCGGTCAGCCAGGATTGGCAGCGCCATCAGGTTGTCCACCGGTACGGCGAAGAAACCCTGGATCTGTTGAGCGTGGAGGTCGACGGTGATGACCCGGTCGACTCCGGCGGCCTGAAGGGCATCGGCGCACACTCTGGCCCGGATCGAAACCCGTGGTTCGTCCTTCTTGTCTCCCTTGGCATAGGAGAAGTAGGGGATCACAGCCGTAACCGACTTGGCGCTGGCTCGTTTGAGGGCGTCGATGTAGAACATCAACTCCATGAAGTTGTCGTTGGTCGGGTACACCGTCGTTTGGATGATGAAGGTGTCCTTGCCCCGCACGTTCTCACCAACCTTCACGAACGTGTTGCCCTCGCTGAAGGTGATGGTCTTGTTTTGTCCAACCGGCAGCCCGAGTTGGGCGCAGATTCGGGAGGTCAGCTGCTCGCTGCCAAGTCCGGCGAAAATCGCTGTGTTGTCCATAGGAATGTGTGCTGTGCCGTCCGATTTAGTGGCCACTTGTACCTGTGCCTAGTCCTGTACTTTTGCCGTGCGCCTGTAATGACGCCACAACTATACGTCGAGCGCCTGACAGCGACCTCATTGACGAATTTGAGTTACGACAGACAGTAGTAAATAGTTCTCGCCCTCACCAGATGAAACAAAATGGAACCGTTGAGGCCCCGGTGGCGTTGGCATCTTCAACAACAGGTACGTACTGACGGCCAGCTACTCGGCCCAGGGTCTTCGATACAACGTTCAGCGTTGAGGGCGGCTCTTCGTGCTGTTGCTTAGGCGCGCCACTACTGAAGTGAGGAACCACCGATGAACCCCATTACCAGAACCAAGCTCCGCAAGAGGCGGAGTCTCCGAATCAAAGCGCTGGCGTCACTAGCAGCGTTCGTGACGCTCATTCCCCTGGTGGTTTTCGCCGGGCCTGCAGCGGCACAAGTCCCGGACTGCCAATCATCTGAGTCAGACCCCGACGGTGATGGTTGGGGCTGGGAAAACAACCAATCATGTCGAGTAACCGACAACATCGACGACAGCGAGACAACCGGAGGAACGTCCACGTCGGTCGAACCAGTCGACGACGAGAACACTGTGACGTTCAACAATCTTCGCGAGGTGCGGGACGCGGATGTGTCCGACTTTGTGAAGGACGACTTCATGGAGGGTCGAAGCTTCAGCCAGCTGACAGCGGCTCAACTGGATGCACCCTTCGACTTTCCGCAGGTCGTCGAGTTGGATGAGGCAGCCAGAGCTGAAGCCGAGTACGAGGCGCAACAGCAGGCCTTGGCTGACAGTGGACGTCGGCAAGTACTCGGCTGGTGTAGCAAGGAGTGGCGTGAGGCAACGAAGCTGATCGACTCTTCCAATCGCCCGGGTAGCGGGGCCTTCGCCGACGGCTTCAACATCAGCCAGGACGCCAGCCTCGGTGCTTTCGAGGCTCAGGTCGACGCTGGTGCCGACATCGACGGCACGCTCAACATTCGAGCCGAGGTCCACTATCGCTACAAGTGGCGGAAGTGCATCAGAATCCCGTATCGCTACGAGCTGGACTACGCCGACATCGACGTCGATCTCGACGTGAACGGACGCATGAGCACCGATGTGGCATTCACCGTCGAGTACCGCAACCGACTTCTGGAGTGGTCGAAGCGACTGTGGGCCGACTCCTACACGATGACCTACAAGCTGTTGACGGTCGAGCTAGAGGCCTACCTCGATCTGACCCTGGCTCTGGACCTTGAAGCGGCCTATCAAGTTCGGACCCAGTCGGTCGTCAACGAACGTTACACCCTCAGTGGCTACTACCGTTCGCGTCTTCGTTGCACGATGGATGGCTGTGTCAGGCGCGAAGCCGAGCAGTCCGATTTCGATTTCGGTGTACTCGACAGCCCGGCCGAGTACCGGCAAGAGACCCTGGACGTTACCTTGACGCCGTCGGCCGACTTCAGGCTCGGACTTAACTTGGATGCCGGCGTGCTCGGCATTTGGGACGAGCGATTGGCCTCGGGCCACATTGGTCTTCTGGCCGAGCTGCCAACCCGACTGCATTGGACACGAGGAAATGCCTGCTCCGATGCCGACGGTGACGGCATCAACGAGGACGTGTCGGTTCTGTTGGTGGACGTCAACGCCCAGATCGGTGCCTACTACTCGATGCGCTTCCTGAACAACCGGGTCGACGAGTGGGTGGAGAACCTTGGTATGCCAAGCGGATGGATCAAACGCAAGGTTGGTGGACGTATTGGCGACGAGTTGCTGGACGCCACCACACGGGGTGAGTCTCGCCCGGTCTGGACGAAACACGTCTACTTCAAGACTCTCCGTGAGGGGGCCAACTCTCCGATACAACCGGTAATCGGTCGAGCAGGCGTGTTCGATGTCGGTCAGGGAGAACAGGAGGGCTTGCTCATTACCGGCCCTCGCCAGTGCTACCCGTTTGCCGATGACGTCACCTACGAAATCGACTGGTCGCAGACCGATGCTGCCGTCCAACGGGTCTCGCAGCCCGGCTTCGTCGCTCACGACTGGTCCGATGACGGAACCGACGACGTCGTCCGAGTTCGGATTGTCACCGACGCCGTCGGGAGACAGTTCAATAGCCCTTGGGTTTCGGTCTCACCTTCCGGTGGGGTCAGCATCGATGGCTACCCCGTTTGTCAGTCGGCTGACTCTGATTCCGACGGCGACGGCTGGGGATGGGAGCGGAATCAGTCTTGTCGGATCGTCGAAGGAGTCACCCCTGGAACCGGTGGCACCGATGCCGGGGGCAGTGGTGTACCGGTGTGTCAGTCGGAGGCCGCAGACCCCGACGGCGACGGCTGGGGCTGGGAGAACGACCGCTCATGCCAGGTGACCGATGACAGCGTGGACGGATCCGCTCCGGCCGTGGTCAGTATGGGTGATTCATTCATCTCCGGCGAGGGTGGCCGCTGGGCCGGCAACTCCAACTTCCCGCCTGACAGTTATCTGGGAACCGATCGAGGCGCAGACGCCTACCTGGGCCAGTCCAGAAACAACGGTTGTCATCGCAGCGACGTGGCCGAGATTCACAGTGCAGATATAGCTGGACGGGTTGCCATCAACCTGGCCTGTTCGGGGGCGTTGGCCGAACACGTCATTGACACCGAGTTCAAAGGCGAACGGCCTCAAGTTGACCAACTGGCGGACGTCGCCCGAACGCAACAGGTTGACATGATCGTGTTGTCCATCGGTGGTAACGATCTGGGCTTCCCGGAGATCGTCGCAGACTGCATCGGCTCCTACCTAAGCCAGGGAAGTCCGTGCTGGCGACGCTATGACATCAACGCCCTTCTGACCGCCCAAGACGGTGCGGTTGATCGGGCCGGTGACGCCATCGCCGCCATCAGGCAAACAATGGAGGATGCCGGACAAACCGACTACCGCCTGGTGCTCCAGTCGTACCCGTCCCCGATGCCACGATCATCGGACATCCGCTATGCCAGCGGAGACATCCACATCGGTGATGACCGATCCAAGCACGGTTGCGGTGCCTACGACTCCGATCTGGACTGGGTTCGCGATGATGTTGTTCCGGCAATCGACTCGGCTTATCGACGTCTGGCCGCAGCCGAGGGTGCCGAGTTCCTATCGCTGAGCAACGCCTTCGAAGGCAAGGAGGCGTGTGGTCGTGACTCGGTCTATGCCGAACAGGATGCCCCCGGTTCGGAACGGAGTCTGGAGTGGGTGCGCAGCGGCACCGCCTTGGGCATCATCGCTGGCCACAAGAACGAGCTGTTCCATCCCAACGCATTTGGTCAGCGGGCCCTTGGTCACTGCCTCAGCCTGACCTGGGAACGTCAGGCTTCGGTTCACACCTGTACACGGGTTGGGGCTGCCCCCGAGAGCATGAGGGTTACCAACTGACAGCCGCCTTATCGATGGGGTCGGGCCGAACTGGTCCGGCCCCTCGGTCGTCAGCGGGATCCGCTGCCGATCACTCGGCCAAGGTGGCTGTGAGACGCAGGCCGCCCAAGTGCCCACCGGTGAACAGGTTGGCCACAGTCGAATAAAAGTCGTCGAGACCATCCACAGTGGCTTCGCCGTAGCGATCTACCAGGGTTAGCCGGGCGGCGTGGAAAGCGGCCAACCGGTCGGTGACGAAGGCTTTCCAGTCGGCAGTCTTGTCTTCGGTTTTGACGTCGACGAACCCGGCCCCGGTTACATCGGACACGTAGGTGTCGAGATTGGGTACGTAAGGGCAATACACCTTGTCGGCCAGCGACGTTCGCTCAGCTTCGGTCAACGGGGCGAGCGCCACGTAGTCGTCGATGAAGATTCGGCCGCCGGGCTTCAGTGCTTGAGCGCAGCTGGTGAAAAGGGTGGCTCGATCGGCGATGTGTAGGACACACAACATGGACACGATGCCGTCGAATCGGTTAGTACCGGCGACACCGTTCAGCATGTCCCCGTTGAGATGGGCAACCAGTTCGGACATGCGGCAACGTTCGGTCAGGGCGGCTGCGGTCTCATTCAGGTCGGCCTGAATCTCCAGTGCGGTAACCTTGGCGCCCGATTGTTCGGCCAGATAGCGGGCCGGGCCACCGAGGCCTGAGCCGAGGTCCAAGATGTGTGAGCCGCCGTCCGGCCGTAGGAACTCGATTGCGTCGTCGACGGCGTCGGTGCCCTCGTAGTGGTACTGGTCAAACGACGTGAGGTCGGCCACCGCCAGGGGTTGATCGCCGCCTTTGCCCATGGCCTCAAGGTCGGCCATGATGCGATCCACGTTGCGGTAAAGGCCCATTGACTTGAAGTTTGAGTTCATGTCGGTCATCGGCGCCGATGGTAGCGGGCCATAATCAGTCGGTCGAAAGCCAGGGCGGCAGTTGCGAGTAGCACGTCGCTGACATCTAGCCTGGAAGGGTATGGCAGATCCACTTCCGCTTTCCGTTCTTGACCTAGCCATCGTGTCCGAAGGCCAGACGAGCCGCGACGCCCTCTTGGCCACCGAGCAGGTGGCGGTACGGGCCGAAGCGCTCGGCTATCACCGACTGTGGGTGGCCGAGCACCACAACATGGCCACTGTGGCCTCCACCAGCCCGTCTGTGCTGATGGCCCACTTGGCCGCAGCGACCTCCACACTACGCATCGGTTCCGGTGGTGTGATGCTGCCCAACCATTCACCGTTGGCTATCGCTGAACAGTTTGCTCTGCTGGAGGCGTTGCACCCCGGTCGGGTCGACCTCGGCGTCGGGCGGGCTCCGGGCACCGATCGAAACACCGCTCTGGTGTTACGCCGTAGCGCCGAGAACCGCGACGACGATGACTTCCCCCACCACTTCATAGACCTAATGGGCCTGTTGGGCGACCCCCGTCGGGAAACCGGACTTTGGGATCAGTTCAAGGCATCACCCGAAGCCACCACTCACCCCGATCTCTTCGTGCTGGGTTCCAGTGGGTTCAGCGCCCAGTTGGCTGGGCTCCTCGGTTTGCCTTTTGTGTTCGCTCATCATTTTGATATGGGTGGCACCCGTCAGGCAGTCGAAATCTATCGGCAGAACTTTGAACCGTCGGTTGTGTTGGATGAGCCGTACGTAGTGGTGACCGCTTCTGCATTGGCCGCCGCCGACACCGAAACCGCCAGCCGTCTAGCTGCGCCAAATCGGATACGTCGACTCGGTCTACGAACGGGTCGCTTGGTGCCGCTGGTTTCGCCGGAGGAAGCCCTGGCCAGCCCGCTGTATCCGCAAGCTGCGGCTATGGACTCCTCTGCCCTCATCGGCAGTGCTGAACAGGTGGTGGCTGGTCTCCACAAGTTGGCCGACGACACCGGCGCCAGCGAACTCATGCTGTTCACCTCCACCTTCGATGTGGCCGATCGGCTGGCCAGTTTCGAGCTGATCGCCCAAGCGTTCGGTGTGTCAGCGGTGGCGGCTGGCGCAGGCAGTGCCGTGGCTGCTGTTTCCGAGGACGCTGCCTGAAGGTTGCGGATGTCGCCCGCTTGTTGCCGTTGCCGGTGCTGGCGGCCGTTGACTATCCGACGGTGATGTTTCTGATGTCGCTCAGTGGATCGCCGACTCCTGATGTTGAGCGAGCCCACACTCTCAGCCGGTACGACCCGGCCGGAAGGTCGGCTGTGCTTAGGCGATAGGTCCACGAGGCCTCGTCACCCCCGGCCGGGGTGACCGGCACCTGAAAGCGGACGAATTCGGCTCGCATGTCAGTTGTTTGATCGTGCCAGTACTCGCCCGTTTCGCTGTGTCGGATCGTGAGCTCAACCCAACTGATACCTTGAGGCGAGACAGCGGTCCCGGCCACAGTCAGAGTGCCACCGGTGACGTCTGCGCCTTCCATGGGAGCCTCAAAGTAGCCCCGCGGAGAAGACGGAAAGGGGTTGACTGTTGTGGTCGGCCCGCCTGTCGTCGGCACCGTTGTAGAGGCGGTCGAGGGCACTGCTGTCGAGGGCACTGCTGTTGAGGGCACTGCTGTAGAAACTGTCGGGGACACGGTTGTCGGCGATGACAAAGCTGACGCAGAAGCGCTGGTCGACGCATTCGCCGATGATGTGGTTGGTGACGTCCCGGTGGTCGGTGGACTGTTGCTTTCGGCGACCGAGATAGTGGTGAGAGCAGTCCCTCTGGAGGTGGTTGGCTCAGCGGCGTTTGTTGCTCCAACCGTTGTAGGCGGCCCGCTGACTGAGATGACAGGTTCAACGGTGTCGCTGTCGGCCGATGCCGAGTTCTCGACTGTCTCCGACTGGAGTCGATTCTGACCTATGACAAGAGCGACCAGGTTCCTGCTTCCGCTTTCAAGGCCGGTTCCCCGAAGCAGTGGAAGGCTGAGCACGGCCGCGGCGGCAAGGATGACGACTCCGAGAATTGAGAATGGTGCCGGGAGTCGACCCAAGGTTGCCCTGATCTTGGACGGTCGGTCGCCGCTTCCAAGCCTCGGTTCCGGGCGACGGGCCGAATACGAGGCCGTCGCCAACGCGGCGCCCAAGTCGTTGGCGTCCAGCGCGGCGCCCAAGTCGTTGTACCACTGCTCGATGTTCTCGTGACGCTCGTCGGGCGACTCGGCCGTTCCTCTGGCCACGAAGTCGGCCAAGCAGTCCTCCAGCGGCGAGTTCTCGGCCAGCCACTTAACCAGAGCGGTCGCACTATAGAGGTCCGCTCGATGGTCCACGATTGAGACGGCGGTCCGTTGCTCGGGGGCGGCGAAGCCTTTTGTGCCGCCACCGCGGGTCAACCCCGAGGCATCGGCCAGTCTCTTGGCGAATCCTAGGTCGGCCAGCAACAACCTCTCGCCCGGCTCGAGTAGTGCTTGTTGCAAGGTCATGGGGGGTCGGTCCAAGGTAACGTCGGCCCGGATGAGAATGTTGGCCGGGGAAATGTCCCGATGAACGATCTCTTGGTCATGCAGAACTGTCAGTGCTTCACGAAGGTGTAGCGCCAACATCCGAATGTCGCCGGCCGTAGCGGTGCGCCCACGTTGTGAAAGCCGGTTGACCCGATTGCGTAGATCGCCCCGATTGGCAAGCTCCATCACGGTATACGGTCTGCCGTCGTCGGTTTGGCCGGTGTCGTACACGGTGGCGATCGTAGGGTGTTCCAGCCTGGCCATCAGCCGCTGTTCTTCGGCGAACCGTCGTCGGGTGTCGGCTACTGCGCTGTGGTTGTCAGCCAGTACTTTGATGGCGACCTGAAAGTCGTCCTCAGGTCGGACGGCTCGGAACACACTGGCCGATGCTCCGACCCCGACCAAACCAACGACCCGGTACGTTCCGATCGTTTTCGGTCCGGACCACTCTGGCGCCGTCACTGCTGCCGACCCTCATCTGGCCTAAGCCGTTCGTTCCACTCCGAAGCCAGCATCTGTCTGCCCCGGTTCAACCTCGACTTAACCGTGTTGATCGAAATCCCCTGCCGTTCTGCTATGTCTTGATAGGAGAGACGGTCAACGTCGCGCAGGTGCACGGTCGATCGAAATGCCTCCGGCAGTCCGGCTATCAGTGCTTCCACCATGTGGCTTTCGGCTACTAGCGAACTCATGCGACGCTGCGAAATGCCGGGCGCCGGTCGAAGGTTAGGTTGGTCCAATCCGACGGTTGGCTTCTTTCGCCGCAGTTCGGCGACCGCAGTGTTGCGGGCCACTCGGTGAAGCCAAGTGGTGAATCGGGCATCTCCGCGAAACCCGTGAATGGATCGGGTTATCGCTATGAGCGTGGCCTGCTCGGCGTCGGCCAGGTCGGCGCCGGTAAGCCCGTTGGCGACGGCCGCCGGGCGGGCCAGATGATAGTCGTCGACGATGGTGAGCAGGACGGCGAGGGCGTAGGGGCAGTCCGCGGCAGCCGCTTCGGCCAGACCGTCCAACAGTGTGGTGCGAAATGCGGCTGACGATTGGCCGAAAAGTCGAAACACTCGTGCTTCGGCCGCGCCACTGCCGGCGCTGATCCAGTCGATCAGTTCCGCTACGACGGCTTGATCGTTCCCGACACCACCGTCGAGACGTGCTCGTTCCGTCGCTTTCGCCGCTTCAAGCCCGCTGTCGAACACTCCTTCAACAGTATTGTCCGGGCGACTCAAATGCGAGGCCGTCCGCCGATGGGTTCGGCGAACGGCCTGCAGTCAGAACCAAATCAGTGTGACGTCAGCACCGCCTTAGCGCCATGTCGGAGTTAGAGCCGGGTCGGTCAAAAGCGTCCTGAACGAATTCAGAGCCTCAGTCGAACTGTCCAGACCCCATCGACAGAACTTTACGGATCCGTCAGGTTTCATGCCTTCGGTGTCGAAATAGATGGCCGCTTTCATTCGTGGGAACGTCCCGTTGATGAAGTGCTGACGACTGGCATCAAACCACTCGGCCTTGGTCTGATTGGAGTTTGATGCGTTGTCGTTCTCTTCGGTACCCCACTCGCCCAGCATGATCGGCTTGGTGCGGTCAGGTCGGCCGGGCCCGTCAGACTCCAACCAGTCATAGAACGGTTGGTAGACGTCATAGAATTCGCGCCACTTGGTCGGGTCTCCGTGGTTGTCGCAGCCGTGCCAGTTGTAGGCGTTGTAGGAAACCCAGTCGACCGCATCGTCTCCAGGGTAGAGGCCGGCCTCATAGAGCCGCTGGTGACCCAAATAGCCCTGAACGTTCCAAACCCACACGGCGTTGTCGGCTCCGGCCTGATCGAACACCTCGACAATGTGTGCGAACGCTTCGGCGTAGTCCTTGACCAGAACGTCCTGCTCGGCGATGTCGTCGCCAGCGACCGCTTTGATGTTGTCCTCAGGCTCGTGGAAGAACGAAATGAATACCTCATCGCCGAAGTCGATGATTTGCTGGGCAGCGAGGCGAATGTCGGCGTCATACTCACCGGCCGCTATCTGACTCCAGTCGCTGGGGCTGCTGGTGGGAGACTTCCAGTTCGTGAAGATGATCCGCCCCTCATCGGCCAAAGCCTGAACGTCGGGCTTGGGCCAGGACCTGTCCACCAACTGTCGCCATTGGTTGTACTCGTGGAAGACGTCGAAGGTCGCCCCTAGCCGCGCTTCCTGACGGCGGAAGTCTTCGGTTTGTGACTGGGTGGCGCCGTCCGGGTCGGCATAATCGCCGGTGGAACCCAACAACAGGCCCGTGCATGGAACGAGGATCGTCCGGTCGCCGCAGCTGCCTGGCGGCATGGTCGTCGATGTCGTCACTGTCGTTGGTGTGATTGTCGTTGGTGTGATTGTCGTTGGTGTGATTGTCGTTGGTGTGATTGTCGTTGGTGTGACTGTTGTGGGTGTGATTGTCGTTGGTGTGACTGTCGTTGGTGTGACCGTCGTTGGTGTCACAGTTGTTGGTGTTGTTGTGGCCATGGTGGTCACCGTTGCTGGAGGTGCCGTGGTCGTGGTTGATCCGGGTCCGCTCGGCCCAGGCTGATAATCGAACTCGACCAAATCGCCGCCGTAGGAGTCACCGCTACCTTCGACGCTGTAAGCAAACCCTCGAATCCGGTAGCGGCCGATGACCACATTCTGTTCGGGCACCCGTATCGACCAAGCCGTCTTACGCTGGCCCACCTCGTCAAGCTCGGCTTCGTTTCTGACGAACTCGCTTTGCCAGCCGGAGCCGTTCCAATAGGTGCTGTCATCCAGGTTCTTTACCACTACCAGGACGCCGGCGACGCCGACCCTATGTGTGGCTCGCCCAATACCCAGTATGTCACCGCCCTCCACCACGTCGTACTGGCTCGGAGCCAGCACCGTGGTCCGAGGCGATGTGCGACCTCGGCCCCACTTGGCATCGACTGGGCCGACCAACAGCGCTCCGACGAGGAGAACGGTTAACAAGGCGATGAACGTCTTCCCGGCGGAAGCAGTCCGCCGACGGGACAAGAATTGTCGGTAATAATGCATCGGGATCGGTACCTCCAGGCAGCCGATTTTGGACCAGCCGGCGTTCGGCGCAGGTCGGGTTACTGGGGTCCGTCGCGTTGGGGATCCGAAAATGTTCCCGTCTCGCCGAATTTTGTAGGGTCGGTCATGAGATTTTCTTGAACATGAGATCCGTCGCGCTTTGAATAGCGGTGCTTGGCCTGCAATGCTGGCGGACCATGAGCATCACCGTGTTTGTCGCCCAACGAATCCACACTATGAATCCGGCTTACCCTCAGGCTGAGGCGGTGGCTGTTCGCGACGGTCGGATCCTGGCCGTCGGATCACGAGATGAGATGCTGGCCTGGGGCACCGAAGACGGAGGCCACGGTGAGGTCATCGTCGACGAGACGTTCGCCGACCACGTGTTACTACCGGGTTTCGTAGAAGCCCACTCGCATGCCATGGTTGGCGGTATGTGGACCCTTCCCTATGTGGGGTTCTTCGACCGGAGCGGTCCTGACGGTCGCCACTGGCCCGGCTGCAAGACCATCGACGAAGTCATCGAGCGGCTCCGGGCAGCCGATGCCGAGAACCCTGGATCCGAACCGCTGGTGGCTTGGGGGCTCGATCCCATCTACTTCGATGGTGAACGGCTCATTGCAGACCATCTCGACGGTGTTTCCGAAGAACGACCGGTGTTTGTCTATCACGTCTCCGGCCACCTGGCCACGGCCAACAACGCATTGCTCCGATCCGAAGGCATCGACCGGGACTGCCCAACCCCGGGCGTGTCCCGCAAGCCCGACGGCGAACCGGACGGCGAGCTGCAGGAACCGGCGGCCATGAGCTTGGCCACGGCCGCCTTCACCAAATTACGAAATGCCTTCGCTGGCGACGATGTCATCTGGAACTACGCCTTTGAGGGTCGCAACGCCGGCCACACCTTTATCACCGACCTCGGAACCACCCAGCTTCGTGACGCCGAACAACTTGAACGGTGGCAGCGGGTGGTGCATGAACCCGGCTTTCCGGCCCGAGTGATGGTGGCGGCCGGTCCTGGGTTTGGTGGAGGAGGAGATCCGGTCGAACTGGCAGCCATGACGGTGAAACTCCGAGGTGAAAGCACCGACCGGTTGCACTTCGGCATCGTAAAGCTCATTCTCGACGGGTCGATTCAGGGCTTCACCGCCCGGGTCACCTGGCCCGGCTACTTCCGTCCGCCAGCCGGTGGGGAGGCCGAAGGTCACAGTGAGGTGGAGGACTCCGGCCACGGTCTGTGGTTGTTGGACCCCAACGAGATGGCCAACATCGTTGGCGCCTACCATCAGGCGGGGCTGACCGTTCACTGTCACTGCAACGGCGACGAAGCAGCCGAAGTGTTCATCGAAGCGGTGGAGCAGTGTCTGCTGGAGCACCCCCGGTGGGATCACCGCCATACCGTTCAGCACTGCCAGCTGACAACGCCCGCCCAGTATCGGCGGATGGCGGCCATGGGCATGTGCGCCAACATCTTCTCCAATCACATTTTCTATTGGGGTGATCAGCATCGCGATATCACCGTCGGCCCGGAGCGGGCCGCCCGCATGGACGCCTGCGCCACCGCCGAACGCGAAGGAGTGTCGTTCTCGTTCCACTCTGACACGCCAGTCACGCCGATGGGCCACCTGCACGTCAGCTGGTGTGCGGTGAATCGTCGAACGGCAACCGGCCAGGTGTTGGGGGCCGAAGAAGCGATCTCAGTGGATTCGGCCTTGAAAGCGGCCACCATTGGGGCTGCTCACCAGATGAAGGTCGACCATTTGGTCGGCTCCATCGAAACCGGAAAGTTCGCCGACTTCGCCGTCCTCAACGAAGATCCGTACGAGGTCGACACGATGCTGCTGAAAGACATCGGCGTGTGGGGCACCGTGCTTGGAGGCGAGAAGCAGCCGGCGGCCACCAGACAGTCCGCCGCTGTAGCCGACTAGACGTGAGAGTTGACCACCACGGAGTAGTTCCGGTCACTGTGCTTGGTGGCTACTTGGGCGCGGGGAAAACCACGTTGCTCAATCATCTGCTTCGCACCACCTCGGAACCGTTGGCCGTCCTGGTCAACGACTTCGGCGAGATCAACATCGACGCCGATCTGATTGAGTCTCACGACGGCGAAACGATGACTCTCACCAACGGTTGTATCTGCTGCTCGATGTCGGATGGCTTGGCTCAGGCGTTGATCAGCGTCTCCGACCTTGACCCCCGTCCGGCCCGGCTCATCATCGAAGCCAGCGGCGTGGCCGATCCGGCCACCATCGCCGGGTACTGTCACCGACCGGGCTTCTTGCTTGACGCCGTGGTGGTCGTGGTCGATGCCGAAACTGTTGGCCACCGGCTGGCTGACAAGCGGGTGGGGAGCCTAGTGGCCGGCCAAGTTCGGGCCGCAGACATCGTGGTCCTCAACAAAGTTGATTTAGTCAATGACATCGACCCGGTCGAGTCCACCGTACGTCGTTACAACAGTGACGGTCTGCTGATCCCGACTGAACAATCCAAGGTCGCCTCGGTGGTGCTGTTCGGCATCGAAGCAAATCAGCGAGGCGATGCGGCTTCCCCAGATCAGCCGGTGTCCGTCGCCACCCCGCCTGACTTTGAATCCTGGGAATGGAGTAGCGAGCGGGCAGTGGATCGGGCCTGGCTAGAGCAGCTGATGGACCGGATTCCTTCGGACGTGCATCGAATGAAAGGTGTTGTCCGCTTGAGCGGCGATGATCGCAAAGCCTGGGTTCTCCAGCGGGTTGGTTCTCGCTGGAGCCTCAGACCAATTTCCCGGCCCGCTGACCAGGTCGAAACATCGACGCTGGTAGCTATTGGAGCGCCGGGTTCAACTGGTGAGCTCTCAAGACTTGCCGGTGAAATGAACCCGTAGGTTCTGTCACGGCCTGTACAGCCGCTGCCACCGAGCCGTCTAGTGCGAATGCGTCTAGTGCGAATGTATGTATCACAGAAGGATGGTTCGGCGTCTCCTCTGATGCGGGCTCAACATAAGCCATCGCCCCTAGAGGGCATCTGCATTGGAGGGAAACAAATGCACAACGAACATGATCATGGTGATCATCAAGACTCGGATCATCAGCACAGCCCAGACGCGGCCGAGGGCGAACACTTTCTGGAGAACCGCCAGAACATCGAGGTCAAGTCGGCCGTTGTTGACGGACCCACCTTCTCGGCGTCGCCGTTCAGCTACATCGAAGTTGACGGCTTTGCCGTCGCTGAAGGTGACATCATCATCGGCACCGTCGACGAACTCGAAGACAGCTCCGGCGACCTCAGCGTGGGTGATGTCCAGTCCGGTGTAGCTATCGAGCAGGATCGCTACCGCTGGACCGACGGCGTTGTCCCGTACCGAATCAACCCCGGCTTTTCCAGCCGGGACCGACAGGAGATCATCGACGCCATCCAGCACTGGCGGGAAAAGACCAACCTGCGGTTTGTCACCCGAACCAGCCAAGCAAACTACGTGTACTTCCGTACCGGTGACGGTTGCAGCTCGTACGTCGGCATGCGGGGCGGCCCCCAGCCGATCACGCTCTCGTCTGGATGTTCGAAAGGCAACGTGATCCACGAAATCGGGCACGCTGTTGGCCTGTGGCACGAACACACTCGGGAGGACCGCGACAGCCACGTGCGAGTCAACTTCGCCAACATCCGCACCGAAGCGCTCGGCAACTTCACCAAGCGCGTATCCGACGGCGTCGACATTGGGTCCTACGATTACGGGTCGGTGATGCACTACCCCCGTAAGGCCTTCTCCAAGAACAATCGGGACACCATCGTTCCATTGCGTTCAGGAGTCTCCATCGGCCAGCGGAGCGGTTTGAGTGCCGGCGACATTGCCGCCGTTCGAGCGATGTACCCCAACCTTGAGCCCAGTCGCTCCTGGCAGGGCATGCAGTTCCGGGGATCGATCGGCGCCAACGCCAGCCGAACCTGGTCGACTCATTCGTGGCCCACTCACTGGTACGTCAACTGGTCGCTCATGCCGACCTCGCCCGTCGGAGACAACGGCCGTCAACTGTCGCTCGACGTGAGCGTGACCCGCCAGGGTGAGAACAAGGCCAAGTACTACCTCACAGTCAAGAACCACTCGAACAAAACGGTGAACTTCGACGCCCGCTACGCAGTGCTCGGCTGGAGTCGAGCATCGCGGGATGAGCCGACGGAAGACAACACCGTCGACCTCGATGCGGGATCTGCCGACGTTGAGATGGGCCTCGACGGCCAGGCTGTGCCCACTGATGATTCGGTCAGAAATGGGGCAGGAGACGGTGCTGCAACCAACGGCAACGGAGCGCAGTCGAACGGGCACGACTCCGAACACCTGGTGGACGCCGGCGCCGGCCCGGACGGATCGTAGTTATCTTGTCGGAAATCCACGAATCCTGCCGACCAACTGGTGGCGGCCGCGTTGTCACCGTTCGGGTTCGTGAACTCGGAGGGTCGGTACCATCAGGTGCCGCCCTCCGATTGTCCGTCCTGATCGACGGCCCGGCCGACGCCGACAGCACTACTGTCGGGCAGGTCGTAGTCGACGATTGGGACGGCCGGCTTGTTGACGTTGACGTTGACGTTGACGTTGCTTGCCGGTCGGAAGTCTCGGATCTGATTGCGTTCGGTCATCTTGGAGCCGAACACGACATCAACGAAGGCGACTGGCTGACAACCGTTGCCTATCCGGTTCACCACGGCCGAGTCGAAATCACGCTCGATCGACTGAGTTGAGTTCGGCGAACGCCGGCTACTACAAATCCGGGCCGCGCTATAGTCGCCGCTGCCGGACGCCGGGACCGTCAGTCTGCGCGCTCTCCGCCATCTCATCGCGGTCCGGATGCTGCTCATGCCAACGGCCGTAACGCGAGGCCATGCAGTCCGGTACCCGCTGACGTCAGCGACGCCCGGCTGGTTCTGACTGCCTGGCAACACGGTCAGGCCGTTGTCTACCACAGCACCGTTGAGCGGCTCGCCGCTGCAGCCTCGGATCTGGCAGAGCTGGGCGACAAGTAGCCGAGCCGGTCCGATGTCGCCTTCCCTCAAGCGACGACATTGAACCGGCTCGGACTTGCCCAACCACCTGGTGCACAGTCCGGCTTTACCGGCATGCTCTAGATGGTTGGACACCAACGGGGCCCAAAAGTTCCCGTTGGCCGATCTTTTTCGCTTACGATCGGCTAATGACTGCCGCCGCCTGCGCACGTACGCTGGCCGACTTCTTGTCGACGGCCTGGATGGAGCGCCCTACCGCTGGGGAGCACCTTGCAATGTTGTTCGTGGCGATCGACGGTCGCAGCGGTTCGGGCAAGTCGACCATCGTGGCCTACGCCGCTACGCTACTCCGGTCCGCCGACGCTCCGTCACCGAGTGCAACGGTCGTCGTTCTCGACGGCGATGAGTTCTATGCCGGAGGCTCCGCCGCCACATGGGACAAACGAACGGCCGAGCAGAAAGTCGCCGGAGCCTTCGACTGGGGTCGACAGCTCGGGGTGCTGACATCACTGCGAGAAACCGGGTCTGCGACTTGGCGTGCCTTCGACTGGGGGCACGATGACTGGGATAGTGACCTGGCGCCGCTCGCCGGTGAGCGACATTCAGCAGCGATAGCTGCTGGTTCACTGGTGATTCTGGAGGGGGCGTGCAGCGGACGGCCGGAACTGGCCGACATGTTCGATCTTCGAGTGCTGGTCGAAGCACCTGACCCATTGCGCCGCCAGCGGCTACGCAAACGCGAAGGTGCCGAGTACGAGTCCGACTGGACTGGACGATGGGACGAAGCCGAGCAGTTGTACTTCGGCTCAGTCGCCCCGGCCGACGGGTTTGATCTTGTCCTGTCCAACGATCGTTAGTGGAAGAACCCTGCCTGTCGGCGAGACGATCAAACCCCCTCGAATTAGCTACTGAGCCTCGGCCAACTTGTCAGCCAATGTGGGGCAGTACACGCCGAGGGCGGCGGAGAATCCGTCACCGGCTGAGGCGTCATCCAACGATGATCCGTCAAAGGTGTTGACAGTGTTGCGGATCGTGTTGGCCACCGGTCCGGAGTCGTCGTAGAGATACATGGCGGCACAGGCGTTGCTGGCGAATTGGTCGACCCGGGCATCGTCCAGGCTGGCCAGCCATGATCCGGCCGTCGGATTGGTGACGTCCTCGCGCACGAGGGGAGGCCCATCATCGGGCAGGGACCAGAAACCGGGTGAGGCGTAACCGGGTCCCGGCTCGAGAACGCCGTCCGGCTCTATGGCGCCTTCCCACCCGGTTCCGCTTATCCGATCAACCAGAGCGCCGATGAGTGTTTCAGCCGACTCGGGGTCGGTGGATCGGGCCATGACCAGCACGTCGCCGACCACGGCGCCGTAGAGGTCGAGGTAGACGGTGGCGTCTCTCGTGACCAATGTGTAGAGCCCACCGGTCACCTGGTCGGCGCCGTCCAGGGCCACTGGTGGTAGAGGTTCGGCGAAGATCTCCGAGTCGTCGGTCACGTTGGAGCTGGCGAACTGAGCGTCACAGGCTGCGACGAGGCCTTCCAGATAGTTGAGGGCGGCGGTGGCCGCTTCGGCGCTGGGGTAGCGGGCCACAAGTTGGTTCAGGTTGTGGCTGCCGCTGATGTCGTCGGCTGCGAATTCAGTCGGCGGGTGGGCGACGATGACGGCCTGGGTTTGATTGCAGGCTTCGGCGTTGGCCGTGGCCCCGCCGTCCAGAACCTGGTAGCCGGGGAAGGACGCGGCAGGCACCAGGGCCTGTCGGGTGAAGCTGTTGGGGTCTGAAAGTGGGGCGGCCTCGTCACCCTCGGTGGGTTCGGGGGTCACGACTGCGCCGTCATCACCGACAACCATGGTTCCACCACCGTCGACGGCTGCGGTGATGGACGGTTGCTCGTCGGGAGTGGTGGCCGCTGAGAGCTGGCTGGTATCGGTTCCCTCGCTGAACTCAGGGTCGACACCGGTGAGACTGCTGCAGCCCGCAGCTATCAGGGCGGCAAAAAGGGTGGACGTAAGACGGGTTGTCTGACGTAGCTTGGCCATACACGGAGACTCGCTGGGATCACGACTGGGCGTTCGAGCCCGAGTTGGACCTGTGGCGGTCCACTCGTTGTCTGGTTTGTGTCTAGGGTGCGAGCAACGGGCCCCAAGTCAATTCAAAAACGAACTAACCTTGCTGCTCGCTGCCGAATTCTACCGCCGCTGGGCAGTTCATCCCGGGTCTTTAGCGGGCCTTAACCTGATTTCAGGTCTGGACTACAGCCAGCCACGATCGCGGGCGAGAACAGCCGCTTGGCTACTCGACTGTGCGTTGACCTTGGTCGCCGCGGTCGAAAGATAGTTTCGAACCGTGCCCGCAGACAGGCCGAGCACCTCGGCTATCTCGGCTACCGGTGCACCGGTCAAGACCTGGATTAGTACCTCCTGTTCTCGTTTCGCCAACGGGTTCATGCCCTCCAGCAACGATTCGGTGGCCAACGCCGGGTCGACCACTCGAAGCCCGCTTTGTACTCGCCGGACCGCCTCGGCCAGCTCGGCCGCTGGTGTGTCCTTGACCACGAAACCAGCCGCCCCGGCGTCGAGGGCTCGCCTTAGATAACCGGGTCGCCCGAAGGTGGTCACGATCAGGGTTTTGACCTCGGGGGCATGGCGGGCAAGGTCGGCGACGACGGTGATGCCGTCGAGTCCGGGCATTTCAATGTCGAGCAGGGCCACATCCACCGGTTCGGCTCGAATCTGGGCCAGTACCTGATCGCCCCGCTCCACTTCGGACACGACCTCAAGGTCGGGCTCCAGGTTGAGCAGCGCCACCAAGGCGCCGCGCACCAACGCCTGGTCGTCGGCTACCAGAAGTCGAATCACAACAGAACCTCAAGCTCGGTTCCCGAAGTTGGGGGAGCGGGAGAAGAGATCCGAACTGAGCCCCCGATGCCGGCCACACGGTCCCGGAGCCCTGACAGGCCGTTGCCCTCCGGGTGATCCCGTCGGCCAACGCCGTTATCGGTGATGCGCATCACGGGTTCCGAAGTCTCTCCGTTGGAGCTGAGGTGATTGGGGGCGAAGGCAATGTGGCAGGACTTGGCTTCGGCGTGTCGGACGATGTTGGTGACCGACTCCCGAACCACCCAGGCCAAGACACTCCGTTGATCTGCTGGGAGACTGGTGTGGTCGCCGGTGACCGTCAGGCTGACTCCGGCGTCGGCCAACACGGATCTGGCGGCGGCCAGTTCGTCGCCCAGCTCGGCGGTGCGAAGACCACCCACCGTGGATCGAATTTCCGATAGAGCTTGGCGGGTGATGGCTTGAAGTTCGTTGAGCTCTTGACGAGCTTGGTCCACGGCGGTTGGGTCGTCCTCAGGCGGCAGTGCTAGCAGTCGCTGGCACAGCTCAGCCTTGAGGGTGACCACCGTCAAGCTGTGTCCCAGCACATCGTGCACGTCCCGAGCTACCCGGGACCGGTCTTCGCTGACAGCCAACTGGGTCCTAAAGGTTGTTCGCTCGGCGTGGCGTTCGTCGGCCAGACGAATCATGGTGGCGAAGAGCGAGATGCTGGTCACCATGGCGGCGAAGAACCACACCTCGCTCAGAAAGCCCTGAATGGCTGGGCCTATGAGTGTGGCCGAGATGGCTACGGCCACCGTAACCCCGGCTGCCGGCCACGATAGTTGGAACATGGCGTAGGCCACGATGAAGGCCAACATTCCCAGCATGTCCCAACCGCCGAGGGCGAGCGCCGCGACCGTGATGGCTACCAACCCGATGAAGTGAGGCAGGCTCCCCGGGTGCGACATCCACCACAGCGGCGCAACATCGTCGAGCTCAGCGCTTCCGTCGCCTGGCACGGATCCGTCGGGCACGTAGCCTCCGGCCGACCATTCTCGGTCAGCGTTCTCATCGAAGGTTTTGAAGCCGTGTACGTAGACAACGGCAAAAACAACGATCAAGCCGGTTACCACCAGCTTGATCGTCAACGACACCGGGGCGGACCAGATCGAGGCAAGAGGGAAGGCCAGGAACACCAGCCAGACTGCGGCAAGCAGCCAGCCTCGGTTCCCGACCTGATCCCCCAGGCGTTTCCAGTTGGAGGTGGCCGTCACTGGCGGGCTCGTCCCTTGCGAACCAGGGCCACCGTCACCATGGCCAGCACTGTTGTCCATACGATGACATTAGTCAGTGGTTGCCAGAGAGGCTCAGTGATCAGGTCGCCGGTGTTTGGATCAAGCAGCCCGCCGTCAGTGAGCGGCCACCGGGCCAGCGAGGCATAACCGTACAGCGGGGTGAATTTGGCCACCGTCAGCAACCAGCCACTGAGCGGAACGAAGATGTTGCCCAGGAAGGACAACACCACCAGGGATCCGCTGGCGGCCGCCACCGCTGCCTCCGAGCGAAAGGCCAGGCCGAAGCTCAACCCGTACAAGGCGAAGGTTGAGGCACCAATCAGCAGAATGGCGGCCGAGGCAATCCATACCGCCAGCGGCGCACGAGCCCCGGTCAGCAAGCCGGCCAGATAGATCAGCACGATTGGGGCTGCTGCGACCGTCATTGCCGTGGCTGCCTTGACCATAACCTGTTGGCCGTCGGTCATCGGGGTGATGCCCAATTGGCGACTCCAACCCTGCATCCGTTCAATGGCGGCACCGCCACCCACACCATTGGTTGCCGAGACGGCACCGTAGGCGGCCATGCCGATCATGACGAACATGGCTACGTTGCCGTCGCCGACAGATTCGTTGGCGTAGTCGGGTGAGGCGCCGAATAGAAGGTAAAAGAAGACCGGGAGGCCTGCAGTAAAGAAGACGCTGACCTTGTCCCGCAGCAGTCGCCGAAGTTCGAGTCGGTAATAGGTGGCGTTGAAGGCCATTTTGGGTGAGCTGATAGGTGTAGGGGTGTTCTGAGTTGCCGTTACGTGAGCGGTCATCGTGCTTCTCCTGCGCTGGTGTGAGTGAGGTGGGCGGTGGTGGACTGGCTTGATTGGTCGGCGTCGGTGAGTTTGATGAAGGCGGTTTCCAGCGACGCCGGTTCGATCTCCAAGTCGCGGCCGTCGAGTTCGTTGAGCAGGAGGCGGGCGATGTTGTCCGATGCGCCAGTGTCGACGGTGATGCGGTCGAGTTCGACAGTCACGGCGTTGACCCGTGGCTGAGCGTTGATGATCGACAGTGCCCGTTCGACTCCGTCAAGCGGCAGGCGGGCCTTGACTGTTCGGCCCGAAGCTTGGGTTCGGACGTCTTCGGTGGGCCCGTCGGCTACCACCTTGCCGTTGGCCATGAGGATGGTGCGCTGGGCGTAGTCCTCGGCTTCTTGCAGATAGTGGGTGGCGAACACCACGGTTCGCCCCTGCTTGGCTTCAGCCTGCATGGCAGCCCAGAAATCACGGCGGGCCTGTACATCCATGCCGGCTGTTGGCTCATCAAGAAGTAGTAGGTCAGGGTCGGCGAGCAGGGCCAGGGCAAACCGAAGGCGTTGCTGCTCGCCTCCCGAACAAGACTGGACCAGGCGACCAGCGATCTTGTTCAGCCCAGCCCGTTCCATGACTTCGGCTACTGTCGCTCTTCCCGTTGCGGACCGGTTGTAGGTTGAGGCAACCAACTCGACGGTTTCGGAGACCCGCAGGTCCCGCAGCAGGCCGCCGGTTTGCAGCACGGCCGAAACTCGACCGTCCACGACTGCTTGGCGTGGGTGTTGTCCAAAGACCAGCACCTCGCCGGAGGTCGGCTCGGTGAAGCCCAAGATCATGTCGAGGGTGGTGGTCTTGCCCGCCCCGTTGGGGCCAAGCAGGGCGACGATCTCACCCTTATTGATGTCGAGATCGATCCCGTTGACGGCTGCAACAACGCCGCCGTCCAGGTCGAAGTGTTTGGTTGTTCGACGTAGTTGAATGAAGCTTTCCATGACTCTCATGGTGATCGCTTCGAGGTTTGCCCGGTAGATGAATGTGTCACCAGATGGGCATGACATTTGTCAGTACGTTCGTGGTGATGATGACGTGACAAACGCCCACCGATATTCCCTCCGTTCTGCCGTCGTGATGCCGTTAACTAGGGGAGTGAAGACGCGTATTCGATCGGCTGTTGGGCCCGGCAAAGCCCGCTTGCAAGAATCAGTGTCGGCCTCCGGCCGCTCGCTGGTCGATGCCAGCGCGCGCACTCGCAGGGTGTCGGCGCAGTTCTACGGTTTCTCCCGCCACGGCATGGTGGCAGCCGGGCGCCAGATTTATACGCCAACGGCCAAGAGCGGGGCCAGCAAGATGTTGGTTCTCATGCTGGGCTCCAGCCTGATCGGTCTTGGCGTGACATTGTTCGTGCGCTCAGGGCTGGGTGTCCCGGCCTACGATGTCATGCTCACCGCCCTTCGTGACCAGTTGGGTATCAGCCTCGGTCAGGCCGGATGGCTGTTCACCGGGTTGCTGTTGGCCGTGGCCGCCGTTCTTCGTCAGCCCCCCAAGCCGTCAGGGATCGTTTACATGTTCGCCAACGGCCTGGCCGTCGACACGTTCATGACGGTGATCGCCGAGCCGGAGCCGATGGCGGTTCGGGTGACGTTCGTGGCATTGGGCACGTTGGCTATAGCCAGTGCCATTGCCCTGGTCCTGCATGCCGGGTTGACCGGAGGTTCGATTGAACTGTTGATGAAGGCGGGTGAGGCCCGCGGCTTGAATCCGTTCAGGGTGCGGACCGCCATTGAGGCATCTGTTGTCGGCGGTGGCTTGCTACTCGGGGGTGACTTCGGGCCCGCCACTGTCGTGTTTGTCCTGGCTATGAGTCCGGTTCTGCAGGCCGGTCGGGTTGCCCTTGATGATCATCGGGCCGGTCGACGACTGCGCCTTGCCAGCTCGGGCGACTGACCAGACTGGCTCCTGCTGTGGCTCAGACGATGTGTCCGAGACGGTCCCATAGGTAGGTGCCGACGATGGCCAGCCACGCCAACCAGGCTGTTAAAGCTGCCGGTGTCGAATCGATCCACCGACGTTGTTGTAGGGACGCGACGGCGGCCACCACTTGCCCGCCCATCCAGATCACGGACGCTACGGCGACTAGTGAGGTCAGAAGCGCAATGGGCAGGATCTGCAAGATTTGGATGGCGAATCCGCCGACGGCCAACGCATGGTGGGCCAACCCGACTTTGGCCACCGTTGCCTCGAGGCCGGGTGGAGCGCCGACAGGCCCAGATTCCTGTTGGGCTGAAAGCCTGCCCGCCACAAACCTTGCCGCCAGGTAGATCAGCAACGACAGCGCCAACCAGCCGTATACCCCGACTAGCACGAAACGTGCAACGGCTCGGATGTCATCAATCAACTGTGGCCCGAACCTGACCCACGCCATCAGGGTCCATGAGCCGACCACGGTGGCCGTCGGTTTTCCGAGATGGTCGATTTCCATATCATCCCAACGGTCACGGCTGATCCGCAGGAAGTACAGGCTGCCGGGTGGTCGGCCCGGTGCCGGGCCGTGTTGTCGGGTGGAGGCTACGGCGCCCATAACTCTCCTTCGGGCCAGAACGTGTCGTAGTCGTCGGGGAAGGAGGTGATGGCGGGCAGGCGGTCCAGTACTTGGCCTTGGCGTTCACCGGTTAGGGCAACGCCGGTGGTTGGGTCCCAGGTGGAGTTGGTTTCGGTGTCAACGAGTCGGCGGTCGGAGACAGTCAGGGTGATGATGTCCTCGTCGGCCCCACTGCCAAGCTGGCGGGAGAACACCGTCCAACGCTGATCGTCGGTGGGGTCGATTACAACGGCAATGTCCGCACCGGCTACTTGATCGTTGACCACACCAACTTGGCGTAGGCCGGCTACCGGGTAGGCCTTGGCGTTGGAACCGAAGTCGACAACGAGGTAGAACTCGCCCAGGTCAAACCCGGTTGGCCGGGCGGGTGCGTCCATGGCCTCGGTGTCGGGGTGGGCTTGCTGCCATGCCTCCCACGTGGTGTAGCTCATGGGCAGCAGTTCCACCGTTTCACCTTTGCGGGGTCCGGCGATCGCTTCACCCAGTGGTTGGCTCCAGATGCTGCCGGTGTCGTGATCCCACCAGGTCATGGCGTTGCCCCATAGGGCGCCGTGGACGCCGAATACCACTGGTTCTCCGTTTGCTTCTCGACGATGGACCATCGCCGTTGCGCAAAGCGGTCACCAGGTGACGACTATGGGAACATCGGCGATTTCGTCGATCACCATTTCCCGGCCGTTGAGGAAGCTGACCGGGTAGGCCTTGGCCTCCCCGTCGATCTCTACGCCGATCACTTGGGTCCCGGGCTCCCAGTCGATCAGGTTCGGGGTGACGAATTGTGGGTCGTATACCGGTGTGATGGCATCGCGGGGCAACACTTGGCGGAAGCCGTCCGGCAGTGATTCGCCGGCCAACACCGGGTTGTAGACACCGGAGGGGTCGACTCGCTGACCTGCCGGGGCCGAAAGCTCGGCCGAGGTTCGTCCGGTGGTCAGCGGTAACAGTGCCCACACGGTAGATGCGACGAGGAGGCTGGCCGCGAGGGCGTAGATGCACAGCGGCCCGTCGGCCTTGGCCACCGCCACCCGGGGTTGAGTTGAGTGGCGCCTCGGTTGAGGTCGTCGGTTTCCGGGTGAGGTGTCAGATGACATATCACCTGAACCCGCATTGGCCCTTTTCGATTCCGACATCAGGGCGTATCATACATATGTATGACTACCTGTCGAACTGAAGAAGAAGTGTCAATGGCAGCCTCAGATCACGGTCACGGGCCGGGCTCCATCTCGTTCGGTCTCCTCGGTGCATTGTCGGGCGTGGTTGGTGCAGGGTTGGGTGGGCTCGTGATCATCGCCGCCCCCTTGGCTCTGGCCTTCATGGTCGGTGTCTTCACCGGCCCGCTGTCGGCAGAGGATCTGCTGGCATTCCCAGCGATGTTGCTGTTGGGTCTTGTCCTCGGTGTGCTTGTTGGCGGCATCCCTGCGGCCGTCGTCGGAGCCATCCTGGGTGTCTGGTTGCGGGACCGCCCGATCGAACGCCGCCAATGGATAATCATCGGGCTGTCCGGACTGGCGGTGACGGCTGCTGTGATCGCCGTGTCGATCGACAGAAGTTCCGGCATTGATCTGGCGCTGATTTTGACGTTTGCCCCCGTCGGGTTGGTGGCCACCGTTGCCGCCGCCGTGGTGTACAGGCAGTTCTCTGGGCGCTTCGGCCAACCAACGACGAAGAGGCGAATCGGCTGGCGGCCGACCTCACGTCTAACTACCACTCTTGGGCCCATCAACGGGTCTTGGCAGGGCGGACAGGAACCGATCATGGTTGTCGGCGTGCCAACGCAGGCACAGGCAGTGGATGTTGGGGATGTACTCAGCGGACTCGGCAAAGCTGATGCAACTCCCTCGATAAAGCCGTTGACGGGCTTTTCACACCCCAAAGTCAGTTCAGGCGCTGAGCGAGTTAGCCACCCTGTTCTTGGCCTTTGACGGCATCCGCATTGCTGCGTTGCGTTTCGGCGGCTCGGATCACCACTCGGGTATGGGAGCGGGCACTGATCCCAACGGTCGGATGGCTGTCATGCTGTCGCAGTTGGCCACGTCGTTGCCGGCTTTCGCCGCAGACACCAACAATCTTGAAAACACCACAGTGATGGTCGTGACCGAGTTCGGTCGGACCATCACAGAAAACGGCAGTGGGGGAACCGATCATGGGCAGGCCGGAACCTATCTGACTATGGGCGCCGGTGTAAAGGGCGGGGTGTTCGGCCACGACTACCCCGATCAACTTGTGTTGCAGGAACCAGAGCGGGGAGACTCACCGATACTCACCGATTTCCGCTCCGCAGCTTGGGAGTTAATGGAACGCCGGTTCGGTGTCAACCCGGCGGTCGTGTTCCCGGACTTCGACGGCGGAGCGCAGCTGGGACTGGCCCGCTAGCAACACTTGATCGGCTTTCGGTCGAGGCAATCAGGAGTCGGGGCCAGGCTGACCGACGCCAGCGGCACTATGCTCGCGCTCTATGGCAGGTGAACCCGGCG
Organism: uncultured Acidimicrobiales bacterium; assembly: GCA_938002965.1. Lineage (GTDB taxonomy): Bacteria > Actinomycetota > Acidimicrobiia > Acidimicrobiales > SZUA-35 > JAHELU01. The sequence continues at coordinate 22,191 of CALKZY010000038.1, read as the reverse complement.
TCGACAAGCAGGCCTCAGGCGACGAGCCCATCGCCCGCAAGGCCGACAAGAGTCAACGTCGCTCGGCCGGAGATGGTGACGCCCCGGTACGCAAACGGTTGATTGCCGCCACCGTTCACCTCCTGCGAACAGCAGGGGCAGGGGCGGTCACGTCCAGAGCGGTTGCTGACAAAGCGGGGGAGAACCTCGGTTCCATTACCTACTACTTCGGGTCCAAAGACGAACTGGTCAATGAGGCGATGATTGCCGTGGCCGAAGACCTCATTCGACCGGTAATCACCGAGATGACCAAGCCCGACGTCGAGCCGACGACCGCCCTGATGGTCGGGGTACAGATGCTGCACAAGGTGTTGGCCGACAATCGTCAACAGATACCGGCCTACCTTCACAGCCTGGCTGCGGGCTCTACTGATCCGGCCCTGGCAGAGTCGATGGTCCAACTACATCAATCGTTGACCGGTGCATTGGCAACGTTAATTGAGGCCTACCGTGCTGACGGCGTGGCCCCTGAATGGGTGGATCCGGTGGCGATGGCTCAGGTCGTGACCGCGGTTGTTCACGGTGTGGCGTTGTCTGTGGCGATCGAAGAAGCCGCTGGTCACAGCGAGACCGATCCGACCAAGGTGGCGGCACAATTCGGTCAGCTGCTATTGGGCGCCCACTAGTAACGACACTCACGAGAACAACCGGGTGGGTTAGGGTGAGGTGGTGGCCTCTACCCGCGACCAAACCGCCGACTTTGAACGGCGCTCGCCTGAACGTGGCGTGTTCGCCAATCGCACACTGAACCTGCGGGGAGTCAAAGCGGTCGGTTATGACATGGACTACACCCTCATCCACTATCGGGTGGACGAGTGGGAGGGCCATGCCTTTGAGCAGGCGCGGGAGATCCTGGGTCGGCGCGGCCTGCCAGTCGACGACTTGACCTTTGACGTAGACGCCTTCACCATCGGGCTGACCTTTGATCTGCAGCTAGGCAACGTCATCAAGGCGACGCGTTTTGGGTACGTGGTTCGAGCTCAGCACGGCAACCGTCAACTGCCGTTTAGCGCGGTACGCGACGCCTACACCGAAATCGTGGTTGATCTGTCCGAGCCCCGTTTCGAGTTCATGAACACCATGTTTGAACTGTCCCGGGCCTCGCTTTGGACCCAACTGGTTGAGCTGCACGATCGCAAGCAGCTGCCCGGTGTGACCGGCTACGACGACCTCTACCGAGTGGTGGACGAGGCGCTGACCGAAACCCACCTGACCAGCTCGCTCAAAGCAGACATCGTGGCCGACCCCGATCGGTTCGTCGACCCGGACCCTGATCTGGTGCCCACGCTCTTGGATCAGCGGCTGGCTGGCAAACAGTTGCTGTTGATCACCAACTCGGACTGGGCGTACACCAAGACGATGATGGCCTACACCGTCGACCCGTATTGCCCTGGGGACAGCACCTGGCGGGATTTGTTTGACATCGTCATCGTGTCGGCCAACAAACCTCAGTTCTTCTCCCGCACCAACCCCATCTACCGGGTGGTGGATGAAGAGCGCTCGCTGCTTCAACCCCACTATGGCCTGTTGGAGTCGGGAGCCGTGTACTTCGGTGGCAACGCCCGTCTGGTGGAACAGAGCTTGCTCGGGGCGGGCAAGTCCGGGTTTACCGGTCAACCCCTGTACGTAGGCGACCATCTGTTCGGTGACGTGCTTGTGACCAAAGACATTTTGCGATGGCGAACGGCGCTGGTTGTGCGGGAGCTCGAATCCGAGATCAACGACGCAATCACGTTCGGGCCGGAGCAAGACGAGCTGGAAAAGTTGATGGCCCGCAAAGTCGAGTTGGATCGCCAGCAGGCCAGGCTTCGGCTTGAGGTCAGTCAACCGGGTTCCGACCGGTCGACCACGTCGGAGCTGCATCGGGTTGGCTCAGCCGCCATGAAACTCGATGAGCAGATTGCCCCGTTGGCCGGACGGGCCGCCAACCTGGGCAACGAGCGGTGGGGTGCCCTCATGCGGTCTGGGCGGGACAAGAGCTTGTTCGCCCGCCAAGTCGAGCGCTATGCCGACGTGTACATGTCCCGGGTATCGAATTTGCGCTACGAGACGCCGTTTGCCTACATTCGGGCCTCGCCGGGTTCGCTGCCTCACGACTCGACTTCATAAGTGAAGGCGTGCCTAGGGGAGGTGTGCCTAGGGGAGTGTGACAGTGATCGTGGCTGGCTCGCTGCGGTTGTTGTGAAAGTCGACCGCCTCCACCAAATAGTCGATGGCAGGGCCTGATTCGACCGTGCCATCTGCGTCCAGGTCCCCAGGTCGGTTGTCGAGGAAGCTGACCAGTGACGGGTCGGCTCCGCCACCGAGGTAGGTGGCTTGACCGTTGGCCGCCACCACCGAGACCGAGTAGGAAGCGAATTCGACGTTGTCGGTTGACGGCTGCCAGTTGAGCAGCACACCGTCATCGGTGACCTCGGCTTCCAAACCGACGATGGCAGTGGGCGGTTCAGTGTCGGTCACGGCCAGTCCCGTTGTCCAGCGTCGGACCTTAACACTGAAATTGTCGCCGTCGGCTCTGTCGGCTCCGTCGGTCAGGCTGGTCAGGCCGACCAAGTAGTAGGTGTAGAAGTTCCCAGTTTCGACGGTCTGATCGACGAATGTGGTGCTTCCAGTCGGAATCTCGTGGAGGAGTTGATCACCAGCCAGCACCGCCTCCTCCGGGCTGGCCCACCCCTGCTTGGCCAGCAGATCTGTTGGGAGTCGATAGATCTGATAGCTGATCTCTTCGTCCGCGGCTGTTGGCTGGCCAGCGACGTCCCACACCAATTCAATCCCATCATCGGTCATCAACGCAGTGCCGATCCAGCTGTTGTTCTCGTCGTCGCCGGGGTTGGCTTCAGGTCGGATTACGATTTCGTCGGCCGCTGTCGGCACTGTGGTTGTCGCCTCAGCGGTTGTCGGTTCCGCTTGTTCACTGTCGGTTGCCACAGTAATCGTCGGCTGCTGAGGTGTGTCCTCCGCCTCGCCGGTCGGTGTGTCCATGCAGCCGGTAAGCACCAACAGAGTAGGTAAGGGTGCCCATAACAGGTTCTGGATCCATTTGATCTGCATGTAGCTGTTGACGGTAACCTATTTCGAATGGCGGAGCATCTGGAAGAAGGTAGCTTCTTCCGCATGGAGCAACAGGGCGATAAAGGTCACCTGTCGGATTCCGGCCCCCTGCGAGGGGACGGGCCACCTTTGCGCGTGGGTCGACCGCTTGCCGTTGACTCCTCGGCGCGAAGGGTACCGTCGTTTTGGTACGACGGTTTCCGGCTCAAGAAGGGCACGATGCCCGTACTGGGGGCCTGCGCAATCTTGGTACTCGGCGTGCTTGCATGGCAATCCAGCAGGGGAGACTCAAGCGACGTCGTGGCCGAATCGGGAGTTGCATCCCAGCCGATCGGTATCGGGGCCGATGGGGAACGCGGTGACAGCGACGACACTGATGGTGCCGGCGATGGCACCGACTCAACCGGACTCGGCGTGGACTCATCCGACAGTCGGGCTTCCGGGTCGTTCAGCGACGAGGACGAGGGAAACGAGACCACCGAAACCATCGATCTAGCACCGTTCGAGGCTGGTGGCGATAACGGTCCAGGTGATGACCCGGACGGTGACGAAGAGTCCACGACGTCAACCAATCGGCCGACGACCACCGAACAGGCGCCCACGACGACAACGGCCTCAACCACGACCTCCGAAGAACCGACGACGACGACCGCCACAACCACAACGACCACAACCACAACGACCACAACCACAACCACAACCACAACCACAACGACCACGGCGCGGCCTGGCGTAGTCCTGCCTGGCGTACCCGCCCTGCCTGCCGATGCTGTGCTGCTGGTCAATGCTCAGTCAGGGCTGTGCGCCTCGGCCGGTGACGCGTCAACGTCGTCGAATATGTCGGTACGTGGCTGCGAGCTTGTAGACAGTCAGGTTTATCGTCTAGTCGCCGCCGGGCCCGGTGTTGCCATCGTCAATGTCTCCTCCGGTCTTGCCTTTGACATTGCTGGCGCCAGCCGGGACGAGGACGCACAGCTGATCTTGTTCCCGGCCCATCTGGCCGAGAATCAACAGTGGATCCTTTCCAACACGGTCAGCGGTCAAGGCGTCATCAGCGTCAACAGCAACATGTGTTTGCACGCCACTAACGCTCAGAACATCGTTCAACGGCCATGCAACCAGCGTGACCGACAGAGCTGGTTGTTTGTGCCCGCTTCCAGGTTCGCTCGCTAGTCGACTTCGGTCGGCCTAGTCAGAGAATAGGTCGGCCACCGTTGATAGACGCTGGTCTGATTCGGTTGTCGCCGACGCGTCAGGTGTGTTGGCCGCACCAGCCATGGTGTTCAAACCCAGGCCGTGACGCAGCGAGCCCGACGCATCCGCCATTGCCCCATCCAACTGGATGCCTGTTCCGTCGGCGACTCTCACCAAACCGTTGAAGATGGCGACCGTTGCCGCCGCTTCCATCATCCCGTCGGTGCCAACGGCAGCTACTAACGCCGCCCGTGCTGTAGTCACCGCCGCCATTCGATCGGCGATCTCGGCATCAGCCGTAGGGTCGATGAGGTTGGCCAACCGATTGGCGGCCGAAGCGAACCGAAGCAGTTCGGTGGCCGCCGGAAAGCCGTAAGGGTCGTGACCGCAGCGGTCTCCACCCTCGGCTCCACGGTGGTCAGTTGACTCTGACGAAGCGGCCGGGTCGAAGCCGCGGTTGACGACGGCTTCGATGTTGACGATCTGTCCGAGTTCTCGGCTGCTTTCACGAAGCAGCACGGCGTGGGACGTCGTTCAATAGAAGCAGTCGAGTTCGGCTGTGGTTCGGGCTGCCACGGCTTCGATCTGAACCCTGGTCAGCGCCCGGTCCCAGCGAAGCGACATAAACTCGGTGCCGCGTGAGTAGTGCGAATCGACCAGGCTCCGCCACGTTGCGTCGGTGACTGGAACGAGGGATAGCGCCCGGCTGACATTGGCCCGCTTCTTGCCTACGGTTTGATGCACCCAGGCCCCGACGTCGCCGACGTCATCGGGGCGTTGGCGCGCCGGTGACTGACGGGCATCGGTTGGCGTTGTTGCGCTGTCGCCCGACTCGATGTTGTTCAGGGTGCGGCCGGTGATCTCGTCGAAGCAGTCCAGAACTCGGGCCACCGCAGTTACCCCGACAAGCTCGGTGTAGGTTTCGGATCCAAGTTCGCTCATGCGGCGGTCGGCCCATGAGCGGGTGAGGCGACCGGGATCGGATGCGACCCGGTTAATCACATCCACTGCTGCGCCGCTCAGCGTGTCGCCTGCCGGGTGTTGTTCGACCACTGCCTCAGGGCTGATGGCCGACTTTCTGGCATGGTTGATCGGATTGTCGCGGGCATGGCGGGCATGAAGCCAGGCTTCGCAGCGCTGTTGTGCTGTGAGCCAGTCCCCTGGGGAGCGCATCGAGTCGGCCGCGCTACGCCGTGCCTCTTCGATTCGGCTCATGGCCGACGCCGTTGCAGGTGGGAAAGAACCGATTCCTAGAGGATAGATCGCTGGCTGGGAGAGGTCTAGCCGTATTGCCAGGGACGAGCCAGTGGTCATACGGTGGTGATTCAACCCGGGTGTCGGGCCAGAATGGGTGTAGTGACTACCGCTGACGAGCACACCTCGACAACCGACCGTGAATCAATTGCTAGTGAATCAAGCGCTGGCGGATCGAGCGGCGAAGCGACAGACCTTGGCTTCGACTTCAGCCATAGCTTCGCTGGTGTCTTACCCGAGCTGGTTCATGAATGGGATGCGGCCCAGGTGCCTGCTCCCGAGTTGTTGGCCTTCAACCAGCCACTGGCCGATGAGCTGGGCTTGGACGCCGAGCGGCTGTCCAGTCCGTCTGGGGTCAACGTGTTGGTAGGCAATGCATCGGCCACGGGATCACGTCCGGCGGCCATGATCTACGCTGGTCATCAATTCGGTGGCTACTCGCCCCGTCTCGGTGACGGTCGGGCGTTGTTGCTCGGTGAGATTCTTGACCCGGCCGGTCAACGCTACGACATTCACCTGAAAGGTTCGGGTCGAACACCGATGGCCCGCGGCGGCGACGGCAAGTCCGAGCTGGCCCCCATGTTGCGCGAATACCTGATCGCCGAAGCCATGCACGCCCTGGGCGTACCCACCGGCAGGGCGTTGGCTGTGGTCGGAACCGGCGAACAGGTTCGACGGCAGACCGGCATGATGCCGGGCGCAGTGCTGACCAGGGTGGCTACAAGCCATATTCGAGTGGGGACCTTCGAGTACGCCGCCCGGCTGGAGGACGCCTCGGTACTGCGACGCCTGGCCGACCACACCATTGCCCGCCACTACCCATCGGCAGTGGGCGGCGGTGATAACGGCAACCCGTACTTGGCGTTGTTGTCAGCAGTGGCTGAAGAGCAGGCTTCGTTGATTGCCCGCTGGATGTTGGTCGGCTTCATTCACGGTGTGATGAACACCGACAACATGACCGTCTCAGGCGAAACGATTGACTACGGGCCGTGTGCTTTCATAGACCGATTCGATCCGGCCACCGTCTATAGCTCAATTGATCGCGACGGCCGGTATGCCTACGGTAACCAGCCATCGATCGCCCTGTGGAACCTGAGCCGGTTGGCCGAGACGCTGCTGCCGCTGATAGGCGAGGCCATAGATGGCGCCCCAGATCGTGTCGATGCTCTCCCCGAGAACAGCGAATCTGAGGGCGGTCCCAGTGAGGAGTCGGTGGCGGTAGCCACCGCTGCGCTGGAGGCGTTCCCGGATCGTTTCCGATTCTACTGGGTCAACCTGTTCCGAGCCAAGGTCGGTTTGGCCGCCAACGACGATCCCGGTGATGAATTGCTGGCCGCCGACGGACAACTGGGCTCCGATCTGTTGGATCTGCTTCATCAGAATCAGGTCGATTTCACCAGCTCGTTCCGGGCTTTGGCCGACGTCTTGCGAGGCGACGAAAGCCGGTTGGGCGACTTGTTCGAGGATCGATCGGCTATCGACCCCTGGCTGGACCAGTGGCGCTCCCGTGTGATCTCGGAGAGTGGTGACCTGGCGTCGGTGGCCGACGGCATGGATGCCGTAAATCCGTTGTTCATTCCCCGCAATCACCTGGTCGATGAAGCGCTGGAAGCGGCCACGGCTGGAGACATGTCGTTGTTCGACCGGCTCTACCAGCTGGTCACCAATCCCTACGAATCGCTTGCTCCCGACGACGTCGACTTTGATCCCGAGCTGTATACGCGACCCGCTCCCGACGGATTCGACCGCACATTCCGCACCTTCTGCGGGACCTGAATCTGGAGATCGGCATTGGTGAGGCAGCGTCCGCCGACGGTTGCTGAAGGTTTGCTAGAGTCGTGGGTCGGATGTCGCCGCACCTGGGGTTTTTTCACGCCGTTTTTGTCCTGCTGACGGCTAGCGGGGGCCTCAAACTGATTCGACCAGCAGCATCAAGCAGGGCGCTGCGCTCGGCTCAACTGCTCCCCATGGGTCGCCGGTCCTTGGCTCGCTCGGCCGGCAGGTCGCTAGGCGGCATCGAAGTCGTCGTGGGGCTTGTTGGCTTGCTGGGGGCAGCGTGGGCTGCGCCCGATGTCGCCCTTTTGGGAACAACCTCGGCGCTATTCGCTGGCTTCAACCTGTTCCTGATTCGGCTTCGTCGAATCGATGCCTCAGCCGACTGCGGGTGCTTCGGAGATTCGGGCGTCGGCGTGCAGGGCGGGAGCTCGGGTCGTTGGCATCTCTGGCTGAACGGCGTGACTGCACTGATGGTCGGCCTCGCTGCCGGACTTGCTGTACTGTCGCCCGGCTTGGCGGTCCAAGCGCCGTTGCTTGTGACCATGGCCGAACTGGCTTCCGAGTCGCTTCTGTCGGCCGCTTCGTATTCGGTTCTGGTGGCGACGCTGGCCTGGTTGATGGCGGTGGGGCCCGGGTTGCTGGGTGGCTTGGCCGAGCTTCGGATGGCTCAGCCATGAGCCTGGTAGCCGCCGTCACTGACCGGGCGGCCGAGTTCGTCGAACAGCGAACATCTCGCCGCGGCTTTGTAGGTCGTAGCGCCATGGTGGGCAGCGCCCTCATGGTCGGCGGTTCTACGTTTGTACTTCGGCCGGGGACGGCCTACGCCGCTGTCTGTTCCTGTCCACCGTCGGGTTCGGCGGTGCGACGGAGCTGCGACTGCAACGATTTGTGCTGCGGCGGGTACACCGAGTTCTGCTGCCATATCTACGGTGAGAATGCCTGTCCGCCGAATACGTTGTTGGCCGGCTGGTGGAAGGTGGACAATTCGACGTACTGCGACGGGGCGGCTCGCTACTACCTGGATTGCAACAGAGAGTCGCCTGCCTGCTCGTGTGGTTCCAGCGGCGTGTGTCGTGGCGCCGACACCACCTGCCAATGTCGGACCTGTGATTCCCGCCGCGATGGCTGTACCGCCTTTCGCTACGGCAACTGCAATAACGACGTGGCCTGCGTAGGGCCGATCATGTGCCGGGTGGTTACCTGCAGCAAACCGTGGGAGTTGGATCCGGGCTGTTCGACTGTGGCCAGAACCGATCCGGCAACCGCCTTTCACCACCGGGCTTGCTTGGAGCAGCCGGTTCCTCCGGCACCGCCCCCACCCGAACCGGAACCGGTGGTCGTCACCGCTGAGTCGCGGGCGTGGGCTAAAGCCGTGTACGCCGACTACCTCGGTCGTCAGCCGAGCGCCGATGAGGAGGAAGCGCTTGCTGCTGAGGTCAGCCGTGGCTTGGACCGGGTTGGCCTATCGGTGTCGTTCTCCCGAAGCGATGTCTACCTGTCGTCAGTCGTTGACGACCTGTACCGGGAGATCCTGGGTCGACCGGCTGGTGCAAGCGCGGTGGCCTATTGGACGGAACGTCTGCAGTTGGGGGCGACGGTGACGTCGGTGGCGGCCACCTTGTACGGCTCGAACGAGTACTTCAACCGCTTCGATTCGGTAGAAGGTTTTGTGACTTCGTTGTACGCCGACATTCTCAATCGGGTCCCGAATGAGAACGGCTTGAGCTATTGGTCGGCGGTGGCTTCGGTGCCGGATCAGCGCCCCAAGGTTGGAGCGTTCTTCTTTGATTCGATCGAGTCCCGTCGCAAGCGGGTCCTCGGTTTGTACGAGCGGTTCTTGAACCGCCGGCCCGGACCTTCGGGCTTGGAGCATTGGGCTGATGTTTTGACGTCGGGGAACGACTTGGCGTTGGCCACCTTCCTCAGCGGTAGCCGAGAGCACTTCAACCGGGCTCAGGACCGATTCGGATGAGGGAGAGTACGTGATGACGGTAGTTGTGTTTGTGTTGGCCCTGGTGGTGGCTGTTCTGGCGGTGATGGTGGTCGGACTGTTGCGTAGCCACGCCGTTATCGTTCGGGCCCTGCATCAGGCCGGGGTTAGTCTTGATCCCAATCATCAGTCCGCTGCTCGTCAAGCACCTGCGCCGCCGCTGCGAGCGGCCGATGACATTGACTTGCGGACCATTTCTAATGTGCCGGGACCGGCTCACGTGTCGGGCCGTCGAGCCGTCGACATTGTCGGTCAACTTCCCCGCGGCGGTGCTCGCACTATTGCCCTGTCGGGGTCGCCGGCCGGTAACGGCCGACGACGTCAGTCGACCCTGTTGGCGTTCCTTTCAACCGGGTGCGCGACCTGCACCACGTTCTGGGACGCCTTCGATGGCGGTGTTGAGCTGCCGGCCGGAATGCGTTTGGTCATCGTCACCAAAGGGGTTGAGATGGAGAGCCCGGCGACGGTGGCCGCCGTTGCCCCCGGTGGTGTGCCCACGGTGATGTCCACCGAGGCCTGGGATGACTTTGGTGTGCCTGTTGCCCCCTATTTCGCGTTGGTCGATGGGGCCAGCAGTGTGGTGGTAGGAGAGGGCGCCGCTCACGGTTGGCAACTGGTGTTGGACATGTTGGCTCGGGCTGAAGCCGACCGTCACGGTTCGGCCGGCGAAACCGAGCCGGTGTCTCGCCGGGATGTGCTCATGGGTCGTAACCGCCATCGAAGCGTCGACGCTGAGTTGGCTGCCGCCGGGTTGGCTCCCGGGGACGCTCGGTTGTTTCACTCGACCCCGTACACGCCGGAGCTATCAGGTTCCGGTGACGCTGCGGTTGCCGACCGGCCGACCGAGTAGTCGGGCCATGGGTGTTGAAGTCAGCGTGGTGGTCTGTGTCGTGGCATGTGTCGTCGTGGGTGTCGTGTCGGCGGTGTGGGGTGCGATTCGTTCCACCTGGTCGCCTTGAGGCGAGTCGATGCTGTCCAGCATCCACCCCCTCGGCGAGGAGGGTAGAGGAAATCGATACCGGGTTACCGCCTCGGCGTTCATCATCGGGTCAACCATTGGTGGTGCGCTAACCGGACTGGTGATTGGGGTCGTCGGGGTGAGTAGTGCCGAGGTGGCGTCGTTGGTTGGTGGATGGCTGTCGGAGGAGTGGACGCCCGTCTCGGCTTCGCTCGCCCGATTGCTGGTGCTCGGGGTCGTACTTACTCTCCTGGCGCTGATGAAGGCGCTGGGTAGGCCCCTGCCCGGGCTGGCCCGCCAGGTCAACGAGAATTGGTTGGTCGAATTTCGAGGGTGGGTGTACGGAGTCGGCTTCGGACTACAACTCGGGGCCGGGGTGACCACCTATGTTCGGTCGGCCGCCGTGGTTGCGTGGCTGGTTGCCATCGCCGTGGTTGGATCGTTCGGCGGTTGGTCGGTGGCGCTTGCCATGGCTATTGGTGTGGTGTTCGGGTTGGTGCGAGGCTTGTCGATTCTGTTGACCCGTGACGTTCGTTCACCTGAGCAGTTGATTGTCTTTCATCGACAACTACATGGGGCGGCACTGTGAGTAGACCATTGGAAGCGGTGGGCTTGTCGGTTGACGTTCCCGAGGGCTGGGAAGCGGAGATTGACACCGGCGCGGGAGAACAACCGGTCGATTCGGCCATGGACCTGATGCCTCGGCTGCACATGGCCAACTACCCGCTTCCCGAGGTTCGAGGCGACTTCGGTAGTGGTGCCACCGAACAGATGAGGCGGGGTGAAGCGTTCATCTGCCTCTTGGAGGAGGACCCGGCTATGGCAGCCACCCGGCTGTATGCCGCCGCCCGGCTCCCGACGTTCACGGCTGATGACTTCAATCCCCATCAGATGCAGCGCCCCATCGCAGGGCAATCCGGAGCCCAGGCCTTCTTCCAGATTCGGTCCAGCTCGGGCCGAGGGTCGGTTGACGGAAAGGGTGCCAGCAAAGCGGTGCGGGCGTTTGTGATGTACGTGGTTGTTGGTGATCACCTTGGTCGGGCCACGGTGTTGGATCAGATCAACAACATCGTGGCGTCGCTCCGGTTCGACTAGGCCGCTTGTATCGGGCGCGGCTTCGCCGCCGGGGTTGTGGCGGCTTCGTCGCCGGGGTTGTGACGTCGATTAGACTCGCCACATGTCGGACCACGGCCACGACCATGACGATCACAAACACGACAACCACTTCGAGCCGATTGAGGCTCGGGTCCGGGCGCTGGAGACCATTCTCACCGAAAAAGGCCTGATCGACCCCGCCGCCATCGACGTCATCGTCGACACCTACCAGAACAAAGTCGGGCCCCGCAACGGTGCAGCCGTGGTAGCCAAAGCGTGGACCGAGCCGGACTATGCCGCCTGGCTGGTCAACGATGCCACTGCAGCCATCGAGTCGTTGGACTTCATGGGTCGTCAAGGTGAGCATATGCGGGCGGTGTTCAACACGCCTGAGGTTCACAACGTGGTGGTTTGCACGTTGTGCTCTTGTTACCCGTGGCCGGTGCTGGGATTACCGCCGGTGTGGTACAAGTCGCCGCCGTATCGTTCCCGTGTGGTGGCTGAGCCCCGTGCAGTCTTGTCCGAATTCGGCTTGGAGTTGCCAGCCGAAACCGCCATCAAAGTGTGGGACTCAACCGCCGAGCTGCGGTACTTGGTCATTCCTATGCGCCCTGCCGGGACTGACGGCATGTCGGTGGAGGAGCTGGCCAAGTTGGTGTCTCGCGATTCAATGATCGGCACCGCTGAGGCCTCCGGACCGGCTGTGTCGGCGGCATCCGGTGGGGCGTCGAAATGAACGGCCCGCACGACGTTGGTGGGATGATGGGTTTCGGGCCCGTCGACCCCGAGCACAATGAGCCGATCTTTCACGCCCCTTGGGAGGAGCGAGCCCTGGGTATGGCCTTATGCGCCGGTGCGCTGGGCAAGTGGACGCTTGACGAGAGCCGTCACGCTCGGGAGGATCGCCACCCGGCCGACTACTACTCATCGTCGTACTACGAGATCTGGATCAAAGGTTTGGAGCGACTACTTGTTCGCCACGAAGTGGTGACCGAAGACGAGCTGGCCGCCGGGCGCTCGCTAGTCGAGGCTAAGCCCCCGGAGCGAATTCTTGCCGCCGAACGTGTACCCCGGGCGCTGGCATCCGGCGGTCCGGTCGATCGGGAGCCAACTCAACCTGCCCGCTTTGAGGTGGGCGACGCAGTAGCGGTTAGGGAGATGAACCCTTCCACCCACACCCGCTTGCCACGCTACGCCAGAGGTAAGCGAGGCACGGTCGAGACGGTGGCCGGCTGCCACATCTTCCCTGACACCCACGCCCACGGCCTGGGAGAACAGCCCCACTGGCTGTACACCGTCGAGTTTTCAGGAACTGAGTTGTGGGGTGCCGACGCCGACCCGACGTTGTCGGTCACCATCGACGCCTGGGAGCCCTACCTGGTTGCTGCCAGCACCGCGCAGGCCGATGCGGTGGTGAGTTCGTGAGCGCTTCATTCGCCGATGCCGAGGCAGTTGAGCCTGATGTGCCGTTCACCGAACCGTGGCAAGCCCAGATGTTTGCCCTGGCCGTGCACCTTCACCAGCAGGAGGTGTTCACCTGGTCGGAGTGGGCGGCGGCGCTGTCGGCTGAGGTCACCGGCCCGGACGCCTCGGCTGATGGATCGGACTACTACAACCATTGGGCAATGGCCCTGGAGAGACTGCTGGTGTCGAAGTCGGTGGCCACCACCGACGGTGTGGCCGACGTGTCAGCGGCCTGGATGCGAGCCGCCCACGCCACCCCGCACGGCCAACCCATCGAGCTGGCCAACGACCCGTTGACTTGATTCTCAACGCGGTCGAAACCGGCAACCCACTTGGGTCGTCGATGATGTTGATTCACGGCTTCATGTCGAGCAACGCTCAGTGGGATCTTAACGTTGAGCGCCTAGGGCGAGATCATCGACTGATTCTTGTCGAGCTGCCCGGGCACGGTCGGTCATGTGCCCCTGAGGATCCGGACATGTACGGTCCGAACGCGCTGCTACCGGCACTTGCGGCGTTGAGTACCGATCTCGGACTAGATCGTTACTGGCTTGTCGGCCACTCGCTCGGTGCTGCGGTTGCGACTCGGCTGGCCATGGCCGAGCCCGACGACGTTCGCGGCGTCATCGTCACCAACTCTCGTGCGATGTTTGGACTGAGCCGTCATAGTCGATCCATCTCACCGCCGGTCAGCCTGGCCGAGCGTCGGGAGCTGCCATTCCACCCGATCCACGCTAAGCGGTTCCCAGAAAGTCTTCAGGAGACCATGGCCCAGGCCGCCGATCACATGCCTGCGCATGCGATCGCCCACATGGCGGCCAACGCACCGAAGTGGAGTTCGGCCGATGACCTGTCCCGTCTTGCTGTACTGGCACTCCTGATCAATGGCATGTGGGAGAAGGCATTTCAACCCCACATCGATGTCGCCCGACAGGAGATACCTGACATCACCATTGTGGACCTGGCCGGCGGGCACTCAATCAACATCGAACAGCCTGAGGGTTTTGATGACGCTGTTCGCTGTTTCACCCAAGAGGTCGACGCTCGTGAGTAACGCGAAAGGCCGGGCCACATAGCCTCGCCTACAATCGAGAGCATCGACGAGAAAACGACCTCCGTCTACTCTCCGGACAATCCACCGACTGAGCGGCTCGACGCGCCTGCCCAGACGTCGCCTTCTAGTTCGATCACTCTTGGGTTGACCGGGCTGCTGAACTACACCGAGATTGGGCGAGGCGGGTTCGCCACTGTGTACTCAGCCGATGACGAGGCGCTCGGTCGCAAGGTTGCCGTCAAGGTGTTGCGACATCTTGATGACGACGGCGTTCGTCGGTTCCAGCGGGAGGCCAGAATCCTGGCCGACCTGGGCAGTCACGAAAACCTGGCCGCCATCTACCGGTTCGACGAGACCAAGAACGGAAACCCCTGCTTTGTCATGGAGTATGTGCCGGGCGGCTCGCTGGCCGATGTGCTGGCTCGGGCCGACACCATCGACGCCAGGACGTCGGTTTCCTACGCTGCTCAGGTCGCCCGAGCCCTAATTCACACCCACGCCCGAGGCATCGTTCACCGTGACATCAAGCCCAGCAATATCTTGCTGACCGATGACGGTCGGGTGAAGTTGTCCGACTTCGGTATCGCCGTCATCCGCAGCACATCTGCCACCTTGAATGCCGCCACCTTCGAACACGCCGCTCCCGAGGTGTTCCTCAACGGCGCGGCCAAAAACGACGAGCGGTCCGATTTGTACTCGTTGGGATCAACCCTGTTTAACCTGATCGACGGGTCGGCCCCGTACGCCATTGCCGGGGAACGATCCCACGAGGCGCTTCTCCATCGTGTGGTCAACGCTCCCGTTCCCACCACCGACCTGGCCCCTCAGATGAACGGGTTTTGGGATAGGGCGTTGGCTAAAGACCCGCGGGATCGATTCCAAACTGCGGCCGAGATGGTGGCGGTGCTGACCGCCCTTCAGCGGGACACGCCTCCGTCACCCGGACACAGGCCTTCGGTGGCGGCCCCTCCTCCTCAGGTGCCGCCGCCTCCGGGCCCGAGAGCCACGCTCGGGTTGACGGCAACTGCCGACGGCCACCCGCTGTCGCCGCAAGAAATCGCTGTGGTCGACAGCTTTGCCACCAGCACTTCACCGGCACAGCGGCGAGACGTCGCGGCGTTGACCACCACCCAATCGGTGCTGTTCAAGCTGGCCCAGGACGGCGACGGAGCGGTGGTGTCCACCGCAGTTCCCCGTATCACCGATCAAGCAATGTTGGGTCGCCTCGTCGAGGTCGAACGACCGAAGCAAACGAGGGTGTTGGCCGCCGGACGAATCACCGAAGGCCCGCTGGTGGCCCAATTGGCCGGAGACCTTGACGACGACGTCCGAGCTGCGTTGGCCACCGGGGTCACTGACCCGGTTGTTATCCAGCGCCTGATCACCGATCGGTCCGACAAGGTGCGGCGAGCCGTCATCGTCCAGATTCGAAACCCGAAGGTTCTTCAGCTGGTGGCACAATCACCGGACCCGGAGACCCGGCGGGCCATTGCCGGTCACGCCGATTCGGTCGAACTGCTCACGACACTGGCACAAGACGGTGATCAGTCGGTTCGCCACGTGGCGTTGTCTCGCCTTGATCCGGCGAAGGTCGCCGAGCTGGCCACCCACCAGGATCAGGCGGTCAGCCGCTCTGCCATTGGTTTCATTAACGACCCGAAGGCCCTGTATCGCTTGAGTGGTCACAGCCGACCCGACGTTCAGCGAGAAGCCGTTGCCCGACTCAGCGACACCGCCACCTTGGTCCGCATCGCTGGTGACCCCGAGCATCCTCAGCGGCGTAGCGCCTTGGATCGGGTCAGTGACGATATGGCTCTCGCCGACCTGGCCCGCAACGAAGACGACCAGATCGCTCGAGAGGCGCTCGGTCGAATCGGCTCTGGCTCGGTTCTACACAAGCTGGCCGCCAGCCCCGACTACCGGTTCCGCCTTGAGGCCACTGATCGGATTTCTGACCCGACAGCCCTACAGGCACTGGCTGACAACAAGCGCGATGCCCCGGTGGCGGCCAGGGCCGGTGAGGTTCTCAGCGCGGTCAACGAGCGGAGCGAACGGTTGTCCACCATTCGTATTCTTGCCGCCGCCATTTCGATCACGGCCATTGCCGCTGTGTTGGTGAGTTCGTCAGTCTGGCCGTATTCGCTGGCCGTCGTCACTTTCGTCGTTCTCGGGTATTGGCTCTACACGAACTGGGACGGTTAGGTCCGCTACTCGTTCTGGACCCGTCGCCGTTCTAGCAGGTCCTGTTCCCGCAGTCGGTTGCCGATGGCCGCCGCCTCCCACGTCTCGGTGGCTTTCGACCCGTGGTATAGCGGCGTCTTCTTCTCGAAGAACGACAACATGGTCAGCCTCACTTCGGGCCAGACTGTGTCGTCGTCGATTCGCAGTTCGGCTCTGATGTTGGCAACGTCGGCCGTGTAGGCCTCCCATGGTTTGGCCAACGTGGCCAGATCGGCGTCGCACATCATTGCTTCGAGTTCGTCCGCTGGGCGGACGGTGTGTGAGCTCACATGGACAAGCTCTGCGACGCGTCGGCTTCGCTCCGGGCCGATAGCAAGTTGGAGGGCCAGCCGCTCGGCCAACAGCGCTGAGCGCTCTTCGTTGTCGTCGTTGTCGGGTTCGAAGTGGGCGTCGTGAACCCAGGCGGCCAAGCGAAGGTCGTCCCTGTCGGCGGCTGGGCGAGTATCAGCCAGCATTTGGACGGTGGATGCCACTTCAAGGCCATGCTCGATGGTGTGGTAGTACCGGCCGGGTGTTCGATACGCGGCGAGCAACTGGTCAAAGACCGAATCGGTGTTGTCGTAGCCCGCGAAGTGCGCATTCCACTGGGTTCGGAGATACTCGTCCGGTGCCGGTTCGTACGGTGGCCCCGACATCAGAGCGCGTCACCGTTTAGCTGGGGGAGAGGAGACGAAGGCCAACGCTTCATCCACCCATTCTTGCAGCTGCAGCCTCTCGGAGGCCTTCGGCCAGCTCCTGGGCGTAGGTCACGGCGAACCTCTTGCCTAGCCGTTGCGGGGTCGCAGGCCGATCGGTTTGAGGCGGCCACTTTCGATGATGGCGTCCACGACGGGCTCCAGCAGGTCGCCCAGGTGATTGACCTCGATGTCGGACATGCCGTCCCACATGGGTGTGCTCAGCTCGTTGGTGCGGGCCTCGATACCTTCCCGACGTCGAGTGCCTTCATCGGTCAGCGTGTCCTCGTCGGTTATCCAGCCTCGTTCGACCAGGCTGGCTACTGCCGCATCCCAGTCGCCGACCGACCAGCCGCGGCTGGCTTTCACGAACCCGCCGTACTGGGCATTGGTGACAACGGTGCATTCGGCCGGTGAGAGCGGTTCGGCCACCAGCAGCCCGATGTGGGCGTCGCCCCGCCATTCTCGAACGATGGTGGTCAGCTGCCAGAGTCTGATCAGATCGTCGCCTGCGTGCGGTGACCGGTCGAGCAGTCGCATGGCGTCGTTGTTGCCTGCGGCCATTGGCCGTCCTCCCCATGACAACCCGCCGACCACCTTGTGCAGGATGGCGTTGGCTTCGGCCACTGGCCAGGCGTCGTCCCGGCCGACCGAGTCGAAGATGACGCCGGCCAGTCGCCAGCGGGCCAGCTGCATTGCCTCGGCACTGGTGACGCCCCACAGGCCATCCATGGCCGGGGTTACCACGTCAGGGCTCCAGTTATAGAAAGTGGCGGCAACCATTTCGGTTGGCAGTTCACCCATGGCCGCGGTGCGGGAACCGAAGTAGCCGCCCATGGCTTTCAATCCTTCACCGCCGACTCCCTCTTTGGCGTACTCGTCGCCGGCCTCGCGTGCGAAGTAGATTGGCACATGAAGTCGGGTGGTCAGGTCGTGCAGACGGCTGACGGTTTCGAGAGTCACTGGAGTCGCTTCGGTCATGAACGATGACGTTAGCCGACCTGTCGACGTGGTGTCCGAATCGAAGCCGTGCTACGACTGGAGGCATGTACACCGACATTTTGTACGAGGTCGATGACCCGGTGGCCACCATCACCTTGAACCGACCTGACTCTCTGAACGCCTGGACGTCGCGGATGGACGACGAGATCCGCCATGCCGTGGACCAGGCCAATCAGGATCGCTCGGTGGTCGGGATCATCGTCACCGGCGCCGGGCGGGCATTCTGTGCCGGAGCCGATATGAAGCTGCTCGATCGGCTCTCGTCCGGGGAGCAGACCGATTCCGAAGATGCAGCGGCTGACCGGGACTACCCATGGTCAGATCCGCAAGGTGACTTCGACGGCCGATTCCCCTACTTGCTGGCCACCGACAAGCCGATAATCGCCGCTGTCAACGGCCCAGTGGCCGGAATGGCCTATCCGTTCTCGCTGTGCTGCGATATCAGGGTGGCCAGCCCGGATGCCATGTTTGTGGTGGCCTTCCCCGAACGAGGTTTGATTGCCGAATGGGGGTTGAGCTGGATGCTGCCTCGCCTGGTCGGCCCGGCAGTGGCCCTCGACCTGCTGTTCAGCTCTCGCCGGGTCAAAGGCGAGGAAGCCCACCAGCTTGGTCTGGTCAATCACCTGGCCGAAGCCGATGACTTACTGGCGTATTGTCGCCGCTACATCGAGCGGCTGGCCGAATCATGCTCGCCATCGTCGCTGGCTGTCATGAAACGACAGGTTTACCAACAGTTCCATGTTGGCCTGGGGCAAGCGGAACTCGAATCGCAGAAGCTCATGGTTGAAAGCTTCGGTCGACCTGACTTCGCCGAGGGCGTCAGATCCTTTGTCGAGAAGCGGCCGCCGCGATTTCCGCGGCTTCCTCTTGAGGAGTGACCCCGAGTACCGCTAGTAGATCGGCTTCGCTCATCGGACGGTGGTACAGGTAGCCCTGGGCCAGCCGACCGCCAAGATCTTCAACTGCTTCGGCCTGCTCGGTGGTCTCGATGCCTTCGAGGATCACCTCGAGGGCCAGTGCCTCGCACAGGCCCACCAGCGAAGCCGTCAGTTCTCGGGTCACGTCATCATCTACGATCGATCGAACGAACGACTGGTCGATCTTGACGACGTCGATCGGCAGTTCTCGTAGATGGGCAAGTGAGGAGAAGCCGGTGCCGAAGTCATCGAGCCCGATGCGCACTCCGGCGGACTGGAGGTCCCACAGCACCGGAAGCGTCGCGTCAGTTCTGAGCACCGCCGTTTCTGTGATCTCCAACAACAGATGCTCGGGGCTGAGACCGCTTTCGCTGAGAGCAAGGCGGACCCGGTCGGTCAGATCGTTGTAGCTGAGCTCAACGGCCGACAGGTTGACCGACATCATTAGCGGCCTACCAGCTCGGGCAACCTTGCCTCCGAGCACCGTTGCCTTTTCCAGCATCCGCAGCCCGAGGCTGGGTAAGAGGCCGGCCTCTTGGGCGACGTCCAGGAAGTCGGCCGGGGAAACGAGTTGGCCCTCCCTGTCGCGCCATCGAATGAGTGACTCGACGCCGACGATGGCCCCCGATGGGATAGCGACAATCGGCTGGTACAGGGCCTCGATTCGGTCTTCTTCCAGTGCTTGGCGAATGCCGACTTCGACCGTGAGGCGGCGGTCGGCGTTGGATCGCATCTCGGCGTCGAATACCGATATTTGGTTGCGGCCTGCTTGTTTGGCCCGGTAGACGGCCGTGTCGGCCTCGGCCAGCACGCTTGCCGCGATATCGGCTGGTGTTCGCTCGCCTCGCTTCGGCCCGGGTCCACTGCGCTCATAGCTGGCCCTTCGTCCTCCGAGCGAGATGCCGACACTCATTCCGATGTGAGCCGGTTGGCCGGAGACAACGAACATTTCTCCGGCCAACTCGATGATCTGGTGACCCAAGGCTTCGGCTTCCTCGACAGTGGCCGACTTGACGATGGCCACGAACTCGTCGCCCCCCATGCGCCCGACCAACGTGTGGTCTGCTTGAACTAGTGTGCTGAGGCGGCGCCCCAGCTCGGCCAACAACTCGTCACCCGCCTTGTGCCCTAGCGAGTCGTTGACGATCTTGAAATGGTCAAGGTCGCAGAAACACACGGTTGGTCGAAACCCGTCGCTGAGCCATTGCTCAAGTCGTTTGAGGAGTTGGGCCCGGTTGGGGAGCCCGGTGAGCTCGTCGGTCGTGGCCTGGCGTTCCAGTTGGTCGGTGAGTTGGCGTTCCCGTGTGACATCGCGGCCCAGCCCAAACGATCGGCCTAACTCGGTGTCGTAGAACAACGTCCACTGCACCTCGAGCAGGTCGCCGGTCTTCGTTCGCATCTTGAATACTGGTTCGCACCGGCCGGTGACGCGAAGGTCGGACTCGATGCTTGGGCGCTGGTGGATGCTCTCGTCACTCAGCAAACTCCAGGAGTCCATGCCGAACAGTTCGCTTTCGCTGTAGCCGAGGACCTCGGTCCACGCCGAGTTGTATTCGATGATCCGACCCCATTGGTCGTAGGCCACGAACAGCCAGGAACCAGCCGAAAAGAAGCGCCGGAGTACGTGACTTCCAGACTCGTCGCTGGCTTCGGTCGCCAACAAGACTGATTGTTCACCGTCTTGGCCCAGGTCTCGCAGCCTCCACCGACTTTGTGGGGAGACACCGTCGTAGAGCCCGGGCAAGAGACTGGGGTTGCTTCCGGTGCCGTCTCCCAAGGTGGCAGTACTTGGTCCGTGGAGTAGGAACTCCGCAAACTTTGCTGCTCCACTGGTTGTGGCGGCCGGGTGGATTAGTACGTCACCGGTCTCGGCGTCCAACCATTGGTTCCCCGAAACGATGACGCCGCTTTGGTTGACCAGCGCTGCCGGGATCGGGAGTTTGTGAAGGAGCGCGCACCAGTGGGCCAGCGCTGTCTCCCACCCATCCGAACCGTTCACATATGGGTTATCGGACCGGTTGAGTCGCCGGTTTAGTACTCGTTTTCGGGGTCGTTCCCGTCATCAACCTGGCGGAACTCGTCCCCCAGTTGCAGTTGACGTTCTAGCGGTCGGTGGGAGAGGATCGACCTCATGTAGTCGTCCAGCGCTTCGAGATTGTCGACCTCGCTCTGGCGCCGTTCTGAAAGGTAGTAGCGATGCTCTAGTACCTGGTGGAAGATTTCGACCGGCTCAAGTCGCTCGCCCATCTCGGTCGGAATTGCTTCGACCACTGGTTCGTAAACGTCGGCTAGCCATCGGGCGGCAGCGACGGCGCGAGGGATCTCCTTCTCGGAGGTTCGTTCCAGCCAGGCTTTGAAGCTGGAGATGTCGGCTAGGAGACGTCGGGCCTGGTTCTCCTGCACATCGAGTCCAGTGCGGCGTCGCAGCTCTCGCGAGTGATGCCCTTCTTCGATCAGGACCGGTTTGATTCGCAGTCGGGTTCCATCTCGGTTGATGGACATCTCCTCGACGTCGAAGCCGAGATCGTTGAGGCGTCGGACTCGGCGTTCGATGCGCCACCGTTCGTCGAGAGAGAACTCTTCCGGTTTGGTCAGCTCGTTCCACAGCCGTTGGTACCGGCCCGATAGATCGTCGGCGATGGCCAGCGGATCGATTTGCTCTTCGACCCGGCCTTCGGCTTGCAGGTTGAGCAGTCCGCCAATGACGTTCTCTCGAGCAATCGACAGGTCGTACTCTCGCATTTCGTCGCTTAGCGTCCGCGACTGTTCGGCCGTCTCAGCATCGACCAGGTAGGCCATGAGAGCGCCGGCGTCTCGTCGAAACAACACGTTGGAAAGCGAAAAGTCACCCCAAAAGATGTTGTCCAGGTGGAGCCTGACCAGAAGCACGGCTGCAGCGTCGAGGAGGTCGTCGGCCAACACAGGACCGTCTCGACCAATCACGTACCAATACGGAAGGGAGAAGTCGAGGTACCGGGTGATCAGCATGGCCGAGTCGGGGTCTTCAGCGGCGTTGAGGCCGCCTTCGCTGTGCAGATCTGTGGCCACCCCTACGGGTTCGACTACCGGTAGGTGCTCGTCTCTGAGGTCTCGCAGAATCTCGTATTCGGTTTGGGCAACGCCTCGTTGGGTTTCTTTGAGGGCGTACACCCTGTCGTCATAGCGGACGAACCGAACGACGTGTCGGCTGATTCCGTGTGCCATCGGAACAAGTCGGGGGTGATCCCACTGGGCCAACGGTTGACCCCATGGAAGGTCGAGGAAATCGGGGTGTCCGCCCCTAGTCAAAAGGTTGACACCAGCGTCACCTTTGGGCTGGATCTGTTCTGGGTCTTCGGGCGTGGGGGCGGTGCCATCGGCCATGGCTGTCAACGTACCGTGCCCGGGCCGGAAGCAAGCCTCACACTTCCCGAGTTGCCGGCTGGATGGGTCTATGAAGGCTGGCCGTTAGAGAAGGAGACGATGGTCCGGTTCCCGTCAGC
>CALKZY010000037.1 GCA_938002965.1 uncultured Acidimicrobiales bacterium | reverse complement strand
GTCGTCGTCGGACCCTCAGTCGTCGTCGGACCCTCAGTCGTCGTCGGACCCTCAGTCGTCGTCGGACCCTCAGTCGTCGTCGGACCCTCAGTCGTCGTCGGACCCTCAGTCGTCGTCGGACCCTCAGTCGTCGTCGTAGTCGGCTCCGTGGTTGTAGTAGTCGTAGTCGGCGGCGGCGGGTTGACCACGGTCGGCTTGCGATCGGCGATTGATTGGGCGTTGGCGTTCAACTCAGCCGCGTTGTTGGCATCGCAGTCCGGGATGTTTACAACCTGGGCCGCACAGCTGCGGTTGGTACCGGACGGTACGCCGGTGCGAGCGCCATCGAAGTTAACGTTCGGGTTCGAGAAGGTGTTGGTCAGCGTGCAGTTCACGCCAGCCGCATTACAGCGGCTGTAGTACGACATGATCGTCAAGAATTTCTTATCGAGATCGACGTGCCCATGGGCTGCAGTATCATTAGCGCCTACGTACCAATCGTGGTACGCACCAAAGTTGTGACCCAGCTCGTGGGCGAACGTGCGACCACCGGTGGCGCACTCACGTACCGTCAGGCCGAATGGGCCGAGGATTCTGGCTATACCGCAGAAGTTGTTGACACTTTCCTCAACAAAGAGGTGAACAAGGTCAGCGCCGTACTGATCGCGTAGAGCGTGGATCTCATCCATGTAGCCGTCGTCAGTCTTAAGCAGCCTCGAGAGGTCTGTCCCCGAGTCGCCCTCGCTGTAGTTCACCTCGTGAGTGTGGACCTTGCGGATCTCGGCGTTGACGCCGCTGTTGGCGAAAGCCGAGTTGGTATAGGCGATGTTGGAGTCGATCAGGTTCTCCATGGCGGTGGCGCTACCAGCACCTTGGCGTGCCCTCTGGGTATACACCACCATGATGTCGATAACCGGCGTGCCTTCAGCCGCCTCCGGGTTGAACTCGCTACGTTCCAGCGCCTGGTCCTCGGAATTGTCCGGGTCAGCGGGGATGGCATCGTGCTCTGTCATTCCAATGGCGGCCATGTCAGTCTGACGAAGCTGGTGAACGTCACCCTCACCGGGGACGATCTCGTAGGTCTCATCGTCGGCGGTAACCGTGGCTGTCATCAGACCGTCGCGGACGACAACGGTTATGGAGCCGGAGTTGAGTGCCGGAATGGTGCCGTTCCAGATGAAAGCACCGTCATCAAGCGTCTCGGACGAGACGTGCTTGGCGGCATAGCGGCGGTTGTCGAACAGGTTGAACTGAACGACTTTGGCCGGAGCGACATCAACACCGGAACTGCCGTTGCCACCCAACAGGCGAAGATCGACCTCAACCTGACGAGACCGTACGACACCACGATCGTTGGCGCTCGGAGGCAACCCAACCTGGTCAGTGGCGACGGAGAACAAGTCTGCGTTCTCCGGGTTGGCAGAGCTCGGTAGCGCCCACAGCGCAGCCATTACCGCCAAAACCAGGGTTACTGCCATACCGATTAGACGACTGTTTCCGCCTTGGGAAGATCTCATTCTTTTTCCGTCCTGCCAGAGTTCGTGATGGGTGACTAAGGCCGCACCGCCCCAAAGGGACACCCCCGCCGACCTTCTCAGGTGGCCCCGCCTCTCCCGACGTGTGAGGGGTGCATGCAGATGCTGCGTCTCAGACAACATTAGGGGCGCAATCCGCTCAGGAAGGCGTCTTTACCTAGTCCTTAACGTTCGCTTACCTGACTCCGGGTTGCGGCCACAACTACATGGGGCCGCCGGGCACCAATGACGGGCTTAGCCGTCACCGCCGTTGTTGCCGTTCCCATTCCCGTTCCCGTTCCCATTGCCATTGCCCCGACCGGGGTTGTCAACCGAAACGGTGGGCTGGGTCTCCTCCGGAGGCTGAGTCGGCTCGGTTTGAGGCGGTGCAGTCGTTTCCGTGGAGGTGGCGTTGGGATCTGTTGCGTTCGGATCCTGATTCGGATCGAGCGTGGTGTCGGTTGATGACGTGGCGTTCGGATCCTGATTCGGGTCAACCGTAGTGGCGGTTGACGGACCGGCCGGATCGATCGTGGTGGTCGGCAACAGCTTGCCGTCTTCGTCGACGGGGAGACAGGGCCGGGTAGTCGGCGTGAAGTTACCGCCATTATTGCCCTCGTTGTTGTTGCCCTCGTTGTTCTCCTGCTGGCGGCGACCGTTGCCGTTTCCGTTTCCTTGGAAGAACAGCGGGTCACTCCAGCGAAGCGTCACGTTCTGGATCTCGGCCGTACCATATGCACCGAAGGCTCCTTCTTCGTTGCCGCCGTCGCCCTCGGGAACCGTGGTCGACTCGGCATTGGCCTCGGCCTCTTCACGGGCCTTCTGGGCGAGATAGGCGGCACTGGGCTCGGGGCAGGGACCAAGTGTGGTCAAAAGCTCCTGGCCGAGAATGCGTTGATTGGCGTTTGGCGATTCAGTAGCGATCTCGCACGGCTCGTCGTTGGCGGTGGCCTGCATCATGAACTGCTGCCAAAGTTCGGCCGGGACGGTGCCGCCGCTGATCTCGTCGTAGCCTTCGCCGAACAGCTCCTCCATGGTCGGCAGCAACGACTGGCCTTCGGCCTCTCGCTCGACGTTGGCTTCGATGATCCAATCATCGTCCATGTAGCGGGGGGCTTCGCCCTGTACACCCGGGTACCCGACCCACACTGCAGTGGTGAGCTTGCACGAGAACCCGGCGAACCAGGCGTGGCGGGCGTTGTTGGTGGTGCCGGTCTTGCCTGCAGCCGCTCGGAACACGGTGACCCCGTCGACCTCGACTGGAAGCTGGGCCGACTTGCCAGTTCCGTTGGCAACCACGTCAACCAGAGTGGCGTTGACCTGACGGGCCACTGAAGCTCCGACGACCTGCTCACCTTGGCGTTGGCCCGATCCCACATCGTCACCAGAGCAATCGCCCGGTTCGGTCGGATACCAGCACAAGACGTTGCCGTCAGCGTCCTCGATCCGGTCGATGAAGACCGGGTCTTGACGCACACCTTCGCGCTTCAATGTGGAGTACACGCTGGCCACGTCAAGTGGGCTGGTCGTATTGCTCCCAAGTACGAAGCTGGGCACGTCCATAATTGACGAGGTCAGGCCGAGGCGGCGACCCATGTCGGTTGCCTGCTCAATTCCCACAGTGAAGATCATTTGGGCGAACACGGCGTTGGACGACCAACGCATGGCCTCGGCAGCCGTCCGGTGATTCGGGATTCGCGATGTTCCACCGCTGGGGTTCCATTCCCACTCGGGGTACTCAACCGGTTTGTTCTCGTAATAAGAGGCAGGCGAAAAGCCTTGCTCCACAAACTCGGCCATGACGATCGGTTTCATGGTCGACCCGGGCTCGTAGCCGGAACCACCGGAGCCACCCTCAAACAGCCCGCTGCCGCTGACGGCCAGGTTGACCTGAGACCGATCGAAGTCGGAGCCGGCCATCATGGCCACGACCCGCCCTTGATCATCCAGCGTCACCAGCGAACCCAGCGGCATGTCCGGGTTGTTGGGATTGAGCCGACCGACCACCGTCCGGTGGGCCAGCTGTTGCAGATCGTTGTCGAGCGTGGTGTAAACCCGGAGGCTGCGTTGGAAGTACTCGTTGTTGGGGAAGATCTCGGCCAGCTGACGGCGAACTATGGTCAAGAAGAACTCGGACCCGTATTCGGATCCGGCCACGTCGCCCAGGCCTTCAGCCGAAGCGGTCTCACGAACAAGGGACGACCACTGATCGTTGTCGGCGGCGATGCGCTGATCTTCGGTGATGTAGCCGAGGTCGGTCATCAGAGTCAGAGTCACCGATCGGCGACGGGCCGCCTCTTCGGGATTCTGGACCGGCTCGGCGTTGTTCGGGTTTCGGATCAAACCGGCCAGGAAGGCTGCTTCAGGAAGCGTGATGTCAGCCAAGTCCTTGTCGAAGTAGGCCCGCGATGCCGCGGCCACACCTAGGGCACGTCGACCGAAGAACGCACGGTTCAGGTAGCGCTCAAGGATTTCCTCTTTGGCCGCCTGCTTGGAACCGAACTCGGGGTCGTCAGCCAACAGCTGCTCCAGCTTGATCGCTCGAACAACCTCGCGACCTTTACGGGACAGCTCATCAGCCGAATCCTCGGTGATCAACTTGACGTACTGCTGGGTGATAGTTGAGCCACCCTGCACACTGCCTTCGTCGGTGAAGCGGCGCTTGATCGTCTGGTATGAGGCGCGAGTCAGACCGATCGGGTCGAAACCTTGATGCTCGAAGAAGCTCTTGTCCTCGGTGGCGATCACGGCCTGAACCAGGATCTCGGGAATCTCCTGGTAGGTGACGACCAGTCGGTCTTCACCCTCGAACGCCAGTTGGTTTGCAGCGTTGTCGGCGTTGCATTCGAAACCGACTTCAGAGGTGCAGATGTACGAAGTCTCGGTCAGTTCATCGGCAAGGTTGGCCTCGTCCAGGTCGACCTGACTGGCGAACGACCACACCACGGCGGCCGCCGCCGCCACCAAAACGACGAATACAAAAAAGAGCCGTCGAAACCGCCAGATCGGGTTACGACTCCTGTCGCGTAGTGGGGCGGGCCCCGATAGGGGTCCTGGAACATAGAGAGCCATAGAGTTGCGTTCCTGAGTGTATCGGGGCCATCTCGTCGAGGCCGTCTCAGTGCCTTTCAGAGCAGGCTGTTCAGGCCAAGCCGGTCAACCGGAGATTTCGAATGACTCTCTCAAGTGATTCCACCAGCACTGCCTGCACACTTCGATCACATACCAAGTAGAAGGTTTACCACGGTTTCGCAGACGTCGGGCCTCGCCCAAGTCGGAAACGACCCGACCTGAATTTGGAAGACCGGATCCAAAGGCAAACGTTACCGCAACCAGATCGTCCCCATCGCAAAGCGGGCAGGCATCGGGTAGGACTGTGCCGTGGTTGTGGGCCACCCGCCTCAGTTCCGGCTGGGCATCGCAAACCTGTTCGGCGTCCTGACGCCCATCCGTGACCGCGTCGACCACACGCTGGCGGGCCAGCCGGTAGCTGACGACACCCGACGTTGTCGGGGTCATGGACGGTGACTCGTGCGGACCTGGAAGGCTCACAGGTTCCAGGTTAGCGAATGCAAGCCCTTCGGTCTCCTTCAACCGCTACGGGATTGTGAATCCCCAGGTCAGAGCGGTAAATCCGGCAACCACCGACTACAAAACACCGTCCCAAACGATGCGTGCACCCTCGTGGCCTGTTCGCACAATCCAAACGGTGGCTGCTACAGCCAGCAGAGCGGCGAGGGTAGCCAGCACCGACGCCACCTTCGATTGTGAACGTCGACGCTCGGCAAGAACAGACCCGATCGAAGTGATCATGTAGAGGAACACCAGCAGCGTGGTCTGGTTTCCAAGCTCACCGTGGTCTTCGGCGAGGTCACCGATGCGATCCGTCAAAGCTTCGTTGAATGCTTCACCTGATTGATTGGCCAGGATGGTGCTCGCAAAGGCGACTAATGCGAACACCACCCAGGCCAGACCTTGGCGTCGGCGCCACTCCGGCCGAGCCAACAGTACAACACTTAGGAGGGCTGCGGTCGGCACGATGACGACTGCAGCGTGGAGGAGCAGAGGGTGGGCGGGAAGTCCGAATAGCGATTCCA
Organism: uncultured Acidimicrobiales bacterium; assembly: GCA_938002965.1. GTDB lineage: Bacteria > Actinomycetota > Acidimicrobiia > Acidimicrobiales > SZUA-35 > JAHELU01. Next base: position 110,287 of record CALKZY010000037.1, on the reverse strand, counting down.
TCTCTGTTCCTCTATCCCCAAGTCGTGAGTTGTACCCGTCTCGACGTTAGCCCTCGACGGTGACCGAAAGGACTTGACCGGCCGCAGCATGGCTGTTTGGGCCGGCCTGAATGTTGCAAACCAGGACGTAGTTGCCCGGCTCCAGAGTCAAGGTTAGATCGCCCGATGCGCCCGCTTCGATGCGATCGGTTCGACCCAGGAAGTCGGCACCCAGCGCAGCCTCGTCGACGGCTCCGTTGGCCAGAAGCGGGAGCGTCTCGTAACTGTCACCACGAACCACGGCCAACTCGTGAGGGAACTCGCCATCGTTGCTGGCGGTGAAGGTCACGTCGCCACCGGCAAACGAGGTCGGCGCAATCAGCTCCCATTCAACAAGGGAAACCTCAACCGCATCCGAGGCCACATCAGCAACCTCTTCTACCGCTTCCTCAGCCACATCTTCGACGGCCTCGGCCGCGTCACCCGCGGCGTCTTCGACGGCGTCAACCGCTTCTTCCGCCGCGTCACCAGCAGCATCGGTTGTCGCATCGGCCGCATCGGCCGCATCGTTCGCGGCATCTTCCACAGCTTCCGTTGCGTCACTGACGGCGTCTTCGGCTTCGCCGCATGCGGTGAGAACAGCAGCAGCAGCCAGGACAAGGGCGGCCACCCGGGCGAGAGTGCGAACGGATTTCATGTGAACTCCTACGTGGTTTTCCTCTGAAGTAAAAACCCTAGCGGGAGCGGCTTTCACCGCTCCCGCAGGAACATCCAATTTACCTTACGTTTTAGTAAAAGTTTTAGTAAAATAGTGTAGTTAACGTAAATCGGGCTGCACAGAGTCCCCCCTAGCCGCAGTGGGGAGGCCCGATGAAGACGCCACCGTTGTAGTGGATAACTTCACCGTTGTTGTACTGATCAAACGCCTCGGACAGTGCCAGAGCACGGGCCCACTGATGTGCGTCCCAAAGTCGACTGTCGGTGTTGAGCAGATCCCGAGCCTCGCCCAGCAACGACTCACCAACCACGGCATCGACGGACGTGGTGTCACCCGTCAAGCTGTTCAACTCGGCGGCAATATACTGCTGAGCCAGAATCAACCAGGCATCACCCTTCGGCGAAGCCCACAAGGCCTCGTAGTAGGTGTAGTCCTGGCCACCCGTTCTGCCGAAGTAGGCGTGTGCACCACCGACCTCGTGCCAGGTCGGATCAGCGGCCGGGCCCTTGCCTTTACCCTTATTGTTGCCGTTGGGCTGAGCCTTGCCGGCGTGCGTACGCCAGTAACCCTGGGTGTAGGTGCAGCCCTCCACGTCGGAGATAATGATGACCGAGGCGGAGCCGTCGTCATCGACGACCTGGGCCGGGTCACCCGGGTATTCACCGGTGGCTTCAGCCACATTGTCCAGCGTGCCGTCGGTAATCAGGTCGGGCGTAACGGTCACAACTGCGGTGCAGGCGATGCTGTCACCCACCTCAAGGGTCCCCGTTCCGATACCGGAGAACGGCTTGCCCATTGCAGTGGTGTCGTCGCACGTGATTGGCGACAGACCTACTAGCGGGTCGGTGATGGTCACGTTGTTCAGCGGCACATTGCCGGTGTTGGTTGCGGTGAAGGTGTAGGTGACATCATCGAAGATTCGGGCCGTAGTTGGCTCGGCTTCCTTTTCCAGACCGATGGCCGGTGCAGGGACGAGGTCGTCACCGTTGACGAAGGTGCAGGTCACATCCTCACCCAGGCCGACTGTCGCTTCGAAGACCTCGGCGTCTCCTGTGTTGTCGCAGGTGAGCGACTCCAGGGTGTAGCCGTCGGGGCCGGACTCGGTCAGGTCGTAGGTGCCTGCCTGGTCAGTAGCGACGTTGCCCATTTCGGATCCGGTCACGTCGTTGTCACCGGCCGACAGTGTGAAGTCACCTGACCCGGCCGTGCGGCCCTCGTCATTCTCGACCAGCTTGATCAGCGTGAGCGATGGGGCGATGTCGTCATTGGTAAACGTGCACTCAACCGACTCACCGAGAGCAACAGTCACGAAGTAGTCGTCACCGATCTTCTCCAGGACACCACCTTCGCACTCGACACCGGTCAGCTCATAGCCATCGGGGCCACCCGACTCGGTCAGCTTGTAGGTTCCCGGTTTGCCGTCGAAGGCTGCGCCATCGGCATCGGTGGCGGCAAGTGTCCATTCGTTGGCCTTGGCTTCGCCACCGTTGTTGTTGACGACCTTCTTTTCAAGCGTCAGACCTGGAGCGACGTCGTCGTTGATGAAGGTGCAGATGACGTCCTCGTCTAGTCCGAGCGTGATGGTCGGCGGGTCGACGGTGTCGTCGAAGGTGCCCCCGTCACAGGAGATGGAGTCGAGGGTGTACCCGTCAGGGCCGTCAGACTCGGTGAGCGCGAAAGCCTCATTGGCCTGCCGATCCATCGGGTTGTAGCCACTGGCGAACAGATCCCAGTCGCCGGGCACAGCCTGGCCACCGTCACCGTTGTCGACCTCTTTGACCAAGGTCAACGAGGGTGCAATATCGTCGTTGACAAAGGTGCAGGTCACCTGTTCACCAAGATCGATAGTGACCGATGTGACCTGGTCATCTGCGGTGTTGCTACAGGTAAGCGACGTCAACGAATAGCCGTCAGGGCCGGACTCGGACAGGTCGTAGGTCCCGGCTTCGGGGTCCTGCGAGTCGTAACCGGCGGCAGTCAGAGTCCAGTCGCCGGCAACGGCCGTGCCTCCATTGTCGTTGGTCACCTGCTTGATGAGAGTTAGGCCCGGCTCGTTGTCATCGTTGAAGAACGTGCACGTGATCTCATCGCCTAGGCCAAGGGTGATGGTTGGCGGCTCGACGTCGCCGTCAAAGATGCCACCGTCACACGACAAGTCGACCAGGCTGTAGCCATCAGGGCCCGACTCCGAAAGAGCAAAGGCGGTCCCGGCTTGAGGCGAGGCGTCGTCGTAGCCGGCGGCCGTCAGAGTCCAGTCGCCGGGAACGGCCGCGCCACCGTTGTCGTTGGTCACATTCTTAATCAATGACAGAGATGGTGCGTCGTCATCATTGAAGAAGGTGCAGGTCACGTCGTCACCTGGAACGAGAGTCAACCGGTCGTCAAGTAGCTGCCCGCCATCACAGGACAAGTCAGTCTGGCTGAAGCCGTCGGGCCCGCTGGCCTCACTCAGGTCATAGGCACCGGCCAAAATCTCACCGGTAACACCGGAGGTGCCGGAAATGCCAACGGCCTCGGGTTCGACCGGGGCTGCCGCCAGCGTCCAAGCGTCGATGGTGGCATCTCCGCCGTTGTCATTCGTAACGTCCTTCAGCAACGTGAGGTTGGCGACCTGCAATGAGTTAGTAAACGTGCAGAAAGTCTCACGGCCGGCCTGGATCTCTACACCATCAACGGTGTCAACATCGTCGAAGACGCCCGAGTCAGCGCCGGCAATCACGCAATCAGCGCTGTCAACCTGCCAGCCGTCCGGCACCAGTTCTGCGAGGTCCCAAGTACCGGCGTTGACCGAAATCAACGAAAGGGAACCGGAGCCTTCCACCGTGAACTCAAACGGACCCTGAATGTCTGGCTCGGAACCCTTCACCTCGATGAATGTTGCCGCTGGGGGCAGTGCGAAGGTGAACTCCGTACCGTCATCGGGGTCAGCTATCTTCTCGATGGTCAGAAAACCGCGGTTGGGTGTGATCACACAATCGCTCGGGTCGGAGCCCGGAACTTGCGATGGGTAGCTGCAGACGTTGATCAGAAAGGCGTCGTCGGCCCCGAAGTCGTCGAGGACAATGACACACGTTGCTTTAGCGTCGCCGGTAGCACTGGCTTGTGAACCGTCGCGGGAACCGAATGGGTCGGTTGCACCAAACTCCAGACTACAAGTCGACCCGTAGGGGCCGCCTACAAGGGCTTCGCCTGGGTCGGCCAAATCGCCGTCGCCGTTCATATCCTCAGCAATCAGCGTGCGCGATTGATCGCACTTGTCAGATTGTCCGTCACCGCATTCATACAGTCGCGTTGTGATGTAGCCGTTCTCGGCCCCGTTCGAATCGTCCCCGTCATCGCCCCAAATGACGCACAAGGAGTAGTTGGTATTACCGTCGTCGTCAGTGTCGATCAAAGCACAGGCGTCGGCGCTGTTCCCGCCGCTGAGGTCAGCCTGGTCATAGTCCCAGTTCCACATGACATTGATCGTCCCCGGCGCAGGTGGATCGAGATCGACGACCAGCGAGTTCAGGTCCTTCTGTCCGGGTTCGTCATCCGGTCCAGCATCGTCCAGCAGTTCAATTGGAATAGCAGCGGCCGGGGAGACCCCGAGTGCCATTACGGCGAGCCCACTGAGCAGGGCAGTGAGAATTGAAAGTACGGCTAGTCGACCTCGACGCTTCGGGGGCGGCGCGGTACAACTACCGGGATTGACATGCGGCGGCATTGTTCCCTCCAAATATTTGGATTTGCTTGCGGAGCTTCAACCTTTGCTATCGGCCGTACTGTGGCCGGACGCGGCAAAGGGAATATAAGCCTACAGGCTCCCAGGCGCTTCAGTCTTGCTTGCTGAAGAAGCGCTTTCTACCTACCGCATTTGACTAATTACAGCTACTGATATCGGTGTTGATACACCCTGCTACGGGAACGTTGGGGGTGATATAGGAACGGTTGGCAGAGTCACGTCCGGTTCGGTGACCGGCGGATCGGCGTCCGGCGGGTCGGCATCCGGCGGGTCGGCATCCGGAGGGTCTGTAATCGGAGGGTCTGTAATCGGAGGATCGGTCACCGGCGGGCCTGTAATCGGCGGGTCGGTGATCGGCGGGTCGGTCACCGGCGGGTCTGTAATCGGAGGATCGGTCACCGGCGGATCAGTGACCGGAGGGTCCGATTCCTCGATGACCACCGTCGTCGTACGTGTAGCCTGCTGCCCATCTGCCGAGCGAGCTGACACCCTGATCGGGTATGAGCCGGGGTCCACGGCGGTAAATGGCTGACCGTGGCTTTCCCAGCAAGTTCCGGTCACGTCGGGCCAACCCGGCGTGATGTAGCTCTGCCCGGCACCCTGGTAGTTGGCGATCGTGCACAGATTGGTTTGGAACGTCACCCGGAACGACCCGTCGTCATCAACTGTCACGCCAAGAGCGGACATGGTGAGGTCGTCAATCGGCTCCTCGGATTCCTCGATCTCAACCGTGGCAGTACGGGAGGCCTGTTGCCCGTCAGCCGAACGAGAGGAAACGGTGATCAAATAGGAACCCGGTTCAACCTCAGCAAAGGGTTGAGCGTGACTCTCCCAACAGCGGTCAACGACGTTAGGCCATCCAGGAGTAATAAAGGTCTGACCTGCACCTTGATAGTTGGCAATAGTGCAAAGATTGGTTTGGAACGTCACCCGAAATGATCCATCGTCATTCACCGACACACCCAATGGTGACATCGTCAGATCATCAACCGGTTCTTCAGTCGTCTCAGTCGTCGTTTCCTCGTCCGGCTCGGTCGTGTCGCTCGTCTCGGTAGTGGATGGAACCGTGACGCGAGGCGAACTGGGGCCGGACAGTTCGTCACCGACGAGAATCGGTATCTCAATCTCCAGGTCGCCGAGCTGGACGGTCAATGTGGTCTCACCGTCTGCCTCGGCGGTCACCGTTCGCAGCTGCCCAGTTCCCGAGACAGTGGCTACTGAGGTGTCCTCGATCGTCCATGAGGCCAGCTCCAGAATGGCAGCCAGCGACTCCTCAGCCTCGTCCAGGTTTCCTGTCAGAGAAACGGCAGCCGTCGCACCTACCTCTAAAGCCAATTCGGAGGGGTCCAACTCGAGGCGCTCGACGTCGACCTCGACCGCACCGCCTGCGCTTGGGGTGGTGGCCAGGAAGTCGGATTCGGCCGCTTGCTGATCAAAAGCCAGATCTTCCAGACCGGTTAGGCCACGGACCCCATCCGGTGCTGCGAAGCTGTAGCGGATTCGGAAGGTTTGACCTTCATCAAGCGACCGCTCATTGAATCGGGCGACAGTCAGCGTGCCGCCTGCCGACCCATCGTCGCCCCGAACCCGGCCAGCGGTCCGAACCTCATCGGGATTTGGTGTCAGAGAATCAAGAAACCCGTCACGGTCAACCTGCTGAGGCATGACCTCGTAGTGATCGACTTCGGCTTCGCCTTCCCCGGAGTTGGTGATGACAACATCGGCTTCAATGGTGTCTTCGTCAGGGTTGAGACTCCACAGCCGAGTCGTTATCAAACCGTTGGTGGCCAACGTCGGAGCGAACGAGTAAGCGATTGATGGCCCATCTGGTGTCGATGAACGAAGCCAACCCCCGGGGCGGAACAAAGCGATGAGCAGCAGCGCTGTCAATAAGATGGCACCGATAGCGATCATGACCGGGCCTCGGGACGGGCCCTCGTCTTCGTAACCCTCAGGCGATCTGCCCTGCCCAAGGGATGAGCCACTGAATGGGGGCGAGCCCATAGATACAGAGTCGGCGATTCCAGTTTCGTGGGTCTGATTCAACAGGTTGACCCGCGGCTCTTCCGGCGGCGAGATGGCAACCAGCTTGTCGTCGGCCAGACTGACACCGGGCAACGACTGCGCACCCGGCGTTTGCCCTACGCCGCTGGGATCGGTATCCAACACTGGATTGGCTGAACCTGGAGCGTATGCCGACGGCGGACCGGTCGGACTGCCAAACGGGGCCATGATCGTGCTGTCTGCGGACTCACCGGCTCGCGCCGAGACCCCGGCGACAACTGTGAACTGTTCACGGTCACCACGGGAGGTTGTGAGATCGAGTCCACTGTCGGTCGAATCCCCGCCCAGATTGATTACCGCTGTTTCGCCAGCGGTGGGAGCGACAGCGGCTGGCTCCAACGTCACTATCGGCGACTTCTCTGCCGGAGCGGCAACCGGCTCGAAATCTCCGGTCAAGTCGGAGGCCAAGGCTCGAAGTTGATCTTCGAGTTCGCGGGCAGTGGGACGGTCATCGGGACTCTTGGAGAGCATGGCGTCTACCAGCGACGACAGCTCATCCGGGACACCCACCACCGAGGGCGGCGGGTTGTTCACATGGGCAACGGCCACCGCAAGAGGCTCACCGCCGCCGAAGGGAGTCTCACCGACCAGCATCTCGAACAAGATGACCCCGAGAGAGTACATGTCGGACGCCGAGCCAATTGGGTCACCACTGCCGGCAGCCTCCGGCGACATGTACAAAGGGGTCCCGATAGTGGCCGTCGTTCGGCCGGCCTCGTTGGCGCTCAACAAACGAGAGATTCCGAAGTCGGTGATCTTGGCCTCACCGTCACTGGTGATCATGATGTTGGCCGGTTTGAGATCCCGGTGGACGACGTTGGCATCGTGAATGGCGGCGACACCGGCAGCGATGTCGGCCATCATCGAAACCGCTTCGGCAGGGCTGGGCGGGTCATCGCGTAAGACGACGGATAGATCCGTCGCCTCGAGGAACTCCATGACCATGCCGATCAGGGGATCGCCGATAACAAGGTCTTTCACCCGAACCACATTCGGGTGTTGAACGCGCCGCAAGGCCTGATGCTCACGCACAAACCGGCCGACGACAGCAACGTCGGCCGTCAGGTGAGCGTGGAGAATCTTGATGGCTACGGTTTCGCCTTCGAGTTCAGCACGATGTACGACGCCCATGGCGCCGCGACCCAACTCTTCTTTAACCGCTACCCGGCCGCCAAACAGTACGTCCGCCAACCTCGATCTCCGTTCCCTCTACCCATCACGGCCGCAATCCGCAGAACACACGCCCGTCTTCGAGGTGCATTTCTCGGCTCACTACACCATCGCGATGCGTAGATCCACTCTAACGGTACTAGAGATCGAGTAGCGGCGTACGTCGGGCCAGATCATCCGATCCGACAAACTCCACAGCTACCGTTGATAGCTCAACATCAGCTTCGAATCGGCCGAACTCGTCGCAATTCACGGGCTGGGGCCCGAAGCTCGGTCCGGTGAGAAACACCTGCTCTACACGAGGGGTGACGATACCGCGGAGGAGTACCCCGACTTGGCCGGACTCAATCGTCAGGTCGATGGCGTAGTCGTCTACCTGAAACGACTCCTGCAACGGCTGTCCGCTGCTCTGACTCGTCCCCCTGTCGCGAACGAGCACCGGCTCCTCATCAATGGCCGAGGCCAAGTGTCCAAGTTCGACATCCCAAGTGAGCGCACGCATGGCGATGTCATCTAGACCTTCGGGCGGGGGATCGGCTTGGTCTAAAGCGGCAGAAAGGCGGCCGAGGGTCGCTTGGTCCTGCCGCTCGCGCTCAGAGTCGTCGGCGACTTCTTCCGACGGCTCCGGGGAGCCCGGAGGATCAGTGCTTTCCGAGTGGCTAGGAGGGGGTTTCATGTCAGACCTGCTCTGGCTCGGAGGGTGTCGAGACAACGCCTTCGCGTCGGCCCGATGTAGCCGATCGACTTGCCCAATGTCAGGGCAATATCTTCGTAGTTCAGAGATTCGGTCCAGCAGAGAGCAAGGAGTTCCCGGCATGCCGCCGACAGTCCGTGGTAGGCCTCTACCAGCGCCCGTGTGGCCTCGTCGGTGGTAACCCATTGCTCGGCCGTCGGGGTGCGCAAATCGATCACCTGATCGTGAAGATCGTCGATTGACTCGTCGAGTTGGCGTGAACGGCGACGCAGAACCGAGATAGCTTCTCGTTTCGTCGTCGTCGCCAGCCAACCGGGAAGACGCGCTGGGTCATCGATGGTGTGGCCCTTGTCTTTCAACTTGTACCAAACCGTTTGTGCGACGTCCTCAGCTTCCTCCCTGGTGAGGCCGTGGCTGCGCGCCCAATGCCAGATCGATCCTGAAAACTCGGTGACCAACGTCCGCCAGGCGTCTTCGTTGCCTTGCAGAGCCTCAGTCAGCCTCCATGGGTCGGCGATCTTGGCAGGCATATCGCCGGAACGATAGCACTCAGGCTTGTTATCAGCCAACAACCTCATACACCCCCGACGTCGCAGCCACGACCTCTGATACAGATACCGACAAAGACCTTACGTCGAGGCAGAGCCACAGCCGGCCGAGGCGGTGCCGAACACCACAAACGAATGAGCTGCGGCCTGCACCCGGGGCGAGGCGTCAGCCAGAGCGGTCTGGGTCGCGGCTAAGGCCCCGGCAGCCCCGAGCTGTCGAAGGTGCCGATAGAACTCGGCCATGACCGTGCCTGCGTCGCTGTCGGCCACCGCCTGAATCGGCGCGACCAGACAGTCGGTTCCCGAGCGCAGAAGCTCCGGCACGATCCCCAACCACTGGGCGGAGCCCACGCCCTGCCAGCGTCCGGCACCGCAAGCGGCGAGCACGACCAAAGACGGTGTGTCTCTTAGGCGCCCCAGCTCGTAGATAGGCACCGGGCCGTCGACCATCTCGATCGACGAGAACATCACGCTGTCATCACGAAACGAACAGTGGGCGGACACATGCACCAGATCACGAGAGCCCAGGGCGGACAATAGATCCCCGGATCTGGCGCCATCCCCCTCGATCACCGACACATCAGCGCCCTTGAAGCAGGCGTTGACTGCGTCAACTTCAACGGATGCTTGCGGAAGGTCAGGTCCCGACACCAGAGTCACCGAAGCTGGAGGTTGAGGCACAAGTTCACGACACCACTGGGCAACACTCCCCACTACAGAGACTGTTGATGCCTGATCAGCGATCAGACTCCACGGAACGGCTCCCAACTCGAACGGCGGCGCAACAACCAACGCTCGACCGTGACCGACACGGTGGCCGAACATTCGCTTTGCGAGCTGGCGATAGTCGGCCTTGAGAGCCTGCCACGTCGCCTTAGCGGTACGTGAGTGCGACGGGCTTGACGGCAAACGAGCGAAATCGCCCGAAGCGCGATCAACCACCGACTTCACGTCATCTACCGGTCCGACCGTCCAAACCCCTTCAGTGCGCTCCTCACCTTCCACGTTGAACCCGGCTCCATATAACGTTCCCCGGTGAACAACAAACGAGACGACCACCGAGGTGCCCGAGGTACTTTCTGCCGCGGCGTCTAGTCGCTCCTGCAACAAATGGCGATCGTACTTGAGGGCCGACTCTTGATGAGTCTCGGGATGGTGGGCAGTACGAGCCATCGACCGCTCGCGGATCTCCCGCTCCACTTCCAGAATCCGATCGTCTACGTCGGCGTCACGCTCGGTAGCAAGCGTTCGCTTCTGATGAAGAAGCCTCAGCTCCGAAAGCAAGTCCCCATCATCGGGTTGACTCGATGGCGACAACCCACTGTTGTCCGACATGCCTCGCCATCGCTCATCGGCTTCGACGAGGGCCCAGCTATCCGCTAGCCCGTCGACGACCTGATCTACGTCAAGATCTCGGAATCGGGCCAGCTGCCGGGCCACCCCAGCCCGAAGCTCGGGATCAACCAGCCCGGACCGGCTCTCCTCAACTAGCCGTCGGGCCTCGACAAGCATCGGGGCGCAGTCCTGGCCCGACAGCCTGCTGGAGAGTGCCGCGCTGTAGATCGCCTCCAGCCGGTCGGACATGTTCTCGGACGCGATGACCGCCGGGGACGGATTATCGGAAAGCACCCGCCGTGCGAGTTCGATATCTCCCCGTTCGGCGATCAACTGGGCTGCCATGTTCCTCGCTGCCATCGACTCGCCGATCCACCCGGCCCCTACTAGCTCAGCGGAGATCTCGGCGGCGGTGTCGCCGAGAGTGGTTGCGTCAACGACAGCTTGATCGTCACCTACCCTGTTACTCGCTGCTTCAAGGGCGAGAAGTTGCGCTCGCCGAACCCACACTGTTCGGTCAGCGACGGCGAACATCTCGGCCGCCGCTTGGGCGCTGGCGGCCGCGGCCCGATAGTTGCCGGTGTCTAGTAGACACCGCGCCCTTCGGAACTCGGCATCGCTCTGCTTCTCAAGATTCGTTCCCTGGCGAGCTACCCACAACGAAAGTCTGGCGAAGCGAACAGCGTCCTTGCTCAGCCCGGCGAACCGATGTATTTCGGCCAAATCGTCGTACAAGGTCGACAAGTTGCGCCCCGCTTCACCCAACTGGCGATAAAGCGCTAACGCCTTGCGCCCACAGTCGATCGCCCCAGGCAGGTCCCCGAGACACATGCGGGTGTAAGCCAGGTTCTGTTGAAGGCCAGCGATCACCAAGTCCTGATCCGCTAATGACGCATGTCGGTGGGCAGTCAGCCACGCATCTTCGGCCTCCCGGAGCCGGCCGAGAAGCATATGACATACACCAACGTTGCCCCAGGCCCGGGCCAACAACGGGTGATCGGCCTGCCGCCGGTCGAGTAGTGCGACTGCTTCTTCGAGATAGTGCAGGGCCCGGCGCGGTTCGCCATCGTGAATCGACAGAAATCCGAGCTGGGCGGACGCCGACGCTTGTAGTTCATGATCTTCAGCCGAGGCAGCGATCGGTTCAAGGCGGCGGCGCGCATCGTCCCTATCCCCGGCAGCCACTTCGGCCGCTGCAAGACTGACGGCGATCCACTGGCCGAGCCCAACGTGATCGATTGCCAACGCTGCTCGAAAGGCTTCGATGGCTTCCAGGTTCAAGCCCTGTTCGTAGTAAGCCGTGCCTCGCGCCCACAACCCCGCCACACGTTCCAGAGGGTCAGCCGATACCGCCAAAGTTGAAGCCGAGGCGAGACCGCGCTCCGGTGACGACTTCGCTTCCTCGACGACCTGACGTGCGAAAGCCAAAGCGTCTCGGTCATACGGTGACGCCGCCGAGTCCATAGTTTGATGGTAGATCAGCACGGTCGTTGACTTCGACGAAATTTCTCTGGTCGGACTGGTGATCGGTGTCAGGTGGCGTTGATGATCGAACCCAACATCGGAATTCGACCGAGGGCCGGGTCGTCAATGAGCTCATAGACCGCAGAGCGCAATGCCTCTTCTCGTCGCTCTCGATCGGTGATGCCTGCGGCTGCCGGGTTGTCGGCAAGAATCTCGGCCGCCCGACAGGCCAGCGAAGCGCTCACGGCCGGAGCCGCGAACGAGGTTCCACTCCATTCGATGGCGGCCCATTCGACTGTGCCTTCGACTGCGCTATCCAATTCGGGGACGTCAGCGTCAGGACCGGCTGGCTCACCGTCTAGTCGAAGATTCGCTGGAGGGTTCCTGGCCACCAGCGAGACCCCCGGAGCGCAACAATCAACCCAGCCGCCAAAGTTGGTGAATGGTGCTGCGCCCTGAGGTCCGATCGCTCCGACGCCTATCACATCGCGGTTTGCCGCCGGCCACTGTGGCCTGCAACTAGCGCTGTTTCCGGCCGAAGCCACCACGACCCAGCCTTTACTCTTCAAACGCTCGATGACAAGCCCAGTGGCCAGGGGAGGTTCGTTGGCATAGGTGTAGCCGCCGAACGACATGTTAATGATCCCGACCTTGTCCCCGAACAAGCGGTCAACTTGATCCAAGCGTTCGGCCACAAGCGGATCCACTGAGATACCGAAGTTGGTCATCACCGGCATGTGAACTACGTAGGCCTCCTTGCACACACGCTGAACAATGTCAGCGACAAAGCGATGGTGTCCACAGACCGGGTCAATCGTGCCCTCGCCGTTCAAATCGGCGGCGAAGGTCGCCACCGCTTGGTCGTACCCAATGAACTCAGGGAAACGAGCAACGATCTCCGACTCGGCCTCGGCCAAGAAGTCGCCGTAGGTCTCGTTGTCCCACTCGAAGGTGTCAAGGATCACGATCGGGATCTGATCATCCAGGGAGCTGGGCCAGCCTGCCGGAGGTGGCTTCGGCCAATCTGTCGGCGCCGGGTTAGGAGGCTCGAGTGCCGGCCAGGAACTACCGACGGCGTCAGGGGGAACATCGATACTTGGTAGAAACTCGTCGGGGTTTCCGGTCAGTTCGGCGGTTGTCGGGATATCCATTTCTGCCCGCACATAGTGGAAGCCGGCTCGATCCGGCGGGTCAAACGTCCGAGCCTTACCGAATGCCTTGTTGGCATCACAAGAGCAGATGCCGGAGGCGGCCAATGCCAAGGCAGGGTTGGCAAACGTCGCCGGATTGGCAAACGTCGCCGGATTGGCGAAGGTGGCTGGGTTGGCGAAGGTAGCGGGATTAGCAAAGGTTGCCGGATTAGCAAACGTCGCCGGATTTGCAGTGAATGACGGCGGGGTGCTGTTGGCAAAGTAGACGTGGGTCAGTTGCGCTTCGAAGCCCAAGGCTCGAAGCTCGCCGACGAATCGGAGCTCCCGCTCGGCCCGCCATTCGGCCCGACGGCGGCGATCCTCGAACGAATCGGGGCCCCACTCCAGTTCGCCACGTTTGTAGGCCGAGACCTCGATGAAGCCATGCTGTCTCGCAGCATCTCGAATTAGGCCCACTCGGAAAGCTTCTACCCCTAACTCGGCTCCGTCAGTTGCGCCCTCCGGAAGATCTTTGCCGCCTGACGTCTGGTCAACAGACCCTTGGTTGGCCCGTTCCACACAATCAACCAGCACTGGTTCAAGGGTCATCGGAAGCAAGACCCGTCCCGGATACCTGGTCAACAGCTCCGATAGCCGACGATCGATCACGCTCACCCGGTGAGCCCGTCTGGAGCCAGGATCATTCTGGACGAGGTCTTGAGCAGCAAGCTCGCCGATTCCTAACTCGAGGTTTACGACAACGGATCCTCGTAAATACGCCAAAGGACGACTCTCGCCGTCCTGATTGAAGACAATGCTTTCCCATCCTCGGGTCGCCATGGACTTTTCCCTCCGTATGGCCGGCAATGGTTGTGAGCGCAACCATCGCGGATCGTAGTCCTAGTTAGCCAGACACATCAAAGGGGTTTGAGATACAAGATTGTCGACACGACAGACCTGAGCCGCGGCACAACGCCGCCGACACAGAACAGACAGGTCAAGATATTGTTGATTCACACCGACAGGACGATGGTTGTCATCCCACCAGCGGACAGCCCCAGCGAAGACGACCGTCCCGTTGGCAGACCCATCGACGGAGAACTCGTGAACAAGTTCCGACTGACCTACCTGCTCGTCGCACTTGCCCTCATCGCCGCTGCCTGCGGGCAGTCAGAACCAGACGTTCAAGCCATCGACCAAGGCTCTAACGGCGAAGTTGGTGATGTTGTCAGCTCTGAGGTTGCGTCACTCGACGACACCGCGGAGAACGACAACAACGCCAACGGAGAACCGCCGAGCGAATCCGGCTCCAGCGATGCAACCCCCGCAACGCTCAAGTCCGAATCGTCGGATACAACGGCGGTGGCCGATAGCGGTGGTTCCACCACAGGTGAGCCTGATGCTTCCACGCCCCCTGCCACCACCCTCGACTCAGCTGAAGGCCAGCTGATTCTGGCAGCCGTGGTGGCCGACACCGAAGCAGCTTCGACCGGCAGGTTCGAGGGTCGCCTCACCGGTGCCCTTGAGCCCGATTCCGGCCAAAGCGAAGCCAGCATCCTGCTAGAAGGCAGTTTTGACCTCGACAATGACGCCACTGAGTTGACCATAGACATGTCGCAGGTCGGCGACCTCATGGACAACGAATCATCAGGCGACGATCCCTTGATGGCCTTGGGGATGTTCCCCGGCATGTTCGACCAACCCATCCGCCTCATCAACATGGGTGACATCGGCTACCTTCAGTGGCCCTTTATCACCTCGTTGTTCGCCTCGTTCTCCCCTGATGCTTCGGCCACATCCATCCCGGCTTCGGACCTGTGGATCGAAGGAACCTCGGACGACCTAGGTGGTGCAGCGGATGATCTCGGGGCCGGCGGCCTGACCGACGACATCCTCCCCACCGATCTACTCGATCAGCTTCGCGACGCCGACGCCATCGTCGAAGACCTTGGACCGGACACTGTTCGCGGCGCAGCCACCACTCACTACCGAGTGATAATGGACGCCGAGGCGATGGCTGCAGCCGCGGACGAAGAACTCTCGTCCGAGGAACTGGCTGAACTCGGAGCCCTTGATAATCAGACCATCGACCTTTGGGTGGACGAGCAAGGCCTGGCCCGCAAGATCTACATGACGATGGATGACACAACCACCTCAGCTGATAGTGACCTCAGCGACATGGGCCTCACGTCGGTCACGTTCGAGTTCGAACTGTTCGACCTTGGGGCCCCGGTTGACATTTCCGCTCCGCCGGCCGACAGCATTCTGGCGTCGGGCGATCTCGGTCTTGGTTTCGACGAGGGCACGTTCGGGTCATAAGGTGCAGGTGGCGGCGAACGCCCACCCACTGTAACTATGTTCACTTCAGCCATCGTCAACCAACATCTCCAGTCCATCCCGCATGCCAACGCATTGGGGCTGCGCTGCTACGGCGTAGAGGAAGACTTCATCGAGATCCTCCTGCCGTACGCCGATCACCTGATCGGCGATCCCGACTCGGGGGTGGTTCATGGCGGGGCCATCACCGCGCTGCTGGACAACGCCTCGGGGTTCATTGCCAGGCCGGGGGCCATCGAGCCAGGTGGAGCGGCGATCGCCACGCTCGACCTGCGAATCGACTACTTGCGACCAGCCACAGCAGGACGGGACATCATCGCCCGGGCCGAGATGGTGAAGAACACCCGGACCATTTCCTTTATTAGGGCCCGGGCTTATGATTCCGTCATCGAGGACCCGGTGGCCATCAGTACGGCGGCGTTCATGATGGGCACGCCCAACCGGAAGGTCGGCTGATGTCCGACAGCAAGCCCAAGTCAACCAGCGGCCTGGGACACTTCGTGCGAGACATCCGGACCGATGGTGAACCCATTGATCTATCGCTCCTGGTCGACCGAATCCCCTACGCCCAATTCCTCGGACTCGACGTCCGCCAAATGGGCGAAGAGGTCATCACCGAACTGCCGGCCAGCGAACATTTGACCGGTAACCAAAATCTGCCTGCGGTTCACGGCGGCGTTGTTGGCGCAATGTTGGAGTTCACCGCTGTACTGCAACTGCTACATGACACCGACTGCGAGCGGTTGCCCAAGACAGTCGACATCTCTATTGACTACCTGAGACCGACCCGTGCCGACCGGAAAACGTTCGGGCAGGCCATCGTCACTCGTCGAGGCCGCCGGGTTGCGAACGTTCGCTGCGAATTGTGGCAGCAGGATCGCTCCACTCCGGTGGCTGCCAGTCACGGTCACTTCGTGCTGGCTCCCGTCGACGGCTGAACAACAAGCCGTCAAGCTGGGACTGTTTCGGCTCATGTGACCCATGTCGCTTGATATCCCAATCAGGACGCTAGACATTTCGAGCAGTGCTTGGTAAAGTTAACAACACGGTCGAGAAGTCAAGCAATCGGCCAACAAATCCGTGCTAACACCACAGTCAGCACCCGAGAACTTAAGAGACTTATCATGGAAACCCCGAACCCCAGCGATCTCCCAAAGTACGTCGGAAACGCCACCAAGACCGTGACGGCCACCCTCAACAAAGCCGTCAACGAAACCGTCACCGACACCGCCGCCCGCGCTCAGGAACAGTACTCGGCGCTGTTCGAACAGGCTCAGGGTCTCGTAACCGAGGGCTACGGTGTGGTATCGGCGGGCTACAAAACCGGCTACAAGACCATCACCGACGGCTACCAGCGAGCAGTCGCCCGCGTCGACCTGTCCGCCGTGCCCGGCGCCGACACCGTCCTCCCCTACGTTGAGAGAGCCACCGAACAGGTCACCGAGCGTCTGACCGTTCCAACCGAGTGGGTGGATGGCTACTTCGAGATGGCCAACACCGTCATCGAGAACCAGCGCCACCTGACCGACCGAGTGATGGACAACCAGCGTCAATTCGCCGACCGTATTCTGAGCGCAGCCCCGGCCGCCAAAGAGGCCGCCACCAAGAGCACGGCCACCGCCAAGAAAACGGCCAAGAAAACGGCCAAGAAAACCGCCAAGAAGGCAGCCAGCAAGAAACCGGCCAGCAAGAAGGCTTCGTCCAAGTAGGACTTCTCTGAGTCCCGACCTCTCGACGTCGGGAATGCCCGTCCGGACGAACACCACCTCGCTTGTCCGATCGGGCTCACCTATGCCGCAGTTCTAGGAGTCGATTCCAGGTTCTGCGGCATAGCTCGCTTTTGAGCCGTCTTCCGATCAACTAACGTACGAGGTGCACCATGGCTACTAAACAGAGCGCCGACGCGAACAACCAAGACAACACAGACGACACCGAATCACCTTCAGTCGGCCCGTTCATCCGTGCCCAACGCGAGCTGGCCAACCTGTCGCTTCGACAGCTGTCAAGCATGGCCGATATCTCCAACGCCTACCTGAGCCAGATCGAACGAGGACTGCATCAGCCCTCTATACGGGTACTGAAGAATGTGGGCGAGGCGTTGGGAGTTGATCCCGAGACGCTTATGACCAGAGCCGGATTGTTCCGTCGTGCAACCGAGGGCGTCAAGACGGTGGTCTCGGTTGAAGAAGCGGTCGAAGCAGACCCTCATTTGACCAACGAGGAGAAGCAGGCCCTCATCACCGTCTACCGGTCCTACATGGCAGCCAAGTGAGCGTCCTCTACGAGGTCTCCGACCACATCGCCACCATCACTCTCGACCGACCGGACGCCCGCAACGCCATCAACGGACGGATGCGTCAGGAACTGAACCAGGCCTGGGATGATTTCCTGGCCGACAACGACGCCTGGGTGGCAATCCTGACCGGCACTGGCGACGTGTTCTGCGCCGGAGCCGACCTCAAGGACGGAGCAGGAGCTACCGGCGTCTTCCCGGGAACGTTCTGGGAGAAGCCAACCATCAACTCGTTCGAAAGCGGCCTCGAGTTGTTCAAGCCCACTATCGCCGCGGTCAACGGACCCTGTGTCGGCTACGGACTCACCGGAGTCCTGTTCTGTGACTTCGTGATCGCTTCCGAGCGGGCCACCTTCAGCTACCCCGAGGTGAAGCTGGGCATTCCCACCATCGTCGGGTCGATCCGTCTCCCCCGACGCATTGGCTGGGCCAACGCCATGGAGCTCCTTCTCACCGGCGAACCGATCGACGCTCAGCGAGCCCACGATGTCGGTTTGGCTTGGCGAGTTGTCGGCCACGATCGAGTTCTTGCCGAAGCCCGACAATGGGCCGAAACTCTGACCAAAGCGGCACCGTTGGCCCAACGAGCCACCAAAGAGGTGGCTTGGCGAGCTGGCGAAATGGGTTGGATCGAATCCGTCCGCTTCGGTGAAACAATGCGCAAGGTCGCTCAAGCCACCAACGACGCAAACGAAGGCCGGGCTGCGTGGGCGGAGAAACGGGCCCCGCATTGGCAGGGTCGTTAAGTCGGCAGAGTCACAGAGTCACAGAGTCATTAGGTCGGCAGAGTCGCAGAGCTGGCACGCCGCTCATCCCTGTGGATTCCCCGGTGGAAAACCCGTGGACTAAAAGGGGATAGTCGGGAAACCCTGGGGGTATCAAAGAGTTTCGGTGGCCAACCTTGGGGATTTCAAAGATTCTGGTGACCTCTCCAAGGCCCGGCTACGCATCCGGCCCGAACTCCTTCAGGTCATGCGGAAGGCGAATCGGTGCGGTATCCACATTCGGCCGCAGACCACGAGGGATGACCGACTCGTCCTGCCGGAGCCAAATCGTGCGCTGCGGGAAGGGGATCTCGATGCCGGCTTCCTCCAGTGCGTCCTTGATCCTGATTCGTAGCTCACGGGCCACAACCCACTGCTCGGCCGGGTCGGTCTTGACAACCAGACGAATGACCACACCATCGGGGGCCAAGCGCTCAACGCCCCACACCTCGGGTGGCTCGATAATGTCGCCTTTGGTGAAGCCAGTATCACGCCACAGCTGATCGGCCACCCGCTGAATGATCCCCTCGGCCCGGCGAACATCGGTGTCATAGGCAACCTCAATATCGAGGACCGCCCGCGACCACAGTTGAGACTTGTTGGCCACCCTGCGGATCTCCGAGTTCCTGATGTGCCAAACCGTGCCGTTCACATCACGAAGCGTCGTCACTCGTAGTGACACATCTTCCACCACCCCGTTGGCCTCGCCAACGTCGATGACATCACCAACTCCGAACTGATCTTCTATAAGCATGAAAAACCCCGACAGGAAGTCGGCGACAACCGCTTGGGCACCAAACCCAAGAGCGACGCCCAACACACCGGCACCGGCCAACAGCGGGGCGAGGTCGATGCTGAACTCACCCAAGATGAGAAAGAATGCGATCGACCAGACCACCACAGTGGTCAACGACGACAGAATCGACACGATGGTCGCTACTCGCAGAGCGGCACGACCTCTGAACGTTTCCTCGTCTTCGCCTCGGGCGTTGCGGCCTCGACGATTCAGCTGATTCCATTGTTCAGCGCTTCGCTCCGCCACCCGGCTACCGAATCGATCAACCAATCGTCGGATCAATCGGGTAACGACGAATGCCATCAGGATGATGAATGCCATTCTCAGCGGCCGGTCGAAGACGTAGTTGGCCAGGGTCGCCCATCGTTCCGACCCGGTGCGCTCAGCCACCCAGCCACAGATAAGACCGACATCTTCCCCACAAGCGGCAGCACCAACCAGCGCCTTTAAGGTCAACATGTCCACGACAACCCCACCTGAAATTGACTCGAAACCAGCATCCAGCCAAGCTACTCCGCTCGTATCTTCCTACCGAGCGACACCATCAACCGAAGCGACACCATCAACCGAAGTGACGGGGCGGACAATGAGATCAACGAACGCACAGACCGAACTTGAACTTGGCGTCGTGGTTATGCCCATCCATGACTGGCCAAACACGCTGTCGCGAGCGGTCGAGATCGAAGCTATGGGATTCGACCACTACTGGCTGTACGACCATCACTCGTGGCGGCACTATCGGAACGAGACCTGGCACTCCACAATCCCCTGGCTGGCCGGGGTCGCCACCGGAACCTCCACAATTCGACTCGGCACTATGGTGTCCAGCCCGAACATGCGCCACCCGGCCACCATGGCCAAGGACGCCATGAGCCTGGACCACCTCTCTAATGGGCGCGTCATCCTCGGCTTGGGTGCAGGAACCACCGGATTCGACGCCACCGTATTCGGCGATGCACCCCTCAGCGCCCGGGAACGGGCCGACCGCTTCACCGAATATGTCGGCGTGGTCGATCACCTCCTCTCCGGAGGGGCGAACCACAAAGGTGTTTGGTACACCGTGGACGAGGGCCGGGCGATCCCCGGCAGCGTTCAGAAGCCTCGTTTACCGTTGGCCATAGCGGCCGGCGGGCCCAGGACGCTACGAATGGCGGCAGAACAAGCCGACATGTTGATCACTCTCGGAATCCCCAGCCAGCCAGTCGACTCTCTCGACGGCTTCGTCGATCAGTTGGCGTCGCAGGCCCGAGATGTCGAGGAGCACTGCGCCACCATCGGTCGCGACAGCGACTCGCTGCGCCGACTTGTCTTCCTGTCAGCAGCCAGAAGCGAACCAATGGCATCGTTCGACGCCTTCGTCGACTTCGCCGGCAGGGTCTGCCAGCTTGGCTACAGCTCGATCGTGTTTCACGACCTGGTAGACAGCGATCCGGCGCTGAACTTCGACCCGGATTTGATCCCTCAACTAGCAGCCTGGAACCGTTCTCAACCTAGCTAACGCTCTCGCCGGTGCTGTCTGGTGGTTCGACGCTATAAGCCAGCCACCGGGCCAGCTGCCACGACAACCATCCCACGTTATCCACAGGCTCTTGGGTATAACTGCACGCGAAGTAATGATTAGGCAAAGGATGACCGATGTGCGACGAAATTGGTCGGTTTTGTTACGAAGTGTCATTAATCTCGCAGTGTGCAACACGGACGGGCGGCGTACCCCGGAGCCGATAGAGGTGGCCTAGGCCGAGCGCTCTTGCCCGTAGCGGCAGTAGCGCTTCTTCTCGTTGGCTTCACGCTCGTCACCGTTCTTACCCCCAATGGCGGCGGCGAGATCCAAGCCATCGGTGACGAATCAACCGACGGCGGTCTGACCGACGAGACGACCAGCTCCACGTCTCAGTCTCGCGGCACCTTCCAGATCGACGGCGCCACAGGTGGGGCGGTTCCGGCCGACGGTCAAAACGCCCTCAGCCTGTTCGCTGCCACTGGTGAAGAGGACACAGTCACCACAGACGGCGCCGACGAGTCGACCGACACCGACACCGACACGACCGGTTCAAACAGCAGCAATTCGACTACCAGCCGGGATACCAGCACCACCTCCGAATCCTCCACCACCGCCAGGCCCACCACCGCCAGTACCTTGCGAACCACCGGCACCCAGCGGACCACAACCCGCCCGCCGACCACCGAACGCACCACCACCACCCAGCGCCCCACGACTACTCAGGCCACGACAACGACGACCCGGCCCGCCACCACAACGTCGTCCACCCAACCGCCGAGCGGGGACATCGTATGGGTTGACGCAAATGCCTCCAGCGGTGGCAACGGCTCCCAGTCGGCCCCCTATCGAACGATCAACCAGGGCATCTTGGCCGTACGGGCGGGCGAGACCCTCATGGTCAAAGGTGGCACATACCGAGAGCTGGTGAACCCCGGCTACCGCATGCCTAAGGGAACCTCCAGCGCCCGAATCAACATGACCAATGCCCCTGGCGAACGGGTGGTAATCCAGGGTCGGGTCATCCTCACCGACATGGAT
Organism: uncultured Acidimicrobiales bacterium; assembly: GCA_938002965.1. Classification (GTDB taxonomy): domain Bacteria; phylum Actinomycetota; class Acidimicrobiia; order Acidimicrobiales; family SZUA-35; genus JAHELU01. The sequence continues at coordinate 88,732 of CALKZY010000037.1, read as the reverse complement.
TACTGGACCTTCTCTGGCATCAACGTCACCTGGGACAACAACAACGGCAGCTCCGTCGAGCATCTGGTGATCATGAATGGCGGCGTTGACTGGGTGTGGAGAGACTCCGAAATCTGGGGAGCCAAGGCATTCTCAGCCGTGTTGGTCACACAGAACCCTCGGAACTTCACGCTCCGCGGGCTCTACATTCACGACACCTACCCCACTAACGACACCAACCAGGACCATCTCATCTACTGTGCATGCGGCACCGGTGGTGGCACCATCGAACGCAACCTGCTGGTTGGATCGGCCAACGGACGAGCAGTCAAGGTCGGAGGAACCGGTTCCGGCGGCCCGTCAATCGGCAACGTGAAGATCCGGTACAACACCATGGTCGGAAACCTCGGTCCGTCCAGCATTCAGTTGAGCTTCAATACCTCGAATATCACCATGGAACGCAACATCATGGTTGGTGCCAAGAGCTACGCCGAGAACATCAGCGTCTATCAGCTGAACGGCTCAAACAACCGGGCATCCAACAACATCGGCTACGAGTCTCAAGGCGTGATCGCCTCACAGATCAGCGACGGTGGCGGCAACATCTACCGCAACCCGCAGCTGCAGGCCGGCAATAGCTACAACAGCTACGCCCCGCAGGACAGCCAGTCCAAGGCCTACGGGCACCTGGCGCCATAGACCTGGCCCTCCAAGCCCGTACCGTCTAGGCCTGGCCCCGTAGATCCAGAACCAGAGTCAACTCAGGATCGCAGCCGACGAACCGAAGCCAACCAACGGGGCATGTCGCCTCGGCGGTCGATCACCATGGCGCCATAGATGACGATGAGGCTGGCTCCCAGCATCTCGCCGCCATCCTCGACAATTGCGAACAAGGTGTTGCCCACATACCCGAAGCTGCTGAGGCCGTGAAACAAATCAACCGACACAGCGAAGAAGCCCGCCACCATGAGCAGCAAGATCAGATCCAGGCTCACTCGGCGAAACAGGCCCGCCGAAAACACCATGCCTATGGCGGCCACACCGAACATGGTGAGGCCGACCAAACCGAGATAACCGAACTCTGTTACCGCTACGGCGTCAACGCCAGCCGGAAGCATCGGTTCGACCGACGGAGAAAAGCGGGCCCCGATCCGCTCGTGGATCATCAAGGCGTCGTCGGCCAGGAGAAAGAGGAAGCCGGCAGTCCAAACCAGCAGCCACCGGACGCTTCGATGAACAGCAAGGAAGGCCATCATGCAAGCGATAACAAAGAACTTGACGTACTGAAAGATCTCGGGATAGCTGCCGTCAATACTCAAGCGAAACATCGGGTTCTGAAGGAAAGGCGTTGTTAGCTGGATCGCCCGCAGCGCAGCGAACAGAAGGTCACCAACGATGACGGCAATCGCCACCTTGAGTGCGGTCGGAGTCATGGCAGCGGCCACGAATCCCGTCAATGACTGTCGCTCGGTTCGTCCGACCGGAGTTGATGTGCTTGGGCTGACTTCGTCAGCGTCGGGGTGGCCTGCAAGTAGACTCATCAGAGTTTCCCTCTCGTGTATCGCCCGCATGTCCCTACAACGAGGCAAACAGATCTGCCGATCGCCACAGGAACAAAGAGATTTAGCTGAGTGCAGCGCCACCATGCTCAAGCCACTCAACAACGATGTTAACGCAACACCAAGGGTCGCTGTAATGGCAACTTCACCCAAGGTCTGCCCACCTGGACCCCATCGTTTTCGTGGATATCTACCCACTAAAGACATGTGCCCACGCCCAGCGACATTCAGATGGCCGCAGCTACCATCGAATGTGCAAGCATTACATCTGCCAAGGTTGGTGGCGGCGAACCGAGGCGAGCCCTTTCTTGGGACCGCCCGGACCGGCTGTGAAGGCACGACGATGGATATAGGGAATTGGTTATGAACGTTGGCTACGTCGTGTCGCGCTTCCCGAAAACAACCGAGACTTTCATTGCTCGCGAGGCGCTGGGCGTTAGCGAGCGAGGTCACGACGTTTCGGTGCTGGCGCTCTATCGAGAGAAGGATCAGATCGTTCAGGCCGAAGCAGCCGGTTTCATGCCGGGGCTTACAGCCGCCGGCGATGCCTCGCCGCTACAGCTTCTTGCCTCCCAGCTTCGCTGGCTGTTTCGGTCACCCACCCGGTGGGCCCGCATGTGGGCCCGGGCCGTAATCGGCAACATCGAATCCCCTCAGTTTCTGGCTCGAGCTCTGGTTATCTCGCTCGGAACGCCGTGGACGGCCGACCAGGTAGCCGAGCAGGGGCTCGACTATCTCCACGCCCACTGGGGCACACACTCCGCACTGTTCGCATACCAGCTTTCGATCCTTACCGGGCTGCCCTATTCGGTGACGTTGCACGCCCATGACCTCTACATTCACCAGGTCATGTTGGGCGAGAAACTGCGGAACGCCGAGACGGTCGTGACGATCTCCGAACACAATCGCCGCATGATTCAGGACCTGTACCCGGATGTGGCCGACAAGATTGAAGTCGTTCACTGTGGCGTCGACGTGGCCGCTATTTCGCCAAGAGCGACCGCTCCAGCCAACCAGCCGCCCAAGGTGGCAGTAGTCGCCGGACTTCGCGACTACAAGGGACACACCTACCTCATCGAGGCACACAAGATTCTCCACCAACGTGGGATCGATATGAGTTTGGAAATCGTCGGCGACGGGCCGCTGCGAGAAAGCCTGGAGGCTCAAGCCGCCGCCTCGCCCGTGGCCGATCAGATCGTGTTTCACGGTGCCCGGCCGGTGAACGAAGTCATCAAGATCGTGAGTCAAGCCGACGTGTTCGCTCTGCCCTCGGTGGTTTTGGACAATGGACGCAAGGACGGTATTCCGGTAGCGCTTATGGAGGCCATGGCGTTAGGTGTGCCGGTTATCAGCACCCGGGTTTCGGGCATCCCCGAACTGGTTGAGCACGGCGTGACGGGCCTGTTGGCCGACGAGCGCGACGCCGCCGACCTGGCCGATGCCCTCGAACGGATGCTGACCGATCACGACCTACGCGAACGCCTGGCCGACGCCGGCCGCCAACGGGTGGTTGAACAGTTCGACCTGAACCAGACCGTCGACTCGATGGATCGCATCATCCGGAGCAACAACAAGCAAGGTCTTCGTGCTCTGCCCTCAACACCACCGCCAACGGAGAACTGACCTATGGCCATGTCCTCAAACCCGGAACGTCAAACCGAGCCCGTCACCGTGGCCATGGTGATCCAGAACTACCTGCCAACCGTGGGCGGAGCGGAACGCCAGCTACACAGCCTCAACCCCCTCTTCATCGACCGGGGCATCAAACCAACTGTCTACACCCGCTCCCGACCGGGCCAACCACCCACTGAGACGCTGAACGGGGCGCGAGTGGTTCGAGTCAAGTGTGTTGGCCCCAAGCCCATGCAGTCGATCATGTTCGTGCTCGGCACGCTTTGGCATTTGGTCAGGTCGCGCCCAGATGTGGTCCATGCCTACGACACGCTCACACCGTCACTCACCGCCGGCTTGAACCGGCTAGTGACCGGCACCCCGTACATGACCAAGCTTCTCCGTTCCGGAGAACTGGGTGACCTCAATCGACTAGCCGAGAAACCATTGGGCAAAGCCCGACTCGGGCTGCTCAAGCGGAGCGTGACCAAGTTCGTGGCCATCAGCCACGACTTGGAGCACGAGTTGTCTGATCGCGGCATCGACGGCGGTCGTAGAGTCTTCATCCCCAACGGAGTGGACACTGAGCGATTCAAACCGCCGACGTCGGTAGCCGCCACAGGTAACACCGACGTCGGAGCCCATTGGACTGCCCGTCGAGACGTGTTCGATGACTGGCCCAAAGCCCCGGTAGTGGTCATTGTCGGTCGGGTTTCACCGGAGAAGCGGGTCATTGAGTTGGCCAAGTCCTGGAACCGGGTTCTTAGCAACCACCCTGATGCCTGGTTGTATGTCGTCGGTGAGGGGCCGCTGTCGCCTCAGTTGGATGGCCTAGCCAATGTGCGCTTCCTCGGCCGCCGCGAAGACGTTCCCACCATTTTGCGTTGGTCCGATGTGTATGTTTCGGCGTCGTCGGCCGAAGGTCTCTCCAACGCTCTGTTGGAGGCCATGGCCTCAGGCTGCCCTTGTGTAGTAACCGATGTGGGCGGTGTAGCCGACGTTATGACCGACGATGTCGACGGTCAGATTGTCGGACCGGAAGGGCCGAACCGTACGCCTGAAGATGTAGTTGAAGACATTACCGACCGGATCGTCAAGCTCCTTAGCGACCCTGGAGCCAGAATTGACCTGGGCCGCAAGGCCCGGCGTGCAGTGGTCGAACGCTACTCGCTTACCTCAACCGCCGACTCTCTCACCCAGGAGTACAAGACGTTGGGTCGATCGAGGGCCAAGCCTTGACCAACACCCAGTCGGCCAGCCTGACCGAGCGCTCCAGCACCGGGACGATGTGGACCGGAGTCTCGCTGGTTGCCGGCAAGGGGATCGTGGCGGTCAGCACCATTGTGCTCGGTCGCGTTCTCGACGCTCAGGTGTTCGGTCTATTCGGCATCGGGCTCCTGGTGATCGGGTACCTCCAGTTCCTCAACGACTTCGGGATTGCTTCAGCCGTCATCAACTTGAGTGGACGTGACCGTCGACTGGCCTCCGTGGCCTTCTGGCTCAACATCGGTCTCGGTGTGGTGATGACGGCAACGACATGGTTCGCAGCACCGTTGATCGCCGACTTCTTCAACGAGGATTCGGCCACCGCCATCGTTCGGGGTCTCGGGTTCGTCTTCCTCATCCGAAGCGTTGGTGCCGTGCACGACGCTCTTCTCAAACGAGATCTGAAGATGCGATCGGTCACCGTGGCCGAAACCGTGACCGCCTTCAGCAAGGCGTTGCTGACCATTGGTTTGGCCTTGGCCGGCTTTGGGGTCTGGAGCTTGGTGTGGGGTCATCTTGTCGGGGCATTGCTTGGATCGATTGTGTTCTGGCTGGTCAACCCGTGGCGTCCGGAGCGCCTGGCCGCCATGTCCAACCCGGTTGACGGCACCAAGCGTCTGTTGGGCTTCGGTTCTCAGATGACGTTGATCGACATTTTGGGGGCGGTCAACAAGAACGTCGACTATCTGCTCATCGGCCGGGGAATCGGCACGGTGGCTCTCGGCGTGTACACGATGGCTTTCCGACTGCCCGAGCTTCTGATCGACGGCATCAACCTGGTTGCGGCCAAGGTGGCCTTCCCGTTGTTCTCCCAACTCCAAGACGACAAAGAGAAGGGTCGCTTGGCGCTGCGCAAGATGCTGCGGCTGGTTTCGGCCATTGTCGTTCCGGCCGGGGTCGGTATGGCCATTGTCGCTGAACCTCTTGTTCGAGTGGCCCTGGGCGACAAGTGGATTGAAGTTCCGTTCGGCGATCAAGTCATCAGCACGGTTGAACCGTTGCGCTGGTTAGCGTTGGCCTTGACCGCCACCGCTCTAACCAAGAACATCGGGGACCTGTACAAGGGCTACGGCCGCCCCGGACTGCTCAACATCATTGGCATCGTCAGGGCCCTGTTTGTTGTTCCAATTCTGATAGTGGCCGTGCGGTACGGCATCAACGGCGTGGCTATTGCTCAGGCCGTCACCGCCACCATCGTGTCGATCTTCCAAGTCATCGTTGCTTCGAAAGTCATCGGTATGAAGATTTCGGAGCTAACCGCACCATATCGAACGCCCCTGATCGCCGGTGCGGTCATGGCGGCGGTGACGTGGCCGATGGCCACGGTAATTGTTTCGTGGAACCCGCTGATTCAGCTAGTCGCGCTGACGGTGACCGGCGCAGCGGCCTATGGCGGAACCATGTATTTGTTCGATCGGGACCTGGTGAACGAAGGCATTACCTTCGCCAGGGCCGGACTCGGGCGACAGGCGCAGGTGGCGAACTAACAATGGGAGTTTTAGGGCATGCCCTGAAACCTACGACAGGTAAGGGCGACAGTTGACGGCGGATTCAGTTCAAGTAAATGAAAAACAATTCAAACTGGCGGCACACGACTCAAGGTCGCGGACAAATAGTGCCGATCGGGATAGCACGATGCGCATCGCGGTGATTATGGAAGGTCTGCGGCCTGACGGCGGCGCGGAGGCTTTGCTGAGGACCTTCGCCGACCATGTGGCCACTACCGACCACAGCCTGACCCTGTTCTTCCTCAAGCCGCTCACGCCGGAAATTGAGCAGTACCTGACAAATCTCAACCTCCCCTATCGGGTTCATCACGCCCGGCGAATGGTTGACGTGCCTCGGCTTCTCAGGCTGGCCCGGGACCTGCGAGACGTCGACGTTGTTCAAACCAACCTGGTCGGCCCGAACGTGATCGGGTCGCTGGCTGCACGGATCGCCGGGAAGGGTTCGGTTGCTGTTCTTCACAACGAACGCACCTACGCTGACGATCACTTCTACCACGGCAAAGCGGAGCGATTCGCTCTGCAACGACTGGCCGCCAGGGTGGTGGCTGTTGGCCCACGGACTCAGCAGGCCCGCCAGGAATTCCTGCCAGACGTCACTATTCACGTGCTGCCCAATGCTGTGGCTCCCGGCCCTGTGCTTCAAGAGGATGAACGAGCCGCTGTTCGGTCCGAACTGATGACCAACTCAGCTGGCTCTATGATCTTGAACGTAGCTCGGCTCAACCGACAGAAGGCTCAGCACAACCTGATCGCCGCCATGCCGGTCGTGCTGGAGCAGATCCCCGACGCAGAGCTGATCATCGCCGGCCAAGGTGATCTCGAAGCCGAACTGCAGAATCAGGTCAACACGCTCGGTCTTTCCGAACACGTTCACCTCATCGGTACCCGCGACGACGTTCGCCGGGTCATGGCCGCCGCCGACCTGTTCGCACTTCCCTCGTCGTGGGAGGGTCTACCGGTGGCGCTGCTGGAGGCCATGGAAGCCGGCCTTCCGGTTCTGGCCACCGCTGTGGGTGACATACCCAGCGTGATCGACGGACAAGCCGGATACCTGATCGATGACAACAATCCGAAGACGGTGGCAGACGCCATCATCCACGCGCTCACCGACGACGCACGGCACGACAAGGTCCAGCGCGCCACCGAGCTGGTAGCCAAACGTTTCAACGCCGAAACATGGGCCAACACCATGCTCGACCACCTGAGTGCGGCCTACGCCACCCGACCGGGATCCTCTACCTAGGCGTAGGCGGAGAACAGCGGAATTGCCGAGTTTTTTGGGTGAATCAGCCCGCATCTCCAACCCCGCCGACTTACGCCATCGCAAACACGGAACCATATACTTAGCGAAGGAGCCCGTTGGCGCGCGTCGCAGGTAACGCGTGCTTCAGGCCGGTGACCACACAGGGCCGGGCGGCTACAAAGCGGTGGAGCATACTATGAGCGCAACAGGCGAATCGCTAGCCGGGATGGGATCCCGGCCGGACGACTTCATGCGGAGTCCGGTAGAGGCCATCGATCAGTTCGGTCAGCGGCAAGCCAGGTCACTACCATCGACCGGTATGACAACAAAGTCGAGTCGACAGCCCGGATCTCGTCGCACTTCCACCGCTGCCATCTTTGTTCTTTCCGCCGCGCTCATTGTTGGCCTGCTGGCCTGGATTTGGGCGGCGGGTCAGGGAGAGCGCTTCAGCGCAACCGCCGTCGTGCAGCTCGAACCGGCATCAACGGTCGAAGACAATCGCGAGGTGGTCGACATCCTCGGTTCGATCGACCGCGGCCCGATTGTCGTTACCTTAGCTGGTGTGGCCAACAGCGGTTCGGTCACCACCGCCGCCCAGGAGCGCCTGGGTGTAACCGAGGTTCAAATGGAGGACTACGAAGTCGAAGCGCTTCAGGTTCTCACTAGCCACTTGGTCGACATTACCGTCACCGGCCCAGAGGACACGTTGTCCATCGCTTACGCCGACGCCATTGCCGATGAGCTTCGCCTGGCCTTCGCCGAATCACACCCGGTATTCCAGATCACCACCGTTACGCCGGCAACCATCCCCGAGTCTTCTGGGCGTCCGGGCACGGCCGTTATCGTCATCGCCGCCATGATCGCCGCCGCCATCGGAGCCTTCATGCTTTGGCTGGCGCTGTTCGGTGGCTCCGATGAGCGTACCGATCTGCCCCTGGCCCGGCGTCCGTAGAGACCGCTAGCGGAGTCGTTCCGTGATCTGGCTACTACTGCTTGTCCCGATCGCCTTGGGCCTTGGGATGGCCACGGTTACGTCGCCTCGTAGAACGGCCTGGTTGATCGGCTTTACCTTGGCCACCAACGCTGCCGACGTCCTTCGTCAGCGGTTCGGTGTCGAGGAATACACCAACATTCTGGCCGCCGCCGCTCTTGGTTTCGGGTTGCTTCAGCTGATGGCATCGCTACCCCGGTTGCGGCGACCCCGATCGCTGCCATTGGGTGTTGCCGTGGCCACCGCTATTGCCGTGGCATCGGCTTTGGCCGGGCCGTTTGTCGCCAGCCAACCCGAGATTTCCATCGAGGCCAGCAATCGCCTGCTGATCAACTTGTTCCTTGCTGTCGCCGTGTTGGTCGTGGCCCGTCGCGAGTCAGGAATGATGGCGCTGCTTCAGGGTTTCGTGGTCGGAACCAGCCTGCTTGGCTTCTTGACCACACTCCAGGTCGCCACCGGCCTGACCGAGCAGGACTTCCTCGGGTTCGCTCGCTGGAGCACAGAGGAAATCGCCGGCATTGAGGGCGACGCCAACCGGGCCACCGGCGCCTTCCGCGATGACGCCAACCAGTACGGCCAGGTTTTGGTCATGGCCATCGGTTGTGCAATCGGCCTCGGCTGGCTGAAACGGCAAGCCACGCTGTTCCGCACAATCATCTATCGCGGCGGCCTGCTGTTCATGTGCTTTGCCGTCGCCCAAACAGCTTCTCGCACTGCGTTCCTGGCTTTGGCTGTGGTCATGCTAGTCGCCGTGGTCTTAGCCAAGCCCTCACCTCGGCAGTGGTCGCTGGTCGCGTTGGTGGTTCTGATGTTGGTGTTGGGACCGTTCGGGGTCCGGGACCGACTTTCTAGCTTGGCTGATCTTCCGGCTCTGTTCGACCCAAACACGTCCATCGAGAGTTCGGCCAGTGGGCGAGTCAGCGTCATGCTCTCGGCGGTCGAAATGTTCGAAGACAACCCGGTTTTGGGTGTCGGGTATGGCGCCTACAACGACCGATACCTCGAGTACTCCCGCGCCTTCGGGCTCGACGATCGGGGTCGGGAACTGTCGGCACACTCTCTGCCGTTGGAGGTGATGGCGGAGGAAGGCCTGGTTGGTTTGACCGCCTGGTTCGCCTTCCTGGCCTTCACCGGAGTGGCCCTCATGCGGATACGGCACACCACCATCGGGCAGTCACTCATCTTCATGATGGTGGCGTACCTGTCCACCGGTCTGCTTCTACACGACATTTACGGGCGTTTACGCTGGAGTTTTGTGGCTCTGCTGTTTCACGCCGCCCGAATGGCTAGTCAGCAGGCGTCGGACTATCTCCCGCTGCGGGTAGCAATCATCACCGATGAGGGAATGGCAGTACGAAAGGGTCGCAAGCAAACCAAGTTCACCCGGGAAACTCTTAGCGACAACATCGACCTTGGCGTAGTCGGGACCATTAGCATCTGGCCCGACATTCGTCGGTTGAAGTCTCGGGACATCATCGGTGCTTCGAACAGCGAACTCCTCCATCAGCTACGAAATCGAATGGCGACCAGAATTGCCCTGTTCCGTTTCGACCCCCACATCGTGCACGCCATGGGCGGCTCATCGACGCTTCGAACTGCCGCCGCTCACCGCAAGGAAATGGGCGGGCGACTCATCATCGACCTGGCCGACCTTCTGATCGCCGAGCTGTTAGCCGGTAGACGGCGCCTCACCGCAGCGCGCCTCATACCTCAAGGCGACTATGTCGTCACCGGCAGGCCGATCTCGCACGGCGACTCAAAGATCCTTGACATCAGTCCCGAGCAGCAACTCACCGACGCTCGGCTGGACGGTACCGTTCGAGGTGGGAACACCGGCGATGTTCTATGCGACCACGACACCTACCTCGATCTGCTTAGAGGCGAAGCGGGCTACGGGCGTGAAATCGGACCGGCGACGGCCAAGACCCGGCAACAACCCGTGGTCACCGTCTAACTGGCAAACTCGGGCAGGGACTCCGATATCGAGCGCAGGCCGACGGCAGCCAGAACCGGATTCCCAACCTGGTGATAGTGGTAGGCCATCAGACCGAAGCCAAACGCCCAGCCTCGACCTCTCGCCCAGGTGGCATCGTCAACCTCCGAGTACTGGCGAAAGACGTCACGCTCGGTCGCGCTCAGAACCGTCCAGGCGGCCATCATGTCGCATGCAGGATCGCCCACTCCAACGCATCCGAAGTCGATGACAGCGCAGAGTCGTCCGTCTCGAACCAAGAGATTGCCAGGAAGCAGATCACCGTGTGTCCAGACCGGGGCCCTGTCCCATTGGGGAAGTCGAATGATGCTCTGCCAGGCGTTCAACGCCGCCTCCGTGTCAACGGTGCCGTCAGCTCCGAGGTCATTGATTGCCGCCATCACATCGGCTTCTTGGGCCGCCAGCGGACCGCCACGAAACGACGGCGGCCCATTGCCGGTATCGACTCGACGAAGCGCAGCACCGAACCGACCTAGCGCAACCGCGGCGTCTCGACGGTCGCTGATTGGCGCATCAAAGGCATTGGCACCGTCCAGCCAGCGGTAGAGCGACCAGTGCATGTCGAAACCGTCTCCCGGCACTCCCCGACCGACCGGCACAGGAATCGGCAGTGGCACCTTGGCTGCAAGAACGGGCAGCCAGTCTTGCTCTAGGTGAACCTGACGCTCGGCTCGAGCAACCAGCGGGAGACGGACAACAAGCTCCGAACCAAGCCGGTACATGGCGTGGTCGGTTCCAGCCGAGTCGACCCGCTCAACCTGCAAACCCCGATACTCGGGGAACTGTGTCTCGATGAGGAATTCGACCAGCGACGAGTCAATGTCCACTTCATCTTCACGCATCTTGTTGTTCGACACCGATGCAAGAGTACCGGCGCGCCACTGCGCGGGACCCGCATTTCTAAGCCCAGGGCTAGCGAGTAGGGCTACTCGACGGTGGGTGAACCGGAGCCAAGTCGATCGGCATCAACAATGGCCTTGTCGGCCTGTCCGGCCACCAGATCGTACATGCCGTGCCAGAAACCCAGACCCCAAGCAATGTGCATGATGACCAGGCTGGCAGCAACCCGCCAACGTTGGCGGCGGGGAAGCGACTTACCGGCCGCTAACCCGGCGGCGGCGATCACAGAAGCATAACTGCCGGCCAGGAGGCCCCGAGCCACCGAAAGATACTTCCAACGCCAGGGCATGACCGCAGCGACGATGGCCACCACGAACATGGGGGCTACCAGATGGCGGACCTTGATGCTGCCCGGATGAAGTTGCATCACCCTTGTTTTACCCCGCCCGTAACGGTGGTACTGGCGGGCCAGAGCCTCGAAGCTTTGACGGTTCTCCCAGTCGATGACAATCGACGGGTCAAGAATCAGCTCGCGGCCCTCGGCCCTGATTCGCTGATCGAACTCAAAATCCTGGTTGACCGAGAGCCGTTCGTTCCAGCCTCCGACTGAGCGGGCCAGTTCAACCGGATACGCCCCGAACGGAACGTGATCCACGTATTGGACGGTCTCGGCGTGATGGTAGGCGGACCCGCCGACACCGGCCTTGGATGACATGGCCAGGGCAATGGCCTTGCCAGTGATGGTCTTGCCAACACCCGTTTTGCGGCCACCGGCGCCACCGACCCCGGTTTCGAGCAGTGACACCAGGCGCTCGACATAGTCGTCGGAGACAGTGCAGTGGGCATCAACTCGGACCAACCATTTTCCTTTGGCCTTGTCGAGAGCCACATTCAAAGCGCCGGGAACGATGCCCTTGGGGTTGTCGAGCAGTTGAATCCGGTTGTCGACCTCACCTTTGGCAAGAACGATGTCGCGGGTGGTGTCAGTTGAGCGCCCGTCGACAACGAGAATCTCGGTATCGGTGATTGTCTGAGATGAGATCGAGTCCAGGCATTCGGCGATGGACGCTTCCTCATTGCGACAAGGAATGACGATCGTGACAAGGGGGCTGTCTGGATAGTTGTCCGCCATAACGTTCTACCGCTCACCGTTCCGTCGAAGCAAGGTGACCGGGGTTCTGAGGCAGATACTCAGATCGCCCCCGAAGGAACGGGTTTGCACGTAGGAAGCCTCCCGCTCGACTCGTTCACGATAGGTCATTTCGTTACGACCCGATACCTGCCACAGCCCGGTCAAGCCGGGGCGGACGGATAACACGGTCGGAAGCAGCTCCCCAAATTTGGGGGCCTCAGCTAACACGACCGGGCGGGGTCCGACGACGCTCATGTCCCCGCGAAGAATATTGATGAACTGTGGGATCTCGTCGAGATCAAACCTGCGAAGGATTCTCCCCAGCGGGGTGACCCTGGGGTCTCGGGTGAGCTTGTGGCTCTCAGCCCACTCCTGGGCCAACACCGGGTCAGCGTCGAGCACCGCTTGCAACACGTCGTCGGCATCGGGACGCATGGTGCGGAACTTCCAGCAGCGGAACATGCGACCATGGCGCCCAATCCGCTCCTGGGCGTACAGGGCGGGTCCCCGACGCTCAATGACAGTGACCAGAGCGACAACAATCCACACTGGCAGAGTGAGGGTCAGCGCCACCAGGGCCACGGATATGTCGAAAGCCCTTTTGGCCGCTTCGCTCAGTCCGGGCGACAGTGGCTCAACCCTGGGTACCAGGACGTCCACAGCCAGATCAGCGGTATCGGTGTAGACAATCTGGAGATCGGGTGCGGCCTGGATTATCAGAGGATCTGCCTCTGATACCGGCACAAGATCGTCAGGTGAGACGGCCCGGAGCCGCCGGACATTCTCGATCCTGCGACCGCTCGTTGTCGTTGTCATCAGCCTTTTCCTTGCTACGGAACTACGACTTGGCTGGTTGTGTTCGAGAGCTACCCGCTGGCTCGTTCACTAGCCCACCATCGCCTAACTACGCGTTCTCCGTATCGCCCAAAATAACGACGCACGTGCTTGCCTACGTACACTCGTTACTGTCCGGTTCGCGCCACCTAGTTGCTTGCCGCCTCCTCAGAGTGTAATGATCCCCTGTCCTGCAGACTAACGGCTGGGTACATCTGCTGTGTAAAGGTGTGACCCAAATTTCCCGATAGTTCATATGGCCCAAAACCCCCTTGTTCAGTGTGGTTTTCGCCACATTCAGGCCAACTATGTTAGCTTGCGACGGACTCGGTTGAAGGTGCTCTCCGACCGCCATTTTCAGTCGCAAGTCGGGGACGCCGGCACAGGTGGCGGGCGCCTCGAGAGGGTTCCCGATAGCGTGACCGTTCTATGACCGTGTCGCGGGATGAGGCCCGAGAAATCGCCATCGTCGGGATCCTCATCGCCATCGCCTTACGAGTCGGTGCGGGTGTCTTCCAACTGATCGAAGAGGCCACCGGAGCATGGACTACGGCTTCGCTGGCCGGTCGATTTTTCGCTCCGATTGGTTCCACTGTTGGCATGCTGACGTTGGCCTGCGTGCTTATCGTCGTGTTGTCTCCCAGCGGCTCGGTGTCGACCGGGGTGATAAAGGCGGTTCGCCAGGCGGCACTCGCGGTGACAGCGCTTGGTGTCGGTTCAACTCTGTACACCTTGGTGTTCAGTTTCAGCGACGCTCTGGCCAAGCTGTGGTTCGCCATGATCAACGGATTGGCGGCGGCAACGCTGGCCGGAACCGGCTGGTGGATTCTCCGCAACTTCGACCCTGATAGGTAGACAGTCCCGGCCGAGAATCCATCAACTGGGCCGAGCCACCCGCCATAACCAGCCGACACCGGTTGGTTTCGCGTTTCTTGTGTGTGCCTTGCGGGGCTGTTTCTCGATCTGTTAGGGACCTCTCGTAGCTTTGACCAGCACGAGGTAGGGAAGCCAACAGAATAAGACTCAGAAAGAAAGGTTCGCTCCTGTGAAGAAGCTTGGAACACCATTGAAGATCGCGGCCGCCGTCATGGCAGCCGCGCTGGCCTTGGCCACTGCGGCCAGCGGTGCGGCCGCTAGCGGAGGTGAGGTCACCTATGAGGCGACGCTCACCAACACAACCGGCAACTACCTCACTCCACCGAACTTTGCCGCCCACACCAAGGACGCATCACTGTTTCAGGTCAACCGCCCGGCCAGCCCCGGCGTTCAAGCGGTAGCCGAGAACGGTGGTGTCCCAGTACTGGCCGCTGAAATCGCCGGTGCGGTTGATGCTGCGGGAATTGGCGACAGCGGTATCGGAGGCGACGCTCCGATTCCTCCCGGGGGCTCGGTCACTTTCGAGTTCACCACCTCGGCTGACCGCCTGAGCATCGTTTCCATGTTGATCTGCACCAACGACGGATTTGCCGGGCTGGACTCGAAGGCGCTGCCCAAGGGACATGCCGCCAAGCAGTACCGCCTCCAGGGCTACGACGCCGGCACCGAAATCAACACCGAGCGTCGAGCTGATCTGGTTCCCGCCCCGTTCTGCCAGTTGGGTTCAGGCCTTGGCACCGGTGAGTCCAACCCAGCCTTGGCCGAAAACAGCGTTGTCCGTCGCCACCAGGGCATCCAGGGTGTCGGTGACCTCGAAGACAAGTTCGACTGGAGTGGCCCAGTCGCCGAGCTGACAGTCACTCGCAAGTAGCACTCGCAAGTAGCACTCGCAAGTAGAGGGCGATTCGACAGAACACGTTCGTCAGCAACAGACGGGACCCGGCGCCATTACCGCCGGGTCCTGTCGCGTCCGGCTAGACGAAGTCGAACACCACCGGAAAGACGAACGCCACCACGGCGGCCCAAACCGGATAGACGGGGGTGTACGACGTCTGCCATCTTTCGACGTCCATGGCCGAACGGGCGTGACGCACGAACCCGAGACTCAGAAAGGCCGCCACCGCTAGGTTGACCAGCAACACCAGGTTCTCGCCGAGCGCCGCTGTTTTGTTGGCACTAAACCCAAACTCGGAGATGCGGCCGAGAATTCCGAACATCACCAACATGTCAATCAGCAGGGCGGAAACCACCAGGGCCAATTGCATGTAGTCGAACAGTCCAGGTTCGTCGCCGGGCTGGCGGGCCGACAGCGAATACAGATGAAGACCGAGTACGACCACGAGAATCAGATCGAACAGAATCAACACGTCGGGATCGTTGTCTACACCTCGGCCAGTGACGGCCACAGTTACCAGGAACCCGATGAAGATGAGGGCGAACAGCGGAGTGAACACCCTGGTCAGTACCGGAGCGATGTTCTCGATGGCACCCTGCTTGATCTCCACCAGCCAAACGGCAATGATCGCCGCCGCCGCCGCTCCACCGGGAAGCAGTACCTGGGCGACGAAGCTCTCGGGGTCCAGGCCGATGGCGGCGAACACCCCTGCGGTGACACCCAGCAGAACGCCGCCACCCAACGCCATGAGCGTGTAGTACACGAACACCTCGCCGGTAAACCGAATGAAGTCCATCCGTTTGGCGTGATCCCGCCAGTTGCCCTCCACGTAGAGAAGTCCGATGGCGAACCACAACATGATGGGCAGGTGGATGGCTGTCAGAGCAGCGGTGTGGCCATCAACGAAGCTAAAGGGATACAGATTTGTTGCGGCAAAGGACGCGACGAAGGCGGCTGCGGTTGCAGCCACCGGCCAACCGGTCAACTGGCGCTTGATGACCAGGAACACAGCGACAAAGGCCATGATCACCAACACGATGTTTCGGGGGATCAGGCCTTCGGGGTCGCTGCCGAAGTCGGTGCCGATGCCATTCACCAAGGCGCTGGCTGCCAACGCGGCGGCCACAGCCGTTGCGATGGCGGCCATGAGCCCGCGGCGATCTCCGGCCGAGGTCGATGCGTGGCCGCTCGGTAGGACAAGCTGCTTCCACAAACGGTCGGAGTGTTCGCTGGCGAACTCACGCCACATGTCATCCATGCGGCCCATTCGCTTGACGGCGACCAGGAACGCTTCGCTGTCGTCCAAGCCAACGCTACGCAGATCGTCGATTTGGGCTCGGAGGTGATCCTCCAACTCCTCAACGTCGGCACCGGCCACCGTGGGGTGGGCGCTGACGTAGCGACGCCATTGGGAGATTTGCCCCTCCACCTCCGTGTTCATTTCCAGCCGCGGCTCGTCATCCATCCCCGCACTCCTGACCCCGGCATTCGCCGTCACATCTACCTCTGACATCTCACTCCTCGACACAAATCTGGCCCTGAATCTGGCGGCTAGGTCCAGCCCACCACTGGACCCTCACCCAGCTTTGACATGCCACCCCAAACAGAGGCCAGCGCTTCGGTCACAGCCGTCCACTGCTGATGTTGATCGCTGAGCGCCCGCTGACCTTCGGCGGTCAGCTGGTAGTACTTACGTCGCCTGCCCCCGTCTTGTGGCTTGCGCCATTCCGCTTCGATGTAGTCGAGGCGTTCAAGTCGATGGAGCAGGGGATACATCATCCCGTCGGCCCAGTCGAGCCGACCGTCGGACAGCTCACTCACCCGTTTTGAGATGGCGTAGCCGTAGCTTTCGCCTTCGGCCAGAATCCCCAGCACGAGGGGAACAGCGGACGCCGCAACCAGGTCTTTACCGATTGCCGTCTGACCATCGGGATCTTTAACACCTTCCCGAGAAGCACGAGATCCAGAACCACGAGACCCAGAACCATGATACATAGAGCCACGATACATAGCACCTCTAGGTATTACAAGTCACCCTCGTTCGCAGGCCACTTGCTCCACAGTCCGAAGCTGACCATGGCCTTTCCGTTAGCGACAGGGCGAAACTACTGGTCGATCAACGCCCGTACCGAAGAGTGAGCCGAGATTTCACCGTCAGCCAGATACAGGTGATGGTTGCGGGCAATGTCTTCGGGAACGTACCGGTAATTCACCATGATCCCCATTGAACGGTCCAGACCGACCGCTGTCGGGTTAGCCAGCCAGTTCACTCGCTCCACCCGTGATCCGTTGGAGAGATGAAAGTTGGCCACCCGATCCTGGGTCTGCTGTCCACGCTTGGCCGTCAAAAGATAGCGGGCCGCCAGTTCAAGCAACGGCTCCTGCAGGGCCTCTACCCGGGCTGGATCATCCACCCAAGTCGTGTCGCTCATGGCGGCCGACACCGTCGACGGCAAGACGTTGGTTCGCTCCTCCAGCCAGGACCGCAGGCCGGGAATCGGCGACAGCGTGGAGAACATCTTCAGGTGTGGAAGCTCGGTCAGCAAGGCCGTAACCACCTGTTTGATCAACAGATTGCCGAGATTCACACCGGCCAGTCCCGGTTGACAGTTGGAGATCGAATAGAAGATGGCGGTGTCGGCGTCATCAGGCGAACCGGTCGGTGACTCGGTGTCCAGCAGCTCGATCAAATTCCCGGCCAGCCCTTTGACCAGCGCCACCTCGACAAAGATCAGCGGCTCGTCCGGCATGCCGGGGTGAAAGAATCCGTAGCAGCGGCGGTCGTCCTCCAAACGATTCTTCAAATCGTTCCACGACGTGATCTCGTGGACAGCCTCGTAAGCGATCAACTTCTCCAGGAGCGACGCCGGAGTATCCCAGCTGATGCGGCGCAGTTCCAGATTGCCGACATCAAACCATGACGACAACAGATCCCGCAGCTCGGCGTCCATAGCCCGGAACTGCGGCGGATAGCCGTCGCCTTTGCGGAAGTCCCGAAGGTCATCGCGCAGGTCGACCACAAACTTCACGCCGTCGTCCAGCCCGTTGAACCGTCGGAACAGATTCTCCCGTGGAGCGACCAGGGCTCGGCGCAGTTGGCGTTCCACTGCCAGCAACTCGTCGACGTCTGGCGATTCTCCGGTGGAGATCTCGGCCCGGCGGCCGATCGCCTCCTCAACCGCGTCCTCGTCGCGACCGAACGAGTTGGCTAGCAACTCGAAGAAGTTGCGTCGGCCGGTTTCGTCCAGCGTGCGGTATCGAGCGCCGATCTCGTCGGCCTCGGCCCTGGCCACCATCTCACCCGTCGTCGGATCAACACATCGTTCAATGGAGTCGGCGAGCCGCTTGGCGTCGCGTTCGGGGAGTTCGGGGGAATGACGCTGGAACCGCTTGAGCGCAGCGTCTCCAGTTCGTGTTAGTCGGCGGCGGGTTCGGGTCAGGAACCCTGGTTCCTCTGTTACCACCAGGCCAGCCTAGGCTCCACAAGTGGACCTCAACGCAGAGAAGGTTGTCGTAATAACCGGTGGAGCCAGCGGTATTGGGCGAGCTTTAGCCGATGCGTTCGGTCGGTCTGGGTGCAAGGTTGTACTAGCAGATGTGCAAGAGGACGCACTAGCTCAAGCCGTCGATCAACTTCGCTCCGAGGACGTCGACGCGCTTGGCGTTCGCACCGATGTCAGCAAACTCTCCGACGTTGAGGCACTGGCCGAGCAGGCCGTCGATCGCTTCGGGGCTGTACACGTTGTGTGCAACAACGCCGGAGTGGCAGCCTCCGGTGATCCGTGGAGCGGCCCCCTCGAGACATGGGAATGGACTATGGGTGTCAACCTCTGGGGCGTTGTCTACGGCGTCCGAACGTTTCTGCCTCATATCCTTGCCGCCGGGGAAGGCCACATCGTGAACACGGCATCGATCGCCGGACTCATGCCCGGATTCTCTGCCGCCTATGACGCCAGCAAACACGCTGTGGTGGCCTTGACCGAGAACCTCTA
Source organism: uncultured Acidimicrobiales bacterium (assembly GCA_938002965.1). Classification (GTDB taxonomy): domain Bacteria; phylum Actinomycetota; class Acidimicrobiia; order Acidimicrobiales; family SZUA-35; genus JAHELU01. Next base: position 70,013 of record CALKZY010000037.1, on the reverse strand, counting down.
CAACACTATGCAAACAGCAGGCCTACCAATTGGTGTCAGTTGCCTGTGTCCGGCTTGGGTGCGAACCGGCATTATCGACGCCGACCGTAACTGGCCGAGCGAGCTCGGCGCGGCACCCACGGCTGACATCATCCAGGAAACGATGCAAGGCCATGTGCGGCGAGCCATCGACGAAGGCATGCAACCGGCGGCAGTAGCCGACCTGGTTCTCGGTGCCATCAATGCCGACCGATTCTGGGTTTTCCCCCACCCCGACTTTGTTCAGCTCGCCATGGACCGTTTCCATCAAATCGGAGCGGGCCACAACCCTGACCCCCCGGAGAACATCCCCGGCATGCCCCCAAGGTCGGAGATCATTGCCGAAGTCATGGCCGCGCTGGAGCCTGCGACAACGCCCGATCCATCTGGCCAAGCCAATTAGAGGTCCCGAATCATGACCCATGCCGGGTCGTGATCGGATCCGTTGCCCCCGTGTTTGGTTCGGCGATCGATGAAGCTGTCGTCTAGACGCTTCTTCAACGAAGGCGACACCCAAATCTGGTCGAAGAGCCGGTGCTCCGGCGGCTTGCCTGACGGCTTGTATCGGCTCGTCCATCGAGGTCCCGGCTGAGGTCCGGTGGCTTCTGGTTTGGCTGGGCGGGTCTCGGCCACGTGCGCCAACGCATCAACCAACTTCAGATTCGATCGAACCAGCGGCGCGAGGAACTCCGAATCCGGATCGTCGTTCATGTCTCCCAACACCACATACTTTGAGTTCGGGCGAGTCTCAGCCTCGATGATGGTCTTGGTGGCTGCCGCCTGACGGCTGCGTCGCTCGTTGTTGCGGACCCGCTGCGCCGCCCGGGCGTCAGCCGTTCGGTGCTCCAACGTGTCTACGAAGTTCGACTTCATGTGATTGTTGAACACCGTCAACAAACGTCGGTCGCGGTTGGGGGCCAGCACATCAACTCGCAACAAATCACGACCGAACAATGGCTTGAACGGTCGCTCGGGATCGGGTTCTGTCTGGTGGGAAACCACCTGGCCAATGGGGAACCTCGAAAGATAGCCAACATCAATAAGGCGCGGGTCGTTGCCTTCCACCAATACGACATGGCGGTACATGCCGCCCAACGCCTCCCGGTTAAAGGTCCTGAGGGCCTCAATGTTCTCGGCCTCTTGAACCGCCAGCACGTCGACGTCGATGGCTTTGATCCGATCGGCAATGGCTTCGGTGTCGCCCGCATCCTTGGCCGAGACCACCCGACCTTTGAAGGTGCGGAGTCGGCGCTGATCACCCGAGTCGAACTCGATGACCTGTTCCAGCTTGGTGCCTTTCGGAACCTCGGCCTGGAAGTTCCAACGGGAGAACAAGTTGTTCAGGTTGAAGGTACCAATTGTGAGGTCCACATTTCCCTCCGCTGGATCGAGTCGGCTTATTCTCGTCGCGTCAGACGGTTGACGGCCACGATAAATACACGTCGCTGTTACCCCTACAGAATGCCGCGAGATCAGGCGACCTACAGCAAAAGCAAACGCAAACTAGGATCCAAGCATGTCGATTGATGCCGCCAAGGAACAGGAGCGCTTTCGGCGGAAACGGTTGGACGAGTTGGCCGCGGCGCGTTCAGAACGTTTGGTAGAACTGCACCGCAGCGAAACGACTAGCAGTGACGGTCCCATGACCCGATTCTGGTCCAAGTGGCGAGATGTCATGATCCGCGACGCGGCATTGGCTCTGATGGTCGGCGGTATGGTTGCCGGCGTCAGCTTCGCCTTCGAAACCCAACGGGACGAACGCATCGCCGACCGCGAGGTGCGACAGAATCTAGCCGCCGAACTTGCGGTCAAGGATGATCTCACCAAGATCTACCTCGTCGGCCAAGACATGCAGGGGTTGGTCTTAACCGGCCGGAACATGACCGGGGCCCGCCTCTCACAAGCCGACCTACGGGGGGCCGACTTAAGCATCGCCACGTTGGTCGACGCCCAACTTCGTCAGACCGACTTGCGAGATGCCTTCATTCGATGGGCCAATCTCAACGGAGCCGACCTGACCAATGCCAGGCTTGGCGGCGCCGACCTTCGCGAAGCCGACCTGAGCGGGGCGGTACTCAACGGAGCCGATTTTCGCGGCGCCGATCTGGAGGGAGCCATCTTCGAAGACGCCGTTTGGATACCTTCTCAACAGCCGCTTTGGCCGGACGGCTATACCCCAGCACCCCTAGCCCCGGGGGGAGGCTGAAGCTCGGTCGTCAGCTCTGGTCGAGGAGAGTCCGCAGTTGACGTCGATCCTGCGTTCCCAGTCTGCGTAGAAACGATTCCAGCACTGCGTGCCGATCGCCGCAGCCGTCGAGCGTCAGTTCCATTTCGGCCGCCCGATGCTCCGCTTCGGTTCGGACAGGAGTGTAGACGTAGGCCCGTCCCTTACGTTCCCGTTCAAGAATCCCCTTGTCCCACAATCGGGTAAGGACCGTCATGATGGTGGTGTAGGCAAGGTCGGGGGCGGCAGCCCGATGAACATCTGCCGGCGTAGCCGGACTTCCTGATGTCCAGAGATGGGCCATGACCTCGTTCTCCAGACCCCCCATGGGTCGGCGCTCTGTCATTACGCGGGTCTCTGTCCCTTTTGATCAACTCAGTGGTGGGCGATGTGCAACCTGGGATCAGCCCTCCACCACCCAGGTATGCAGGATTTTAACCATACTGGGTCGATTCGAGCGAAACGGTAACGATTAATTCAGATTTACATCCGATTCAGTTTTGCCATGGAACGTCTACCGGCGCTGGGACGCATGTCGAGAATCGCGCCGAGGGTTGCGCAACATGGTGAACGGACGGACCGGTGCCCGCGCTGCGTTGGCCAAGCCACGCAGCACCGTGCTCTGGCGGACCGAAGGCGCCCGGACAAAGCCGGCTTTCACGAATGCGGCGAACGAGCCGAAGGCGATGATGACCATGGCCACCAGCACTATCTCCCAACCCCAACTGGCCTCCGTGCCAGGCAACGCAATGTTCATCCCGTACCAACCGGTGATCAAAGTAAGCGGCAACATAATGGCCGAATACACAGCCAACACCATGGTGGCGGTCGCTTGGCGATCCGCCGCCGCGCCCCGATAGGTGTCCAGGGCATCACTAAGCAGCGCCCGCGCTTCGGCCAAGGACTCCACTACCTGATTGTGAACGTCGAACGCGTCGCCGAGCGTGACTTTGGCCGCCTTACTTATCGGTGCCGCGTCTTCGGAAAGCCCGGGCGAAAGCACGGTTGAGCGGCGCAGGTTGGCCAACACCAGACGTTGGGGGCGTAACACCTTGCGCACCGCCGTCTCCTCCCGGCGCATCACCTGGATGTCGGCCAGAACGTCGGGATCGGCGGCCAGGGCATCGTCATAGATCTCGTCGATACGACGTTCGAACTCAACGATGATTTCGAGGTACCTGCGGCCGATGACTTCGGTTAGCTGGGCGAATACTTCATCCCCGCCGGAGCCCACGAGATGAGCGTGGGTTTGCACGGCTTGCCACAGCCACTCGATCCCTTTTACCGGCTGGGCGCTGACCGTGACCAGCAGGTTGCGGCTAACGAAACAATCGACCTCGATGGTGTCAACCCGGTCACCTTCGGAGGTGAGGGCGTGTAGCACCACGAAGAGATGATCGTTGTAGTCGTCGAATTTGGGGAGCTGTTCGATGTCGAGAATGTCTTCAATGGCCGCCGGGTCAAACCCGAACCGCTCGCCCAGCGCGTCGAGAGACTCGGCATCGGCAGCGACTACGTCGAGCCAGCAAAGCGATCCGGCGCCGATGTGGGTTTCGGCCCGCTCAACGTCAGAGGGAACCATGACGCCGTTGGCACCATCGACGCCGTCGACACTGGGCTCGTTCAGTTCATCAGGAGACGGCTCCAGGCCTCTGCGGACCAAAAGTTGGCTTCTCATTGATTTCCTGTCACTGGTTCACTACCGCCCGAGATCCCGGTGGGATGACTTCAGGGCTTGCATTCAGCTCGGCGATTGCGAAGCCTGCGGTCTTCTTGTATCCGGCTGCATAGTCGGTCAGTTCCTCGTTCGACATCACGTCGGAGATGTCGTCGAAGACCCCTTGGCATCGATCCTCGACGATCTGCATGATGTAGTCAGGGCCGGCGTTTCGGTTTCGTAGAACCATCTCGGAGGTAGCGGGGCGCATCTCGTCCTCGTAGGCGGCCAGCGCCTCCGCCCCAACACCGTGATCCACGAAGGCACGACCCAGCTTGCGAGCGTCGACTACGGCCTGGCTTGCCCCGTTTGAGCCCACTGGATACATCACATGGGCGGCGTCGCCCAGCAGCGTGACCGACCGATCGGTCCAGAACGGTAGGGGGTCACGGTCAACCATCGGGTATTCGTAGATACGTTCTGCTCCTCGAACCAGCGTTTCCAAGTCTTCCAGCCACGAGAACGACCAACCCTTGTAGATGTCGATGAAATCATCCACTAGGGCCTGACGGGAGTAGTCCTCTTTGTTGTAACCGTCCGATAGGTCGAATCGTTGCTCGGCCAACCAGTTGATGGTGGCGTTGCCGGTCTTGGGGTGGGCTTCGGATATCGGGTAAGCCACAAACTTGGTGGAGTCGTGCCCACACAAGACCATGGTGGCGCCATCGAGGAACGGTGGCGCTTCGGTGGTGGCCCGCCACATGAGGTGTCCGGACCACAACGGTTCACCTTCGCCCGGATGCATCTGTGCCCGGACAGCAGAGTGGATGCCGTCGGCACCGATCAACACCCTGCCGTTCATGGTGGCGCGTTCACCGCTGCCGTCTTCTACTTCTATTGTCACGCCGGAAGCGGTGTTTGTATAGCTCACCACTCGTGCCGAAGTGCGGACGGCGGCCGGACCAAGCCGTTCGACGGCGGATCGAAACAGCGTCATTTGAAGTTCGCCTCGGTGCACCGAATATTGGGGCCAGCGGTATCCGGCATCGACACCTCGGGGCTCGTTCCAAATCAAACCACCGTGGCGTGAATACAGACTCCAACCCCGGGTGGCTACACCAATCCGGTTCAAGTCATCGCCAAGTCCGAGAGCTTGCAACTCCCGCACCGCGTTCGGCTGCAGGTTGATACCAACCCCAAGGGGTCGAAGCTCAGCGACCGCTTCAAGCACCACTACCGGAACACCGAGTTCGTGACAGGTCAGAGCGAGAGCAAGGCCTCCGATGCCGCCGCCGGCAACGATTACCGGGTTGTCGTTTATCACCCGGCTCATTCTGGCACAGACAGCGGCTTACCAGTAGCGTCAAGCCATGACCTCAGGCCCAGGGTTCAACTCCGACCTGCTCGACCTATCCTCCCGCATGATCGACAGCGGTCGACTTGAGGTCGAACCAAACCGGATCACCAACGAACTTTCGGAAATCGGCGACGGCATCGCCCTGGTCGAATCGTTTAGCCATATGGTGCTGGTCCGGACCGAAGACGGCTTGGTGGCGTTCGACTCGTCCGCAGCCATGACCGGCAACCGGGTCGTGCAAGCCATGCGAGCTTGGTCGACCGAGCCGGTGAACACTCTGGTCTACACCCACGGTCACGTCGACCACATCGGTGGCAGCCGTTCGTTGCGCGCCGACGCCGCGGAACGGGGAGATGCCCCTATCCGGGTGGTGGCTCAGGAGAACCTGGCCACCCGGGTGGCCCGCTATGAGCGAACCAACGGCTACAACCAGGCGATCAACCTTCGCCAGTTCGGTGGCCTGCCTCCGTCGTTGGCTCGGGCCGATTCCCGCATGGCCAACTCGTTTGTTCCCGACGACACACTGCTGCCGACTATCGAATACCGAACCGAGTTGACCGACCACATCGGCGGTCTGACGTTCGAGCATCATCACGCCCTGGGTGAAACCGATGATCACACTTGGACGTGGATTCCCGAGCACCGCATGATTACGGGCGGTGACCATCTGACCTGGGTGTTCCCCAACTGCGGCAACCCGCAGAAGGTGCAGCGCTACCCGCTGGAGTGGGCGGAGTCGTTGCGGGCCATGGCGGCCAAGGAGCCGGAGTTGCTGGTCCCAGCCCATGGGCTGCCGATCATTGGGCGGGATCGCATTGCCCGGGTAGTGGACGTGGTGGCCTCAGTGCTTGAGCAACTGGTTGATGACGTCTTGGCAGCTATGAACACTGGAGCCACGCTGGATGAGATTATCTCCTCGGCCACTGTGGCCGAGGAGGCTCTGGCTCTGCCGTTCTTGCGTCCGATTTATGACGAGCCGGAGTTTGTGGTCAACAACATCTGGCGTCTGTATGGCGGGTGGTGGGACGGCAACCCCGAGACACTGAAACCTGCTCCCCGAGCCGCCGTGGCCACAGAGGTTGCCATGTTGGCTGGCGGCGCCGACGCAGTAGCCGACCGGGCTATGGCGCTAGCCGAAGCTGACAGCGAGAACGGCCGAGACAACGACAATGACAACAGCAATGCCAACGACAACGACAACGACGACCTGAGGACTGCCTGTCAACTGATTGAGTTCGCCGTGGCTGCCGACCCCGGCTCCAAACGTAACCACGAGATCCGCATGGACATTTATACTCGTCGTCGAAAGGCAGAACGATCGCTGATGGCTAAAGGGGTCTTCCGTTCAGTGGCCGCCGAATCGGAGATCGCCGTTCGGGGCGAGGCCACCATTAAGTCGACCCGAATCACCTTGTCGCCCGAGGACTAGGCCGGATTTCGGCGACGACAAGCACTCATTTCCGCCGGGGTGAAAGCGGCTTACGTCTAGGCGCTGGCTCGCTCGACGTCGCGACGTTCGTCCAGGAGGAAACGGGTGATCCACTCCGACACAAGCTGGCCGTCGGCGTCGCGGGTGGCCATAGCCGCCATGCCTTCATCGGCCACGTTGTCACCGGTTCGGGTCCGGCGGGATTCAATGAGTTGCGCCTCATATCGGTAGCTGAACTCAGGGTGGTCTTGCATGCAGAGGATGGTGTCGGCCACTAAGAAGATCGGGTACTCGGCCGTGGTCCCCTTGCCGATGTCAACACCGTCGGGCGGGAGCAACGATGCCACGTCGCGGTGCATCCCGTAGAGGGCCACCGTGTCGCCTTCGAACCACGGTGTCGACTCGACCGTCATCTCGTGAGGGCCGACCTTCCAACAGCCGGCCGGCTCGGACCGACCGCCAAGGGCGTGAGCCACCGCCTGGTGACCGAAACAGATTCCGACGGTTCGAGCCTGTGCCTCATACAGCTGGACGATGAAGTCTCGTAGTGCCACCAGCCAGGGGTCATCCCGGTAGGCGTCGTGGCGTGATCCGGTAATGATCCATCCATCGCATTCATCCGGCCGGCCGGGCAGTTCATCGTTGACGGCGTCGTACACCTTGACTTGAAGCTCAACGTCGAGTTTGGGCTGATGCCGTCGAACAAGATCGGCGCACATCTCTCCATAGTCGACGCCGGCGGCCGCCTCGATCAGTTCGGGGTCGTCGATGTGGTCGCAGGCCAGGACGCCGAGACGGAAGATTCTCATGGCATCAAGTATCTCTCATTTAGATGTCTGGCACGAAGTCCGTCCGGCCCGCTACTCCGGGGTGACGTAGGCGGCGGTCAGGCCACCGTCAACCTGAAGGTTGGCCCCGGTCATGTACGACGACATATCTGAAGCAAGGAACAAGGCGGACTGGGCCATCTCGGCCGCCTCACCGAATCGACCCATCGGCACATGCACCAAGCGGCGTTGCTTCTTCTCGTCGGTGTCGAGGTAGCTCATCAGCAACTCAGTTCGCAGTGGCCCGGGTGACAGGGCATTGACCCGAATGTTCTCCCGAGCGTGAATGACAGCCAACTCCCTGGTCATGGAGAGCACCGCACCCTTGGAAGCGGTGTAGGCGATCTGCGGCGTGGCCGCTCCAACTGATGCCACAAACGAGGCAGTGTTGATGATCGAACCTCCCCCTGCTCGACGCAACGCCGGAATGCCGTACTTGCAGCCGTAGAGCACGCCTTTGATGTTGACATCGAAGGTCTTGTCGATGGCATCGTCTTCAGCCGAGACAGCATCGGCATCGTCGGCCAACATGATTCCGGCATTGTTGAACAGCACGTCGACCCGACCGAACTCGGCTTCGGTGGCGACGATCATCCGCTCGATGTCAACCTCGCGGGAAACGTCCACCGTCACGGCCAACGATTGTGCCCCGAGGTCAGCCACGGCGGCGGCGGTGGCCTGGTTGGCTTCCTCGTCAACGTCGGCGACCACAAGCGTGGCGCCGTTGCGGGCAAACAGTTCGGCCGTTGCTCGGCCAATACCTGCGCCTCCCCCGGTGATCACCACTACCCGTCCATCCAGCAAGTCTGATCCGCGCTCCACCACTCTCTCTCCTTCAGCTAACGAGATCGTAGTGCGGAAATCCGATCGATTCGAACTGAACGGTGAGGCCAACCGCTAAGGACAAATTCAAACCGCTCGGTGCTGAGGAGCTGGCATAAAGAGCAAAGTCTTGAGTATCGGAGGCCTATCGGTTTGACGTGCCTGCGATGAGCCAGCACCCTAGATGCCGTGACCGACACTGAAACAGCTGAGCGACCACCGCTGCGAGATGAATGCCAAGGGTTGCTGGACAAACTGATCGAGCTAGAAATACCCGACTTTCCCGACATGACTCCGGAGCGAGCGAGGGAGATCTTCGTGTTCCTTAGAGTTGCTCCCGACCATCTGCCCGACGTCGGGTCGATCAGCGAACAGACGGTTCCCGGCCCTAGCGGTGCGGGCGAAATCGCGGTGCGAATGTATCGCCCGACCGAGTCAGCAGCCGCAGGCGACGAACTTCTCCCTGTGATGGTGTGGTTCCACGGTGGAGGCTGGGTTCTAGGCGATCTGGAGACCGGCGACCTGCCGTGCCGGGCCATGTGCCGCGACGCCAACTGTGTGATCGTGTCGGTCGACTATCGACTAGCTCCGGAGAAACCCTTCCCCGCCGCGTTCGAGGACTGCATGGCAGTAACCGAATGGGTGTTGGCCAACACCGAAGAGCTCGGGGTAGATGCAGCCCGGGTGGCGGTTGGCGGCGACTCGGCCGGAGGTAACCTGGCGGCCTGCGTGGCCATTGAAGCCACCCGCCAAGGTCTCGGGCTTACCCATCAGCACTTGATCTATCCGGTGATCGCTCCCGACTATTCGACCCCCAGCTACAGCGAGAACGCCAGCGGCTACTTCCTCACCACCCGGGGGATGAAGTGGTTCTGGGATCAGTACATCAAGCCCGACGACGGCAACGACCCACGGGTTGTGCCCACAGCCGCCAGCGGCACCGAGCTGATCAGCCACCTGCCCCCGACGTACCTGTTCACCGCCGGGTACGATCCGTTGCGAGACGAAGGTCGGGCCTACGCCGACTTGTTGGAAGCAGCCGGGGTACCCGTTGAGCGAGCCCAACTTGACGATGTCATCCACGGAATCTTTGGCATGACCCTAGCTTGCGGCGACGAAGCCCGGGCAGCATCGTCGGCCGCTCTACGGCGGGCGTTCGAGCAGTTCGACTTTTCCAGCTAGCAGCCTTTCGGCCACTGACCTAGCTCGGCTAGAACTAGTCGAAGCAACAACCGCGAAGAAACTTGTGACACCTATCGAGCTATTTCGGCCTTTAGCTAGCAGATGGACACGATGGAGATCACCGAAACCGTCCTAACCGACGTCAAGCCAAAGCTCGAACGAGGGTTGGTGGCCGCGGTGGGCATGGACGTCGGGCTTGATGCCGCCGCCCATGCCTTGGCTGTCGGGTGGGACAAGCGTGACCGGCTAGCCGAGATGGAAAATCCCACCGGCTACTTGTTCACCGTCGGACTCAACTTCGCTAAGAAGCGGCTGAAGGCTCCCCAGCCGGTGGAACTACCACCGGTGCCGGAATGGCGGATGCCTGAGATTGAGCCCGGCTTGGTGCCCGCGTTGGAAGAGTTATCTCCCCAACAGCGAGCGGCCGTGCTTTTGGTTCACAGCTTCAACTACACCTACGCCGAAGCAGCCGAGGTTCTTGACGTGTCTGTCTCCTCGCTCCGCAATCACCTGAACCGGGGCATGAAGAAGCTACGCAAAAGACTGGGAGTGCGGCAATGAACGACGACAAGGGGAACACGTTGGAACGCTCGTTGGGCGCCTACGGTTCGATCCTCGACGACGCTATCGAACGTCGAGCGGAAGCGACAAGCTACGGGACCTCAGAAGCCCTGGACAACGACAGTCTCTTTGTTGCCGAGGCGCCGCCTGAAGTTGTCACGCTTGGTTCGCGCCGACGGTTCATCAACGGACCGTCAGTGGCTGCTTTGGCCTTCGCCGCGGCGGCTGCGGTTCTGATGATCTCAGCCACCAGCCTGACCTCTCGGCAATCGGACGACCGGGACTCATCAACCGAAGTGGCAGCCGAGCCGGACACCGGTTCGCAAACCGAAGCAGCGGCGGTTGCCGACGCAGCACCAACCACTCCGACGCAATTGGGGTTCGACGCTCTTGACTATCAGGGGGCGTTTATCTTGCCCGAAACCGATGCCTGGACTTCCAATGGCCACGCCATGACCTACCTACCCTCCGGTGACCCTGGCTCTAACGCCGACAACCCTGGTTCGCTGGTCATGGCCGGTCGAAAGGCGGATCGACTGGTGGGTGAGGTGGCCATTCCAACGCCGGTCATTTCGTCGAACACCAACGATCTACCCCTGGCCGAGATACTACGGGAGCCGGTGGACATCACCGGCGGCCGAATCGAATGCCCCTTCACCTGCGAGTCAGTCGAAGTAGCGGGCTTGGCGTACCTGGATGACAGCGACCGAATCGCTTGGAACATTCGAGACTGGTACAACGCCGCTGCCGCCGACCTCGACTCGTTGGGTTGGACCCGAAGCGATTTCAGCGACCCGGCAGGCACCTGGCACATCGGTCCTCGGGGTGAAGCCTTCCACAACGCCAAGACCAGCAACTACCTCTTCACCGCACCGAAGTCGTTCGCCGACCAGTACCTGGGTGGGCGACGCCTCATCGCCGGCAATCATCGGCCAGCCGGAACCAACGGTGGCGGACAGGGTCCAAGCCTTATAGCCATCGCTCCCTCGGAGGAGAGCGATCTCTCCGACAACGCCGAGTTGGGGGCAACCAAGCTGCTGACGCACCCGTTCATTCAAGAGTGCATGGGCGACCCAACGGCCTGCACGTTCCCCGACTACCGCGCCGCTGACCTGTGGGAAGGCGGGGTGTGGGTTGAGACCGAGGACCACTCCGGTCTGATGATCGTCGGACGCAAGAGCATCGGCTACACCTGCTACGGAGTCCCGGGCAAGGCCTACCCCGACGATGAACGGATCATCGGCGTCGAGGACTGCCGAGACAAGCCGATCGACCCCGACGTCATGTGCCCCGGCTACAAGGGCTGGAACGGCGGACCGTTCGAGCCGATGATGCTGTTCTACAGCTCAGACGACCTAGCCGAGGTGGCCCAGGGTCTTCGGGCCCCCGAGTCGGTCCTTCCGGTCTCAACCCACATCCCACGCGAAGTGGTTAGCGGCCCCTGTGCACTACTCGAATCGGCTGCCTACGACGTCGAGCGTGGTCTGATCTACGTGGCTGAAAGCAACGCCGTAAGGTACGGCCGCACCGTGGTCCACGTTTGGAAGCTCGACGGGTCAGATAATCCGACCGGGCCCACCAGCTCGACAACAACGACCGAGCCGACCGCTCCCACCACAAGCTCGACGAGCACAACCCCGACTACCAGCAGCACCTCATCCACTACGAGACCAGGCAACCCACCGTCGGGAATCGAGCTACTCGAAGATCCGGACCTTAATCACGACTTGGGTGAGACCTGGTGGACAAACATCAACGTCCAGGCCGGCGACGGCGAAGCGTGCATGGAGGTACCCGATGGCGCAGTGCGTCCGTGGGACGCTGCCTTCGGCCAAGCCCGGTTCAGTTTGCTAGCCGGTCACACCTACCGGGTGGAAGTCACCGTCTCAGCTGACCGGCAGACGACCGGCCGCATCGAGGTCCAAGAACTGGGCGGCGGGTACCGGTCCTACTTGTCCTCGGCCATCACCATTGAGCAAGACGACGGCACGCCGGACCAGGCCGATGTCTTCGAGTTCACCGCAGCAACCGACGAACCGGTGGCAGGCATCACGTTGAACCTCGGTGAGCACGGACCGTCCACGGTTTGTGTCGACCGAATTTCACTGGTCGACCTCGGCTGAACCTGCCGTTTATCTGCTAGTTGCCGGTGGCTGTAGTCCTACAGCCACCGGCAACTGCTAACGGTTCACTGTGACGGTTTGACGCCACGGTCGTTGGCCACCACCCTTGGAGCAGTGACAGCGGCCAAATCCAGAGACACGCCAGCGATGAGTTCTCGCCTGGTGTTGGCAACCGTGGTGCTGGTGGCCATGTTGATTGGCGGCAACTTCACGTCGTTGAAGTTCGCTCTCGACCACACCACACCGGTCCTTCTTGCCGCCATGCGAACAGTGATCGGCGGCTCGTTCCTAGTCGCCTTCGCCTTCTTCCGAGGCGAACGTCTCCCCCGCCGCATTGATGACCTTGCCCGAATCTTCGTCGTCGGCCTGTCCATCACCACCGTGTCCAGTGGCCTGTTGGTCTTCGGCGTCAACCGGGTGCCGGCTGGCGTGGCCTCACTGATGTCAAGCACCATGCCGTTGTTCACCGCGGTGTTGACGGTGCTGTTGTTGCGGGGCGCCATCCCTCGTTTAGGTCAACTTGGTTTGCTCGTCGGTTTCGCCGGCACCGCAGTTCTGGCGTCGCCGTCGCTGTCCGGCTCGGCCGCCGTGGTCGGTATTTTCTCGCTGTTGATTTCAGCCCTGGCCTGGGCCTTCGGCACGGTATTCATGAAGTGGAAGGACTTCAGCCGAATCAGCCCCATCATGTTGGTAGGGGTTCAGCTGATCATGTCGGCTTTCATGTTGCTGCCGTTTGCCTTCTTGGTGGAAGGCACCGCTAACACCGACTGGTCGATCGGGTTGCTGGTGCCGCTGCTGTACTCGTCGATCCCAGCCAACGCCGTCACCTTCTCGTTGATGGCCACCGTTGTTCGCCGCGCTACACCCACCCAAGCGGCGGCTTCGGCCTACCTCATCCCAGTGTTTGGGGTGCTCTTTGGCTGGCTGATTCGAGGCGAGGCTCTAGGTTTCGCTGAAGCCCTCGGCGGAATCCTCGTGGTAGCCGGCGTCTATTTGGTGGTGACCGCCAACGTTCGGGACGCCTGAACCCACGAGGCCCATCCACTCAGAGTCGCTCGAGCCGTCTTAGGCAAACCGCTGAAGCCGCAACTGAAGCCGAGCAAAGTCTTTGCTTCCAGCCCTTACTTCCACATAGGCGGCGACGAGTCCACGGCCGGCGAGGCCCTGGTTCCATTCCTAGCCGAGATGTGCCCAGATCGTCTACCTGCCTTGTGGTCAGCACTCACCGATGCAGCGCTTCACCTAGGCCGGTGACCCAAGGGCCCATTCTCTGCTGGTAGAACTTGAGCCTATGTTTCTAGGCCCATGACCAGGTTGCCAACGGTGACCCGGTCATGGGCTTTCCCATTCCCGGTCTAGAGCGAGTCAGCGAATGACTTAATGTCGGCGATGGTCGAGGCGTAGACGTCGGGCATGGCGTCGAGGAAGATGCAGTCGCCGGCGTGACAGGTGCCGTTCACGGTTCGGCCTACAGCGCTCACCCCAGCGGCCAACAGTTTGCGGTAGTAGCTGAGCCCTTCGTCTCGCAACGGGTCCAACTCGTTCACCGAAATCACGTGTGGTGGCAGGCCCTCAAGATCTGCCACCTCAGCGTGGTAGGGCCAAGCCAGCGGATTGGTGGCGTTGGCCCCATCAGGGTCGTACGCCACGGCCAGGGTGGCCATCTGGTTGCCCACGTCCAAGAAGTAGCCGTCATTCTCAGTCAGTGACGGCAACTCGTCCGGCGGCTCGTGGTACATGTTCGAGATGTACGGACACTGAGCGTAGATACCGGCGATGTCGCCAATCCAGCCGTCCTGGCGCGCCTGGAGTCCGACCGCTAGCGACAGATTGCCGCCACCGGACTCGCCGGACATGATCACCTTTGACGCTCCGAGTGACCCAGCGTTGTCTACCACCCAGCGGGCGGCTGAGACGCAGTCATTGAGTCCAGCCGGGAACGGGTGAGGGCCGAGCACTCCGGCGCCGTTACGGAACTCGACGCCGATGGCGATAAGGCCTGCGGCCGCCAGGTCGTCCCGCCAGCGGGTGTAGCCCGGGTTGGAGGCCTCCAACATGACCATGCCGCCACCGTGGGTGTGCACAATGGCCGGCAACGGCCCATCGGCTTTGTCGGGCCGGTGGACGTACAGATTGATCTCGTTGCCGTCGACCCCGGCGATTGTTTCGGTGGTTCGGGTCACGCCCTGCACTGCAGGGGTTGAGCCCATGAACATCGGACCTAGCTGATTGAAGCCTTCCTCTGCGGCGGCGCACACTTCGAGGATGGCCTCCATGGGGGCGCTGGCGTCGATCGGCAACGGCGGAGGCGCTTTGTCCAACTCGATGGTTCGCAGTGCAGCAACCAAGCGGGGATCAGCCCGCGGGTCGTCACCGATCTGCATGTTCGGATCGCCAAGTCGCCCTGGGAGGTTAGCCATGAGAAAGTCCCCTTCGTTTCTGGTTAGACCAAGACTATGCAAACGGAACTTGCCGGGCCAGCCGATGGTGTCCGGTATCTCTGGTCAGCTTTACGACTCCGGCGTCTCAACCTGAAGACTAGTATTCGCCTGATGGACATCAGATGGCTCAACGCGGTGATTGACCTTCCGGCTGACTCGTTCGAGCGGGCTGGCCGGTTCTGGGCTGAGGTCACCAACACCACTTGGGGTGAGATCCACCCGAAGCACCCTGAGTTTGTTCACTTGCATCCCACTTCGGGGGCCATGCATCTTGAATTGCAGCGACTCGACGACGGACCTCCCGGAGTCCACCTGGATCTGGTGGTCGACGACATTCCAGTAGCAACCCAAGAAGCCGTGGATGCCGGGGCAACCGTCGTCGTCCAACCGGGCCACAGTGTGCTGGCAACACCCGGCGGTGCTGCTTTTTGCATCGTGCCTTTTGACGGGAATGCCGAAGCGGCGCCCACCATTGATGCCGCCCGACCGCACGCCGCTGATCAGATTTGCCTTGATGTGCCCGGCGAGCTCTTCGATGCCGAGGTGGCGTTCTGGTCTCGGCTCACCGGCTGGACAGTGAACGATCCGGTATCTGACGAGTTCCGGTCGTTTGCCCAACCGGCTAGCCTGCCGCTTCGACTACTGGTTCAACGTCTCGGCCCAGCCAAAGACACTGCCGAAGATGCTGCCCACGGACATCTGGACTTCTCCTGCGGTCCACTTGTCGACGAGTTGGCAGCTAAACATGTGCAAGCTGGAGCATTTGAAGTCGAACGGTTCGACCACTGGACGGTCATGACCGACCCAGCCGGCATGGCCTACTGCCTCACCCGGCGCCCCAGCCGCGCTGGCTAGATAACCGGGAGAACTCCCGGGGTCGTGCGCTCGGCCCGGCCAAGGAGTCGTAGCACGGCCCAGTCGCCGTGGCGGTGGCGGGCGATGCCGGTGAGGATGGCTGCTATCTCACCAACTGCCTGTGGATTCGGGGGCGGTGACTCCAAACCCACACTCACGGCCAAATCATCGAGGTGATAGAGCACTTCGATGAGGCGGGTTCGACAGAAGTCGTCCAAGGTCAACTGCCGACCACCGAGCGCTGCAATCATGCGGTCCTGCGGTTCCGCCGGCAAGCGTTCGGCCAGACCGTCCAGCACTCGTCGAGCCTCCTCCAACACCACATCGTGGCCGACCGAAGCCTCATCAGCCGAGACCTCCTTGATCCGGTCGTGAATGGGCGCCTCCAACGCGGCGTTGAAATAGGTAACTGGGGTGAGCACCTCGGCTGGGTTGCCTGCAGCATCAACTGGCAGGTCGGTGGCCCGATCGAGGTAGGCCGAAGTGGCACCGGCCGCCCGAACCAGATGGGCGCACAACGCTCCCACCGTCATCCCGTCGAGGGCGCTGGGCTGATCCCATCGCTGCGCCACCTCCGGTTGAGCAATGAGCTCGGTCGCTTGCTCCACCGCCTCGACGACCAATGCCCGAGATGTGGCCGAGTCAATGGTTGTCTGATACGCCGATTGGAAACCGGTCATGAGACACTCCTGGTCTTGGTGATTGCGACAGCCCTATCACTCATGGCTGTCATAGTTGCAGATCGTCCGGCCGCATACCCAAACCACCGGTCAACCCGGGCTGCTGTGGACTAGGCGGTTATGAGCCGGGCCAGATCTCCAACGGGTGTTGCTCCAAAGGTTCAACGGTGCGAACGATCTCACCCGGACGGGGTTCGACGGCTGCGCCGTCATCGTCGTAGTCCGGGTACTTGGGAAACAGCACCATCCCGTCGGACGGGGCCGTGATCACCGGCGTGTCAGGAGCAGACAGTGTTTCGCCCTGCGACACCGCCTGGAAGTTGTAGAGCCCGGCCCGCAAACGCATGGTCGGCTGGTCGAAGCGTTGCGACCAGGCAGTCTGCACGAAGTTCAACTCCGGCTGCTGTTCCGCCATATCGGCTGCCGTTGCCTGACCTGAGCCAACGGCATCGGCCACGGCTAGCAGACGGTCAAGGGCGGCGGCGGCCACAGTATCGGCTTGGTTGCTGAAGCCCATAGCACCCAACTCCAAGGTCAGTCCCGGCTTGTTCTGCATCCGCACGTATTCGTCGGCATTGACGGTGCCAGCCGAAAACGTGGCGCCCGGTGCCCTAGTCACCCAGGTAGAGGCCCCGCCCACCGCCCGGGCCCAGTGCCAGCCCGGTTGGCTGAAGGGAAACGTGTAGAAGGGGCGGTCAGATTCGAGGATCGTCTGGTGGATGTCGAAGAACACGTCGGCCTCGTCGAGAATCGGCATGATTGCTCGGGCTCGTTCGCTTTCGTGCCCTGAGGGCGGGTCATCAACAAAGACCCGGTTCAAATCCACGTCGAGGAATCGTTTATCCGCCAGTGCCGCTTCCGGATTCCCCAACACGATGGTGAGGCGCCCACCGAAGTGCACGGTCCCGGCGTTAAGCGAGTCGATCAGCGACAAGACCGACGGCAGACTGCCAACCTCGTTGCCGTGGATGATGGCCCCTATCACCAGATGGAAACGGTGGCGTCCACCGTCGTGATAGTGGTGATGGGCGTAGTCGAACGGGCCTGACCGGCGGATCTGTTCGAAGCGGTCGAGGACGGCGGGTACGGATCTCACGGCGCCCACCATAGTGGCCGCGTTGGCAGGCCGACCGGCAAGACGGAGTCGGTCGGTGGCGGGCCAACTACCGCCGCAGCCGTTCGTCGTGGATACTTGTGTGGTGGACACCGAACGGCTTTCCGGCAATGAGCGTACGGGACCGCCGGTTGTTCGAAGGGGCAACGTGGTCCACCGGCCCGATGGTCCGGGCACCGATCTCATGGTGGCCCTGCTGAATCACCTCACGGCCGTCGGGTTCAAACACTCCCCCGGTTACCTGGGCCGGGACGGGGTTGGTCGACACATGGTCGAATTCGTCGACGGCGATGTGTGGGCGACGCCTCCGTGGACGCAGGACGACAAGGGCAACGCCGCCGTCCTCGGCCGCGTTGCCCGGCTCATCCGCCAGCTACACGATGCCACCGCAACGTTCGTACCACCGCTCGGGCTCGATCCGGTGCGACCGCTACCCATCCCAGGTGCCACCTGGAGCCACGGCGACATCGGCTATCCGAATATCGTGTTCCGCTCCGGACAGCCGGTTGCCCTCATCGATTGGGAGTTTGCCGCACCGGCGGACCCGGTGTGTGACCCCGCGGGCCTTTTGGCAATGAGCGCTCGCGGACCCCGCTCGGGCGTTGTCGACCACCAACGTCGAATCGACGCGGCACAGCTCGCACATGAAGCCATCGTCGACGGGTACGGAACCGGACGTTTCACCCCGGAGGAGTTGTGGCAGGCCACGGCCGTCGTGCTCGATGACGCCGCCAACTATTGGACAAGCTTGAGAATCGAATCGGAACGCATCGCAGCAACCCGTTGGCGGGCCGACTGGTTCCGCAACTCAACGCCGGCCTGAGCGTCAAAGCTGTTCGCCGTCGTTGTCTGGCGGTGCCTAGTGCTCGACCAGTAGTCGCCCGAAACCTTCGATTCGGTCGTTGACCCCGGTGGCGCGAAGGGCGTGCCATAGCGTGGCCGCGTTGATGGCCAGCACCGGCTTACCCAGCTCTTGTTCCAACTCGGCGGCCTGACGTACGAACGACAGGTTGGTGCCCACCTGGACGATGGCGTCGACCGAATCGTCGTCGATCTCGTCGATCACTTGTGCCAACTCAGGTGGGCGCACCTCGGCAATGCTGGTGGCCGAGTCGCAGCGCAACCCCGTGACGGCCGCCACCGTGAACCCAGCCTCGGTGAAGTACGTCGATACCTGGCGGTCGGCCACCGGCTGATACGGGCTGAACACTGAGATTCGCTCCACCCCGAAAGCCGCCAATGCTTGGCGGCAGGCGGTTGCCCCGGTCGATACCTCCAATCCGCTTTGATTCCGGACCCGAGCCTCAAAAGCGCTGTTGCCGTCGACACCGCCCCAGAACGTTTCGGCCGACATGCCCATCAACATGTAAGTCGGCTTGGCGGTTACCACATCACGAATAGCAGTCACGATCGACTGTCGAATTTCGCCCAGCAGCGCTTCGAAGTCTTCGTCGCTGCCCAGCTTGGGGTTCTCGATGTACATGCGTCCGGCGTGGAAGGTGACACCTTCCGGCCGGATCATGGCCAAGTCGTGCTCAACCACGGTGTTGGTCGACGGCACGATCACCGCCATGCGCCCCCTGGGTCCGATCACTGATTCGCTCATCGCTTCTCGTCTGTGCTGTTCGTTGGGCCAGTGGTGTCAGTCGGACCAGTGGCGTCAGTTGGCATGGTGATGCCCGGCCAGCAGCCGACCTCGGTCAGCTCCTCTTCCATGGCGGCCAGCGCGGTCAGCATCGACGCTTGCAGCACAAACGCCCGAGTCTCTTTTGGGTCGGCGGCCCGGTCGGCCAATCCGTCGAGTGCTTGTTGTCGGGCGACAGGATCGGGTGCCGACAAGCTCACGGCGTTCTGATGGGTGTGCCGTTTCACGAATTCGATGGCCAGGCGACGGCGCATGTCGGCGTAGTGGTCGAGCCGTTCGTCAGCAAGGTCCCCACTCAACACTGCCGCCAGGCCTGAGCCCAACAAGATGGCGTCGTGCACACCGCCGTTCATGCCCATCCCACCAAGCGGATTGTTGATGTGGGCTGCGTCACCGGCCAACACCACTCGTCCGACTCGGAAGGTGTTGGTCACTCGCTGATGCACGTTGTAGATCGTCCGGTGGGCTATCTCGTATGGCTCGGGTCGGGCCACAACCGCTTGGAGTCGACGCTCACAGGCCTCGTCACTAAGCGCTTCGGCGTCGGACTCGTCGGGGCCCACCGGGAACATGGCCCGCCACAGATCGATTGTGCGCAGCAGCACAAGCCACTCGTCGGGATCGGAGATGTAGTTGACGTAGGCCAGGTCGTCCAGGTGATCGGCCAGCTCGAAAGGGGTGGACACGATGACGTAGCGATCGGCGTAGGTCATCCCCTCAAAACTCAACCCAAGCGACTTGCGAACGTTGCTGGCAGCACCGTCAGCACCGAACACGGCGTCGAATTCGAGCTCGGAGCCGTCAGGTATTTGCACGGTGGCGCGGTCGCCGTGGTCAGCAGCACCGGCAATCGGCGTACCGAACCGAATCTCGACCAGGTCGTTGTCGACGAACCGATCGAACAGGATCTCACACAGCTTGTACTGCTCACACTGAAGGCGAAACGGATAGCGGGTGACATCGGCGACGGCGTCCAGGTTGAACGATGCCACCTGCCCGTGGCGACGATGGCGGTAAGCAAAGCGGGGGGCGACCAGTCCCCGGCCAACCAATTCGTCGACTACACCAAATCGCTCCAGCAGCTCCAGCGTGGCGGGGTGAAAGGTGGACGCTCGAAGCTCACGAGGTAGCTCCTGCTGGGCTTCGAATAATGTGACTCGAACGCCGCGATCGGCCAACGTGGCGGCGGCCACGCACCCGACCGGACCGGCGCCGACCACGGCGACGTGAGGGGTTTCCGTTGTCTTCACTGCTGGTCAGCTTAGGACCCGGGCCGTCGGGAGACGGAATCAAACCTCATCAGCTTCATCATTCGGCATGAACATCACTAGGTAGCGACATCACTAGGTATCAGCATCACTAGGCATTGCCGAGTGTTTAGTCTTTCAGACCGAAGTGGCCCTCCAGGCAACACCTTTGTCCATTCATTTGGAAGAATATTCTTACCCAAATCGGGATAATGTCACCCCATGGAACTACCGCCGCTGTTTCCTTCTTGGCTTTTGCCTGCCTGTCAGTACGTCATAATCGGGCTGTTTGTGACCGCCACACTTGGCCATGCATCGCGGCCAAAGTACCGTGAAATATATGGGTTTCGGGCGCTTCCTAATGCGATCAGAAACACCACTCTCTCCATTCCGATCTGGGCGTTTCAGCTAGCGAATCTGGCACTACTTATACTGCCCCTGTGGTGGGCGGCGACAGCCCTCGCCGCATTGATTGGCCGAGTTGCAGGCGCAAGCGTCAGTGCGGACGCCCTCTTCGGCTCGGGTCTAGCCCTGATCTACGGAGGCTTCCTTGCCCACGGCTTTCTCGGACCCGGCGCCAACCAACGGTTCTCGCATCTTGCCGAAAGCGATCAGCAGCCACCGACTACCCCGAAACGGGTTGCCGTTATCGGCGCAGGCATGGCGGGGCTGGTCACCGCCAAAGAACTTCAAGAAGAAGGCCACGAGGTCGTCGTCTTTGAGCGCAGCGACGACTGGGGCGGCGTTTGGGGCCGGGCCAAGGAGCGAGGAGGGCGGGCCTGGTCGGCTACGTTGACATCAACGGGCTCGCTCAACACCACACTGTCCGATCTGCCCTATCCGGTGTACTTTCCTGAGAATCAGGACAGCCCAATGCACTTCACCCGCCAGCAGTTCTACGAGATGCTGGTCGAGTACGAGCGCAAGAACGATGTGTTCAGCGGCTGCCTTCGGCTTCACACCGAGGTCACCGGTATGCGTCGTGTTGGCCAGCACTGGGAAATCGAGTCTCAGTCACCGCAAGGAGCAACAGCCGCCGGTGAACTCTTCGATGCCGTCACGGTCTGCACCGGACTGAACCACGAGCCCCGGACACCGGCTTTCGAAGGCCTCGGAACGTTCAGGGGCCTTGAGACACACGTCAACTACCTCGACTTGGACAACCTGGAAGACTTTGCCGATCAACGGGTGCTGGTAGTCGGAGCGGGCGAAACGGCGTCCGACATCGTTCACGACCTGGAGGGGGTCGGAGCGCACGAGATCTTCATCTCACCCAGAGGTTCGACCGTTGTGCTCGCCCGCAACTTTGGTTCGGTTGCCCCCGACTACAACGAAAACCGGGTTGCCTATTCTGGACCGATGTATCGACGCTGGGGCCTTCTTATGGCTGGTGTCGCAATCAGCTGGACGAATATTATTCGCCCGTCGAGATCGAGGTCACCTCGATTTCGCCATTGGTTCATGCTCATGAAGCCTGACAAGTCAGCCAAAGACTTCCCGTCGATTATGGGTTCCATAAACGCAACGAAGTCCGACTACATCTTGTTGGCCCTCAACCGCGGCAGCGCCAAGCTGGTTAGCACGGTCGAACGAATCGAAGCCGAGGGTGCCCGGCTTCAGAACGGCAAGATGCTCCAGGTCGACGCCATCATTTACTGCACCGGCTATGGAACCAAGAATACGTTCCTGCCAGACGGGGCGGAGCTTGAGTCGCCGAGCGACGATACCGGCAGTACACCTGTGAGAGCCACAGACCTTTACAAACTCACCGTGCACCCGGACCTTCCCAATGTGGCGGTCATCGGTTTTGCTCGAGGCATGGTCGGGGCCATCACGTTGAGCAGCGAGATGCAGGCTCGATGGTGGTCACTGGTTGTCTCCGGCAAACGGGAGTTGCCCACGCCACAGCAAATGCGTCGCCATATCCAACAGCTGCAGCGACAGGGTCGACGGTTCTCACAGGCCACTCGAACAACTATGACGTTCGCTCACTCATTGGCCCGCAACGACATCGGCTGCGAGCCTGACATGTTCAAACTCTTCGGTGAAGACAAGCGACTCTGGTGGCAGGTCTGGAACGGTGCCATCTGCGGTGCTCACTTCCGGCTCCATGGCGTTCAAGCCAAGCCGGACGCCGCTCGACGGCAGCTGTCAATGCCAGGGACGCTTCACGCCCCCAACTACGTGGACGCCGTGGACGTTGGCTACAACATTCTCCCGCTGGCAGCGTTGGCCATTCCGCTGTCAGCCGTTCTGCGGCGAGTACTTCCAATTCCTTCGACTCGCAGTGCGCTGGAGTCCTACATCTAGTCGCCGGCAACCATGCCATTGGGCAGGTTGCGGGCCGCGGCCAGTTTCGTTGGCCATTGGGTGCTGGCATCGTCGCCCCCAAGTGCCTGCGTGACCCGGGTCATGCGACGGGCGCTCAACGTCTCCCGAGGCCGCAAGCAGACCGTCCATTGATCCGAAGTGATAAAAGATGAGGCCGTTGGTTCCACCAGCCTTGGCCACCGACCGACCCGACCAGCTAGTGCGTCCAGGCTGATCTGGTCGTCAGGATCCGCCAACAGCGGTGAGCCTACACTGATGTGATGTTCACCTTGGCCGACCGGATGCGACATCAAATCGACCCGGTCAAAGGTTCTCGCTTCATCGCAACCGTGGCCCCGGTCGACTCCGAAGACGCTGCTAGGGAACTGGTGGACGAAGTATCGGCCGAGATGCCCGATGCCTCCCACCACTGCACGGCATGGCGTATCGCCCAACCGTCTATCGACCGTTGCAACGACGACGGTGAACCCGGCGGCTCGGCCGGACGTCCAATCCTGGCCCAGCTGACCGGGCGAGACCTGGTGAACGTGGCTGTGGTGGTGACCCGGTACTTCGGTGGCACAAAGCTGGGCGTCGGTGGACTGGTGCGTGCCTATGGTGCAGCGACAGCCGCAGCGGTAGACCATGCCACCTTCCAGCCATACCAAACCACGGTGACGATGACGATTGTCACCGACTACGGTGACGTCGACCGCCTGACCCGAGCACTTGATGAACTCGCCCAAGTCGACGCCCCGGTCTACGGCGAAGCGGTGACTCTCACCGTCTCATACGGTGAGGCCGACAGCGAACGACTCCTCCAAGTGATAGCCGACGCCACCAACGGCCAGGCCCGGGTCGTGGACCCGGACTTGAGCTAACCTCACTGTTCTCATCCCGGCTCTCATCTCCGTCATCGGCCAGCCGACCTAGGCACAAGGAGTAGTCCTGGGACAGGTGAAGATGGGCGCACTGACGGAACCAACAATCGATACCACGGCCGACACCGCAATCAACCACGAGCGGTACCACCGATTGGTGAAACGGGAGAACAACGAGCTAGCCGTTCAGCCCTACCAGGTAGAGCTGCTCAAACTCCAACGACACTTGGAGGAACACAACCTCCGAATGATCGTGCTGTTCGAAGGCCGCGACGCCGCGGGCAAAGGCGGCACGATTCGCCGCATCACCCGCTACATGAACGAAAAGCGATACCGGGTCGTGGCCCTCGGCAAGCCCAGCAGCGAAGAACAGTCGCAGTGGTACATGCAGCGATACGTCACCCAGTTCCCGTCCGACGGTGAGATCATCCTTTTCGACCGGTCGTGGTACAACCGAGCAATGGTCGAGCCCGTTCTCGGCTTCTGCAGCGACGACCAATACGAGTCGTTCATGCGAAACGTCGTCGGTTTCGAAGAGGATCTGATTCGCGGCGGCTTTATCGTCGTCAAGCTCTACTTCTCCGTCACCAAGAAAGAGCAGCAACGGCGCTTCAACAACCGTAAGAACGATCCGCTGCGTTCATGGAAGTTGAGCGAAGTCGATCTGCAGGCTCAGGATCTATGGGACGAGTTCACCCGACGCAAGTACAACATGTTGGCTCGGACCCACACGCTGTCGTGCCCGTGGACCGTCATCCGCTCCAACGACAAGCAAAAGGCCCGTTTGAACGCCATGAAGGTGATTCTCAATGCCGTCGACTACGCCGACCGGAATCCCAAGCTCGACTTCGATCCAGACCAGAAAGTCGTCATCCCTGGCGACTTGGAAATCAAACTGATGGAATCCGACCTGAACCGTGGAGGTAAGTTCAAGCGCTGAGCGGCCTTCGGAAATCTGGCAGCGGTACAGTCGTCAGCAGCCCCCGGTTTAGCTGGCGACACAATCGCTGCCAGCGCGTGCCCATTGCCAAGCAGGACTTCCCTATGAGCCTCAAAGACAACGTACTAGCAAGCACCACTCCGACTTCCGGGCGAGTTCTCGTAACGGGAGCGTCCGGCTACATCGGTGGAAGATTGGTTCCCCGTCTTCTCGACACAGGCTACGAAGTGGTCTGTCTCAAACGATCGGGATCCACACTCGACCGCCCATTCGTGGGCGACGTCACCGTCAAGCACGGGATGGCCGAAAGCGCTGACGACGTCGCCGAAGCCGCCGCCGGGTGCAACATCGCCTTCTATCTCATTCACGCGCTGGATGAAGACAATTTCGAACGCCGCGAACGAGATATGGCCACCGCCTTTCGCCAGGGCTGTGAGCGGGCCGGAGTTGAGCGCATCGTCTACCTCGGCGGCCTCGGCAATGAGGACGACAACCTGTCGCCGCATCTGGCTAGCCGGCAACACACCGGACGAATTCTGGCCGACGGTTCGCTGGCGGTGACAGAGTTGCGAGCTGCCATCATCATCGGATCCGGCAGCGCATCATTTGAGATGCTTCGATCGCTCACCGAAGTTCTGCCCGCCATGATCACTCCAACATGGGTTCAACAAACTCGCTGCCAGCCGGTCGCTATCAACGATGTTCTCGACGCCCTTCAGCAAGCTGCGGTACGAACGGCGGAAGGTCACGAAATTCTGGAGCTCGGAGGGCCGGACGTCGTTACCTACCTCGAAATGATCAGGATCTATGCGGCTGAAGCCGGGTTGGTTCCACGTCGAATACTGGGAGTCCCGGTCCTGTCACCTAGGCTCTCCTCCCTTTGGGTCTTGATGGTGACCCCGCTCCCATCAAACCTGGCCCGACAGTTGGTCGAAAGTCTGATAAACGATGTAGTCGTCACCAAACGCTCAGCTGTCGAAGAGCTCGACTTGGAGCCGATGAGTATCAGAGAGTCGGTGGCGTTGGCCATATCAATGGTTGACGATCTTGCCATCCCGACCAGTTGGAGCGGTAACAGCCAAGCCCGACTCGACGCCACCCCGGATGCTGACGACCCCGCGTGGGCCGGCGGCGTCATGTTCGAAGACGCCCGAACCGCCACCACCACAGAAGCCACCGCCGACGAGGTGTTCGCCGTGCTAACCAGTCTCGGAGGAGATCGCGGTTGGATGTGGGGGCAGTGGATGTGGAACCTGCGTGGAGCAGTGGACAAAGCGATCGGTGGATCTGGGTTGCGTCGAGGTCGACGACACCCCTACGAGCTGGTTCTCGGTGATGCCGTCGACTTCTGGAGGGTTGTGAAGCTCGAACCCGGCGATCATCTTCGTCTCCGGGCCGAAATGAAACTCCCGGGTCACGCCTGGATTGAGTGGACCGTGTCCACAGCCAATGGCGACGTATCACCCACCGTGACATTGCAGCAGCGGGCACGATTCGCTCCTCGGGGACTCTTCGGACGCCTGTACTGGTGGGTACTGATGCCATTGCACCACCTGCTGTTCCCGCGGCTGGCTGCGAACATCATTGAGGCAGCCGAAGAAACCGACCCAGCGGGCGACGCCCTCGGATCGACGCCAACTGCTCTGAAGGCAACCCGATAAGGACAACACCGCAGCAATCACTCAGGTCTTCAGGTTCGGTCCCGGAGTGCCAGTAGCGGCCTAGTAACCAATCAGTTGCTCGTGATGGTCGGCCAAGAGTTGCCGAGCGGCCTCGGGATCAAGAGGGCCCGATTCGAGCCGCTTGTCCACCAGAAGTTTCTGTGCTCGACCGACAACCGGACCCGGCTCGACTCCTAACACCTGCATGATTTCCGGTCCGGACAATGGGCCGACATACGGGCCAAGGTCGTCAGCAACAGCTAGTTCATCGAGGAGGGCAAGAATGGCGTGCCCGCCAGAATCGACGTCGGTGGCGGCCAGAATGTGAGCCAAACCGGCGAGATTCTCGTAGGTCGACTTGGCTGAGGTGACCGTGTTGACCGCCCGACGGGTGGCCTCCAGATCTTGTGCGGAAGCCAACCATGTTCTCATCGCCGTTATGACGGCCGCCGTCGATCGGCGATCGTCATTGGAATACCGCAATCGGGACATCACTGAGGTGGGATCTGCCACCGCATAAAGCAGCCCGGCCCGACGGACCTCAGCCCGAGCAGCGACCGACGCCAACGACAGCGCCATGTCGACGTCGTAGGGAACAGCCAACACCTGAGCCAGCAGATCAGTACGTTGCAAGAACGCCAGACCCGTCGCTGGGTTGGCGACGGCCAACAGTCGTTCAAGCTCGTCGGCGATCCGCTCGACCGAGACGATGGCCAACCGGTCGGCCATCTGAGCGGCCGCCGACTCCAACTCGGCTACCGGATGAAGGTTCAGCCTGGCTATGAACCGGGCGGCTCGCATCATGCGCAGCGGATCGTCTTCAAAGGAGATCTCAGGACCTAGTGGGGTCCGCAGGACTTGGCGGCGCAGGTCCTCAAGACCGTTGAACGGGTCCCTCAACTCGGCTCGGCCAGTGCCCTCGTCAGCATCTACGCCAACCAGTTCGATGGCCATTGCATTGACGGTGAAGTCACGTCGGGACAGGTCCTCTCGAAGGTTGGTTCCGAACACCACTTCCGGTTTGCGTGATTCGGGTGAGTACTGCTCAGCCCGATGCGTGGTTATCTCCACTTCGCGTACACCGCTGGGGCTGTCACCGTCGGCGATCTGAACGCCGATGGTCCCGAACCGTTCGCCCTGAGTCCACACTGCTTTGGCCAGGGGCTTCACCAGCCGCTTGATGTGCTCAGGTTCGGCGTCGGTGGTGAGATCGAGGTCGGAGGTGGAACCGTAGTCGCCGTTCAACAGGTCACGGACCACCCCACCGACCAGGTAGAGGTGAAACGAGTTCGCAGTGAAAACCTCAACCAGTGGTGCCAGCAATCGCTGAACCGGGTCGAGCCCCGGTAGCTGATCGAGATTCCCTACCGGTTCGCGGCCTACCAGTTCGCTCGGTTCGCTCTCAGGCCGGTCCGCTGGGGACTTCTCAGGTGAGGGACTCATGGATGTCGCGAACCATAGCAACATGATCGGCGCCCGGCCCGCCGCTCGACGATTCTTCCGGCCGGAAGTCGACGTCGAGCATCTTGGCCGCCACCGCGCCGGCAGTGTCCGAAAGGGCTTCATAGTCATAACCGCCCTCCAGGAACATCAGCCGCCGGCCCGCTGGAACAAGGTCGACGACAGCGGCGATCAGATCGGCGTAGTCAACCGAGGTCAAACCAAGGTCGGTCAATGGGTCCCGTCGATGGCCGTCAAACCCGGCTGAGACGAGCACCCAGCTGGGATTGAATCGAGCGGCCGCCGGTTCCACAACCGTCGTAAACGCTTCCCGGTACACATCAGCGGTGGCTCCGGCCGGCATGGCGATGTTGACTGTTGTGCCGTAGCCGTCGCCTTCGCCCACTTCGTCAGGCCGCCCGGTGAACGGATACCAGGGGAACTGGTGGAAGCTGACGAACATGACGTTCGGGTCCCGGTAGAAAATGTCCTGGGTGCCGTTGCCGTGGTGGGCGTCCACGTCGACGATCATCACCCGCTCGCCTTCGTCGGCCAGCGCTCGGGCGGCCACAGCGATGTTGTTGAACAGACAGAACCCCATCTGACGATCGGCGGTGGCGTGATGGCCCGGCGGTCGAACCACCGACCATCCGATGTCGGCTTCGCCCGCTTTGAGTTTCTCAATCAGAGCCAGCCCGGCTCCGGCTGCCCGGCGCGCCGCCGCGCTGGAGTCGGCGCTGACCGTGGTGTCGGGGTCGATGGCTCCACCGCCGGCGTCCGACAACTGCTCGAGGCGGTCGTACAGGTAGGTCGCATGGACAGCGTCGATCGACCCGCGGTCAGCCTCAGGAGCTTCCAGAGCCACGATGGCTTCGTCCAGACCTGCAGCGGTGAAACCCTTCCGAACGGCGGTGAGGCGATGTGGGTTCTCCGGGTGGCCGGGGCCCGGATCGTGTAGCCAACACAGGTCATGGGTGGCCAAGAGCAGTCCGCCGGTCGAGGTCATGAACCGCTCACAGTCAGCGCCGTGCCATGAGAGCAATTGTCCGTCGACATCCAGCTACACATTTGGCAACACCACACAGCTCCACAGCACGATCAGCACTCTGTCAACGGTAGCGGTTGGTGTCGCGGGTACGGAAGTCGGCGCTGGCGTATAAGATCCCTGGTGGCGTTCAAGCCAAGCGACCACTTTCGATCCGCCGCGCAATGGTCTTTTCTTACCAAGATTTCTGTCAGCTGTTTGGGTTTCCAGGCACTTTCGATTCCACAGGGGTCCGACAGTATGACCTCTAGCCTCCTGCGAGCCCACGGGGGCGCCGGGTCGAGCCGATGGTGGCGATACGCAATCCCGGCCGCGTTGTACGGACTTGTGTGCGCGTATTCGTTGACGTTCCACATGCGAGCGCCGTTCAAAGATCATTGGGCGATCGTGCCGCTGATCGAACAATTGCAAGCCGGAACCTTGAGCGCTGGAGACTTCTTTCAACTTCACGGGTCGCACTGGCACTCGTCCGGCTACCTGGTGATGCTCTTCAATGCTCGCTTCGGGACTATGAGCTTGTGGGTCGAGATTGTGATCAGTCTGCTGGCGGCTGGCGCCGGCTTTCTTGCTCTTGCCGCCATTTCGCGTCAAGTGGCTGTCGACTGGAAGGCCAGCCATCGACACGGACTGTTGCTCGCGTGCATCGCCTTCTTCCACTTTTCGCTCGATCAAGGACTCAACTGGGTGTGGTCGTGGCAGGTCGCGGTCTACATCTCGACCGCGGGGTGTTTGTGGGCCATTGCCCTCCTGAGCAAAGAGAGTCTCTCAGCCAAATCGATCACCCTGGCGATCGTTAGTGCAGCAGCCGCCATGTACGGCTTCGCCACAGCCTGGAGCATCTGGCCGATAGGCCTCTTCCTACTAGCGATGTGCCCCGGTGCGTCATCGCGGCGGAAGCTGGTCGGGGGCACTCTCTGGGCCAGCTGCGGATTCTTGTTTGCCCTCCATCTGAGATCATCGCAGAACGTCGAATACACCGCTCGGGTCCTGCCTGATGGCTCGCCGTTCCACACGTTGACAACCCAGTTCGATTACGCAGGCACGTACGTTGGTGCTGGGATAGTCCGCCAAATCCCGTTGGCGACGGTTCCGGTTGCCCTCCTTGGCCTAGCGGCGTTGGCCGGCAGCGTCATGGCCTTGAAGGCCCCGGATGTAGGGCTGTTCACGACCTTGCAGCGTCTCCGCGGACCGCTAGCGCTGGCGTCCTACGGGATCGGTTCAGCCGTACTCACAGGGCTCGGAAGGTCAAAGCTTGGTTCATCGCAGGCACTCGCTGGCAGGTACGTCACGTTCTCTAACTACTTCTGGCTTGGCCTCGTTCTGCTGATTCTTCTTGTTGGTGCTTCACGGGTTGGCGCGATTCGCGTGGGGGCATGGTCGGCCTTGATGGCAATCATGCTGCTGAAGCTGTACAGCCTCACTGGCGTTCAGGAGACGATTCGTCTGACCACAGCAGCGAACAAGGCGGCCTGCGCTGTTGCCGCCGACAGTTCTTCACCTGACCCTGCCCAGGTGAAGCTGATCGCTGCCCCAAACCAACCGATTGAAAGGTGGCTGATGATTTTAGAAGACGAGCAACTCAACATGTTTCACCCCGCAGCTCACCGGGGCTGCCTTAACTCAGCGACTAGGCCTTAGTGCTCAGGTTGAAGAAGCGACAGGCCACTCACTGGTTGGTTGCCCTACCCGTAGACCTTGGTAACGGGCTGGAGGTCAAGTAGTGTTATGAGGGTGGTGGACTTTGCAGCAGCACTGCCCAAAGCGTCGCCGAAGCCCCACAAACCGGGACGTATTCCCCCGGGCCTGCAGGGCCGAGTGGTCAAGCGGCGGCTTCGTGTCTCACCCTGGCAGGGAAACCCCAGGGTGGCTCTTGTCGCGCCGGCAACCGTTCGACGGCGTCCACGCCCCGGCGACATCATCGCCTGCATCCAGTCGCTGGTCGAAATGGGCGTCGAGGCCACCATCACCCCGGCCTTGGGGTTGTTTGAGGCCGAACCGTTCTACCAGGCCGGATTCGAGCTGCACGAGCGGCTCCACCTGCTGTGCAAGGACCTCCTGGCCTACCAACCACCGCCACTTTCGGAGACGTTGACCCGAGCTCATGCCCGAGCCGCCAACCGGCACCCACTTCGAGCCGGCGACCTCACGTTTGACATCTCGATAAGCAAAGCAAAACGGTGGAATCGCCAAGCAATGCTCGATGTCGACGAGGCCGCCTTTCAAGGCTTCTGGAAGTTCGATGAGCGGTCACTGGTTGATGCTCTCAACGCCACGCCACAGAGCTACGCCCGACTGGCCCGCCACGGCACAACCAATTTGGGGTACGCGGTAACGGGACTGTCAGGCAACCGTGGCTACCTGCAACGCCTGGCCGTCGTCCCCGAAGCCCAGGGGCTGGGACTCGGGGCTGCCTTGGTTCACGATTCGTCCACCTGGCTTCGCAGTCGGGGGGCGGTGTCGGCCATGGTCAACACCCAAGAACGAAATGGCAGAGCCCTTGAGCTCTACGAGCGGACCGGTTTCGTCCGTCAGCGCGACGGTCTTGTCGTGCTGCGGTGGGACCGGGGTTCGTGACGTGTAGGTCTCGGCGGGCCACAGACACTCACTCAAATTCAACCCACCGTCCTCTCGCATTATTGTGCGTGCTGGCGATTGCTGTGGTGATCGTTGCCGGAGCGTGGGCTGGCCCTGTTGTTGCCCAAATCTCCGATGGCGGCGAACCAATCCAGTTGGCCATCACGGCCCAAAGCACCGTGGTGTCGGCTGATGGGGTGTTCGTGGTCGAACTGGCTGTCACCCGCTTGGCCGCCCTCTCCACAGCTGATGGCAGCTACAAGTTGACGGCCACTGTGTTCGACCGGCTTCGGGAGGAAGGTGGCGTTGACCTTCAACCAGCGGTTCCCATTGCCCGTTTCAATGCGGTTTCGGTGGCCGACCTTGAGCGCAATCGGAATGGTCGGCTACGAATCGAACTGCCAATTACTGCCGGCGATCCGGACCAGCCTCAATCCGACGGTGCAGTGGAGCTGCCCGATGCCGGTGTCTATCCGATCACCTTTGACTTGACCGGGCCGGACGGCCTGGTGGCGTCAAATCGAACCAACCTGATTCGGCTACCGGTGGACGAGGCCGGAAACACCTCACAAATTCTGGGTCCGGTGGCCGTCATCTTGGCCGTCACCCCCGACCCGCTCGACCAACAGCAAGCCGGCGGAGTACCTTCCGATGACGGGTCCGACGGGTTTCGGGTCGACTCGGGCCAGCCGGAGCTAACCGTCAGTCAGGCGGTCGAGGTGCTGGCCGATCTGCCGGAGCTACCCATTGCCGTTCTGGTGGAGGCTCAGACGGTCGACCAACTCTCGGAGCGGCCCGACCAGGCCGCTGCCCTTGCTCTAGCGTTGGGCGACCGCCCACTGTTCGTCGGTCCTTCTGTCGAGCTGGACCCCTCGGCACTGGCCGAGGTGGGCCAAGGTCGGATGTTCGACCAGGCCATGGAACAAACGTGGGCGCAGGCCCGCGGGATCGGACTCGAGCCCGACACCACCGTCACGGTCATCACCCGACAGTTGACGGCGGGCGGCGTCGAAGTTCTCGTTGACGCCGGTATCACCACCGCCATCGACACCAGCCAAAGTTCTACCACCAACGACATCGCCCGAATCGGCGAGAAACAACTCAACCTCATCCGCTTTGAAGACGACATCTCATCGGGCTTTCGAGTCGGTGACACCGCGTCGCTCACCGCCAACCGGTCGCTGGCTCGGCTCGTCCTGCGCTATCAGACTGACCGTTCACCGGCTGTCCTGAGAGGCGACAGCCCCGGAGTGGATCAGACCAACGGGCTGGGTGTGCTACTGCGCTGGGTCGACCTGCTGGCCGGGCAAGGCCGGGCTCGAACCGAATTGGCGACCGACATTACACCCACCAAAGTTCGGCGGTTGGCGGAGCGACCCAATCAAAACCTTGATGTGCACCGTCAACTGCTCGACGACATCGAGCGACTACTGGGCAGCTTCACCGCCATGTACGACCTGCAGAATCAGGGCAATCAACCGGCTGGTCAGACCACCCCCGATGACTATCGCCGTGACCTGCGTTCGGCTCTTACATTGGATCTCGCCCCTCAGGAACGTCGCCGGGCGTTGCTGTTGTTCTCTGAAGACCTGGCCGGTGAGATCGAAGTTCTCGCTCTCCCGGTCGCTCAGCCGGTAACGATGGCAGCCAGCGTCGGCGAGGTACCGGTCATCATCGAAAGCAGAGCGGCCGGACCGAGACGGGTCATGCTGCAGTTCCGCAGCGACAAAGTAATCGTCGAGCAGGATCAACAGTTGGTGCTGCTCGATCCCGGAATAAGTTCGATCGATGTGAGGGTGCAAGCGCGAACGCTGGGATCATCCCAACTGCAAATGTCAGTATGGACACCTGATGGTCGACAGGTGCTGGCGTCAAATCAATTCCAGATTCGGTCCACCGCTGTTCCCGGTGTCGGGGTGCTCATCTCCATTGTTGCTGTAGCCCTACTGATCGTGTGGTGGGTTCTCGACCATCGTCGGCGACGCCGCCAAGCGGTCGTCGATCTTCGGCATCCGTCCGAAACAGATGTCGACGTTGAGTTGTTGGATGTCAAGGCTGATCAACCGGTTGTCTCCATCATGGACCGCTCACTGACTGCGGTCGTTTCCGACTCGAACGGCACATCAAACAAGGTTGCCCGACACCGCTCGGTGCCCTTGCCTCGGCGCCCCAACCGGACGCTGAAATGATGCCAGGCCCGCGGGGCGCTAGCGTAGAGACGACAGCTCGGGCCGAAGGGGCGGCGCACTGCCCCTTGTAGGCGCGGCCTCAGCTCACACCCAAGCGTGCACAACTCGCAACAGGCAAGCGGTATGACAACTCCCCAACCTCCGGCTCAGGTGCATCCTGGCACACGGCTGGCCGGCCGATACGAACTTTTGGCACCCATCGCTTCAGGCGGTATGGCTCAGGTTTGGCGCGCCAAGGACAGCGTCCTCGATCGGTTGGTGGCAGTCAAGATCCTGCACTCTCACCTAGCGGTAGACGCCGGGTTCGTGGCCCGCTTCCGGCGAGAAGCTATTTCGTCGGCTCGTTTGTCCCACAACTCGATCGTGGCCGTATACGACACCATCAGCGAATCCGGAGTTGAGGCCATCGTGATGGAACTCATCAACGGCAAGACGCTGCGAACCATTCTGGACGAGCTCCGGGTGCTACCCGCCGACCGGGTTGTATCTATCGGACGCCAGATCGCCGACGCTCTGGCCGAAGCCCATCGTTCCGGCATCGTGCACCGCGATATCAAGCCGGCCAACATCATGGTCGACAACGACCAGCGAGTGGTTGTCACCGACTTCGGCATTGCCAAAGCCAACAAGGACGCCGACCTGACCCATACCGGCACACTGCTGGGCACCGCCAAATATTTGGCCCCCGAACAGGTGGCAGGCGAACCGGTTGATGCCCGGGCCGATCTGTACTCGGTCGGGGTTGTACTCTTCGAGGCCGCCACCGGAGAACCACCGTTCAAGGCCGAAACCGACGCCGCCACCGCCCTAGCCCGTTTGCAGGGATCGGTACCTCGATGCAGCCAGCGAGTCGCCGGTGTCCCCGTTGACCTGGACACCGTGATCGCCACCGCCATGGCCCGCCACCCGGAACAGCGGTACGACGAAGCCGGAGCCCTCAAGGCGGCCCTGGCCGCCGTCAACCTGCACAACCTGGCTCCGCTACAGCCGGTTCCTGTTCAACAGCCCTCATCACGAGTCGGGTACGATCCGAGCCAGCCAAGCAGCGTTGGGGTCACCGGCCAAGCTCCGCCGGTTCAGGTTGATCATCCAGCCGCTCCGCCATCGGACGGCACGGCCATGATGTCCGACAGCATGATCCTTGATACTCCGTATGTGGCGAAGTCTCGCGGTGGCAAAGATCGGCGACGTCCGGGCCGCAGCAGCCCCGACCGCCGCCAGGCTAAACCTCCCCGCCAGCGCGGCTGGATGGGTCGCACCGCCGTAGGTCTTCTTATCATCGCCGGGCTCCTCACCGCCGGTCTGCTGGCTCTTGGTATCGGTGGCGGTTTTGGAGCTTTCAGCGGACTCGGTGGAGATGGCGTTGACGCCGGCTCTGTGGCCGATCCGGTCATCATCGTCGACGGATTCGAATACGACCCGGCCGGGGGTGGAGTGAAGTGGCAAAGGCTCGTTCCTCGAACGTTCGATGGCGATGAGGAGGACACCGCAGCCAATCGCTGGTACACCTCCAACCTGGCTGACGAAGAGTTCGAAGGTCGAGACGGCGTGGGTGTGTTCTACCAGCTTGAAGCCGTAAGCGAGGTCCGGAGCGTCTCGGTCATAACCAAGGCTCAAGGCTGGTCCGCCGAAATCTGGGCGGGCGACGACCCGCAGGTCAGTGGTGACGTACCACAGGTGGATTCACCGTCGGACTTCGGCCAGAAGATTGGTGAGATCGGAACGAGCGACGATTCAAAAACCATCGACGTGACCCCCACCGAGACCGAGTGGATCCTGGTCTGGTACACCCGATCAGGCCAAACGGTGAACTCAGCTGGCCAACTGTGGAACCGCATTGAGGTCCGTGAAGTAATCGTCGGCTGATCACCGTGCCAGAAGTCGGTTGGTCGTGCGGACTATGCTCGCACCATCGAACGTTCTGATGAGGAGCTGGTAGCTCAGGGCCAGGCCGGAGCGAGGGAAGCCATCGACGAACTCCTCCGACGCCACTACGACCGGCTGTACGCCGTCTGTCGACGCGTCACCGGCAACGATGCCGACGCGGCCGACGGCTGTCAGGAAGCCCTCATGGCCATCGTGCGTGGCCTACCCAAATTCGACGGGCGCTCCACGTTCAAGACTTGGAGTTACCGGGTGGCCACCAACGCCTGCCTGGACGAGATGCGCCGCCGGGCCCGAAGGCCGATCGCCCTGGCCGAGACGCCCGAACCCGCCCAGGAGCAGGCCGAACCCGCTTTTGATGGACGGCTTGCCATCTCAGACGAATTGGATCACGCTCTGGCCCAAATCGCCGAAGAGTTTCGAATGCCGGTGCTGCTCCGCGACGTCGGTGGGTTGGACTACGCCGAAATCGCCCAAACGTTGAACATCCCACCGGGAACTGTTCGATCTCGAATCGCCCGCGGGCGGCGGCAACTGGCATCAATTCTTGGACCCCTTGATCAAGGCAGTGTGGGCGAAACCACCCAACAAGGCCCTCAACGCAGGCCAAAACCGGCGAATGATCGAAGAAGTCGGGAACCAACCGGCCGCAACGATCGTCAAACCGACCAGAGCACACCTTGAACCTCACCAGCGGCAACACCCAATGAGCAACCCTCGATGACCGACGCAGAACGCGACCTCCTTGCGTCCGTATACCTGGACGGCGAGGCCACCCCGCAAGAGGTGGCCCTGGTCGAGCGCGACCCGGAACTGCTGGCTCGGGTCGAGACCTTCCGCGCCGTTCGGGACACCGTTTCGGCCCCGGCCGCAGGCTTAGGTCCATCAACCGCGGTGAAAGAACAGCAGTTGACGGCTGCGCTCGGGCTCTATCACTCGCAGCCAACTAGTGCGTCGCAGACAACACCTTCGCCAAGCGAGTCGGACTCGACGGACAGTGCGGTCATTGATCTGACCAGTCGTCGCAGAGCCCAAGACGCCCCAGAAGGAAGTCGACGAGGCGAACGTCTGTCCCTTCTGGCCGCAGCCGCCGGAGCCATGGTTCTGCTGGTCGGCGGTGTGTTCGTTGCCGCCCAGGTCGGCGGAGGTTCGGAGAGTGACTCGGCGGCAATCGGACTCAGTACCGACGATGCCGCCGAAACTGTAGAGCCTGCGGCCGACAGCGACGCTGACGATGCGGCCATGGACGAAGCGGCGGACGACATGGCCGGGGCCAGCGAAGCGATGTTGGAGGAAACGGCGGAAGACGCCATGGAAGAAGGAGCGGTAGACAGTGAGGCCGAGCTAAGCACCGGCGCCGGTGATAACGCCGTCGGGGCCGACGAGCCGACCGCCAGCACGCAAGCCGCGGTGGGCGACGCCGAGCAGGAGTTCGCGGAAGACGCCGCCGAGACTGCAGAAGAAGACGCCCCGCAGGCAGCCACCACCCTGCCTGACATTCGGCGGGAAAGCCTGCCCGACGAAGGCTTCTTCCCCCAAGAGCCGGTAGTGATCTACCCGGTTCAACCAACCGGCCAGGACTTGGTTGACGATCTCACCCTGGCCTGGCGAGACCCGGACTCATCGTTGTGCGGAGCCAGCTACACCCACCCTGACGACGCATTGCTGATCGCCTACCTACCGGTAGAAGTCACGGCCGGACCCGACAGCCAACCACAGATTCAAGAAGCCCTCTACTTCACGTTCAACAACGACGTAGAGGTCGTCCT
Organism: uncultured Acidimicrobiales bacterium; assembly: GCA_938002965.1. Lineage (GTDB taxonomy): Bacteria > Actinomycetota > Acidimicrobiia > Acidimicrobiales > SZUA-35 > JAHELU01. Next base: position 33,138 of record CALKZY010000037.1, on the reverse strand, counting down.
CGTGGTGCGTGACGGCTGCCAACCGGCCTAGTTGTAGCCGGCAAGGTGGCCCGCTCTCGGGTCACCTCCACCCGGCGGCAGTGGAGTCATTAGTCCACCCCGTCGGCCGCCAGTAGCTCAACCGCTCTGGCGAGTCCGTGATCCTGCAGGGCACCGACGCTCGACAACAGGGCACCGTCGGCATTGACCAGAACATAGGAGGGCTGGGCCAAGACGCCGAACCACGACCACAGTTCGGTCTGGCCATCGATCAGATGGGTCACGTTCGTGCTGTCGAGACCGGTTCGATCGGCATAGTCCTGGTACTGCTCCGTCGTTCCGCCGCTGTGGGCGATGACGTAGCGGATGGCGGGATTGAGCGACGCCGATGCCGCCAGCTTCGGCCCCTCTTCAACGCAGATCGGACAGGTCGGAGTCACAAAGGCAATGATCATCGGCCCATCACTATGCAATTCGAGGCCGCTCACATCGTCGTCGGAGAAGGCATCTTTGGCAGTGAAATCGAGAACCGAAAGGGCGGGCTCGTCGACCTCGACAGAAACCCGTTCGTAGCCTTCAAGCGCATCATCCTGTGCCGCCTGTGAATCGATCTCGTCGATGAACGCCAGCTCGGTTGGAGCTTCCTGATCATCGACGAAGTTGCTTTCGACCAGCTCCCCTCGGTCGACACTGCAACCAGACGCCACCGCCATCAGGCCAGCAGTTGCTACGACGCCAAGAAGGAAGGGAAACTGAGAGAATCGAGATTGCCTCTTGGCCCTCACTGCTCTGAGGGAAGAGCGGTCAGGGTGACGTCGTCGAAGCCGACGACCGATACCGAAGAGACAAGACCAACGTGGCCAGCCGTATTGTCGTGAGCGAATTCCGTGATAGTCACACCGTTCAGCTCGATCTTGATGATGCCGTCTACGACGTCGGCCTTGAGGCGCACCCATTCACCTGGCCCAGGACCGTTGATGGAAGACGAGCCGAGCTGCTGGTAGACGCCAACCTCGTTGTAGTAGCCCCATCGGAGCTCATCGCCACCATCGCTAAGGTCGACGACGGCCGCTCCGCTGCGGGAGTCCTCCGAGGCCAGACCGAGGATCATGCCGCCCTGATTCACACCTTCCATGGCGGCGAACGTCGCCTCGAAGCGATAGTTGGCGAGCGGTCGAGTCCGGAGCAGGGCGGTGTAGTCATAGCCGCAGTTGTTGTGCTGCTTGTAAATGCCATCGCTCACCGACCACGAACCGGACAAGATCTTGAACATGCCGTCGTCTGTCGAGAACGAAGCGGTGTACGCCTGGGTGGGTTCGGTCACCAGGTCTGGCTCAATGGCAGCTCGAGGCAGCATATTTTCGGCGATGGTGGCCTGGCAGGCTGCCCCTTCACCAAGTCCGGCATCGGGGATCTCGTGGGTTTTGGGATCCGAGGATGCCTGCTCTTCGGACTCGCTGGTTGACTCAGTGGTTGACTCGGTCGAGGTTGTCTCCGGACTGTCGTCCGGGGCGGCCGTTGTCGAGGTTGTCGTTGCCGGGGCCGTAGTTGCTGTTGTCGGCTCAACGACGGGCTCCGGCGCCTCCCTGGTAGCGGGCGAGAAGCACTCCGACCACGCCACCGGCGTCGATGTGCGGGCGCTGATGCGGACCGAGCCGTCCGGGTTCACCGAGCCCTCGGGCAGGTCAATGTCGATGGTCGATCCAGTCGTGGGGCGGCTGTCGCCCAAGTAGCGTTCGCCGCTGAACATGTAGACATTGCCCTGATCGGAGGAAGCGTAGAACGCCTCGGTGAAATCAAAGCTGATCACGGCAGTGTCGCCGTCCTGGGGGTCAGGTCCGGCATCGACAGTGCACAGGTAGCCGGGTTCGACGGTCTCTGAATCACAGTCGCTCCAGGCCCAGTGCTCGGAGAGCAGCACGCGCATGCTCACCTCGCCGTCCTCCAATATCGCATCGTCAGGCACGGTCACCGTCACGACATCACCGTCACGGGGAAAGGCGTAGCCCGCGTACATGGTGTCGCCGTAGATGTAGGCGACCTGACCTGGGGTGGCATTCACCCTGGGATCGCTGAAGTCGAACTCGACCATGACACGCTCGCCTGCGGTCGGGGTGGTATCGGTCGTCACCGTGCAGGTTGGCTGGGCGTCCAGCTGTTCAACCTGACATGCGGCCCAAGCGTAGGGTTCGCTTGTCTGCACCCGGAAGCTGACCGAACCGTCGGTTTGAACTGCGCCGTTAGGGACACGGAATCGACTGACGGTCCCGGTCGTTGCCACCGTGTGTGAGGCGTAGGTTTCCCCGCTGTACATGACAACCTGCTTGCCGTCGTTGGCAGCGTAGAGAGGGCTGTCGAAGTTGTAGGTTACGATCGCTGCTTCGCCGTCGGAAGGTGTCGTGTCCAGTGTGACCACACACAGTGGCTGATCCGGCGTCACCGTCTGCAACGAACAGGGGATTGTCATGCGAGGCCAGTCGGTTTGGACGACGATCGAGACGGAGCCGTCAGCCTCGACTGTGCCGTCAGGCAGAACCACGGAGAATCTCTCTCCCTGTACCGGTTCACCATGGGTTGCGTACTGTCCACCGCTGAAGATGTAGACGAAGCCGCCTTCCAGGGCGCTCAGTCGCTGGTCGGAGAAGTCGAAGTCGATCACAGCGTGTTCGCGGTCAGCCACGGTGGCATCAGTGGTTACTGTGCACAGCGGCGCAGCCGAGTCGGTCACCGTTGGCGTGCAGTCGTAGCGATCGAAGTCGCCCTCGGTGTAGAAGGAAACAGCGACCGTGCCGTCGTTGTCGAAGGCGTCGGCTTCAAGGGCGATGGCAACGCTGTCGCCGGTCGACGGAGTGCCCTGGTTCAGGTAGCTTTCGCCGCCGTACACGTAAACTTCATTGCCCTCCTGGCCGCTATAGGGCGCAGCTGCGAAGTCGAAGTAGACCGCTGCTGGTTCACCGACGGTTGGATTCTCACTGGTCACCACCACGCAGATGGCGTCGTCGACCGTTGTTCCAGTGGGCGAGGTTTGAGCTGAAACTCCCGGCGCCCAGGCGAAGAGAAACGCAATCCCGATTACGAGAATGCCGACGAGTCGTGTCATAACGCCCGGCATCCGTCGGCGGTAACCGGGATGGGGCGAGTTGGTTGGAAGCGTGATCACGCAGCGGCTATCGACTATCGGTGGAAAAACCTTGAGCCCCTATCTCCCCGTGCCGCGGCCCGCGGTTCAAGTTCAGGCCATCGGGGTCGATGCAGTGGCATGCGTCGTTTTGATCAGAGTGCGTTCGGACGGAGTAGAGGTTCGGTGAGGCGCGCAACCAGCAGTGCTGCATTCGCCACTGCCGCTTGCCTGCTCTTCGCCGCCTGTGGCGCCAGCCCGGAGCCGTCCGAGTTGCCGTTCAGCGATGAGCCGAGCGGCCAGGAAACATCGAGCGGGGACAACTCCGGCGCCGAAATGACCGCCGCCGGGTCAGGTTCGGAGTCATCAGCCGATGCAGACGACCTGGGGCCGTTGAAGGGCATCCGTCTCGACGGCACGGTGGTCGATGGAGACTACGGGACAGCCTCTGAAACCGAGCCAAGCGTGGCCGGTTGCGGGTTCGTGGTCGACGCATTCGGTTTTGATACGAACCTGGCCGAGCAAGAGCTGGTGCTGAGGCTCACCAGCAGACCAGGCGCCGACGATGAGGTGCCGGCCAGGTTCACTACCGTGTCGGGTGCCGCCGATCCCGACCCAACTCTCCCGATCATCCACGACCCCGATGTCGGGGAATCTGGTATCGCAACCGTCGCCGCCGAACTCCAAGCTGACGGCGGCAACGAACCCGGCGATCTCGACCGGCAGCTACTCGTAATTGTCGGGACCCCCGAAGGGGCCCGTGACGAACGCGGCCATCAGTTCCGCCTCGACGCCAGCGTCGAAGGATCTGACGGGGCCCACCAACAGTCGATGTCGTTCTGGGTCCGTTCCGACTGTGGTGAGCCGCCGCCCGCCATCCCCGCTCAGGCCGTTGGCAACCCGGCAGCCGACGCCGGTGTATTCGATGACATCGAGATCGATGGAGACGTCGTTGAGGTTGCGACCGAAGACGAGTAGACGGCGATACCTGTGGCGCCTAACGTCGGCCCGGGCCCAGAGAGGCGCCCATAGAGTAGAACCATGACTGCTTCCAGCGACTCCAAAACCTGCGCATTCATCGGACTGGGCAACATGGGCTACCCCATGGCCGGACATCTCGTTACCGCCGGCCACAACGTCCAAGTGTTCAACCGCACAACGGCCAAGGTCGAGAAGTGGGCGGCGGAAAACGCTCAGTCTGCTGGCGGTGGCAGTGGCACTGCCTGTGCCACACCGGCCGAAGCAGCCGCCGGGGCTGAAGTGGTTCTGATTTGCGTCGGCGGAGACGACGATGTCCGCCAGGTTCTCTACGGCCACGGTGGTTCGCCATCAGATCTGAAGGCCGACGGTGCTTTGAGTGCTATGGGACAGGGCGCAGTTGTTGTCGATCACACCACTGCGTCAGCCAACCTGGCCCGGGAGCTGGCCGAAGCATGCGCGGCAGTGAACGTGGGGTTCGTGGACGCCCCCATCTCCGGCGGCCAAGCCGGAGCCGAAGCCGGACAACTCAGCGTCATGTGCGGAGGCGACCAAGGCCACTTCGACTCCGCTCAACCGATTATCGACTCCTACGCCAAGGCCATCACGCTGGTAGGACCGGCTGGTGCCGGACAGACCACCAAGATGGTCAACCAGATTCTGTGCGCCGGAGCCATCCAGGGAGCGGCCGAAGCCATCGCGTTCGGCGAGCAAGCCGGACTCGACATGAACCTGGTACTCCAGGCTGTAACCCAGGGAGCAGCCGGATCGTGGTATCTGTCCAACCGGGGTGAGACCATGGTGTCCGACGAGTTCGACTTCGGTTTCGCCGTCGATTGGATGGCCAAAGACCTTGGCCTGGTCGACGACGAAGCTCAACGGCTCGGAGCCAAAACGCCGCTCACGTCGATGACTCACGGGTACTTGTCGGATTCACAACAAGCCGGTGACAACCGCATGGATGCAACTGTCATCGTTCGCCGCTACCGAGAGCAGCGAGACTCCTAGACCGTCTCACATCGTCCTACGTTGGTTCAACCTCAAGGCGACCGGCAGGACCTACATTGCCGTGGATGTCGACCGCCCTGATCTCGATGAGCACCGACTCGCCTTCAAGTTCGGTGTTGGTGACGGACACGAACTGGCGGTCGGTATCGGCAAGTGCGCTGAACGAACTGCGGAACTTGCCGTTGACGTAGAACTCGTACTTGTTAACGCCGCTGTCATCGGTGGCTGGGGTCCACCTGATCCACCAGGACTGGCTGTTTTCAAAGACCCGAGCGCCGATGAGCGTCACATCGGTAGGTGCCGTCGGCGGTGTCACATCCTTCGGGGTGTCACCGACCACCAAGGTGTCCGACTTGTCGCTGCGGTTGCCTGAGCTGTCCACGGCTCGAACTTCAACGTTCCACCGGCCGCCAGCCGGCACCGTCAGTACTGTCTCGGCGTCGGGGCTCCAAGTCTTGTAGGCACCGTTCACGTACACCAGATAGCTGCGCACGGAACTGTCATCCTCCGACGGTGTCCACGTCAGCCGGTAACGACCGTCGGCAAGCCTCTCGGACTGCAGCCCGGTTGGCGTTGTCGGGTTTGTGCTGTCGGAACCAGAGAGCGAGTAGCTGGATGTCTTGGCCGAGCGATTGTCAGCGAAGTCGGTGGCTCGAAGCTGAATAGAGCTGCTCGACCCGGCGGTGACATGAACCTTGGTGTCGTAGGTCCAGGTTCGGTAGGCGCCGTCGACATACACCAGGTAGCTGCGCACCCCGGAGGTGTCATCGATCGACGGCTCCCAGTCCACCAACAACTTGCCTTCCTCGGCGCTGGTAACGGTCACCCCGGTCGGGATGGACGGCGGCAACGAATCCGCAGGACCGTCGTACTCGCTGGTACTGGCACCGGCGACAGCCGGACCCAAGGTCAACACGGCGCAGGCTGCCACGGCTGCCGACAGCGCTTTCGCCCCCCGGGACTTCGAGCTAGGCACCGAGGATTGTGGAGCCAAGGGGTGTGACCGGTGGTTCGTCGTCATGTACCGCCAAAGTACCGGTCGTGGGTCTGGGCGGGCCATCGTTGAATTGACCGACGACTGCGCCCAACTACCCTCCCGCTGAACGGGATGATCAACCCAATGGGTTTAGGTCCGCGCCTTGTCGCAGACCCTTAACTCCACCGGCCCGAGTCAAAGCAATAGTGGCCGCCGTCGACGCTGACATCACAGCGATTCCAACTACGAGCGGGGTGAGCGATGTTGACACCGCCTCGCCAATGATGCCGCCGATAAACGCCCCCAGGGCAATTCGGACTCCGCCGGTGAGAGCCGACCCGGAGCCAGCGATTGCCCCCAACGGTTCCATAGCGGCCGAATTCAAGTTCGGCATGAGGAACACAAAACACGACAACGTCACGGCCAGCATGGGCATGAACAGCCAAAAGCCAGGACGACCGTCGAAAGCCAAGGTCACCGCCATCAACAGCAGCGAGAGTCCAACAACGGCTATCGACCCCCGCACCAAAACAGTGTCGACACCCAGGCGCTCAACAATCCGCCCGTTGGTCACTGCCGCCACCCCGAAGAAGATGGCGACCGCTCCAAAGATCACGGGAAACTGTGAACTCCGCCCGAAGATTTCCGACATCAGCAGTTCGGCACTGGAAAGGTAAGCGGTGAACGCCGCCTGCAGGAACACAGCCGCCATGGTGAAACCGAACGTCACCGGAGTTCGGGCCACCTGGACGTAACCGCTGACAACGGCAGCAGTGTTTAGTGGGCGCCGATCGGCAGGGTCTAACGTTTCAGTCAAGCGAACCGTCCACACCAAGACAGCCACTGCGAACACCGCACAGAACCAAAAGATGATGCGCCACGGGCCCAGGGCCATCAACCCGGCTCCCATTGACGGCGCTATCACCGGAACGATGAGGAACACCGCCATCACCTGAGACATGGCTTTGGCCATGGCTTCACCATCAAACACATCTCGAACAATCGACATGGCGACAACCCGAGCACCGGCCGCGCCAATCCCCCACACAACACGACCGGCCAACAGCACCGCAAAGGTGGGAGCCAGCGTGGACATCACCACACCGGCCAGATAGATAGCGGTGCCAATCATCAGCGTGGGCTTACGGCCCAGCCGGTCAGCCAACGGGCCGTAGAACAAGTGCCCGAAGGCCACGCCGAAGAAATAGAAGGTGACCACTCTGGTCGTTTCCGGCGATGACTCGGCCAGCCCGTACGCCTCACGAATGTCACCAAAAGCTGGGAGCATCACATCGACGCCCATAGCCATGAACGCCATCATGGCCGACACCATGGCCAGCAGTTCACCTCGACCGACCTGTTTCGATTGATCGGAGGATCGGCCGTTCGATTGATCTGTGAAATGATCGGCTGATTCGACTCGCTTGGCTTCAGTCACCAGTGCCTGCAGACATGGCAGCCAACGGTACAGACTTCAAGCAGTGACTAGCCGTTGGCTCGGCCATGCACGATACTGGAGGTATGGCTCAAGTTGATGAGCAGCGATCCTTTGCCGGTCGCATCGTAGGCGGAATCGGCTCCTCGGCTTTCGCTATGGTGGCGGCCTACATCGTGCTGATCTGGACAATCGAAATCGTCGACACATTCCTCCTGGGAAGCAACCTTCAACGCGGCGGCATTCTGCCTCGTGAACGAGAAGGTCTCGACGGCATCCTTTGGGCCCCGTTCCTGCACAGCGACTGGGGTCACGTCCTGTCCAACACCGCTCCCCTGGCCTTCCTCGGAGGCCTGGTGGGGCTACGAGGCAGGGGCCGCTGGCTTACGGTTACAGTTGTAGCCATCGTCGTTGGCGGCGGACTTACCTGGTTGTTGGGTGGATCGGGAAATCACATTGGCGCCAGCGGGGTAATCTTCGGATACTTTGGGGCCCTCCTGGGGGCGGGCCTCTTTGAACGCCGACCGATTGCCGTTGCCCCAGCTCTGGTTGCCATCTTCCTGTACTACGGGTTGATCGTCGGACTTGTACCTCAAGACGGCATCTCATGGGAAGGCCACCTGTTCGGCATGATCGGTGGGCTGCTGGCCTCTCGACTGCTGGTCGGACCGAAGCAAGAAAAGGTCGACGAAAACGATCTCGACCTCAGTGCGTTTCCCCCAGACTTCGATTTCGGTGTCACCCCGGAATGAGCGCCGTCCGAGCCTCGGGAAATGAGATAGTTCTCCGGCCGTGAGCTTTCCGTTATTGGCCGAGATACGCCAGATCGGTCCGGCAGTTGCCGCCCGCTCCGCTGCCATCGAAAGCAACGGCACGCTGCCGTCGGACGTCGTCGATCTGATACGTCCAACCGGTGCGTTCCGCATGTACGTGCCGGACGACCTGGACGGACCTGGAGTCAACGCCTGGCAGAGCCTCGAAGTGCTCGAAGAGTTGGCCTACCACGACGGCGCAGCCGGGTGGTGTGCCATGATCGGCTCTACCTCTTCGCTGCTGTCTTCGTTCCTGCCCGACGTCTACGCCAAAGAGATCTTCGGCGGGCGTGATTCCATTGCCGGTGGGTTTGCCATGCCCAAGGGCAAAGCCACCGTGGTCGACGGTGGACTCCGAGTAACCGGAACCTGGGCTTGGGGATCCGGAACCCGTCACTGCACGTGGGTCGGCGGCGGCTGTCGGCTGGTCGATGACAACGGCGAGCCCGCTCCCCGCGCCGACGGACTCAGCGTCCCGTTTGTGTTCTTCCCGGCCGAAGACGTCGAGTTTGTGGACAACTGGCAGGTGTCAGGCCTGGAAGGAACCGGCTCCGGCGACTATCGGGTCACGGACCTGTTCGTCCCCGAAGGCCGGTGGGTGCAGATGGGTCGAGACCCGGCGATCCGCAAGAACGCTCTGTCGAGATTCTCGTTCTTCGGCCTCCTGGCCTGCGGCGTCGCATCATGTGCGATGGGCATCGGACGCCGCTCCGTCGACGAGCTGATTGCTTTGAGTGGTAAGAAGCCACAGGGCAGCGCACGGACCCTGGCCCAGCGGTCAACCATCCAAGCCGACGTCGCCAAAGCGGAAGCGAAGTTGGCCTCAGCATGGGCGTTCATGAACGAGGCGATCAGCGAAACCTGGCAAACAACAACCACCGGTGGGCATCCCTCAACCCACCAGAAGCAACAGCTGCGACTGGCCGCCACTCACGCCACCCATGAAGCGGCCGAGGTGGCCCGCCTGATGTATACCGCCGGTGGGGGCGAGGCCATCTACCGTTCCAGCCCACTGCAGCGATGTTTCCGCGACGTATCCGTGGCCACTCAACACGCCATGGTCGCGCCTCGCACCTTGGAGGCTCTGGGAGCCATTTCACTGGGCAACGACTCCAAAACCGACTGGCTGTAGGCGGGCGTGACGGCGAGCGTGCAGCTGGGGGTGACGACCCCGTGGGACCTTCCCGAACTTGTTCCGGACGAGCGTCGGGACCGGCTCATCGAGATCGCCGACGCCGGGATCGATTTCGTCTTCACCGCTGATCATGTCAGCTTCCACGGCGGGTCCGGCATCGACGGGTTGATGCGGATGGCCGCCGTCAGTGGGATGGAACCGCGGCTGGGGCTGTACGTCGGCGTGTACTTACTAGCGTTGCGTCACCCAATGGTGGCTGCCCGCCAGATTGCCGAGTTGGCCTCATTCGCCGGGGACCGACTAACTGTCGGTGTCGGTGTTGGCGGCGAGGACCGACATGAGTTCGAGGTGTGCGAGGTCGACCCTGCCACGCGAGGGCGACGGACCGACGCCGCGCTGGTGTTGTTGAGGCGCCTACTGTCGGGGGAAACCGTCGACGGTGACGGCGAGTTCTTCCACTTCGAAGCCGGACGGATCAGACCCATTCCAGACCCACCCATCCCACTGGTGATCGGCGGCCGGTCAAACGCAGCGTTGAACAGAGCGGCCACGCTCGGCGACGGCTGGATCGCAGCGTGGTGTTCGGCCCGCCGATTCGCCGAAGGCATCAACATGGTGGAGGCTGAGGACAAGGGCCGCCGCAGGCCCTGGCGTCACGGCATTCAACTGTGGGTCGGTGTCGGCAACGGAGCCAACGCACAAGCGGATGCTCGAACCCACGTGGCCGAGCGTATGTCGAAGTTCTATAAACTCGACTTCGAACTGTTCGCCAAATACACACCACTGGGAACGGCGGAACAGATCGCCGAGTTCCTCCAGCCTTATGTTGAGGCAGGAGCGTCCACGCTCAACCTCGCTCCGTGCGGAGCAAACCGCCAAGTCGAATTGGAGACTATGGCGGCGGTCAAGAAGCTCTTGGCTGCACACTGAAATTGACAAAAAGGGGAACCGGTGTCCATCGAATCGACCGAAACGACTGAATCGATTGAGCTGTACCAGGCGATGAGCACGCTCCGGGCCGTCCGCCGGCTACGACCTGATCCCATCCCCGACGAGGTGATGGAACGCGTCCTTCAGGCAGCATGTTGGGCGCCGACCGGGGGCAACACTCAACCGTGGAAAGTGATCGTAATCACCGACCCGGAAACCAAAGCCGGGTTGCAGGCCGTCTACCAGCCAGAGTGGCAAACCTACTCGGCCCGATCCAAAGAACGGTACGCGGCCAAGACCGGCGAGGTGCCACCAGCCATGCTTCGCATCTTCGATGCCGGTGACTACCTGGCCGACAATCTGCATGAAGCACCGGCCATTCTCATGTTCTGCGCCAACCCGGCCATGATGGCCATCACCGACGCCGGCCTGGACCGGGTCAGCCTCATCGGCGGCGCCTCGGTCTACCCGGCGGTACAGAACGCAATGTTGGCCTGCGTGGCCGAAGGCCTCGGCTGCACGCTCACCACCCTGCACTGTTTCCGCGAGCCTGAAGTAAAGGCGTTGCTGGGCGTCCCCGACAGTTGGGCAACCGCAGCCATGATCCCCATCGGCTACCCGGTTGGGAGAGGCCACGGACCAATCACCCGAAAGGGGTCTAGCATCATGGCAGCCAGAGAAACATTCGACCAGCCCTGGGATTAGCCAACGATGACCACCACCTCCAAGCACTTCCCCGCATTTCGCCGTCGGCTCCCTTCAATGGCGGGCAAGACCATCGTGGTCACCGGAACCACGTCGGGGACCGGCAGCGTTGCCGCCGACACACTTGCCGGGCTCGGAGCCAAAGTGGTGGTGTTGAATCGCAAGTCCGGGCGATCGGCCTCCAGCTTCGCTCTGCTCACAGCCGCTCATCCCGACGTCGACATTCATCAGGTCGAATGCGACCTGCAGTCGTTCGAGTCGGTGCGGGCGGCGGCTGAGGCCGTGCGTTCGCTCTGCCCGGAAGGCGTGCACGTACTGTGCAACAACGCTGGCGTTATGGCCTTGGGCGACCAGGCAACCGTCGACGGGTTCGACGTGCAAATGCAGACCAACCACCTGTCACACTTTCTGCTCGCCCAGGAGCTCATGTCCCTTATCGAGCAGGCCGCTTCCGAAGCCGGCGAGGCTCGCATCGTGAACCATTCCAGCGTGGCTCGCCTGCGGCCCAGCAAGACGCTGCTCCCCCAATTTCTGGAACGCAATGGCGGCAACCTGGGCGGTGACGGCACCAGGGTGCAGAACATGATGTTCGGCGGACCGAGATGGCTGCGCTACAACCAGTCAAAGTTGGCCAACGCCGCCTTCACCGCCGCGCTGCATCACCGCTTCACTCAAGGGGGCTCGCCCATTAAGGCTTTGGTGGCCCACCCAGGGTTTGCGTCCACCCACCTGCAACAGACTGCGGCTCATGAAGGCGGTATGAGCAGTGTCCTCAGTAGCTTCGGCGACCGGTTTGCCCAAAGCGCCGAAGACGGAGCGATGGGTATCTTGAGCTGCATTGGCCTCCCTGAAGCCCAATCCGGCCAGTTCTGGGGTCCGGGGAGCGGGACCAACGCCCTGCGGGGCCCGGCCAAGCCGTTCGCTTTGGAGTCGTTCTACGACAACGAGGAGACCCGCAACCTGCTGTGGGATAAGAGCGTGCAAGCTGTACAGCTGGAACTATAAAAGCAGCTGTCGACCCAGCTCCTGAACCAGTGATGCGCTGTGACGTTCAAGGTCGGCAAAAGCATCGGCTGGATTGTCGCTGAAGTTCCGAACTGCCCAGGCTCGCATCGGTCGGCTGACCGGCAGATCATCTTGGCTGCAGCCGATGTTGATCACGATGTCGGCTGATGTCAGTTCGTTTTCGCTGACCCGGCGAGGAATTGTGTCTCCGCCGGGCAACTCCCGATCTTCCAGATAGGCCCGCACGACCGGCAGCACCTCAGGATCAGGGTGGGTTCCCGCGGTCGTTACCACCAAGTCGAGCCCGGCCGCCGACGCCTCGGCGGAAACAAGTGCGGCGGCGGCCACGCTCTTGGCCGCATTGTGCGGGCACATAAACAAAACTGTTGTAGGCGACGGGTCAGTCACTACTGCTCCTGTGTCTAGTGGGAGTTGCTCTCGTAGAGAGTGTTACTGCGATAGGTACTACTGCGATAGGAACTGGTACAGCACGCCGACGCCGGCTGCCGCCGCCACGACCTTGAGCGTCTGGACCTTGAATTTGAAGATGGCCACCGCCGAGGCGGCAGCGATGGCGGCCGCCGCCCAGTCAAGCGACGACAGTCGAGGCTGATACAGCAACGCCCCGAGCCGACGATGTTCGGTTACTTCGTCGAACAAGGTGAACAGGGCAAACCAGATGGCCAGATTCAGTACCACGCCGACCACGGCAGCAGTCACCGTCGACAACGCTGAGGTCAGGGCCGGCTTGTCTCGGAGGTACTCGATGAAGGGAGCGCCGAGAAAGATCCATAGAAATGAGGGAACAAAGGTCACCCAGGTGGCCACGAGGGCACCAGCCGTTCCGGCCATCAAGGCATTGCCGAATGAACCCTGTCGGTAGGCGCCCATGAACCCGACAAACTGCACCACCTGGATCAGTGGGCCGGGCGTGGTCTCGGCCATTCCCAGTCCACTGATCATCTCGCCGGGATCAAGCCAGCCGAATGTCGTAACGGCTTCCTGGGAGATGTAAGCCAGTACCGAGTAGGCCCCGCCGAAGGTCAGAACGGCTGCGCTTGACATGAACCAGGCCACGTCGACCAGAACCGACTCGGCACCAAGGAAAACGATAAGGAGCATGATGGGGCCGAACCACAATATGGCACCGGTCCCGATCACCCTGGCCGCCCGGCTCCATGACGGCACGGCCACCACACTGGCGTTGTCGCCGACTAACACGTCGGCCTCATCAACCGCCGATTCCTCGTCGTGACCAGCGATTAGGTTGAAGACATCGGGTCGGTACCGACCACCAATCAAGCCGATTGCAACCGCCACCACAACGATCAGTGGGAACGGCAACTCGAAGGTGAAGATGGCCAGAAAGGCCGAGGCGGCAACAGCCAGCATGATCGGGTTCTTGATGACCCGGCGCCCGATGCGGACAACGGCGCTGGCCACGACGGCGATGACGGCGGCCGAGATGCCGAAGAAGAAGCCGGCCACCCAGGTCACGTCGCCGTAGGCGGCAAACATGATGCTCAACGCCATTATCGAAATGAATCCGGGGAGTATGAACAAGCCTCCGGCCAGCAGGCCCCCGGCCGGGCCTCGCAGGAGCCATCCAAGGTAGGTGGCCAGCTGTTGGGCCTCAGGGCCTGGCAGCAGCATGCAGTAGTTGAGGGCATGTAGGAACCGTCGTTCGCCCACCCAGCGTCGCCGAACCACAATTTCCTCATGCATTACCGAGATCTGCCCGGCCGGACCCCCAAAACTGTTGGCAGCCACTACTGACCAGGCTGTCAACCAGTCGCGGCGGGAGATGTCCGAACCGGGCCGATTAGGACCAGGTCCACAAGATGGCTCGCCCTCAGTTGGCCCGCCGCTGGACGCCTGGTCAACCGATGGAGCGATGCCGCTTGTCGATCCGTCTTGGCCGTGTAACCGCGGTTGCATAAGACTTTGAGCCTAGGGTAGTAACCATGGTTACGCAACTCCCCGAGACGTGGGTTCTGTTGAGCTACCGGATGCCACGTGAACCGTCGACGCCACGGATCGCCGTATGGCGCAAACTGAAAAACCTGGGTGTTGGCAAGTTGGGGGACGGCCTCGTCGCCTTGCCGAACGATCCCCGCAACAAAGAACAGCTCGAATGGCTCGCCGGAGAGATCGCCGAGAACGACGGCGAAAGCATCGTGTGGGTGGCGACCACGGCCGCCCGTCGCGACGGCAAGAAGCTAGCCCAAGAAATGACCGACGCCCGCAACGTCGAATATCAGGCTCTCGTCACAGAATCTCAAACCGATGGCCTGGACGGGCGAGCCGTCAGCCGACTCCGCCGGGAGTGGCGACGAATCGACCGGCGGGACTACTTCGGAGCGACACTGCGGGACCAAGCCCGCCTGGCTATTGCCGACCTTGCGGACCTCACGGACACCTCGCCCGATAAGGCCGAGGCCAGGCCATGAGGTGGGCAACACGGTCGGGAATTCACATCGACAGAGCGGCATCGGCCTGGCTTATAACCACCTACATCGACCCTGATGCCGAGTTTGTCTACGTCGACGATCCCGATGACGTTCCGGCCGACGCCACCGCCTTCGACATGGTCGGTTGCGATCTCACACACCACGGCGCCGACGTCACGTTCGAGACCATCCTGCGTCGCTATGACTTGGACGATCCCATTCTCTGGCAGATCGCTGAGATCGTTCACCAGGCCGACGTTGAGGATGACCGGTTCGACGCTCCGGAAGCGGCCGGGTTCGACGTCATCATCCGAGCTCTCGGTCATGATCACAGCGACGAAGAAGTCCGGGCAATCACAGCGACCCTGTTGACCAGCCTGGAACAACATCTGCGCCACTCAACCCTGAAGCGCTAGTTCGGAAATCACCAGCGCCTCCGACGATTGACTCATCAACCCAGGTCCCCCCTCACAGTCAGCTCCAGCGACGATCACGGGTGAAATCAAAAGCCAGATTGACGGTGTCTGGAACGACTTTTGGTCAGGCGGCATTAGCAACCCGCTGGAGGTCATCGAGCAGCTCACCTACCGCCCAGCTCAACCCGGGCGCCGAACTGGCCGACGACGAGCGGCCGGATACTTGGCCAAGCAAAGCGGCAACTTTCTCAGTTGTCATAATCAAACTATGCGACTAATCTTTGGGTTGTTGGTGAAGGTTGGTATCTCTGTTGTGATTCATTGTCGCGAATTCAAGAGATAGATGAGAAGCAGGCGGTTGATATGTCGAGACGACTCCAAATAGCTTCTTTGGCCGTATTCGTCCTGTCGGGATGCGGCGTTACGACCACAGACGGTAGCTCCCAATCGGGAACAACGGCCGAAGTCGCTTCAGCAGATGTGTCCGAGGTCGGCGGTTCTTTGTCAAACTCATCCTCCACCGTCGTCGGGACAGATACCTCTCAAGATGAGGAACCCGTGACGAGCGACGGTGAGCCAGACCTTTCCCCATCCCCTTTGGAGAAGTTGCTGGGTGGGCCATTTACATCAATGACCGAGGAAGAGTTTCAGGTCGTACGGGCCGAAATCAACCTCAAAATTGAGGAGGACAAGCAGCGCTGCATGACGGAGCGAGGCTGGGAGTACGAGCTGTTTCCTCTAGAAGAAGTGGAGAGGCTCGCAGGCACGCCAGTAGGCGTAGACGGTTCCGGGTACGGCTTCTCCGAATCCGTCGAGTTCGGTCTTTGGTTCAACGACGAGGAACTTCTGGAAGAGGCCACGGCGAATCAACCCAACGTCGCCTATGTCGAATCACTGACGTCAACCGAGCAGGAGCAGTGGAGTGAGGCGGAAGCGTCCTGCAACGAGATGGCCGTGAGGTCCAACCAGCCAGAGCGAACAAAGGTAGCTAGTTCCGATGCTGGATTCGATCTGGAGGAACAGCTGGACCTACTCGAGAGGGACATTGCCAACGATCCCAGGCTCGCCGAAGCCTGGCTTGATTGGTCTCGTTGCATGGCTTCTGAAGGATTCGATTTTCAGAATCGCGATGCGATCTTCGACGAACTCGACAGTGATTTCATCGAATTTGACGAGCTGATTAGTGCTGGAGCAACAGAACTACCGCTAGACCTTCAATTGCAATTGAAAACATTCACTGACAAGGAGATGACAATCAAGCTCGCTGACGAGACGTGCAGCGTGCCGGTAGACGAAGTCGAGCGATTCGTTCGATTCGACTTAGAAGAGGCGTTTATTCAGAGGTACGGACTGGTCGAAGACACATAACAAGAAGGGAAACACGAACATGAACAGCAAATTACCGAGAAACAGAACGCTGGCTGCGGTATCTGCGTTCCTGATGCTAATACTTGTGACAGTACACGGTCCGAGCACGGCGAAAGCCCGTTGTGTAACTAGGTCTACGGGCGGCGCCTTCGCCAACAAGGTCTACATAGTGGACGTGGAAGGCTTTCGGGCCGGCTCGGAGGAAGCTAGGTATTCGGGAACCTGTGACGGCGACAAATACTATGCCGGGCGAGTTCGCAACCTCAAGGGAAAGAGTACGACGGTCTACGTGAGACTCGGCAGCTCTGGAGGCTACGTTGCCATGGCTACGTCACGAGACTCTGCTGGCTATAGATACTCATTTCGAGACTCCAATACGTCCTCGAGAGTGGCAATGACCAACTCCAGATCCGCCGGAATGCCGACCTGGTCGAATAGCGGCTACTGACGCTCCGGGCGCCGCCTTCACAAACTCCAACAGCCCCGCTGAATCTCGATTCGCTGCCAGGCCGAACGCTTAACCCGAGAGTTGGCTAGCCACCGCGTCCTCGGACGCGGTTGGCCTGCCCGACGAGCCGACCAAGCTTCAGCCTGGCAACGACTCTTGTCGCCGCACCTGCCCGCAGAGCCACCAAAGACTTGGCCCGCGGCTCCCGTTGCGTCAGCCGTCGCTTCATCGCACGGCAGTATGCCTTTAAGGTTCAGGGCAGGGTCAGGTTGGACTACTACAGTCAGTTTTCAGTGAAGCTGCTGCTCATCGAAGACGACGTGAAGATCGCCGCCTCGGTCAAACGCGGGCTGGAAGGCGAGGGTTTCACCGTGGACGTCGTATTCGACGGTGTCGACGGCCTGCACCAGGCCCGGGAGGGAACCTACGACGCTCTGATCGTCGACCTCATGCTGCCGGGCATGAGCGGCTTCAAGATCTGCGGCACGCTGCGGGAGGAAGGCGACTGGACACCCATCTTGGTGCTCACCGCTAAAGAAGGTGAATACGACCAAACTGAAGCGCTCGACACCGGAGCCGACGACTACCTGACCAAGCCGTTCTCTTTCCCCGTGTTGGTGTCCCGACTGAGAGCGCTGCTGCGGCGGTCGGCCAACGGCGGCTCCGCTCCGGCCACGCTGGCGGCCGGTGACCTTCGAATCGAACCGGCGGCGCGGCGGGCGTTTCGCGGCGACACCGAAGTTGAACTGACGGCCCGCCAGTTCGACGTGTTGGAGTTCCTCGTGCGACGAGCAGGCGAGGTGCAATCGAAGAGCCAAATCCTTGACGGCGTGTGGGAGTACGACTTTGACGGCGACCCCAACATCGTCGAGGTTTACATCCGCCGCCTGCGCAAGGCCATCGACGAGCCGTTCGACCGTCGGGCCATCGAGACGGTGCGAGGCGCCGGTTACCGGTTAGCCACCGACGGCGGATAAGGATCAAGGCGGATGAGGAGCTCACTGCGTTTCCGGTTGACAGCCATGGCCACCGTGATGGTGGCCGCCGTGTTGTTGGTGGCCGCCGTCGTGCTGTTCTTTATCCAGCGCCAGCAGTTGACCAGCAGCCTCGACACCTCGCTGAACCAGCAGGCCGACTTCATGGTGGCCGCGCTCGTCGAAGCCGATGATGACGGCGGTGAAGAACGCGAGGAGTTGGAGTTCGACGACCTGGTTTCGATCATCGAGGCGGCGCCCAACAGCGATGCCTTCGAGTACCGACGGGTCGAGATCCGCCCTGCATCCGAGAAACCTCCGACAGGCAACGAAGGATTCCGCTGGGTGAGTCGCTCACTTGGCGACGTTGAAGACCAGGGACCCGCCACGCTGTACGTCGGCGAGTCAACCGAGGAGATCGACGAAACGGTGGGCGGCCTAATCTTCGCCCTGCTGGCCACCATCCCGGTAGTGGCGGCGGTGATGGCGGGGCTGCTGTGGTGGCTTACCGGGCGAGCACTCAACCCGTTGAGAACATTCGCACCCAGGTGGCCGCCATTGCAGACACCAACTCGCCACAACGCCTAGAGCTCGGTAGCCGAGCGGCCAAACGTGACGACGAGATCAGCCGACTTG
This sequence comes from uncultured Acidimicrobiales bacterium, assembly GCA_938002965.1. GTDB lineage: Bacteria > Actinomycetota > Acidimicrobiia > Acidimicrobiales > SZUA-35 > JAHELU01. The sequence goes on along the minus strand of CALKZY010000037.1, from coordinate 14,765 downwards.
CCGCCACCATGAACGAAATGCTGGACCGCCTCCATGAAGCCGGAGAACGACAACGCCGCTTTGTGGCCGACGCCGCCCATGAGCTGCGAACCCCGCTCACCCGAATTCGGACCAACGTCGAAGTCGACCTGCAGCAACCGGATCGAGCCGACCGGGATCTCACCAGTCGGGCAGTGCAGGAGGAAGCCATCGGGTTACAGCTGCTGATCGACGATCTTCTGCTCCTGGCCCGCAGCGACGACGGATCCGCCGCTACGCCAATGCGGCCGCTCGACCTGGACGACATTGTGATGCGAGAGATCCGCGATTTCCGGAGCACCATGGGGGTCGAATCGGCGGTGGCCATTGATGCCTCGGCGGTTTCGGCCGCTCATCTAAACGGCAACGGTGAGCAGTTGGCCAGGGCAGTGCAGAACCTGCTGGCCAATGCCGTCCGCCATGCCACTTCGTCCGTGCGGGTTGAACTGCATGAAGCTGACGACGTGGTGCACCTCGTCGTCAGCGATGACGGGCCGGGCGTTCCGGCTGATCAGCGGGAGACCATCTTCGAGCGATTCACCAGACTCGATGATGCTCGCACCCGTGACACCGGCGGCACCGGGCTTGGCCTGGCCATCACCCGGGAAATCGTGACCGAACACGGTGGGAGCATCATGTGCACTGGCACCGACACCCGGGCCGAGACGCTGCGCGGCGCCCGGTTCGAGATCAGCCTGCCTACCAACGACAACTGACTCACAGCTGACTTTCTCATTGTCCAACCCAAACAACGGTCAGGTTGGGGTCAGGCGGGAAAGAGGATCATGACGGGGACAACGACTGATCCAATCCCGGACGGTCGTGGTGGTTAGACACACCCAAGAGGAAGAGACCCCAAATGGACCGAACACGAGCTTTCATCATCACCGTCGCCGCAGCGCTCGGACTTGGCCTCGGAGGCTACGGCGTAGCCGCAGCCCAATCCGCCCCAAGCAAAGCCCAGAGTACTGACACCGCTGAGGAGGTCGCTGACATCGAAGAGTCAGAAGACTCCGAGCAAATGATCGACGCTGACGATGGCACAGATGGAGTCGAAGGCTCCGACTACGCCGACGATGACAATGACGAACTCGACGACGAAGACGACGACGACACCGAAGACGACGACGACACCGAAGACGAAGACGAAGACAGCGATGAGTAACCGCTGATCCACATCGGCAACGTTGGCCTCGACAGCACTCTGGCTAGGCCAAGGTGCTGTCAGGCCGACGCTGGCTTAACGGTTCCCCTCGATCAACACACATTCCGATTCCGCTAACAAGATTGTGCAGAACCAGCCGACGACCTAATGTCGGCACCATCGATTAGCCTCAGCTTGAGTGGCGGCGGTGCGTTGGCCATGGAGCTTTCGTTGACAGGATCGCCCTGGTCAAGACACCGCTCGCGTGGCTGACAATCAAGGGGATTAGTGATGAAATCAACGAGACGTTCACTGTGGCTGGCTTTGCTGGCCGCTTTGGCTCTGCTGGCTGCCTCGTGCGGTGCGGCGGAGGATGCAGCCGAAGAGGTGGTCGACGAGGCCACCGAAGCGGTAGATGAAGCCACCGACGGCGATGACGGGGCCGAAGAAGAGCCCGCTGACGACGAAGCGGCAATGGAAGACGAGGGAGAGGACGCTGACGCCAACGAGGCTGCCAGCGACGAGCCGATCAAGATCGGAGCGCTGACCTCGCTAACCGGCCCGTTCACGTCCTGGGGCCTGCACGTTGAGGCTGGCCTCAAGATGGCGGCCGACGACATCAACGCCAACGGCGGTGTCGACGGGCGAATGATCGAGATTGTCGTCGCTGACGACCAGTCCGACGCTGAAGAGGCCGTAGTCCAGTTCGAACGACTCCTCGAAGAGGGCGTGGTCGCCGTGGCCGGCACCATTTCGTCCGGGGTCGGCGGTGCCACCGTCGGCCTGGCCGAATCCAATCAGGTTCCGCTGTTCCTGTCGAAGGCGGGTTCGGATGCTCTGCTGACCGCTGATAGTCGCTATACCTTCCGCACCTGTCTCCCGGCCGGCCCGATGCTGGCCGTTCCGTGGGCCCAATACGCCGGAGACCAGGGCTTCACCAAGGTCGGCCAGATGATCGCCGACTACGCCTGGGGTCAGTCATTCCTGGCCGCCTCCGTGCCGGTCTTCGATGACGCTGGAATTGAACTTCAGTCCGAGGTCGCCCCGGTCCCCGAGCAGGACTTCACCACCTACCTGCGTTCACTCGACGAGTTTGGCCCCGAGCTGATTCTGGCCACCGGCCACCCGCCGGGCTCCGGTCCGATTCTGGCTCAGGCCGCTGACCTTGGCTTGAACGTGAACGTGGCGGGGCCCGGTTCGTCCATGACAGCCGTACTTGAGGCTGCAGGCGACACCGCCATCGGCCGCTACGCCGACCACAGCTGCGCCAACTACTTCAGCGATGACTACGCCGAACTGGCAGCCCGATATGTAGCCGAAACCGGCCTGGGCTTCATGGAAGACGACGCAGTCGCCATGTATGCCGTGGTGAACGCAGTAGCCGATGCCGTGGCCACCGCCGGTGACGACACCGCCGCCATCGCCGAGCACTTGCACGGCCAGAGCTATACCTCACCGGGAATGGCCTACCCACTGGCTTGGACCGAGTGGGGCGAGCTGGCTCAGGCACAGATGGTTCTGGTTGCCGTCAACGGCGGCCCGGCTCCCGAAGGTCTCAACGAGGCCGGCGACTGGTGGGTGGACGAGCTGTTCACCTCCGAGCCGCTCGAGCCGTACGTCCCAGGATCGTAGGAGCCCACGCTGGCTTCGGCACCACTACTTGACGCCACCGGCGTCGAAAAACACTTCGGCGGTCTCCCGGCCGTCGACGGTGTTGACCTTACGGTCGACGAGGGCGAGATAGTCGCCCTCGTCGGCCCCAACGGGGCGGGCAAGAGCACGCTGCTCAAAGCGATCAGCGGCCTTCAACCCGCCACTCGTGGAAGCATCCGCTTCCAGGGAACGGAGATCGCCAAGATGGCACCGCACCTGGTTCGCCAGCGCGGTATCTCTATGGCGCTCCAACATCCCAGGGTGTTTGAGTCCATGACCGCCCGAGAGAACGTGATCGTCGGCGCAACCTTCGGAGGCGCCAACCGGCCGACCGAAGACGAAGCCCGACGCACGGCCGATGAGGCGCTGGAGTTTGTCGGTCTGTCGGCCTACGCCGACGTGCCGGTTGACGGTCTGAACCTTCATCAGCAGCGCTTCTTGGAAATGGCCCGAGCCTTGGCCGGGGGACCCAAGCTTCTGCTGTTGGATGAGGTAATGGCCGGGCTCAACGACACCGAGCTCCAAGCCTCGATCGACATGGTCCGCACCGCCCGAGATGAGCGAGGTGTGACCGTCATCTGGGTGGAGCACGTCATGAAGGCGGTGATGAGTCTGGCTGAACGAGTGGTAGTCCTGAACTTCGGCAAGCTGCTAGCCGACGGCCAGCCAAACGATGTGATGACCAATCCGGATGTGGTTGAGGCCTACCTGGGAACCAGCTCGATTGGTCAGGCGGAGAGTTCTACCGATGCCTACTAGTCCGACTGACAGTCCGACTCGAAATTTGCTGGAGGTTTCCGGGCTGTCGGCCGGGTACCTGGGCGAAGACGTCGTGCATGACATTGAACTGTCGGTGGGTGCAGGCGAAGCAGTTGCCGTCATCGGATCAAACGGTGCGGGTAAGAGCACCATGCTGAAGGCAATTTGCGGGCTGATGGGCCCGTCCACCGGTTCAATCCAATTCGATGGTTCGGAGATCGCCGGAACCAAAGCTCACATGGTGGTTCGGGCCGGCATGGTGTACGTCCCGGCCGAGCGACACTTGTTTCCTCAAATGGCAGTGCAGGAGAACCTGTTTCTTGGCGCCTACCCGTCCCGCCCCGACAACGACCGCTTGGAGCTGGTGTACAGCACCTTTCCCCGGCTGAAGGAGCGTTCCCGCCAGCATGCGGGCACGCTCAGCGGAGGCGAGCAGCAGATGCTGGCTGTCGGTCGGGCGTTGATGTCGTCGCCGTCGCTGCTGGTACTGGACGAGCCGACCACCGGCCTGTCCCCCATCCTGGCCCAGGAGGCGTACGCCGCTCTGGCCGAACTCCGCAAGGGTGGTCTAACCGTGTTGGTGGCCGAGCAGCAGGTGCCGCTGGCGTTGGCGCTGGCCGACCGCAGCTTCGTATTGGATCACGGACGTATCACCTTGTCGGGAACGTCGGCAGAGCTGGCCGCCGACCCCGCCGTCCGCCAGGCCTACCTTGGAATCTGAACCGGAATCTGAACCGGAATCTGAACCGGAATCTGAACGGGAATATGAACCGGAATCTGAGTATGTGTATCAAGAGAAGCTGGTGAGATAGATGGGCGCAGTTCTGGTAGACGGCCTCGTGCTGGGTTTGCAGTTCGCAATCCTCGGCGTCGGCCTCACCTTGGTCTACGGACTTGGTGGCGTGGTGAACCTGGCCCACGGTCAGATGGCGGTTATGGCCGCCATCGTGACGGCCAGGTTGATGGACGCAGGATTGCCAACAGCCGCTGCTATCGCCATCGGCATCATCGCCACTGGCTTGCTCGGGGTCGTCCTTGATCGCACGATCATGCAGCCGGTCTACAGCCAGCACGGCGAGAGTCGTATTCTGCTCGGCCTACTGCTGATGCTCGGCGTTGGCTTCATCATCGACGGTGTCTTGGAGTGGCGTTATCCGATCGAAGCGCTCAACCTTCGTATCGCCGGTGAGCCCGTGACCATCGCCGGGTTGAAGATCAGACGTGGGTCTATTGTCGCCTCATCGGTGACCATCGCCGTCGGTCTCGCTCTGGTGGCCTTCTTCCGTCTCACCACGTTCGGGCGGGCCACCCGCTCGGTCATCCAAAACGAGCAGGGCGCTCGGCTTTGTGGCATTAACCCAGCCACTGTCCGAACGGTCGTCTTCGGCCTCAGTGGCGTGCTGGCCGGAATCGTGGCGGTAACCCAAGCTATGACCAGTCCGGTGGTGTCCACCGCCGGAGTCAGCCTCACCATCTTCGCTCTCATCGTGGCCGTGGTCGGCGGACTGGGCAGCGTCTCCGGAGCGTTTCTGGCCGGGATCATCCTCGGTGTGGTCAACACCATGAGTGCCTTCTACATCGGAACCTTCGTCAGCAGCATCATCTTGGTGGTGGCCGCTGCCGCCACAATTCTCATTCGCCCGCAGGGCCTGTTGGGGAGTGGCTAGATGACTGCTTCCACTACAAGCCAGGGCATTCGAGCTTACATTCCCATCGTCATTGTGGTGGCCATCTTGGCCCCCGTCCCTCTGCTGTTCTCCGACTCGCGGTCCATGATGCTGGTCATCACGACCGGGCTGTTGTTCGCCGCCTACGCCATTGCTTTTAACCTCATCTTCGGCAGCACCGGTCAGCTGTTCCTCTGCGTCGGCGCACTGGCCGGTATCGGCGGGTTCGGGTCGGCCATCTTGAGCGACCAGGTCGGGCTCCCGTTTGTGCTGACCATGTTGATTGCTGCAGTGATTGCCGGCACTTTCGGTGCATTGTTGAGTTGGGTGTCGGTCAGCCGCTCGCTTGACACCATCTTCACCGGCATTGTCACGTTGGCGTTTTCACTGTCGTATGAGAACTTCGTGTTGGGAAGTCGGGAGCTCACCGGCGGCGAGAACGGGCTACCGATCGTGGCTGGCAACGGCACCGTGATCAACGGCCAAATCAGCGCGTACTACATGTTCCTAGCCCTGGTAGCGGCCTATCTGATCGTCTACCGGTTGATTCAGCGGTCGCACATTGGTTGGGCGTTCCGAGCGCTGCGAGACGACGAGGTAGCGGCTGAACTGGCCGGCGTGAACGTGGCCCGCTACCGGGTATACGCCGGTCTGATCGGTTCGATCATGTTGGGTCTGGCCGGAGCGTTCTTCGCCCACTACAGGGGCTTCATCGGCGACACCACGTTCTCCTTCGGCTCGGTCGATGTCCGAGTACTGGTGATGCTGGCTTTCGGCGGTATCGGTTCGCTGCTCGGACCGATTTTAGGTGCGGCGGTGTTTACCATTCTGGACGAGTTGCTGGTCGACTACGCCCAGCTGCGGGAAGTACTTTACGGCATTGTCACCGTCATTCTGTTCCTCAGTTTCCGCCAAGGTGTGGTCGGTGCGGTGACCAACTGGTGGAACAGAAGACGGCTCACCCCTCGCAGCTCAAATGAAGTGGCTCCCGGTCCACTGGTCGAAGCGGAACAACCGGTCGCCTAGCGTTCCCGACCTCGACTAGCAGCTCGTTGGGAGGCGCCAATCGTTGGTCATTCGGCTGTCGTACTGATTACCGGTGGAAGCATTGACAGCATCACGGAAGTCGCACAACGCCTGAGTGGCGCTGGTGGCCTCAGGCTTCTCGGACATGTTGTGTAGTGTCTCGATGAAGGTGTCGGTTCCGCGGTCTCGTAGGATCGTGACCAGGATTCCCATTTGGATGTCGGCTGGAATCTCCAGCTCGGCCAACGGCTTGGTCTCTTCGACTCGCCATTTCGTCAAACCGAGTAGGAAGGCCCCTGGCACGTCTCGTTCGAGTCCGGCCGGTCCTCCAAGCTCGTAGAAGGCCAATGCCGCCATCATGTGGGGCAGGATCAGCCCACCTTGATGAGTGTTGGGCCAGGTGGCTCTGGCATAGAAGTTCGGGGTGGGGCCGCCACGATTCATCTCATAGAACATCACCCAGTGGTGACGCCAGTCCTCTGGTTCTTCGAGAATGCGAGGAGTGAAGCCCAGGATCTCCGCCTGCTGCTTGCTGCCGCAGCTGCACTCGCCGTCGTCGATCATGGCCACTACTTTCTTGCGGCCATGGTTTCTATCTTCTTTCCGATATACCGAGTCGAAGTTGTCCTGGTTCCAGACCCGGCGGTGCAGGGCGTCCATATGGGCGTACCAGCCCATCCACCGTTGAGCCATCTCGTCGGTCACTTTGCCGGGTGGGGCGTAGAAGGCGATGTCTCCGTGGGACCACGAGTCCATCTTGTAGGTGCCCCGATGAAAACTGTCGAAATCGAGGGTGCCGTGGCGGTCGGCTGCGACCGGGTCAACCAACGTGTTGTCCCTACCCATCATCCCGGCCGCGAACTCGGCACCCCAGAGCTGTGTCCGGGCATCATTAGGGTTGCAAATCATCTGGGTCATCCCGGCCCCGGCGGTCCACTCGTTGGCCTCAAGGCATAGGCCGCTGAGCTTGTTGCGCAACATGGTGCTGGCTCCTCCCCACATCCACTCGGAGGGAACCCATAGTGATTCGGGTTCTGTGCCACAGTCTGCGAGGACGACGGGAACACCGATGTCTCGCGAGGGACTCTGGAGCGTCAAGCAACGGTCACCCAACCGAAGCTGGCCATACCCGTCGGACCCTACAGGGGCAAAGCTCATTGCCGCCGCCTGCTCGGATTCACATTCTTGAAGTCCGGCGGCTAGACCGGCTTCGTCGTAGCCGATGCACAGATTCGTGTTGTAATTGGGCACCTTCTTGGGCTGTCCGACGACAACCGGCGGCGCTGTGGTTGGCGCGGTCGGCCTGATCGTGGTTGGAGCAGCGGTCGTCGTCGGTCGCAGCGTCGTCGGAGCAGCCGTTCCCGGAACAGCAGTGGTGGTTCGCAGCGTCGTCGGAGCAGCCGTTCCCGGAACAGCAGTCGTTGCCGTTGCCGGCGCAGCCGTGGTTGGAACAGCAGTCGTTGTCGTTGTCGGCGCGGCGGTGGTTGCCGTTGTCTGGGCAGCGGTTGTCGGCGCGGCGGTTGTCGGGGAGACAGTGGTTGCTGTCGTCGGGGTCGTTGTTGTCGCCGCCGGCTCTTGTGTCAACGACTCGATGACCATCGGGGGTTCACTGTCCGACGTGATTTCGAGAGTGGTCGACGAAGCGTCCAGAGACTCCAGATCGAAGTCAGGGCCTTCTTCCCGCTCGCCGATAAGGGCCTGGCCACCATCAGGCTCCGAAGAACCACAGGCCGTGGCAACCAGTGAGAACCCGAGAATCAGGGCCAACAGCGCTGGAAGACGGTCCCGAACAAAAACCCACTCAGATGCCATACTCACACATGGTTGTGGCGCGATGCGGCACCGTGTCTGCTTGGGTGAAAATATCTATCACAGACTGGAGATGAGGAACCCGCTACACGCCGAAAGTGAAAATCTGATGGGCAGCGGGTCCACATCCGGTATGGCTCACCGGCGCTCCTTCATGGATACTGCCGCCATCGACGGTGATGCACTTGCCGGAATGCTTGGCGACCAACGTTCCATTGGCTTCGTGACTCCACAGGGCGTTGTCTTGGTCCAGCCCACAATCGCTGCCCACAATTCTGGCGCCGTCTCGGTAGAGGTAGTTTTCGACGTGCATACAGCCATCTGTGCTGGCCACGACCAACTCAAAATGACCGTCGACACCTGACGGTCGCAGCTCCCATTGCTGATTGAGTGAAGAGCGGCACTCCTGCAACTCGATGGCTCCGATCGACTGATTGAATCCGAGACACATGTCTGGGGTGGAGAGCGGCCGCAAGGACGACCTGATCGGTTCCGGAACTGACGTCGTGGCTGTATCCGATTCGGTCCCGACGCCCGCAGCGGTGTCCTCATCCACCGTCGATTCCGCACTGAGCTCGTCAGTATCTTGCTCGGTGCTTTCCGCGGCACCTTCCCCAGTGTCTACTTCGACACGGAGCTCACCACCGTCGTCGCGACTACTGTCAGCACCGCTGTCGTCGTCAGACTCAGGCGTGGAAACCACGGGAGTTTCGCTGAGCGGTGTGTCAGTGACGATTGGCGTATCCTCTTGTGATAGTAGGTAGAGGCCGACCCCGACGACCAACGCCACGGCCAGCACACCCAGCGCCCGCAGTCGGGCAAGACTTCGTTCCTGCAAGCCGCGCACCGAAGCCGGGGAACGATCGAGCAGCCGGGCAGTCTCGGCCACGGTCCGCCCCGATAAGTACCGATGATGGATCACCGCACGTTGAGCCGGCGTGAGTTCCTTCAACAGCGAATCGAACCTGGAGTTGGAGACCACTAGATCTTCCGGCGACGTTCCCGGTTGACCCGGGATGTCCGAATCTGCGCTGGCCGAAAGAGGCACAGTGTTCAGGCTTTGACGGCGGCGCTGACCGGCGATCCGATTTCGTACCGCACGATAGATATAGGCCCGGAACACCGGTGTGCTGTGGCTACGCAGCTTGGGGAGAGCCTTAACGCCGTCGTAGAAGGCAAGGTTGGCCGACCCTTCCGGGTCTTCAGCGTTTTGTCGTTGAGCGAACGCAACCAGCGACGGCATGAACTGCTCGTAGAGCTCGGTGATGGCCCACTCGTCGCCGGACGCGGCGTTCTGCCAAATCGCTTCGCTCAGAGCGTCCTCTGTTGGCGCGTTCGCCGTCTTCGCCACCTGCCACCTCTAGCCGACAACCGAGAGTGTCCTAGTTCCGAAGCTACAGGCTGTCCATCAGGCGACAACATAGCGTAGGGAAAGTTGACCCAACCCTTACCTCAGAACACAGCGCTCAGAACACAGCGCTCAGAACAGCTCCAAGTACTCGTTCTGCTCCCAGTCGGTGACAGCTCCGAGGTAGCGGTCCCATTCAGCCTGCTTTAGTCCCACCAGATACTCGACGAACTCGGTACCAAACGTCGCCCGGTACAAGACACTCGTATCGAAGGCGTCAATGGCTTCGCCCAAACTGCGGGGCAAACGGGGACCTGCGGTCTCGTCGTACGGCGCGGTGGTGGGTAGCGGAGGTGGTTCCTTGGCTTCGAGTCCGGCAAGACCGGCCAGCATTTGAGAGGCCAGATACAGGTAGGGGTTGGCGGCTGAGTCGCCGATCCGGTTCTCAATTCGAGTGGCGCTGTCGCCGCTATGGCCGATAACTCGCAGCATGGCTCCCCGGTGCTGAGTCCCCCACGCCACCCGCAGGGGGGCCAGAGAATCGGCTTGGTATCGCTTGTAGCCGTTGACCGTCGGTGTGGTCAACAGACACGATTCGGTTGCGTGGCTCAGCAGCCCGGCCAAGTAGTACTCGCCAGCCTGAGACAGGTTGGACCCCTCCAACGCGGACGGGACGCGCTCCTCATTGACCACCTCAGCCAAGCCATCATCGATGAACAGGTTGACTCCGGTTGCCAAATCGGTGACCGACTGATGCAAGTGCCAACCCGAGCTGAACGACCCGTGGAAGTTCGGGCGGCTCATGAACGTAGCGAGCAGGCCGTGTCGGCGGGCAATCTGCTTAACCGCTGAGCGGATCAACACCGCCTGGTCGGCCACCTGCATTCCCGATGCCGGCGAGAACGTCAACTCGACCTGACTTGGGCCTAGTTCGATTTCCAACGACCGAGGAGCCAGGTCCAAGGCGGCCAGCTCTCTTCGCAACACGCCCATGAACGGCTCGACCACGTCGAACCGGGTTTCTCCCAGGTACATCCGGCCAGCGTGAGTGTCGGCCAGGCCTCGGCTCGCCGGGCGCCCGGCGGCCACCAACTCCGGTTCCATCCGGTACAAGTGGAATTCGATCTCCAGTCCGGCTTTGAAGCCGTAGCCTTCGGCGATCATGGCCTGTTCGGCTTCGGCGCACACCCGCCGGGTCGAGAAGCCGATGGGTTCTCCGTTTGGGCTGAAGATGTCGCACAGGAGCCACCCGGTTCCGTCCAGCCACGGCAGCACTTTGAACGTGGAAGGGTCGGGCAACATTATGATGTCGCCGGCTCCGGTGAGCCACGGCTTGTCTAGGCCGCCACCGGGTGCCCAGACCGGGTAGACGTTGTTCTGTCCTGTGTCTTTGAGGAGCAGTGCCCCGGTTATACCAACTCCGTTGGCGAACGCACTGGAAATCAGGTCAGCTCGAAGCGTCTTGCCCCGCAGAAGGCCGTGAGCGTCGACGAAAGCCAACCGCACGCTGTGTAGTTCACGACTCCGAATCTCGGCCAAGACGTCATTGCACATCTCGATTCGTTGGTCGGTTTCGATTCCGGCCCGCTCGGCCAGTCGATCAATGTCAGGTACTTCGGTCTCGTTTGAATCAGTCATCGGCGCCCTTCGATTCCCAGTGGTGGTGATTGCGGTGGTGGTTATTGCGGAGGTGTTGGGTGTGGTGGTGTTGGTTGGTTATGGAACTATCGGAAGTCATTGGAGACTGAGCTCCTCGGCCCACGAACTGGCCGCTCGGCGTTTCGCTTCAGCTGACCGCCAGCAGGCGCCAACGGTGGATGCAGGTAGTGGGTGGGGGTCGCGACTGACGGCGTCGACCGACCCCGGGCCTCGCAGTGCTGCCGGATCGGACGTTCCAACTTGGGTTTCGGTCGATGGGGCTTCCATGGCTGCCAGCATCATCCGGCGCTGGAGTCGAATGCCGACGTCGGAGGGGCTGAGATGTTCTCTGCTGCGGTCGTGGATGGCGCCCGGAGATTCGACCGCCCACTGGTCGTGAACGTTGATGTCGAACCCCATCCCCGTGTAGGTGAGGTCCCGCTGCTCGGCAGCGTTGTAGCCCCAGTTGTTGGACCGGTTTGTTTTGGGCCGGTAGGTCTTCGGGTTGCCGGGTACAAGCTCAACGGTGTCACTACGTTGAGCGCGCATCACGTCGGCGTCAACCGGGTCGGTGTAGCTGACAAACGTCGAATACCAATAACACGATTCGTCATCAATGGGAACGTGCCATTGAGTGATGGCGATGTCAGCACTCATCGGGATGGTGATGGCATTCGGGAAAATGCAGTTGGTGACGCGAACGTGGGTGAACGAATCGGTCGACGCGCCTGCGGTGGACCCGCTCCCATACGGGCGCAGAGCGACCAGCCGAAAGCCGTAGGAGGTGGGCTCTGCGGTGATCGTCGGGTTGGGAACGTCGCGCATCAATACTGTGGTTGGAACTCCGGTGTCGGCCACTGTCGCTCGGAACTGGAGGCCGTACTCTTCCTCCACCGAGCCGAGAAATCGATGGAGGAACGAGGCGTGGGCCGGGTCGATGCCGACCTCGTGGGCTTGAAGCCAGTTGCAATCCCATAGACCTTTGAATGAAAAGACGTGGCTGCTCGGAGCGGCAAAGGCATCAAGGCCCGGCAGGGGTGGTGCGTCACCTTCGCCCATCCAGGTCCAGATGATTCCGTTGCGCTCAACTGTCGGGTAGGCGACTTGGCTGACCCTGGTACAGAATGTGCTGCCTTCCGGCTCGGCCGGCGTCTCCAGGCAGGTTCCTTGACGGTCGAAGAGCCAGCCATGAAAGGGACATCGGAGCCCGCCGTCTTCAAGCCGACCGAAGCTGAGGTCGGCCCGACGGTGAGCGCAGGCCCTAGCCAGGACCCCATAGGTGGCTAAAGACCCGTCTGCTTCTTTGAGTTCTTTGAAGACGACCAGATCCTCACCCAGAAGGCGTACAGGAATTACCGGCCGGTCACCTTCGAGCTCTTCAGTTAAGGCCGCCGGTTGCCAGTAGGAGCGCAGGAGCCGACCACCTGGCGTTCCGGGGCCGGTTTCAGTGAGAAGCTCGTTCTCGGCTGGGGTGGACATGGCGACGATTACAAACCAACCTAAGGTCAACCAAAGTTAGGGTCTCTAACGGTGTGGGCCTGAGATCCGACTGTAGTTAACGTTTCCAGTGCTGTCACATGGATGGCCAACCAACCTGGTAACGCAAGGTGATTGCACGCCGATCGTCGAGCTACGAGGTTTGTTCGAGTTCGTACCGGAGGGTCTCACTCGGGTACCCGACGCTCAAGACACCGTCGCGGAGGATGTAGGAGGTGTCGCCGTTTCGGGCGGTGAATCCACCCGATGTTCGCCGAGCGTCCAGGTAAATCGAACCGCGTTCGCTGCTCCCGTAGTACGTGAGCGTTTCATCTGTCGATCGACACAGCTTGACGACGATGCCCTCACCGCTCCACTCCTCAACCAGCGATGATTCGGAGGTCGACGATGAGGAGCGATTGTCCACGCTGGCTGTTGCCGGACATGAGGCATCTTCCCCCAGGTCTTGACCATCTTCGATGTCACCGTCGGCATCCTGGTTCGTGGTCTCGCCAAGTGTGGATGCGGCCAGGATCGTTGTTGTTGTTGTGTCGTCGGCTGGCTCTGAACTCGATTCGGTGTCGAGCACCTGTTGGGACTCGACCCCGACGGAAAGAGTCTGTTGCGGACCCGAGTCGTCTTCGCTGGCGGCGATGGCATCGGCGGAATCTCGCCGTGTACCGTCGGAATCTCCCCGTGTACCGTCGGAATCTCCTTGTGTGAGGAAAAACCACACGACGGCACCGGACGCAACAAGCCCCGCGAACACCCCGATGACAACGGCCGTCAACGCCGGACCGTCAAGCTCTCGCCTACGAGCCGACAACGCGGCCGCGGAACGGCCAGAAGCCGTGGACCGGGTCGAATCACCGCGTTCCGGGGCACCGCAATGAGGGCAGAAACGATGGCTGGGGTCACGTTGTCGCCCGCAGCTGGAACAAGACTGCTGCATTACGCCGAAGGGTACCGTTCCTGCGGCTTGCACTCGCATCCGGGCGCCAGCCAGTGTTGACTCGACGCCAAAATTCGAACGACGTCTACCCTTGGCGTCCATGTTCATTAACGGTGAGTGGACCGAAGCGTCGACTCAGAAGCACTTCGACGTCATCAACCCTGCCACCGGCGAGATCATCGGTTCCATGCCCGATGGCGGGGCCGAAGACGCCACAGCAGCCATCGCCGCTGCCGATGCCGCCTTCGCCGACTGGGCGGCCACCACCGCCTTCAAGCGGGGCGACATTTTGATGGACGCCTGGCGGATCATGAACGATCGAGCCACCGAGTTGGCCGAGCTTATGACCACCGAGCAGGGCAAACCACGTAAGGCCGCCCGATTCGAGGTGGGTTACGCCGCTGACTTCATTCGTTGGTTCGCCGAGGAGGCCCGCCGATTGTCGGGCGAGTGGCTGCCGTCCGGGCGACCGGATCAGCGGTTCCTCTCCGTCCGCCAGCCGATAGGCGTGGTGGCGGCGGTAACCCCGTGGAACTATCCGATCTCCATGTTGACTCGCAAGATGGCTCCCGCTCTGGCTGCCGGCTGCACCATGGTCCTCAAGCCAGCCGAAGCGACACCCCTCTGCGCCAAGGCGACCTTTGATGTATTCACCGAAGCCGGAGTCCCACCCGGTGTGATCAATATGGTGACCGCCGCCGACCCCCGACCCATCGGCGACGTGTTCACCTCCGACACCAGGGTTCGCAAGCTGACCTTCACCGGCTCAACCGCGGTGGGTCGTACCCTGGCCGCTGCCGCCGGCGCGTCGCTGCAACGGGTATCGGTGGAACTCGGCGGGCACGCCCCGTTCATCGTGTTCCCCGACGCCGACCCAGAGAACGCTGCCAAGGGAGCAGCGGCGCTCAAGTTTCTCAACGCCGGGCAGGCCTGCATCAGCCCCAACCGCCTCTATGTGCACCGTGACGCGGCTGACGCCTTCATCAACATGTTGACCAAGCGGGTGTCGGGCCTGGTAACCGGCAACGGAATGGACGAAGGCGTGGGGCTCGGGCCGTTGGTTAACAGCGCGGCGGTCGACAAAGTGGCGGCGCAGGTAGTCGACGCCCGGGACAAAGGCGCCGGAGTGCCTGTGGGCGGTCAACGCCTGACCGAAAATGGGCTGGATCAAGGCTTCTTCTACGCTCCGACCGTGTTGACGAACGTAACGCCCGAGATGACCGTATACCGGGAGGAGACGTTCGGCCCGGTGGCCCCGGTGGTCGTCTACGACGA
>CALKZY010000036.1 GCA_938002965.1 uncultured Acidimicrobiales bacterium | reverse complement strand
TCGCGTGTATCCAGTGGTGTTTATTGATGCGATCGTGGTCAAGATCCGAGATGGTCAAGTTGCGAACCGGCCCGTGTATACCGCCATAGGGGTCACTGTTGACGGCAAACGAGACGTCCTTGGCCTTTGGGTCGGCACTGGCGGCGAAGGAGCCAAATACTGGCTCCAAGTGTTAACCGAGATCAAGAACCGGGGTACTGACGACGTGTGCATCGTGGTCTGCGACGGCCTCAAAGGACTACCGGACGCGATCGAAGCGACCTGGCCCATGGCCATCACCCAGACGTGCGTGATCCACTTGATTCGTAACACATTCCGGCTGGCGTCTCGTCGTGACTGGGACGCTATGGCCAAAGATCTCCGGCCGGTGTACACCGCAGTGAACGAGGCTCAGGCCGTTGAACGGTTGGCTGAGTTCGACACGACCTGGAGTGAGCAGTATCCGGCGATCAAAGGCCTGTGGGAAAGCGCGTGGGCCGAGTTTGTTCCGTTTCTGGACTACAAGCCTGAGATCCGACGGGTGATCTATTCGACCAACGCTATCGAGTCGTTGAACTCAAGGATCCGTCGAGCAACACGAGCACGCGGTCATTTCCCCAACGACCAAGCAGCGCTGAAATGCGTGTACATGGCCGTCCGATCACTCGACCCGACCGGTAGCGGGCAGGAACGCTGGATGAACCGATGGAAACCAGCCCTCAACGCGTTCGCCATCACCTTCGAAGGCAGACTCTTCTAAACTCACAACCACCGAAACAATGAACCACCAGATCATTTACACCGAAAAGCTGACAGTCCCGCCCCCGCTCGTTGTCCGATGGTAGCGACAACTATAGCCATGTGGGTTGACGCAGACAATCCTCCGAAAGGGTCGAGAGTTGGGGGGTGGATTGACCGTCGAGGTAGCCGTAGTCGTTGCCGGTACATGATTCGGGCGGCCGACTTGCCCCGGCAACTCCGACAAGTCGACCCTGGTGGTGCGTCGCGTATTTGGGTGTGGTGGGTTAGGGCGGCTCGGCCTCGCTTGACTTTGGCGATGATGTCGTTGGCGGTCTTGGTCCAAATGAAGGGTTTGGGGTCGTCGTTCCAGTGGGAGATCCACACGTCGGTCGCTTCGGTGAGTGCGTCGACACTGTTGAACGACCCGGTACGGAGGCGTTTGTTAGTGAGCTGGGCGAACCAGCCCTCGACCAGGTTCAGCCACGACGAGCTCGTCGGGGTGAAGTACAGGTGCCAGCGGGCCTGACGTGGCTTGGCGAGCCACTTTTGAACCTCGGGGGACTTGTGAGCCGACAGGTTGTCCAGCACGACATGGATCTCGAGGTCTCGGGGCGTGTGAAGATCGATCCACTTGAAAACGCCAGCACGTCGCTGCCCTTGTGACTCTTGCGGGTTTGGTGGAGAACTTCACCGGTAGCGACGTTGAGCGCAGCGAACAAGTCGGTGGTCCCATTGCGTTTGTAGTCATGGGTCATCGGTCCGTGCCCGACCCGGCTTCATGGGTAGCGAGGTTTGGGTACGGTCCAACGGTTGACACTGAGTCTTTTCGTCGAAGCTGAACACGACAGCTCGCTCGGGCGGGTCGAGGTAGAGACCGACAACGTCGACCAGTTTCTCCTCGAACGCCGGGTCGTTCGAAAGTTTGAACGTGTCGACCCGCCACGGCCGCAGCTTCCGAGCCCGCCAGATCCGCGCCACGGTGTCTTTGCCAACCCCGTGCCGCTCGACCATCGTCCGTGTCGGCCACGCCACACCGTCGGCAGCGCTCCGGTATCAACACGTCGCTCACGGTCGATCCCGGATACTGGCAGACCGAATCGGCGAGACAATCGAGTAAGGCAAACGGGTTTCGGCGCTTGCGCCCGGAATGAAGGTCAGCAGTACCACCTGCTACGATCTAGGCGTAGCCAACCTTGGAGTTCGGCTTTATGAGAAACCCACTCCTCACCGCTCTTTACATGGTCTGTGCCCTGATCTTTTTCAGCCAGGTCGTCGTTCAGTATTCACGTGAGACGTCGATCGCGCTCAACCTTCTGATGTTCGTAGTGTTTATGACCGTGACCGTCATCGAGTACAGAAATGGCCGTTACGACCGCAAACCGCCTCCGCCTACGGGCCCGCAACTTGGCTAGAGCCAACCACCATCGGCGTGCCTGCTGGTGTGGCTATAACGGCGGCGGAGTGGTGCTAACTCATGGCAAGAGGTGCGAACGGATGCCGCTAACCAATAGGGGTTTTGAACATAACACCTGTTCACAGACTCGCCTATAATGGCTTCCCAAGCTGATAACGCGGGTTCGATTCCCGTCATCCGCTCCAAGAAGAGTCTGCACCAAAATGGTCCCAGCCAATCGATACCAGTGTTTCCACTTCAGTCTCTCAAACGCGAAGGGGCCGGGACAGGACGATGTCTCTCGGCTGTTGCGAGCGATGGCATCGTCGATCGAAGACCTTGGAGACGTGACAATTCTCGACATCACGTTTGAGCAGGACGTGACAACCGAAGGCCTTTGGCCTAGCTTGACAGTCTACTACGATCCGGAGTAGGCGAAAGTTGTCGGGAGGGCAGCCCTAAACAGGACGTGATGGCAGCGCTGTCATCCTTAGCAGCCCGCAACCAGCGGAGAGCAGCCCACCGGGGACGAGTGGTGTTGGGGCTCGACCCGGTCGCATCAAAGCGAACGCAGGCGCAGCGAGATCGGCCTTTGGCCCTCAGACGTCGCCACCACTGACCGGGGGCACACCCCAGACCAGGACGGCTAACCGAAAAGCCGGACTCAACTTGAACCGTTCACGCGAAACTATGGGAGCGGTTGAGATCCGACAGCTGGACGCGAACGACTGGCGTGTTTGGCGTGAGGTGCGCCTGAGGGCTCTTGCCGACGCTCCCGCCGCTTTCGGCGAAACCTTGGCCGGCTGGTCAGGTGACGGCGACACCGAGAGCCGATGGCGGGCAAGACTCGATGACGTCGCCGCCAACTTCGTCGCCTATCTCGACGGGAAACCGGTAGGCCAAGTGGCCGGAGCCTGCGGGGATCAGGAAGGCCGGGTGGCGCTCATCTCGATGTGGGTTGCGCCGGAAGCCCGGGGAGCAGGAGTCGGCAATGCCCTCATCGAGGCCGTCGAATCCTGGGCGCTGGACGCCGGCGCGAAACGCCTGACTCTTGCCGTCAAAGTGGGCAACACTGCCGCCATTGAGCTTTACCAACGTCACGGCTTCTCGCTGAACCCGGTGCTCGCCGACGATGGCTTATTGGACATGACCAGGCACCTAACCTGACGACGCGGGCCGGTATCGAGTAGCGTTCGGCCCATGTTGTCCGATCGGTCACTCGGCTGGCTGCGATATCTCGATCGCAAGGCCCACACGCCCGACAGCTGGGATCGTGATGGGCAACCGCATGCCCACTGGGATGATCGGTCGGATCCCCCGATGGCCAGCTGGCACCGTTTCGACCTGGTCGACTCGTCGTACGCCATGGGGCTCATGGCCCATCGCACCCCGGCCTGGACCGAGCGTTATGTGTCCATCCTCGACCAACTCATCGAACGTCACACCGGCTGGTGGTCGGCCGCTGACTGGTTGACACAGTTCGGTCCCGATCCCGACCGGGCCAGCTATCCCGACGCCTACCGATCACTGATCCCCACCGACCTTTGGGGTGACTACGACGTCCCCGGCTGGACGGCCAACGGCATCGAACCGTGGGGCACACAACTCGACCCGGTGGCCGCCGACGGCATGCTGTTCTACAAGGGCTTCTTCCTGGTGCTGCTCGGCATCCGATCGATGATCGATCCGAACGACCGCTGGAACAGGCCGTTCCAAATGGTCCGAGACAGCGATCGTGACGGCGACGAGGGTTTCACGTGGACCCACACGCAGATCGCCGAGCATCTGTGCCAACAGTGGTTGGCCGCTCCCATCGGCTGTCATTGAGAGAACACCAAGATCTGGCCGTTTTGACTGGCTGGAGCGGGCCTCGGTCTGAGGCTGCACGACAACCGACACGGCACCGACTTCAACGCCCAGGCGTTCCAGCCGTGGTGGTCCTACGCCCGGCGGCACTACCTCGACCTCGACGCCGAGACCGTACCGACGATGACCACCATGTACTACGACCCGATGCTCGATGTACACCATCGACTGCCGGTACAGATGGCCCTGGTCACCTCGTATTACACCGCCCCTCAGGTGCAAGACGATGCCCGACGGCTGTTCGAAGCCGGGATCAAGTCGATGGGCCTCGACACCGCCGGGCCTCCACTACCACTGCGGCCCGGGCGGGGATACGGGTCTTCGTTGATCCTGGCCAGAGAATGGGGCATGACCGAGTTGGAAGCCCGCCTGGCACACGCCATCGAAGAGTCTTACGAACCCACGTGGGACGACGCCTCCGGCGAGTTCACCTGGGGAATGGGTCTCGACGAGCCTCACCCCCGCGGCCAGTTCAATGCCTTCCTGGCCGCGGCTGAAGCGGCGGGACCCGGCCGGTGGGCCAACCTGTCGGCCGCTCCCCTCGATCCGTGCCCGCAGATCGTCGACGTCGACTTCCCATCCGTCGCCCTCTCCCGGGCGGAGTGGGTTGAGAACAGCCTGCATCTGACCCTGGCGCCGCTCCGGGAAGATCCGGCAAGCGTCACAACGTTCCGTCTCGTCGATGCCGAGGCCCGTGACTGGTCGATCACCGGCATTTCGGGCGCAACCGTCGAGGTAGGACCGGACGGCCTGCACGTCAAGGTCCCAATCGTCAACGGAGACCTCAAGCTCGCGCCCCTCCGCTAGCCACAGCCACCGCCAGGAGAGCTGGCGCAAGCGACGGTCGGCTGTGGAAGTCACCCCTGGGGGTGACGGCGAATGCCCGCCTGGGGTGACGACCGTTGCGCCCTCCGCTCTTAGTTTCGGAGTAACGAACAAAGAGGGAGGCTCTCATGGCCAAGAACAGCAGTAGCAGCAGCAGCACGGCAACCGTTACATCAGCTACATCAACCACACTTCGACTTCGCAGCGACATTCGCCGGGAGCTCTACCCGCGACGGGGGCCGGCATTGTTCCTGTCCGCCTTCGCCCTGTTCTGGATCGCCTCGGCGGTGTTCCACCTCGGCGTCTTCGTCGTCGGCGACACCGCCTGGGCCGGGGCGGTCTCATGGCGCAAGCCCGTTGTCTTCTCCGCTTCCATCGGACTGCTGTTGTGGACGTATGGCTGGGTCCTCGACCGGCTCCCCGACCGGTCCCGGTTGGCCTGGGGGCTGGCGGTGCCGATGGCGGTGTCCTCCACACTGGAGAACGCCCTGATCATCCTCCAGACCTGGCGGGGCCGGGCGTCGCATTTCAACTTCACCACCGACGGTGACGCCCTGATCTTCAACCTGATGGGCACGCTGGTCGGCGTGATGTCAATCCTGCTGGTGGCCCTGCTGGTGTGGACGTTGCGCCGCCGGCCGGAATCCGTCCTGGACAAGACAGCGGCCATCGCCGGACTGGCCCTCATCATGACCGGCCTGGGCATCGGCCAGTGGCTCGTCACCCTGGGCACCGTCTACTTCGAACAGTTCGGCACCGTTCCCCAGCAGGTCACCTACGGCGATGCCGGTGTGGTCAAGTTCCCCCACGCCATCGCCTTCCACGGGATACAGGTGTTCTTCATCGCCGCCATGCTGCTGGGCCGCTCGGCGGCAACAGCCCGGACGACCAGGCGGCTGATGAACATGATCGTGGCTTCGTACGTCGGCATCATGGTGTTCACCACGCTGCAAACCATCGGCGGGCGGGCACCGTTCGACCTGGACATCATCGCCGGCGGTCTGCTCGCCGTCAGCATCATCGGGGTGGTCGGCGCCATGGCCGCCTGCCTCCGGATCTGGTGGACACAGCCGCTAACATCCCCCGAGCGGGAGACCACAACCGCTGGTTCACCTCAGCCGCCGCAGGCTACATTGCTTCCGTGACCGCCAACGCCCCCGTCCCCCGGCCCTTGTGGGGGACGGGTCTGAACATCGCCTTGGCCGTCACCCTGTTGGCCCTGATCCAGCTGGAGATCTGGGTCTTCGGCTCGAATGACATCCCGCTCGGAACCCAACTGGCGGCGTCGATCATCGCACCGATGGCGGCGCTGCCAATCGCCTTTCGGAGCCAGTATCCGACCAAAGGCTTCGTTGTGAACATCGTCGCCGTCATCGCCCTGATCATGGTCGGCTACCCGAGCGACGTCTACCAGTGGACCAACCTGATCATGCTGTTCACGCTGGCCGAGAAGGCCAGCCGGGGTGAGGCCGCCCTGGGACTGGGGGCGTCGCTGGCCGGCATCGCCCTGTTCGTCGGCCAGTTCATAACCGAGATTCCCCTGCTGTCGTTCGGGTTCATCTCCGCCAGCTGGATCGCGGCCTGGCTCGGGGGCCGCATCCTCCAGGCCCGGCTGCGACAGGAGGCCCTGCAGGCCGATCGAGACATGGCGGCCGAATTGGCCGAAGCCAGACAGGTCGCCCTCGAATCGGAAACCCAACGCACCCAGATGGCCCGCGAACTGCACGACCTGATCGGCCACACCGTTAACGTCATGGTTGTGCACGCCGGGGCCGGCCGCCGGGCCATTCCCGACGACACCGATGGTGCGCTGCGGGCGTTCGAGACCATTGAGAGCACCGGGCGGTCAGCCCTCGACGAGCTGGACCGGGTGCTTGGCATTCTGCGTCGGGAGCGCGACGGCACGCCAACAACGGCGTTACCCGGCCTGGACGATCTACCCACCCTGCAGGAGCAGTTCCGCGACGCAGGACTTGAAACCACCATCGCCGTCACCGGCGACACCTCAGCCGTGCCGGCCAGCACCGGACTTGCCGTCTATCGCATCATCCAGGAAGCGCTGACCAACACTCTGAAGCACGCCGAGGCCCGACAGGCCACCGCGGAGGTGACCGTAAACATCGAAACCGTCGTCATCGAGGTAACCGACGACGGGCGGGGAAGCGATGGAACGGAACCCGGCCGCGGTCTGCGAGGCATAACCGAGCGAGCCGAGATACACGGCGGGGCCGCCCAGTTCGACAACTCGGACAGCGGTGGCTTCAGGGTCCGCTGCCAACTACGAACCACAGGAGCCGGCTAATGACCTCCGTACTACTGGTTGACGACGACGCCCTGATGCGGGCCGGCCTGCGCATGATTCTGGAACAGACCGACGACATGACCGTCGTGGGCGAAGCCGAAACGGCCGATGAGGGAATCCAGATGGCGCTCCGTCAGCGCCCCGACGTGGTGCTGATGGACATCCGCATGCCGGGTAAAAGCGGGATCGAAGCCACCGGCGACATCACCGCTAACCCCGACCCTCCGAAGGTCCTCATTCTCACCACCTTCGAACTGGACGAATACGTGTTCAGCGCCCTGCGAAACGGGGCCAGCGGATTCCTACTCAAACGCACCCCGCCGGAGGATCTGCTGGCCGGTATCCGAGCCGTGGCCGGAGGCGACGCCCTGCTGTCCCCGTCGGTCACCCGTCGGCTGATAGAAGAGTTCGCCGCCGCCCCCACCCCGGCGGCCGCCGACCCTCGGATTGCCGACCTTACCGAGCGTGAGCGGGAGGTGCTGGTGCACATCGCCATGGGCCTCAACAACCAGGAGCTGGGGGAACAGCTCTTCATCGCCGAGAACACGGTGAAGACCCACGTCAAGCGGATACTGGTCAAGCTGGGAGCCCGTGACCGGGTCCAGGCCGTGGTCATGGCCTACGAAGCCGGCCTGGTCGACTCCGGCCGCTGACTACCGCCGGTCAGCTCCAGTGGTCGAGGCGGCTTTGCTGCATCCCATCGTCGGGAAGTTGTCGGGCGAGAGCCAGCGTTCGAACTCGGCGGCCACTGCGGGCCACTCGGCGTCGAGAACAGCGAACCAAGCAGTATCCGCGGTTGCGGCCCTTGTAGTGGGTGGCTTGGCGGAACGTGCCCTCGTAGGTGAACCCCAAGCGCTTGGCGGCAAGACGTGATGGAGCGTTCAGGTCGTCGCACTTCCACTCGTATCGCCGGTAGTCCTGATCAAAGGCCCGCCGCATCATCGGATACATGGCCTCGGTGGCGGCCGGTGTTCGCTGCAGCGAGCGGGATAAATGGATGTTACACAGCCATCGGCCCGCCCATCACCCACAGGGCGTCGAACGGATCCATTGGAAGACCAGTAGTCTCATGGCGCAACACTAACCACCGCCACCCAGCACGGCCACTGCGCCGACTGCGCCGGCCACCAATAGCGCGGCAGGGGCCAGCCGGGTTCCCCAGCGAATACCGGCGAACCGTCGTTTCAAGGACTTGGCGTCGTTGACATGGGGGAACGGACCGTCCGGTACGGGCACTCCCAGGAATTCGCACAGAGGCTCCCAACCTTCGGACACCTGGAAGACCAGCAACCGCTCCGGGTCGCAGTGGGCTCGGACCGTCTCAACATGATTTTCGAACACTTGGATGGCGTACGCCTGATCCTCGAATCGGCCGTTGAAGGTGCCGGTCCAGACCAGCTTGTCGACCATGTCCAGCCAACGTTGGGTGAATGGAACCGCCCGCTTGAGCCATGCAGGAAACATGGTGCGGGTCGGGTAGATGACGGTTGAGGTGCTCGTCCACCACGAAGCCGGATCCCGAACGGTCAGCACCACTTTGGCTTCGGGGTACGCCTCGTAGAGCTCTTCCCAGGCGCAACAAGCCGGGAAATCAACCGCAGCTTTGTATTCGGCGAACAGATCGTCCCAATCGGCCGTTCCGGTGTCGCCGTACTCCAGCCACCGGTCGACGTGAGATCGGTTAACGAACACCTCGTTCATGTGATACGTGGGGCCGAAGCCGAGATCATCGAGTGCCTGTTGCAGCGAAAGCGTTCCCGTGCGACCAAAGCCGGCACCAATGACCTGAAGCGTCATGATGACGACACCGCCAATCCCGCCACACCGAGCACGACCAAGCCTCTACCAATCCAATCCACCCACGAAGTCTAGATCAGTCGGCTGACCAGCACCGGTGCAGCGAACCAGAGATCGACTCACGACTACCATCGGTTCACAACGGTCTTGCGTCAACCATCGGAGAGCCACCATGAACCTCAGTGACAGCCCGCACTCGGTTTTTCTGTCCACCACCGACGCCGATGAGACCCGCTCCTTTTACCACGGCCTGCTCGGCTTTCCCGAGGTGGACGACTCACCGTTCGCCATTGTCTTCCAGATGGCGTCAGCCGAGCTGCGGATCAGCAAGGTTGATGCGCACCAACCACCGCCGTGGACCGTGCTCGATTGGATCGTCGACGACGTCGAGGCCGCCGTGGGTCAGCTGAAAGCCAAAGGCGTCGAACCGGCCGACTTTCCCGGCATGGAGGTGGATGACAGAGGCATCTGGACCGCTCCCGGTAGCGGGGCCCGGATCTGTTGGTTCCGGGACCCCGCCGGCTACGTGTTGAGCGTCTCTCAACGCCTCTAGCGATAGGTCGCTACAACGCTCGTACGGAATCGCACTTGGGTCGCGCAACGGTGGCTGAGTCCAGGCGGGACGGGAACCTCATCACATAGCGGAAGTCGAGATCCATCAAGCCGCCGGCCAGTGGACGCATCTCACCTCGTTTGCGTTCGCCGCGACGGTGCAACTTGTCGCACTGATCCCGATGGCGTTGGCCCTGCGCCACGACCGAGACGACCAGTAGACCGTCCGATTACCGGTCAGACAATTGGTCGGACAGTTGGTCAGAAACCGTCCCAGCCGTTGATGGCAGCGGCCTGACTCACCCAACTCTCCAACAGAGCAGTATCAAGATCCTCGCCCTCACCGAGGTGGACATACCGAGCCTCGGGGTCCTTGGAGCGTTCGGGCGGCTCGGGGTCCAGCTGGCTGCCCTTGAGGAACGTGACCTTGATGTAGCGATCAAAGCAGTGGTAGCTGGCAAACCATCCCCGGCCCTCAACCCCGTAGAACGGTGAGTTCCACCGAACCGCCCGCCGCACATCAGGCACGACCCGTTCGATGAGGGCATCCAGCTCCCGGCCGATCCCCTGCTTCCATCCGGGCATGGCATCCAGGTAGGCGTTGACCGGCCCAGGGCCATCACCTTTTGGGATTTGAGGATTGCCGCCCGACAGCATCACCGGCCCGTCACCGGCCACCTTCTTTTTGGCCTCCATCTTGGCCTTCAACTTCGCTTTGCCTGCTTCGTCCAACTCACGAAAACCCAGCCCGGCCAGGATCTTTGGCTCACACTTGTCGATACGGCTCTCCCTGGTCTTGGGCTGCTTGGCCTGGGAGATGTGGAAGTTGTACTCCCGTTGACGGCCGGGAGTCAGCCGGGCAAACGCTTCGGCCAACTCCGGGTTTCCGTCCAGCCGGCTCTGCAGTTCCTCAACCAACTCAACTGTGGGTTCCATCAATCGTGCGCCTGCTTATGGGTGCGGGCTCTCCATCGTTCGACACGGCTTTCATCACGCCGGTCGTAGGTGGCCAGCGCTTCCTGCGGTGTTGCCTGGAAGGCAGCTTCATGCCCTTGAGCGATGGCTTCCAAACGCATGGTGTACCAGGCGGTCACCCCTCCGGGAACGGTCGACGGGAACGAGGGAAACGTCGGGTCGCCACCGGCACCAAGCCATGCCTTGGGTAGTTCCGGATCAAGCACCATGGTCCGGGCCAGGCCGACTAGATCGGCACCACCGGACCGCAGTTCGACGGCATGGCTTCGAGTCTTGACGCCGCCTGTCACCATCAGGGCGGCGCCGGTCACAAAACGAGCCTTGTTGGCAAAGTGGCTGTAGTACGGGCCGCTGGTCGATCCCCGGTCGGAGCTTGACGGAGCGCCGGGGAAGTAGGTTCCGCCGCTGATCTCGATCAGGTCAACACCGTGGCGATCAACCATCTCTACAGCCACCAGGGCGTCGGCCTCGGTCAAGCCTCCCTCAAGCTCGTCGGTGGCGTTGATCTTGACGGCGACGGCGACATCGGGGCCGACCGCCCGGCGCACCTCGTCGACGACGGCTATCAGCAGGCCGGCTCGGGCTTCGATCGATCCGCCGTACCGGTCGACACGACGGTTGAACAACGGGGACAGGAACTGACTCAGCAGGAAGCCGTGGGCGGCATGGATCTGAACCCCGGTGAAACCCACTCGGCAGGCGTTGGTGGCGGCTACGGCAAAACGACCGGGAAGGGCCTCCAACTCATCGGTCGACATCTCGGGGCACTGCAACCCCTCAAGGTCAAGAGCCGAAGGTCCAACCGGCGTCGACACCGGCGGATAGGACAGCGCTCCGGCGTGACCCAGTTGAGGCCAGATATGTGCTCCCGAACCGTCAGGGACGGTAGCCAGACGACGAAACATCGTCTCGTCATCGACGGCATCAAGCGCCAAGTTGCCGGGCTTCTCTGGATATCGACGGTCAACCTGCACTTCACCGACGAGCGACAGCGCCGCTCCCCCATCATGCCACCGCCGGTTCAACTCAATCTGCTCGTCGGTTGGGTTGCCGGTGCCGTCACCCAATGAGTCCGACATCGGCGCCTTCACCAAGCGGTTCTTCAACCGGAGCCCGCACTTCAACTCCAGCGGTTCGGACAACAGGTTCAGCCGATCGTCGGTCATGAGCCTCCAGTCAACCAGCTCCCGACCCTCCTTCGGGCCTGCTCCAGCCCGAAGCTACTTCTAGCAACGATCAAGCCGACCGACGTTTGGTGCTAGCGTCGCCGAGGTGACCATCCCTACGGCGACGCTCAGCAACGGGGTATCCATGCCCGCCATCGGATTTGGCACCTGGGAACTGCGGGGCCAGGCCGCCAGCGGGATGAACCGCAGCGACCTGTTCGTCACCACCAAGATCTGGAATGACGACCATGGCTTTGATCGCAGCCGCCGGGCCGTGGAGCAAAGCCGCCGACGGCTCGATGGCGAGAATTCTCCGGCCCCCATCGATCTGGTGTTGATCCACTGGCCGGGCGGCCCGGACCGCCTCGACACTTGGCGCCAGATGGAAACCCTGCTCGCTAAGGGAACGGTTCGCGCCATCACACCAATGGCCAATCAGATCGAGTTCAACCCGCTGGTCTACCGCCGTGAGCTAGCCACGCTTGACTACTGCCGGACGGCCGCTCAAGTGCTGCTGCGATGCTTCATTCAGCACGGCGTGGTACCGCTGCCGAAATCATCGCCGGCCAGTCGGATGGCAGAGAATTTGGCGGTGTTTGACTTCGAGCTGTCAGCCGAAGACATGGAATCACTGAACACGCTTGGAGAGTTGTAACACCTATGTCCACTACTGTTCGCTCCATTGATGATCCTGATCTGCTGCCGTTCCTGCCGTTCATCTATTTGGCGTGGTCCGACGGCGAGCTACGGGAATCGGAGATTGTCTCCATCTGCGACGAGATGTCGGCAACCGGACTCGACCAGGACTGTCGACTGGCTTTCGACGGGTGGCTCAACCCGACCGATCCGCCATCACCCAACGAGCTGGCCACCGTCCTCGACCTGATTAGAGACTCGGTCGCCCCCATCGACGGTGTGGAGTCGCTCGACATCGAAGCATTCGCCGAGCAGCTGGCCACCACCGGCCGACGGGGGAACGAGCTCACCTCAAGCGAGCGGGAGGCCGTCCGCCTGCTTGGCCGCCAGCTCGGACTCGAAGGCAGTGAGCCGACCCGGGCGGTTACCGGACGAGCCCGACCCCAGAACCCGACCGGCACCGAGTCCACACTGGATGTACCGAGGTTGGACGTCGATGCGCTCGTCGCCCTACGGGACGGCCCCCGACAAGAGATTCGCCAACAAGTTCGAGCCTTGCTGTCCCAACCCGATTTCGCTCACGTCTACGGACTCCCGATGGACGAGCATCGGGTCCGGGTACTGGCTCAGTGCCGTCGCCTGGCCGACGAAGGAATCGGCCGCTTGGGGTTTCCGGCGCAACATGGTGGAGCTGGAACCCAAAGCGACTTCCTGGGGGCGTTCTCGGTCATCGCCCACCACGACCTCAGCCTGCTGACAAAATTCGGGGTGCAGTTCGGGTTGTTCGGCGGGGCGCTGCTTCGCCTCGGCACCGAGTCTCATCACGCCGAGTTGTTGGAACCGATGATGTCAATGGCCCTGCCCGGCTGTTTCGCCATGACCGAAACCGATCACGGCTCCAACGTCCAAGCGTTGGAGACAACCGCCACCTTCGATCCCACCACCGACGAGTTTGTGGTTCACACCCCACATCTGGGTGCGGGCAAGGACTACATCGGCAACGCCGCCAACGACGGCCACGCCGCCGTGGTGTTCGCCCAGCTGGTCACCGACGGGCGAGGCCACGGCGTACACGCCTTTGTGGTGCCTATCCGCTCCGCCGACGGTCACCCGATGCCGGGAGTCGCCATCGAGGATGATGGTCCCAAAGCCGGATTGAACGGGGTGGACAACGGTCGTCTGTGGTTCGACCAGGTATGCATTCCCCGAACCAACCTGTTGGACCGCTTCGCCTCGGTGGCGGCCGACGGCACCTACGACTCCCCGATCCCCGGCGAAGGTAAACGCTTCTTCACCACCATCGGCACGCTGGTCGGCGGCCGCATCGGTGTGGGCACGGCATCTATCTCAGCAGCCGAAACGGCACTGGCCATCGCCGTGCGATACGGCCTCCGGCGCCGCCAGTTCGGCCCCGGAGGTCCTAGTGAACCAGAAACCGTCCTGCTGGATTACCCCCAGCATCAGCGTCGACTCATGCCGCTGCTGGCCACCACCTGGGCCTACCGGTTCGCCTTGGAGCAGCTGGCCGACGACTACAACGGTGAACGGTTGGAGTCCCGAGTGTTGGAAGGCCAGGCCGCCGGTTTGAAGGCATGGGCCAGTTGGCACGCCAACCGAACCATCCAGGAGTGCCGTGAAGCCTGCGGTGGTGCCGGCTACCTGACCGAGAACCGCCTCGGTCCGCTCAAGGCCGATGCCGACATTTTCCAGACGTATGAGGGCGACAACACCGTGCTGGCCCAGCTGGTGGCCCGCGGACTGCTCACCAACTACGCCCAGCAGTTCAACGACCTGGGTCTTTTGGGAACCGTTCGGTTCCTGGCCGGCCGAGCGGTTGAAACGGTTCGGGAAGCCAACCCGATTGTGCTTGGAGGGGCCGACGAGGACGAGCTGCGTGACGTCGAGAACTACGTTGATCTGTTCCGCTGGCGCGAAGAGCATCTGGTGGCCGCTCTGGCCGCTCGGCTGCGAAAACGCATCAGTACCGGGACCGATTCGGCGGTGGCCTTCGGCGAGGTGCAAGACCATGCCATTGAAGCGGCCCGGGCCCACGTTGACCATCTGGTTGTGAAACGGTTCGTGACCATGGTCGAGTCAATGCCCGAAGGGCCTGAACGTGATGCCCTTGAGTTGCTCTGTGATCTGCATGCCCTGTCGATGCTGGAGGCGGATCGGGGTTGGTTCATGGAGCACGGCAAACTGTCGGCCGCCGCCTCGAAGCAGATCCGCAAATTGGTGTCGGTGCTGTGCGCAGAAGCTCGCCTGATAGCCCGCCCGCTGGTTGACGCCTTCGCCATCCCTGACGAGATTCTGGGCGCCGAGGCCCTGATCGATGACTAGCCACCAGAATTCTCCAAAATCTCGACAGGATCGTTCGCCCACCGGTGTCTGTAGCAATGAGAGCAAAAGTTGCTGTCATTCCATCGGAGGAACCCAATGAACAAGCGAATGAAAAAACTGATTCCCGGCCTTGTCGTCGTGGCCACCACCATCGCCTACACGGCGTCGGCCGCATCAGCCGGGCTGCTTGGCAACATCTGATTCGCACGCATCGGATATGCCGTGACGTACAAGAGCTCCCGGGCACGGACCCGGGAGCTCTTCAACCGTTGAAGGCAAATGCCAACCGACCTCTACACAGCTCGATTTGCAACCAGCGCTTCGGCGTTCTCCCGCAGGCCTCGATAGCTGAACCAAGCGCACAGCGCGCCGACAAGTCCGAGCACACCGATCATGACTGCGGACGCAGTGTTTGCCGGCCTCTCAGCCAATGCTTCCAAGGCATCGCTCAATTCGCGAAACACACCGGCGACGAACACAATCAAGTACGCCATGGCGTTCCTCGACACAACAGCGATGATGGCGCCAATGGCAATACCTAACTCTCTTCCGCCCCAACCGACGGTTTGGGTTTCCATCATCCCGTTCCCGAACAGAGCGGGAATGCCAAGGACGACACCAAAGCCGATCACCACGAAGAGGTACAGCGTTACCAGGAGCGGAACTCCTGGTGCCTTCAGTCTTTCCTGTACAAAATTCACTTGCTTCTCCCTATGTTTCGGACAACTCGATGCTCAACCCTTGAATGCTCGGCCGATGGCAAAACTGTCCTCGAACCAGTTCCAGAGCACGACCTTCCCATCGCGAACTTTGGCCCGAAGGGCGAAGGTGAACTCACCGGTCTCTTTCCCAGAACCGGTCATGCGGGCGTTCATCCGTCCGAACACCGCTGCGGTGTCGCCTGATGCCATGACGTCCTCGTTCTCCCACAGCATGGTTTCAAAGTTCGACGAGAAGACCTGAAGGAATCCGAAAATTGCCTCTTTGCCTTCCCAGGGCCCGATCCAGGGGACGTCCGGGTCCCCTTCGTTCTGCCAGACCATGTCGTCAGCCATAAGCTCTGACATCTTGTCCATGTCGCCACCACCCATGGCGCCCATCAGGCCCATGACCGTGTCCAACGTCGCTTGACTCTCTGCGTCCATCTTTTTCCTCTCCGCTCGGTGCTCGGCCTACGACTTTTCGAAGGCTGTGATAGTGCCCGGCATGACGGCGATCTCGCCGTCCATGGTGATGGCGGTGCACACGGCCTTGGTCTCAAGGTTGATGGTCATGGCCCTAGACCTCGCTCGGCGTCCTTCCAGACCACGTAGTAGGTGCTCGGTGCCACGTTCTTGACAGTGACCTGCTCGATGAGTTCCTGGCCGCCGAACTCTGTGTGGCGATCAGCGCCGTTGAACACGTTGGTGACGGCAAGGCCTGAGTCGTAGGTGTAGCTCAGCGAATGCCCGTCGAAGACGGCCAGCGCTTCAGCATCGGTCTGCATTTTGAAACTCCTGATTGGTTGAGGGAGGAGGTCACGCTGAACCCAGCGCGCTCCCCGAAACACACAGTTGCTTAAGCTACAAGCTGTACTCCAAAAGAGCAATGGTCCCGCGCCGCCCGCCCCACCGCCCGCGGCAGCACAAAGCCTGACCCAACACGCCGACCGAACAAAGCTCCGACCAACTACAGCAACAACCGTGACTTTGCTACTGTCGTCATCACCACTGATAGGAGAGAAGATGAAAAGAAGTCTCGGAATTCTTGCTGCCCTAGCCCTCCTCCTCGCCGCCTGTTCAGGTGGCGACGATGCGACGGAGGCGACGGCTGACAATCCGGTAACGATCGAGATGTGGATCGCCTTCAGCGACGATGCCCGCCTCGGTTTTGCTCAAGATCGAGCTGCGGATTTCAACGCAAATCACCCGGAGTACATCGTCGAAGTCACCTCGTTTGACTCGTACAACACGGTCTTCGAACAGGCACAGCTCGCCATCGACGAGGGCAACCCACCGGAGATCATCCACTTCTTCGAAGCTGCAACCCAAGAGGCTCTCGACGCCGTCGATGCAGACGGCAATCCAATCTTTGCTTCGGTCACCGAAGCCATCGACGGTCGGGACGAGGTCCTGGGTGAACCGGTCGTAATTGATGACGTGGTCTCCGCTGCCAACAACTACTACACCATCGATGACCAGCTGTACTCCATGCCATGGAACACCTCGTCAACAACCATGTTCTCCAACATGGACATCCTCAGCGCTGCAGGCATAGCCGAACCACCGGCCACCTGGGCCGAGGTTGAGGCGGCATGCGATGCCATTATGGCGTTGCCCGATGCCCCGTCCGAAGGCTGCATCACCTGGCCCAACCACGGTTGGTTCTTCGAGCAGTCCCTCGGCCAGGCCGGCGTCGATCTGGCCAACAATGACAACGGCCGTTCAGCCCGGGCGACCGAAGTCAATCTGAACTCCGACGCTGCTGTGGAGTACGTCCAATGGTGGAGTGCGCTCGAAGACGCCGGTCACTACGTGTACACCGGGCTCCAGCGTGACTGGGACGGAACATCAGCCGCCTTCCAGGCCCAGAACGTGGCCATGCTGATCTTCTCGTCATCCGACACCACCGCCCTCACCGACGCCGGAGTCGAAAACGGTTTCGACGTCAGGTCAAGCTTCATGCCTTACAACCAGGATCGTGACTACGCCGGTAATCTCATCGGCGGTGCCACCTTGTGGATGACCAACGGGCTGGACGCAGCACAACAAGACGGTGCACTGGGCTTCATGAACTTCTTCTCCAACCCCGACAACGCCGCCGATTGGCATCAGTTGACCGGCTACATCCCCATCACCAATGAGGCCGGAAACCTCCTGGCAACCGAAGGCTGGTACGACGAGAGCCCGAACTCGGCTGTGGCATCCGACCAGCTGAACGCCGCGGCCGATACCCCGGCGTCAACCGGCGCTCTCCTCGGCAACTTCGTCGCCATCAGGGACGTCACCACCGCAGCCATCGAAGATGTCCTGGTCAACGACGTTGACCCGGAGGTCCGAATGAAGTCGGCGCAAGACGAAGCTCAACAGCTTCTGGACGAGTACAACGAGTTGTTCGGCGAATGATCCGAACCACCGAAAAGCTGCGGGCCGTTAGTTTGCGGTCGTAGCAAGACGTGGAAATCGTTGTCAGCTTTGTACTAGCGGCGCTTGTGGGCGTCCTCTCGTTTGGCTATCGGTCAATGCGAGAGGCCGCCCTGGGCGTCGGCCTCGGGGTGGCCGGCGCGTCGGTGATCCTGGCCGCCTTGGGATTCTGTACGTTCGCCGCCGATGCCGAAGTAACCGAGGGCGTCCTCGGCATAGCGGTGGCGGCCGCCTTCGCCTGGATCTTTGGCAGCGGTACCAGAGCTGTCTTGGCCCGCCAAGAACCGACAACTGATGCCGGAGAGATCCGAACCGGAGCATTCCGGCTCGGCTGGTATTGGCCCTGGCTTCTGCTTTCACCCACCCTCATCATTCTTGTCTTCTTTCTGTATCTGCCGGCCTACCGAACATTCACGCTTTCCACCAAGCTGACTCGACTCGGAGCCCCCAGGGTGGCAGACCGGTGTTTGGCCAACTTCTCCGAGCTACTGGTACCGAATCCGCTGCTGGTGGCCACGCTTCCCCTCATCGCCATCGCCCTCATCTGGGGTATCGGATTCTGGCACCGCCGCTCAAATCCCGGTTCGCTGAGCTTCGAGATAACCAGAGTGCTCGGCCCATTCGGAATTCTGATCCTGCTGTTCGCCATGTACTTCATGTTCGAAAACGAGAACGGCGGCTACCGCAGGGTCTACCTCAACACGTTGATCATCTCGATAGGCACGGTTGCCCTGAGTATGATCGGCGGACTTGCGCTGGCGTACTTGAGTTTCAAGCGGATCCGTGGGGCCGCCGTCTACCGAACCCTGCTGATCTGGCCCTACGCCATTTCCCCTCCGGTGGCCGGCGTCTTATTCTTTATGATGTTCAACGCAACCGGTGGTGTGTTCGCAGCTGTGAGCCAGCGCCTGGGTTTCGACTTCCCCAACTACGCCCAAGATGCGTCCTTGGCCCGGCTCACCATCATCTTGGCTTCGGTGTGGAAGCTGCTGGGCTACAACCTGCTGTTCTTCATTGCCGGTCTGCAGACCGTGCCGCGAGAGCAGATCGAGGCGGCGGCGATCGATGGCGCCAACGCTGTACAGCGGTTCCGCAAGATCGTGCTCCCAGCACTGGGGCCAATTGCCTTCTTCCTCCTGGTCACCAACCTGACGTTCTCGTTCTTCGACGTCTACGGGACCATCGATTTCCTAACCAAGGGAGCTCCGGCCGGGGCGACCTCGGTTGCCATCTACGAGATCATTCGCATCGGGGTCGACAACGGTGACCTCGGCCGCGGGGCAGCCCAGTCGGTGGTGTTGTTTTTGGCCGTGATCGCGCTGACCGCCTGGCAGTTCAAACAATCAGAGGGGCGGATCAACTATGGCAGCGCGTAGGCCCGACAACATTTCACTTGACGTCGGCAAACGAGGCCTGGTCAGAGGTCGGGACTGGCCGCGCCATGTACTGCTCTGGCTGGCGGCGTCAATCGTGGTGTTTCCACTGGCCTATGCGGCCCTCATCGCAACCCAGACCAACGCCGAGGTGTTCCGGTTCCAGCTCACACCCGGGTCAGCTCTCGGAGACCATTTCGACCAGGTCTGGAACGAACGCAACATCGGTCGCTTCATGTGGAACTCAGCGGTCCAAGCTGTTCTCATAACGGTGGCCAAGACGGTCTTGTCCCTGCTGGCCGGGCTGGCGTTCGTCTACTTCAAGTTCAGGGGCAAGTGGCTTGTCTTCTTCTTCGTCCTGATCACCCTGATGATGCCGACCGAAGTCATGATCCTCGCCCTGTTCCGCTTCGTTTCCGACCTTGGCTGGAAGGACTCCCTGGCCGGCCTCGTCATACCGTTCGCCGCTTCGGCCACCGGGGCGTTTCTGTTCCGCCAACACTTCGCCAATCTTCCCCGGGACCTAGCTGAAGCGGCACAACTCGACGGGGCGTCACCGCTTCAGTTCCTCTTTCGAGTTCTTATCCCACTTTCGTGGAACGTCATCGGCGCGCTGGCCGTCATCCAGTTCGTCTTCGTCTGGAACATGTATCTCTGGCCGGTCTTGATCATTTCCGATCAGGACAAACAGGTGGTGCAAGTCGGCTTACAGGGGCTGCAAAGTATCGATACCGGGCTGACGTTCGGCCCACTAATGTTGGCTGCGCTGCTCGTCTCGATTCCACCAACAATCGTCTTCATCGCTTTGCAGAAGCCGTTCATGTCCGGTTTTGCTCTCGGTTCCGACAAGTAACAAACGGGTTTCAGCTCGTTCTCATCCGGAAGAACCGACAACCAGCTACCGATAAAATGGCGATGCCAGCCGGGGCTACGGCGATGCGGTCTGACTCATTTGAGTCGTGTAGGGGTTCGACTCCCCCCGATGGCACTAGACGGTGGCGCTAAGAAGACGCTAAACATTTGTCTACTGGGCGTCGAGTTCTATCAATTTGAGCAATTGGTCCGATCAGACCATTGTGGACCGCCGTCAGACCCAGTCGAATAGCACGCCCCAGCGCCTCTGGAACACTGTGGGCCGGGCGATTTTGGCCGTAGCCGTTCTAGCCACCGTGCTGATCAGCCCCGGTCCCGCCACCCCCTCGGCCGAAGCCGACCACGGTGGAGACCATCCCGTCTGGGAGTGTGACGGCACACCGCTCCTTATGCGGGGCGGCAAGTTCTACGACATTGTTCCCGACCCAGCCACTCCCGGTGAACTGATCCTGGAGTTGATCCCAGGCACCAGCGGCTTGTGGAATTCGACCGCTCACGATCCCACCACCGGATACGTCTACGGAGTGGGCAACGTCGGCGGTGTCAAGCACGTGCGGGCCTACGACGCCAACGGCGACGTTGTCTTCCAGAACCCGATCCAAGCGCCCTACCCCCAAGATGCCGGGGTCTATGCCGGAACCGTGCTCGGCGATGGTCGCTACATCATCCACTCGGTCGGAAACGGCAGCGGAACCACCGGCTGGTACGACGGCTCACGCTTCAACCTGTGGTCGATCGACCCCGCCACCGGGGCAGCCACCCACATCGGCAGCACCAACCGCAACCTGGCCGACATCGCCTACAACCCGCTCGACGGCTACATCTACCACATCGTCAGCCGCCAACTGTACAAAGTCGACCCCAACACCGGGGCGTACACCACCACAAACCTGCCCGGCGCCTTCCCTGGTGGGGCCTTCGGGTCGTCGTGGTTTGATGCCGCCGGGTTCCTGTACGTGTTCCGAAACAACCCGGGCGACATCTTCCGGGTCGACATCAACGACCCCACAATTTGGAGCGAGGTCGGCGAAGTAGGGTCCGACGGCGGCACCGACGGCACCTCGTGTGTATCCCAGATCGACATGAAGAAGGATGTGGTCGACAATACCGACACGCCGGTGATCCTGGACGATCGCGTGTACGCCCCTACTGATACCGTCACCTACAGCTACACGCTCATCAACAACGGCCTACCGACTATGGGATTGACCGCCGACCTGTGCGACGTTCTGCCCGCCGGATTTACCTACACCGGCGTCTGGTCGTCGTCGCACGTCTCGGCGACGTTGAGCAGCGGCGGAACCAACGGCGACGGCGACTTCTGTTTGGAGGTGGAGATCCCGTCCAGCCTCTGGACCGACCCGGCGACGCCGGGTGACGATCCGGTCGTCATCACCTTCGACGTAGCGATTCCCGCCAACGCAACTCCCGGCGAATACGAGAACCAGGCGACGCTCGACTACGACCAGGACGGCGACGTCGATCTGCTCAGCGACGACCCGGGCGACGGAGCCGAACCCAGAGACCCAACAACCATCCAGGTCACGGGTCAATTCACTATTGCCAAGACCGTCGTGGGTCACCCTGAAGGCAATGACACCGACTCTTTCGCCATGACCGTCGTCTGCACTGCCACCGACACCTCGGCCATCACCATTGCTGCTACCGATATCGTCAACGCCACAACCGGCGCAGCCTGGCCCGGGGCCGGAGCCGGAACGTTCACCATCTCGCACGGCGACACCGTTGGCATCGAGAATCTGCCGGCGGACGCCTCCTGCGTGACCACCGAAACGGTGCCGTCGACCTACGCGGTCGCAGCCTCCAGCTCGGACGGAACGGCCGCTGCGGCCGCCGCCACCATCGTCGTTGACGGAGCGCCAGGAACCGAGACAGTCAGCTTTGTCAACGAGACCGGCGTTCTCACCATCACCAAGTCAGCTGATGCCACCTCGACCTACCCAATCGAAGACGACGCCCAATTTAGTTTTGACGTAGCCTGCGATTCCGGATTCGCTGACACCTACACCATCACGACTAGCGGTGGCAGCGGCTCTCTGACCTACCCCGACACTTCGCTTCTCCCCCACGATGACTCCTGCACTATCACGGAGACACCTCCGGCCGGGTGGGCCAATGCCGCCACCGACCCGGAAACGGTCATCATCTCATCAGCGGCCGCTGTTAGTGCGCCATTCAACAACCTCCGCCAATTCGCCGATCTCACCGTCAACAAGTCCATCCTCGGACTTCCGTCTTCGGCCGACCCGGACAGTTTCGTCTTTGACGTCACCGTCGAGTGCACCGGAGGGTTCGACCCCGACCCGTACACCATTCCAGGCTCACTTACGGTGTCGACCGCGGCACCGCTTGTTGTCCCCGACCTACCAGTCGGGGCCGACTGCACAGTCACCGAAACAGCTGTGGCCGGCTTCGTCACCACCTACACCCCAGGGCAAACGGTGACCATTACCGAAACGGGAGCCACGGTGGACATCACCAACAGCACTGGTTCGTTGGTCGTCCGCAAGGTCACCGAGGTGGTGTCCGACCTGCCGGTCGACCTGGTTGAAACCTTCACCTTCGACATCACCTGCACCCAGGGTCCAACTACGGTCTTCTCCGACACCCGCACCCTTACCACCGATACCCCAACGGACACCGGCGCCGTCGGCGGCATCACCTGGGGTGACCTTCCACTTATCCCTAACGGTTCCCAGTGCACGGTCACCGAGCTCCCGGCTGCCGGCTGGACAACTACTGTGCCGGCCACCGGCAACAGCATCGATCTGGTCATCACCCCCACCAACCCCGAGCCGACAGCCGAGTTCACCAACCGGCGCGACGTCGCCTCTCTCACCCTCAGCAAGACCATTTCCGGCGCGCCCGGGGCGTGGGCACTCGATGACGAGGCGTTCACCGCCGACATCACCTGTACCGGCCCCTTCGACCCATCTCCAGTAGTCCTCAGCGGCCAGGTCGTCACCGTCAACACCCCGCTGGTGATCAACGGCATACCGACCGGAGCCGACTGCTCGGTGACCGAAGACGCCGACGAACGCTTCACCCCGTCGTACGCCCCGGCCAACGTTGACAACTCGGCGGCCGAGGTCACCATGGACGACGACGGCGAATCCGCCACCATCACCAACACCACCAGCACGCTCTCGCTGACCAAGACAACCACGTCTTCAAGTGGGCTCGACCTCATCGCCGATGACACCTTCACGTTTTCCATCATCTGCGTTAACGGGCCAACCACCGTCTATTCCGGAACGACATCCATCACCACCTCCGGCGGGACCGGCTCAGCCGCCACCCTCGACTTACCTCTGGTGGCTCCCGGCACCGAATGCACCGTCACCGAGCAGGGGCCACCCGACGGCTGGTCCATCTCAGCCCTGACCGGAGGGGCGGTCAATGGGACCGACACCATCGTCGCAACCACCACTGCTGGAACCAACGCCGTGGCGTTCACCAACGACAAAGACTTAGCCACACTCAGCATCACGAAAGACGTCACCGGCACACCAGTGACACCCGATGTAGCTGACGACTCGTTCACGGTCAACGTCATATGCACCGGCGACTTCACAGCTGGAACCGCCAACTTCGGCCCGCTGACCATCAGCGAGGCCACCCCGGCCACGGTCACCGACCTTCCCGACGGTGCCTCCTGCACCGTCACCGAGACTGTCGATGACCGGTTCACCACCAGCTACTCGCCCAGCCAAACTGTGACCGTCACCGCGTCCCCCGGTCCCGGCGACAACACGGTTGAGGTCATTAACGAGACGGCCACTCTCACCGTCACCAAAGTCACAACAGCAGCTGCGGGACTGAACAACGACTCCACATTCACCTTCGACATCTCCTGTGCAAACCCGGCCGGCGACGTTCTCCACACCGAGACCTTCACTATCACCACCGTGGGTGGAACCGGGACCTGGGCGTCACCCAACACGCCTCTGCTACCCATCGGAGCTACCTGTGAGGTGGCCGAGCAGACTCCACCCGCCGGATGGACGCTGACCAGCGCCTCGCCGGTCACCGTCACCATCAGTGACACCGAAACAGTCGACGCTTCGTTCACCAACGATCGCTCCATTGGTGGCCTGACGATCACGAAAACCCTGATCGGCATCCCGGATGGCTTCAACTTCGACGACGAGGTGTTTCTGGTCGACATCTCCTGCACCGGCGATCTCAACCCCGATCCGCTAGTGCTGGACGACCAACCATTGTCCAAGGTCACTCCGCTGGTCATACCCGATTTGCCCACTGGCGCGGTGTGCACCATCAGCGAAGACTTTGACAGTCGATTCCAGACGCTCTACTCACCTGACATCGGTGACGGAACCGCCAGCCAAGTGACCATCGAAGAGGGCGGAACCGCAGTCGGCATCACCAACGCCGGCGGCACCCTCATCGTTCGCAAGTCCACTGTTGTCGACTCCGATCATCCCATCGATCTCCTCCGCAACTTTGACTACGACATCAGCTGCAGCACACCCGGCGATGGCACGTACACCCTGACGGTGGAGGATCTAGCGGGCGACGAAGGCATTGGCGGCCTGACCTACACCGAGCTGCCGTTCATCATCCCTGACGGCAGCGTTTGCACTGTCACCGAGACCGTCCCAACTGGCTGGTCGGTAGGGGCCAACCCCGTATCCGTCAACGTGTCAGCCGCCGGGTCGGAGACCGCTTCGTTCTTCAACACCCGACTTACCGGCGACCTGACCATCGACAAACAGCTGCTGGGTATTCCAGCCGGCACCGACCTGGGAGACGCCGAGTTCACCGTCGACGTTAGTTGCTCCGGTGGATTCACCGTTGACCCCTATGTCATCGAGGACCAGACCGTGACCGCCAACACCAACCTGGTCATCGAAGACCTCCCGGTCGGCGCCGAATGCACGGTGACCGAAGACAGCGACCCACGCTTCACGACCAGCTACGACCCATCGCCCACAGCCACAATCGACGCCGACGGCGAGACCGTAACAGTCACTAACGCCACCTCAACGCTGGCCATCACCAAGGCCACCTCGGCCCCCACCACTCATCCCATCGCTATTGACGGAACTTTCACGTTCGATGTGGTCTGCACTGACCCGGGTGATGCCGAGCTGTTCAGCGACACGGTCATCATCACTACCATCGCAGGTGCCGGAGCCTGGGGTTCTCCAGACTCGCCGCTCGTTCCGCCCGGAACGACCTGTACCGCAACTGAACGGGCCGCCGACGGTTGGGTCAACTCCGGAACCGACGACGTCGATGTAGTCACCGACTCGGCCGCGGTTGCCACCGCAGCGTTCGCCAACGAACGGGAGACATCCGAGCTGACCGTGGCCAAGACCATCATCGGGTTGCCTGACGGCTTCAACTTGGATGACCTTGTCTTTCCTGTGTCCATCGAGTGCCAAGGCGACTTCACCACCAACCCCTATTCGTTGGGCGTCATGGACTTGTCGGTAAACACGCCGATTGTCGTTTCCGACCTACCGACCGGCGCCTACTGCACAGCCACCGAAACCCTTGATGATCGCTTCGGCGCCGTCTACGACCCTGACGACGCCACCGCCCTCATCGAATCGGGTGGGTCGTCCATTGGTATCGACAACGTGACCGGCACGTTCGAGTTGGACAAGACGATTGTGGTCGACGGCTCACATCCCATTGACCTCACCGCTTCGTTTGATTTCGATGTCACCTGCACCAACGGCGTGGTCTTCGCTCTGACCATTGACAGCATCGACGGTGTCGTCACACCGTTGGCCTACCCGGACGTACCACTGATTGCTGATGGCGAGGCGTGCACCATCAGCGAGAACACGCCGCCATCCGGCTGGTCCATCGTCGGCGACGCCTCACAGGAAATCATCATCGACTTCAACGCCGTCTCAACCGTCACCTTCTCCAACCGTCGACTCACCGGCGACGTGGCCATCACCAAAGCGGTCATGGGCACCCCGGCCGGACTTGACCCCGACTCCCTCACCTTCACCGTGGATGTTTCGTGTGCCGGCGACTTCGACACCTCACCGCTCACATTCGACAACCTGGATATCACCACAACGGCTGACATAGCCATCGCCGACCTACCGGTCGGCGCGGTGTGCACCTTCGTGGAAGACAACGACGCTCGTTTCGCCGCCACCTACTCACCGGCCAACAGTGGAGGAGCGGGAGGCAGGCTCACCGTCACCCAAGCCGGGGCGACCGGCGCCATCGTCAACAGCACCGGCGAGATCATGATCGTCAAGATCACTGAAGCCCTGACCAGCCATCCAATCAACGTGACCGAATCGTTCGACTTCAACGTCGACTGCGGTGCTGTGCACAACGCCGACTACACCATCGCAACATCCACTGCTCTCAGCGCCACTTCAGCCACCGGGGCGCTGGCATACGACGATTTGCCCGCTCTACCCAACGGCACCAGTTGCACCGTCACCGAAATCTCATCGCTACCCGGTTGGTCACTGGTCTCACCGGCTTCCGTCGACCTCACCGTCGATGCAACCCTGCTCGGCGATGATGCCCCCACCGCCACCTTCACCAACCGGCGCGACACCGCATCACTTACCATTGCCAAGCAGTTGGACAACGTCCCTGCTGGTGTCGACCTGGACGATGAGACGTTCATCCTTGACCTCAGCTGTGTCGGCACCTTCACGACGGCAGGAGCCCCCGACGGCTCCTACGACATCGACGACATTGCGTTCTCGGTGAATACGCCCGCCGTCGTCCCCGCTCTGCCCACGGGTACCAGCTGCTCAATCACCGAGCACGCCGACCCCCGGTTCAGTTCATTCAACCCGGGCGGCGTATCCATCAACGACGACGGCGGAACGATCACCGTCACCAACACCACCTCAACCCTGGCCATCACCAAGACAACCAGCGGACCGTCAACCCACCCCATCAATCTCGACGCCTCATTCGACTTTGCGGTCACCTGCACAGCTCCCGATGCCACCACACCGTTCGATGGCACCGTTTCGCTGACCACCGTGAGCGGAACAGCGACGTGGACCGCACCCGATGCGCCGCTACTGGTTCCCGGCACCGAGTGTGAGATCACGGAGCAGGCAGCACCCGGCTGGACCAACCTGTCCGACAACTCCCAGACCATCATTACCGCCGATGATGCGGTCGAGACGGCCACCTTTGAGAACCAGCGGGACACCGGCATCCTCACCATCACCAAGACAATCAACGGCCTGCCAACCGGTGTTGACATGGACGACGAACTATTCACCGTGTCAATCGTCTGCAACGGCGACTTCGCAGCCAGCCCCTATGCGCTCGGCCCCCTCGACCTCACGGTCAACACACCAGTCAGCATCTCCGACCTGCCGACCGGCACGTCGTGCGTGGCCACCGAGACCAACGACAACCGTTTCGCCACCAGCTACCAACCGGCCGATGCCACAGCCATCATCGACGGCGACGGCGAAACCATCGGGATTGATAACACCACCGGAACCTTCGAACTAGCCAAGACCGTGCAAGTCGACGGATCCCAACCAATCGACCTGACCGCAACCTTCGACTTCACCGTCAGCTGCACCAACGGGGTGACCACCAACCCAAGCATCACCAGCACCGACGGTGCAACCACTCCGCTTGCCTACCCCGATATCCCGCTGGTGGCCGACGGCGAGACCTGCACCATCACCGAATCCGTCGTGCCGATCGGCTGGTCACGAATCGGCGATGCTTCTCAGAACGTCGTCATCGACGATGCTTCCACGCCCACCGTGACCTTCACCAATCAGCGAGACACTGCCGATCTCACCATTTCCAAAGCGGTGTTCGGCACCCCCAGTGGCCTCGACCCTGACACCCTGACCTTTACCGTCGACGTGTCCTGCAGCGGTGAGTTCGACAGCTCCCCGCTGGTCCTCAACGACCTGACCGTCAGCAACACCAGCGACATCGTCGTCAGCGATCTGCCGACCGGTTCGACCTGCGCCTTCGCCGAAGACGTCGACTCCCGCTTCACCGCCACACATTCGCCCGACAATCCAGTTGGCCCTGGGGGGCTGGTCACCGTTACCGACAGCGGTGGGTCAGGTTCAATCATCAACAGCACCGGTGAGATCATCATCATCAAGCTGACCGAAGCCGACACCGGCCACCCGATCGACCTGGTGGACACGTTCGACTTCAATGTCGACTGCGGGGCCATCCACAACGCCGACTACACCATCACCACCTCCACGATCGTCGGACCGACCACGGCCACCGGGTCACTGGGATACGGCGACCTACCCGCCCTGCCCGACGGCACAGTCTGCACCATCTCCGAAACCGACCTTCCCACCGGCTGGACGTTGACCACCCCAGCCAGCGTGGACCTCACCGTCGACTCCACCCTCACCGGGGCCAGCGCACCAACGGCCACGTTCACCAACCGACGGGACACTGGCTCGCTCACGGTGATCAAAGAGCTGCTGAACGTACCCGATGGTGTCGACCTCTCAACCGAAGAATTCGCGGTTGACGTGAGCTGCACCGGGCAGTTCACCGGCGGAAGCCACGACATTAACGACGTGGTGTTCTCGGCCACAACCTCTGCGGTCATCGACCGACTGCCGACCGGCGCCAACTGCACCGTGGTCGAACATGAGGACCCCCGCTTCGCCGTCGACTACAGCGCCGATGTCACCGTCGACGACGACGGCGAGGCCATCACCGTCACCAACACCACCTCGACCCTGACCATCACCAAATCCACGACCGGCCCCGACACCCACCCGATCGACCTCGACGGCACCTTCATCTTGAACGTGATTTGCACGGCGCCTGATACGTCTATC
Organism: uncultured Acidimicrobiales bacterium; assembly: GCA_938002965.1. GTDB lineage: Bacteria > Actinomycetota > Acidimicrobiia > Acidimicrobiales > SZUA-35 > JAHELU01. The sequence continues at coordinate 3,356 of CALKZY010000036.1, read as the reverse complement.
GCCTTCGAAGGCGAGGTCACCCTCACCACCGTGGACTCCGCCGCTCAGTGGTCATCGCCCAACACGCCCCTACTGGTTCCCGGGACCGACTGCACAGTGAATGAGCAGGCCTCCGAGGGATGGACTGTGGTGTCGGACAATCCGCAAACGGCGGTGACCGTTGATGACGACGTGGCCACGCTCGGCTTCGTCAACCAGCGCGACACCGGCACCCTCAGCGTGAACAAAGACCTGGTCGGCGTTCCTGAAGAACTTGATCTTGGCGACGAAACGTTCTCCGCCACCACTACCTGCGTAGGCGGATTCGAAGCAGACGCCGATCTGGTTCTCGACTCAACGTTCTCGGCCAATAGACCCTGGGAGCTCGTCGACCTGCCGACCGGAACAGTGTGCACAGTTGACGAAAGCATCGATGATCGATTCGCCACTGAGTACCAGCCGGTCGATGCTGCGATCACCATTGGCGATGACCCTGATCCCGAAGTGCTCGGCAACGATCACAACCTGACCGTCACTAACAGCACTGCCACATTGGCCATCGACAAGATCACATCGGCCATCTCGCCACTGGACGTCGATGTCACCGGCAACTTCACCTTCACCACTACCTGCGACAACGGCACCTCGTTCGACCACGAGATCAATGTCGCCGATCCTGCTGAGGTTGACCCGAGCGACTCGGACCCCGACTCGGAAGCAGAAACAGCCGTCGCCGACCTCGCCGGCCGGGCTCCGTGGACCGAAATCGGCCTCCAACCTGTCGGCACCACCTGTACCGTCACCGAACTTGACCCGCCCGATGGTTGGACCCTCACCACCGACCCGTCGGTGACCGTCGAGCTGGTGGCCGGGACCAATCAGGCCCAGTTCGTAAACAGTCGAGACACCGCCTCCCTAGTGGTGTCCAAGATCATCGAGGGGGCGCCGCCCGCTGCCGACCTGGACGACGACCTGTTCGACGTCACCGTTGTGTGTCTCGGAGACTTCGACCGCGGCGAAGCCCAGATAACCGGGCAAGTCTCAGTCAACAGTCCGCTGGAGCTACCTGGGATTCCGACCTCATCAAGCTGTTCGGTGACCGAAAACATAGACCGTCGATACCGCACCACGTACGAGCCGCCCGAAGCGCAGACCCTGACTGAGGAAACCAGCGCAACCGCCGAGACCGGGACCTCCACACTCGGAGTTGTGGTCACCGACACCGGGGCCGCCGTCGACATCATCAACTGGACTTCATCGCTGGCCATCACCAAGAACGTCACCATCGACACTGCGCTGGCCACTGCTCCCAACGAAACCTTCACCTTCGGTCTGGTGTGCGACAACGGTCTCGACACCACACTTGAGGTCGTTGTCACCAACGCCACCTCCAACGGTGGAAGCGCAGTAACCACCTACCCCGATGTTCCCCTAATCGCCGACGGATCAACCTGCACGATCACCGAACAGGCCGTGCCCGGCTGGGCCCCGATCAGCGAAACTACTGCCGAGGCCACCATCAGCTCCGACGGCGTCTCCGAGATCGCCTTTACCAACGAACGACAAACCGCCGGCTTTACAGTCGGCAAGCAGCTGGTTGACGCTCCCCAGGCATTCGCCGGAGCTTCGTTCCCCATTGAGGTTCGCTGCGACGGTGACTTCCCCGACGGCACGCTGGTTATCCCCGGCCCGCTGGCCGTTGGCGTGGACAGCCCCGCCCTAGTGGAAGGCATACCCACGGGCTCAACCTGCACGGTGACCGAAGCGCCCGGGTCTGACTTTGACGTAACGTACAGCCAAAACGGCGGTGTGATCACCCTGGACCATCCGGGAACCATCGATCTTGGGATGGGCATCGACGGCTTCGTCGAACTGGGTATCACCAACACCTACGTCGCCGGCCAGTCGGGTTCGGGCCAAGAGACCAACGGGTTTGGTGTCAACGATGACCCGCCGGGCACGCTGGCCCGAACCGGATCGGAAACCGACGACCTGGTCGACTACGGGCTACTCATGATGTTGCTGGGATTCCTAGCCATGCTCTTCGGCCGCCAACGCCGGCAGACACCCGGGCACCCCTAGCCTGATCGCCCACGTCGGCTACCGCGACCGAAGCCGCTGGAATGGTCGATGTACAGTCTCAGATGTGCTCTGGTTCAACGTCGGTTGCCTTATCTGCCTCCTCGGCGGCGGCGGCTTGTTGGTTCGCACTCGACGTCACTACCAGGCCTCAGGGTGGGCCTGGGGTATTCCGATCACCGGCGTGTTCGGGGTGTTGCTCGCTGGTTTCGGTCTTCTCCCCGCAGTGTGGCTGGTGGCCAGCGTCCGGGGCGACAGCTCACCTCGAGCCGTTCAGCTCACCGCCAACATCGCCTACGAACGTCAGCCGGTTGATCGTGCGGTGGCCCATTGGGCCACTGTTCCCTTGGAAGCGCTGGCGTCGTGTATCGAGGTGAACGCCTCGCTGCCTGATGACGATGGGCTGGTCGATGCCTCGACTGGGACCGAATACGGTCGACGCACCGGTTCGGACCTGGCGGTCAACGTCGCCTTCTATTATAACAATTCGGGAGTATCCCCATTGGTCCAGCTACCCGATGTCGGGAGACCCAATTACCGCCATCGGCCATGTCGTTGCCAACGGCACCCGCCACGGCATCGAATCGGCTTGGGAACGCTACCTGCTGCTCGACGACATAACCGGCACAGCATCGATCGGGCCCCTTCCAAGCGGCGAACTACCTGACGGCCTTCACGCCCTGCCCGGACGAGAGCGGCTGGTGGCCGACGGCGAGATCGCCCTCGACCCAGACGTTGACGCCAGCCGATATCCACGCACGGTGGCCGGCGTCGACCACGACACCGGCACCTTGGTCCTGGCGGTGGTCGACGGCAAACAGTTCGGCTATTCCAACGGCCTGTCGCTCGCAGCCATCGGTCAACTAATGATCCAACGTGGTGTTGATGACGCTGTCGAGTTCGACGGCGGCGGCTCGTCGACGATGGTTGGTCGGGTTGATGGAACGTTGGAAATGCTGAGTCGCCCCAGCCACACCCGAATACCCGGGAGAGAACGTCCCGTCGCCACCTTCTTCGGCCTGGTTGACAACTGCCAATAGTCCACCAGGTTGAGTCAGCAGCTGGATCTGGCGTGCCTTAGATCAAGCTGCAACACTGACCAACCGTGGAGTTGAAAATCATCAGACATGGCGAGCCGGTGGTCGAAGCTGACCTCATTGACCCTCCCCTCACCGAACTCGGGCGGCGCCAAGCTCAGGCAACTGCTGACTTCCTGGCCGCCAGCGCCTTCGACGCTCTCTACGTCAGCCCACAACAACGGGCCCGCCAAACGGCACAACCCCTGATCGACCTCCACA
>CALKZY010000035.1 GCA_938002965.1 uncultured Acidimicrobiales bacterium | reverse complement strand
TCGAAGCCATAGCGGTCGGCGAAGTAGCCGAATACCTCGTGGTTGGTCAGTAGGATCCGTCGCTCCTCGGGAATGGTCGCCACCAGCTCCTCTACCTCCGCATCAAGCTCGTTCAGTTGAGCCAGATAGTCCTCGGAGGCGGCTTCGAGAGCGACCGCATCAAGGCTGTCGATATCGCTAAGGAAGGCGACTATGCCGGTGACCGCATCAGCCATCCGAGCCGGATCGGTGAAGAAGTGCGGATCCGCACCTTCGTGGTCGTGCTCATCCTCATGGTCGCCGTCGTGCTCATCATCATCATCGCCGTGCTCATCCTCATCACTGTGCTCATCATCGTGATCATCGTCATCGTCGCCGTGATCATCATCGTGACCGCCTTCAGAAAACTCGATGGTTTCGACAGCGTCGGTGGCCTCGAAGGTCGGCGTTCCGGTATCGGCCGCGGACTCGATGACGTCAAGCAGACCTTCCTCAAAGCCGTGGCCGTTGGATATGACGGCGCTGGCAGTGAGTAAGGTGTCGACCTCCCGAGCCGACGGCTGGAAGTCGTGGGGGTCGGCACCCACCGGCATGATCGTGACTACCTCAGCCTGATCTCCAACCACTTGTTCAACAACATCACCCAAGATGTTGGTGGTGACCACGATTACCGGGTCATCATCTGTGGACCCGGCGTCGACCGAACCGTCGGAGCCACACCCCGCAGTCGCCAGGGCGAAGACGGCCACTGGCAGAACCGTGGCCATGATCCGAGGTTTCGTATGAACTCGCATTTTCGGACACCCCTCGACACCTTCGCTCAAGTGTCAACAATTGATAATGAGAATCAAACTTACAATTATTGAACCTACCTGACGGACAGCAGCCACCCAACCTCTATCCACGTCAACCAGCGCAGCACCGACCGCTTCAGCGCCTGCAGCCACCGACCAGGCGTGGTCTACGACCAGGCGTGGTCTACGACCACGGGTATGGCGAGTTGCTGACAGGGTGGAGTTTGCCTTCGGCGTAACGGCTGTAGCGGAACGGCTCTAGTAGGCCCTGCTGTTGGCCTAGCAGCTCGTCGGCCACCAGGGCCCCGACGCCGATCATCTTGTAGCCGTGGTTGGAGTCGGCGATGAAGTAGGCGTTCTCTGAGAACACATCGAAGATAGGGAAGCTGTCGGGCGAGAAGCTGCCGATGCCGCCTGAGGGTTCAGGCTTGATCAGATGGCCTTTGCCTTCGAATCGCTTCTGACAGTGCGACAACGCCGACGTCCAGGTTCGGTAGAAGTCGCCACCGACCACGAAGTCAGGGCTCTCCGGCCCGTAGGGATCGACCGCCACCTCGGCTGCGGGCTTGTCCACGATGTAGGGCATATAGCCGCCCTGCACTCCACCGAAGGCGAAGTCGGGCTTGTAGTAGATGCCCCACGGGCCTTCCACTACCAGCTTGCCGTCGTCGTCGTGCAGTGGAGCGTCGGTGTCGATGTGAATCACCGGCGGCATGTTGCCGTCGTTGTCAACCAGGTAGCCGGGATCCACCCCTAGGGTGCCTTCCTGCAACGCCCAGTAGATCCACGTCGGTCGTTCTACCGATTCGCCGCCGTCGGGGCTGGCGATGGTTGTTGTGGTCGGCAGGTCAAGCCAGGCCCACGGTGCTTGAACCCACGGCCCAACGGCCACCACCACGTGGTCACAGCCGACCGTGCCCTGGTCGGTCTCGACTGCGGTTACGGCGCCGCCGTCAACAACAAAGCCTGTGACCTCGACGCCGCCTCTAACCTCGACGCCTGCCGCTTCAGCTTTACCCAACAAGCCCCGCAGGGACTTCATGTTGTTGGCGTAGCCACCCTTCTTCTCGTGCAGCACCGAGGTGATGCCCTGGGCCCGCCAGTCGTGGAAGATTCCTTCCATATAGTCTTGGCATTCGGACGCCCCTTCGATGAATGACGATTCGTAGCCGATAGCTTTTTGCTGTTCGTAGATCGAAGCCACGTCTTCGTGCATGGCTTCGTGGCTGATCTGCATGTAACCGACCGGGTTGTAGGCGTAGGCCTCGACGTCGGTCTCCCACACGCCGACCGAGTGAGCCATCAGCTCTCGCATGGCCGGTTGGAAGTAGTTGTTGCGAACGACACCGCAGGCAATGCCCGATGCCCCGGCACCAACCGCCTTCTTGTCGATCACGATGACATCGGCCCCGGAACCCCGGCCCGACGACTCCAACTTGCGAGCCAAATGCATGGCCGTTGAGAGGCCGTGAATACCGGCCCCCATGATCACGTACTTCTTACCGGAGGGGAGGGACATAGTTCACTACTTTCTGGCAGCCTTCGACCGCTCGACGTTCAGACGTTCAGACATGTGGGTAAGGGGAATCTAATGGGCGGCGGGGGGTTCCCAACCTTCCAACACGGGTGCCTTCCAGTCGGTACCCACTGTCTTGCACTGGTCAAGGGGGACCCACGATCCGAGATCAATCTGCGGATACTTGCAGTGAATCTCTTTCAGCTGGATGCCGTACGAGTTGCCGTCGGTCAGGTGTTTCATCAACACCTTGCGGGCGTACTCGTCTTCTCTTCCTTTCGGAATGTCGAAGTAGATCTTCACGAAGGAGTTGGAGTAGCGATCGAACACCGCCGGGTACCCGTCCTCCTCCAGAAGATGAATGTCTTCCAGCCAGTTCAGATCGTCGCCGGGGGTGAGGGCCATCAGGTCGATGTCCTCCACCAGCGAGCGGTCCTCCTGATAGTCATAACGCTTGCCGGCTAGGACCTCGGCGTCGATACCTACAGTGCGTTTACCTGTATCGGATTTTGATGCACTCATTGTCTAAACACCTGCCTGCTTTTCGATCAGTTCACGCATTTCGGCCAGCGCCCGCTCTTCGGACACACCGGGGATGTAGGTCGTTCCGGCCAGCGGAACCTTGGCCATGGCCGACGCCTCGTAGGTGAGGGCAGCCAGGTCCTCGGGCTCCAGCGAGTGGATATCGGTCTTGCCGCAGGCCCGGGCCAACATCTGCACTTCCATGGTCAAGGTGATCAAGAAGTTGTAGACCCGCAGCGCAGCCTCGTCAACGTCAAGCCGCTTGCGCAACTCGACATCCTGAGTGGCCACGCCAACCGGGCAGCGACCGGTGTGGCAGTGATAGCACTGTCCGGCGGGGACACCGATAGTGCCCTCGTAGTCGGTGACCCCAGGGATCTCCTTGTTGCAGTTCAAGGCCATCAACGCGGCGGTCCCCAACGCACAGGCATCAGCACCGAGAGCCAGACACTTGGCCACGTCGCCACCGTTGCGGATACCGCCGGCCACGACCAGGCTGATGTCGTCGGCCAGGCCGACGTCTTCCAGCGCCCGGCGGGCTTCGGGGATGGCGGCCATCAGCGGGATACCGGTTTCCTCGGTGGCCAGGTGAGGCCCAGCACCGGTTCCACCTTCGGCCCCGTCCAAGAAGATCGAATCAGGACCGCATTTGGCAGCCATGCGTACGTCGTCGTACACACGTGACGAACCCAACTTGAGCTGGATCGGCACCTGGTAGTCGGTGGCTTCGCGGATCTCTTGAATCTTGAGCGACAAGTCGTCGGGGCCAATCCAGTCAGGGTGACGGGCCGGTGAGCGCTGGTCGATGCCGGCCGGCAGCGACCGCATCTCCGCCACCTGTTCGGTGACTTTCTGGCCCATCAAGTGTCCGCCAAGTCCGACCTTGCAGCCCTGACCGATGAAGAATTCAACGGCGTCGGCCAACATCAGGTGATGGGGGTTGAAGCCGTAGCGGCTCTGGATGACCTGATAGAACCACTTGGTCGACAGGTCACGCTCGGGTGGGATCATGCCGCCTTCACCAGAACAGGTGGCGGTGCCGGCCATCGAAGCGCCTTTGGCGAGCGCCATCTTGGCTTCGATCGACAGCGCACCGAAGCTCATGCCGGTGATGTAGACCGGGATGTCCAACTCCAGAGGCTTCTTGGCGAAACGACCGCCGATAACGGTCTTGGTCTCGCACTTTTCGCGATACCCCTCGATCACAAACCGGGTGAGCGTGCCCGGCAGGAACACCAGCTCGTCCCAGTGCGGGATCTTCTTGAACATCGAGAAGCCGCGCATGCGATAGCGCCCAAGCTCGGACTTCACGTGAATGTCGTTGATGACCGTCGGAGTGAAGATTTGGCTTTGACCGAGGTTGTCGGTCTTGGCGTTGGTCATCAGTTCGTCTTGGGCGGCTTGAGCCGCCGGTGACTTGCTTGTGGGATTTGGATCCATGTGTCGTACCCCCTAGATAACGAGCTTGCGCTCAGAAGGCTCAAGCGCGTCGTAGTTGTGCAGCTGCTTTCCGCAAACGAACTTCTGGAACTCCGGAGGGGTACCCAGGTCGTACATCTTGAATTTGCGGTTGATGAATTCGGTGTCGGCGTCGTCCCATTCGCCAGGGACACAGTCGACGCCGAGTGAAGCGATGGTGCCGCCCACGTAGATGGTTCCGTCGTACATGGAGTCGCCCAGGTTGTCTCCGGCGTTACCGCAGATCACCTGTTTGCCTCGCTGCATCATGAACCCGGTGTTAATACCAACCGAGCCCATCACGATGATGTTGCCGCCTTTTTGGTCGATGCCGGTTCGGGCGCCAACGTCACCTTTAATGACAAGGTCGCCGCCGCGAAGGGCAGCCCCGGTCAGTGACCCAGCGCCGCCCTCGATGACCACCGAGCCGGCCATCATGTTTTCAGCGCACGACCAACCGACTCGGCCGCTGATATGCACCTCCGGCCCGTCGATGAGCCCGAAGGCGAACCAGCCGGGCGAGCCTTCGACGTTGATTTTGCATCGGCGGAGGATGCCGACACCCACCGAGTGTTTGGCCCCCGGATTGGCGATCGTCACCTCTTCCATACCTTCCACGTTGACCAACCGTTTTAGTTCGAGGTTGATGAGGCGTGTGGTTAAATCGGTGGCGTCGATGCGAGCAGTTTTTCCGTCGATCTCGGCTGTGCCCGGTGCTACCGCATCGGGCTCGGCCAGACCGCGGGCGTCATAGTTGATACCCGATCGTGACCCAGCAACCTCAGTATTTACACCTGCCATACCAGAACCTCTCGCTCGTAGGGATCTCGGGTTTCGACGTCGACACCGGTCAACGCTCGGATGGCAATCTCTTCGGAAGCCACCGCTACCAGGTCGTCGGACTCGAACAGCACCAGTGGCTTGGCCGCCATCTCGTCTTTGGCCACGCCAAGCTCATTGCCGGTCACACACAAGTAGGTGAACACGCCGTCGAGGTCGTCCAGGCTCTGCTTCATTGCTATTTCCAGCGAGGCGCCACCTTCCATTTTCTCGGCCAGGTACACGGCGATAATCTCCGAGTCGCACTCTGACTGGAACCGATGGCCGGAACGCTCCAGGCGTCGACGCCACTGGTGGTAGTTGGTCAGCTGTCCGTTGTGAACCACAGCAACATCGGCGAACGGGTAGGCCCAGTACGGGTGGGCTGACGCCAAGTCGACGTCGGACTCGGTGGCCATACGAACATGACCCATACCGTGGGTGCCGCTAAAACCGTTCAAGCGGTACTGGTCGGCCACGGTGGCGGCATCGCCCAGGTCCTTGACGATTTCCAGCGAATTGCCCAGCGACAAAACCTCGCAGCCCGGAACATCTTCCAGGTAGTCGGCCAACGGCTTTAGCTCACCCGAATACCGAAGGGTTGCCCGAAAGGCGTAGCCGGTCTCGGAATTCATCGTGGCCACTTGGGCCCCGATCTTGGCCAGGCGGGATTCGATTTCCGCCCGGTTGCGTTCGAGTCGTTCGTCCATCCCGATGCCGGTGGCCTTGAGCGGCTCGGCCAGGACAAATCGAATGACCACAAGGTCGTCGGACGGTCCGTACAACGCGTACCCGGTGGAGTCCGGCCCACGATGCTTCATGGACTGAAGCATGCGGGTCAGCTCGGCACCAAGGTCGGCGGGACCATCGCGGTGGATCACACCGGCAATGCCACACATAGCTGTCTCCTAAGTTTGTCGTTGGTTGCAGATTGGTTGGTCATGGGTTGAATGCGATGAAGCCGTTCGGCTGAAGAGCAGTTTTACGGCAGAATGTCGAGGTATTCCTTCACGTCCCAGTCTGTGACGGTGGCCATGAAGCGCTCCCATTCGTCCCGCTTGTAGTGCTCGAACACCTTGTACATCTCACCCGGCATGGCGCTCTTGATTACCTCGTCTTCGTCGAGTGCATCAAGGGCCTCGCCCAGACTGAGAGGGATCTTCTTGACCTCTTTGCCGGACTCCATGGCCTCGTAGATGTTGCGCTCTTCTGGCGGTCCGGGATCGAGCTCTCGGTCGAGGCCGTCGTCCATGGCTTTGATCAACGCCGCGAACGACAGGTAGGGGTTCACCGCCGAGTCGACCGAGCGGTACTCGAAACGCCCGGGGGCTGAGATACGCAGCGCGGTGGTGCGGTTCTGGAATCCCCAGTCAGCGAAGACGGGAGCCCAGAAACCGGTGTCCCACAACCGACGGTACGAGTTGACCGTTGGCGACGAGATGCAGGTCAACGCCCTCAGGTGTTCGAGGATGCCGCCAATGGCTTTCATGCCAACCGGGCCAGGCAGCTGCGGATTGTCGCCCTCGGGCATGAACTTGTTGTCGTCGCCGTCCCACAGCGAAATGTTGTGGTGACAGCCGTTGGCCGAAACACCCATGAACGGCTTCGGCATGAAACAGGGGAAGGCTCCCATTTCTCGGCCCACCTGCTTGCACACCTGACGGTAGGTGGAGAGGCGATCGGCGGTGAGGTCGGCACGGTCGAAGTTGAAGTTCAGCTCCAACTGGCCGGGGGCGTCCTCGTGGTCGCCCTGGATCATGTCCAGGCCCATGGCTTCGGAGTATTCGATGACTTTGTGGATGAGCGGTTGCAGCTCCGCGAACTGGTCAATGTGATAGCAGTTCGGATTGGTGAGGCCTTCGACGGTTGGCTTGCCATTCTCGTCGGCTTTGAGCCACATCATTTCCGGTTCAGTGCCGGCTCGCAGATGCAACCCATGCTTTGCTTCGAACTCGGCGTGAATGCGCTTGAGGTTGCCTCGGCAGTCAGACGTGAGGAACGAGCCGCCGTCTACTTCTTCTTCTCGGCCTCGGAACAGCGTGCAGAAAACCCGAGCCGTCTTGTGATCCCACGGCAACTGGCAGAAGGTGTCCGGCTCGGCGATGCCGACAAGTTCACGAGCTTCAGGTCCGTAGCCGATGTACTCGCCGTGGCGGTCGGTGAAGAGATTGGCCGTGGAGCCGTAGACGAGCTGAAAGCCTTTTCGGGCCATGACACCGAAGTGTTTGGCCGGTATGCCTTTGCCCATGATCCGGCCGGTCACGGAGATGAACTGACAGTAGAGGTAGGTGATTCCTTGGGCCTCTATCTGTTTTTCCACCTCGGCGATCTGCGCTTCACGCCCCGGAGCTTCGACAAATTCATCAAGATCAGTCACGCTTCCCCCTTGGAAACAGTGGATGCAAGATTGCAAGAAACAAGCTTGTTGGTTTGATTCCTCTGACAGCGTTGTCGTTCCGCCGACTTGGCCGCCACACACCGTCTGGAAGTGTTCCGGCGAACCAGAAAATGGTTCCAGCGAGCCGAACGATGTTTCCCTGCAGTGAAACTTATTTCTTCTGATGGTGTGCTCGCCCTAGATTAGTTCCAGCCAGACGGCAGGGCAAAACGACCAGCTACTCTGGCCTTCTGCCCATCACCTGCCGCTCAGCCGACTGTGATCAGGACCACTGCCACGCTGGCGCCGACTAGGCCGAGCGCCTGCCACCACCACAGGCGTTGACCCCGAAGAATCACGCCAAGCAGCACCGCTACCGCTGCGTACTGAGAGCTAATCACGCTCACCACCGCCAGGCTTCCACCGAGCTGCAACGCCAGCAGAATCAACAGCAACGCGGCGGTGGCAAAGAGCCCGACGACAAAAGACATCACTCGGGCTGAGCGATCAGCGGGCAAGATCCGCGGCCCGGTAGCCCGGGCAACAGCGGCCGCAATCACCAATCCGATTGACCGCTGGAGGAACATAGGACCGCCTCCAGCCTCCGAACCGATCTCACCGAGGAAAATCAACAACGCTCCAAGTACCGCTCCGGCCAGGACCGCCAGTGACAGACTCCACCGATCGCCTTCATCGCCACCACGTCGCTGCCCGTCGGCTTCCCCGGCCAGATCAACGCCAGCATCGCGGTGAGGACTACGCCTGCGCCGAACATCGTGACGGTGACCTCGTTGGATCGGGCACGTTTAGTAACGCCGGCGGCCACGAACTCCCCGATGCCAATCGACATGGTGGCTAGCACCGCCATCAGTACAGTCACTTAGGCCATCGACTTCGAGTCTTTTGGCACCGGGCGAGGTTAACGGCTGGCCCAGAACTTCGCAGAGTCCATCCGCAAATCTGTGGAGAGTCCCAGATTGAAACGCTCACAGTAAGTACTCTGGCGCTGATTGGAGATTCTTCAACCCTCGATCAGGTGGCGGCAATTCGAAGTGATAGAGGCAGGGCAAGGGTTTGAGGCACAAGCGTGACTGATGCTCTCACCAAGGTCACGTGGGAGAGATCGGCGCGGACCGACTCTGAGAACGTAGAATCCCCGCGAGCCGAACCGGCCATAGGCGAGGTGCGAGCCGAAGTGTGGCTTATCATCTTTTCGTTCCTGGTGATCGCCGTGGTCGCCCGCTGGCCCAACTGGTGGGAGTGGATCACTCCCGAGGCGGCACCGGCCCGGGAACTCAGCACCGCCCTCTTACTCGGGGTGGCCGGTCTGTCGGTCTACCAGCTGCGACACGACAGCAACTGGCGGTGGCTGCTCCTCGGTTCGGGTTTTCTGGCCCTGGCCGCCGACGAACGACTAGCTCTTCACGAAAGCCTGGCCGACCGAGTCCTGGCCCCGCGAGATGTCAGCCTTCCGTTCATCCCTTGGGGCCGACCGGGAGACATCGTCCTCGTCGTCGTAGCGCTAGCCGGACTGATGTTGATACCGCTGATCGTTCCACTTTTTCGTGGGCGCCCGGCGTTCCGACGATGGTTCTTCATCGGCGTGGGGTTGTCGAGTGCCGCGGTGGCCATGGACACGTTGCCGACCGACAGCTACTCAATGACGGTCGCCGTCTGGCTTCAGGCCACCGAAGAGATTGTTGAGCTTCTTGGTGCCGGAGCGTTCGCTCACGCCTTGCTGTCGCAGCAACCGCTCGACTCCTCCGACGGCCACCGCCGCCTCACCTGGTAACGGCCACAGACACCGAAACTACGCCAGGCCCAACTGTCGTTTGCGGTCCCGAGCCCACTGGTTGATGATCTGATCCACGGCTAAGCCCAGCGCGGCCAGACACAACCCGACGATCAAACCTTTGCCCGCCTGCTGATCCCGCAGTGCAATCAGGATCTCGTCACCGAGGCCGTCGATACCACCGATAAGAGCGGAGATCATCACCATCAAAAGGGCGAACATCAACACCTGGTTGAGCCCCAACATGATCTCTGGTACCGCTAGCGGCAGCTTCACTTTCAACAGGCGTTGCAACGGAGTGCACCCGGAAGTGTCGGCCGCTTCGAGAACGTCGGCCGGAATGTTGCGCATCCCGAGCATGGTGAAACGGACCGCAGGCACAAACGAGTACAACACGATGGCCAACAGAGCGGCCACCGCTCCCACCTGAAACAGCATGACCACGGGAATCAGATAGATGAACGATGGCATGGTCTGGAACGTGTCCAGAACAACCTGCATCGCCGCGTGAGCCCGATCGGAGCGAGCAGCGAAGATCCCAGCCGGAACCCCAAATACCACCGCCACCAGAACGGCGGCGACCCCCAGATACAAGCTCTCCATCGCCGGAATCCAGAATCCGGCCAGGGCGATGAAGGCAATGAACGACCCCGACACCGCAGCCAGTCGCAAGCCCCCAACTTTCCAGCCGATGGTGGCCACCAACGCTGTCAGGGCAATCCACGGCAACCCAACGAAGAAGTCATGCATCGGCAACAACATTCCCAGCAGCACCGCTTCCTTGATCGCCAACGTGGCGTCTCGCCAGGCAACCTGAATGTAGTCGACAATCGACTCCCAGAACGGAGCGGTGGTAACCGTCCAATCCCGTTCCGCCTCTGATGGATAGATCAGAGCCCAGTCGAAAACCGCAGCCAGCACAACGGCGACAGCGGCAACCGCCCCTAACGCCACAACATGAGGATGACGTCGGGCAAACGACAGGCCCTCGTCTTGATGCTCGGGACGACGACGGGCCGCCGACTGGGAGAGCCGGTCCAACATCACTGCCATCAACACGATGGCCACACCGATCTCCAGCGCTTCGCCCAGCCGCAACGACTGAAGCTTGTTCAACAGTATTTGGCCCAGCCCTCGAGTGCCGACCAGCGACGCCAGCACCGTCATCCCGAGGCATTGCATAATCACCTGGTTAACGCCGACCATGAGCGCCGGCTTGGCCGACGGCATCTCCACCTTCCACAGCATCTGGCGCTGGTTGGAACCGGACATCAGGCCGGCTTCGAGGATCTCGTCGGCCACGCCGCGAAGACCGAGAATGGTGAGCTTGGCCATCGGGGGAACGGCAAACAAAATGGTGGCCACCACGCCGGCCTTGTGGGAGACGCCCACAAACACGGCAATCGGAATGAAGTAGGCGTAGTGCGGAAGTGACTGCATCACGTTCAACACCGGGGCCAGTATCGCTTCGAACCGTCGGCTCCGAGCAGCCCACAACCCCAACGCCCAGCCGATCAACATTGACAGGGGTGCGCTCACCATCACCGTCGAAAGGGTGATCATCGAGTCTTCCCACAAGTCGAAGAACGCAAGGTAGGCGATCGTGCCACTGCCGAGGGTCGCCATCCGCCAGCCACCGACGGAGTGCCCGATCACGGCGGCAATGCCGACGAGCAGGAGCCAAGGCAGTGGTGGGACATCAACACCGAAGATGCTGTTGCCGTCGATCAAGAGACCTTCGGTGAACTCCAATACATAGTCAAGCCATGCAACCGATGCTCGGGCCAAGTCCCGGCCCGTTATAAGGCCGAGTAGTTCGGTGTTACGAAACCAGGTGATGGCCGACTCCAACGTGTCGGCGATGAAACCAGCCGAGTCCTCGCCTGGTTCGGTGCGGGCGTCGTGCAGGATAGAGGCCCACTGGGGGAACGAGTCACCCATCATCTGGGCTAGCGCGTAGATGGCCAGGAACGGTGTCAGGACGACGGCGGCCGACGTAAGCCACCGACGGGCCCGGCTGGGCACAACGTCAACGGTCTCGCGCCCGGGGACAGTGATAGCAGCGTTCATGGGTGCGTCACCGGTCGCCGTAGACGGCGGCGATGACATCTTTGGCCGTGACTTCGCCCACTGGTTTGTCTCCGTCGAGCACCACTACCGCCTGATCGGAGCCGAGAATCAGTTCGGCTGAATCATGGATGGTGGTTCGGGCATCCACTGTTGGGCTGGAGATCGAGTCCGCAGGACTCATCACAACTGCAGTCTCCGACATGATGGCCCGAACGGTTAACACTTTGTCCCGCTGGACATCTTGCACAAAGGCCTTGACATAATCGTTGGCCGGTTCGGTTACCAGCTCCTCCGGGGTGCCCAACTGCACGATTTCGCCCTCATACATAATTGCGATCCGATCAGCCAAACGGATGGCCTCGTCGAAGTCGTGCGTAATGAACACGATGGTCTTTCGCAGCAGACGCTGCAGCCGCAGGAACTCATCTTGCATCTCTCGACGAATGAGCGGGTCGAGGGCGGAGAACGGCTCATCCAGAAACCAAACGTCGGGGTCCGACGAGAGCGACCGGCCGATACCGACACGCTGCTGTTGGCCTCCGGACAGTTCCCTGGGGTAGTAGTTGCCGCGACCTTCGAGACCGACCAGATCCAGAATCTCGTTGGCCTTGGCCAGCCGTTCGGCTTTGTCCACGCCTTGGACTTCCAACGGGAACGCTATGTTCTCGATGACGGTCCGGTGGGGGAACAGAGCAAAGTGCTGGAAGACCATGCCCATCTTGTGCCGCCGCAGTTCAATGAGCTCTTTGGAAGACGCCGCCAGCAGGTCGACCCCTTCGAACGTCAACTCTCCGGCTGTCGGTTCGATCAGCCGTGACAGGCAGCGGACCAGCGTGGATTTGCCGGAGCCGCTGAGGCCCATAAGCACTAGGATTTCGCCGGAGTAGACGTCGAGGTTGGCGTCGACCACGGCGGGAATGTAGTCGGCGGCTTTGATCTGATCGATCGACGGGTTGCCGCCATGGGTGGCCAGGAAGCCCTGAGGGTCGTTCCCATACAATTTCCACACATGGCGGCACGTGATGACGGCATCCGTTCCGGATCCATGATCGGAAGTGGATGCACCACCGGCTCCAGTTTTGTTCGCTGAGTTGCTCAGTTGTCATCTCTCCCGTCGATCACCACTTACTCCCGCTTCGCTGCTAGCGGTCGATTAGCCCAGCCATGACTGCCAGACCGCCTCGTTGTCAGCCATCCACTGATCAGCAGCGGCCTCCACTTCGAGTCCGTCAACGTCAACCAGGGCAGCCATGGCAGCCAACGCCTCGTTGGTGAGATCGACCCGCTCGACGATGGCGTAGGCTCCGGGCATCTCGTCGATGAAGTGCTGGCCGACACCGGTCTTCAGGTAGCCGTTGGCCGGATTGCCACAGTCGTGGGTGAGATCGGGGTTGATGCCCCAGGCCGGGTCAGTGCGGCACTCTTCCTCGAACTCTGGGAATTCGATGAACTTGCCCTCGTAGACCGCCTCAACGAAGTTCGGGGTCCAGTTGAACAACACGATTGGTTCCTCGTTGGCCACTGCCGCGTCCAACTCGGACCAAAGAGTGGCGGCCTGTCCGGCGTTCACCACTTCAAAGTTCATGCCGAGACCTTCGACTCGCTCCTCGTCACCTTTCAGCCAGTCCACCGGTCCACCGAGGAAGCGGCCGCTGTCACCGGTTTCGGCGGTAGCAAATAGCTCCGAGCAGTCGTTCAAGGCTTCCCAGTCGGGCAAGCCGGGGCACTGCTCCTCCATGTAGGTGGGGTACCACCATTCCTCACGGGTGACAGCGTCGTGAGTGTGAGCGTCGATCACGCAGCCGGCATCTACTTGCTCCTGGAAGGCCACGCCAAAGGCGCCCTCCCAAACTTCGTGCACCAGGTCGACGTCGCCTTCGCACATGGCGGCGTACACAGCTTGGCTGTCGGAGGGCACGTACTCAACTTCGTAGCCGGCGTCTTGAAGTACTCGACCGACCACCTCAGCACTGACCAACTGGCTGGACCAGTTGTGGGTCGGGATAGTTACCGCCCGGTCAGCATCTTCCGCTGTCGGGCCGGCCGCCTCCCCGTCGCCGCTGTCATCGTCGCCTCCGCTTGCGGTGTCACTATCTCCCCCACAGGCGCTGAGCACCATGACGAAGGCGAACAGAACCGTAAACAGTTTCCGCATCTCCACTATCCCCTTTTAGTTGTTCCTCCCGAAGGAGGCTTTCGGTGGTGCGCCACTAAGCGGCCTGCGGGTGTCCCTACTCGCGGTTGCCGCTTCTTGACGTTTCACCACAGTAGTGGCGCCACCCTTGGCATTCAAAACGATTGCCGGTGTCGCAACCGATAGGCTCCCGCCTATGCCCGAATCCGGCGATCATTGCGAGCTCACAGTCGAGTCGGCATTGGCGGTCTACGGGACGCTACGACCCGGCGAAGTCAATGCTTTCGTGCTTCTCGACATGCCCGGCCAGTGGATGGACGGCTTCGTGAGGGGTTACCTTTACGAAATCACTTGGGGTCCGGCCGAGGGTTACCCGGGTGTCACGCTCGATCCCGATGGTCAACTTGTTCCGGTTTCGGTGCTGCTGTCGGATCGTTGGCCCAAGGACTTCTGGAAAGTCGACCGTTTCGAAGGTCCGGGATACGAACGCCGGCCGACGATCCTGTACGACACGGACGGCGAAACCCTGGGCGAAGTGTCCATTTACGAAACCCTAACTGACGTCGAATAGCTCGCTCGGCGAGCACCTGCATAGCTAACACTGTTGATGAAAGAGATTGGTAAAAGTTGCCCAGTCCCACCGAATCGACAAGCTGGTCACTGATAGCATCCTGTTTATTGGTGCAATGACGTTTAGGCCATAACAGCCATCGAGCGTCTATCTGCACCTACCGAAACTGAGTCGCCCAAGCTTGGTTTCACCGCCGCAACCTAATCGCCGCCGCAACGTCAGCTTCGCCGTACCCGACCCCAAGGTCGAGTCGGACGCCGACGCATGGGAAGGGACCATGGCTGTCAACAACAGCGAATCCAACTATCCGCCACCTGTTCCACCGTCGCGGCGCGCCAACGCTTCGGCCGACGACAACGACCGGGCAGACGGCAACGAGCCCAACCCCAGCCAAGACGAGACCCCCGATTTGCAATTCCCCTCACTCGACGACTTCGACCTGAGCGATGTCGGCGAGCTGATGGCCCTCAACATCGGACTCGACGAACCGGCCATCGCCGCTGAAGAAGCACCGGCCCAACCCGAACCTGAACCGAGCCCCGAGGCAGAGTGGCCTCCCAACCAACTAGTCAACCGAGCCTTCCCTGAACCGGAGGAACCCGAACAAGCTGAGTTCACCCCGACCGCCTACGGCGACTTTGACGCCCCAGTCCCCAGCAACCTCGGCGGCACCGAATCCAACTGGCAGACAATCAACGTGGACGCGTTCCCGTCGCCGGTTGAAGACCCTCAGCCGGTTCACGACCAGTACCTGCCACCCCGCGGCGCCGAGCAGGGGTATCCCCACCACGAACATCCCCAGCAGACATTTGAAGTCCCGCCCCCACCTCGGCCGCATCAGGGCTCCATCGCTCGGGCAACGACAGGTGATGGCCCCACTGCCCTGCTGATGGAGACATTGTCTCGAAGCCCGTGGATGGTGGTCGGAGCAGCCGTCGCCGTTCTGGGCTTGGTGGCCACAGCCAACTGGGTGGCCGGGTCATCAGCCGACGAAGAAGCCCAGGGAGGCAGCGAGCTTCTTACCACCCCGGATGTGAGCGAAACCAACGACACTCCTGGCACCGATGGCTCCATCCCACTGACTGAACCGGCCCCGCTAAGCCCGGCCGCCATTCCGCCCTCTGACCAGCCGGGCCTCGTCGGTTTCGAAGTTGACCTGTTCGATCCCTACAGCGGCCGGGGAACCACTGGAACGGTTGATCTCTACCTGAACGCGGTGTCCGGACAGGTCTGTCACCAGTTCGACGCTGACGTGATGAACACCAGCACATCTGGCGGACGCTACCGGGCCTACATCCATGAAGCCATCTACCCGCGAGAGGGCCCAATCGTGGTGGATCTTGGCGAGGCGGTCAGCGCGCTACCCCAGTGTGTTACCGCCAGTCCGATAGAGCTTGCCCGTTTTATGACCACTGCCGACCAGTTCTACATCGCTGCTCATAGCCCTGACCGCGACGTCCTACTGCGTGGGCAACTGTCCAGCGCGGTGACGGCGTTCGACAACCGGGACGAGGCTACCAAGGCCGAGCAGGCGGCCACCGCCGATGCCAGCGACACCACACCAACGACCACCGGCCCCAATGCTCTGTTCGGAACGGCCGATGAGGGCGCCTACCTTGTCGTCGACGCCGGAAAGGTAACGTTCGAGGGGGCCGTCGCCGATGCCGCGACAGCGTCACGTCTCCAGTCGGCGTTCATTCCCCTGGCCGGGCTTGGGGTTGAGGTGGTCGACAACTTGACCATCGAAACTGGAGCGCCAGCCCCAAGCGGGCGGGTAGTGGTGGCCGACGCGCTGCTCTTCGGCAGCGGTCAGGACGAAATCGACGGCAGTCCGCTGGTGTTGACCACACTGGCCGATCTGCTGCGAGTCAACCCGACTTGGACGGCGACGATAACCGGCCATACGGACAACGTTGGTGAATGGCTGTTGAACGTTGACCTTTCGTTGCGGCGAGCTAACAGCATCCGAGGACGCCTGGCGCAGCTGGGCGTTCCGGCAGAACGGATTCGGGTCCAAGGGGCCGGTCCGGAACAGCCAATCGCCGACAACGAATCAGCGGAAGGCCGGGCACGAAACCGGCGAATCGAAATCAGCATCTCATCCGGGGGGTAAGCGGAGAATGGACACGAGAAACACGTTTGATCAAGTCGGCGATCACGGTCGACCGGAACAGGTCGGGCCACCTATCAGCACGTCGGCCACCGAGGTTTATCAAAGGCCGACGCAACAGCAGGACAACCCGTCGGGCTTCAGCCACCAGCAGTGGCGCACGTTGCGGCTGGCTTTTGAGGGTGTGCTCTTGGCCCTCTGCGGCTACCTTCTTGGCGTGGCCGGTTTGCCACCGCTGTTCGGTCCACCGGGAGGCGGGACGGCAGAAGTCGTCGCCACCGATTCAGAGACGGGCGTCAATGCGTTGCAGAGTTCCAGCGGCGACGACACGGTCGATCTCGGTGAGACGTTGGCCGGACCCGAAACCAACCTGACAGCGGACACCGGGGCCAACTCGACGCCGGGTGCTGGAGTGTCGGTGGTTATCGGCCGCGCCGACTGGACCACCGGCTACTTCCAGGCGGCGCTCTTCAAGGCCTTGTTGGAAGAGCTCGGTTACGCGGTAAGCGAACCGGGCAACCAGGAGCATCCTCCCAAAGACATTTACCCCCTTATGGCCCTCGGCCAAATCGACTTCTGGACAAATACGTGGAATCCGATCCACACCTCATTTCTTGAAGGAACGTTGGATGACGGAACAACGATTTCGTCGGTTGTCAGCCCCATCGGCAGCCTCCTACCGGCCAGCGGGTTGGAAGGCATCGTCATCAACTCATCGGTCGTAGCCGATCAGCAAGTCACGTCGCTGGCCCAGATCAACGACGACCCCGACCTGGTTTCCTTGTTCGACCCTGACGGCAACGGCAAAGCGAACATCTATGGTTGTCCAGACGGGTGGGGTTGCGCCGATGTCATCAACGAGACCATCCAGTTCAACGGGTGGGAGAACCTCGAACAGGTCCAGGACGACTACAACACCATGGTGGCGGACTCCATTGCCAAAGTAGAGGCCGGTGTACCGACCCTGCAGTACACCTGGAGCCCGTCGGGCTACTTGACCTCACTGCGACCGGGCGACAATGTTCAATGGTTGAGCCTCGGAGGCCGCGAACGTGTTCTCGACGGATCGATCACGCCTGACCGCGACTTCAACGACGCCCAACCCCCGGCTCTAGGCCCCGCCTGCACAGCAGATCCGTGCTGGTTGGGATGGGTGGCAGCCGACATCGGCGTGACCGCCCGAGATGACTTCTTGGCCGCCAATCCGTCGGCTCGGGCTCTGTTTGAAGAAGTCCAGCTCAAGGTGCTGGATGTGGCCTTGGCCAACGTCAAATACGACACCGGAGAGACCACCGAGGAAGACATCGCCAGACACGCCAGGGAGTGGATGAGCGAGAACCGAGGCCAAGTCGACGCCTGGTTGGCGGCTGCCCGTTCCGCCCGGTGATTTCCTTAGTGAGACCGTGGCTGAAAGCAGTTCAAATCATCTCAAAGATCTACCACTTTGATATCCAACGCATATACAGTAATCTCGGCGTTCAGATTACGAGTTCTCAGCGGGACTCAAGGTCGCCCAAGCGGGCGCCGTGCGAAACAAGGTCCATTTCGGACGGAAATACAAGGCAAGCTAATCCTCAGCGGTGGAGGGGGTGAGTCACATATCCTCAGGAGAGAATGATTATCGTTACCCTCCCCCTGTCCCGCGTGACAAGAGGGTCGATACCGGCGACATTGATCCGCGCACGACCTACGATCTCACAAGCGAAGGCGGGGCCTACCCTGAGCCCGGCGCCGGACCGTATCCCGAGTCTGGGCCTTACCGTCGTCAAACCGAATCCGGTCTTCAACCAGTAACAGGACATATCCGTCCCGGCCATCGTGTCCGACCCCGCACGACGTCTCGTGCCATCGCTCCCAGAGCTGCTACTCCTCGCGCCGGGCGACCGGCTGTCCGACCACCTTCAAGGTCCGGCGGACTCATCGCCAGGGCCGTGATCGGCGGCCTCGGTCTGCTTCTACTGGCCGGCGCCATTGGATGGTTCCTGAATCAGGGAGGCGACGACGACGGCAACGAGACCGCAGCCGAAGAGGACACGGCCGCTGAGACCGAGGTCGAAACGGCCGTCAGCACGGTTGAAGAAACAACAACCACTGTTGCCTTGACCCCGGTCGCTCTTCCGGAAATCACTGAACCGGGTCTAGTCCTCTACGAGATGAAACTGCTCGACGCCTACACCGGAACCGGATCTTCGGGCATGGTCGAGCTGTACATGAACGCACTCAACGGTCAGATCTGTCACGTGTTCGATGTGGCTGCACTCGATGGCCAGTACCTCGGGTTCGTCAACCAGGCCGTGTTCCCCCGAGAAGGCCCCAGCGTCATCAACCTCGGGGCAACCGCCAACTCGGTTTCTCAGTGCGTGTCCGCCAGCCCCATCGAGGTGGCTCGGGCCATGGTGAATCCGACCGAATTCTATGTGGCCGCCATCGACCTTGAAGGCAAGATCCTTCTTCGCGGCCAAATGTCGGAGGCCGCTGTGCCTGTTGACAATCGTGACGACGCCACCATAACCAATCAGCTGGCCTTGGCCGGCGGGCCGGCCACCGACACCCCCGACGACGGCAACGAACTGTTCGACAATAAAAACGATGGAGCCTTCATCGAGATCGATGATCGCACCGTGACCTTTACAGGTCCGGTACCCGACCAGGCAACCGCTGACAACCTGCTTGCCGCCTTCCTCCAGCTGAACGGCCAGGGAGTGGACGTGGTGGACGAACTGCGGGTCGTAGACGGAGCACCTGCTCCGAGCGGTCGGGTTGTCATCGGCAACACGCTGTTGTTCGATGTGGACCAGGACCAGCTGACCGGAGAACCCGTGGTGCTTGAGACGTTGGCCGACCTACTGCGGGTGAACCCGACGTGGACGGCCACTGTCGCCGGGCACACCGACAACTTCGGTCTAACTGCTTACAATCGTGATCTCTCGCTGCGCCGGGCCAATTCGGTTCGCCAGCGACTGGCGGAACTCGGCGTAGCCGAGAATCGCATTGGCGTCGAAGGCTTCGGATCTGACGAGCCCATCGGCGACAACAATACAAATGAGGGCCGGGCCGCCAATCGACGGATCGAAATTACGATCAATTCGTAGGCGGGTCGAGCGGATCAAAGCCGCAGCCCATGACATCTCAACATCGACAGACCGGTTACTGAGACCGGTCTCGTCGCCACATCAAGCCAAGGCGGAGAGCTTCGGATGGAACCAACCAGCACACTCAGTCGAGGGCGGGCACCACAGCCGCCACCACCTGACCGGTCAAAGTACGCCCGCTTGGCGTTCGAGGGTCTGCTGCTTGCGCTGTGTGGCTACCTCGTTGGCGTGGCCGGAATTCCACCACTGTTCGGACCTCCCGGGCAGAACGACGGCATCCAGTCGTCGGTAGCCAGTGGAGTGGTGGCCGCTGACACCGACGTCACCACCTCAGATGACGGGACCAGCTCTGAGGCCAGCGAGCAGGCAGCCGCGCCGACGTCGTCGGCTCAACCCGGCGAGGGTGTGACCGTAAACATCGGTCGGGCCAACTGGTCAACCGGCTATTTCCAAGCAGCAGTGTTCAAATCGCTCCTTGAAGAACTCGGCTACCAAGTGGGCGAACCCGGTTCCAACGAGCATGCTCCAGCCGAAGCGTACGCCCTTATGGCGTCCGGCCAATTCGATTTCTGGACCAACAGCTGGTACCCGAACCATCAACCGAACCTCGACGCCGACGGTGTGGGCGCCGCGCTGACGCCGGTCGGCAATCTCATGCCCGCGTCCGGCTTGGAAGGTATTGTTGTCAACACGTCGGTGGCCGGAGAAAACCAGATCACATCGCTTGATCAGATCAACGGCGACCCTAATCTTGTGGCCCTGTTCGACTCCGACGGAAACGGCAAGGCTGAGCTGCACGGCTGCGAGCAAGGTTGGGGTTGTGCCGAAATCATCAACGAAACTATTCAGTTCAACGGCTGGGAAAACATCGAGCATGTTCAACCCGAGGACTACACGGTCAAGGTCGGCGAGTCCGCCGCCCAAGTCGACGCTGGAACGCCAGTCCTGCAATACACCTGGAGCCCATCTGGTTATCTGACCTCGCTACGCCCGGGCGACAACGTCCAGTGGCTGAGCGTCGGTGGGCAGGAGAACGTGCTGGACGGTTCCATTACCCCGGACCGTGACTACGCCAACGTTGAGCCTCCGGCTCTGGGAACGGCTTGCACCACCGATCCGTGCTGGTTGGGTTGGCCAGCCGCCAACATTCAGGTGACTGCCCGCAACGAGTTCTTGAGCGCCAACCCGGCGGCCCGGGCGCTCTTCGAGCAGGTTCAGCTGAAGGTACTCGACGTGGCCTTGGCCAACGTCAAGTACGACACCGGCGAACAGTCCGAGGAGGACATCGCCCGTCACGCTCAAGACTGGATCAGCGAAAACCGAGACTTGGTCGACGGCTGGCTGCAAGCAGCTCGAGCTGCCGCCTAGCCGATGTAGCCTTTCGGCCAACCCATGTAGCCTTTCGGCTAACCCATGTAGCCTTTCGGCTAACTCATGTAGCCTTTCGGCTATGCGTTTGTGCGTGGTCGGCGACTATGCCTGGGACGTTCTCATCCAGGCCGACAATGAACTCTTGCCCGGCGGTGATTCGTTCGGCAATGTGATGCTCACCCCCGGTGGGAGCGCGGCCAACGTGGCCGTGTGGGCTGCACGTTGTGGTGCCCAAGTGGAGTTTGTGGGCAAAATTGGGCAAGACCGGTTTGGGCACCTGGCTGTCGAAGACATGGCGGCCGAAGCGATAACCGCTCATCTGATTGAAACCGATGAACATTTGACCGGGAGCGTGGCGGTGTTCGTGGAACCGTCAGGTGAACGATCGATGGTGTCGGGTCACGGCGCCGACCATTATCTGATGCCGGATGACCTGCCGGAGCAGGCGTTGGGCTTGGCCGATCACGTGCATTTGACCGGCTGGAGTTTGTTTGTGGATCCGCCCCGGGCTGGCGCTCGACGCTCAGCTGTGATCGGCGCCGAACCTGCGTGGCTGGTCGAACGTAATGGACGGCCGCAGACTGTGTCGCTAGATCCGTCGTCTTACCAGCTGATCGCCGAGGCCGGGGTGGATGAATTCCTAGGCTGGACGCAGGACCTTGGAGTGTCGCTGTTGCTGCCCAACTTTGATGAGGGTCGGGTGTTGAGCGGGCGTAACGAGCCGGAGGCTATCGCCCGCCGGTTGTCCGAGTTGTACGACGGCGCGCTGGTGGTATTGAAACTGGACGCCAAAGGGGCGTTGGTGCTATGCGGTGGGCCTGACGGCGAAGTGACCTTGGTGGCGCCGGCTACCGACCGGCTGGTGGACGCCACCGGTGCCGGCGACTCATTCGCCGGGGCCTTCCTGGCCCACTGGTCGGTGTCGGGCGATCCGGTGGCTGCGGCTAGGTTCGCCACCCCCGTCGCCGCATGGGTGATCGAGCGGCTCGGTGCCCGCCCGGAGCCAACGCCCGAGCTACTCCCGTTCCTGGTCGTCGACTAAGGCGTCGGCTGAGGGATACGAGGTCTACCAGCGTGGCTGGTCTGACTGCCTGTCAAGATTCATCGATACTAAGGTTGATTGAAGTTGGTTGGTTGGTTGGTTTGGATGGCGGCGTGAAAGACAGGTTCGGGAACACCCATATCGAACCGGAGTTGGCGAAATCGCGCTCTCGGTCCGCATTCACCCTTTTGGTAGTCAGCGTTGTTTCGATCGCGCTGGTGGTGTTTCTCGTGGGCAGCAGCTTGCTTGGGTTGTTCAGCCTCCGGACGTCGGGGCTCGAAGAGGAGGGCGCTGACGTTACGCCGGTCTTGCCACCAGTGACGACTCCCAATGGAACGAATAGCTCACCAATCACGTTCGACGAGTCCGGTGTCCTTCTCCTGACCTCAGTCGACAGCGACCAATCGACTGTTCCAGGTGCCATGACGGAGGTGGCGTTCTCACCTGACAAAACGATGATCGCCGCAGCCGGTATCGGAGAAACCGTCGACATTTGGGACCTGTCAAGAGGACTTGTCATCACCAAGCTGGGAGGTTTCCAAGGCCACATCGACAGCATCGCCTGGTCGCCCGGCAGCAAGAGAATCGCTGGCGGAGGCAAAGACGACCACCTCTACCTGTGGACCCTGGATCATCCCGAACCACGCATGGCTTTTGACCACCGTGACGAGGTGACAGCAATCGCTTGGGCCCCGGATGGAAGCCAGCTCGTCACCGGATCAAGGTCCGGCCTTGCCAGGACCTGGCACCCTGAATCAACCCGCCGAATCGCCCAATTCGCCACCGGAGGCAATCCGGTTCGAGCAGTAACCTGGCCGTCTCTCATGCAAGGAATCACAGTCGCTCACGGCAGAGGATTCGACAACTGGAACCCAACAACAGGCGACGTGCAGGAACTTGTCAGTTCCGGCACTTCATTAACTGACGCATCATGGTCACCCGACGGATCAAGGCAAGTGTCATCCGACAACGGCACCCACTTCTACCTCTACTCCAGTGGAGTATCAGTGACCGGAAGACCTATCCAAGCGCACAACGTAGATATCGGGGCACTTGCGTGGTCGCCTGATGGCCGGATCATCGCCACCGGAGCCGAAGACGGCACCGTAGCCCTCTGGAGAGCGTCCGACAGAAACAAGCTCGCTGAGTTTGAGGGGCACCCCAATGGTGTGATCGGACTGGACTGGTTGAGCGACAGCACTCAACTGGCAGTTGCGGGCGGGACCAGCACGATCCGAATTCACCTACTAGAGTCCAGCGTGCTTGAACAGGCAGGCGGGTAGCCGAAGCTCGCCAGGCTGGCCCATTGCCATCGGTCTGGCGAATGTGGTTGGGTCCCAGCCGTGGTCCAAGCAACCAACGCTGAACCAGCCCGAATCAGCGTGTCGTCGGCTGAGAAGTGCCGTAGACTCAGATGACGGAGCCCGCCGGGGTTCCAGGCAGCCCGATGGGTTGCAGAGGCTTTAGCTTCACCAGCGCTTGTAGCTCAATTGGATAGAGCATCTGATTACGGATCAGAAGGTTTGGGGTTCGAGTCCCTACAAGCGCGCAAAATCGATATTACTCGAAACCCCGCTGATAAGGCGGGGTTTTTGCTATCCATGGCCGAGATTGGCTGTCGTGGCTGGCGACGGCTGACCACAAACACGACAAAGAGATGTCATCAGTCCGAATGCCCAAGCCCATTCGCCTACGACAGTGAATGGACCTGGGCAGTTCGGCAGTGGTCTATCTACGCTGCGTCGTCCAAGTCGTCTTCAACATAGTCCGGGGGAACAACCGGGAGAGGGGTGGCCTTCGGCGACCACTTAAGATGAGAGATCCGACTATCGGCCAGATCATGGTGAAAAGCCCTTAGGGTTAGGTTCCACACGGTGCTTACTTGAGGTTTGACACCAGTCGTCGAATCCCATTTCCGCAGCCTGCGCCGCAGGATGCGAGTAGGATCATCCTCGCCGGCATCCATCCGCTTGTCGGCGACTTTGTCAAAGAACTCCGTGGCGAGTCGTTCTCCATCGTCCATCAGGAGGCCCGAGTAGTAAACGATCGCCGCAACATGAGGGGCAGTGAGTGGCGGAACGAGTTTGCGCACGGAGTTGCCGTATCGAACAGCTCGGCCCAGGAGCTCCTGATCGCAATCACGCCACCACTCTGCTAGTACGGAGTGAGGCTGTTTTGACGTCCGCCTAACGAATCGTCTCTGTGGATCGTCACTGATCGTCTGGCAGATAGCGACCGTGGCCCCGACAGGAACATAGTTGGACACTCCCTCGGCCTTCAGATAATCAGAGAACCTCCGTTTGGCCCCCGTGTCAGTCACCAGATACGACGCACGAGCTTCCTCTGTACCCAAGCCCTTCCGCTTCATCAAGAGAACCGGATATCCCGTTCGTCGGCCTGGGCCATTCGTTCGCTTGTCGACCTCAAGTCGTGCGAGTACCCGATGCTGACCGTTCGTTAGCATCAACGGTTTGCCTGTCGTCGCGTCAACACCGACCACAATTGCGTCATTTTGAAGCTGCCATCTTCCACCCAACATGTCGTCGGCGAGAGTCTGGACCTGACCACGACGCACAGATCTTTGGAAGTCAGGAATCACCTTCGCAAGCTCAGACGCCAAGCCGTATGTCAGCAAGGCGATCTCAACTTCCGGCTCTTCCAAACTACCTACCGTTTGGTGTTTCCCCAGGTCAGAGGCGTGATCACCTTGGTGGGGTTCGTCGAACTCCTCGGGTCCTGGTGCCGAACTGGTATGGTTTCTTTTAGGCAAGGTTTTCTCCTTGTTCGGGGCCCTGGGTTGCCGGCCGACACTCCGATGTTGTCGCATCGGCCTCTTCTGAAAGGAAGAGGCAGTCAAGCCGGACCCAGGGCCGTCATCATTACCAGGGTGTAATTACAACCCCGTGACGCCCCACCATATACCTGACTGTGGGGCGTTTGCACGAGATGACGAGCCGAAGGGCCTCGATACCTACGGCGATGGGCGGTTCATCCTCTGGCCTACTGGGCTCGAGAACCGCACCACTGAGCACGTCAACCCCGCAGCGCGGAATTGGCCATCACTGATGCCCCTGACCAGGCAAAACAGCAAATCCGCCCGACTTCCAGCTGCAGCTGAGAAGGTGGGGTTGAAACCTCGATCACCTGCGGTGCGCGCGTGGCTAACAGCGATGGATCCTAGTGCCGAAACTTTTTTCTTGAAGTCCAGCTCAACTAGTCAAAGAGGGATGAACCGAGCAATGCTGCCGCCTCACGCTGCATCGTAGGTGTTACGTGGCTGTAAAGATTGATGAAAAGCATGGCGTCGGCGTGACCGAGCCGTTCGGCGGCTACCTTCGGTGGGACACCGCTGGCGAGCATTAGAGTGGCACTTGTATGGCGAAGACCATGGGCGGTGAGGCGAGGTAGACCGGCCTCGGTCGATATCCTGCCCAGTACCTTGGAGAGGTACTGGGGATGATAGGGCCCACCCCGCGATTTGGTGAAGACGTAAGCGCTGGACTTGTAGCCGGCGGCTGGCGATTCGGCGGCCTGTTGCGTCCGCTGCTCGTCGAGGATGGTGACCAGGTGGTCGTCGATATCGATCGTGCGCACGGCGTCACGGCTCTTGCTTGACGATGGCACGACGTCGTAGCCGAGGGTGCTGGTGAACTGCTGGATTCGGACGCGGCGCTCGTCAAGGTCGACGTTGTCCCACGTCAACGAGACCAGCTCACCGATGCGGACGCCGGTTCCCATCAGGAAGGCCCACACCGGATAGAGGCGTTCGCCTTCGTGCATTGCCAAGAAATGTCGAGCCTGATCCGGTATCCAGTTAGCCGGGATCTTCCGTGGTTTGCGGGGAGGCGACACGCCGGTCATTGGATTGGAGTCGATCAGCCCCTGGCGAATGGCGTACTTGAGCGCACCATTCAAGGGTGCACGAGCAAGCCGAATCGTATTGGCCGCCAGTGGCCCTCCGGACTTCACTGAACCTCGCTCCGAGAGGGTGAGCTGCCAATCGGCGATGTTGTTTCGGGTCAGTTCGTCGGCTGGCACCGCGCCGAGGTGGGGAACTATGTAGCTGTCGAAGTAGTTGCGGTAGTCGAACAGCGTCTTGACCGACAGTCTGCCCATTGAAGTTGCCTCGGCAAGGTAGCGATCGATCAACTCGACGACTGTGATGCGTTCTCGTGCTGGCCGTCGTTCATGTGCAGCCCGGTCTAACTCAGATTGCTCGATGAACTGTCGTCGGACACGGCGAGCTTCGATTGATGTGTGGAAGCCACGGCGGGTGGTACCCTTCCACCTCCCCTCTCCCCCGTCATCGTCGGGAACGAAGATCCAAGCTTTGAAGAACCAGGTTCCGTTCTTGGCCTTGTAGACCCCGATCCCTTTTCGAGGCATTAGTTCAAGGCTTCGACTCGGCGGTCCTGGAGCCAGGCGTCGAGATCGGCGGGGTCGAAACGGATGTACTTGCCGACCTTGATGTAGGCCAGGCGGCGCTCATGCACCAGACGGCGGATGAAGCGAGGGGTCACCGACAGGCGCTCAGCGGCACCGGCGATGTCGAGCAGTTCGGGGTGGATGGTGGTCATCATTGCATCTCCTTTCCGGGGTAGGACCGAACACCGTCAGCCCTACCCCATCGGACCACAGGCATTAGGCAGCGGCCTTGGCCGGCTGCGCTGCGGGCTTGGACTTCGACGCCGACGCGGCGGCCACCGCATCAGCGGACCAGCGAGTCGTCACCGACCGCTCATTACGCCGCGAGTAGATCTGCACCCGCAGATTCGGCATCACGACCAACTCCCGGAACCCGGCGTCAGGCTTGTCACGGGCGATCACCCGCACCTCCAACGCCTGCTCCTCACGGTTCATCGAATCCGACGCCGTCACCCGCACCGTCCACACCGGAAACCCGGTGTCCTTGTCGTGCTCCTGGCGGCGATCATCGCCGTACACCCCCTCCTTATACACATAGACCGGTTCGGACTCCTGGAACAGCAGCTCGTAGCGGTTTGGATCAATCACAAGATTCCTGAATGACATGATTCTCCTTCAGATAAGTGTCAGTTGGTTGTTTGCTTTTGCTTTCCTGCCCGATCGGGCGAGGCCTTGAATGCCAACCCAGCGAGGCTTCGGATACCGATACATCCGAGGATCCGGCTCAGGTGGGTCATAAATCGACTGGTCCGGTTGGCTGGCCAACAGCCAACAGCCAACAGCCAACAGCCAACAGCCGTGGGCGTGGCGATGCCGACGCCCGGCGATCAACCAGGTGTGCTCATGCGCTCCGACTCGCAGAGCGTCACGATGCTGACGAGGCGACAACTCCAAGTGGTGGAGATGGCCGATCGGGTTGTCCCCAGATCGGATGGTGGCCTCGATGGTTCCGGCGAAGTCGGCCAGCTCGGCCGCCGTTGACGCTGTGCCGATGGAACGGATGCCATGGCCGTCGTTCCAATCCTCCAGCGGTGTGACGTACCAGGTCACAGCCGACCCCGTTCACTAGCCAGCCGCAACCGTGGCGGACTGGTACCCCTTGGCTCGACCACAACCTCCAGGCCGTGACCCTCCAGCAGATCCAGGGCTTCGGGTAGGCCGTCGGCCCCCTGATCGAGGGCGGTCAGGAAAGCGGCACGCACTCCAACTCGGGTGCGGACCATGGCCTTCCACAAGTTCTTCGAGACGATGCAGATCTGACCGACCGTCTCGTCAGCCTCAGCGGCTAGCTCCTCATCGGTCTTCTCGACGTCCAGGCCGAGGCGCTGACGCAGACCCTTGGACCAGGTCCACATGCGCCGATCGTGCGAGCCCTTGATCCACTCCCGGAACAGAGCGATGTCCCGACAGTCGCCGGTCTCAACTGCATCAAAGGCAATGGCGAACGG
This sequence comes from uncultured Acidimicrobiales bacterium, assembly GCA_938002965.1. Lineage (GTDB taxonomy): Bacteria > Actinomycetota > Acidimicrobiia > Acidimicrobiales > SZUA-35 > JAHELU01. Next base: position 10,618 of record CALKZY010000035.1, on the reverse strand, counting down.
GTGACGGCTGGTCGACGTTCGACCCTCCTTACCGTCGGCCATGGCCACCTCGTAGCCGGCCTTGGTGCAGTACATGCCCGCGCCCTCAACCCCATCGGTCTTGATCGGTCGAAGATCCACGGCCACCGAGGACCGGCACTCTCGACCGAACTTCGACCTCATCCGGTTGACCCACAGGTCGTGGAACACCACGATGATCTCGTTCCACAGCTCCCGATCGTCGAACATGTCGATCGGCGTGTCCGAGAACAACACCACATGCAGATGCGGGTGCCACCCGTTCAACCCGTGCATCGTCTCAACCGTGCGGCAGAACCCCAGGCCGAGCCGCTCCTTCAGCTTCCGGTACCGGGAGTGGCCGGTGATGTAAGACCACGTGTCCTGCGTGTCCGCCCACACCTCATCAAGCGACTCACCAAAACTGTGCTGCGTGGTCAGCGTCAACAGCATCTGTGTGCCGCCCTGCGCTCGATGCTCAGCGATCGCTTCGGCCAACTCGGCAGCCCGCTTCATCCGAATCTTGAACGAACAGATCGGACAGGCCCACACCGACCCGCAGGTCTGCAACCCACTGGCATAGGCGTAGCCGTCCGGATGCTTCTCGACCGTCACGTCGTTGATACCGGCCCGAACATACACACCGCAGCTGGCCAGCTTGGCCGCTTCCGGCATGTCACCACAGGTTTCGGACACCAACGCCCGAGCACGATCGGCCAGCATGCGCTTCAACCGGCCGGTCAGGCCACGCTTCGGGTTCGCTTCCGGAAGGCTCGCAGTGTCCGGCTCACCTCCGATCGCTGTGTAATTACCCTTTAGTACCAAGACGGCGTCGGCAGCTGGCCCTTCGGGCCGGCCCGCCTGGGCGCCTGCCTGCGCTTGGGGCTCCGGCTCGGCGCTACGGCGGTCGGACGAGAAGCCTCCGCCCAGATCCGAACGGTCATCACGAACGCTCACCGTCGGCCCCCGTCCACCAGCTGAGCCACCGTCAACAGAACACCGCACACGACTGACGCCCAGAAAGCGATACTTGCCACCGGCCCGGCCGCAGATCCGATCACCTGGCCGACGAGCCAAACGGATCCACTGCCAACCACGGCGAGCACAACCGACCACGGCACCCGATGACGGACCAAGAAGCGGTCGGCATCCACAATGAGCGGACCCGAGACCTGGCGCTGCTGGTGGAACGGTCGATCAGTCGGCTCAAGATCTCCGAGCAGAACGGTTTCGTCAGCGACGGAATGTTGGGTTCGCAGAGGAGGCCCAGAGGGGGAGAACTTCCAATCGATCACTCGGTCAGCCGCAGTGTCGTGAAGAGGCAGCGCATCGCCGCCGGCACCCGCCGTCGGAACGATGAATCCCAAGCAAGTCCGGGCGACCCAAGCCCAACCAGTGAGTAACGCAACCACCAGCCGGCCAAGCTCCAACCCGGCACCCCAGGTTGAGCGGCCATGATCAGTACGCCTCGAACGCATCAGCGCTCTCCTTTCCAAACACGGACGCATACGACGGTGTGAGATGGCGAGTAGCCGCCACTCGAGAAGCCACCGCCGAATCAGAAACCCAATGGGCACGACCCCGAATCGGCTTTCCCGAATCCGGAAGCCCAACGATCCAAAGCCCGCCACGCTCAGCCGGACCAATCGACGTTGGCGAAACAGCCGAGGCGTAGCCCTGACCGAGACAAACCGCCACCTGCTCACCCGAGGCGACCCGCAACATGATCTTGATGGTCAACTGGGTCCGGATCTGCTGATCAATCACCTCAGCGGACGGATACTGGGTAGCCCCGACAATGGTCACACCGCAAAACCGAGCCAACCGAGCGATCGAACCGAGCAACGCCGTGCGAACCTGCTGGCCGTTCTTCGCCTCACGGATGGCCTGCTGACCACCGGACCCGGACGCCACAACCGAAGCAAGCCGATCGGCGTCGATGGCCTGGAGCTCAGCCAGCTCATCAATCACCACCAGGACCCACGGCCCGAAACTCGACTGCCACTTCCGATGGCCCGCCGACTGCAGGAACTCAGCCCGAGATCGAATCAGGCTCCGAAGGTCGACCAGCAGTTCATCAGCTTCACTCGGGGTTGTGGCCAACGCCGTCAACCGACCGGACCAGGGCGATAGCTCGACCAGCTTCAGATCAATGCCAACAATTGCGGCGTTCTTGTCGCCGGCCACACCACCAATAATCGAATTGCACAGCCCCGACTTACCCGAACCGGTCTCACCACCGATCTGTGTGTGCTGGGCACCAGGCCACGGCCACAGCAACGGCAGATTGTCGAACCGCCGGCCAATCTCGATCGCCATCAGGAGGCCTCGCCTTCAACAACCCGCAACGGCGGATACGGCTCGGACGTGTCACGATCAAAGGCGGCAACAGCTGCGCCCAGCTCGCCATCAAGATCACCGAGAAGTACCAGGTCATCGGACGGCTCCTGCCAAGGCGGCGAGCTTGTCCGCTCCAGCACATCCCGGAAGGACATGATCAGCCGGCCATGCGAATCGTTCTCCCGGTCGTAGTCGATTTCAACGTCAGCAACGTGCGAGATGTTGGCGGCCAGGACGACGGTCAGCTCATCGAGCGATGCCAGCGAACGGCCAGGAGGTGGACCGACCCACCACGAGATCACCGGCCACTCAATCCGAGGACGCCACGACAACTTCGGATGATCAGCAACCGGCCGCAGCACAGCCGAGGCGATCGGCTCCCTGGAAGTTCCCACTTCGGCCTGGACACGAGTGGTCTTTGCCGCGACCGCAGCCCAATCAGCCGGCCACCGCCGACGGATACGCCAAGCAGCCCGCCAACCGATCAACCAGCCGCCTCGATCGAAACCGAGATGACAATAGAGCTCGACCACCAGGTGGACGGCGAGCACCAGGCCTACGAACCACCGACCGGGCAGAACATCAAGCCTCCAGACGTAGAAGCCGGCTGTAGCGACCATGGTCTGAATCGGGTTGCCGACCAGCCAGTGCAGAAGCGACCGCAGACGGACAGCCCATGGGGCAACCCTTGGGAACCGCTCAGCGAAGAAGCGGGGTAGATGGCGTAGATCCATCAGGAGTCGCCACCAGGCTCGGTAGATGGGATTCATCAGGCCACCTCCCCGCCGCAGATGCAGCCCTCGTGCGGACTGGTCAGGCCGTTCAGTCGGATCTCAGCGTCGAACAGCAACGAGCCGCCGAAGGGCTCAAGGGCCGATCGAACCCGGTCAACTTCGGTTGAACGGTTGACGTCGATCGCCTCAACAATGGCGTCGACCAGCTCAATCAGAGTCGAGTCGATCGGCAGCCGGGGCGACAGCGGAACCGCCGGGGCCGGTTCGGAAATCTCCGGTGACGTATTCATGATTCGGATGAAACCAGAGGTCGCCAGGACACCGAAGTCGCATCCGTGTCACAATGTGATGCAATACTGTTGCATGCGGGCCGTTTGACCAGGCCATATGTCCACCACCTGGTCAGAAGGAATTCCGATGGCGGAAGCACGTTCCGACCTCACCCAACGCCGAGAAGCACTAGGACTCACCAAGACCAATTTGGCGCGCCTACTCGAAGTAAACCGGGCCACGGTCCATCGATGGGAGTCTGGCGAGTCGACGCCAAGACCCGAAATGCGGTCTCCTCTGGCCCGTGCTCTGCAACTAACTATGCAAGAGCTTGATCAGATTCTTCGCTGCGATGGTGACCCTGCCAAATCGACTGTGAAGTCTTCTCTACCCGCACCGATGGTTGGTACCGTCGAGCGGAAGGAGGAGGTCGACATTCAGGTGGATCGCCGAGAGTTCATCACCGGCCTTGTGGCCACCGGAGTTTCAGCCGCTCTCCCGTTTGATAGTCGGGACGCCGGCCAATCGGTGCGAGCGCTCCAAGCCGCTGTCGGTCGAACCGTCCGCCTGGAGCAACGCTCGCAGTACGCCGCCCTCTCAGCCCTGCTCCCCGGTGTGATCACCGAGGCCAAGCACACCATCGCCGCCACGTCAGGACTGCTACGCCAGGAAGCCACCCGCCACCTGGTCATGGCCCAAGTGGTGAAAGCGTTCATCCAGGTCAAGCTCGATCAGCCAGCCGACGCTCAAGCAACCGCAACTGATGCTCTCATGGCCGCCCAAGCCATCAACGATCCGGTGCTGGTCGCCACCGTCCTGCGATGCCTGGCTGAAACCTACATGCGAGGCGGCACCTACGATCTCGCCGCTGACCTTGCCATCGAGGGAGCCGGCCACATCGCCCGCCATCGAGCCCTCGACCCGCAAGCGCTGGCCGTTCAGGGTGCAGCGCTGTTGACTGCGGCCAGTGCATGCGCCCGCAACGGCGAACGCCAATCAGCGTTTGAGTTGCTGGACGCCGCCCAACGATGCGCCGACGGGCTTCGTCACGACCACATCGGAAGCGTCATGTTCGGCCCGACCAACGTGGCCATCCACCGAGTGGCTTTCGAGGTCGAGCTTGACGATCCAATCGAGGCTCTCCGCCAAGCCGAACAAACAAAGATGCCGTCGAACCCGGCGATGGCTGAACGTCACGCCCGCTACCTCCTGGACGTAGCCCGAGCTCAGGCCCAGCTAACCCGGGGGGCCGATGCCGTGTCCACAATGCTCGAAGCCGAGTCGATCGCAGCCGAGGAAATTCGCACCCACCGACACAGCCGAACCGTGCTGGCCGGCCTGCTCGATTCCCGCCAGGGCGGAGTTTCCATGGAACTACGCCCCCTGGCCCAACGTTGTGGTGCTCTAATTGGAGCATGAAGATCCTCCACTGGAACATCCACGGATGGGCTGACGCCGACGGTGTCGACAACGTAGACCGAGTAATCGACCTGGTCCGAGAGGTCGACCCCGACGTCATCTCACTCGTTGAGGTCGACGAGGATTGGGGCGATCCTGCCAAGCTTCGTCGAGTAGCCGAAACGCTCGACTACTGCTGGGCCTTCGTTCCGGCATTCGAGTATCGGGAAGAGGGTGGCTTTGGAAACGCTCTGCTGTCCAAGACACCATTCGTTTCATTTCAACAGTGGCATCTTCTTCCTCCGAGCCTGTACGACGGTTCTGAGAACAGCGAGCCGAGGACCGCACTAGTCGGATGCGTTGAGGCTAGGCCGTCTCTAGCAATTGGATCAACCCACCTGTCGAGAAGCGATAGGACGATGAGAAGGGCAGCCTGTGACAAACTTCTTGAGCTTTCTGGGCTGGGCGACACGCAAGCTTGGATCGTCTGCGGTGACTTCAATCAGCCGGCCGAGGAATGGATCGACTCAGTCCAGACAACCCCCAGAACCCACCCTGCGACTTACCCTGCAAAGAGTCCTACAGAACGCATTGACTATGTGATCTTCAATCGCATCACACCGCCTAGACTGGAAGCGCTAAGCTCAGATGCGTCAGACCACTTGCCCATAACGGCCAAGATTTGACGCTGGAGGGGATTCGTCTACGAGCACGGTTCGCCCAAGTTGACACCTAGGCAAACTTGGCGGCTGTCTCCTTCTCTTCGAACACCACCAAGGAAAAGCCAAGCTCCAATGACCCAAAAACGAGACTCAGTAGTCGGATTGATTCGCGCCAACCTCGCGACTCGAACCGTCATCGTCTTACTGCTTGGCCTCCTTGGCTCGGCCACATTAGGACTCTTGGCCGCATCGTCAACCGGAACAACGCAGGCGCTGTACATCGCAGTTGCAACCAGTCTCGTCGCGAATACAGCATTTGCCGTCTCACAAGTTCTAGTGACCGACCCGGCCAAGGACCAGCTCCTAAAGGCGACGATAAGCGAAGTTATCCACGACGGCCGAGAGGACTTCGCCCGACTGATCGCCGGTGCCATCGAAATAGACAGTGTTGTCGCTCAAGCCACAGCCGAGGTGATTGACTTGAGAGACTCGTCCAGCAGCGAGTTCTATCCGGACAAGATATACCTACAGTCAAGGGGCCCAGATCTCGACTTCAACGAGGATCTGCGACGCAGCTTGAACTCTTCCCGTCGCTATACGTTCAAGGGAGTCACGGGTCGATACGCCGCCGCCCGCCTGATGCGACTCGGAGCAAAGTGCAAAGAAGTTCATCTGATCGTTTCGCATCCCTCTTATCCGGATGCCTTCAAGTCGCGCGTTAACCATCTCATGTCCTACTCAGAAGATGAATCCCTCAACTTGGAGGCACTCCGTAAGCGCTTGATTGACGAGATTTACCAAGCTGTGGTTGGAGCCCAGCTCTCAGTCGAGCGATTCGAGTCGCTGACTATCGATTTCACGACGGAGACACAAATCAACCGACTCGAGATATTCGATCAACATGTTTACAAAACACTCTTTCACGAGGAAGGAGACAAAGGGATCCAATATCCGAGAACACTTCGCTATCTCCAAGACTCGGTTCCGTACGAGGAGGCGTTGTCTGAGGCGGGACGGGTGCGGCTGAACTCGAGATATGCGATCGAGCTCACCGATGTCAAGTCAGACGATGAACTCATACAGCATATTCGGAATCTTGGTTTTGAGAACTTTGGGGAAGAAGGCCTAAAGTCTTTACGCGCACGGTTCCAGTCAAACGCCGACAGCTTCCTCGATGCCGTATCCAGATGACGACGAATTCATGGAGAGCCCGTTACCCAACCTGGCAGAATGGGCTTCGTCGGCGCGAGCGGTGCTCGACGAACTCGACTGGTCTGTGCCACTTGCGTCTGAGGAGGGAGCCCGGTGGATCCAGGACCGAATCGACCCAGATGAAATCCTCACATCACTGGCAGCGCTTGAACCATCTAGTAAGCGCATCATGGCATACAACTGCAGGGAGACCGGAACCCACCACAAGTGGCTCCTGTTCTCGGGCAGTTATGTCCCCTACCGCATTTGGCTTCACCAGTTCAAATCAGAAATCTCAGAAGGTGCTGGATTCTCGACGGCGCCGCATAATCATCGATACGCTTTCAGTACCCTGATCCTCCGCGGAGGATACCAACACGACCGCTACGAGGAATTCCCCTCAAACTCACATGCCGTCAAAAGATCGTCCCGCCCGGTTGGTGTTGGGGATACGTACTATCTAGAGTGCGACGATATTCACTCGCTGGCTAACATTATGATCGGTACATTGACCCTCATTATTCAATCTCCACCGACAAGGAGTGAAAGCTCATCGGTCTTAGGCGGCAGCCGACGAGTACACAGGACCCCTTTCGCCATCTGCTCCGACCGATCGTGGCCGGCTACCCGAGGAAACCACCATGGCTACTCCGACGGATGAAGACGTCATATACCAAAATCTCTCCATAAACGCCAGAAGGCTCCTTCGTGACGTATATGTCCTCTACCAGAAGTTCCACGATTCGGTACCGTTCCACGATTGGGAGCACATATGGTTCGTGTTCCATGAAACCCACCGGTTCGCGAAAAGGAACGGAGCAGACATCGAGCTGTCGATTGCAGCAGCTTTGGTGCATGACTTGAATCATCTAGCTGAACCGGGCTCAACGTCAGCGGCGGCAGGAAGTGACCTCCGTCGCCAACTGCTTCACACTGCCGGATATTCTCAAGATTTCATTCAGCGTGTAGAACACATTGTCCTGGAGGCCGAGACCTCGCAGCGGAGCGATCGCACACCGTCCATCGAGGGACAGGCACTCAGCGATGCCGACACCCTCTACAAGGTGCTTCCCGACACAGTCAACAAGTCCGCGAGATACACCGACGAGACAGGCGTGCACATAATTGAGCTGGCGCGGAAGATCGTCGGCGAGCAATCGCCTCTGGTGGAGAAGAAGATCTACTTGTACGACGAACAAGCGCGGTCCGACTACAAGGTTTGGATTGAGCGCAACCTTGAGCATTGGCGCTTTCTCCTGGCTGAGTACAAAGAGTCAGAGATCTATCGCGATCACGTCGATAGGTCGCGAGTACCCCCGTTGGCGATCGACGAGGACGACCTAGTGCTTGATGCGGCTCGGTCGAAGATCACTTCATCGCCGACGCCCGATGATCACTATGCTGGCGCACACGCTGTGGCTGTTACGACGGGGCCGATCAGGTTGCCAAAACGGCGACCGAGTGCTGTTGCTAGGCCTCAGCCGTCCCATGGTTAGTCCACGCCTATCCAAGCTAAGGAACAAGTGCCCGGCGTTAGGTTAAGATGACTGTTGCCTGCCTCTTTTGGCTTCGCTCAGTCGTTTGCACGGTTCCTCGATGAGAACAAGCGTGAGAACAAACTCCCGGAATCCTGCGGTAGCGAACGGACACCGCTAGCGAACGCTGATTCGCCAAGAACGGCTAGAACAGAGACTTCCGGGCACTCACAGCCAGCAACAGAGAACCCCCGAAGCAAGCCCCCTGAGAATTACGGATCAGAAGGTTTGGGGTTCGAGTCCCTACAAGCGCGCAAAACTCAAACAAACCGAAACCCCGCTCCAAGCTGTCACGGCTGAGGTGGGGTTTTTGATTTCTAAGATCGTGTGGGGTTTCGTATGACTAGCCTGCAGGTCGCGAGACGAACCTGAGAAGAAGCCGCTTACTCACCCCGGGAAACCGCCGCCGGCGAAAGCAACGATCCGCTGCTCACCACGAGCTGGCACAATGCGCTGGCACAGTGCGCTGACAGCCGAAAGAAGCCTTCCACGAGCCTGAAGCAACCGAAGCGGTCGCTCCAGAGAATTTCCCCTCCCACCAGTCAGCCTTGCGAGTCAGGCGAGACGTCGTGAGTCCCCTTCGAGTTTTGGCTATCGACAATTTGAATGTCACACCAAACCTCTACCTTCGACCAACATCTCAACAACCCGTTGGAATTTACATAACTGAAGGTTGGCTACGTGAACACACCAACAGAACGAGAGGATGTCGTCGATGTCGTCGCCGTCCTGAACGCAATGGAGGAACTAGTGCTCGGGGCCAAGGCCGAGTATCTCGAGAAGGTATACACCCTGGACCAACCGACGATTGGGCACCAACGAACCATTGCCGAGGTCGCACGAGCGATGGACCTGCCCGATGATCTTGACGCGCTGACGAGGATGCTCAACTACCCGCTAACCAAACCTGCCCGCCAATCACCAGTAGCCGAGACCAAGCGATAGCAAACCCCACGGACCAACGGCGCTGTCAACATGGGATCTCGTTTTACGTAACGGTCAGCAAAAGACGGCTCTAGGCCGAAACCACCCCGGCGGCAACCTCGTCGATGGCGGCCGCAGTAACGGCCACGATTTGATCGACCTGCTCGTCGGAGACGACGAGAGGTGGAGCGAACAGAAGACCGTCGTTCACCGCCGGACCTGAACCACCGGGGTAGATCCACACGTCACGCTCCAAGGCGGCGGCCACCACGTCGGCGGAAGCCAAACCGTTCAGCTCGACTCCCAGCATCAGACCTCGACCACGCACCTCAACTACAGCTGAGCTGCGGCCAACGGCAGCCTGAAGCTTCGCCAGCATCGATGCTCCGACCGTGGCCGCCCGTTCCACAAGCTGCTCGTCAGCCAGGATGCGCAGCACCGCCAACGCGCCAGCACAGCTGGCGTCATGGCCTGAGTAGGTGAAGAACATAACACCGTTGCCGTCAGCGATGATCGGTTCAAGTACCTGGTTTGAGGCTGACACCATCGACAGCGGTGTATATCCACCGGTGATGGCTTTGGCGGCCACCACAATGTCAGGCTCCCAGTCGTCGTGTTCGAAGCCCCACCGACGCCCGGTCCGACCGAAGCCGGTCATCACCTCGTCGGAAATCATGAGCACGCCGTACTCCCGGCAGACCTCGCTAACCCGGGCCCAGTAATCCAGCCCGGGAGTGAGGGCCGGGCCAGAAGCGCCGATCACAGGTTCTGCGATGAAGGCCGCCACCGTAGACGGGTCGGCGGCCTCAATGGCGGCAGCTAGCGCGTCGGCGTTATCCCAGGGTACCTTCGGATGTTCGGCCAGTAGCGGATCGAACCCGTCTCGGCGGTTCATATGTCCCCCTATTGCCAGGGTCGCCAACGTTGATCCGTGATAGCTGGGGACACGACCGATCACCTTATAACGCTGCTCGTCACCGCGGCTCACGTGGTACATCCGAGCCAACCTGACCGCCGTGTCGTTCGCTTCACTGCCCCCACCGGCGAAGAAGACATGCTCGAAGTCGGCTGGCAACCACTCGTCGACCAGATATTCGCCGAGCGCCACACGATTCGGGGTGGGCCACAGCGGCACCACGTAGTCAAGCTGGCGCATCGCTTCGGCTACAGCGTCAGCAACCTCACGTCGACCATGACCGACGTTGTTGACGGCGGCACCACCGACGGCATCGAGAATACGGCGACCATCGGACGTGATCAGCTCACATCCTTCGGCCCGCACAATCATGCCGGGTGAGGTCGGTTGCGGTGTCAGCGAAAAGTGGGGATGAGCAGTCTCCATCACAACAGTCTGACAGTTACCGGCAGGTCACCGACAAGGCAGACGTCTAACTCCACAGAGCAAACGTTCAGGATTCAGAGTCGGTCAGACTCGACGCTCACATTCCGTCGGGTCGGAAACAACGCCACGCTCAACAGCTGCTGCGTAGTAGATGACGTCGGGATCAAACCCGATGGCCTCGGCTTCGAACTCGATCTCCGGCCCCTCGACCTGTTGTGGGTTTGA
>CALKZY010000034.1 GCA_938002965.1 uncultured Acidimicrobiales bacterium | reverse complement strand
GTACCGGCGGCGCGAGACCGCCGGCGGCAGTCATTCCTCTGGGACCGGCGTTGCCGCCGGCCTCGAGCAGCCTACCCGGGGATTCAGAGACACAGAAGTCAGGGACGCGTCCCCGCTGTCCGCGCCTCGCGCGACGGGCCGCCGCTTTCCCCCTATTTGGCCTTGCACCGGGTGGGGGTTGCCAGGCCGTCGTGTCGCCACGACGCCGGTGCGCTCTTACCGCACCGTTTCACCCTTGCCTGTGGCAGTTGCCTGCCCATCGGCGGTCTGTTCTCTGCGGCACTTTCCTTCGGGTTCCCCCGACTGGCCGTTAGCCAGCATCCTGTCCTATGGAGTCCCGACCTTCCTCAGCCCTGAAGCCGCGGTCACCCGAGTGACTCACCCGACAGCCTCAACGTTATCGACGTCTTTGCCGTGGTGTGTGCCAATTGCTGTCGGCTTCTGCTCGACCCAGCCGGTACGTGCCGCTTGGAAACCCCGTTGGTCAGGCGGCCGGTAAGGCTATGTTGTGTTGTCGTGAGCGACTTCAGTGATCGAGGAGGCTGGCCGTCGGTACTCGGTCGGGTCACCGCAGGCGAAGAGTTGGATCGGACCGAAGCCGGTGAGGTGATGTCGGAGATCCTTGAGGGCCGCTCGAGTCCTGTTCAGATTGCGGCCCTGCTGGCAGCGTTACGGACCAGAGGCGAGGCAGTCCACGAAATGGCCGGATTTGTCGATGCCATGCTGGCCGCTTCGCTTCCGCTGCAACTCCCGCCGGATGCCATTGATATTGTCGGCACGGGAGGCTCACCCCACCGTCGTCGTCACGCACTCAATGTGTCGACGATGGCTTGTTTCGTCGCCGCCTCGGCCGGTGCCGTCGTCTGCAAACACGGCAATCGCAAGGCGTCGTCGACGTCGGGATCGACCGACTTTCTCGAAGCGCTCGACGTCCCCTTCGACCTGGGGGCAGCTGAGCTAGCCCAGTGTGTGTCTTCTACTGGACTTGGCTTCGCATTCGCTAGGACCTATCACCCGGCGATGGGCCACGCCGGCCCGGTGCGAGCTGGAATGGGTATTCCCACTGTGTTCAACATGCTTGGCCCAATGGCTCACCCGGGCCGGGTTCGGAGGCTGCTCATAGGGGTCTCGTCTGAGGCCAGGGCCGAGCAGGTTGCTGCTGTTCTCACGGAGCTAACGGTCGATCATGTCTGGGTCGTCGTCGGCGATCAGGGCCTCGATGAGTTGTCGACCTCAGGGCCGTCAGCGGTCTGGCGCATTGAGCAGAACCGAACCGAGAGGTTCACCATCGACCCGGTCAAGCTCGGGATTGCCATGGCGACACCGGCTGAGATCGGTGGTGGAACGGCAGAAGAGAACACGGCTATCTTCCATCGGCTGTTAGCTGGCGACACTGGTCCCCATCGTGACATCGTGGTGCTCAATGCCGCTGCCGCCCTTGTCGTCGCCGGTGTCGCTGCATCGCTTGAGTCCGGCCTTGAGCTGGCCGGGGCAGTATTGGACGACGGCCGTGCCGTCACCAAACTTGGGGAACTGAAATCGTTCAATCAGAAGGCCCTGTAGTGACGGTGAGCCGCCTGGTGGACATCGTTCGGTGGCCTGGCCGATCCAGCCTGCAACGCGATAGCCTTGGCCGTTAGGTTTGAGGCGTTGATCGGGTTTGCAACCGTTCAGCCACACAGAGGAACAGGTGCTGCTAGGCGCCTGGGTGACATCTCGCTTACGACGTTCGGCACTATTACTACTATGTTGATAAAAACCGGCCTGGAGTTGGCTTACGTAGGATGTACCCGTTTGGGTGTTTCTGAGTTCGAAGCTCCGCACCGCCCGATGTCCGGGCTGGAAGGGTCGGCTGGAAATGTGACTGGTGGGGACGACCACCAGTCGGCGGATTGATTCGAAGGACTTGTTTCGACAAGGAGAACGCACGATGGGATCCGAAGCGCTGCTACAGAGAGCCTGTGAGCTTGCTTTCGCCGTCGCCCGAGACGATGCGGAAGGCAACCCTCCGGTGGACCCGCCTGGGGACATGCGGAGCTTTCTCTATCTCACCCGTCTGCCTCGACGCGCCATTTCGGTGGCGCAGCAGGCGATCGAAAACGACTCTGAGTTCCGAGCTCGTGTTGCCTCCCGGGCGGCGGAGGAGGACGTGGGTCGCGCCGGGTTTATTTGGCTGCACAGGCCAGCCGGGTGGGCCCCAGAATTCGATGCTCTATCCCGAGCCGCTGATGAAGATGTCACCGTGGATGGCCTGCAGGCACCACAATCTTTGCCCGCTCCGGAGCCAGAGCCGGACCCGGCGTTCTTACAGTCGGCCACAATCAGCCCGATACGGGGCTTGGCCGATGAAACAACGGGCAGTTTTGAACCTAACCTGCTCGGTACCGACGACGGCATCGCACACGAGCCGGATTTTCCAGATTTCACTGCATCAATGAACGACCTACATGTTGACATGGGTGCTGAGGAGGTAGCCGTGCAATCCCCAACTGGTGATTCAGAGGCTGACGCAATTGAAAGCGAACTAAGCAGCCTTCGTGGCCTGGTGGACCGGCTGGCAGGTGAGCGTGAGAACGTCCTTGCTGCTGGCAACGGGGTCTCAATGAGCGCTGACTCGGTGGCCGAGCTTGAAGATGAGTTGGCCACCCTGACTAGCGAGCATGAGTCACTGCGACACGAATTCTCGCTTGTCTCCGATGAGCTTCGCTCTAGCAGAGGTGACCGTGATGAAGCGCGTCGTCTCCACTCCGAGGCGCTCCAACGTCAAGTAGAGCTTGAGCGGGAACTGTCCGAGCTGCGCGAGGCTCTGGCCGAGACCGAAAATCGGTCATCGGACTTCCAGGCCAGCCTGCTAACGATCGAGGACAAGTTCACCAGACTCAAGGGTGAATCCGACGAGCTTCACCGCGAGCGCAACGTGACGCAGTCACAGCTCGACACGATGACCACCGAGCGGAATCAGATCCGCGAGGATCGTATGTCGATTAAGGCCGAGCGGGATGACTTGGCCGCCCGCCTTGCTGACGTCAACGAGAAGACCGGTGGAGTCGATGTCGAGGAACTGACGGAGTCGAACCGGTCGCTCACCAGCGAACTCGATGCTACAAGCCGCGAATTGGCCCGAATGATCGCTCAGGTGGAGACGCTGGAGCAGCAGCTCCACGAGACGACATCCACGGCTGACGAACTGAAGGCTGAGCGGAGTGAAATGTCGTCGCGATTGGCCGACGCCGAGCTGGCTCTCTCCACGACTCAGACCCAGCACGACGCCCTTAAGGGTGACAGCGAAACCATGGCAGTCGAGCTCGGGACGCTCCGAGCCGAACGCGATGGCCTGCAAAGTCAGTTGGGAGAGCTTCAGTCATCACTGAGCGAGGTCCTTGATGAACAGGCCGAGGCTCGCCATAAGAATGATGCCGACCGCAAGTCTCTGAACGAGCTGCGAGTAGAGCGTGATGTACTCCAAGCTCGTGTCAACGACATCGAACAGACTCACAAGAGCTATGAGAACCGAATAGGAGCGCTGGTCAAAGAGCGCGATGACCTTCTCACATCACGCGATGACCTTGTTACTGAACGAGGCCAACTTCGAGGCGAGGCGGCCGCAGCCGCCACGGCACGAGAACAACTGGTCGACAAGATCGAATCCTTGGAGGCGAAACTCGCACCGTTGGAGACCGAGTTGCAGGCCGAGCGCCGTCAACGGGAGGAATTGGCCAACCGCCTGCTCCAGCTTGATGAGATCGCTGCCACCAACAACGCGGCAACCGAGCTGCTCGGGAAAGAGCGCGACGATCTGCTCTCGGCGGTAACTGAACTCAGAGAAGAGCGAGACAGCCTTCGCGAGGTCAAGCGTGAGCGAGATCAGCTGAAGGGTCGGGCCGAGCGGGCCGAGCAACGCGCTGATCGGGCCGAGAGCCAGTTGGAAGCCGAGACCGAGAAACGAACGGCGGCAACGACCGAGCTCAGTGGAAAGCTAACCGATCTGGAATCGAGCAAGCAGTCGATGGAAACGCTGCTTGCCGACAACGACAGCGAGCTGCTCAAGCTCCGGGCCGATGTCGAAGAGCTGAACCGGGAAAACACCAAACTACGGTTCAACCTTCAGGTCGCCGAGTCGAGCGTTGTTGAAGCCAGCGATACAGCCGAGCGGGCACGTCAAGAGTCTGTAGAGGCCCGAGCCAAGATTGCTGAACTGGAAGCATCGGTGGCCGCAGTTGGCCGTTTCACCGACTCTGGAGCGATGCCAGCCATCGAAGAAGAGGAACTGGCTCCGCAACTATCGCTGACCGATTTCGTAACTGATGGTGAGGATGAGCTTCCTCCCATTGAGCTGGATGAACCAAACGAGGCGGCCGAAGCACTGGCCGAGCTTGATGTTCAAGAGCCACCTGCGCCCCCTGTCGCTCCGGTCGTCGAAGAAAGTCTTCAGTCGGACGGCCCGTGGGTGGACGGATCGGTTGACTTCGTCGCCGACAGTGCTCCACCGCCCACTGTGGAGGCCGATGAATTCGTCTCGCTCACCCCACTGGCCGAAGCACCGAGCGAGCAAACCGGAGAGACCCCCGAGGTGGTCAGCCTCGACGATCGCCGGGTTGACGAATACTCCGGTGAATACGGGGATGACACATGGGTGGCTGGCGAGGCTGATCCCGCCATCGAGCAAGAGCGTGACGAGCTCGACGAAATCGGTGACCTCATTTCCCAAGCTGCTGCATCGTTCGAGCACGAAGGATCCAACGGGATCGGCGAGCCTGCTGCCGCAGCCGGCTTCGCAGCGGCCACAAATGCAGCTCCTCCAAGTCTGCTTGACGGGGCTGACGTGCCTCCGTCGGACTTTGAAATCTTCGAAGGCGCCGAATCAGTCAGCGGTCGAAAGAACATCGACATTCCGCAAAACATTGTCGACGACGAACTTGCCGTGGCCCGCCATATCGTCTCGTCACCTGACATCGTGCTTCTAGTCGACGGAGACTCGGTAGCCAGCATGGGCTGGCCGTCACTATCGGTGGCCGAGCAACGAGACGCTCTCGTGACCTACCTGGCAGACCTCTCATCCAGCAGTGGCGCCGCCCCTGATGTGGTGTTTGATGGCCGGGTTGGTGAGGACGACTCGCTACCTGCTTCGCAACGGGCGGTTCGCATCCGTCTTAGTACGCCGCCGGTCGATCCTGCGGCTGCTCTTGAAGAGCTGTTGGACGCCTACCCGGCCCAGTGGCCGCTGGCCTTGGTTACCGACGACGATGTACTCGCATCGGTGGCGGGCGAGCGAGGGGCTTCGGTGCTCAATAACGGTCAGCTGCTCGATTTGTTCCTAGCCTGAGAATCGGTCGAAGTGGAGCTGACGTAGCGGCCCGAGCCGAGCCGGTGATGGCGCCTGCGCTGTAGGCCAGATCGTCGACAAAGCCCAAAATAGTACGTGTGGCTCTGCCGTGGCCATGGTCTGGTTTCGGACCGAAAGCCCGGCGGATGGTGGCCGCTCCAAGTAGAAATCTACTCGGTCCGGCTAGCGGCCCCCCAAAGATACTTGCCGCGGCGAGAATGGGGGAGAGTGGGCGCCTTGAGGCGCTTAGGATGCCGTCCAGCTGCCCAACAGCCTCCCTACCAACGAGGAGCGCCGCCTCCGCTGCAGGATCGTTCATTGACCCCAAGAGAGCGGAGATGCGCCGCATTCTTATCCCAACCAGCGCAGCGGTGGTTATCGCCCCGAAACCCGGCCCCAGCACGCCTCCAACCGCGAGCGTCGAAGCCAACCACGATGAGACGCTGAATGACGCTAGGCGTCCTGGGTGGCGCTGTGCGAGGGTCCCAGCCGAGGTGCCGTACGAGAAGCGTTGCCTGATGAAGCTGGTGATGTCGGATCTCGGGGGGTGAGTAGCGACAGCTTGAGGGTGGTAGACCACGAGACCAAGTTCGGCCAACCTCCACACGAGATCGACGTCTTCTCCAAATCGGAGAGCAGGGTCGAATCCGTTGATTCTGCGTAGAGCCGCGGTGCGGATAACGAGACACGCTGACGGCACGTATCCAAGTAGGTGATCGGCCGCCACCACACTTGGCGAGGCTCCCATGTCGAGTGGCGACGAGTCCCGCTCATAGCGGGCGATGGCGCCAGGCAAGGCAGCCGACCTCACCCGCGGGGCGACCGCTACCACTCCCGGACATCGGACTGCTTCTGTCAGCTGGACGATTTCGGCACCGCCGATGACAACGCCCGCGTCGACGAAGATCACCAAAGGTGTCGTCACCGAGGCCAGCCCCCGATTGCGAGCTGCCGCCGGCCCTTCACTGATGCCGGAGTGAACGATCAAGACCCGACGTTGCTGATCTTGACTCAGGCCAAGACTGCCAGGCGTCACAGGCTGCTTACTACCGTCATCGACGATGATGATTTGAGCGAGCCCTCGTGGCGGATCGGCTGACAACTTTTCAATGGTCGCTCGAAGGCCTTCGCTGTCGTCACGGACCGGGATGACAACGGTGAGCATCGGTCGAGCATGATCGCTGGGTCGGCGCGCTTGACTTGCCGACGGATCGGCTTGTCGACTGACTGGCTGGTAGTGGGCGTAGCCACCGGCAACCAGCCTGTGAGCCAGCTGCCGGTGCCGCTTGTTTTCAGCCACCGGCGATCCGCTGAACCAGCCGGAAACAAGCTTTGCTCCCGCCTCTCCCAGCCTGAGAACATTGACCGGCTGATACGAGATTAGCGTCCGGCCGAATTCTCTGGTTTGTAGACGCTGGTCTGCAACTAGGAGCAGAGGTTCCCCCAGGTCGAGCGAGGTGTCTACACTCATGGTTGAGAAAGTCGACGCCGTGTCCCGGCCGAAAGCTTCAGAACTTGGCTGGATGTTATGCGCTGGCGTTCAACGGTTGTCGAGACCGTCTATCACCGAGTCCAAGATGGCGGCCAGACCGCCGAGGCCTGGCTTCTGCTGCTCAGCCACTTGTCGATCCTGCGCCAGAATTTGAGCCAGAGAACCCGCATCGAGCCCCTGCTGTTGCTTTTGCTTGGAAAGATAGCTCATAACTATGGGGGCAAGGATCGGCAGCAGCTTCATGATCAAGTTGAGGTTGAGACCTGACTGCTGAGCCACGTTCTGCTCTACCGCGCCACGTTGACCACCTAGCACATGGCCCAAGATCTTAGCGCCGTCGGCCAAACCGTCGCCCCCAAGCAGACCGGCCAGGTTCCCGAGGAGCGAGCCGCTGTGGTCATCTAGGGCCCCGGATAGGGCGTTGGCGCCCGAAGGCTGCCGAGAGTTGTTTCCCATCCCGGCGAGAATCGCCGGGATGGCCATGGCCGCGGCTCGCTGGACGCTGTCTTGATCGGTGCCCAGGCCACCGGCCAGTTGTGCCAGACCTTGCGCTCCGATTTCGCTGAGAATGCTTGTTGTCAGATCAGACATGGTGATGTCGCCTCGATGGTCGTCGTGTAAAACCGTCGGCTAATGCCATGGTCAACTGTAGTGCGCCGCCACGCCTAGTGCTTGGCTCAGTCCAGATGACCGCGCTCGCTCACAGTCTGCAATTCGATGCCACCTCGGGGCCGTTGGGTGACGGTGACACGAACCCCCAATGGCTGTGCCGACTCCTGTATCTCCGAAGCGATCTGGGCTGCCAGGGCCTCGGCGAAGACGCTACGATCCCGGAACGACCAAAGGAACAACTTGAGTGACTTCGACTCCACACACGAGGTGTCTGGCGTGTACTCGATGACTACCTTGGAGAGATCAGGTTGACCGGTCACCGGGCAGAGCGAAGAAACCTCTTCGGTGGAGAACTGAACCCGTGTGCAGCCGTCCGGTTTCGGGAAACACTCAACGTGATCAACCGGCTCGCGAACCGTCGATCCGAGAATTGAAAGAGCCTCCGGGGCCGGGCCGAGTCCCAAGTTGCTATCGACGTCGGGCTTCTGGTCGCCGGGCATGGTTGTGTCGCTCATGCCGGCCGGTGGGACGAGGATTGTATGGCCGTCCAGACCCGCTGGCTGGTAAGAGGCATTTCGATATGGCTGACACCCAGATGGGCAACAGCGTCGATTACGGCGCTCTGAACAGCCGGAGTCGAGCCGATGGTTCCAGACTCGCCAATGCCTTTGGCCCCCAGAGGGTTGCGTGGCGTTGGGGTTTCCATCGCCAACCTGTCGAACGAGGGCAACTCGGCGGCCGAGACTATGCCGTAGTCCATGAAATTGGCGGTTATAGGGTTGCCGTCTTCGTCATAGCTGAATTCCTCGAACAACGCTTGGGCCATACCCTGGGCGATGCCGCCATGTACCTGGCCGTCGACCAGAAGCGGATTGATCATGACGCCAGCGTCATCGCAGGCCACGTGACGCAAGATGGTGACCTGTCCCGTTTCTACGTCGACTTCGACTACCGAAACGTGCGCCCCGAAAGGAAAAGTCGGACCCTGTGGCTGAAAGTCAAATGCCGCGCTGAGCGCGGACTCCCCGGCGGGGTCCGAGCCTTCGGCTCCTGAGGAGCTGGCCAGTTGCTCCCACGACACCGAAACCGCCGGAGTACCTACCACCGAAAAGTTGCCGGAGTCAGGGTCGTGGATGATGTCGCCCGGGCTGGCCTCAAGCATCTCAGCTGCGGCATCCTTGGCTTTGGCCACCAGAGCCTCGGAAGCGCCCAGCATGGCTGACCCCCCGAGTTGCAGCGATTTGGAACCACCCGTTCCACCACCGCGAGGAACCTCGGCGGTGTCGCCGTGCCGAACCTCGATCTTGTCGAAGGGAATGCCGGTCCGATCGGCGACGAGCATGGCGAATGTGGTGTGATGCCCCTGGCCGTGGGCTGATGACCCGGTCAGGGCTACTGCTGAACCGTTGGGCTGGACGGCCACGCTGGCATATTCTGGGCCACCAATCGGGTTGGTGATCTCGACGTAGACGCTGACGCCGATTCCCAGTTGCTTGTTGCCACCCGACTGACGACGCTGTTCTTGCTGAGCGCGTAAGTCGTCGTAGCCTGCCTCGTCGAGGGCGGTGTCGAGGGCCTCCTCGTAGCGCCCGCTGTCCATCTTTGCCCCGGTCTGAGTATCAAAGGGAAACTGATCGGGTTTGAGCAGGTTCTTACGGCGCACCGCGACGGGATCCAGACCAGCCTTGGCAGCGAAGAGATCTATCATTCGCTCAATGGCTGCGGTGGCTTCCGGGCGGCCAGCTCCTCGATACGCGGCATACGGGACCGTGTTGGTCAGTACGGACATCCCCGAGAAGCTCACGGTTTCGATGTCATAGACCCCGGAGGTCATCAACTTCGTAAGGTGGGGCAACATGGCGCCGAGTAGGGGATAGGCCCCCGCATCTTTGATGGTGTCCAGGTGATATCGAGTCAGAGTCCCGTCGGCTGTACCGCCCAACTTGGCCGAGATGTACTGTCCGCGGCCGTGTCCGAGACCCACCATGTTTTCACTTCGGGTTTCGACCCACCTGGTCGGTCGGTCGAGCTGCCGGGCCAATTGCGCAACTACCAACTCCTCGGGGTAGCCCCCGTTTTTGGCCCCGAACGAGCCACCGACATCGGGAGTAATGACTCGAACCTGTTCGGCCTCGAGACCGAGGGCACCGGATACAGCTCGTTTGGCCCCATGGGCGTTCTGATTGGTAGACCACTCGGTGAGCACGCCTTGGCTCCATTGCGCGGCTGCTGCCCGAGGTTCGATGGGGCAAGCGGCAAGCCGTTGGTTGACGAATGACAGTTCGACGACGACGTCGCAGTCGTCGAATCCGTCGTCGGTGCCGTGATCGGGCACGACCGTTGCGACGTTGGTACCCGCTTCGTCGTCGATGACCATGGCATCGGTGGCCGCCAGGCGGGGATCGAGCACAGGTTGGAGGACGTCGTAGTCGATGACGACCATCTCGGCGGCATCGACACCCTGGGCTTGAGTCTCGGTGACCACAACAGCCACCGGTTCGCCGACGTATCGGACCTTGTCCCGAGCCAAAATGGGTCGTGCCATGTCCTGATTAAGCATGGGCATACCGGGACGAATGTCGTTGATCGCCACGTCGCTGTTGGTGAAGACGCCAACCACGCCGGGCATGGACGCGGCATCGGTGGTGTCGATCGACTGAATTATCGCATGGGCGTAGTCCGACCGAACGAATGTCAGCCAAACAGCGTCCGTCGGGGCGATGTCGTCGACAAAGTCCCCTCCTACGGTCAACAGTGCGGGGTCTTCGGTTCTCTTGACCCGGGTTCCAAGCAAGCTCATAGCTCAAACGCTAGCGACCATCATGGCCGGTGCCGTCATCAAGGGCCCTGAGCAGGGCGGGGCTCGCGGTGCGCTGTTAGCGCCTGGCGGTCAGCTGAACCGGCATCGGTTTTGAGTGGTTCGATGTCGGTCGAGGCAGGAGAGCCGGGTCGACGTGGCCAATGGCGTCTTGGCCGTGGCCACTTACGCACTCCGGGTCCGGCCCGTCGAGGGGTAGTCCTGTGAAGAACTTGGCTGCCATGCAACCACCCTGGCAGGCGTCGTACTGCCCGCAGCTGGTGCACGCCCCTTCCGACTCGGGTTCCCTTAACTCGGTGAAGAGCGCTGACTCTCGCCAGACGGAGGTGAAACCGCCGGAGTCGAGAACGTTGCCGGCCTTGAACTGGTCGTGAAGAACGAACGGACAGGCGTATACGTCGCCGACTGGATCGATGAGACACACGACGCGGCCGGCCCCGCACAGGTTCAGCCCCGGCAGATTCTCTTCGCCAAGGGCGTTCAAGTGAAAGAAGGAGTCGCCGGTCAGCACGTCTGGTTGAGCGAGTAGCCAATGGTAGATCTGGTGCTGTTGATCCATTGTTGGTCGTAGATCGGTCCAGCTGGCAGCCCCGCGGCCTGACGGTCGTAGTCGGGTAACCCTGAGCACGGCACCGTAGTGGTCGGCCATGGCTGCAAATTCATCCAGTTGATCGACGTTGTGTCGCGTTACCACGATGCTGATCTTGAATGGCCCGAAGTCGGCTGCAGCCAGGGCTTCCATGGCGTTGATTGCCATGTCGTGCGAGCCAGAACCGCGCACGGCATCGTTGGTATCGGCGTCCACACCGTCCAGCGAAATCTGAACGTCGAGGTAGTCCATCGACGCCAAGCGGGTTGCAACGGTCCGATCAATCCGGGATCCGTTGGTAGAGAACTTTACGCCGACGTCATGAGTGGTGGCGTAGTCGATCAGTTGGTAGAAGTCGGATCGGATCGTTGGCTCGCCACCGCCGATGTTGACGTAGAAGACTTGAAGCGCCCTCATTTCGTCTATCAGGTCTAAGGCCTGACGAGTGGACAGCTCGTTCGGGTCGCGCCGGCCGCTGGAACTGAGACAGTGCACACAGGCCAGATTGCACGCGTACGTCAACTCCCATGTCAGACAGATGGGCGCCTGAAGCCCGAGCTTAAGCTCGCCGGTTAGAGACATTCAGTACCCACCTTTTGCTGCTCACCTTGCGATGCCACACATCCTGAGCCTCCCAATCTGGCGTCTTGGTCGTCACAGGGGATGATGAACTGGGAGGCCGCCAGAGCATCCAGCGCCTTGGCGAAGGATTGCCACCGCGCCGGATCAAGGTCATTGGCGTCAAAACACGCTCGCGGGTTGCGATGATCGGTCAGTGTTCTCACGACGGCAACAAGGTCCGGCGAGCGAAGAAAATTGAGCCGCCGGTTGTCGTAGTGATAGGCCAGCGCTCCGAATGGCTCTGGCCTGAGAGCCACCCTGGGGTGCAACATCCATCGTCCGGCGTCTGGCTGTCCTGGGAGGCTCATGTGACGTGTAGCCCCCTGCGGGGCGTCACCGCTGGAACCGAAGGACTCGGTTTCAGTAGACACCGCACATGCCGTCGATCGAGATCTCCTCAACGAGGAGCTCCTCGTCGACGAGGACTCCGTCAGACACAATTGAGCCCAGTTCTTCAGCTCCGGGGGAGTCTTCGCCTCGTTCGGCTTGGTCAAGGGTTGTCGGATCAAGCATCCAACCAGCTTAGACGAGATGGCGCCGTGGTGAGAAAGCGGGTCAGCGGAGATCGAACGCGATCTTGATCGCCCCCAAGCGACCGGATTGGGCCGCATGGGCCAGAGCGTCTCGGTACTTGTCCAACGGGTATAGCGCTGACACCAGCGCTCCCATGTCGGCTTGTTCAACCAGCTCAAGGGCCATATCGAACGTTCGTCGGCTTGATCCGTCAGGAAGATCTTCGGTCCCGTAGGTGTAAGCGCCGATCAGCTGTGTTTCACGGTGCCATAGGGCCGTGAGTTGCAGAGAGACCCGACCAGGCATGCCAACTAGAACAACCTTGCCTCGTGGTCGGGTAACCCCGATCGACTGCTCAATCGAGGCGGCGTTGCCGACGGCGTCGATGACAATGTCGGCACCATTGGATAGGTCGCCTCCGATGACAAAGCTGCCACTTGCCCGGCGGATCGCCCGACGAAACTCTGAGGGCTCAACGACGACATCCGCGCCGAGATCCTGAGCCAACTTGCGTTGCTCGGGATACTTCGCTGCCACAACGACCGTTCCGGCGTTGGTGAAGTGGCGGACGGCTGCCAACGTTGTCAGCCCCATTGTTCCGGCACCCAAGATGCCAACGGTGTCGCCGTCGTTCACATCTGCTCGAACGGCGGCGTGTACACCGACGGCCGTTGGCTCGACCATAAGGGCCGCCTCGTCGGTTACGGAATCGGGGACAGCGTGGAGTTGGGATTCATGGGCGACGAACTCGCTCGACCAGCCACCTCCGGTGGAAGCGCAGTATCCGGTTTGGATTCCGGGCTCGAGGTCTCCTGAAACTAGATGTCGATAGTCGTCGCCGTCGCCTGGTGCCGCGCCGTCGAACGGCGGATCGAACCCGCGGGCCTCATGCCCAAGCACAGGTTCCAGTACCACTCGCTCGCCCGTGGGCAGCTGCCCGACGACCTCGTGTCCCGGGACAAACGGAAACGAAACCCATGGTTCGAAGTACCGTGACGACTTACCATCGACGGTGGCCAGGTCGGAACCGCAGATGCCGGCCAGCCTTGTGGTCACGCGATGCCACCCAGGACCGGGTAGTTCGACAGGCTCGCCTTCGATGAGTCGTAGTGGACCGGTTGAGGCTCCGCTTCCCGCTCGCAACCGTCCGCTGACTGCTGCTGCCGCGTACTTAGCTTCGTTGCGTGTGAACTCCAGCGCTATCACGTCCGTCACGGTATCAGGTCGCCATCGCTCCAAGCTCAGTCGTACCGCTGGTGTGTTGCACTGCTGACTGTCACAGCGGTTGTCTATTGTCCTTCTCATGAATCTGGTCATCGATTGTGACACCTGCGCCAAACAGCACACTGACGCCTGTGATGGCTGCGTGGTCACGTTCCTGGTGTCGCGCGAGCCTGACGATGCCGTAATTTTCGATGTAATGGCCTATGCAGCCATTAAGCGACTCCAGCGAGCAGGGCTGGTGGCCGATCTCCAGCACCAGCTGCCGCCTGCAACCGGTTCTTTGGACCCCACCGGTT
Source organism: uncultured Acidimicrobiales bacterium (assembly GCA_938002965.1). Taxonomy (GTDB): domain Bacteria; phylum Actinomycetota; class Acidimicrobiia; order Acidimicrobiales; family SZUA-35; genus JAHELU01. The sequence goes on along the minus strand of CALKZY010000034.1, from coordinate 150,133 downwards.
GAGGTCAGACTCTGCCAGACGTTGAGTTGGGGGAGACATAGCGGCAACCTGTAGCTGTGGAGCACAATCCAGCAGAAGCCGCCACCACCGTCTCGACCGACCTGCGTGATCGAGTTCTGCAACTCGGCATCGAGGCCGGACTGGTTGCAGTTGGTGTTGCTCCTGCTGTTCGACAGCAACCTGCCTGGGAAGTTCTGGAAGCTCGAAAGACAGCCGGTTTGGCCGGAGCCATGCAGTTCACGTATCGCAACCCTGATCGCTCCACCGACCCACTGCGCCATCTCGCCACGGCAAAATCTCTGGTCGTCGGCGCCTTCCAATACGGAGGTCGCGAATCTCACCCGACCGACACCTCCGAACCGGGCAGTGGGCGAGACGGCCGACTTAGTGGCCGAGTCGCTCGATATGCCCGAGACAACAGCTACGAGTTGTTGAGCCAAGCGCTCACGGTGGTGGCCGAAGAGCTTCGGCTCGACGGACACCGATCGGTGGTCGTAGCTGACAGCAATCACCTAGTCGACCGGAATGCCGCCTGGGACGCTGGTCTCGGCTGGTACGGCAAGAACTCCAACCTTCTTATACCTGATGTCGGAAGTTGGGTTGTCCTCGGATCTGTTCTCACCGAGGCCGACTTGGAGGCAACGGGCCCACCGATGAGTGACCAATGTGGTCGCTGCCAGGCGTGTATCACCGGTTGCCCGACTGACGCCATTGTCGCCCCCGGCGTGGTGGATGCCACCCGCTGCATTGCCTGGCTGGTCCAGGCAGCCGAACCAATACCTCAAGAGCTTCGCAGCGCCGTCGGGGACCGGATCTACGGGTGTGATGACTGCCAGGAGGTTTGCCCTGTTGGCTCAGGCGACGTCAGCGGCCTGGCCGACCGAAGCACCACTGAGACCAGCTTCCCCGATATGGTCTGGATTCTTAACGCCAATGATGACGAGCTGTTGGAGCTCTACGGTCACTGGTACATCGCCGACCGAAATCCCGATGTCATCCGCCGAACGGCGCTTGTAGTGCTCGGGAATGTGGCCACGCCGGCGGATTCCGACATCGTCCGACAGCTTTTGGGCCGGTATTTGGCCTCGCCCTCGACGCTTCTCGTCCAGCACGCAATCTGGGCGGCGAAGAAGCTGGTGATGATGGACCTGATTCCCCAGGCACTGTGGGACTCCAACGACTCGGCGGTCAGCGCCGAGCTCCGCACCCCAGAAACGTCATGAAAGCCGAAGCAGCTAACCCGGCGGTCGCCCCGGCCAATGGACATCTGTTGGTGACCAATGACTTCCCACCCAAGCTGGGTGGTATCCAGAACTATCTCTGGGAGCTGTGGCGACGCCTGCCACCGGATTCGTTCTCGGTGTACACGACGCCCTATCGAGGTGCGGTGGCCTTTGATGCGCGTCAAGGCTTTGCTGTTGAACGCAGTCCGGAGCCGGTCCTGATTCCGTATCCGTGGATTGTGAGCAGGATCCGCCGCCTGGCCGCCGACCGGGGCCACGGCTTTGTCATGCTCGATCCGGCCGTTCCCTTGGGTGCGATCGGTCCAAACCTGGACATGCCCTATGGCGTTGTGTTGCACGGCGCTGAAGTCACCATTCCAGGGCGTTTACCGCTGAGCCGGTCAATTCTGGCCAGGACACTTCGCAGCGCTCGCTTGGTCTTGGCTGCCGGCCACTATTCTCTCGACGAAGCCGAACGCTGCGTCGGACATTCGTTGCCGTCAGTTGTTATCCCCCCAGGCGTGGATGTCGACCGGTTCACTCCGTTGTCACCTGACTCTCCGCTGCGGCGCCAGTTGAGAGAAGCCCTCGGAGTTGGCCCGAATGACATCTTGTTGTCCACGGTGACCCGATTGGTGCCTCGAAAAGGCATCGACACCGTGATTAAGGCTGTGGCCGGGTACGCCGGTACCCGCTCATTGGATCAACCGGTTATCCATGTGGTGATCGGCGGCGACGGCCGGGAACGGAACCGTTTAGTCGATCTGGCCCGTGAGCTTCGAGTGCCTGCGCACTTTCCCGGTCGGGTCGATGATGAACGGCTTGTCGAGCTGTACCAAGCCGCTGATGTTATGGCCATGCCCTGTAACGAGCGCTGGTTTGGACTCGAGCAGGAGGGATTCGGCATTGTGTTTCTGGAGGCGGCCGCCTGCGGTGTTCCTGCAATTGCCGGGCGCTCCGGCGGCTCGCATGAGGCGGTGGAACACGACGTCTCCGGGCTTGTGGTCGAAGATCCCGACGACGTGCAGTCAGTCACCGACGCATTACGGCGGCTGGCCATCGATCCGGACCTACGGAGAACGATGTCCAGAGCGGCTCGTCAGCGTGCCGTGGAGCTGTTCACCTATGACCGCCTGGCCGCTCAGCTTGCTGACTCGCTGGCCGGTGTGGTTAGCACCTCGACGACGACCCACCCGTGATTTTGTTACAAAAGCAGCGATCAAGACGGCTCTTGCCGTACCATTTTGATCGATGGGGAACGAAGTAGCACCGAACATCGAAACGCGTATCGTCAAGACCACGGTCCAAGGCACGATTGAAGAGTGCTTCCAGGTGGGACTCGACGTCGAGTCGTATCCGCTGTGGATTGACTCGCTCGACAGCGTCGTCGTGGAATCCGTAGATGAGTCAGGGCGTCCTAGCCAGGTCAGGTTTGAGGCCTCCGGTATTGGTCGCCGATCCAGCTATGTGTTGGCCTATGACCTCGACCAGGCACCCAATCGTCTCGGCTGGTCATTGGTAACCGGCGATCTGATGAGAGCCATCGAAGGCAGCTATGTCTTTAGCGACGCCACCGAGAATCCGGGCACGCCGCAAACCGAGGTTGAGTACCATCTGGCCGTCGACCTAGCGATTCCGCTGCCAGGTTTCGTGAAGCGGCGAGCCGAGGACAAAGTCTTGGAGGCAGCGCTCTCGCGCTTCAAGCATCGCGTTGAGGCGCTCGACTAGGACTTGCTGGGATAACGACCCAACGATGCTAGGTCCGAATCCTCCACTCCGGCCCTAACCACGCGTTCTACTTCAGAGCAGGCTGCTACCGGCCGAATAGACCACTATGCGCCTCCTACGAGTGGACTATGCCAAAAGTCCCAGCAGCCTTGATCTGCATCCTCTGGTAACGGTCGTCGACGGACTTTCCGACAATGAGCGGTCCGAGTTGCTCGAACAAGTTCGCAGACTGGCTCGCGGCAGTGTCGGGGACCTTCGCGGCCTGGCATATCGTGCTGACGAGCTCATCGAGTTTGATGGCGGTAGCGGACCGTTGGCCCTTGGGTCAACCGACGTTGATCCCGTCGTGACCGATCGCCGAGGAGTTCTCGACCCGGTCCCAGGAATTGAGGAGCGGGTGAGGCTGGCCCAGATAGAGGAGCTTCGCAGCCAGCTCGCCCCCGGTTCACACGCTGAAGTTCTTGAACTCCGCCATCGGATCGTGGTCGCCGGTGACAGCCCCTCGGCCAGGGTCACAGACAACGTCGAAAGCCGGACCCAATTGACGGAGAGCCAGGACCAGACACTGGCGCCGACCTCAAGCAACGCGATCGCAGTTGATCACCAGACGTACTCCAGGGTCGGTGAGTCCTTTCTGGCCGTCCAGCAGATCCCGAGAACGAACCGAGTTCAGTCGGAAGCGGTGGTTGAGCTGCAGCAACGCTGGAGTCGCTTTGACGCCCGTCAGGCCCAGGGCGAGCAGCGCACCGCTGAGCTCCGCCAAGAGTTGGCCAATAGGACGGAGCAGATTGCAGCTGCCGAGCAGGCCTTGCGAGCGGCTGAGGAGGCGGCCCGGCCGGTGCTCCTGACGCAAAAGCAGGAAGGCCGCCTGGAAGAGTTGGCCGAGAAATCTGAGGGCCGATCGCGTCGCTGGCGACGATCTGGTCAACTCAGCTCGGGCGAACAGAACGAGTTTGACTCGTTGCTTCGACAGGTCGGTGCGCAAAGCTGGACTGAATACTCCGTCTTTCGTCTCGCTCCCAGTATCGACAAGGACAAGCAGATCGCAGTCGACGAGGCGCAGGCCGCCTTCGCTCTGGCCGAGGCCGAAGCCGACGCAGCACAGCAGGCCTTAGATCAGGACCCGTTGGTAGCTGAGCTTGAGGAAGAGCGCACTCAGATTCGGAATGCCGCTTCGCAGTACCTGGGTGCTCTTATGCCTGCCGATCTCGGCCAGGCCCTATTGTCGCTAGGCCAAGACGAAATCAACCCAGAGTGGGCCGGGTCCGTCACCGAGCTGTGTCGAGTCCTCGATCAAGCACAACTCGAACCAGATCTGTCTACGGATCACTCCGACGATGCCCGCAGCGACTTCGAGCGAAGTGCCGACCAGATTCTCAACTGGACACGTGAGTGGCTGGCATCTCAAGAACAGGCTATGGCTGACGTTCAAAGTCAAATGTCGCCTGCGATCGAGCCGGTGCCAGCACCCACCGCAGCTCCTGGCACTGATGTTCGCTCGGGGGAAGACGTTGAGATGCTCCAGGCTGCTCTGTCGAAGGCGGAGCAGCGGCTGGTCGATCACCGCCGGGCGCTGTTTGAGCTGATGAGTTCGGCGTCAGAGCGGCCCGGAGGGACACCATTCGACGATGGCGAGATGGATGACGACGTCGATGTGGACACCAGGTCGACGTCAATAGGGGAGCGCCTCACCCAAGTTGTGGCGTCGGCCACCGGCGACCTCGGCGAATCGCTTCCTGTTATTCTCGACGTAGACTTCGGCGGCTTTGACTTAGAGGCTGCGCACGGCCTCCTTGACCAGTGCTCAGAGTTGGCCGACCAAGCACAGATCATCGTGCTGTCGTCCAGCCCGATGGCCAAAAGCTGGGTTGACGCAGCCGGTGAACAGGTGGCCGGACAAGTGACACAACCGTCGCTAATTGTCTGATCAGTCCGTGGCACAGGTCGCTAGGCGGACGGTCAGCATCCCAAGACGTCCGACCTAGGCTGGCCTGATGGCTAAGCGAAAGGTTTGGAGATCACGCGTCGGTGGATCTGACACGGCGACCGCTCCGAGGCGGGGAACACCGTTCATCGGAATCGACGTCGGCGGAACCAAGATTCTCGGCGTAGTTGCCGATGGCATCACGGCACAGTTCCAAAAGAGGATTCAGCGACCGACGCCAAAGGATCCTGAGAAGTTTGCCGACGGCATTCTGGCAGTGGCCGAAGAGCTTTTGGGCGAATTCCCGAACGTGGCCGGTGTCGGCGTCGGCGTTCCCGGTCTCGTTGACCACGCCGGAGTTCTTCACTACGGACCGAACGTGCAGGGCGTTCTCGGCCTTGATATTGCCGGCCAACTCATGAACCGGTTTTCGGTGCCGTCGGTAGCGGAGAACGATGGTTACTTAACGGCGTTGACCGAACATCGGTTGGGTGCGGCCCGGGGGCACGACCATGCCATTATCGTCACCCAGGGGACCGGCATCGGTGGTGGGCTTATCGTCGGCGGGAACGTACTTCGTGGCGCCAACGGTTTCGCCGGTGAACCTGGTCACATGCTGATCAACCGATTTGGACATCGCTGCGCATGTGGCCGCGAAGGTTGTTGGGAGGCAGTGGCTTCGGGGGCTGGACTGGCCAACCTCGCAAGGGATTTGGTGAGTGAGGGAAAGGCCGGTCTGATTCTTGAAGAGGCTGGCGGCGAGGCCGACGCTATTCGCGGCGAACACGTGGCCGCCGCTTACGCCAAAGGCGATCCGGACGCCAAGGAGGTTCTGGCCCGGTTCTCATGGTGGATTGCGCAGGGTATCGGCAGCCTAATTGCCCTGCTGGACCCCTCGATTGTCGTACTCGGCGGAGGGCTGTCAGCCGTCGCCGATGGCTTTATCGACGGCGTGTCAGAGCAGTTGGTTCCAGCCATTGTTGGTGGGGATCATCGCCCTGCCGTGCCTGTCGTCGCCGCCGAGTTCGGCCCGGAAGCCGGCGCCGTCGGCGCATCTCTAAGGGCACGCGACTTCGTAATTAACGGCTAAGTCTGGTTGTCCCGGCGGCTAGCCCTCACTGTCACTGGGCTGGACCCAATGGCGTGAGCGGTCCACTGCCTGTTGCCAACGGGCGTACTTGCTGTCGACGGCGTCGATGTCGGAATCGGGAGTGAAAGTGCGGTCAACGGCCCACTGCTGGCTGACCGTCGCCGGGCTGTCCCAATAACCCTCGGCGATGCCGGCCAGATACGCGGCACCGACGGCGGTGAGTTCCTGATTCACCGGTCGTGTAACCGGTACCTGAAGTTGGTCTGATTGCAGTTGTAGCATAAGGTCCATGACGGCTGCACCACCGTCGACTCGCAGCTCTGTTAGAGGCTGACCGGACGACCGGGCCATGGTGTCGATGACATCGCGTGACTGATAGACGATCGACTCAACGGTGGCTCGGGCCAATTCTGCTCGACCGGTTCCACGAGTGAGGCCGACGATGGTGCCCCTGGCGTAGGGATCCCACGACGGACTTCCAAGACCGGCGAAGGCTGGAACGAAGAAAACGTCACCGCTGTCTTCCACTGACTCTGCCAGCGGGCCTACCTCTGCCGCTTCTTGAATAATGCCAAGGCCATCACGAAGCCACTGGATGGCTGCTCCGGTAACGAAGATTGCCCCCTCGAACGCATAGGTGGCTGGTTCGGACTCGCCCAGCGTCCACCCGACGGTGGTCAGCAGACCCTCGACCGGAGCCGGACAGCTCTGCCCCACGTTCATCAAGACGAAGCTTCCAGTGCCGTAGGTGTTCTTGGTCATGCCGGGCTCAAAGCAGGCCTGACCGAAGAGCGCTGCTTGCTGGTCGCCGGCCGCTCCGCTGATCGGGATTCCTGCGCCAAGGGCGGTTGTATCGGCTGTCAGAGCAAATCGGCCACTGGTTGGTCGGACCTTCGGCAGGGCCGACTTGGGGACCCCGAGCATGTCGCACAGCTCGTCTGACCACGACAGCGTGTTGATGTCGAAGAGCATTGTCCGTGATGCGTTTGATGGTTCGGTGTAGTGGACCGCTCCAGCTGTCAGCTTCCAGATCAGCCAGGAGTCGATTGTTCCCAGAGCCAGATTGGCATCGTTCGAAACACCGCCTTGGTTAAGCAGCCAGGCGAATTTTGTGCCGGAGAAATAGGGATCGAGGACCAGTCCGGTCTTGGTCCGAACAACATTGAGATGTCCGGCTTCGGCCAGTCGGTCACAGGTTTCGGCTGTCCGTCGATCCTGCCACACGATGGCTCGATGGCGAGGCTCTCCAGTAGATCGGTCCCAGGCGGCAACTGTCTCACGTTGGTTGGTGATCCCAATGGCGGCGACCGTCTCGTCCAAATCCTTGGCGAGCTCGGCAATCACGTTTTGGATGGCGACCCAGATCTCTTCGAGGTCGTGTTCGACCCAGCCGGGTTGAGGGAAGTGCTGGGTGAATTCTTGATAGGCGAGGCGCACCACATCACCGGCCTCGTTGATGGCCAGGGCTCTTACGCCGGTCGTGCCGGCATCCAAGGAAATGACAACAGACATGCGACAACCCTACAGCGCGATATTGGCTGAAACCGGCTCTGATCATCGTGGCTGCCGGTTAACCTTACCTGGTGCGATTTGGTGTGTTGACCGGAGGTGGTGACTGTCCTGGACTCAACGCCGTCATTCGAGCTGTTGTGCGAAAAGCGACACGGCACTACGACGACGAAGTGATTGGATTCAGTAACGGTTGGCAGGGTGTCGTTGAACGACAAGTGCTTGCCCTTGATGTCCCCACAATGCAGCACACGTTGCCGCAGGGCGGGACCGTACTCGGTACCTCCAGGTACAACCCGTTCAAGGTCGACGGCGGCGTTGACGAGGTGTTCGCGTCGATGACCGACAACGAACTGGACGGCTTAATCGTTATCGGTGGTGAAGGAACACTTTCGTGCGCCAATGAGTTCGCGCAGCGTGGTCTTCCCATCGTCGGGGTGCCCAAGACCATCGACAATGACATTGGAGTGACCGAGCGGACGTTCGGCTTTGATACGGCAGTCTCCATAGCCACCGATGCCATCGATCGGCTTCGGACTACTGCGGAAAGCCATAACCGGATCATGGTGGTCGAGGTAATGGGCCGGCACGTCGGCCACATCGCCACCTGGTCGGGGATCGCCGGCGGAGCGACGATGACCCTCATCCCCGAGGAGCCTTTCGACATCGAGGCAGTTTGCCAGTCGCTGCAGGCCAGGCACGAGGGTGGACGGTTCGCTTCGCTGGTGGTTGTAGCCGAAGGAGCGAAACCGATTCCCGGCACCATGCCGATACCTGAAGATACCTACGACGAGTTCGGCCACATCCGGCTTGGTGGCATCTCACATCGTGTCGCCAATGAAATCGAACGCCGGACTGGGATCGAGACCAGGGTCACCATCCTCGGGTACGTGCAGCGGGGCGGGACGCCGACTGCGTTCGACCGGGTGCTTTCCACCCGCTACGGGATTGCTGCGATCGATGCCGCCCACGACCAGGCATGGGGCTCGATGGTTGCGCTGCGTAGCGATGAAATCGTGCGGGTTCCATTGTCAGATGCGGTAGCCGAGCTCAAAGGTGTAAGTGCCGAGCTATGGGACGTAGCCCAGGAGTTCTTCGCCTAGGTTCCACCTCAGGCTAAGCCTTTGTCGCGGTTGGAGTTTTGGGCTACGGCTCCGACGTCGTCGTGTCTTCCGGCTCGTCCTCAAACCCGTCCTCAGCCGTCTGGCAATCGTTGAAGTCGGACACTCGGAATGGGCTTTCGATGGCTGCCCCTTCGTCGTCGGTGATGCTCAGCGGAGTCTCGTCGACATCGATGAACGCCACACGGTTAATCGGGATTGGATTGTTGGTGAACGTCAGGTTGGTGATGGTGCAGACGATTTGGCTGACGGCCTCGCGGGCCTGCCGAGGAGCCTGAGTAGCCGTTTCCTGAAGCAGCGGTGAGACCTCGATGGTCAACAGGCTGGGCTGTTCGTCCCTGTCGAGACGTCCAAGATTCTTGGCTTCAAAAGCGGGTATCACTCGAGAGGTGAGATCGGGGAACTGCTCAAGCTCAGCTTCCGTAGGCTGAATCTCGAGCTCATCGAGAATTTGCGGGATCCTCGGATCGGGAATTGGCCGCTTGACGATTCTCAGCTGCCCGTCAGCACCGACGAAGTAAAGCTCCACATTGGTTGGATCGACGACCACTAGAGGGGTCGTGACCGTAGTTGTCGTCTCGCCGAAAACGATTTCTTCGTAGTCTTCGGCGCTGAGATCCCGTGGCTCGTCCTCGGTTGGCAGGGCGCACGAGGCAGCAACCAACGAAGAGAGCAAGGCGATGATGAGAGTCCGTTTCCAGGTCGATTCCCACTTGGTAGGACCCTCAGACTTGGTGGCCGATTGTGAGCGCTGGTTTCTCGAGAGGCTCACACCGCCATCTCCTCAAGGTCGTCTTGGTGCTCGCCAACTGGCATCTCGACAACGAATCGGGCGCCGCTCTTGCCGTCGGTCCGCTCCGTTACCCAAACCCGGCCGTTGTGAAGATTCACATGCTCACTGACAAGCGAAAGCCCGAGGCCGACCCCGGAATCGCCTGACCGTCTGCCGGCGTCAGATCCGGCTCGGCTGAATCGATCAAAGATCCGATCCCGGTCCTCGGCGGGCACGCCTGGCCCCTCGTCCTCGACCATGATGAGAACGTTTTCGCCGACCTGCCGGAACCGAATTACCGTCGCCCCACCAGCGTATTTGGCCGCATTGTCGACCAGGTTGGTAATGACCTGAGCCAGGCGGCGTTTATCGGCCGTCATCCAGAGGTCGCCGTCTTCATCTGGTGTGATCAACGCAATCTCGGGACTGCGCGATTGAGCGATGACATTGACCAGAAACTCGGCCAGGCCGAAGTGGCTGAGGTCCAAATGGGCGGCACCGGCGTCCATGCGGGAGATTTCCAGTAGATCCTCGACTAGATGCTCGAACCTGCTCAGATCGTCTCTGAGCAGGCCTACAGCCCGCTGAGCCACCTCAGGCAACGAACCTTTCCGACGCTCAAGAACTTCCAGCGAGGCGGTAAGCGTCATCAGCGGCGACCTGAGTTCATGGCTGACGTCGGAGGTGAACCGTTCGTCGCGTTGAATCCGCGCCTGCAAGGCGTCGACCATCTCGTTGAACGATTGTGACAGGACCGCCAGATCGGGGTCGATCGAAAGATCGAGCCGGGTTGCGAAGTCGCCTTCAGCAATTGCTTGGGCCGCCTTGGAGATCCGGTTCACCGGGGCCAGGGCACGACGGGCCGAGTAGTAGCCGAGCGCGGCACCGGCCAGGCTAGCGGCTACCGCGGTGGCGAAGAGAATACGACGGAGGTCGGTCAAGGTTTGTTCCAACCCGACGAGGCTCAACACCTCGTAGTAGGTGGCGTCCAGCCCCTCGAACTTGACCCCGATGCCGTACACCGTGGCCCCTGACTCCTCCTGTTGTGACGATTCCGGGAGCTGGTACACGTCGTCGGCCACATTGAACTCGACGACCGCAGCCCTAAGTGCATCCGGCTCCCGATCACCGGGCACACGGCCGACAGGGTTGGCCTGGCCCGGAGGATAGAGCAGCGGGAAACTATCGCCCCGAAGCACGGTCGCTTCGATCAGGGTCAAGTATCGTTCGGCCTCGGCTTCAGCGCCCTGTTGCTGAACCGCTTCAAGCTCATCGCGGACAATGCGGGCGTTTTGACGGAACCGCTCTTCAGCGGTTGCCTTGGCCGATTCGAGCAAATTGCTCTGGGCAATAGTAAAGCTGACCACGGCCACGACTGTCGACAACAGCAGTGCGCCGACAGCGTATGCGATGGTGATACGGGCTTGAAGCCCCCGCCACCAGCGTCTGTTTTCCACGCCTAGGGCTGGAGCTTGTAGCCGAGGCCTCGGGAGGTTACGACGTAGCGAGGGCTGGCGGGGTCGCCTTCGACTTTGGTGCGCAAGCGACGTACGTGCACATCAACCAGTCGACCGTCTCCGAAGTAGTCATAGCCCCAGACCCGCTCGAGGAGAACCTCACGGCTGAAAACCTTGCCCGGTTGTGAAGCCAATTCGACCAGCAATTTGAACTCGGTCTTAGTCAGGTGGAGCTCTTCGCCGTTCTTCAGCACGAGACCTTCATCGGGGCTGATCTCCAGCTCGCCAACCTTGATGCGCTCCATGTCACCAGGTTCGGCAGCTCTCGCTCGACGGAGCATGGCCCGGATTCGGGCTGACAGCTCCTTCGGGGCGAACGGCTTGGTGAGATAGTCATCGGCTCCGGCTTCGAGACCGGCGACAACGTCGTGAGTGTCGGCTCTTGCGGTAACCATAATGATGGGAACATCACTGGCCCGCCGAATGGAACGGCACACCTCAAAGCCATCTATTCCCGGCAGCATGATGTCGATAAGGACAACGTCCGCTGGGTCGCTTGTGAACGAATCGAGTGCCGACTCGCCGTTGGCGGCTTCGGTGACGTCCCAGCCCTCTTCTTCGAGGGCCATGGTCACGGCTTGCCGGATTCGCTCGTCGTCTTCGACGGTAAGTATTCGAGTACCCACAGTGAAATTCTGCCTGATCCTTGACCGATACGTGCGGATGCCGGTTAGTCGGTTCCGACACGGCCCCCTACGCTAGCCGTTTCTTGTGCCAGTTTCAGCGCATCTCCCAGATCCTTGGCCAACGGTGAATGGGCGGCGATCATCATCTGCAGGCTGGGTTCAGCCCCGTCGCGCCCTAGACAACGCCCGCCTGCCTCTTCGACGATCAGCCAACCAGCGGCGTAGTCCCACACATGGAGCCCGGTCTCGAAGTAGGCGTCGAACCGTCCCATGGCAACGGCGCACAGATCGAGAGCGGCTGAGCCGAGCCTACGGAGATCTCGTATTTGTGGAAGCAAGTGGGCGATTACTGCACCGTCGATGGCGCGATCCTCCGGTTTGTACCCGAAGCCAGTCCCAACGAGAGCTCGATTGAGTGCAATGTCCGTCGTGACCGAGATGGCTGTGCCGTTTCGGTACGCGCCTTGGTCCTTGGCGGCGGTGAACAGTTCGTCGGACTCCGGGTTGTAGACGACACCGGCGACGATGGAGCCGTCGACCTCAGCGGCGATGGATACGGCGTAGATGGGAATGCCATAGACGTAGTTGGCCGTCCCATCGATGGGGTCGACGTACCAGGACACGCCGGAGGTGCCGTCTATGCCGGCTCCTTCCTCGCCGACGATGGCGTCGTCGGGGCGAACACCAAGAATTCCCTCAGTGATCATCTGTTCGGCGTGGCGATCCGCCTCGGTCACGGGATCGGTGTCGGACGACTTGGTAGTCGTTGTGCCGATGGCATCGGGCCTCATGGCCACCGTGGCAGCGCCCGCCGTACGGGCCAAACCCACAGCGAGTTCGAGAAGTTCGTCGTTCATTGCTCCGGTCGTCAATCTGTTTCCCCAGGTTGAGGTGATGTGCTCGCCGCTGCAGCTTCGTCCCCGCCATGTTCGGGGTGTTCCATTTCTCGCCATTCGCCCATGGCGCGGAGCGCCAGGTTGGCCACTACGCCAACCCCCAAGGCCCCGATTGTGGCCCCGGCAACTGCTCCGACGGCCGCCCAAGTTGAGCTGGAAGCCATGAGGTCGCCGATCCCATAGCCAATGAGCAGGCCGAGAATTCCGCCGACGGCGATGGCAATGAAGGCGGACCAGCGAGCCACTGGTGGCGGATCGGGAGCCAACGGCTCCGGTGCCAAGAGATCGTCGAACGGGGGTAGGGCGAGTTCGCCCTCTCCGTGAAGCGGGACGGGGGATCGGTCGGTCTCACCGGTTTCTGCGCCGTCGTCTAAAGCCACTGTCAAGATGGTACTGGTATTGGCGGTAGCTAGAACTCCAGGGCTCGTCTCAGGCCCCAGCCGTACTAGGCTTGGTGACGGTCGGGTTCGGGGTGCTGTCGCCTTGAACCTCGAAGATCAGGTGTCGCATGTCCGGTACGAAAAACAACAACGAGCTTCGCCGCTGGTCAGTGGCCGCCGGTCTGCTCCTCGATGGCGACGAACTTCTGATGGTGGCCAATCGACGACGCAACGGAGAGGTTGACTGGAGTCCGCCCGGTGGAGTGGTCGACCCTGGTGAACAGCCGTTGGAGGCCCTCACCAGGGAAGTCACCGAGGAAACTGGTCTGCTGGTCCCGGAATGGTCGGATCCCGTCTATCAAGTTGAAGTGATCGCCCCTCACGATGGCGGCTTTCACCTCGAAGTTCAAGTTCACCGGGCGTTGTCTTACTCCGGCGATCTTCGCATTGATGACCCGGACGGGATCGTTATTGAAGCTCTGTTCGTCCAGAGGGAACAGTTGCCGGGACAAGTTGTCGACTCGCCGCCGTGGGTGGCTGAGCCCCTGCTCGCCTGGTCTGACGGTGTAAACGCTGACGGTCACATGTTCCGCTACCGTCTGATGATCGAGGATGGCAGGAGGCAGGTCCTCCGTCTCCATGACCAAAGATAGACAAACCCATCTGGGCCACAACGGGCCATCGGTGCTCCATGTGGACATGGACGCCTTTTTTGCCTCGGTCGAGATCCTACGGAGACCCGAGCTGCAGGGCCAGCCTGTGCTCGTCGGAGGTGCAGGGCCTAGGGGAGTGGTGGCCGCCGCTTCGTACCCTGCCAGAGTGTTCGGCGTCCGGTCGGCGATGCCGATGTCGACCGCTTTGCGCCTCTGTCCGACAGCTGTCGTACTCCCGGGCGACCACGATCTGTATCGATCGGTGAGTGCCCGAATCATGGCGATCTTCAACGACATCACACCAGCGGTCGAGCCGCTGTCGCTAGATGAGGCGTTCCTTGACGTTTCATCGGCCCGGTCGCTACTCGGGAATGCCGAGGAACTCGCCAAGCAAATTCGCAGCAGAGTGTTCGACCAAGAAAGACTGAGGTGCTCAGTTGGCATCGCTCGGACCAAGCATGTGGCCAAGCTTGCCTCCGATGCAGCTAAGCCGCGGGTCGTCGGGAGAAAGGTGGAACCCGGACCCGGGGTGATGGTGGTGACGGCTGAGGGCGAGGCTGGCTTCCTGCGGCCGCTTCCGATCAGAGCGATGTGGGGCGTCGGTCCGAAGACGGCGGACAAGCTTGTCCGGCTCGGGGTCGTTACCGTCGGCGATCTAGCCGACCTCGACGTTGACAGTCTCGTGGCCTGCCTGGGGGAAGCCAGTGGTCGCCACCTTCACGCTCTAGCCAACGGGATTGATAACCGTCCCGTTGAAGTAGATCGTCCCACCAAGTCGATAAGCCAGGAGTCGACGTTTCCCACCGACCTGACTTCAATGACAGACATCAATTCGCGGCTGGTCTCATTGGCCGATGGCGTGGCGTCCAGGCTTCGTCAGTCTGAATTGTTCAGCCGCACGATCTCAATTAAGGTCCGTCTCGGATCGTTCGAGACCATGACCCGCTCGGTTACCTTGCCGGCTGCGACGTCGATGTCTCGAGAGATTGCCAACCTGAGCAGAGACATGTTCGCTCAGCTCGAGTCCGAGCGAGGAGTGCTGGTCGATGGTGTTCGTCTGCTGGGGGTCTCGGCTGGCGGTCTGACCCGTTCGGCCAGCCGCCAGCTAACCCTCAACCTGTGCGACGGCCCACCTCACCGGCCAGCATCGCAGATCGGCGGAAGGGCAGATGGACGTACCAGCGTTGGCCCCAATCCTGCTGAGGCATTTGGCCCTCTTGATGACGCCGAGGATGGTGTCGATGATGCGGTCGACACCATCCGCTCAAAATTCGGAGACCTGGCCATAGGAAGAGGGGGACTAACCGTTCGAACCGACAACAACGTGGAGAGCTCAGGTGAAGGCCAAGCCGGGCCCAAAGACCTCTGATTCTGGCTACCCTTAAGGATCCCTCACAATTTTTGCCGATGTTGGCTGAAGGGAGTGCGGGAACCGCCGATTGGATCCACGATGACCACGCATGACGCGTCACCGCTGGTTCAATGGCGGAAATAGGCGACAATTGGGCGGAGTTTCCCAAATAAGCGCATTGAAGTACCGGCCTGCGTTGTTCCTCGCCCCATCTTGCGCGAGACTGTAGAAAGCAAGCGATGAGGCCCTTGCCGAAAGCCGAAGGACCCAAACTATGCCCCTATCCCCAGATGAGCAGCGAATTCTCGCCGAGATAGAGGAAAACCTCCACCGCACCGATCCTCGGCTCGCTCGCGAGGTTGGGGAGACAACTGTCTATCGTCATGCGCTTGGTTCGTTGAAGTGGACGGTTCTTTGGTTCGCCGTCGGGCTGGCGTTGATGGTCGCCACGCTGCAGATTCACTTTCTTCTGGCGTTCGCCGGTTTTGTCGTCACCATGGGTGCCGCCATCGGCTTCGAACGCAATCTACGAATGATGGGGCGGGCCGGGATTGACCAGTTCACCCGAGCCTTCAAGGCGGCAAACCCCACCTCGGGGCGCACCGACGAGGACCTGGTCGAAGACCAGGACAACGAATAAGCCTCGCAAAGCCGACAAACACCTGGTAGTCGGGGCGGTCCACGTAGACGCGCCGCTGACCTACCGCAACGTGGTTGTTACGCCTCCTCGGCGCTACCAACCTCGATCAGTTCCCCTTGGCGGCCGTTGTTCTGACGCAAGGTTTCGGTAATCAACTGGCGCGGTGATCCACGTCTTAGCAATCTTCGAGGATCAAGGATGCGACTGAGCCGGGCCGGAGCGGGCAATAGCTCAGCCACCGCGGTGCCGATCGAGTTACCGAGCTGATCGGCCTGCCCGGCTTGGGTATCGGTGACTCCGTCGCTCGAAAAGCGAGATGCGGTGGCCAGCTCGGCTAGCTGCCTCATCTCGGCCGATCCGACTGCGCCGTCATCGACAAGACGTCCGGCAAACTCTGTGCGAGTCTCCGATGGAGCCCGTCGCTGTCGTAGCGTGAGATCGTACTCTTCACATGCCTCTGCCCAGGACACGTCGACCCGGTCAGCCGGAGAGTTACATGACACCCTGCGGTTGCGGCGTCGAAGATTGCGGGCGGCAAAGACGCCGACAGGGTAGGCGGCTAGGAGTGCGATAACACCGACGAGTCGCCATGGAATCGAGGGGAACGAAAAGCCGTCAGACTCTTCGCTGCCATCACCGGGACTGATATCGGGTTCCGGCTGAGGCTGGTTGTCGGGATCCTGGGGATTGATTTCCGAGGGGAGAGGCTCAGGCTCAGTATCTGGCTGGACCTCGTCTTCAGCGGCCTGAGACCCCTCGACTAGCGAGTCCTGCTGGGGTGTGATGTTTGTGTAGTTGGTGGCGCCCGGCAGGCCGCGTCCTGGTGTCGGCTCGAAGGCGACCCAACCCAGACCCTCGAAGTAGACCTCGGGCCAAGCGTGGGCATGACGCCCGGTCACCGTATACAGCGTGTTGCCGTCATCGTTGGTCGACGGATCTCCCCAGGTAAAGCCCGTTGCCACCCTGGTCGGTACCCCGAGCGAGCGGGCCATTAAGGCGAACGTGCCAGCAAACTGCTGGCAGAAACCCCTGCGTTCATTGAGGAAAGTCTCAACCGGGTCCTCACCTCGAGGGCCGAGGTCCAGGCTGTACTCATAGCCCTGAAAGTGAGCCTGCAGCGCCAACATTTTGTCATAGGTGGTCGCTTGGCCAGCCGCGATCTGTTGGGCCTCTTCCGCCACCCTTGAGGTCAGCGTGTCGGGAAGCCCGAGGTAGCGTTCGGCGATGTCAGCAGTCACGGCCTCTGGGGCGGTCCGCAGCTCGTCTACGGAGAAACTCGGGACGGAGGACATAATTTCGTAGATGACACCGTCGCTGTCTTCGACCCCGTTGGACACGGTTAGAGAACTGCTCTCCCCGTTCCAGGTCAGCTCGGCTGAGGTTTCCTCGATGCGGGCCGGAGCAAAGGCGGCGGGAAGCCAGATAGCGGCAAGTGACTTGATCTCGATCTTCTGCCGTAGTTCGCGGCGCTGGCCGCCCAGGTCCTGACCGGGCAGATTGCCGTCCTCGGGGGAGAAGTCGCCCTCGACCTTCCATAGGTTGTCCTCGTACTTGTCGAGCCCGGCGATTCGCCAATAGGTGGACTCTTCGGACTCGACGGTAAACAGAACCTGATCGCGCTGCTCTACTAGCCGCTTGTCGATCTGAACGTACGGGCTTACAACTCGTCTGACCGGATCTCGCTGCTCGGCGAAGCTGTACATCGGTTCGGCGTTGGCCCAAGGGATCCGTGGACCCACGACGACGCCACCTGCTACAGCCACAGCCGAGAGTATGAGCGCGCCCTTAGCCAAGGTACTTGGGCCCAGGCGCTCGTGAGCCGGCAGCCAAACCGTTTGCTCGACTAGCTTGGCCACCCGTTGCGCAACTGCCCAGTTGGCCAAGCCGAGGGCAAAGACGACTGTGGCCAGAATCTGGTTTTCACTGGCCGAGATCGGGGGAATAGCGGTAAACAGGAAAATTAGGCTGGAGGGAAATACCGGCTCAAAGGCCAATCGGAGCCGCATGGCCCCCCAGTCGGTCAAGAATGCCATTACCCAGGCCGCCACCATCGAGGTGGCGATGAACGAGTCCAGCGTGGGAACCAGTGACTTCTGGCCTTGGAAATTGACCACAAGATCATCGGCGAGTACCTGAAGACCAGCAACCGTCTCGCTGCTGGGAATGATGCCCAGCGTGGCGGTCCCTGGTGCGTAGGCGTTGATGATCAACAGGCCGAGCAATCCGAACGACCCGATGGCGGTAAGGATCAGGGGTAGACCCAGCCTTCGGGAAACGACCGAGACCGCCGATGAGAGAAGCGCTGCTCCGATGATTGGGATTATGGCTCTCGGTTCGGCAAACACCCTGATGAAGCCGACAATGGCGCTGGGGACGAGCATGGCAGCAGCCATCTCGAGCCAGAGCGGAGCGAGGTGGCGGGCCGGGGTGTTCTGCATCAGGCGTTCCTAGATCATCTGTCGCCGAGTCCAACGGTCGGTGGACGGACCACCTGTGAACCAGCGACGGCGTTGTTCCATTTCATTGGAAAGTTGTTTTCGTCGGAGTGAAGGACGATCCACTCCGGCAACTGCTTGCGGGGGCGCTGGCACGACACCGCAACAAGTAGGCCGAATGAGCCGAGAATGCGCTCCAAAGCCTTCTGTAGACTCTCGTCAAACGTACCACCGACAACGACGAGCGTCCCGCCGCGCGTCGACCGGGACACTTCCTCGATCCGTTGGACGAATGAGCCTTCCCTGGATTGCCCGATGAGCGCCAGCTGCTCGTCTACGCCTTCAAGCTCGGACCTGGTTCGGATTTCCGTGAGCGCAGGAGTGGCCGATGTGGCGAATCGGAGTGTGTCGCCTCCGTGGAATCCGGCATACAGGGCGCTGAGTGCAGCCGAAATCGCCCGTTCGAATCCGTCATCGTCGTAGGCGTCGGGAGAGAGGTCGAGCAGGATGGTCACCCGACCGGTCCTAGGCCGCTCATCTTGTCGAACGACAAGGTCGTCATGGCGGGCCGATGCCTTCCAGTTGACTCGTTTTAGCTCGTCTCCCACCACATAGGGCCGGAGGGCGAAGAACTCATCGCCTGATGTAGCGATCGATCGAATCTGCTGCTGGTCCGTGGCCGGATCGCTACCGGCAACGGCGACGAGCGGCGCCAGGTTATGGAGCTTTGCGTGGACGATCAGCTCGGTCAGCCTGGCAGCGCGAATTGTTGTCGTTGTCAGGCCCAGATGGTCACCAAGAGTGATGTCCAGCGGACCGACCGAAAGTCGACCGCGGGACCGCGCTGGAAGTCGGTAGGCCAGCCGGGCGTCTTCCTGGGATCTAAGCGGGGCAACGTGAACGGAGGCGCCACGATCATCCTCGAGTTGGTCGTAGACCGACATGACCGGGCTCTTCCGCTGAGAACGATTTCGTAGCACCAAATCGATTCGGGCCGTTGTTCCGGCACGAAGCCGGGCCGGTGTAGCCGTGCGACTGACGGCGACGTCGAGCCTTGTCGTGGATGTGTAGAGCGCTGCCAGTGCGAGAACAGCAGTTGTCGCCGCCGCAAGGATGTACAGTTCCAACAGCCCAAAGAGTCGGGCCGCCGCCACCAACATGATGACTGCGACGACCAGTACGAGACCGGCCCTCGTCAGTTTCATCTAGCGCGGTCGTAGGGGACCGGCACCGCTCGCAGGATGTCGGTTACGACGCCGGCAGAGGTGGCGCCTTGGATGGTTGCCTCAGGCCGCAACAGTACACGGTGGGCCATAACGTAGGGGGCGACGGACTTGATGTCGTCGTCTGTTACGTAGGTGCGCCCTTGCGACACGGCACGGGCTCGTCCGACTCGCTGCAGGCTGAGAGTGCCTCGAGGAGACAGGCCGAGCGACACTGCCTGATGGCGCCTGGTCGCGTCAGCGAGATCAATGAGGTAGTTCCGTAGCTCGGGAGCAATCTGGACGGCCGAGACCATCTGTTGCATGGCGGCGACGTCCTGCAGCGAGGCCACGGCACGGAGTCGGCCCACTAGGCCGTCGGTCTCGTGGGTCCGGAGAATGTTTAGTTCCTCGGAACGGTCGGGGTACCCGACGGAGATTTTCATCTGGAATCGGTCGAGCTGGGCTTCAGGCAGCGGGTACGTGCCCTCCTGCTCGATCGGATTCTGCGTAGCCAGCACCATGAACGTTGAGCTGAGGGCGTGAGTGACGCCATCGACGGTGACTTGAGACTCCGCCATGGCCTCTAGAAGCGCTGACTGCGTCTTGGGCGAGGCCCGGTTGATCTCGTCGGCGAGAACAAGCTCGGTGAAAATAGGTCCAGGGCGGAAATCAAAGGTCGAAGAATTGCGATTCCAGACGTTGATTCCGGTCACGTCACCCGGGAGTAGATCCGGGGTGAACTGTATGCGCCCGATTTTGGCACCCACCGATGCGGCGAGAGCCTTGGCCAACAGCGTCTTGCCGACACCGGGTACATCTTCTACGAGAAGATGTCCTCCAGAGATCAGGCAAAGCAGCGTCTGTTCGACTACATACTGCTTGCCACGAACAACCTGCTGGATATTGTCCCGGATGGCATTGAAGGCTGAAGCAAATTGATAAGCCCGTGTTTCATCCAACACGGCGGCTTCAGTTGTGCTCACTTTTGGGCTGCCTCCTAACCGCTCCCCGTGGCAGGGTATCGGATAATCCGGTATTCGTATCGGCACTCAAGGCCAATCACCGCCTTAGCAACGCGGGAACTGCTCGACAGCATTGTCGTAGCACGTCTCACCTTGTGATCAGGTATTCACTGTCGGGCCATCAGTTGTTCACTATCGGCTTGGGCGATGCGGTGATGCTCTGATGAATTGACCATTCTCGCAGTAGATCGTGGCGGATCCAAAACCGTGACCAGCGGACCGGTTTTGCGTCTTGGCTACTAGGCCGACTCGTCACTGTGCCAGGAACGCAACCATTCGAGCCATTCGATAACCTCATCGGCCTGAATTGCGGCTGATCCTGAGCCGGCTGTCGGTGATGCCGTCCCGTAGGCGGTCGTCATCCTGAACTCCATCCACCGTCGGTCGGGGATAGGCAGCCAGGGTCTGGTACGCCACCAGCGCTCAGGAGCATGGGATCGTACTGCACGGCCGGCTGTTGACCAAAGGTCGGGACGCCGGGCAACGGCCGCCGCCACCTTGCTCCATACGCCTATCGCGGACTTGTCCATGAGTTCAGTGTGGCCGGGGTTGAGCTACTTGGGGGTGTCCTTCCAAGGTCCGCCGTCCGTGCGAGGTTCTTTGGGCAGACCGAGAACCATTTCCCCGATGATGTTTCGCTGCACCTGACTGGTTCCGGCATAAATCGTGCCAGCCCTGGCGTTCAGGAACGTGCCGATCCATGAGCCGGAGTCATTCGGGGCCCCCGGTTGGTCTGTGGCAAATGCACTGGTCGGAAGTTTGCCAACGAAATGCATGCCGTCGGGGCCCAAAATATCGACCGCCAATTCGGTGACCAAGCGGTGGTACTCCGACCAATAGAGCTTGAAGATGGAGCCGTCGGCGCCGGGGTGATTGCCTTCGAGAAAGGCGGTG
This sequence comes from uncultured Acidimicrobiales bacterium, assembly GCA_938002965.1. Classification (GTDB taxonomy): domain Bacteria; phylum Actinomycetota; class Acidimicrobiia; order Acidimicrobiales; family SZUA-35; genus JAHELU01. The sequence continues at coordinate 129,147 of CALKZY010000034.1, read as the reverse complement.
AGTGTCCGCATCCCCAGATACCGCATGACCTCGACCTTGGAGTAGCACCACATGAGACGCTGACGGATGACAGGGTCGTCGGCGCATCCCTTTTCTTTGGCCAGCTCCAGTAGGCGATCGAGTTCGCCCTTGAAGGCAATGGGGGTCTTGGCCGCAGCTTCGCCCCGCTCGAAGCCGAGAAGGGTCATGGCGACGCCCCAGCCGCCGTTCACTTCGCCGATGACGTTGTTCTTGGTTGTGCGGGCGTCGGTGAAGAAAATTTCGTTGAACTCCGACTCGCCGGACAGCATTTTGATTGGTCGAACCTCAACACCAGGTTGGTCCATCGGGACGAGTAGGAATGTGATGCCTCGATGCTTCTTGACATCGGCGTCGGTCCTCGTCAGGACGAAGATCCAGTTGGCCAGGTGACCAGCCGAAGTCCAGATTTTCTGGCCGTTGATGATCCACTCGTCGCCGTCGAGCTCGGCTCGACAACCAAGGTTGGCAAGGTCTGAACCGGCGTTGGGCTCGGAGTAACCCTGGCACCAGACGTCTTCGCCGCTGATGATTCGGGGTAGGAAGTGCCTTTTTTGTTCCTCGGTTCCCCATTGAACGATGGTGTTACCAACCATCTGGATCCCAAAGACGTCGTTGGGGCCCCCGGTGGGCACCCCGGCCTTCTGAAACTCCTCGGCGATGATGACCGACTCCAACGGGGTAAGACCGGCGCCGCCGTATTCTGTGGGCCAGCTCAGAGCAAGAAGTCCGTTGTCTCGAAGGGTGTTTCGCCACTGCTGGGTGAAAGCCATGGCCTCGTCGCTGGAAAGGGCCCCGACTCCACTCCATTGGGCCGGAAGATGCTCGGCCAGGAAAGCCTGGATCTTCTCCCGGTAGGCCTCGGCTTCGTGTGAATAGTTGGCTTCCATGTGAAATCAGTCCCCTCTTCGCGCAGCCCGGTGGTTTGGGGCCTTGGCGGCCCGGCGTCGGTAGTCGACCGTCCGGCGTCAACAACCACCGCGTCGTTACCCAACGGTATACGGCACGGGCGCTGTTGAGCGAACCCGGTCCGGGCCTATGCGGCCTGCCGGTCCAGGTAAGGGGTCCAGTCGTCAGGGATGGCTCCGGCCGCTACCTTCACCCACACGTACTGCGTGGGGGCCTTGGGTGGTGCCCGCAGGCTCAGGTGGCAGTCGTCTAGTAGCCGATCACCTTTGGACGTGTTGCACTTGCGGCAGCAGGCGACCACGTTTTCCCAGGTGTGGGGCCCGCCCTTTGAGCGCGGCATAACATGATCGATACTCTCGGCCTGGCGGAAGCAGTATTGGCACTTGCCCCTGTCCCGAGCAAAGACCGCTCGGCGACTCAGCGGTGCTGTCCGCTTGTACGGAACTTTGACGAAGTAGCGGAGGCGGACTACTGAGGGAACGGGAACGGCCAAGTCAGCCGAGGAGTACACGGTGTCCGACTCGGACAAGACGTCCACTCGCTCGGCTAGAGCCAAGATCAGTGCCCTTCGTCCGGACACGACACCAATCGGCTCATAGGTTGCATTAAGAACCAAAGCCCGTGCCATTGACAAAGACTAACCGGCACCGCCCGACCGTGAGAAGTAATACGGAAAATCGTGCCCGCGGCTTGAGTCTTCGTTTACTCGGCGATTTCGTGTGGGGTTCGCCTGGTCACGGCCTCCAGAAAACGAGTGATCAGGTGGAGTCGATCAATGGCGCTTTGTTCTGGTCGGAGCCCGGCAAGCACAGAACGCGGATCGGGTGCACGGGAGTCCTCATCTAGTCCGCGGAGCAGGAAGAACAGATCGTCTGCAGGCCAATGTTGGACGATGGCGCACTGTAGGCGAGCCCATTGTCGGGTTCGTCGTTGCGACAGTCCCACAACTTTGCGTCCGTCAACCGTGACTTCGCCGTGGCCGAGGCCGGCGAAACAAAGAATGCGGCCGGAACCCTGGTTTGGTCCGCGATGAGCCGAGACCAAAGCGTCGGGAACGAGGTCGGCCAGGAGGGCAGCCCAAACGTCGCCGAGCCAGTGAAACGAGCGACCCACGTCGGCATGCCACAAGGGTGATGAGACAGGTAGTAGAACGTCAATCCAGACGTCTTGGGACGTATCGAGATGCACAAGCCCGCCGCCCGACCGACGCCGACAAACCTCGAAGTCGAGGTCGACGATGCCCGGATTCAAGACGTCAGCCGTTTGGGTAGAGCCAAGAACGACGGCCATCCGGTCGAGGTCGCGAACCCAGATCTCGTGGCCAACGTGGTCCGGCTGATAGTGGTGGAACGAATTGGCATCGCCGGTGCTGTTCCAGACGCTCCAGCCGTTCAGTGGGGCAGTGAGGCCGTCGCGTCTGGAGAGCTCCAGATCCTCAAGCTCAGAGGCAGACGGGGGTGGGAGCACAGGAGGCGCAGGGAGCACAGGGGGTGGCGGTTCGGCCGATCCGGAGGCCTGGGTCATACTCCCCATTGTCGCCCCCTCGCCCCACTTCGCCCCACCTCACACCAGGTATTCGCGTCGGTCGTCGCCGATGTTGATCAGTTGCCTGTTTGGCAGGTGGGTGAAGACTACTAAAACCGCACTATTCCAGCGGTTGCGGCGTCCTCTTGTGCTGGGGCACCAGTGTGCATGACGTCTCGCCGACAAGCATCTGGCCGATATTACGAGGTTGTAATTTCGAACAGATGTTTGCACTCTCCGTGAGATCTTCGCGCAGAAAGCAGCGAAAGTGGTTGCGTTGTGGGGCGAAGTGGGTTAATTTGGCACCTAGTGGGAGACAAGCCCACGAAAAGGGTCAGCAAATAAGGGCCCAGCGAAGAACTTGGATTAAACGAAACGAATGGAGAAAGAGGTGAGGGAATGTTTGTCGGCCAATACGAACATGCGGTCGACGACAAAGGCCGAGTGGTCCTTCCCGCCCCATTCAGAGCATTCGTTGCAGAGCGTGGGTATGTCACCCAGCTCGATGGTTGTCTCGGCCTCTGGAGTGAGGACGAGTTTCGGCAAGTGGCCGAAAAATGGAAAACAGAATCTGCAGCTTCCCGCATTTCAATGCGGGTGTTCCGAAAGCTCATGAACAGCGTGAAAGAGGTCAAGCTCGATGCAGCTGGCCGAATCACACTTCCTCGAGAGCTACTGGACGAGCTCGGATTTCAGTCTCAAGTCGTGATCAGCGGTCTATTCGATCGGGTAGAGATCTGGCCGGCCGAGACCTATGCCGAGGATCTGGACACACAGGAAGCAGCTGACGAACTGGCCGAGGCGGTAGCCAGATTGGGTCTTTAGCCCAGGGACCCAGCGGGACCTCATATACCCGTAACCCGAAACCTTGAAAGGAGGCTGGGCGTACCAAAAACACAATATCGTTCATCGATTGCCTCCCGGGAGGCGAGGAGAGGTGCTTCTGCCCCACGACTCCGCCCGCTACTTCTCTTAGCGTCCCCCAGGAGATAAAACCTGGATCGCGATGCCGTCCGGGGGGTTATCGATGGCCGATACGTGAGCTTGGGGTCAGCCCTCATCCGTCAATGGATTCTTGTAAGGGTGAAACTCCTGAACCGCCGGAACTAGCAGCCGAAATTCTGCCTCCGGCCGATCTCCTATCGTTCTCCCATCTTCCCGTCCTCGTTAACGAGGTAGTCGAGCTCATCGAGCCGCTTCCAGCCGGAACGTTCGTTGACGCCACCCTTGGCGGAGCCGGACACGCAGTTGCCATCCTTAACGCCCGACCGGATCTGGCCATGGTCGGAATTGATCAAGACGCTGACGCCCGAGAGGCAGCGGCCCGCCGGCTCGCCCAATTCTCGGATCGGGTGCAGATCGTGGCCGGTCGCTTTGACGGATTGGCCCAGATCCTGCAGGACTATGCCGCAACGTCAACGATCAGTGGCCTTCTCTTCGACCTCGGGGTTAGCTCGCCGCAGCTCGACCGCGTCGAGCGAGGCTTCAGCTTTCGCAACGACGGCCCTCTCGACATGCGAATGGACCGTTCGATGTCGCTCACGGCGGCCGACGTGGTCAACGGCTACGACGAACGGTCACTCAGCCGGGTGCTTCGCACCTACGGCGACGAGAAGTTCGCCTCTCGAATTGCATCCACCATCGTTGCCGCGAGGCCCGTCAACTCGACCGGTGAACTTGCGGCCATCATCGTGCAGGCCATCCCGGCCGCCGCTCGTCGATCCGGAGGGCATCCGGCCAAACGGTCATTCCAGGCAATCCGCATCGAGGTCAACGATGAGTTGGGAGTACTCGAGCGGGCTATGGAGGCGGCGTTGGACGCCGTCGTGCCAGGTGGGCGAGTTCTTGTGCTCACGTACCACTCTGGCGAGGACCGAATAGTGAAGTCGGCCTTTCGGCGGCGATCGACGGTTGAACACCCGCCGGGATTGCCAGTTGAGGTTGAAAGGGCCGAATTCTCGATTGTCCGACCAGCGGTTCGCCGAGCGTCTGAAGTCGAGGAACAGGCCAACCCGCGAGCGCGGAGCGCGCGACTCCGGGCCATCGAACGGATTGCCGCCTGAAGATGAGATCAGCGGGTTTTAGACAGACAAAAGTGCGTTGGGAACAAGCAAGTACGTAGAGGAGCTAGGAACAAACCGTGTCAGCCGCCGTCGCTCGAAAGAGGAGCAGCCGAACTACAGAAACAACCCACCACCGGGTTTCTTCGACGCGGGCTCGATCCCGTAGTGCCCGAGCGCAGCCTCGGGCCCAATCGCGGACAGGGCGTCGGGTGGCTTCGACCACAGTCGGGCGCCCGAGTCTTCAGGTGTTCGATCAGGTGGCCATCAGAGACAGGGCTCGCCGCCGCTACGCCATCGTTGCCACCTTTGTTGTGCTGCTGGCTGGCTTCTTTGCCGTAGCCCTCATCCAGGCTCAGCTGGTTGCCAATCAGCACCGGCTCGACCGCCTGCGCACCGAGATCGCCGAATCCGAAACCGAGCAGACCCGTTTGGAGCGTCTGGTGGAAGAGGCGTCTGCCCCCTCGGCCATCATTGACCAGGCGATGTCGATGGGCATGGTTCGGGCGACCAACCCAATCTATTTGGCCCCGAGCGAAGCGGCTGTTGCCGTGCCCGTCCCGATCTCGTTGGGGTCGACCCCGGACGCCATTTCGGACACTCGTCTTGTGGCCGCCCCTGAGCCAGGCACTGACCCAACAACAGTCTCAGCCGGGGTTGAGGCTGCGCTCGAGGCCGTTGCGTCGTCGGAGACAGCCGTGACCGACGAAAGCGAAACCACCGACTCTGAGGCAGGGGTGGCGTCGATTGCTGGGACCACAGTGTCGGCCGACGGCTCGACAAGTCCGTCTGCATCGGTCGAGGTCGAGCGGCATTCCAGCGTCGCTGACGTCGTCGTCGAATCGGCACTGCCGGAAATCGGCACTCCCGATCCTGTCGCGGATGAACCTCCGTCAGGTCCAGCATGGGCCGGTGCGGTAGCGCAGGCTGGTGCCAACGGATGACAACGATGCTCCGTCCGTCGTCTCGCGACGAACGTCGAAGAGAAGTGCGGAGAAGTCGATTCCGCAAGACCAGCGATCCCAACGACCCCCTCAACCGATTGGTGGGGGTTCTGGTCGTTATGGCCATTGTCGGCGCCACATTTGTGGCGTTCTTGATTGACCTACAGATCATGCGGCCCGAGCGGTATAGGGAGGTCGGTGAGAACCAGCGCGCCGGTGTTCGCTCGTTGGAGGCCTATCGAGGCAAGGTCGAGGACCGCAACGGATTCGTGTTGGCTTCGTCTACCCAGGGCCACAATCTCGTCGTGGACCCATCGCAGGTCGAAGATGCGGCAGTAACGGCGGAGCTGCTCGCTCCGCTATTGGGAATGAGCCCGCCTGAAGTTGTTAACTATCTTGTGGGTGACGGGCCTGGCGATCGCTACGAGCTCCTGGCCGCCAACATCGACGAATCGGCCGAAACGGCACTGCTCGAACTCCGCAGCCTGCCTGAGACCTCCAGATTCACCAGCGGCCTCTACCTGCAGCCGTCGGAGCGCCGAATCTACCCGGCTGATCAGCTGGCCAAGCCCATCGTGGGCCGGGTCGACACCGGCAACGTGGGCATCTACGGTGTCGAAGCTCAGTTTGACGAAGCGATGATCGGTATCCCGGGGGAGGAGCTGTTCGAGCGGGGCCGGTTCGGAAGTATCAGCGGCGGCGAGTGGGAAGTGACCCCAGGAGCAGCCGGCTATGACGTCGTGCTGACCATCGACCACCGAATCCAGTTTGTTGTCGAAGAAGCCTTACTAAAGCACTGTGACGAGACGGGCGCCAAGGGATTGACTGCCGTGCTGAGCGATCCGGTGAGCAGCGAGATCCTGGCGATGGCTTCAGTCGATCGAGACAGTGAAGGCGGCTGCATCGTTCCACGCCACAACATGGCATTGACCGAGCAGTTCGAACCAGGTTCGGTCCTCAAGCCGATCAGTATCGCCGCTGCAGTCGAGGATCTCGGGTTTAGCGCCAGCACGGCCATCGAAGTACCGCCGTCTATCTCCATCGGCGGGCACTCCTTCCGAGATGATCCGACCCATCCGGCAGCTCCCTATTCGATGGCCAACATCTTGGCCAACTCGATGAATGTCGGAACAATCAAGGTGGCCCAACAAGTTGGCCCCGGAAGGCTTCACGACTACCTGACCCGTTTTGGCTTCGGATCCCTCACCGGCGTCGGTGCCAAGGGTGAGGAGTCGGGTCTTGTTCGACCCGTCGATGAATGGCGGGGGAGTGATGCCGGCTCGATCCCAATCGGACAAGGCATCACGGTCACGGCGGCACAGTTGGCCGCGGCCTACAACGTGTTCGCCAACGACGGCATCTATCAGCCACTCTCGTTGGTGCGGGGTCTGCGAAGTCCCGAAGGTGACTTCTTCCCGCCTCCTTCGGTTCCCGGCAAGCCAGCTCTACGCCCCGAGACTGCCGCCGAGGTCACGAACATGCTGGTCGGCGTTGTTGGCGGCGGAACCGGCGAGAGTGCACAGATCGATCGCTACACGGTTGCCGGTAAGACCGGCACCGCCTGGAAGGTCTTTGAGGACAGCGCCGGGGTGACCGGCTATGGCCAGGACGGGAATCGTCGATACGTCGCGACGTTTGCCGGATACGTTCCTGCGCATGATCCGCGCCTGTCCATGGTGATCGTGGTCGACGAGCCGCAACAGGGCTGGGCGGCGTCAACAGTCGCCGCGCCGGTCTTCAGCGACGTTGCCCTCTATGCCCTGCGCATTCTTGGTGTGCCCCCTGACGATGGCTCCGTAGACCCGGGCGCCAGAGTGCGGGCCGACCCGGCCACAGCTGAGACCGGACTTGACATTGAAGCACTTGTTGAGCCGCCCACTGATCAGGTTGTTGACTCTGAGGCCGAGCCTACGGATGTGGCGCCTACCAGCGATGCCGCCGGTGCCGTCGCTGCTATACAGGCGGCTACCACAATCGAACCGTCCGCTGATGCAACGGAAGGCCCCTAGTGACCATCGCTATGGCGGAACTGGTCAAGTACCTGGCCTCGGTCTATCCCGAAACCCAATTGGCAGGTCACGCCGTGGCTGCCGGGCAACCCGAGATCGAACTCATTGACGCCACGCATGATTCTCGGGCAATTGAAGCGAAGTGGCTCTTTTGCTGCGTGCCGGGACAGGTCGTCGACGGGCACGACTTCGCCGACAAGGCAGTAAAGAGCGGAGCGGCCGCCCTCCTAGTCGAACGCCAACTCCCGCTGGATGTTCCCCAGATCGTTGTGGCCGATGTTCGGGCCGCCATGGGTCACGCTGCCGCCGCAATTCACAACCACCCATCTGACAAGCTGATGGTTATCGGTGTCACCGGCACCAATGGCAAGAGTTCGATCGTCCAAGTCCTCGTCGATATCTATGCCGCTGTGGGGACCAAGGCCGATCTGATCGGCACGCTGAAGGGTGCTCGGACGACGCCGGAGTCGACTGATCTGCAGCGGCTGTTGGTCGATGCCGTCGAGGGTGGTGTCGGCGTCATAGCAATGGAGGTTTCTTCGCACGCCTTGGCGCTTAAACGGGTAACCGGCACTCGGTTCGCAGCAGCCGTGTTTACCAATCTCACCCACGACCATCTGGACTTTCACGGCACCGTCGAAAACTACTTTGCGGCCAAGGCCGAGCTGTTCAACTCGGCGTTCACTGATGTTGGCGTGGTCAATGCTGACGATGAGTTTGGACGTCGGCTGCTGGATGGAGAGCGTTCGGATTTGACGCAGATGTCGCCGTACAGACTCTCAGACGCTGAACAACTGCGGTTCAACGGAGCTCACAGCCAATTCAACTGGCGGGGGCTCGATATCGATCTGCCTCTTGCCGGTGCACACAACGTCTCCAACGCCCTGGCAGCGGCAACGACCGCCACGCGGCTCGGCCTCGACGACAGCTTGGTGGCCGCTGCGCTTGGAACAACCGAGCCTGTGCGAGGCCGGTTCGAATTGGTGGATAGGGGCCAACCTTTCCTCGTCGCCGTCGACTACGCTCACACTCCGGACGCCCTTCGCGCAGCGCTCATCGCAGCGAGGCAGGCGGCTGGGACCGCCAACGTACTCATCGTGTTTGGATGTGGTGGAGATCGAGATGTTCAGAAGCGACCGGAAATGGGACGGGTGGCCGAGCATGGTGCCGACACCGTGATTGTTACCTCAGACAACCCTCGGTCGGAAGATCCAGCGGCCATCATGGCCGCGATCAGAGACGGATTCCGACGGCCGGAACAAGTCAGCTTTGAGGTAGATCGGCGTAAAGCCATCGAGCTGGCCCTGAACCTTGCCGAGCCCGGTGATGTTGTTGTGGTCGCCGGTAAGGGACACGAGACGTACCAGACAATTGGTGATGAGACGTTTGACTTTGACGACCGCCTTGTCGTCGAGGAGCTGCTGGAGGCTGCCACGTGATTCGACTGCTTATCGCTGCTGGTATCGCCTTTGTCGTTTCGGCGCTCGCTACTCGTCTTCTGATAGACATTCTGACTCGTTCCAAGATCGGCCAGCCGATTCGCGAGGATGGCCCTAAAGGACACATGGTTAAGGCTGGCACCCCGACCATGGGCGGCATCGGCATCGTGTTCGGCGGCTTGGGCGGCTATTTGCTGAGCGACATTCTGCTTCGTCTAACCACGGTGGGGAGTATCGTTACCCGTACTGGCCTACTGGTCATGGCCGCCATCTGTGCCGCCGGCCTCGTCGGCTTCCTGGACGACTGGATCAAGGTTTCTCGGGAGCGCAATCTTGGTCTAAATGCCAAGATGAAGACGGCTGGACTACTCGGCGTGGCCCTGGCCTTCGCCGTCTTGAGCAGGACGCTGGGCGGCGTTCAACCGCCGACGACTTTGAGCTTCGCCCGCCACGACCTTTGGGGCATCGACTTCGGCTCCGTCGGATGGGTGATCTGGGCTGTCGTGTTGATCTACGCGACGTCGAATGCGGTCAACCTCACCGATGGTTTGGACGGCTTGGCTGCCGGATCCGGCATCTTCTCGTTCGCGGCCTACGCCTTGATCGGTTTCTGGATCTTCCGTCAACTCAGCGACGACGACACCTTCAACGACATTTACGCCGTTCCTCATGCGTTGGACATCGCCGTTGTTGCTGTTGCCATGCTGGCGGCATGCGCAGGTTTTCTTTGGTTCAATGCCGCTCCGGCCGACATTTTCATGGGCGATACTGGGTCGCTTGCCATCGGCACCGGACTGGCGACGATGGCGTTATCCACCAACACCCATCTGCTACTCCCGATTATCGGCGGAATCTATGTCCTGGAGGCTGCCTCGGTAATTCTTCAGGTCGGGTTTTTCAAGATGACCAAGGGTCGGCGGCTGTTTCGAATGGCTCCGATTCATCACCACTTTGAATTGCGGGGCTGGAAGGAAACCAAAGTCATCATCAGGTTCTGGTTGATTGGCGGCGCCTTGACTTTGCTGGCGATGGGCCTGTTCTACGCCGACTATGTGGCCACGGTGACCCAGTGAGTTCAGCTGAAACAGTGAGGTCACCTGAAACAGGGAGTTCGGCTGACCCACTGAGTGAATCGCTGGCTGGTGAACTGCCACTCAGCAAACCCCTGATTGTCGGGTTTGGCATCACCGGTCGGGCCATTGCCAAGTCTCTGGTCGAGCGAGACATCACACCGACGGTGATCGATGATCGCAGCGACGACGACTTGTCGGTACAAGCAGCAGCGCTCGGCGTTCGAATCGTGCTCGCCCCTCAGGTCGATGACATATCGAGCCTCGTTGAGGCAGCTTCAGCGCTTCTGCCGAGCCCCGGCGTGCCTGATCATCATCCGGCATTCGCCGCGGCGCAGGCGACGAACACACCTATCTTGAGCGAGTTCGATCTTGCCGGGGCCTGGGACAATCGGCCGATCGTGGCCATTACGGGGACCAACGGAAAGACTTCGGTGACCATGCTGGTGACCGAAGCGCTGAATCGATCCGGTCTCAAAGCCGAAGCGGTTGGCAATACCGACATTCCTTTCGTTGCCGCTCTCGGTGATGAGGAGACAGATGTCTTTGTTGTTGAAGCCTCTTCGTTCCGACTCGCTCACAGTCGACGGTTCGCCCCGAACGTAGCCGGGTGGCTCAACTTCGCCCCCGATCATCTGGATGCTCACGCTGGGCTCGATGCCTACAAAGAGGCTAAAGCGTCGATCTGGTCGCACCTCTCGGAGTCAGCCACCGCCGTAGCCAATGCTGATGATCCTGTCGTTATGGACTTCACAGACCGCGTGATCTCAAGCGGTGCGTCGCTGACCGCGTTCTCCATCGGTTCAACGGAATCAAGTCCGAGCGCCCCGTGGCGGGTTGACGGCGTTGGCGCCGACTCTCGTCTTGTCGGGCCTGCTGGATTTGAACTAGCGGTGTCACGTCTTCAACGAAGTCAGCCGCACGATCTGGCCAACGGGCTTGCCGTGGCTGCCCTCTCCATAGCTGCCGGGGCCAAGGCCGATTCGGTGATCGACACCCTGGTGGACTTCGGTGGCATGGCTCACCGGGTTGAGCTGGTAGGTGAGCGTGACGGCGTTCGCTGGTTCAACGATTCGAAGGCGACTGTTCCCCATGCCACCTTGGCGGCGGTCGGAGGCTTCGGCTCAGTAGTCCTCATAGCTGGTGGCAGGAACAAGGGTCTCGACCTAGGGGCGCTTCGCCAAACCGTCCCTCCGGTGAAGGCAGTGGTCGCCACCGGAAATGCCGGCCCGGAAATTGAGGCGATCTTCGACGGAGTCGTTCCGGTTCTGCCAGCAACATCGATGGAGACAGCTGTCGAGGCCGCCCAATCATTGGCCGAGCCCGGCGACGTGGTGCTGCTATCGCCGTCGTGCACTTCATTCGACTGGTATCCAAATTACGCCGCCAGAGGTGTCGACTTTCGTCGCATCGTCGAAGAGGAGGTTCTTGCCCTATGACCGCTACCAGAGGCGGGCGCAGCTCGAACTCCACCCGTCGATCGGTCGACTCCACTCGACGCAATGTCAAACGCCAGCGTCGAAATAAGGCCTTGCCGGCCACTGACTTCGGTGAGCGTCTTGCTGCGCTGCTTACTGCCGTCTTTGTGGTCCTTACGGTGTTCGGACTGGTGATGGTGCTGTCGGCCTCGTCGGTGACGAGCCTTAACTACCAAAACTCCGACACACCGTTCTTCCATTTTCGGCGTCAGGCAATTTGGGCTGGGCTTGGCGCCGTGGCGTTCATCACCGCCAGCCGGCTCGACTACCGCATTCTTCGGCGTCTGGCCATGCCGGCACTCCTGTTGAGCGTGGTCTTATTGATCGTGGTCTTCCTCCCAGGCTTCGGCGTGTCTGTCAATGGCTCAAAGCGGTGGATTGGTTTCGGTGAGTTTCGGATTCAACCGTCCGAGTTGGCAAAGCTGACTCTCGTGGTCTTTGTTGCCGACCTTCTGGCCCGGCGCGAGCGCCGAATGGACCGCCCTGAACTGACCGTTCGTCCGGTGATGATTGTCTTGATCGGGCTGTCAGCGCTGATCATCGCTCAGCCCAAACTTGGTACGCCGATTGTCCTTGGAGCAGTCGCCTGGCTGATGTTGTTTGTGGCCGGTGCCCGACTCTCAAGTTTGCTGGCCTGGGCAGGCACACTCACCGCCGCTGGTGCGGTTCTAGCCGTGATGGTGTCGTACCGGTTCGACCGCCTGAAGAGTTTCCTCGATCCGTGGGCCGACCCGCAAGACGCCGGATTCCAGATCATTCAGAGTCAGGTCGGTATCGCCTCGGGCGGCCTATGGGGGGTTGGCCTCGGCGCTAGTCGCGCCAAGTGGGGGTTTCTACCCGAGGCTCATTCCGACTTCATTTTTGCCGTAGTGGCCGAAGAGGTCGGCCTGGTGGGGGCCACAGCCCTGATCGTAGCCTTCGTGATGTTGGCTGCTCTTGGCGTGCGCACAGCCTTGGCGGCACCTGATCGGTTCGGCATGTTGCTGGCAGCCGGAATCACGATTTGGTTGGTCTTTCAAGCATTCTTGAACATCGCTATTGTTCTCGGGCTTCTGCCCACAACTGGTGAGCCATTGCCGTTCGTTTCCGCCGGAGGATCAAGTCTCGTCACTACGTTGGCCGCCGGAGGCCTCCTGGTAAGTGTCGCTCGCCGGGCACCCGAACCGGAGCTGGTATGAGCCGTCAACCATGTCGAGTCTTGATCACTGGCGGGGGTACTGCCGGGCATACCAATCCGGGTATCGCCGTGGCCGAATCACTGGTGAAGATGGGCTTGAGCCCGGAGGAAATTCGGTTCCTCGGCGGTGAACGGGGGAATGAAAAGGCCCTTGTTCCAGCTGCTGGATTCGACATCGATCTCCTGCCGGGACGAGGCATCAGGCGCTCGATCTCATTATCGGCCATCCGAGACAATGTCGGTGCGGTGACAGGACTCCTCACCGGGCTAGGTCAAGCGCTGCGAACCGTGCGTACCGTTCGCCCCGATGTGGTTGTCTGCCTCGGTGGCTACGCCGCATTCGCCGGATCTGCGGCCGCAGTCGCTACTCGAACCCCGTTGGTCATCTCCGAGCAGAACGCTCGGGCCAGCGCAGTAAACCGTCTGTTCGGGCGCTTTGCCACTGTCAGCGCTCTTCCGTTTCCCGGCACAGACCTTCCCAAGGGCGAGTTGACCGGTAATCCGATCCGGGCCAGTGTCGTCGAAGCGGTGCAGTCGGTTGATCAGGGAGAGGCCCGACGTCGAATCGCCCAGCGGCTGTGGTCGGCGGAGTCTGAGGCCCTCAGCCAACGTGTCATACTAGCGGTCTGGGCTGGGTCTCTCGGTGCCACCAGAATCAATGAGGCGGTTGCCGGTCTGGCTGAGCGTTGGGACGACCGTTCCGACCTTGCCATCTATCACATCGTGGGCCGACGCGACTGGGAACGTTTTGGCCGGGAGCGCCCCCCATCAGAGCCGGCCGGTTTGCTCTATGTCACCGTCGATTATGAGGATCATATGGCTGAGATCTTGCGAGGCGCTGATGTAGCGCTTTGCCGTGCTGGGGCATCGACGGTCTCGGAGCTGAGCGCCGTGGGACTCCCGTCAGTGCTAGTGCCCCTGCCGATAGCTACTCGAGATCATCAACGAGCAAACACCGCAGAGCTGGCAGACGCCGGCGGCGCCATCACCTTGAACGATGCCGACGTAACCATCGATAGCCTCGAAGCCGTTCTCGGGCCACTATTGGCTGATCGAGAACGAATCAGCTTGATGTCAGCCGCCGCCTCGTCGGTCGGACGGCCCGACGCTGCTGACGCGGTGGCCCGAATCGTTGCAAGAGTGGCAGGTATCGGCGAAGCCGAGACCGCCAATTGGGAGGTTTCGGGCAAGGGAGACCTGCCGGGCAAAGGAGACGTTTCGTGACCATCGACGCAGGATCGCAGACTGACCAGAGCTCAACTGAGATTGACCTTTCGCAGCCTCGACACATTCATGTCATCGGGATTGGCGGTGCCGGCATGAGCGCCATCGCTCAGGTCCTGCACGACCGAGGCCATACGGTCTCCGGATCTGACATGACACAGAGTGCCGCTACCGCTCGTCTCATCGAGATGGGAATCGACGTCCGAATCGGACACGAGGCCGACAACGTCGGACCGGCCGACATCGTGACACATTCGACCGCTATTCCGGCTACGAATCCAGAGATGGAGGCGGCTACGGTTGCCGGGGTTCCGCTCTTGCGGCGGGCTGAAATGCTGACAGCCTTGACAGGAGTCTGGAAGACAATTGCGGTCGCCGGGACCCATGGCAAGACCACGACGTCAGCCATGTTGACCGTGGCCATGCGAGGCGCCGGGCTTGATCCGGCGTTCATAGTCGGGGGCAATCTTGTCGACCTTGGATCCGGGGCCAGCGTCGGGAGTGGCGAGTATTTGGTTGTGGAGGCCGACGAGAGCGACGGGACGTTCATTGAGCTTTGTGCCGAGACGGTCATTGTTACCAACGTCGAGCCCGACCATCTGGAGCACTACGGGGGATTCGAGGGCCTCGAGCAGGCTTTCGTCCAGTTCGTGACCCAAGCTCCCGGGCGACGAGTGATTTGTCTCGATGACCCTGGTGCTGCCACCCTGCTCGACAAGCTGGGCCCGGATGTGGAAACCGTAACCTACGGAGTCGCCGACGGCTCGACGTGGCGCATCGTCAACCCAATCCCTACACCGACCGGCATTAGTTTTGATGTCGAGGGCCCGGATCGGAGCGCCTCCATCAGACTTCGACAACCAGGGATGCATAATGCCCGCAATGCCACCGCTGCTTTGGCCACAGTGGGAGCCCTCGGCGCCGATGTGATAGCCGCGGCCGAGGCGCTAAGTGACTTTGGCGGCGTCGGTCGGCGCTTTGAGCGTCGGGGAGAAGCCGCTGGAGTAGCGTTTGTCGACGACTATGCCCATCTGCCGACCGAGGTGCGAGCGGCTTTAGCGGCGGCGCGCAGCCTCGAACCGAAACGGTTGGTGGTTGTCTTTCAGCCTCACCGTTACAGCAGAACCGAACAGCTTTGGAACACCTTTGGCGATGCGTTCGTCAACGCCGACGTGCTGTACGTGACTGGCATCTATTCGTCCGGGGAGAAGCCGAGACCCGGTATCTCAGGCGAGTTGATCGCTCAGATTGTCAACGAACAGGACCCGGAGCGTGATGTTCGCTACGTCGAGTCGCTTGCTGAGCTTCCTGGTGCCGTGGTGCCCGAGTTGAGGGACGGCGACTTGTGCATGACGCTGGGCGCCGGAGACCTGACCACCATGCCGGATGCCTTCGTCTCGGCACTGGCGGAGAGGTAGCGGTTCGACTGTGATCCACTCGTTGGCGGCAGCGGTCGAGCGGCATCTGGCCGGCGTGGACCCGACGCGCGTTGGACTCGACGTTGACCTGGCACCGTTTTGCACGTACCGCGTCGGCGGTTTGGCTGCTGTAGTAGTCGAAGCCGAATCGGAAGCGGATCTTGAAGCGGTCTCCGACCTTGCCGTGGAAGAGAACTGTCCCATCCTTGTTGTCGGCAAAGGCTCCAACCTGTTGGTATCGGATGCTGGATTTGACGGGGTGGTTGTCAGGCTCGGTGAGTCTTACGAATTCATCGACTTTGATCTTGGGAGTGGCTCCAGCCAGCTGGTTGTCTGCGGTGCTGCCGCTCTGTTGCCGGTGGCTGCTCGGCGCACGGCTGCGGCGGGGCTGAGCGGCTTTGAGTGGGCAGTCGGAGTGCCCGGCTCGATCGGGGGAGCGGTCCGCATGAACGCCGGAGGCCATGGATCGGACATGGCGGCCAGCGTCGTCTCGGCATCGATCTTCGACATCGCTCAAGGGCGCTCTCAGGAGTGGGCGGCTGACGAGCTCGGGTTCGGCTATCGGACATCGCTCGTCGGCCCAGGGCACGTCGTTTTGTCCTGTCGACTTGAACTACATACCGGTGATGCCGAACGGTCTGCGGCTGAGATCAGCGAGATTGTACGTTGGCGGCGGGCCAATCAACCCGGAGGGCAGAACGCCGGGAGTGTTTTCGCCAATCCTGAGGGTGACTCGGCAGGACGATTGATCGATTCCCTTGGATTGAAAGGTTTCTCGATCGGCACAGCCTCGGTGTCGGAGAAGCACGCCAACTTCATTCAAGCCGAGCCCAACGGCTCGGCCGACGATGTGTTTCAACTGATAGTCGAGTTGCGCCGTCGCGTCCATGAGGCATACGAGATCCAACTGAAGCCCGAGAATGTTCTAGTTGGCTTTGACGATGCTGCAGGTCGGGTAGTTGATAGCGTCCCGTTGTCGGGCCCAGTGAGGGAGTGTGGGCCATGACCGCAACGCGGGCTCGGACCGGCCGGTCTCAACGTAAAGGTGGTCGTCGTCCGGACGGCGCTGACCGGTTCGCTGAACGACGCCACGAAGTACGAAAACGAAAGGGCGCACGCCGACTTCGTTGGGTTGGCGGATTGGCCATTGTCGCCTTCATGGCGGTGGCCGTCATCGGCCTGCTCAACAGCGACATGTTGGCGGTGGACGTTGTGACCGTGAACGGTGTGGAACGCAACCAGGCCGAAGAGGTATATCGGGCGACCAACATTGAGGCCGGGCAACCGCTAATTGACGTTGACAACGAAGCAGCTGCTGAGTTCGTGGAAGAACTTGCCTGGGTCAGGTCAGCGGTGGTCTCGAGATCTTGGAACGGCACTGTGGTCGTTGATGTTGAAATGCGCAAGACGCTGTTCGCTCTCGCCGACCCCACAGGATCAGAGTTCGTCGGGATCGACAAAGACGGGATACAGGTGCGGAGACTCGCGGTCGACTCCACGATGAATTCACTCCATCCGCTCAACCTCGAAGTGGGCTCGGAGTCGGCGACGTTCACGCTTGTCCATGGTTTGACGGTTGACATCGAACCAGGAGAGTTGGCACCACCTTCAGCGGCCTTGGCCATCAATTTCCTGGTGTCCGCACCGGACGACATTCGACAACTTGTCGGCCGGATGGACGTGGTTGGCGACGAACTAGTACTGATCTTCAACTCGGGGAGTACGGCCAGGCTTGGTGACAGTCGACAGCTCGGCGCAAAGTTCCAGTCGCTGGAAACTGTGTTGGAGCAGGTAGATCTTGCCTGCTTGGAATCGGTCGATGTTGCGGTGCCATCGGCGCCGTCGGTAACCAGATCATGTGCCGACTCTGAGGAGGCTGGGCAAGATGGCTGACCATGGCCTGGAGCGAAGAAACCAATGGCTTCAAATCCGAGTGCTACCCTGGAACAATAATGAGTAGTCAAAACTACGTGGCGGTGGTCAAAGTCGTCGGCGTCGGCGGCGGTGGCTGCAATGCCGTGAACCGAATGATCGATGCTGGACTGCGTGGTGTCGACTTCGTCGCGGTTAACACCGATGCCCAGGCCTTGCTCATGAGCGATGCCGAGACGAAGATCCACATCGGCCGTGAGCTGACTCGCGGTCTGGGTGCGGGTAGCGATCCAGCGGTAGGCGAGCAGGCGGCCGAGGAGCATCGAGACGAAATCAGCGAAGCTCTGTCTGGCGCTGACATGGTCTTCATTACCGCAGGCGAGGGTGGCGGCACCGGTACAGGTGCGGCGCCCGTTATCGCCGAGGTGGCCAAGAGCCAGGGAGCGTTGACCATTGCGGTTATCACCCGGCCGTTTGGCTTTGAAGGCCGCCGTCGTGCCGCCCAGGCGGAAGATGGCATCAAGCGTCTTCGGGAAAAGGTTGACACACAGATTGTCATCCCCAACGACCGCCTCCTGTCCATTGCCGATGAGAAGACGTCGATGGTGGCCGCATTCCGAATGGCAGACGAGATACTGCTTCAGGGTGTTAGCGGCATCGCCGATCTCATTACAACTCCGGGCCTGATCAACACTGACTTCGCCGACGTGCGCATGATCATGCACGAGGCTGGAAGTGCTCTTATGGGCATTGGTCGGGCCGGTGGCGAAGGCAGAGCATTGTCGGCGGCACGAGCCGCTATTGCCAGTCCACTTCTTGAAGCTTCGATTGAGGGTGCCCGCGGCATTCTCCTCACCATCGCCGGATCGAGCGACCTCGGCCTGTTCGAGGTGTCGGAGGCGGCTGAGATCATCCATGATGTTGCGCATCCTGATGCCAACATCATCTTCGGTACGGTCGTCGATGAGACCCTCGAAGAGGACATCCAAGTAACGGTTATCGCCGCAGGCTTCGATCGGTTCGAGGAGAAGACCTTGGACCTTCGTGACACAAACGGTGCTGACGCCCGCAATCACTCTTCCAACGGCTTCGATGCTGTTGAACGCGACGAATCGCAGGACGATGCCCGCGGCCGAGGCGACGTGTCCAACAAGAGCCGAATGTCAGTAGACCTCTTTGACGACATCGATGATCCTGACGACGATTTCGACGTTCCTTCCTTCCTGAAGTAGGCCGGTGTCGCCACAGCGCCTTGGCCGTCGCACTGGGGCGGCAGATGAAAACGACGATGGAACCGGCACATGAAGTCATTCGACGTCGCCATCCCACTCGGCTCGGTTCAGATTCGCGTAACCGACGCCTCTGACGGTGACTTTCAGGTTGTGTCTCCGGCTCCTGATCTGAACAGCCGGCGGCGCGCCATTGCTGATCCAGCGTGGACGTGGCTCAAGCAGGTGCACGGAGACAATGTCGTCGAAGTTGATCAACCGGGGGAACACGCGGGGAGTGAGGCTGATGGTGCCGTGACCTTCGTGCCTGATTGCCCGATCGCCGTAACGACTGCTGACTGTGCTGCGGTCGTTCTTGTCGCCGATTCTGGTGTCGCAGTCGTCCATGCCGGTTGGAGAGGTTTGGTGGCGGGCATCATCGAGAAGGCCGGTGAGCGTCTGTTGGCCGAGGGTGGCCGACCAGTGGCGGCCGTGGTCGGTCCGTGCATCCATCCGAGAGCGTACGAATTCGGTGAAAGCGAACTGGCGGTTGTCGAGGCTCGCTACGGCTCAGGAGTCCGAGGGTCGACCGGTGACGGCAAGACAGCCCTTGACATGCCAGCAGCCGTTTCCGCTGCCTGCAGGTCGGCGTCGTGGCCTGATCCGGAAATCGGAACTTGTACTAGCGGCCAAAATTACTTTAGTCATCGGACCCGGGCCGACCAGGGGCGCCAGACCGTTGTTGCTTGGATCGAACCGGGGCCATGACCGGTGAACAGATATCTGGCGAACAGACATATGGAAGTGGCTGCCGATGAGTGAGGCGCTGGCTTCGGTCGATGAAATACGCACCCGGTTGGCCTCGATTCGCCAACGAATCGACAGCGTGGCCGATGGACGTCAGGTCACGCTGGTTGCCGTCACCAAGACCTGGCCGATCGAGATCGTGGAACGCGCCATGGCCGCCGGGTTGACCGACTGTGGCGAGAACTACGCCCAAGACCTGGCGGCGAAGGCAAAGACACTACGTGATGCGGATCGTCCTTCGCCCCGATGGCATTTCATCGGCGGCCTGCAACGAAACAAGGTAAAACTCTTGGCCGCCTCGGTGGATCTGTGGCACACGGTCGATCGGCCGGTGTTAATCGATCAGATCGCCGTCCGTTCGCCTGGAGCGTCGATATTGGTTCAGGTCAATACGACCAATGAGGAGCAGAAGTTCGGTTGTAGCCCATCAGACGTCGGGCTGATGGTCGAGCAGGCGCAGCGTGCCGGCCTGGACGTGCAGGGTTTGATGACGTTGGGGCCAACTGGCGGAGTTGACCCTGGCCCCTCCTTCGCCCAGCTAGCCGGTCTCGCTCAGCGCTACCAACTGCGTGAACTGTCAATGGGCATGACCAATGACTTCGAACGCGCCGTCTCCGAGGGCAGCACAATGGTGCGCATCGGGTCGGCACTGTTCGGTAGCCGGCCGCGATGATCCTGAACGCGATGACCCCCATGAACCACCGGCTTGGTGTCGGTCAGTAGACTTGTAGCAAGGAGAGATGCATGTCGTTGCTGCGAGCGCTACGGGCCTACGTCGGGTTGGGCCCGGACGAGGACTATGAAGTCGGGCGGTTCGCTCCGTCCAATTCTTCGCGGGCCGATGAAGGGCGTTCGTTGGCCGACAACGACGACTACTGGAATTACGGGGCGGAACCCGACCCACACTCGACCCGATCGCAACGACAGGCCGATCGAATGGCGCCGTCAGCCCATGGAGGCACGGTCCAGGGTTCGAGCCCTAAGAAACGGCGCCCGGCGCAGGAATCGGCTTCACGAGCCATTCCCCAGGAGCCTGTGATCGACCTTCGCTCGCAGGATGAATCCGAGTCCGATGGCTGGACCGAGGAACCAATGAATGAATCCGACGATGCCGTGATCCGATCGCTTGATGCGGTTCGAGCTCGGCCCAAGACCGTCTCGCCTGAGTCGTTTGCGGAGGCGAGGGAGCTGGCTGACGAGTTTCGAGTTGGAGTGCCGGTGGTATTGAATCTGCAGGGGCTTGAGCGGGATCTGGCGCGTCGCCTAATCGACTTCGCCAGCGGCGTCTGCTACTGCCTTGATGGGACGATGGAGAAGATTGGCTCAGCCGTCTTCCTCCTCACGCCGGAAGGTGTACAGGTGGCCGAGGAGGACCGCATGCGGATTCAGCAACGGGGATACGCTAGGTAGGCCATGGACGTCCGAAACATCCTCTGTGTCCTTCTCCTGTTGTTCGAGTTCGCTTTTCTTATGCGGCTCGTTCTCTCGTTTTTCCCTTTGTCGCATGATTCGCCGTGGGGAAGTTTCCGCAGCCTGGCAGTGACGGTGACCGAGCCGGTGGTGATGCCGATACGAAGAGCTGTTCCGCCTTTGCCGGGTGCTCTCGGTGGCTTCGGGATCGCCGAACTCCTCGTACTGATCGCAATTCAGATCCTGGTACAGATCATTTGCTGACCCTTGTGGCTTTGGCTGTCGACAACGCCAGCTAGTCCGTAAGGCCTCCGCAGGGGCGTCCCGTTTGTACTTGATTCCTCGTGCATAACCACCTAGAGGCGGGTTACCCTTACGGCATGCCATTGCAGAGCGATAAGTTGCGGTTGCTGAAGCGGATCCCAGATATCCGATTCGAGGAGGAACCGCGGGGGTACTCGAAGGACCAGGTCAACCGGGTTTTGGCCAACCTGGCGCCCCTAGCCGACGAAATAGATCGATTGCAAACGCGTCTTGGTGAGGCCGAACACCGGGCTTCTGCTGCTGAGGCTCGCTTAGTGGAGGCGCAGCCGCCATCATCCCCGCCTGGCGCCGAGATTCCGGCCGCTCCGCAACCGGACTTTGACGAGACGCTGCGAAACACGCTGGTTTCCGCTCAGCGCCAGGCCGACACAACGGTTCGTGAGGCCAGGGAAGAGGCCGAACGACTTCGCACCGAAGCTGAGTTCCAGTCCAATGCCATGCTTGCCGACGCCCGTGACCAGGCAGCGGAGATGACCACCGAGGCCGTCGGCTACCGCGAGAAAATGGTGGCCGATGCCGGATCAGAGCGCAGTCGGCTGCTTGATGAGGCTAAAGAAGAGGCTCGCTCTCGCCTCGAAGCAGTAGAAACTGAGTTGGCAAAGGCACATGAGGATGAGCGTGCCAACCTGGTGGGCCAGATTTCGGAGCTGAAAGACACTCACCGGATGCTCCAAATCGACGTCGAGCGCTTTGAAAATCACCTTGCATCGCGCTGCAATGACGTCCGAGCTTCCCTTGACGAGATCTCAGAGATTCTCGACGATCCGACTCGCTTGCGAAACGAAGATGGCATCGAAGCCGCCGAACTGGTCGACTTCGACGCAGAAAACTACCCGCCGATCGCAGTTGAGGTCGTAGCGCTCAATGAGCTGGAAGAGGAGGCGCAACTGGCCGCCGATTCCGAGCACGAAGAAGCCGAGGTTGTAGAAGCAGCTGACCTTGACGTCCTCGCCCCGGATCCCGATGTGGAGATGGATGAAGGCGTAGACGTCGATCTTGACGACGGCATCGAGGTTCAGCCAAACGTCGAGGGCGAAGCCGAGATCGAGGCCGGCGACTTTGTTGACGACCAGGCGCCCGGTGGTGGTGACGTTCAAATCGGTGTCGAGACCCAGGTAATTCAACCGCCTCCAGCTCCGACTCCGATGGCAAACGGCGAGGGAGCGGTTGACGAAAACGGCGCACCCTCGGTGCTGGGCACCGGCGACCCGTATCTCGATGAGCTTCGTCGGGTGACGGCCGAGGACGGATCCGACGATGCCATCACCGATTTTCTCGAAGACCGCGACAGCGAGCGGGGTGGCGGCGGCTGGTTTGGCCGCCGTCGTTAATAGCTGACAGTGGGACAGGCACTCCAGCAGCAGTTGCTGCCGGGTCGCCCAGGCTGATCTTGTAGCAAAGCGTCTAGGCCGAAGCCGGGACTGGCTTTATGTCAAACGTGACGTCGTAGGGTCCCAACTTCGCCGAGCTCGGAAGGTCATTTCCGGCCACAACTTCGACGGCTAGAACCTGGCTCTCGATCCAGGTCATGTGATCGTCTAGGCGCGAACCGAGATCGCTCGGCGCCGATAGCGACAGTTGGATGCGATCGGTGACGTTCAAGTCCCGCTCTTTACGTTCCTGCTGGATGGCTCGAACGAGATCGCGGGCGAAGCCTTCTGCTTCGAGTTCGGGTGTTATCTCGGTGTCGAGGGCGATCACGGTTGAGTTGCCGGGGAGAGCGGCTGCAGCGATGCCGTCATTGGGGACCAAGGCCAGGGCAAACTCGCCCTCGCTGAGTTCATGGCCGCTGACGCTGACGGTTCCGTCATCGTTCAGTGACCAGTTGCCGGCCTTGGCTTCGGTGATGATCTTCTGAACATCGCCCCCGAGTCGAGGACCGAGAACGCGGCCATTGGGTTGGAGTCGAAATGAGCCGAAAGCTTCCACGTCGTCACTGAACTCGATGGCCTTTACGTTGATCTCGTCGGCGAGGAGAGCTTGAAGATCGGCCAGTCCCTTGACGTTGGCACCCGCCAGAACAGCTCGTTTTAGTGGCTGGCGAATGCGAAGGCCTCTAGAGTCGCGCAACGACAGTGCAGCTGAGGCGGCCTCACGTAGCTTGTCCATGGCTTGGACCAACTCATCGTCGACTGGAAGATCGTTCGAGTCCGGCCACGCCTGAAGGTGCACACTGCCATCGTCGGTTAGCCCGGTCCAGATTTCTTCCGCCAGGTAGGGCAACAGTGGAGCGACGACTCGGGCCACGGTGGTTAAAACCGAGTAGAGCGTGTCGAGGGCGTCGGTATCGACCGCACCTTGCCCGCTGTCATCGGATGTATTCCAGAATCGTTCCCGGCTACGACGGATGTACCAGTTTGTCAACGCATCCAGGTAGTCCTGCACGACTGCAGTGGCATCGGCCAGTTCGTAGGCGTCAAGTGCGTGCGACGTCTGTTCAACCAGGTTGCGGGTTTTCGCCAGGATGTACCGGTCGAGGACGTTGGCCGAATCGGTCCGGTAGCGAGCCTTGTAGCCATCGGCATTGGCGTACAGGGCGAAGAAGCTGTACGCACTCCACAGCGGGTTGAGGGTTTGCCGGACGACCTCTCGCACGTCGGAACCATCGGCCGCTATCCGCAGATCGTTGCCACGGAGAATGGGCGAACCCATTAGATGCCAGCGCAAGGCGTCCGAGCCGACTGATTCAAAAAGCTCCAGCGGGTCGGGATAGTTGCGGAGGCGCTTGGATAGCTTTTGGCCTTCGGAGTCGAGGACGACCCCGTGGCAGATGACGTTGGCGAACGCCGGCTGGTCGAACAGGGCTACCGATAGAACGTGCATCGTGTAGAACCATCCCCTTGTTTGGGCGATGTATTCGACGATGAAGTCGGCCGGGTTGTGATTCTCGAACCGCTCGACATTCTCGAACGGGTAATGGAGCTGGGCGTATGGCATCGATCCGGATTCAAACCAACAATCGAGCACCTCAGGAACCCGCCGCATCGTGGATTGGCCCGTTGGATCGTCGGGGTTGGGGCGCACCAGGTCGTCGATGAACGGCCGGTGCAGGTCTGTTGGTCGAACCCCGAAGTCAGCTTCCAACTCGTCGAGCGAGCCATAGACGTCGATGCGGGGGTACACGGGGTCATCGCTGATCCAAATAGGGATCGGGGCGCCCCAGAAGCGATTTCGACTGATTGACCAGTCGCGAGCTCCTTCGAGCCACTTCCCGAACTGGCCATCTCGAACATGAGAAGGGATCCAGTTGATCTGCTGGTTGGCGGCCAAGAGCCGATCTTGGATCTCGCTGACTCGGACGTACCACGAGCTGATTGCCCGGTAGATGATCGGCGTATCGGTTCGCCAACAGTGTGGATAGTTGTGGTCGTAGGTTTCGTGCCTGACGACTCGCCCTTTCGCCTTCAACCATTTGATGATCTCAGGGTTGGCGTCGAAGACGTTGAGCCCAGCGAAGTCGACGACTTCTTCGGTGAAGCGACCCTCGTCATTGACGGGCACCACGAGACGGATACCGGCCGCCTCACAAACCCGCTGGTCGTCCTCGCCGAAACCGGGAGCCATGTGCACGATGCCGGTTCCATCGCCGGTTCCCACGAACTGGTCGGACAACACTCGGAACGAGTTTTCGTGGCCGGTGAAGTATGGAAACAAGGGAGAATAGGTTCTCCCGACGAGCTCGCGGCCCTTGACCGTTCGAACCGCTTCGACGTCACCCAATTCGGCTTGGTAACGTTCCAGCGCCTCAGCGGCGACGATGACATAGCCGTCTTGGGTCTCTGCGGCGTCGATGTTGACGTCTGGGACGAATACGTAGTCGACATCGTCGTTGACCGCCAGCGCCAGGTTGGACGGCAAGGTCCATGGCGTTGTTGTCCAGGCCAAGATGCGCGCCGGGCCCGGGTCGTCGTCGATGGGATCAAGAGTGAAGCCGACGGTCACGGCTGGGTCCTGACGAGGTCGGGTGGCATCATCCAGCCGGATCTCGAAGTTGGACAGTGGAGTTTCGGCGCCCCAGGAATACGGCATTACACGATGGGCTTCGTAGACCAGACCTTTGTCCCAAAGCTGCTTGAACGCCCAGATCACCGACTCCATGTAGTCGAGATCCATGGTCTTGTAGTCGTCTTCGAAATCCACCCAACGAGCCTGACGAGTCACATAGGACTCCCACTCCTTGGTGTATCGAAGTACCGATGTTCGACACGCATCATTGAACTTTTCGATGCCGTAGTCGGTGATGGCCTGCCTGCCGCTGATGGCGAGCTCTTTCTCGGTTTCCATTTCCGCTGGCAGTCCGTGGCAGTCCCAACCGAATCGACGCTCGACTCGGTTGCCTTTCATCGTCTGGAAGCGGGGGATGACATCCTTGACATACCCGGTCAGCAGGTGGCCGTAGTGGGGGAGTCCGTTGGCGAACGGGGGCCCGTCATTGAACACGTATCGAGGGGTATCGTCGGCCGGACGATTGTCGATCGAGGTTTGGAACGTGTCCTCACTGTTCCACCGGTCAAGAATGGCCCGCTCAATGGCGGGAAAGTCGGCTCGACTAGGAACATCCGGATAGGGACGACCGTCGGTTGAAGTCATGTCCTCACCTTATCGTGGGCTCTCAACCGCATCTTTGGAATTGATGACCTTGCTGGAGGCGCCTCGGAGACTTGACTTTGGTCGGGTTGAGGATGCGCCAGGAAACTCGCCCTAGTTGGCAAAATCGGCTTATTCATCTATAATACGCCGACTTATGGCGCTGCTTGGTCTTTGGATCGCTGGAAGCCGCATCGCCTCTCCGCCAGCAACCTCTATATGGAAGGCGCGTAGCTACGGTGGCAACCAAGAAGTCTCCCGCCAAGAAGACGAGTAAGAAGACCCCGGCCAAGAAGGCAGCAGCCAAGAAGACCACCAAAAAGGCGGCCAAGAAGGCCCCGGCCAAGAAGGCTGCAGCCAAGAAGGCGCCAGCCAAGAAGGCATCGAGCGGCTCTTCGCAGCGTCGTACTCTGGTGGGCGCAACCACGCCGGCATCCGACATGTCGGAGCGGACGATTCCGAAATCGGCCAAGTACCTTCTCGACAAGAAGTGGCTGAAGGAACAGCGCGAGGCGTTGGTCCGCGAGCGTGAGAACTACACGTCCAGCGCAGAACGCCTGGCCGCCGAAGCGGCCGCCCTGATGGCCGACCGAGAGCCCGGTGACGTGCAGTTCGATGAAGAGTCAGGTGAAGGTGACACGATCGCTGTCGAGCGGGATCGTGACCTTGCCTTGTCAGCCGCGGCCCGTCAGGCCGTGTCCGAAATCGATGCCGCCTTGGAGCGCTTGGACAGCAACACCTATGGCCTGTGTATCGCCGGTGACGACGTGATCCCGAAAGAGCGCCTCGAGGCTATTCCCGAGGCCTCGGTCTGCGTCACCCACAAGATCTCAATGTTCTAATCGTGGCAGTCGAGCAACGCCTGGATGCGCACACCAGCCGAACGTTGTTTGGGGGCCTGCGTTGGGCACTTCCCGTTGGGGCGTTGGTGTTGCTGGCCGACCAGGCAACGAAACGTTGGGCCCTAGATCGCCTGATCCCAGGATCTTGCGATCAGCCGGACGCGTGTATTGACCTTGTTGCCGGGGCACGGTTTCATCTGGTCTTTAACAAGGGAGCGGCTTTCGCCCAGGGCACAGGGTTTGGGCCCGTTCTTGCCGTCCTTGCCATAGCTATTTCCGGTGTTCTGCTGTTTCTGGCCTGGCGGCGAACAGATCTGCTTGGCAGTCTTCTGCTCGGGACAATCACTGGGGGAGCCGTTGGAAACCTTGTTGACCGGGTAACCAGGTCCGAGGACGGGCCCCTAAGCGGTGCCGTGGTAGATTTCGTTGACCTTGGCTGGTGGCCGGTATTCAATATCGCCGATGCCGCCATTGTGTGCGGGGTATTGGGTTTCGTCATAGTGTCTTGGTTGGATGAACGCCGCGAGATGTCTCTGGGGGCAGAGTCCGCCACAGTCTCCGCCGAGCTCGACGGGGTTGACAGCGTCCCCGGGTCCGATACCGACGAGGACATGCACCACTGAGGGTGGCCGGTTTGCCAGTCATCGAAGAGGAAATCCCACAGGCCCTCGATGGGCAACGCGTCGACCGTGTTGTCTCGTTTGTAACCGGACTCAGCCGAAGCCGCGCTGCTGATTCGGTTGAAGCGGGCAGAGTGACTGTGGATGGCTCGATCGTGACCAAGGTTTCGACCCGGGTCTCCACCGGCCAGCGAGTTGCGATCGAGACGGTTGAGGAACGAGACGTCCTGACCCCCGACGATTCCGTCGATGTGACCGTGGTCCACGAAGACCAACACGTCGTCGTCGTGAACAAGCAGGCTGGGCTCGTCGTCCACCCTGGGGCGGGAACGGAATCTGGAACGCTGGTCAACGGGCTTCTTGCCCGGTACCCCGAATTGCTCGCTCTACGGGACCTGGACGATCCACCGGAACGTCCCGGGATCGTGCATCGACTCGACCGGGGAACATCAGGACTGTTGATGGTCGCCCGAACGGCGGAGGCCAAAGCCTCCCTAACTGAGCAGTTACGTCGCCGCCTGGTCAGCCGTCGCTACAGCGCATTGTTGATTGGGCATGTGGAGGCTGAGTCCGGAGTGATCGACGCCCCTCTTGGCAGGTCGCCGCGCTCGCCGACAATCCGCACGGTCGTCGCCGACGGTAAACCGGCCCGAACCCACTACGACGTTCTGGCTCGCTACGGCGAGCCGTTGGTGACGTTGGTTGATGTTCGGTTGGAGACCGGTCGGACCCACCAGATTCGTGCCCACTTCACTGCTGTTGGGCACTGCGTTGCCGGCGATCGGCAATACGGAGCCGAGGAGACGATGGGGCTTGAGCGGCCGTTCCTGCACGCCGGTCAGCTGGGTTTCGAGCACCCGACAACCGGCGAATGGCTTGAGTTCGAAGCATCCCTGCCGGATGATCTCGATCGGGTACTACGTGGACTCGTCGAGGTCGGTCACTGATCGCCTGCCGAGCATAAAGAACACGTCACGAGAGCTAGGTCAGATAGTCCGGCCCTTGTTCAGTCGATGTAGTGGACGACGTCGACCGTTGGCTTCCAACCCCGGTCGGCTGAGCGTCCCTGTTCGTCAGGAAGCGGGTGGCCAAGTGCAATGACAGCGGCGATTCTCTGCTCTTCTCCGATGGAGAATTCCTTACGAATCTCCGTCTCATGGTCGAAGGGTCCGAACAGGCATGCACCCAAACCATTGGACGCAGCCAACAAGAGGAGATTCTGGGCGGCCGCTCCGGCGTCGAACCACCAGTAGGGGACAGGCCAACGATCGAGACCTGACTCTCTTCCGGTGTTGGACTTGTCAGTCTCGCTATAGCGCTGGGTGTAGGCAGACGGGCGGGTGCAGACCAACACCAGAACCGGGGCGCGTAGTAGTCCGTCCCAACGGAAGCTCTTACGTCGCTCCGTCGGCAGCGTCGTGTCCCAGTACCGATTAGTTGCCGATGGTGTTCTGAGTACGACGAACTCCGTCGCCTGAGTGTGGCCGGCTGAGGGGGCCCGTCGGGCCAGATCCAAGATGCGATCAAGAAGCTGCTCGTCGATCGCGTCTTCCTGAAAGTTGCGGCGCATGCGACGTCGACGGATAGCGGACTCCAAGCCTTCGGCGTGGCGCTCGGGTTGGTTCGGGGCTGTCATGGCGCGATGTTCATGATCCGTCGCTCGCCATCGGTCAGCTGTCGGCCCTGGGTGCCTCGGGCCATGGGCGCTGGCCGGAAGCCACGTCGGCGATGTCGGCCAACGTGTGGGCTTCGAGCTTGGCCCTCATCTCTTCACCGAGCGAGTGCCATATCGATAGCAGGACACATTGTCCTTCGTGGTCACAGGCACCGTCGGTGTGTGGCTCTCCAAAGTCACCCAAGGTGATCGGGCCGTCAGCGGCGCGAACGATTTCAGCCAGGTTGATTTCATGCGGATGCCGAGCGAGGACGTAGCCGCCACCGACCCCTCGTTTCGAACGCACCAGCCCGGCCCCCTTGAGCGCGAGCAGAATTTGCTCGAGGTAAGGCTGGGGCAGCCCTGTCCGTTCGGCGATGTCGCGGACCGTCGTCGGCCCTCCTTCATCTTGGTGCAGTGCCAAGGACAACAGGGCACGGGCAGCATAGTCGCCGCGGGTGGAGACTCTCACTTTGAACAACCTACCGCAATAGTCGTGATCGGGAAATCATGCAAGCGTCATTGGACGCGGCCCGCCGCGCTGGCACACTTGATGCCGATGTCAGACGCTTTCAACAATGGCGCCGCTGCATCGGGGGCTCCAATTTCGCCCGCTTATCGAGCCGGATGCCTGACTGATGTCATGCCGTCGGTGTCCGGTGTCGGTGAAAATAGCCTTCCGATCGAGCTTGAGCCGGGTCCCCGAGTGCTGTTGGTACTTGATGGTCTTGGCTGGGAGCAGTTGCAGCAGTGGAGCCACCTCATGCCCACGGTCTCAGCCTTTCAAGGCGGTCCTATCACGACGGTTGCACCATCAACGACTGCGACGGCTTTGACGTCGTTGACGACCTCGTTGCCGCCGTCCCAGCACGGTCTTGTCGGGTATCGAATGATGGTTGACGGTTCGGTTTTCAACTGTCTCCGCTGGAGTACTGCCGAGTTGGGCGATTGCCGTTCGGCGATTCCCCCTTCGGTGCTCCAGCCGTTTGACCCGTTTCTGGGTGAGTCGATACCGCTGGTGACGAAGGCTGAGTTCCGACGATCGGGATTCAGTCAGGCCCATCTGCGGGGCGGTCGACTGGTCGGCTATCGAACTATCGCCGTGTTGGTTCACGAGGTGGCCAGGCTGGTTCGCGAGGGCGAACCTGTTGTCTACGCCTACTACGACGGCGTGGACAAGGTAGCGCACGAGTATGGTTTGCGCTCCGAGTACGAGGCTGAGCTGCGTTTCACCGACCGACTGGTCGCGGCGTTGGTTGATGCGGTACCTACCGGAACCCAAGTGATTGTGACCGCCGACCATGGGCAGGTCGATTGTCCGGATTCTTTGGTCCACCTACACGATGATGTCGCAGATCTGGTCGACGACCTGTCAGGCGAGGCCCGATTCCGCTGGCTTCACAGTGCGCCTGATCGCGTCGAGGCGGTACGTCAGGCTGCTGCCGAACACCACGGCGATGACGCCTGGGTCAGGAGCCGCGACGAGATTCTCGATGAGGGCTGGTTCGGGACGGGTATGACCAGCGACGTCATCGACCGCCTAGGCGATGTGGCGCTCCTCCCGTTCACAAACATCGGCTACCACGACCCGAAGGACACCGGGCCGTTTGAGCTCATCGGGCGGCACGGCTCGCTTACCAGTGCAGAAATGTACGTTCCCTGCGTCTCGACGTCGGCCTAGCACTATCCCAGCGCCAGTTCGGCGTCGGTGGCACTGCGGCAGGGCTATTCGGGCGACTACAGTACAGTGCATAGTGGTCGTGGCACCGCCGGCTGACTCGTGCAAATTGGCCTACGCCGATCGCATGGCTCAGTTGGTGTCTTCATCGTCAACGGCCAGTCGTGAATGTCGAAAGTGAGTAATTGATGAGTGATCACCCCCAACCGGAGCAACCGGAAATCGTCGATCAGGCGGCTCCGGTAAGTGACGAGGCCACAGTAGAGCAGGCCACGGTCTCCGAGCCGGCGAAGGTGATGCGTATCGGGACCATGGTTAAGCAGCTCCTGGAGGAAGTTCGGGCCACCGAGCTTGATGAGCCTGGCCGAGATCGCCTGCGCGAGATCTATGAGACTTCAGTGGAGGAACTGGCGACGTCATTGTCACCGGACCTTCGCGACGAGCTTGAGCGTCTGGCTCTGCCGTTCGAGGAAGGGGAGACCCCCACCGGACCGGAGTTGCGGGTTGCGCAAGCTCAACTCGTGGGTTGGCTCGAAGGGCTCTTCCACGGCATCCAGGCCACGCTCTTTGCCCAACAGAGCGCAGCCCGTGAACAGCTTCAGCAGATGCAGCGATCAGCCCAAGGTCTCCCTCCGGGCACTCCCCAGCAGGGCCCAGGCGGCGGCGTCTATCTGTAGGGCTGGCCGACGCCGATCCGTCGATCATGCGACGAGCCCTCGGGCTATCGGTAGATGCGATGGAAGAGTTCAATATGTCGCAACAACTTGGCCGAGCTCTCACGGATCGCTAGATTCGACTATACAAATAACATCGTTGTGCTTTGGAACTCCGGGTTGCCGGAATGCAAGCGGGGTCGGCACCTGTCAAGACGGGGAGAACCTTAGGTGAGTTCGTCGTTTGCTCATCTTCATGTTCATACCGAGTACTCGATGCTCGATGGTGCCTCCAGGCTTGACGAGCTGGTGGCCAAGGCCGCAGCGGACGGCATGCCTGCGCTCGGCATAACCGATCACGGCAACATGTACGGCGTCCTGGACTTCTACCGGGCATGCAAAGACCACGGGGTGAATCCCGTGATTGGGTGTGAGCTCTACCAGGCCGATGAGTCTCGAACCGAGCGCCCCAGCCGTCGCGGCCGCATGGACGATTCCGGCGGATCGACCGATGGTGGCAAGAAGCTGTACTACCACTTGACGGCTCTGGCCGAGAATAACGCCGGCTATCAGAATCTGATCCAGCTGGCGTCTAGGGCGTTCATGGAGGGCTATTACTACAAGCCCAGAGTCGACTGGGAGGTCCTGTCAGATCACAGCGAGGGGGTCATTGTGACCACGGGCTGCCTCGGTGGGCAGGTTCTGCAGGCGCTGCTGAACGGCAACGAACGCGACGCCTTGGAGAAGGCGGCGCGACTCCAGGACATCTTTGGCCGTGACAATACGTTTATCGAGCTGCAAGACCATGGCATCCCAGCTCAGCACGAAACCAATCCGAAGTTGTTGGAGATAGCGAAGAAGATCAACGCACCGATCATCGTCACCAACGACTCGCACTACACCGAGCAACACGACCACACGTCGCACGATGCTCTGCTGTGTGTGCAAACCGGTTCGCTGATGAGTGACCCCGAACGTTTCAAATTTCATGGCGACCAGCACTACCTCAAAACGGCTCAGGAGGTTCGACAGCAATGGTCCGAGCTCCCCGAGGCATGTGACAACACACTGTGGATTGCCGAGCGAGCCGACGTCGAGATCGAATTCGGCAAACCCCAACTACCGGACTTCCCCATCCCCGAGGAGTTCATCGGCGCTGACGACTACCTCCGCCATCTCACGATGGAAGGGGCGAAGGTGCGTTGGGGGTCAACGCTCACCGACGAGATAACGGACCGTCTGGTTTACGAGCTCGACGTGATCAAGAACATGGGATTCAGTTCGTACTTCTTGATCACCTGGGACCTGATTCGCCATGCCAGAGACGCCAAGATCCGTGTCGGACCCGGTCGTGGCTCGGCTGCCGGTTGTGCCGTGGCGTACTGCCTTTGGATCACCGATCTCGACCCCATCAAATATGACCTGCTCTTCGAACGGTTCTTGAACCCGTCGAGAATCTCCATGCCTGACATCGACATGGACTTCGACTCCAGGTACCGCGACGAAATGATCCGCTATGCCGCCGAGAGATACGGCCGCGATCACGTCGCCCAGATCGTCACCTTCTCCCAGATCAAAGCGCGCGCAGCGGTGCGCGATGCCGCCAGGGTTCTCGGCTACCCCTACGTCGTCGGTGACAAAGTCGCCAAGGCCATGCCGCCGCTGGTCATGGGCCGCGATACGCCGTTGAAGTATTGCTTCGAGGAGTCCGAGAAGTACAAAGACGGATTCAAGGCCGCCTCCGAACTGCGGTCCATGGTCGACTCGGATCGCGACGTGGCCGAGGTTGTTCGAGTGGCTCGCGGCCTCGAAGGCCTTCGCCGTCAAGATGGCATTCACGCTGCCGCCGTGGTGATTACCAAAGACCCCCTGACTACCTACCTGCCGATCCAGCGCAAGCCGGAGTCCGGCAAGGACATCGAGGAAGCCCCGGTCGTTACCCAGTACGAGATGAACGGGGTTGAAGACCTCGGTTTGTTGAAGATGGACTTCCTCGGTCTGAGGAACCTTGACGTCATTTCCGATGCATTGGCCATGATCGAATCGGTTCACGGGGTCGAGCTCGACATCGACGATGTCGAGCTGGACGATGAGCGCACGTACGAGCTGTTGCGCGAGGGTCGATCCATCGGTGTCTTCCAGCTTGAGTCGGGGCCCATGCGGGCGCTGATGCGTTCGATGGCACCGACCTCGTTTGAGGATGTCGCAGCCCTGGTGGCGCTCTATCGGCCAGGGCCGATGGCTGCCAACATGCACAACGACTACGCCGACCGAAAGAACGGCCGCCAAGAAATCAGCTACCTGCATGATGATGCCGAGGAGATCCTGGGCAGCACGTACGGCCTCATGATCTACCAGGAAGCGGTCATGAGGATCGCCCAAAAGTTCGCCGGGTACTCGCTGGCCGACGCCGATAACCTCCGCAAGGCGTGCGGTAAGAAAATTCGCGAAATGATCGCAAAAGAGCGAGTCAAGTTCGTGACCGGCTGTGAGAACAACGGCTACGGCGAAGCGCTGGGCACCAAATGGTTCGACATCATCGAGCCGTTCGCCGACTACGCCTTCAACAAGAGCCACTCCTACGGCTACGGGTTGGTCAGTTACCAGACGGCTTATCTGAAGGCCAACTATCCGGTCGAGTACCTGGCCTGTCTTCTAACCAGCGTAAAAAGTAACCTTGACAAGGCGGGCATCTACCTCAACGAGTGTCGACAGATGGGCATCAAGGTGCTCGTTCCCGATGTGAATCGGTCCGATGTCGACTTCACCTCCATCCCTGATCCTGAAGGCGAAGAGCTGAATGCCATCGCCTTCGGTATGTCAGCGGTTCGAAATGTCGGCGAGGGACTCGTCGAACTGGTCATCGCCGAGCGGGCCGAGAACGGGCCGTTCAGCTCGTTCATTGATTTCTGCGAGCGGGTTGATTACCAGGTGCTGAACAAGCGCACACTGGAGTCGCTGATAAAGGCTGGCGCGTTTGATTCCCTCGGCCACGCCCGCAAAGGTCTGTTACTGGTCTTCGAGGCCATCGTCGATCAGACGGTGGCGTCCCGCCGTCAGCACGACATGGGGGTGATGACTCTCTTCGGCGGCATGGACGAGGACGGTCCTAGCTTCGATGACCGGCCGGTGATCACTGACATTGACTTCGAGAAGTCACAGCGACTGTCGTTCGAAAAAGAGATGCTCGGACTCTACGTTTCCGACCATCCGTTGATGGGTATTGAGGGAGCACTGCGACGCAAGGCCGATGACGCCATTGCTGACCTCTCTGAACGTGAAGACGGCGAGATGGTAACAATCGGGGGAGTGGTGACTGCACTCCAAAAGAAGTGGACTCGTAACGGTGACCTGATGGCTGTCTTCGTGTTGGAGGACTTGACCGACGGGGTTGAGACGATGGTCTTTCCCCGCACGTTCTCCGACTACGGCCACTTGCTGGAGGACGACCGCATCGTTGTAGCCCGGGGCCGGGTGGACAAACGTGACGATGACCCCAAGTTGATGATCCAGTCGTTAGAAGTCTTCGAAGCCGAGCTCCTTGGATCTGCGCCGCCGCTCCGATTGGACATTCGACCCGACCGCTTGACCGACAACGTGATCGATCGACTCAAGCAGGTTTTGTCGGAACATCCTGGCGATTCGCCGGTGTTCATCCACCTGAATGAACAACAGGCAGTCAGGTTGGCTGATGCCTACTGCGTCGACTCGTCGAATGGTTTAGTCCCCGAGCTGAGAGTGTTGTTGGGCGACGAAGCTGTCGTCCTCTGAGTTGATTCCGCCCGGGTGAGTCGTTTGCCCTGGTTCTGGTTGATTTTCTCATGGGTATTGGCTCGACCTGACGGATTCTCCGGCCATTCCGAGTGATAGGGTTTTGTTGATGCAGACAGTACGACCGGCGGGCGCCACCCGGTTCGATCCGCAGGGCCACCGAATGGGTCCCTTGGGAACATTGGCTGCACAGGCGACCCTCGGATTGGCCATGTTCTGGAATTTCCAGGTGGTTGGTGGTCTTTTCCTTCCGCCGACGTTGGGTCTCATGCCGCTACTGATGGCATTGGGCACCATCTTGCTGGCCCCGCGGTCGGTCCTCATGCAGCTTCCGGTTTCAATCAGCGTGTTGGCCATCGTCGGGGTTTGTACGGCCTCTATTGCTTGGAGCATCGACGCTGGCCCGACCAGCCTCATCCTTCGCGGTTGGATCCCCGGAGTGATCGCCACGGCGATCGTTGCTGGACTGCTCCCACAGAAGGAGTTCATGCAGGCCATGCTGTGGGTCGTTCGCATAGCGATCGCCGTGACGGTGATTGCGTTGGTGCTGCGGCCCGAGACGCGAGCACACCTTGACCCCGACCCGGACATCCCTCCATATCCAGGGTGGCACGGCTTCTTCCCCCACAAGAACATCATGACGCCGTTTCTCTGCGTCGGAGTGGCCACTGTCATGATCTTCGACGAGAATCCTACTCTCAAGTGGGGCACGCTCGGCATGATCGGCGTCTTGATGGTCGGTTCGACTTCGGCCACCGGTTTGTCAGCGGGCTTCCTTGTTGCCATTGGAATCGCCTGGCTGAAAATCTATCAGAACAGCCAGCGAGAGGATCTGCGGACCAGCACCGTCTTCTTCGTAGCCTCTGTCCTGGGCTTTCTTAGTTTGGCAGTCGGGGCAGTGGCATCGCTGGCGACGATTACCAGTGCCTATGGGAAAGACTTGACGTTCTCAGGTCGGACGTTTATTTGGGAAGCCAGCATCACCGCTATTGCCGAACGGCCGATCCTCGGCCACGGCATCGGCGCCTTGTTCTACTTCGAAGACATCTCCCGGGAGACCGATCGCTTCTGGCGCCAGGTGGGTTTCAAGAGCTCACACGCCCACAACGGCCCGCTCGACTTGATGCTGCAGCTCGGTGTGGTAGGCATGGTCATCTACTCAGTGCTGTGGTTCGGGGTTCTGCGCAGTGGGTGGCAGTCTCTAAGGTCTAAGCCCGATCTGGCTCTCTGGGTCGTCAGCATTCTTGTTGCCCAGTTGTTCATCGCTTTGTCGGAGAATGTCCTTCTCGGCGGTTTCCTCGGCCTTTTGGTGGCGATGAAGGTTCTGTTGATCAAGCGGGATTCGGCATTGTTCGCGCCGCCCGCCACTGAAATGACCCGCTGGATTTAGAGCGTTGAAACTTCCCTCGCCAATCGGCAAACTTTGGCATGCCTTCGACGGGCTCGGCAAGGACACGGTCTGGACCACGATCGAACAGGTCGCCTTCACCGTGGCCGCCTTGGGTTCGTTCATGGTCCTACAGCGGGCCTACGACCAGGACACGGCCGTGTACGGCTCGTTTCTCGGCATGTACGGCATCATTGGCCCACTCGGGGCGATCACCTTCGCCGGACCAGGCTTGGCGCTCATTCAAGAGAGGCTCCGCTACTCGGCTGATCTTGACTCCTTAGCCCGAAACTTCGTGTCGATGGCTCTGATGAGTGGCGCCGTGCTAAGCGCTGTGGCCATCGTGCTGGGCTTCTACATGGTGAACCTCACACCGCTCGAAATCATTCTTTTGGTCTTCAGCGAGCTGTTCTTCAACTCAATGTTGTTCGTCGGCTCGATGCTGGTGCAAGCCGCCGTTGATTACGTCGCCATGATGAAGGTGCGCATTGGCACTATTGTGTTGAAAATCGTGGCGGTGCTGGGGTTGTTCTTCGTCGGCCAGTTGACCATCCGCAACTTGGCCATCGCCTATGTCGTCCTCTACGGCCTGTACGCCATATGGCTGTTGACCTACCTGTTGCCGGCCGTTGGCTACCGAATCCGACTTGGCATGCCCGACCGGACCGCCACCAGCCGGAGCGCAGCGTTCGCTCTACCCATGGGTGCAGCGAACCTTCAGCTCAACGGCGACAAGGTGGCATTGGAGAACTACGGGTTTGTGCTGCAGAACGGGGTCTACGGCGCGGCGTACCGGGTCGTAGAGTTCGGATCGCTCCCACTGAAAATCATCGCTCAGGCGGCATTCCACCGCTTCTTGGGCGAAGGCGACGACTCGGACGGCTATCATTTGCGCCGCTCGGCCACCTTGACCGCCTTTATGTTCTTGGTTGGATGTTTCGCTGCTGGCGCCATCTACATCCTGCTTCCCATCGTCGAGCCGATTCTTCTTGTCGGCGACTTCGGCAATGCCCGACGCATGGTGCCGTGGCTGTTGCTCTTCTTGCCTTTGATTGGCTTGAGTAGTACGCCGATGAACGGCCTGCTTGGTCTCGGCCGAGCGCCTGAACGGGCGATTGTGTTCACGCTGGCCGCCCTTGTTGCCGTCGTGCTTTACATCGCTCTGATTCCGGGTCGGGGCTGGCAGGGAGCTGTGGTGGCCACCCTTGCCAGCGAGGCCTACCTGGCTGTAGCCAGCTGGATCGCCCTCTTCGTGTATCAACGCCAGGCTGACAGACAGCGGGCGTTGCGGTCGAGAGCACAGGTGGCACAATGACCACCGGCGCTCCGACAAGTAGGTCGATAGGTAAAACGGGTTACCGGCTCCAGAGCAAATCATCTGTCGGCAGCATCGTGACAGAGTGGCGAGCCTCGCTCAGGCTACGATGAGATTGAGCCTGCTATGGGAGATCAATGTGTGTGGCCCTTGGTCCGCGTCCCTGGTGGGGGGCGACAACAATGACTGATGCCTGGCAAACGCCGGTTAACAAGCCTGATGAGGTTGAACTGAGCCCGACCGGTGCTCGCATTGGTGACCCCGCATCCGAGTTGGAACTGGTTGACGACCTTGAGCGTCACCGCCTTTTCAATCTTGACTTCATCGACTGCGCTGACATGAAAACAGTGGCGGACGCCATTATCAACGGTCATCGACCGCGCCGATCCGGACAGCTCCCTTACGTTGTAACTCCCAACGTAGACATCATTGTGCAGATGACTCAGCGGCCGGATTCAGTCGAGACCGGAGTCTTGTTGGGGGCGCAGTACTGTCTGCCCGACGGCCAGCCCATCGTGACGGCCTCAAAGGTGCTCGGTCGACCGCTGGCAACCCGACTTGCCGGGCGCCTGCTCTTCAGCGAACTTTGGCCAAGGTTTGTCGACAAGGGACTTTCGGTCACCGTCATTGCGTCATCGGATGAGATAGCCAGCGGGCTTGTGGAGGAGAATCCCAAGGCCAACGTACTCGTGGCCCCGATGTTCGACCGCGATGACACCGCGACCATCGACGGTTTGGCATTGGCTGTTATCGAAGACGCGCAGCATCTCGACACCAAATTTGTTTTGTCGGGAATTGGCTTCCCCAAGGACCTCTTGATCGCCGAAGCAATTGTTCGACAGTGGCCGGCTGACGGAGACGAGATTCCGATGACAATGGGACTCGGCGCTTCGTTTGCCTTCCACCTCGGTCTGACCGATAAGGCACCGGATTGGGTGGCCCGGATCGGGCTGGAGTGGTTCCACCGATTCATGCAGGAGCCTAGAAGGTTGTTCCACCGGTACTTCATACGTGACATGCGATTCATCCCCTTGGTGTGGCAAGAGTGGCGGGTGTCCAAACAACAGGAGGAAGTCACGGCCAATGGCTGATGTATCTGTAGTTATGCCGGTGGGTCGGATTGATGCATTTCTGCCTGCGCAACTTGAGGCGCTTGGCGCACAGTCGTACGGAAAGAACTTCGAGCTGGTGCTGTCACTCAACAGCAGCAACCTCGAACACGAGAAGGCTCTACAGAACCTGCTCAAGGATCATTCGACGCTGGACGCCTCCATCGTGGATTCATCTGACGTCCGCTCGGCGTCACACGCCAGAAATGTCGGAGCCGAGAAGGCCTCGGGATCTCTTCTGCTCTTCTGCGACGGTGATGACATCGCCGATCGTTTTTGGATCGAGCGAATGGTCGAAACCCTCGAATATTACGACGCCGTTGGTGGGTTTCTTGATGAGGAATTGCTGGCCGTTCCCGGTCAAGAGGACTGGCGGCCGCCGGCAACGCCGCAGGCTCTTCCGCAGTTCCTTGGGCACGACTACCTTGTCTCGGCCAACATGGGAGTAAAGCGCCTCCCCTTTGAGGCTGTCGGTGGGTTTGATGTTGGGCTCACCAGAGGCGAAGACATCGCCTTCTCCTGGGCGTTGCTGGACCACGGTGTCCAACTCGGGTACTGCGGCGACGCCATCATGTACTACCGGCATCGCCGAGGAATTCGCTCGATGATGCACCAGCACTATCTGTATGGCATCGGATTCAGCCAGATCCTCGCACGCAGGGGATTGCCCGGTTCAGAAGAGTCATCTGACGGCCTGGGTGCATTGCGACCCAATGGTCAATCAGTGGATCGAAAAACAGCGGCCTACTTCCTACGTCGGGCGTCGATTGCGACCGGACGCGTGGTCGGATTGGTGTCCGAGCGCGCACAGCGCAGTGAAGCATGAAGTTGTAGGCTAGACGGGCAGAGGTGTGGTCCTACGTCGATCGCCTGCCTGGGAAGGTACACCCTAAATGGAACTCTCTTTCGTACTATCAGCGCTGCGCCGCCGCCTCTGGCTGGTTGCGTTGTTCGCGCTCCTGGGCTCTCTTCCCGGACTTCTCAGCGATCCTCCTACCAGCACCGACTATGAGTCGGAGGCGAGGATTAACATCGTTCAGCCGACTGTCGGCGGCATCACGTTCTTGCAGAGCGACCCGAACCGATACGTCATTGGCCAGCTGAGTGTTCTTGAGTCGGCGTCGCTTGTTAATCAGGTCGCTCAGGAGAACAATCTTTCACTGACCGACGTTCGCGAGGCAGTGGCAGTCGAACAGGACCCTGAGACCGACGTTGTAACGGTCGTAGCCAGCTTCGCTCAACCCGATCTGGCTCGCTCAGTGGCACAAAGCTATGTCGACACCTACATGGCCACGTTGGATACGGATACCGGCGACAACGATGAGGTCGTCCGTCTCGACGCCGAGATCGCCCGGCTTCGAAATCAGCTGGCCAATCTAAACGAAGCCATTCAGGACAAGGCCGAACCGTTCCTTGAGATCTTCCAGGAACGACGTACCGCTTATCCTCCTCTTCCTCCCGGTGACCTACTCGACCCGGCTCGTATCAGTGAACGAAACGTTGTTGAAGCAGAGCTGACCCAGCTCATTCAGCAACGGAACATCCTCATCTCCGAATCCCGACTGCGGGTTAATACCGAGGTGATCCAGGATGCGACGCTACCGACTGAGCCAGTGCCTGTCGGCGGTCAGTTCCTGCTTGCCGGCGGCCTCTTCGCTGGTGCCATGATCGGCATTGTCGCCGCCTTGGCCTGGGCCCGATTCTCGAACAAGGTCCTGGACGTCGAGATGGCCTCGGAGATCCTGGGTGCGCCGGTCGTCTCCGAACTGCCTCATTACCGATCGTTGGCTCGCCAACCTCTCGCTGCCTTCCAAGCTCTACCGCGTTCCGCAGCTCCAGTCATAGACCAGCTCTGTGTTCGGGCTGAAGCGAAGGCTCGGATCAATGAGCCGCTCACGGTGGCCGTTGTCGGAACTCAACGCGGTTCGGGAACAACGACGTTGGCGCTCGCTATGGCCGAACGATTTGCCAGTGGCGGATCGTCCGTCGTCCTCGTCGACGGCGATGTTCGTGACCCTCGAATCACGGCGATCTTCAATGCCGCACAAGACGGTGGTGTGCCAGCAGTCGTGCTGAACGACGGTGCGCTCATCGACCAGCGGGGCCGCTCGGTGTTTACCCGCACAATGGACCCTGAGGTGAGTGTGCTTGGTCTGGGACCGAGCCGCGGCGCGGCTTCGCTCCGTCGTGACACCGTCTCTCCGGTACTCGAGGCCGCCCGCCGCAAAGCGCAGATTGTGGTAGTCGATTGTGGCCCGGCCCTCGACCTTGCTTCGACTCTTCAGATCTCTGCCATGGCTGATGCCGTCGCTTTGGCGGTGCCGCTGTCTCGACAGAAGTCCGATGGTCTGGCCGACCTGTCACGCCAGCTGGACAACTTGCGGGACAAGCTCCTGCCCGTTATCTCGAATCCGTCTCGACGCCCGGCACGAGGTCAGATTTTTGCCGCCGACGGCGCGATCCGGGGTGGCGGCCCAGGAGGGCGAGGTCGCTCCGAGCCGGTCGACCTGACATCGTCAGGACCTGATCCCAGAGCTCAAGTTGAAGGCGATCCCATGGTCTTGGGTGCCGGCCCTGCCAGACGATCCGGTGCGCCGCCCAGCGGACCGGTATAAGAAGCAGCTGATATCGCCCAAGCCCCGGCGCGGATACCGAGGGAACGACGCCAGCATGGCGCAACCAAACTGACGCCTGGCGATCGAGCCAAAATCGAAGATCTGCGGCGGAAACAGTCGTCATAAGAGGGAACAACTGAAAGGCGTGTGCCCGTGAATCATCCAGACCCAGCTGATGTGCCTGTCGTAATACTCTGTGGAGGCCAAGGCACTCGCATCCGGGAGGCGTCAGAGATGCTTCCCAAGCCTCTGATCAATATCGGCCCGCAACCGATTCTCTGGCACATCATGAAGCTCTACGGCCACCACGGATTCCGCCGATTCGTGCTGTGCCTGGGATACAAGGCGTGGAATATCAAGGAGTACTTCCTTCAGTACCCGCAGATGGTTTCAGACCTTCGGGTCCACGTGCGCAAACAGGATGTCGAATTTCTTCAGGACCAGCCGCTTGACGATTGGGAAGTCTCGCTGATCGACACGGGTATGGACACCGGGACCGGTGGCAGGCTGGCCGCAGTTTCGCACCTCCTCGATCAGGATTACTTCATGTTGACCTATGGAGACGGGCTAGGTGACGTTGACGTCGCTACCCAGCTCCATCATTTGGCCGACTCTGACCTGATCGGCAGCGTCACCGGTGTTCACCCGACGTCTCGCTATGGCGAGCTCGCTGTGGATGACGGAGTGGTGACCAGCTTTGCCGAGAAACCACCTGGTGAAGGCTGGGTCTCCGGCGGCTTCTTCGCCTTCAGACGTGAGTTTCTGGACTACGTTCCGACCGATGAGCCACTTCACTTCTTCGAGCACAACCCAGTCCAGGAGGTTACCCGCCAGGGTCGCCTTGGCTTACAGCCTCATCCCGGCTTCTGGATGGGTATGGACACCTTCCGTGAGTACACAGCGTTGAACAACCTGTGGAACTCAGGTGAGGCTCCCTGGAAGCTCTGGTAGAGCCCTGGGGCGAGAGCTCGATGCCCCGATAGACGCGGCGGCGGACCCGCCAGTCTTGTGCCAAACCTGACTGACGCTCTCGACGACTTGTCTGTTGCACGAGAGCTTGAAATTCGAGCTCCCGGGGTGGCTACGGCTGCTGCTTCGGAGGGCGAGGTAGCGGCGGCCGCTCGATAGGCGTGGTGACCGTGGCTCTTCTGACGAGCTCCTTGCGAGCAGCCTCTGCGTTCTCGGCAGCGGCAAGTCGGTCTCGGTTGCGTCGGCGAAGATCGATAACGACGTCGTCTTGGTCTTCCGCAGCCATATCGGCCGCTGACTCGACCGACGCCTTGTTAGACACGACGGCGTCGGTGTCTGCATCGCTGCGACGCAGCACAAATCTGAGGGGAAGAAGCGCGATGGTGACGATGACCTGTTCAGCGGTGGCCAACAAGATACGAAGATCCAGTCCGATGTTCCAATTCTCGACATAGTGCAGGTCGAGGCGTCGGTAGGCGTTGAAGGCGGCATTTGACCGTGCTTCGACCTGCCATAGGCCGGTGATTCCGGGCCGGACTTTGAACCGTTCACGCAGTTCCTCATCGAAGGCCTGCTCTTCCTCAGGCAACGCAGGCCTTGGGCCGACCAGGCTCATGTGCCCTTTGAGGACGTTGAACAGCTGTGGAAGCTCATCGATTGAGGTTTCGCGGATGAGACGTCCGACTTTTGTGATGCGAGGGTCGTGGGACACCTTGAACAAGGGGCCGGTGCGCTCGTTCATTTCAGCCATCTGCTGCTTGAGCTCGTCGGCGTTGGTCACCATCGAGCGGAACTTGTGCATCGGGAAGTAATCGCCTTGTTGACCGGCCCTACGTGCGCTGTACACGATGGAGCCGCGATCCTCGACCCAGATGGCCAGGGCGGTCAAGATCATGATCGGCGAGGCGAGAAGAAGAGCAATTGACGCACCGACGATGTCTAGTAGACGTTTGGCCAGTCGTTGCCACGATGGTGGACTGTTGCGTCCGACAACGATGATCGGCTCATGGGAAAGTGACCGAACATCAAATCGGCCCTCCCACATGCGACTCACGCCTGTCGTCAGGTGAACGTCATAGCCTGAGCCGAAGAGTTCACGGGTGATATTTCGGAACTGCTCGCCCCGGAAACCGGTAGCGGTAACGACCGCGCCTTGGACTGAATGCTGGTGCATCAGTTCGATCAGCCGGCCCGTTGGCCCAATCCAGTAGTCGGCCAAGCCATTGCGTTCGGCCACTCCGAGATTGCCGACAACGCCAGCCAGCTCGAAGCGGGCCTCAG
Source organism: uncultured Acidimicrobiales bacterium (assembly GCA_938002965.1). Taxonomy (GTDB): domain Bacteria; phylum Actinomycetota; class Acidimicrobiia; order Acidimicrobiales; family SZUA-35; genus JAHELU01. Next base: position 85,775 of record CALKZY010000034.1, on the reverse strand, counting down.
GGTGGTCTTGAACGAGCTGAGCGAGTTCTTTGGCTTCGTGACCGGTTCCGACAATCACGATCCTTGAAAGGCTAGTGGTGCTGGGCAACTCGGTCCCGAGAGAGCGGATCAAGCCTCTCAACAGTGTGCGAGCTGCGAACACAACAATGCCACCAATGAGCAGTTCCCAGGCCCCGATATGCCAATCAAGGAACGCTGCGGCGACCGCCACCGATGCCGAGCCGCCCAAAACGGCCACGAAGACCCGGGATATCTCTTCGGTGCGAGGAAGCGACGGACGCCCTGAGTAGAGATCTCGGCGTTCGAGGATCGCAGCGGTGATGATTACAGCCACTGTGGTCAGTGCGATTGACCGCTGATCCGATCGAATCTCCTGAGTGGTGATGTTGGAGACAACCAGCGTTAGTCCCCAGCCGATGGCCAGAACGAGAAGATCGGCAATCCGCTGCAACATCGCAGAAAATGTGATCTTTCGCATACCAAGCGACATGGACACCCTTCCGCCTACCTACGCAGCACCTAGATACCTGTTTAGCACTGAATGGGCTCGCACCACTCCGAACGTCACAAGTCTAGGTTCTTTCGCTCATCTACGACACTGATTGCTGGTATTTGTGGGTAGGTCCATGTAGGTGAGTGTCGTTTCGGCGTGGCTAATCTGACTACGACTGATTCTCTTGCGACGGCGCCGGGCGTGGCGCTCTCACAAGATTCGATACCTGAAGGTGGAGGTACGGGCAAGTGGCGACGAACGACGTGCTGGCGGATGACCTTGACATGCCTGCTGGCGAATTTGACGCGGGCGAACGAAAGCTCGTGGTCATGGGCCAGGGGTATGTAGGGCTCCCGCTTGCGGCCCGGGCCGTGGATGTTGGGTTCGACGTTGTCGGATTTGATGTCGACAAGAACAAGGTCTCCGGCTTGGCTGGCGGAGTTTCTCATGTGGACGACATCGACGACGAGTCGATCCGTTCGATGCTGGACTCGGGCCGCTATCAGCCGAGTGAGAGTGCCGCTCACCTGCTGGACTTTGATATTGCTGTCATTACCGTCCCGACACCGCTTAGAGACGGGACTCCCGACGTCTCCTACATCGTGGAGGCTGTTGACCTGCTCGGCGCCTTTCTGCGCTCGGGAGCTTTGGTCATTTTGGAGTCAACGACGTATCCGGGAACTACCGACGAAATCGTCTGCCGGGGTCTTGAAGCAGCTTCGGGCTTGCGAGCCGGTACTGATTTCCATGTCGGTTACTCCCCGGAGCGAATCGATCCGGGTAATAGTCGGTGGGACTTCACCACGACCCCTAAGGTGGTGTCCGGCATCGATGACGCCTCGACGGCTGCCGTGGGAGCCTTCTATTCCCACCTTGTCGACACCGTCGTGCCGGCCGCAGGTACCAAGGAGGCCGAGTTCGCCAAGCTGTTGGAGAACACGTTCCGCCATGTAAATATCGCGCTGATGAACGAGCTGGCGATGAGCGCCGGTGCTCTCGGCGTGGACATCTGGGATGTCATCGAAGTAGCCAAAACCAAGCCCTTTGGATTCATGCCCTTCTATCCGGGGCCAGGGGTTGGCGGACACTGCCTCCCCATCGACCCGTCTTACTTGTCTTGGCAAGCGGAGAGGGTGCTGGGGCACAAGATCAAGTTCATTGAGCTGGCGAATGACATCAACCATCAGATGCCGACCCACGTCGTCGAGAGGCTGCAGGACGGCTTGAATCGTCGGGGTAAGCCGGTCAACGGGTCGCGGATACTTGTGCTTGGTGTTGCCTACAAGAAGAACATTCAAGACACCCGGGAGAGTCCGGCTGTTCCGCTGATCCAACGATTGATCGGCCTTGGTGCCGACGTCGCCGTTAGCGATCCGGTTGTCGGTGAGTTCGAACTCGACGATGAGGTCGACCGAGTTCGCTTGGATCCGGCGCAGATTGCCTCAGCCGATGCCGTGGTGCTTGTGACCGACCACGATGCGTTTGACTACGAGATGATCTCGGTCAACGCCAGCTACCTGCTCGACACGCGACGTCGATTCGATGAGGCCGACTACGGCACTGCCATCGAGTCGATATAGCTAGTTGACATAGCGACGTGATTTGGCCTTAGTCCTAGGCGTCGGCGATCGTCGAGCGCTCCCTCAACTCTCGCTTTAGCCAGTACCAAACCACCGCGGCCAGGGTGGTGACAAGGAAGATCTCGCTTATAAATGTGGTGATTACTGCCGTCCGCCAGGTCCCGGTGGGCAGGTAGATCACGTTGAGGACCACATTTAGGATGGCTGCCAGGGCGGTCGCACCGAATCGCCACGGCTGACGGTCGAACGCCGTGATGGTGTTGCCCACCAGGTATTGAACCGAGCGAATGATCGGCAGGAAAGCCAGCAGTCGAATTGCTGGCACTGCGTCATCCCACTTGTCTCCGAATACGAACGGAACGAGGGGAGCAAACAGCCACAGGACGGCGGCGGAGCCGAGACCGAGTGCCAGGCCGGGAGCGAACATTCTCTTGGCGACGTCGAACGCGGCACGTACACCGTGGCCGCCGGCCCGGTGGAGCTCGGCATCGCGTGAGCGAAGAAGAATCCGAATGGGTGCGTACCCGAATTGTGTGATTCTGCCTCCGAGGCCGTAGATGCCGGCATCAGCCTCAAGCTCGTAGCGAGCCAATAGATACTTGTCGGCGCCGTCGAATACGCTCTCGGTTGCCCCGCTCATGGAGAACGACACGCCTTCTTTCACATCGCCGATCAGCCCGGAGCCAAGGCCAGGTCGGAGCCCGTACTTGCGGCTGACGATGACAATCCCCAGAACGCTTGCTGCGGCAAAGCTGGCGGCATGGGCAGCCGCCCATTCAAGCAGCGACTCCCCACTGAAGAGAAGGAACCAACCAAGGGCGGCGAGGCGACACATGAACGTTGCCAGTCGGACGACGGCGACGCTACGGATGTCGCCCAGACCGATAGGTAGGAACGCAACCATCTCGCTCATCCAGAAGAACGGGAGACCAGCTACGGCGAACAGCGCAAAGACAGACCAAGGAACGTTGCCCTCGGGAAATAGCCAGGGATGTAGCGCCAACAGAGACAGCGTCGCTAGTGTTGGGCCGGCCAATCCAATGGTTAGGGCCCTGTTCCAGGCCGAGACCAGGTCCTCTCCTCGCGCCGCCCTGCGGGTGAGAAGGACGTGGGTTCCCAGGCTCGACAGGCTCAATGCCGGGACTACGACGCCGATGCTGCCGGTCATGATGCCGTACACATCTTTGGTAAACACATCCGCCAGGACGAGGAACACGAGCGATGAGCTGCAAATCTGCAGCACTTCGACGACTGTCGACCACTTGGCTTGCTCGGACAGACGAAACTTCCGCCATCCTCGCCCCGTTCCCGGCCTGATCTGTTGTGTCGGCGGTTCATTGCTGTCGCCCGCCACGGGTGTACCTGTCGCCACGTAGTCCTCTGTCACGAAGATCCGGTCGGACTGCGGGAGATAGGCCTAGACCGGCCCCGACTGCTGGAGCGGCGGTGCTCCAGAGCATTGACGATTCCGTCGGTGAATTTGTCGACCATCTGCTCGATCGAGTACCTATCTGCCGACTCGGCGCACCCTCTCCTTAGGGCATCAAGCTCCGACTCGTTGTCAAACAGTCGGTTGACGGCGTCGGCGTAGCCCGCTGCTGTGGTGCCTTTGGGCAGAACAACAGAGTTCGCCTCCGACAGATAGTCAACCTCATGGCTGTGGTACTCAAGATCCTCGGTAACCATGGGCGATTCAGTAGCAAACGATTCGACCACATGCAGCCCGGCCAGGCCGGGATGGATGGTCAACTCGGCTAGGGCCCCAATCGCCGCTTTGTCGGCTCCGAAGCGGGCTCCCAAGACATGCAGCCAAGGGCGCAACCGTGAGGCTTCAACCAGCAGATCGGCATCGTCGCCGGCTCCTATGGCGATGAAGGCAAAGTCGTCCCGTCCACTTGCGACAGAGTCGAGAACCTCCAGAAGAAACGGAACTCTCTTCCATCGGTCGAGGGCCGACACGATCCACCCGACGCGCTTGCCTTCACTGCGGAGTGTCTCGAGGAGCTTGACTACATCACCACTGGGTTCCCCGGATGGGTGGCGAAAATCGGTGATGTCGACCGAGTTCTGAACCACCGTGATCCGATCCGCCGGCACACCGATCGATTCGAACACGGCCTTTGAGCGCTCGGTGTAGGCAAAGACCCAGTCGGCCCATCGAGTCACCTTCGACTTGACCCCCTCCGCCAATGCGTTGGCCTCCAGGGGATTGAAATTGTGACCATGGCCCCATAGCGCCACGGTGGGTCCGCCGAGCCGAGAGGCGGCCAGCATCGGGTAGTTAAGTAATAGGCCGGTTTCCTGCTGAAGAATCAGCAGATCAACACCGCGCAGGCGGCGCAGAACTGGCTGAGCCGTAAGCTCAAGGCCCTTCACTGTCCAAAGGCGATTCGGTACATACTCAGCCCAGGGTACGACCTTGGCATCGTCTCGTTTGCGTCGACTGGCAGGTGGGTCGCCGTGGATCAGCCGCACGTCCACGCCACGAGCTGCGGCCGCATCTCGGACACGGTTGTAGAAGGGAAGGCGATACTGCGGCACCCATTCCATCACGAAAACCGCTGTCGGGCGCCTGTGGTCGCTGACTGAGCTGCGGTAGTCCGAGGACGGCTGGTCGGTCATAGGGGGTTTACTACCTTCGAAACTGGACAACACCCATGGCAACCGTGCCACCAGCGGGATCAGTCGAAATGGTAACCGTTGACTGGCGGCGAATGACATTGGCCGATCGCTGACCAGCAACGAAGCCCTCCGTTGCATGTGAAGCTGGAATTGGTTGTCTTGTTACGCCCCGGTTCCGAGTCCTCAGGTGGGCGCCGCGGTTAGCATGCGCTGTATGTCACGTCCCTCTACTGCGCAGCGGATTAGTTCGATCAGGTGGGCGGGCCCCCGCCTGATGTTGCGGCTGCACCGGGCAGGTCTCGGATTCTCGACCGTGACCTGGCCCGAGTTTGCCGCTCGGGTTGAGCAGGCCAGACCCGACGCGGTGACCGTCGATGTGTTTGAGACCTGCGTTGTACGAGATTTGGCTGGAGATCAGGCCATCGAAGACGTGGCGGCTCGATGGGTTGGCCAAGAGGTCGCTGACAGTGCCGGCGACATCGATCCTGACACCCGATATGCCAAGGCGGCGGCCAAGCTCGAGCTTGACCTATGCAAGCCGGTTCCAGGAGCCGCGGAGGCCCTTGATCGTATCCGAGCTACTGTGGGCCAGGTCGTTTTCATTTCTGACACTGACCGCTCGTCAGCGTTGTTGACTGAACTGCTTGACCGCCACGGTCTCTACCGAGCGGAGGACCGCGTGGTGGCGTCCTGCGAAGAAGGCGTGACCAAGTCACGCGGCGGTCTTTATGATCTCATCTGGAGCTCTCGTCCCGCTGTTGTGTGGCACGTGGGGAACAACAACTGGGCTGACGGTGTGATGGCGGCAGCCCACCGCTATGAGCCGTTCGACATCCCGGCTGGCAATTTGTCTCGCTACGAGGCGACGCTCTGCAGCAACCCCGGAGGCATGGGTCCCGTGCTTGCCGGAGCGGCGCGCTCGACCCGGCTTGAGCTGGAGGACGACTATCGATGCGGGAGGTTGGACGAACGGACGTTTCAGCTCAACCGACTAGGCGCCCAGGTCGCAGGACCAGTGATTGCTTCGTTCAACCTTTGGGTCGCAGATCAGGTCCGCAACTACGACATCGACCACCTGGGTTTCCTCGCCCGAGATGGTGAGCTTCCACAACTAATTGCTGAACGCATGCCCGACCTTGTACTTCAGAGCACCAGTCGCTCGTACGTGCATCTGAACCGTCTGGCGGTGACCTTGGCCACTGCAGCGTCAGTCGGGATCGACGCGTGGGTCAACGAAGGGACTCAGGACGACAGCGGCTTTCTGTTTGCGAGAATGCATACGATCTCGTTCGGTGGCCTTCTGCAACGCCTCGGTTTCGAACCCGACGACTTGGCCCACGTCATGGGACGCTCATTCGGCTTGGTCAACTACAATCAGAATGAACCCCTTGGGAAGTCGGACACACAGGATTGGTTGGCGGTTCTTTCCAGCCAGGCTGCGCGAGAGCTCATTCTGAGCCGGGCAACGGAAAGGCGGTCGGCCATTGTCGACTACCTCGACCAACTTGGGCTCTTGACGTCAGCACAGCCGGCCTTCGTGGACGTCGGTTGGCGAGGCCGAATGGCCAGTCTGATTAACACAGCACTACGCGAGTACTTCGTCAATGAACCGATTCATCTCCACTTTGGTGGTGATCGGGTACCCCCGGAGGCGGATGAGCGCGTCCGCATCCACAGGTTCGCTTTCCCCGGCACGTCGCCGATCAAGCCGTTTGAAAACCCTCCGTCTCCGGTGGAGACCATCACAGCGTCGGGGAATCCGCGGGTGTCAGACTATAAGCGGTCTCAGTCCGGCGTCATCGAACCGGTGTACCAGCCGGAATCGATTGACGTTGGCCGGGCTGACCGGGCCGCGATGTGGCGTGGTGCGATTGCAATGGCAGAGCGGCTGCCGACGGCCGCCAGGATCTCGTCGTGGGGGCTGGACCACGCCGCTCTGGATGCCGAGGCTCGTGAGTTACTGCGACTCTGGTGGTATGAGCCGAAGCGAGAAGAGGCTTCAGCAATGAGAGCGTTTGCATTCGAAGGCGACGAGGCAGGTGCCGAGGTCCGTCCCGTTCTCGAACCCTACGCTCTCAGTGATGTTGTTGGTCGAAATCGGGTGCCACGACAGTGGCGCCAAGGCTCGGGCGCTATCTCGCCGCCAGCATCCAGGGTCGGGCTGCGAGTGGCCATGCTTGGCCGCCGCCTCCTCGGAAGATAGCGGCGGTTACTTTGCCTTCGGCGGGTGTAGAACATTGCTCCCCTCCGGGGCCCGAAAGGCACCGTGATCGACGAAAGGTGATCGAGGTACCTACCGCGGTTGCTGTAGCCTGAGTTAGGTTCGAAGGAAATCAGAGGGAAGTTCGAATTACGTTGATTCGTCACGATGAGGCATGACAACAACACCCCGGCGCCCCGCCGAAAAGGATTCAAATCGCCTTAAGACTGAACTGGCCGCACTCCAGTCATTGGCTTCTTCGCGCTACGCCAAGACGGTTCTGGCGGTCACCGGGGGCCTGGCCTTACTTGTGGCTTCATTCGGGCTACAGGAAACCCCGGCGTATGGCCCAACCGGGACCCTAGCCGAACGGGTCGCCCCAGAAGAAGCGGTACGGGTCGTCCAGCCTGCACCACCAACCACGACGCGTGACGAGCCTGTTGAAACCACTTCGACGACGTTGAATCCGAACGCCGTGTTTGTCAGCGGAGCGTTAGGAGACGACAACAACGATGGCTTGAGCCTCGATAACCCGATTCGATCGCTCCAGGCGGCGCTTGACGGGGTGCAACCGGGGGAGACCGTCTACCTGATGGATGGAACCTATAGCGACCTGCTTGAGCCGGGTAACGCCCACTACGTGGTCCGCAACGGCGGAACGCCCGATGCGTGGGTGACGGTCGAGAACGCACCGGGGCACAGTCCTCTGATCATCGCCTCTGACGGTAACGGGCTGGAGGTTCAGGCCGACTACGTTGAGGTCGCCGGCCTCACCGTGCGGGGCGAAGGCTACGACGAAACCGCAGACCCGTGGGGCAATGCACTATTGGTTCGTAACTCGAATCACGTTCGCTTTGTCGGCAACACGTTGTCGAACATGCCGACTAGCGGCATCTCAGCCGTCGAGAGTTCCAACCTGGCGATTTTGAACAACGAGATCTTCGAAAACGCGTTCTGGAGCTCGGTGCAGGGAAGTGGCATCTCGTTGTGGCACTCGTCTACCAACGGGGAGCCCCCCGACCCTGACGGCTACCACGACCGCATCCTCGGAAACCGGATCTATCGGAACGAGAACAAGGTCAAGTCGCGTTGGCGAGACTTTTCTGTGATCACAGACGGAAACGGCATCATCATCGACGAGGGTCGTGACACGTCGTACACCGGTCGAGTTCTGGTCGCCAACAACGTGGTATTCGACAACGGTGGCCGGGCCATTATGGTTTTCAAGGCCAACAATGTCGACGTGATGTTCAACACCACGTACAACAATGTTCGCACCGATGCCCTGGACGGCGGTCGGGGAGAGTTGGTCGCGGGCCAGGCCACCAATGTGCGGTTTCTCAACAATCTTGTTTGGCCAAGCCCCGATCTCGCCGGTCTCATTGTCCGAGACGCCGACAACGTGGAGACCGAGGGCAACCTCGTCATAACGTCGGGTGAACCGGGCGATGTGTCAGGCCAAGACGTCGTCCAAGCCGCTGACCCCGGTCTTCGGAACCCCTCTGTTGATGACAAGCAGGCCGACTTCCGCCCGCTCTCGACCAGCTCGGCCATCGGCAAGGCAACCGACGTCAGCCCACTACTTACCTACGACTACAACGGCCTCGATCGCGACCCCGCTGATGCCACCGTCGGAGCCCACAGCGTCTTCGTCGGCTAACTGTAGTTTGGCGCGGTAATCGGCGGCTTGGTGAAGGCCGAACTAGACCGGGACAGACTCAGACGTGTGGTACGAGGCTGATAAAGCGGCCACTGCAAACAGCATCCAGCCGACCTTCGAATGCACAATGCCTGACTCGGTGATGCTCGTCAAGAGAGCGGCGGAGATGTAGACCAGCGGCCATAGCCCAACGGCTCCGGGGACAACAGTCAACATGTTCAACGCACGGGCCATCGCTCGGAAGAATCCGATGACGAATATGGCGACCCCCACCAGGCCCAACTCCATCCACACCTGCATAATAGCGTTGTGAGCGTGGGTCGGTTGCCAACCAATGGTCACCCAAATGTCGTGCACGGGACTGTAGAAACCGGCAAACGCCGCCTCATAGCCGTAGCCGAGAAGCGGGCGATCCGAGACCAATGGAAGTAGGTCTTGCCAAAGGGGTATACGACCGGTGAGGGTGACGTCTTTGTCCAGAAAATCTGTAAGAAGACCAAGGTTGGCGGTGGCAAAGCCGACCGTGAACAATGAGGCAACCAGTACTCCGAGGAGCACGGCGCCACGCAGAGTTCGCCGCCCGCGAAACATGCGGTAGAGAAACAGCAGACCTACCGAGGCAATGGTTGCCACCAACATGGTCTTCGACTGCGAGCCGATGAGCAGAATGAACTGCACAGGGACCGACAAGTAGTAGAGGGCTCGAAATTGACCACCCTCCCGACCCGCAACCAGCAGCATTGGCACCGCTAACAGCGCCGTGAACCCAAGAGCGTTCTTCTGGAAGAACACGCCGTCCCAGAAGCCGTCATCTTGCGCAAACTGCGGCAGGGCTAGCACGAACGCAAGGTTGATGATTCCGCTGGCCGCGAACATGCGGGCTAAGAGAATCAAGATCTCGCGCAAGGTGAACCGCAGGACCAGATAGACGGCATACAGCGTGACAACAGCGAATACAAACGACTGCTTGGCTGTTTCGAAAGCATCGGGCGACCAAACAGTGGACGCCATTGCTAGACCGGCGAAGGCAAAGATCAAACCGTCCAGCTTGATAGCACGAATCAGCCAGTCCAAATAGCCTGCAACTCGGAGGATGCCCAGCAACATGAGCGCCAGTTGGGCGATCACCATCTTCAAGTTGCCGTCCTGGGCCTTAAAGCCGGCGCGCGTACGGAACCAGTCGACTGGAAGCCCGTGGACCAGTACGAAGACGGTGGCAATCACCAGCCATCGCTCGATGAATCCCGGTGCCTCGGGTGGGGTAAATCGGGGGTCAGTGTGACGCTGCAGTGGGCCGCGGACATCGGTTCCTTCGATGGTGACCGTGGCCCGCGCCAGACCTGGATCCTGCAGCAGCGTCATCAGCTGGTATATCGGTCCCGGCGGAAGCCACCGCTACGAGAACTCGTCTGACGGTTCATCACCGCACCGAGTACCTTCGAACCGCTTCGTTCGAGGTCGCTCCTGACCTGTAAGAGGTCAGAGGTGTCGGTCCGCTCAGTATCGATGACGACGATGACACCGTCGACGAAGCGAGCTGCTGAGACGGCGTCTGCGGTGCTCAAAACCGGGGGAGTGTCGACGATGATGTATTCAACCCGCTCTCGCTCCAGCTCCTTGAGCATCTGCTCGAAGCGATCGGAGTTCAGCAACTCACCTGGATTATCCGGAGGGGTGCCGGCTCGAATCAGCCACAGGTTGTCGATCCCGGGGACCTTCTCAGCGTTGAGTTCGGCAGCATGAGCCAGGTAGTCGGACAGGCCGGGCCGATTGGCTTCCATGGCGAACATGCGCTCAAGCGTGGGCCGACGAAGGTCGCCGCTTACAAGGACAACACGTGATCCGTTCTGAGCCAGAGCGATCGCCAGGTTGGCCGAGGTGAGGCTCTTACCTTCAGCAGGAGTCGAACTGGTGATGATGATTGAGCTGATACCACTGGACGAGTTGAGAAATTGAACTGAGCTACGCAGGCGGCGGAATGCTTCGCGCGCCTCGGTGAAACGCGAGGACCCGCTGGACGACAACATGATGAGGCTGCCCGTTCCAACACGGCCACCGATACCCAGTGTCGGAATGGCTCCGATGACCGAAGTGCCAAGCGCCACTGCCACATCGTCTTCGTCACGTGCCGTCGTGTCGAGTCGTTCGAGGAGAAAGGCCAGAACTATGCCGGCCATAGCGCCTAGGAAGGCTCCGATCAGAACGGTCAGTGGAAGGCCGAAGCCGTTGGCTCCGCTCGGCGTCTGAGCCTCCTGTAGGATTTGGGCTGCTTCTTGTCGAGAAGCAAGCTGCTGTTGAATCTCGCGAAGATCTCCTTCACTGTTGCGAAGCTGAGCCGTGAGATTGGAGGCGTTTGTGCTGCGGACGGCGATGCTGGCGTCGATATCGGAAACGTTGCGTCCGGCCTGCACAGCATCGAAGCGCCTGCTGCTGAGATCGGCGAGGCTGATTTGCTCCGCCTCCAGTGCAGCTTGGAGCGCCTCCACATCTGCGCCCGCTGACTCGGCGACCGCTTGCAGATAGGTAGTGGCTTGTCCTTCTCGGTCCCGTTGATAAGCGGACGCGTAGGCATTGGCCGTGATGGATGCCGCCTCGGCGGAGGTCGAGGTGTACTCGATGGTCAGAGTCGCTGAGTCCGGTTCGAAGATGACGTCGAGATTCTCTACGAGGTCACCGGGTTGAGCAGTCACCGAAAGCGAGTCGATGACGTCTTGCTCAATTTGGTTGGAGAAGATAATGCGTTCTTCTCGCTCGAGGTTGACTGGATCGGGTTGACCGGGAATTCGGGCCTCGGCAGGCGACGGGCGGACCAGCACCGTGGCTTCAGCTGTATACGTCGGCTGGCGACTGGTCGCGAACAAGAACGCACCGATCGCTCCTAGAAGCGTCAACGCCAAAACGAGCCATTTACGCAGCCGGATAGCACGCAGATAATCCTCAAGGCGTGCTGACTCGGGAGGCATACTGCCACCTTGGTACATCATGACCTGTTCGGTTGCCTCCGAGTTGCGGTACCTGCATGTGGCGCGGCGGTATGCCGAGTTGCCACTTGGAAGATTGTATCCAGTTCTCGCCGTTGATGTAATCGCTGCCGGTACATCATGGGCATGTATTCAACCAGTTGTTGACTCTACCTTCGCACCGTGGCTCAACCGGGCCGCAGACCGCGCAGACGGCCAAGCCCGCCGCAGAACGTGGCCAAACCCTGGACCGCTCGGGCTTTCGACGGAGGGAACACCGCCCGGGCCACGCCAACAAACCCGGTGGCCAGGAGATGTCCACCCCGCAGCGCAGTACGCAACGCCGGTCCGTCCTGATCGCTCAAGCTCATTGTGGTGTCGGCCCAACCCCGCTGAGCCATATATTCTCGACGGCAACGCCACTTGACAGTGAAGCGATCTGGGCCGACATATTCGGCCACCGATCCGTGTCGGCTCCACACAAGTTTGAGACCCGATGCCGCGGCGGCACGGGTGAACGCCACGTCCTCGCTAACCCGAAGTCGTGCGTCGAAGGAGAGCCGTGCTGCGTTGACCGCTCTCATGTCCAGCGCAAGGTTGCCGGAGCGCAGCCAGTCTTGAGTAGCCAAGTGAGCTGGATTGTCTCGTTCGAAGAACGATCCCTCAACCACCCAGTCAGGTGGCTGGGTAGTGAAACGGGTGTCTACCGGCCCGCCCACCATGGCGGCACCTGACTCAGCCATCGCCGCTAGCAGACCGTTCGGCCAATCAGTGGTCGGTACCTCGTCGTCATCGATGAACAACAACACGTCGGTGTCGCATTCGGCAAGCGCTCGATTGCGGGCGTTAGCCACCCCTGGTGACGGCTCGCATAGATACCGGACAGCGACGGGGGCTCCGGTTGTCGGTTCAACCACCGTTCGAGCGGAACCGGCTGCGTCGTTGTCGATCACCAGTATTTCGCTGAAGCTGAAGCCCTCTGCCGGATCGCGGTCGATGGCAACAAGTACTTCGCCAAGGCAGCGCTGGAGATCACTCGGCCGCTTGAAGGTCAAGATGGCGACGCTAACTGACCTTGGCTCACCTGTGCCTCCGTGCCCTGAGGACTCATCCGGAGATGCATTGACCGAACTTGAATTCATCGAACCTCTACAGACCGAACCCGGAATGTGCCGACACCCTCGGCAAACACCGTAGCCGCCATCCTGATCGCCCAGTCGACCAGGAATTTGACCCCGGTTCAGCCCCCGCCGGCGATAGTTAGGATTTGGTATAGATAGAAGCCAGCCGCATTGCGGATAGGTTACGCTTCGCACCAAGACGTAGGTCAGCTAGACGGGTGAGAGGCAGGCAGCGAATCGTGCCGGTCGCTTGAGGGAAGCGACGGAGAACTCGAAACATGGGTGGTATGACCCAATTCGGGCCTCGCGGTTACTATCGTTGCCTCGTCTAAGTCAATTTACGCCGCAGAGGGTAGGTAGATGTGACGAGCGTGGAACTGAAGCTGAGAACGAGGGAGCCCCAACTCCTCGACCGCCCGGTGGCGGTACCTCAGATTCTTCTTCCGAATCACTCATGGTACGCACGACACGGCAAACGGTTCTTCGATATCGGCGTTTCGTTTGTTGGTTTAGTTGTGTTGGCACCGGTGTTCTTGATTTTGGCCATTCTGGTTCGGGTAAAGCTTGGCAAGGGTGGAATCTTCTTCCGGCAGGAACGAGTAGGCCGTGACGGTGTCCCGTTTCACATCCTCAAGTTCCGGTCGATGCTGCCCGACCGGCGTAGGCAGTCGCGGCCGTTTGTAGGCGTCGACCGGCGCCTTAGGCACAAGAGCGCCGACGATCCGCGGCATACGCCGTTCGGCCGATTCATCCGGGCCCACAGCCTTGATGAACTGCCCCAGCTCCTGAATGTCCTTAAGGGCGACATGAGCTTGGTAGGTCCCCGGCCCGAACTGACACATGTCGCGGTCAGACAACGGTTCTTGGTCCATCCCCGCCACATCACGCGGCCTGGGGTGACTGGTACTTTTCAGATTTCTTCACTGCGGGCGCGCAACAGCATCGCCTCGGGCCTTCACCTCGACGTCGGCTATGTCGCCGACCTTCGATTCGGTCGAGACCTGGCCATTCTGGTTAAGACCATTTTGGTGCTGTTGAGCGGAGCGACGTTCGATAGATCTTGACCGGTCGTGATCGGCGGCGTCGAGTTCTATTTGTTTGTACGGCCAACATTTGTCGCAGCCCGACCGCCGAGCTGCTTGCACGTTCATCGGCCGGAGAGAACCACTTCTTCTTCAGGTCGGCTGGCTTCCTAGCCGCCGGCCGCAAGCCACCGTCCACTCTGGTCGATGTCTTGTCTCGTCGTGGTCTAGATCTTTCGCAACATCGCAGTTACTGCTTGGATGATCCCAGTATTCGGGCAGCCGATCTGCTTCTGACGATGGAGAGCAGCCACGTGCAGCAAGCGACGGCGCTTGTACCCACTGCGTTCCCAAAGATCGTGCCGATTCGCCAAGCGGCCGAAATCTTGAACCGAGAACACAAGCCGATAGCCGTTCAGCAATTTGTTGCCCGTCTCAACACCGATCGTCACCCGGAGGAGTATCTGGGATCGAACTGGGATGTCGACGACCCCTACGGTGGTTCTCGGCGTCAATACCAGATGGCTGTCGAGCAGATTGCCGGGCTGGTCAGAGTCGTTCTGGGCAAGCTCACCTGACGGCTGGAAACTACATGATTCAGGTCTGCCAAGTGGTGCCGGCGTTGATGTGGTAGTTCCCGATGGTTGCCAGAGCGCCGGCCAGAATAAATGGACCCGAGAACGTAGTGGCCACTAGGTCGGCGCTTGGCTCTGGGCCCGACGGAGCCAGCATCGCCATGACCCCGGCATGAACCAGGAGCCCGTGCAGGCTGACTACGTGGAACGAGACCAGACCTCGTAGCGTGTGTACTCCTCGATGTCGGAATGGCTCGAAGGTGATCCGATTGTGGAGAAGATAGTTGACGATGAGGCCGGACTCGACTGCCAGCACGACCGCCATTGCCGCCGACGACGGATCCAAGATCATCAGTCCGACCTGTTCTACGACGGCCCGAACTCCCAACCCGACGAGGCCGACTGCCAGATATATCACGAATGTTGCTGGGAGAATTCGCCCTGCGGACAACGTGATTAGTGCCGCCAGGTAGTTCAACACCACTGATCGGTTGAGTTTGGTCTCGCCTCCGAGGCGCTCTCCAAATCGGTAACCGACCTCGGCTACCTGCGGGCGTTTGCCCCGAGCCAGAAACTCGAGAAGGATCTTGAACCCGCGAGGGTTGATGATGGGCGCAACGGTTTCGTAGTACGTCCTTGACACAGCGAAGAAGCCGCTCATGGGGTCCGTGCATTGAGTCCCCAGAAGCAGTTGGGCCACCGAGTTGCCGGTAAAGGAGATGAGCTTCCTGCTGCGAGCAAACCGGCCGAAGCTTCCGCCGCCGCTAGTGCGGGAGGCGACGCAGATGTCGCTGCCGCCGTCGAGGACTGGAGCGACGAGGCGTGGGACGACGGCCGGGTCGTGCTGAAGGTCGGCATCCATGACGACTAACACTGAACCGGAGGCCACGCTCAGCCCGGTTAGAACCGCTGACGCCAGTCCTCGATCGCTGGCTCGGCGGACAACTGATACCCTCCCATCTTGTTCAGCGATCGTTCCTGCTAAGCGCCAGGTCTCGTCCGGAGAGTCGTCGTCGACGACGATGATTTCGTAGTCGTCGCCATAGCGATCAGCATCAAGCCGTATACGCAGTTGATCCAGCAGCACTTCGATGTTGTCGGCTTCATTGAAGGTGGGGATTATGACCGAGACGGTCGGTCGGCCGCGGCCAGCAAGCGTTTCGTCTCGGTTCCGGTCTGCTGATGTTCGGTCATAGTCCGAACGCCGCGATTGGGTCTCGCTCACTGAGTCCTATCGGACCGGAGCCGTCAATGAAAAGACCCTCTATCGACGCTTGTTATCGACGCTTGTCACTGAGGCTTTGTGGCGGTGAGGAGCTGAGAGATGCCGCCGGTCAACTGTCGTCGGGCTACTTCGTCGAAGCCTGCATCGACCAGTTTGGCCGTCATGATCGCTGGCTCCGGTAGATAGCTAACTGACCGTGGAAGATAGCCGTAGGCCGTCCTGTCGGAGAGCAGTCCGCCGATCAGAGGAACAACACGGTTGAAGTACACACCATGTCCGTAGCGAATGAGGGCGTTTTCCGGTTCCGATACGTCAAGCAGCGCGATGCGTCCACCAGGCCTGATTGCTCTGAAGAGCTCTCGGAAGAAGATGTCGAGATCGACCAGGTTTCTTAGGGCGAAACCGCAAACAGCGGCGTCAACCGAGCTGGTGGAGACCGGAAGATCAAGTAGGTCACCGTGAACGAGCGGCGATGCGGTGCGGGCAGCGGCCAGCATCCCGTATGAGAGGTCAACACCGACCGGTCGGTGCCCTTTTTCCTCCAGCTCGACGCAAAAGTCACCAGTGCCGCAGGCGAGATCGAGGACAACAGAACCCGGACCGAGTCGAAGAGATTCTTGAGTGATCCGACGCCATCTAACGTCGAGCCTGAATGTCATGATGCGATTGACGAAGTCGTAGCGGGGGGCAATCGTGTCGAACATCGATTGGACGGCCGCACGCTTCTCCGACCCGGTGGGAAGCCGATCTGCTGGCATCTCGCTCATGACGCCACCGTAGGGCTCCAGCCGGTTCAATCGGCGCAAGACGGCCAATCGTCACAGATCCTGGGCCACATGGTTGAGGCATCGGGCCCGCTCCCTTCGGCTAAGACGGGCACTGAGTGACTGTATTCGGAAGCTGACCATCGAGCAGGTACTCCTCGAGCACCTCCGAGAGGCAGTCGCTGGCACCGACCGACGTGTGGCGAGCGGCCTCAACCACCACGAGCGCGCTGTTCGGCAGCTCGTCATGGAGCTGACGACTGTTGGCCAAAGGAGTAGCCGCGTCACCGGTTGTGCCGACAATCAGGGCCACCGACTGACGCCAGTCCTCTCCACTGGGTCGGTTGTCACTGTCGCTCTGAGTCTCGGCTGGCCAATGAGCGCAAACTCTCAACTCGCTGGCGATGGCGGCGCCGAATCGGGGCGCAACGTCGACTGAGCGATTGGTTAGGCCGTCCCACTCAAGCGGTGTTGACGGTCGGTCCAGGTCATTGCAGACATAAGCTGCGTATGGGATGAAGTCGACAGCGGTGAGAAAGAAATCGCTGAGCCGTTCTACCCCGACGAAATCTCCTGTTTGAGCGTCGACCAAGGCATTGAGATAGGTGGACCAAAGCTCGTCGGTATAGAGCGCGAAGAGCGTGGCCATTGCTAGTTCTGTCGGGCCGACCTCGCCAGCGTCTTGTACCTCGAGGGCGGCCAGGACGGGGTCGAACGCAGCTAGGAACCCGTCGCCCGGACACGACGACAAGGTGTGCTGAATGCAGGCCTCATCCAGCCGCTCGGCAGCGTCGCTGAAGGCCGCCGCTTGTTGGAGGAGTAGATTCTCCAGCGTTACTTCCGGGGGCACCACACCATCGAGAACCAGTCGCCCGATGTTGTTCGGATATCGCTGAGCGTAGGCCACGCCGAGGTACGTTCCGTAGCTGAGTCCAATGAAGTTCAGCTCGGCTTCTCCTAAAGCGAGACGAAGGAGTTCAAGATCTTCAACCACTTGGGCTGTGCTGAGCGTCGCCAATTCCGCACTTGCTTGTGTGAGACACCTGTTCGCCAGAGTCTCAGCCATTCTGTCAAGCTCTTCCAGCTCGACGGCATCGTCAGGCTGGTAGTCGGGAAGTGGTCCCTGCGACCGGTCCACGTTGCAGTCGACCGTACCGCTGGCTCCCACACCTCTCGGGTCGAACCCGACGAGATGAAAGCGCTCTTCCACCGCCGAACCGAGCGAAAATGACGATGACACAAAGTCCACACCCGAAGCCCCTGGACCGCCAGGGTTGATGATGATTGATCCAAGGGGGTCGCCGGTCGCCGGTCGACGGACGAGGGCGACTGGCCACGAGGCCCCGGTCCCGTCGGAGATGTCGGTGTCGAAGTGGTCCAGCGGGACCGCCAGTTCACCACATTCGAGATTGCCTGCACACGATTCCCATCTCACCGGTGGCACCGATGGATCGGCTAGCGGTTCCTCGCCTCT
Source organism: uncultured Acidimicrobiales bacterium (assembly GCA_938002965.1). Classification (GTDB taxonomy): domain Bacteria; phylum Actinomycetota; class Acidimicrobiia; order Acidimicrobiales; family SZUA-35; genus JAHELU01. The sequence goes on along the minus strand of CALKZY010000034.1, from coordinate 68,079 downwards.
CGCCGGCTCAGCATCGGATTGCTCTGCGTTTGGCGACGGTGCCGGCGATCCGTTCTGATCCTGAGCGGTATCTGACGAGGTGTCAGGAGTCAGTTGATCGTCGATCTGACTTGCCTCGTCCGGCGCAGTCGAGCATCCGGCCATCACCAGCAGGATAAGGACGAGCAGTGCTCCTGTCAGCGGCTTGGCTGCTCGCATGGAGGGTTTGTGGCCGAAGACCAAGCTACAGAAACGCAGCGGCTACTCGAACCAGACCTTCTGGTATTCACGGGAGTTGGCATGGAGCACTGCAGCAGCCAGGGCCACTGGGAAGATCAGACCGTTGAGGGCGAACAAGAAGCCGACCACGCTGAACGATCCGATAACCACGTTTACCAGTCCAAGCACCCGAAATACCGCCACGACCGATGCGCAGATGGCAAGGAGGTAGTAACCCCATCGCTTGTTGTTTGCGGTGACGAAGGCCCCGGCCCCCATTCCGATAAACAAGGGGAACAGGAATCCTGCCAGGAGCCCGAACACCGCACTGATGTAGCCGAGGATGACACCGGCTTGAAGGGTCTGCGGGTGTGAGCCGTTGAACCACTGATTCATGCCACAAGTGTAAGCGTTCAGCCGGACAATGATTCGAGATGGTGAGTCATGTTCGCCCACCTTTGGTTCCGGGCGACGGCCCCAAGGTCACGGCCTGAGCCCCCGTCTTATGCTTGGCCACCGATCCGGCCAACTGGCCGCAGGCTGCGTCGATATCCGTGCCTCGGTTGGCCCGAATCGTGGCGTTTGCTCCCCGATCGGTCAAGCGGCGGGCAAAGGCGTCGATGCGATCTGGTGGTGTACCGACAGTCGGCCAACCAGGGGTGGGGTTCAGCGGAATGAGATTGATGTGTGCGTGCGCTCGTCGGGCCACAGAGGCCAGCTCATCAGCGTCGGAATCCCGGTCGTTGACGCCGTCGATCATGGCCCATTCGAGCGAGACGCGACGTCCAGTGGTTCGTCTGAACTGCTGACAGCAGTCGATGAGCTCGTCTATGGGGTGTCGCTTGTTGACCGGTACGAGCTCGGTCCTCAAATCGTCGTTGGCGGCGTGGAGGGACAGAGCTAACCCGACCTGGAGGCCTTCACCAGCTAGTCGTCGCATTTGTGGGGCCAAGCCGACCGTTGAAACGGTAATTTTGCGGGCTCCGATTCCCATGTCGGTGATCAGTCGCCTAACAGATTCCAACACCCGGTCGTAGTTGGCCATCGGCTCACCCATCCCCATGAAGACCACGTTGGAAAGTCGGCTGTCGATTTCAGCCGCCTGGCGTTGGGCGCTAACAACCTGCTCAAGGATTTCACCGACTGTCAGATGTCGTTCGTATCCGGCCTGCCCTGTGGCGCAGAAGCCGCAGGCCATGGCGCACCCGGCCTGAGACGACACACAAACCGTTGAGCGGCGGTTGTAGTGCATTAGTACGGTTTCGATGCTCGAGCCGTCGGGAAGCGCCCACAGCCATTTGATGGTCTTGCCGTCGTCCGCCGACTGTTTGGTTGCGAGATCAAGCGATGGTTTGAAGTGCTCGCCAATCCGTTGCCGCAATCCTTTGGGGAGTGTCGAGATTTCGTTCGGTTCCAGCTGTTCGGAGTAGAGGCCCCGCCAAAGTTGATCTAGCCGGTACGAAGGCTCACCGTCGAGCAGTGTTTGCCATTCCTCCAGGCTTGGCGTCCACGGCGAGGATCCGGGCGGGGCGCTTGGCGAGTCCTCCGGCGGAATATCACCCTGCAATTCCAGCGACGTTGAATTCTCAGTCATGCCGTGCGTCTCCATGCAGTATCTGTGCGATTGACCGTAAAGCCGAGTCGCTCGTAGGTTCGCAGCGCCGGTTTGTTGTCGGACTCGACATAGAGCAGGACCTCACCGAGACCCTGCTCAGCCAACCAAGAAAGACCGGCGGCAACAAGCGGAACACCAAGGCCCATACCGTGGTGCTTCGGGTCCAGTCCTATGACGTAGATCTCGCCGATTGCTACGGCTGGTGAGCCACTTGCGGGGTAGGTGGCTGGAAGGTAGTTGCCGGACGGGTGGATCTTTGTCCAGCAGAACCCTGCCATCGAACCACTGCCCTCCGGATCGTCAAGAACACGGAGGCCGGCTGGTTCAAACCATTGTTCTTTAAGTACATCTCCAATGGTCTGCTCGGTTTGGTTTCCCTGGTCTGGATGACTGGCGAACGCCTCGTTGTTGACTCGAACCACCTCGGACAAGTCCCTGACTGGATCAAAGGCTCGGGTGGCGATCGGCGGGTTCGAACCGGGTAATGCCATTCGAAGCTGATGCAAGGATCGGGTGCGATGAAAACCCATGGCGGCGACGGCGGTCGCCACGTCACCTTCGTCAGGACGTGTCCAGACTTCGGTGTCCGTCCCGTTGTCGTACACGCTGTCGCCCGGCAGCGATTCGAGGTGGTTAACCAAGAGCCTTAGCGCTGTCGCCACGTCGTCGGCCGAGGTTGATCCAGATCGACTGGCCAGAGCATCAAGTTGTAGTAGCTGTCCATTAGTGGATCCGCCAACAAAGGCCAGGGGAGCGGAAGCAATAGCATCGCTGACGATTGCCGCGGAGCGTGGCGAAGACGAGAGATCGGATGAAAGATAGCGATCGTCCTTCATGCGGTCGGGCAGCGCCACGACGAGTTCACGGGCATAGGCCATCAGACGGGCGCTCCGCTGATGTGCGCCGTCCACCAGGAGCAGGTTGTTGCGCTCCAGCCACTTGTCATCGCCTCTATGAGCTTTCACCACAAACCAACCTACCCGGTACTCCCATTTGCGGGGTGGCTGGTCGAACGGGTCCGCCGGCGAAGCAATAGGCTGCCGATAAGGAGGATGCACCATGGCACGCCCACGTTCTTCAAAGGGACGCGCTCGCCGCACTCACGAGCGCTTGACCGACGAGTATCCAGACGCCGAATGCGAGTTGGATCACGACTCGCCGTTTCAGCTTCTCATCGCCACGATCCTGTCTGCGCAGGCAACCGATGTAGGGGTGAACAAGGTTACGCCGGGTCTTTTTGCCCGGTATCCGGATCCCTATGAGCTAGCGGCGGCTGAGCCAGCTGTCGTTGAGGAGTTGATCGGGTCTCTTGGACTGTTCCGCAACAAGACCAAGAGCATTATCAAGTGTTCCCAACAGCTGATCGACCAGCACGACGGTCGAGTTCCGACCTCGATGCGAGACCTAACAGGACTGGCTGGCGTTGGCCGAAAGACGGCCAACGTTGTTCGTAGCGTTGCGCTGGACCTACCGGGTCTGCCCGTCGACACTCACGTCTTAAGACTTGGTGGCCTGCTGAATCTGACTGAGGAGACCGATCCGGTGAAAGTGGAGCTTGAACTTAACCCCATGATCCCGGCTGCCGAGCGAGGTCTGTTCAGTCTGAGAATGATCCTTCATGGTCGAAGGGTTTGTATCGCCCGCCGGCCTCGCTGCGACGAGTGTGTTCTCAATGACTTCTGCCCGAGCGCATCTGTCTCAAATTAGAAGCCCGGAGCAGGATGACACTGGTCAAAGAGTTGTTGGCTTTTAGAGTCTCAGGCTTGAATTTTTTTGGATAAATCCACCAAAGTCAACTAAAGGTTGCGTATTGTGACTGCTACCAGGTTCCCGCCACCTGGTAGCAGCGAGACCGGGGATCCGCCGCCCCGTATCGCGCCGTCAGCGTCTCAGTTTTCTGAGGCGCTGACGTCATTTTGCGGCGAAGTTAGTCGAAATCCCTCTGATCAGTGGTGTAGCAGGCTCCTAGCCCTCTACCTGTCGATGAGGAAGGCTGGCGAGGGCATTGCTAGTCAAGTTGGTCTAGATCTGATTCTGGCGTTGTCGCATATGTGCATGTAGATCGATCTCTGTATATCGCTATTTGTCTATATCAATAGCGTTCCTTGGTCTTACATGGCTATTGGTGGCTGCACAGATAGGGAAATGACGATGAACTGCTTTAGCGGAATCGAGTAGCCTTTGACAGTCGTCGGCTAGCGGTGATCAATTGACGCTCGACCTCAAGCAACTCGAGGGCTCCTTCTTCGTCGTCTCCCGCCTCGGCGGCCAGGGAGCCCAGACGGGCAACCAGGTCCTCCAAAGTCGCAGCCAGTGAGCTCAGGGCAATTCGGTCCAGTGCCATAGAAGTCACGGTACCGTCGGTGTCGGCGACGTCAGCTGCGAGGAGGATCGCCGGAGATGCTGAACAGGTTGGACCTGCGGAATCGGCCCAGTGGCTGGGAGCCGAGCAGCGAGCTGCCTCGGCCAACGATTGCCGGTGATGAGCCCCGAGAGGCCGTTCGCTCGATCATCAACGAGGTACGGGCCGACGGCGATGCTGCGCTTCGACGGCTCACTGCTCGATTCGATCGAGTCGACATAACTGATGTCCTTGTGCCGGAGGAGCAGCTTGCACAGGCCGTCGATCAGGTAGCGCCTGACGTTCTGAACGCAATGAGGGCGGCCATCGACGGCATCGAACAGTTCCACCAACACCAGGTGCGTCCGGTCGAGTCCTACGAGCGAAACGGAATGCGGATCCGAGCGTCACAGCGGCCGGTTCAGTCTGCCGGATTGTACGTCCCCGGCGGAAGGGCCGAATACCCGTCTACGGTCCTGATGACAGCTGTGCCCGCTCGGGTCGCAGGTGTCAAGAACATTGTGCTTTGCGTTCCTCCGGACCCGACACGTGGACAGGTAGCGCCATCGGTGCTGGCAGCAGCCACGCTTGCCGGAGTAGACCGTGTCTACCAAGTCGGTGGAGCTCAGGCCATCGCCGCCATGGCCTACGGCACTGAGACGATACGGCCTGTCGATGTCATAGCTGGTCCGGGCAATGTCTACGTTGCCTTGGCAAAACAAGAAGTCGGCGGAGACGTTGGCGTTGCCGCGGCGTTTGCCGGTCCGTCCGAAGTCGTGGTGGTGGCCGATGATACGGCCGATCCACACTTCGCCGCCATCGACGTCATTGTCCAGGCCGAGCACGGCCCGGATGGGTTGTCTTGGCTCGTTACCTGGGATGAAAGCGTGGCCGATGCCGTTTGTCGTGCAGGAGATGAGCTGTTGTTGTCGTCGCCCCGGGCTAACGAGGTTCGATCGACCTTTGCCGAGGGAGGTTACGTGGCATTGGTCGATGGTCCGGACCAGGCTCTTGCCGTGGTGGACGCCATTGCGCCCGAACACCTTGAGTTGCAGTGCCGCGACGCCGAGCAAATGGCTGACAGGGTGAACAACGCTGGCGCCATCTTCTGTGGCAACATGTCGCCGGCCTCCCTGGGCGACTACGTCGCCGGGCCGAGCCATGTGCTTCCCACCTACGGCTCGGCCCGCTTCGCCAGCGCTCTAACGGTGGCTGACTTTGTGAAGGACCACCACGTGATTTCAGCTTCGAGCGAGACAATGTCCACGCTCGGCCCTCACGTAGTGGCCTTGGCTGAAGTCGAGGGCTTGGACGCCCATGCCGAGTCCATTCGGCTCCGACTGCGTTCACTTGATGAGGCTGGCCGATGACCAACTCGGAGCAGGGAACACGGCCGACGGTGCGGGCTGACCTGGCCGCCATGAGCGGCTATCACTCACCCCAGGTGCGTGTCGATGTGCGCCTGAACACCAACGAGTCGCCACTCGGCCCGCCAAAGGAATTCGTAGAACAGGTGTTGGCCGAGGCCAAACAGATTCTGTGGCATCGCTACCCGGATCGCTCCGCCGTTGCACTTCGTCACGCAGTAGGGGCCGCCGTTGGCCAGTCGGCGTCACGGATCTACTGCGCCAACGGCTCGAACGAAGTCCTCCAGAATCTGCTAATGACCTACGCCGGTGCGGGTCGAACAACGCTCACGTTCGAGCCCACCTACGCCCTGCACTCCCACCTTTCGCTCACCACCGGTTCGACAGCTGTTGCGCTTTCCCGTGGGACCGACTTCGAGCTGTCGGCGGAGAGTGCCCGAGAAGCGGTGGACTCTCACCAGCCTGCGGTGACGTTCTTGTGCTCGCCCAATAACCCCACTGGAATGCTCGAACCGAGATCGACCGTCGAAGCGGTACTTGATGCGGTCGAATCGGCAGGTGGCCTGCTGGTTGTCGACGAAGCCTATGGGGAGTTCGCCCCATGGTCGGCGACCGAGCTAGTCGACGAGAGCAGGTCTTTGGCCGTGGTCAAGACGTACTCCAAGACATGGGCGATGGCTGGCGTGCGCCTCGGATACATGATCGCCCCAGACTGGCTCGTGAAGGCGATGGAGGCTGTAACCCTTCCGTACCACCTTGACTCGATGAAGCAGGCAATGGGCATAGCCGCGCTCGATCATGGAGAGGCAATGACTGCCCGCGTCGATGGCGTCAAGGCTGAGCGTAACCGCGTGGCCGGACGGCTAGCTGAGTTGGACTGCCGGGTTTGGCCATCGGCGGCCAACTTCATTCTCTTCCGCCCACCGGTGGAGGCGCCGACAGATATCTGGCAACGGCTGGTCGACCGCTCCGTGCTGATACGCGATACATCGAGCTGGCGGGGGTTGGAGGGTTGCTTGAGGGTGACGATCGGCTCAACTACCGAAAATTCGGTCTTCCTGGCAGCCATGGCTGACATACTGGAGCAGTCATGAACGACCCTCAGATAGCGCCCGATCAGTCACCGACTCAGGCGGCTGCCAGGCGAAGTGAGCGTCATCGCTCCACCAAAGAAACCGAAATCTCACTGAGCCTGAATCTGGACGGCTCCGGAACCTCCGGTGTCGACACCGGGCTGCCGTTCTTCGACCACATGCTCGATCAACTGGGCCGACACGGCGGCTTTGACCTGATGGTTAAGACCACCGGCGATCTACACGTTGACGGGCACCATACGATCGAGGACACATCTATCGTCCTTGGCCAGGCATTGGCCGAGGCCCTCGGCGACAAGGCCGGGGTGCGACGGTTCGCCAGCGGCCTCTACCCATTGGATGAAGCTCTCGTAGAGGTTGCCGTGGATCTATCTGGCCGCCCGTTCTTCGTCTGGGACGTTGAGCTTCCGGAGGCCATTCCTCTCGGCAATCCGCCTTTTGACCCGTCGATGGCCGAACACGCCTTTCAGAGCCTGGCCACGTCTGCCGGTATCACTCTTCACATCTCCCTGCGGAGGGGTAGGAATGTCCACCACATCATCGAGGCGGCCTTCAAGGGTCTTGCCCGCTGTCTTCGCGATGCTGTGCGTGTCGAAGGATCATCGGTCCCTTCGACGAAGGGGAGTCTGTGATCGAAGAGGTGAGTCGACCGAAGATCGCTGTGCTCGACTACGGAATCGGCAACCTCAGATCAGCTCAGAAAGCGCTTGACGTATCCGGCGCAAATGCTGTCCTCACCGATGATGCCGACACCATCACAGCTGCCGACGGCGTCGTCCTTCCGGGCGTTGGAGCCTTCGGTGCCTGTATGAACGCTCTTCGTCGGAGCAGGCTGGACTCATTGGTTCACGACGTCATCGAAGCCGATACTCCCTTCATGGGAATCTGCGTTGGCATGCAGATGCTGTTTGACGGCTCCGACGAATCGCCGGACGTTGCCGGTTTGGGGATTATGCCGGGTCGGATCCGATGGCTGTCCGACTCGGTCAAGCGTCCTCAGATGCAGTGGAATCGAATCGCCGTGTCAAAACCCGATCTTGACGGAGCTGGTGAGATGACTCGTGCTCTGCTTGATGGACTCGATGGGCAGTGGACCTACTTCGTGCACAGCCTCTCGGCTGAGCCCACCGCTTGCACGGTGGCCACTGTCGACTATGGCGGCCCGGTCACCGCGGCGGTAGCCCGTCAGCGAGTGTTCGCCACCCAATTCCACCCCGAGAAGTCGGCCACCGCCGGCTTGAACCTGTTGGCCCGCTTCGTCAACTTCTGCTCGACCGCCACGCGGTCGGAGAACTCGACCAGCACAATCTGAAAGCTCATCGACCATGAAGCTTTTCCCGGCGATCGATCTACGTGATGGTCGATGTGTCCGTCTTTATCAAGGCGACTACGACCAGGAGACCGTCTACAGCGACAATCCGGTTGACCAGGCGCTGGCCTTTCAGAACGAGGGGGCCGAAATCATCCATGTGGTTGACCTCGACGCCGCCCTTACTGGAAAGGCCACCAACGGTGACGTAATCGGCGCTATCTGCCAGGCGGTAGACGTGCCGGTTCAAGTCGGAGGTGGAGTTCGAAGCGAAACCGCAGCTGAAACATTGTTCGGCCGTGGGGTCACCCGGGTGGTGATTGGCACGGCTGCGCTCGAACGGCCAGAGCTTGTGGCCAACCTGTCCAATGCCGGTTACGCAGTGGCGGTTGGACTTGATGCCTACGGGGATGAAGTGGCAACTCATGGTTGGACCAAGCGAAGCGGAGTTCGAGTCGGGGAGATGGCAGCACGATTCGCCGAATCTGGAGCCGAAGCACTGGTGGTGACCGAGATCTCTCGGGACGGCACATTGGCCGGTCCCGACGTCGAAGGTCTAACCAAGCTGTTGACGGAGACCGATCTGCCGGTCATTGCCTCCGGGGGTGTCGGCGAATTGAAGGATCTGAACGCCTTAGTGGGGGTTGTCGCAACCCGGGCTGACGATGAGAACAGTGTCGGTGCGGATGCCAGTGCTGGCCGTGCCGCCAAGGATAACATCAAGAAGTTGGACGGGGTCATCGTCGGTCGGGCGCTTTACGAGCGCGCCTTCACCGTGACCGAGGCGTTGGCCCACCTGGCCGAGGCCGGTCCCGGCATGGGAGCGGAGGGCAAGCGATGAGAGTTGTGCGGGTCATTCCCTGCCTCGACGTGGCCGACGGCCGAGTCGTGAAAGGCATCAACTTCGTAGATCTTCGCGATGCCGGTGACCCGGTTGAGTTGGCGGCGGTCTACAACGAACAGGGCGCCGACGAGCTGGTGTTCTTGGACATCGGAGCCACTCATGAGGAGCGGGAGACAACGGTGGCGATGGCGGCAGCAGTCGCCGAGCGAGTTTTCATCCCATTCACCATCGGAGGCGGAATTCGTTCGGTCCACGATGCCCGACAGTTGCTAAGAGCAGGAGCGGACAAGGTCTCGATCAACTCTGCTGCGGTTGCCCGCCCTGAACTCGTGAGTGAAATCGCGTCGGAATTCGGGTCGCAGTGCTGTGTGGTGGCCATCGACGGAAGGCGGGCGTCAGCTGACTCTGAGCAGAGGGAAGAGCCCCTGGAGTCTGGATTCGAGGTCTACACCCACGGAGGGCGCAAACCCACTGGGCATGACGTCGTCGCCTGGGCCAGTCAGGTCGTGGAGCTCGGGGCCGGAGAGATTCTGCTGACTTCAATGGATCGTGACGGGACTCGTGAGGGATTCGACCATGCCATGACTCGCGCCGTTGCCGACAACGTCTCGGTGCCGGTCATCGCCTCGGGCGGCGTCGGTGGGGTGGAGCATCTCGCCCCGGGGGTCATCGAGGGTGGAGCTGATGCCGTCCTGGCAGCTTCTATCTTCCACTTTGGTGAGGCTTCCATCGCCGAGGCGAAAGCGTCGTTGACCGAAGCAGGCCTCGTGGTGAGGCCCACCGACGAGGCGTGAATGGCGCCAGACGTCGCCTGGCCGACCTAGAGATCGTCGACGAAGTGCAGGGTTGCGTCTCGGACTGAGCTCAGGTGCTCGGCCAAAAAATGGTCGGCACCTTCGATGGCGCTCACAGTTGTGCTTGCCCAATCGGCAAGGATCGATGATGCCGCTGAGGCCGTTCGAAACTGGTCGTCGGTTCCGGCAAGGACCAGCGTGGGACGGTCATCGTCACCGGCTGGAGGTTTGCTGTTGTCGTCAAGCAACATCAGTGGCGGAGCGACGGCAACCCAGCCGACGATTGCCGGATGGTCTACCTGGAGAGCGATATCGGCGCCAAACGAGTAGCCGGCCATCACGATCCTGCGTTGCGGCCCGCCCGTTTGCTCTTCGGACTGGGTCGGTTCGGTCCAAGTGGACACTGCCTCCACTGCGGCCAAGGCATCGAGACGCTCTCCCTGCCCGCCTTCGTACTGGCCTTCGGAGCCGTTGGTTCCGCGGAAGTTGAATCGGAGCGCCTCGACCCCTGTTCGTTGGGCGGCGTCGAACAGCGTGCCTACCACCGGGTTGAACATTGTTCCGCCGTGCAGCGGGTGTGGGTGGCAGATGACGATGGCAAGTTGGTCTGATGCCGGAGACTCGACTCCGGCCCGTTCGGCCCGCAACGCCAAGCCGTCGCCAGTTCTGAGGGCGAGCCTCTGGACGGTCACCGCGGCTTCGTTTGCATCGTCTTGTTGTGTCACTTCGCCCCATGCATGATTGTGGTTCCACCGGTCCAGGTCGCGCCGAGCCAAGAGGCGGCCAACGGATACACTGACCCAGTCATCCTAGAAGTGCGGCGGTCGATGCCGTTCCCATCTACTCGTCCCGGAGGCAATGGTGGCCAACACCGACAACGTCGACATCGATTATGAGCCTGAGCGGGCGGACGATGTTGATGCCGGCGATCGTGCTGATCCGGTTGACAGCGACGACCCGTCTTCCTCAGGGGCAATGTCGGAGCCTTCCCGCGGATTGGCCGGACCTCAGCGCCCAGCCAAGGCATCCGAAGGCCTCCCGATCAAGATGATGCATGACCGGATTCTCGTCCAGCTCGAAGGGCCGGACGGTGACCGAAAGTCGACCGGCGGAATTCTCATTCCCGCTACGGCTCAAGTCGGCAAGCGCCTCACCTGGGCTGAGGTTGTGGCCACCGGCCCGAGTGTGCGGTCGATGGAACTAGGCGACCGCGTCCTGTTCAACCCAGAAGACCGCTACGAGGTTGAGGTTGGTGGAAAAGACTTCATCATCCTGCGAGAGCGCGATATTCACGCCGTCGCTGCCGAGCGCCTCGACGACTCGCCAATGGGTCTGTACCTCTAGGCCGCGCCTGCCAGCCAACCGGCGGTCGACCGCTGGTCATGAGCCCCCAATAACCGGGGCGGACATTGGGCCGCGGGGCTAGCCTGCAAGGTATGTCAGGAACCAGTCAGGGCCAAGTCATCGCAGCGTCCGAAGGTGAACTCGCAGCAGTCAGCTACAACTCAGACGGCTTGGTGCCGGCGATCGTGCAAGACGTTACGAACGGCGAGGTGTTGATGATGGCGTGGATGAACGCCGAGACGCTTCAGTTGTCGTTGGACGAGGGGCGGACCGTGTTCTGGAGCCGCTCGCGCCAAGAGGTTTGGCGCAAGGGGGAGACCTCAGGCGAGCGCCAGTGGATCCAATCGGCGTCGTACGACTGCGACGGTGACACGTTGCTGTTCAAAGTCCGCCAGGAGGGCGACGGAGCCTGTCACACAGGCCAATACAGCTGTTTCTTCCGGTCATTCGGTTCAGACCAGTAAGGGGGCGGTGTGACCCTGACCCGGGATGAATTTCGGGACCTAGCTGCTGACTATCGGGCTATTCCCGTCCATCGGCAGCTGTTGGGCGATCTGATTACACCGTTGGCCGCGTTCCTGCGTTGCGTCGGAGACGAGCCTGGCTTCTGCCTGGAATCGGTGGAGAACGGCGAGAGGTGGAGCCGGTTCAGCTTCGTCGGCCGCCGACCGCACGCCACGCTCACGGCTCGCGGGCTTGATGTTGAGCTGTCCGGGTCACTGCCCGATGACGACCTGCCGCTGGATCAAGGAATCCTGAAGCCGCTGGAGCTCCTCTTGGATCGCTACCAGGCGCCGGAGCTGCCTGACCTACCGCCTCTGGTGGCTGGGGTAGTGGGCTACCTGGGCTACGACGTGATCCGCGAAGTCGAAGACATTCCGGCTAACGCAACCGATGACCGTGACTACCCTGACGCCGTACTTGAGGTCATTGGGGATTTGGCGGTATTCGACCACTGGCGCCAACGGGTGACCCTGGTGTCAGTTGCTCTACTGAGTGATTCCCCGACCGCAGAAGAGATCGACGCCGCCTACGACCTGGCAATCGAACGGCTGGACGCCCTAACTCGCGACGGAGCCCGCCCGGTCGACGAGCCCTTAGTGGTACCGCCGGATGAATCTGAGGCAGCGCAGAAACAGGATCTTGCCGCGCTTCAGATCAGGCAGTCGCCGACCTCAGAACAGTATTGTGCTGCGGTGCAGGCTGCGAAAGAGTACATCAAGGCCGGGGATATCTTTCAGGTGGTCTTGTCGAAGCGATTCAGTTTCGACCTTGACGCCGACCCGGTCGACGTTTACCGCGTGCTGCGTCAAATCAACCCTAGTCCCTACATGTTCTACATTCAGCGACCCGAGGTCAGCCTGATTGGCTGCTCGCCCGAGCCACTCGTTCAGGTCCAGGACGGTCGCGTCATCTCCCGTCCGATCGCTGGGACCAGACGCCGAGGTCGCACCGAATCTCATGACCGGATGATGGCGGCCGAGCTGAGCGAGGACCCCAAAGAACGAGCTGAGCATGTGATGTTGGTTGACCTGGCTCGGAACGATGTGGGCCGGGTGGTCGAGTACGGCTCGCTCCAGGTCGACGAGATGATGACCCTGGAGCGCTACAGCCATGTCATGCACCTGACATCTCAGGTCTCCGGTCGCCGTTCCGAAGGCTCTTCGATCGTCGACGTCTTGCGGGCCACAATGCCAGCGGGGACGGTGTCAGGTGCGCCGAAGGTTCGAGCGATGGAAATCATTGATGAGCTTGAGCAGACCAAGAGAGGCCCATATGCCGGCATCGTTGGCTACCTGAGTTTCACCGGAAACCTCGATACCGCCATCTCGATTCGGACGATGTTGTGCGGACCCGATGGCGCAGCCGTGCAAGCCGGGGCCGGCGTGGTTGCCGACAGCAGCCCCGAGCTTGAAGACAAGGAGTGCTGGAACAAGGCCAAGGCGCTTCTGACGGCTGTTGAACCGGCTCGCCGAATGACCAGACAGCGTGGGGCCGACAGGTGACCGGCCGACCACAGACAGCAGCGAACAGGAATCAGGGATTCGATGATTGATATCAAGACTGCGCTCGGTGTTATCAGTAGTGGCGGAGCGGTTTCTGTCCAGACGAGCCGAGATATTTTGCGGGCCGAGGGTCCAGAGGCAACGCACTATCTACAGGGACAGATCAGCCAGAATGTCGAAACTCTCAAGGTCGGTCACACGACCTGGAGCTTCGTTCTTCAACCGCAAGGCAAGGTCGACGCTTGGTTTCGACTGACCCGAGTGGGGGATGAGACGTACGTTTTCGACCTCGAACCGGGATTTGGCCAGCAGGCTCTCGATCGGCTGAATCGGTTCAAGCTCGGCACTAAAGTCGATTTTACGCTTCATTCGACAACCATGACCTCTGTTCGCGGGGCCGAAGCCGAGTCATACGCCCAACGCCTCGCCGACGCGATCAACGGACTGGCAGTTCCGGCAGGATGGGACCACAAAAGTCCGTTGGATGTTCTGCACGTCGACGATGACGGCATGCCCCTCGCCGCAGGCGAAGGGGCAGTTGATGGGGACCTCCAGCCAGCAGAGGAGGAATTTCTCGACTGGGACCGGATAAGCCGCGGGATACCTGCCATGGGGTCCGAGATGGACGACTCCACTATTCCAGGAGCGACGGCAGTCGTCGATGTGTCAGCCGACTTCTCTAAGGGCTGCTACGTGGGCCAGGAACTGGTTGCAAGAGTCGACTCTCGAGGCAGCAACACCCCGACCAAGCTGGTCCGGATATCCGCCGCGACATCAACAACGGTTGCTGTGGGTGCCAGCCTCATTGTTGGTGACGCCACGGTCGGTGAGATTACGTCGGTTGCCTCATCAGGTGAGCGTTTGCTGGGTCTTGGATACCTGAAGCGATCGGCCTTGGCCGACCAGTCTGAGGCGACGCTGCAGGCCGTTCTTCGCTCCGAAGACGGTGTGGACATCGACGTCTCAGTCGATCTCGTCATTCACCCCATCTAAAGGCTTCGCCCTATCTAAAGGTTTCGCCGTAGGCGATTCCAAGGGGAGGTCGACGGTGAACGTTGTCGACGGCGCATCGTCAGGTGCCGCCTCCGACTGGGCCGCCACCGATCCGCCCATCGCTTCAACCAGTTCTTTGACGATGGCGAGACCAAGGCCGGTGTTGGCCTGGCCTTGGTCGGATGCCGTCTTGCCCACATAAAGGCGGTCAAAGACGTGAGGTAGATCGTCCGATGGGATCTCGGGGCCATCGTTGGACACCACGATTCGACCCCCGTTGGCCGTGGACGAGACCTGCACCACCACTGAAGATCTAGCGAATCTCAACGCGTTCCCCACTAGGTTGTCGATGACCTGCGCCACCCGATCGGCGTCAGCCTCGACTACTACCGCCTCGGCTCGACTGGATACAGCAACAGGTCGGTGACTCGACAGCTCCAGGGTTCGGCCGGCCTGAACCGCCAGTTGCTGCATTCCGGCCACAGCCCGGCCGGCTACAACGATGAGATCGACATCTGCGGTGTGGAACGTGAAGCGGTTCGAATCCAAGCGGGCCAGATCGAGCAGGTCGGACACGAGACGCTCCAACCGGCCAGCATGATCGCCGATGACTCGCCCGATGTCGGCCGCATCGCTATTGCCGCCAACTCCGCCTGCCCCGAGTGGTCGGTCAACCAAAGCCTCGGCATAGCCGGAAATTGCCGTCAGCGGCGTTCGGAGATCGTGAGACACCGACATGAGGAACTGCTTGTCCCGATCCCGTGCTAGCTCCAGTTGCCCCGCCATCGTGTTGACCGATTGCGCCAACTGGGCCAACTCCTCGCCTCCAGTAACCGGTGTGCGGGCGCCCAACTGTCCTCGCGCCAGTGCGGCGGTGGTCACCTTGATTTCGTCGATCGGTCGCACGAATCGTTGTGCTACCACCCGACCAGCCAGAACGGCGCCGGCCAGCACCAGGGCACTTGAACCGAGAAACCAGCCGAGAACGCCTGGCGGTAGGGCGGTGATATCGCGGCGGGTCAGCACGGCCAGACTGACGTCGCCGTCACCGTCGATGGCGAACCGTTCGACAGTCCCCGGATCGACCGAAAGACGTTGCAGCCCGATGATGGCGCCGCCGGAATCGACAAGGACGGGTTGATCCGCATTGAAGGCCTCGAGCTGGCCGGTGGTCAGTCGACTTCCTACCAGCGCCTGAAGCTCGTGGTCGACGACTCGCCGCCGAGGGACCGCTACAACATCGCCGTCTACGACGAAGGCCGTGGCTAAGGAGTTGAGCGAGAACGCACCGCGGCTTCGCTGCAGAGATTCACCCAACTGCCCGAGGTCGCGACCGGAGCCCAGGGATAGTTGGCTGATGGCCTGCAACGCGGCTTCAACATCGCTAGTGGCCTCATCACGTGCTCCGACATTGGCCATGATCAGGACCCCGGCGCCGACGAGAAGAATCGACGCCAACGCAACACTGGACAAGATGAGCGTTAATCTTCGCTGCACGTTCGCTCCCTTCGGAACGTACCGACGAGTGGGCTATGCAACCGGACGAGGGGGCAGTGGATCATCCCAATCGGTACCCGGAGCCGCGGATGGTCACTAAGGGCAGATCATCGCCCAGCTTGCGGCGCAACTGTCGTACATGAACGTCAACGGTACGAGGGTCACCGATCCAGTCGGCGCCCCAGGCTAGGTCCAGGAGCTGTTGCCTGGTCAGCACCGAACCCTGGTTGACCACCAACGAGTCCAGCAATGCCCACTCTTGGGCCGCCAGTTCAACTACGCCGTCACCAACCTTGACTTCGTGGCGCTCAGATAATATCTCGATCGCTCCAAAGACCGTTCGGTCCGGCTCGCTCCGCTGGCCGCCCCGGCGGAGGACTGCTTTGATTCTGGCCACGATCTCTCGCGGCGAGAAGGGTTTGGTCACGTAGTCGTCAGCGCCGATTTCTAAGCCGAGGATCCGATCGATCTCGTCATCCCGAGCAGTTAGGAAGAGAACAGGCACGTCGCTGCTTCGCCGTATCTCCTGACAAACCTGGAATCCGTCCATCTCGCCGGGCAAACCGATGTCGAGGACTACAAAATCCGGGCTGCGGGCTCGTATCGCCGCCAAACCCGCCTCACCATCTTCAGCCAAATGCACCGCCCAGCCTTCGTTGCCCATGTAAAGCGCGAGCAGCTGCGCGATGTCGGCCTCGTCCTCGACGACCACGATGGAGGTCATGGCACCTAGAGTAAGACAACGTTGTTAGGAAACGGTGAAGGGCTGAAAAGGGCATCCAGGTGGCATGAACCCGTGCGCTTGGGCCCAGCGAGCATTCACCACCACATAACCTTGGAATTCCCCATGTATCTCGACAAGATTCTTGAGTCGCACCGACTTGAAGCTGAGCGTCGGACGGCAACCGATAACAAGACGTTGGACCAGAGGCTCAGCGAGCTGGATGCCATGGCGCTCGAACCGGCCCGAGGCTTTCGCGCTGCGCTGGCTGAAGTGGACGGGATCGGTGTGATCAGTGAGATCAAGCGGCGATCGCCGTCTAAAGGGGATCTCAACCCAGGTCTGGACCCGGCGGAACTGGCCTCACGCTACGCCTCCGGTGACGCCACCTGTTTATCGGTGTTAACTGACGAGGAGTTCTTTGGTGGCTCTCCGGATGATCTTCGAGCCGCTCGTGACGCCGTGACCATTCCGGTTCTTCGCAAGGACTTCACCGTCTCGGCCGCCGATGTCGTCGACGCTCGAATGATGGGGGCGGATGCCATCCTTCTCATTGTTGCCGCCTTGGACGACGCCGAGCTGCGGGACTTTGCCGACCTGGCTCGTCAGGTCGGTGTTGACTGCCTGGTGGAAACCCATGACGAAGCCGAGGTGCAGCGGGCATTGGCAATCGGAGCCGATTTGGTGGGGGTGAACCAACGAGATTTGGTGACCTTCAAGGTCGATACCGACCGAGCCTGTCGGGTCGGCGAGATGATCCCTGACGATGTGGTATCCGTCGCCGAATCGGGCATCACCGGCGCACAGGACATCCCGAGGCTCTTGGGCACGGGCTTCGATGCGGTGCTGGTAGGGGAGTCCTTGGTCAAGAGCCAGGATCCGGCGGATGCCGTTCGCCAACTTCGAGCAGTTGAGTAGCCAGATCCAGATGGCGGTTCGATGGCAGCAGCCCGAACCCGAGTCGGCTCCGGCTACCGTCTAGGTGTGTTCGTCAAGATTTGTGGGTTGACCGACCCCGAGGACGCGCTGTTGGCGGCTGGCCTTGGAGCCAATGCAGTAGGCATGATTCTCACCGCGTCCCCTCGAAGAGTGACGATGGCGGCAGCTCACGACATCGTTCGACGCTTACCGTCGGAGATCCTGACCGTCGGGGTTTTTCGCAACGACGGCAAGGAGCGGGTAGTGGAGTTGGCCAACAAGCTCGGCTTGCAGGCAGTTCAGCTCCACGGCGATGAGACGCCTGAAACCACTAGATGGGTGGCCGACCGGGTGCCTCTGGTCATCAGAGCCTTCGCCTACGACGATCCTGCTCTGGCTGATCGAAGCGGGTACGGCCCCCACCGGCTCCTGATCGACGCGCCAGAGCCCGGGAGCGGCATACCGTTCGATTGGACTGCGCTTCCTACGTCGGTTCGAGAACAGCCGTTCATCTTGGCTGGCGGATTGTCGGCGGACAATGTCGCCGAAGCAATACGACGAGTGGCGCCATGGGGTGTGGATGTGGCCACAGGGGTTGAATCGGCGCCGGGAAGAAAAGATCCGGCGAAGGTTCGCCGGTTCATGGCCGCCGTGCGTGACGCGGCGCCCATCGAGTGACGTGTGGCCTACGGCGAATCCAGCTCGAGGGAGTATACGAAACTCCGAATGGGCGTATGACTGGTAAATCGACTTCCAAGAGCGGCAACTCCCGCATACTTGGAGCAGGTAGAAAGAATGGGGTCTCAGACCATGGTTGATACAACAGCGGCCCCCGGCCTCGACGAGCAGTCGATAATGGGGGACCCGGGGCCAACTGGTAGGTTCGGTAAGTTCGGCGGCTTGTATGTACCGGAGACCCTGGTGCCGGCGTGCAAAGAGCTGGAGAGTGCGTTTCGAGAAGCCTGGGCTGATCCCGACTTCCGAAACGAACTCGATGATCTGCTTCGCAACTACGCCGGTCGTCCATCGGCGATAACCGAATGCAGAAACTTGTCCAAGGAACTCGGACTTCGGCTCTTGCTAAAGCGCGAGGATCTGAACCACACCGGCTCTCACAAGATCAACAATGTTCTCGGCCAAACGCTGTTGGCCAAAAGAATGGGTAAGACTCGAATTGTCGCCGAGACCGGGGCGGGCCAGCACGGTGTGGCCACGGCAACCGCAGCCGCTTTCTTCGGCCAAGAATGTGTGGTTTACATGGGCGAAGTTGACGTTCGCCGGCAGGCCCTCAACGTGTACCGCATGCGCCTTCTAGGCGCTGAGGTCCGCTCGGCGGTGTCAGGTAGTCGGACCCTGAAAGACGCGGTAAACGAGGCATTGAGGGAATGGGTGGCTTCGGTCGAAGACACCTACTACTGCCTGGGCTCGGTGATGGGCCCTCACCCGTACCCGTACATGGTGCGGGAGTTTCACCGTGTACTTGGCCGTGAAGCGTTCGAGCAGTGTCAGAGTTACTTGGGGGACGTTCCCGATGTCGTCGTAGCGGCTGTCGGCGGCGGATCGAACGCAATCGGAATCTTCTCCGGTTTTGTTGACACCAGGTCAGAACTGGTCGGTGTCGAACCTGCCGGTGGAGCGGCCGTAGGCCGTGGAGTAGCCGGGGTCGTTCACGGCTCAATGTCGTACCTCATGCAAGATGAGGCGGGACAGGTGCAAGAGGCTCAGTCCATTTCGGCTGGCCTTGATTACCCTGGCGTCGGACCCGAACACGCTCACCTGGCCGACATTGAGAGGGCTCGATACGAGGCCGTCAACGACGCCGAAGTCCTGGATGCTTTCGAGTTGCTGGCCCGCACCGAAGGTATCATCCCGGCCTTGGAGTGTGCTCACGCTCTGGCCTGGATTGTTCGCGCCAAGGACGAACTGGCTGGAAAGACTGTGCTGATGAATCTTTCCGGTCGTGGCGACAAGGATGTGGCCCAGGTGCAAGGTATCCGCGACGGCGATCCGGAAGCTCTGCAAACAGTCGATTTCGGTGACGGTCAGGGCCTACCGAACGGACACGGCTCATGAACGGTGACACGATGACCAACGAACCAGCCGACCCCCCGACGGCCTCCAGCCGCCCAACCCACTTCGGGCGGCTGGAGACCCACCTACGTCAAAAACGCGACGAAGGGCGGAAGCTGCTGGTCCCGTACATCACGGCTGGCTATCCCACCCACGACTGGACGGTTCTCGTCGAGGGTTTGGCTACTGCCGGCGCCGACGCCATCGAGATCGGGATCCCGTTCAGCGATCCGGTGATGGACGGTCCAACCATCCAGGAATCGTCCACGCTGGCACTTGGCGACGGCATTACGCCCGAGGGGGCGTTCGCCCGCCTCAGCCAAGCACCGACCATTCCTGTGCCGCTGGTGGCGATGACCTACTACAACATCTGCTACCGGATGGGCCATCGACGCTTCGCCAACGCACTCAACACGGCCGGTATTTGTGCCGCCATCTTGCCAGATCTTCCACTTGAAGAATTGCAGCCGTGGAGTCGAGCAGCCGATGCCGCTGATGTTGAGACCGTTCTTCTCGCTGCGCCTACGGCGCCCGATGAGCGACTGCCCGCGATCGTCGGCCAATCACGTGGTTTCGTGTACGGAGTCGGACTGGTTGGGATAACTGGCGAGCGGCAGGAGTTGGCTGCCAGCGCCACAGAAATGGCCAGACGGCTGAAGCAGGTCACAGACATGCCTGTGCTCGTCGGCGTGGGCGTATCCAATCCCGAGCAGGCAGCGGAAGTCGTACAGGTGGCCGACGGCGTGATCGTTGGCTCAGCTGTGATCCGAAAGATCTTGGATTCCGGATCTATTGAGCCTGCCATCGAGTTCGTATCCAGCCTTCGAGCGGCACTTGACGAGCAGTAGACTGCTCGGGCGGTTCCACAGCGCCAGGCTCATAGATTCCCGCCGGGAAGAGAACCGGGTCGGTGTCGGTTCAAGGCTCATGGAATCTCCAATGCCAACGAACCTGCTCTTTCGGCGACTTGTCGCTGGCCTGACCGTCAGTGCCCTCGTCGCCTCGGCTTGTTCTGCCGGTGGGGATGAGAACGCCAGAGACGTAACCAACGACTCAACTGCGTCCGCCGTGACTGAGGAGGACGAATTGGCGGAACAGGAAACTGAAGCCGAAGGCTCTCGCGTTGAGGTAACCGGGCCGACGACCACCTTTCTTCCCGACGTGGGAGTTGAGTTCTCGACCGAGGGTGGAGTACTCCGCGGCAACGCCAATGTCGATGTCATCGAGGACAGGGCGGCTGCTGACAATCTGCCCTCGACCTTGAGTGGCTTAGATTGGCCGACGGACTGGGGCAGGCGAACAGTCGAGGATTGGGAGGAGTTTCTGTCCGGCCTCGGAGGCTCAGACCCTCGCGATGGCATTCCGCCAATAGATACACCGGTCTTCGAGACCGTGGCGTTGGCCAGCCAGTGGTTGGGGCCGCGTGAACCGGGCGCTCTAGTGACAGTGAACGGTGAATCTCGCTTCTACCCGCTGTCGATTCTCACCCGCCACGAGATTGTCAACGACGCTTTCGGGGATGTCCCTGTGGCCGTGACGTTCTGCCCACTATGCAACACAGCGCTGGCCTTTGATCGGCGCGTCGACGGTGAGACCCTTCGTTTCGGCGTCTCAGGTTTGCTACGAAATAGCGACCTCGTGATGTGGGACGACTCAACCACCTCGCTGTGGCAGCAGATTACCGGCGAGGCCGTGGTGGGGGACTATGCGGGAACCGAGTTGGCCATTCTGCCGACGTCAGTGGTGTCGTTCAGCCAGTTCTCGGAGAACTTTCCCGAGGGTCGCTCGCTGGCAGCCGAGAGCGCGTTCGGCCGACAAAGCTATGGGGTTAACCCGTACGTCGGTTACTCGTCATCAGAGCGGCCGTTCCTGTTCAACGGCGAGGTCGACGATAGCTTGCCCGCTCTGTCCCGAGTAATCGGGGTTGACACCGACGACGGAGCCCGGGCTTACCCATTCGCAGTGGCTCAAGAAGTCATGGTGATAAACGACGTCATCGGCGAGATACCAGTGGTCGTGTTCGCAGGCGGTGAGACAGCCGATGCGCTCGACCAGCAGGTCATCGGAGTATCTGACGCCATCGGCACCGCTCTCGCCCTCGACCCAGTCGTCGACGGTGAGACTCTTAGGTTCTCACCGGGCCCCGAGGCGGGACAGTTCACCGATGACCAGACGGGGTCAACCTGGAGCATCGTTGGGCTGGCCACTGACGGGCCCCTAGCTGGAACCCAGTTGAACACTGTCGTTCACCGGAACGAGTTTTGGTTTGCCTGGCAGGCCTTCTTTGGGGCCGACAGTCTGTTCGAATCGTAACGAGGCGACGTCGGACTGGGCTATGACAGAACGCCAATAGCCCAGTCCTCAGTATCAGGCTCCGGACTTGGCCCGGTTGGCTCCAGAAACGATGGCCCGTAGCGACGCAGTGACGATGTCGCCGTGCATACCGACGCCCCAAAGCTCTCGACCGTCAATCTTCAGCTCCATGTAACAAACGGCCTTGGCATCGGCACCGGTGCCTACAGCATGTTCGTGATAGTCGAGTATCCGGACGTCAAGGTCGAGGTTGGAGCGGATGGCGTTGGCAAATGACTCTACGGTTCCACCGCCTTCGCCGTCGATGGCAACGTCCTCGCCATCGACGCGAATGGTCGCCGTCATCTGTGAGCGGTCGGCGCCAGCCAAGTTCTGCGACGAGCTGAACGACACCAACTCGAACGGCTTCGATGCGGACAAGTAGTGAGCCTGGAACTGCGCCCAGATCTCGTCGCCGGTGATTTCCTTGCCGGTGGCATCGGTGATTTGCTGAATGACTCGGGTGAACTCGATCTGGAGCCGTCGGGGAAGGTCAAGCTCCTGTTCGGACTTCAGGAGGTACGCCACGCCACCCTTGCCACTCTGCGAGTTGACCCTGATCACGTCCTCGTACGTCCGACCTACGTCTTGAGGATCGATGGGCAGGTAAGGAACCTCCCAGAGGGTTTGGCCGGTACGGCCCATGGCCTCGAAGCCCTTCTTGATGGCGTCCTGATGAGAGCCGGAAAACGCGGTGTAGACCAGGTCGCCGACATAGGGGTGCCGGGGATGGATGGGCAATTGGTTGCAGTGTTCAGCGATGCGACGCAGTTCGTTGATGTCAGTCAGATCCAGCATCGGGTCAACGCCTTGGCTGAACAGGTTCAGAGCGAGGGTGACGACGTCGACGTTGCCGGTCCGCTCGCCGTTACCAAACAGCGTGCCTTCGACTCGGTCTGCGCCAGCCATGACACCGAACTCGGCGGCGGCGACTGCAGTACCGCGATCGTTGTGAGGGTGAAGTGACAAGATGACCGACGGTCGATCCTTAATGTTGTTGTGGAACCACTCAATCATGTCGCCGTAGATATTCGCGGTGCTCATTTCCACCGTGGCGGGCAGGTTAAGAATAAGCCGATTGTCGGCGTCTGGCTCGAAGACATCCATAACGGCTTCGCAGATGTGTTTCGCAAACGGCAGCTCGGTTCCGGTGAAACTCTCGGGGGAGTATTCGTATCGAACCTGCGTCCCGGCGACGCTTGCTTCGTTGTGACGACAGCGCTTGGCGCCGTTGACGGCGATGTCGGTGATGCCGGCCTCATCAAGACCGAAGACAACGCGTCTTTGCACCGTGGAGGTGGAGTTGTACAGATGAACGATGGCCTGCTTGGAGCCAGCGATCGATTCGTAGGTGCGGTCGATGAGTTCATCTCTGGCCTGGGTGAGGACCTGAATTGTGACGTCATCGGGGATGGCGTCGTCCTCGATAATGTTGCGTACAAACTCGAAGTCGGTGTCCGAAGCAGCAGGAAAACCGACCTCTATCTCCTTGAAGCCGATGGCGACCAGGTGGTCGAACATGAGTCGTTTGCGGTCAGGGTCCATTGGCTCGATGAGGGCCTGGTTCCCGTCGCGTAGATCGACGCTGCACCAGAGCGGTGCCTTGTTGACGATGACGCCTGGCCAGGATCGACTTGGTAGGTCGACCGGAGGGTAGGCCTGGTACTTCTCTATTGGCATTCGGCTTGTATTCATGGCGTTGTGATCCTTATGATCATCCGTGATTCGGTGACTGGTCGTGAACGAGCGATCCAAACGTATGGTCACAGATGCGCTTCAGTGTTGCAAAGCGCTCGTGTGTAGCGCCATGGTCACGGTCGGCATGCGATGCACGCAACCAGACCATCCGATCGGCGACATACGTCCGGGGGAACGGAACAAGCCTGCCACTTCGCATGGAGCGAGACAGCTGATTGGCCGGGTGGGGCTTGAGCTTCGGACTTGGTTGTACCCCGACGCGCTTGATTAAGCGGCCGGGCCCAGAAGTCGGAGGTCAAGCATCGCTAGCACCTTCTGAACTATACCGGCCGGTACCCGGCGGTGCCACGTTTATCGAAATTCAGTCGCTGTCGGAGGGTGGTGCGCCCTCGGAGACCAGCCGATTGGCGAAGTGGTCCAGCTGGTCCAGGATGACCGGGTCGAGGACCCGTCGTTTGCTGGCCAGGCCGGACTTGATTCGCGTGTAGACGGAGGCCTCGTGATCACAAAGCTGACATTTGTCCAGATGCTGAGCGACCTTGCGGGCCGTCTCGGCATCAACCTCGCCATCGAGGTGGGCTTGAAGCACTTCGAGTACTTGCCCACACGACATCTCGCCTCGTAGGCGTCTTAACAACTCCATCATCTCACCTCACCTCCGAATCAAGGCCGACAGTGGCCAAGTGATCTCGAATTCGCCCTCTGGCCCGATGCAGCCGACTCATAACGGTGCCAACCGGGACATCGAGTGCTTCGGCTGCCTCCTGGTAGGCCAAACCGTTGAGGTCAACCAGCTCAACGACCTGTCGAAAGTCGTCGGATAGCAAAGCGAATGCATCCTCGATGGCGGCGTCCAGCTGCGGCTCGACGACAATGGATTCGGGGTCAGCGGTGTCTGCGAAGTCAGTCGACCGCTCAAAGGTCAAGTCCGGATCATTGAGCAGATCCGGCTTCTTCTTGCGAACCCGGTTGATGTTGGCATTGCGCATGATTGTCATCAACCAGGCGCGGGGGTAGCGACCATCGAACCGGTCCAAAGATCGGAACGCTCGCACGAGCGTGTCCTGAACCAGGTCCTGTGCGTCGGCGTCGTTTCGAGTCAGTGACCAAGCGGTCCGGTAGAGAATGTCCATCTCCGGCCGGATGTACTGCTCGAACTTCGCTTGGGCATCAAGTCCGTTCGACGGGCTGGGTGCGTCGACCGGCATATCGGCCTCTGACTCTGTACCTGTGACCGAGCTTGTGTCGGGTCTGTCCATTACGGCAACCATCGAGTAGGGAACTTGTGCACGGCCCAGAATATTCCGTGACGACCCGGTATCCACGTAGGCTTCTCTCATCGGCTCCAAAATTCTGGCTGCTCAACGAGATCGGCTGGGCTAAGCCGGGTCAGATCCAGTCCACTGTCCAGGCTGTGTGGTGGTCGCCGTCATAGGGCATCGTTCCATGAAACTGACCCGGCTCGCTGTCAAACATGAGCGGGACGAACAGGTGGTCTCCGGGCCACATCGGTAGGGCATCAACGGCTTCTTGGTCGTGTTGGCAGGCGGCCAGCAGCTGTTGGCGAGGAACCCAGTCGAGCTCCCCTTCGTCGTTGCTGTTGGGTGGCGTTCCCGTCCAGTCGGTAACGACAAACAAGAAACCCAACCAGTCCTCTTGGCGGGGGCCGAAGTTTGACCAGGTGACCGTGCCTTTGAGCGAGAAGTCGACCAACTCGATGGTTGCCTCCTCCATCAACTCCCGGCGCAGACCCTGAACGATCGACTCGTTCTTCTCCACTTTCCCGCCGAGTCCGTTCACCTTTCCGAAGTGATTGTCGTCAGCCCGCTTGTTACGGCGGACCATTAACACGACGTCTCGGTCGGTGTCCCAGACGTAGGCCAGAGTTCCGACGAGAGGGAGAAAGCGATCGCTGTCAGTCATTGCTGTCACCATACCGACGTTGTCGACCGGCCAAAAAAAGGGCGACTATCCGACTACAGGCCGCAGGATCTGGCTAGTCTGACCACTGGCCTGTCATTTGACGACAAGGTGCAAACCCCGGCAATACCGCCGGTCTCGGTCCCACTAGGTTGCCGAACATCTTGCGTTGTGATTTAGGGTGCTCGATACCCTGAGACCCTTTGGTAGGTAGGTCCCGTGAAAATGAAGGAGTTCGCATGAACAAGTCTGAATTGGTTGACGCAGTCGCCGAGAGTACCGGCGTCAGCAAGAAAGATGTCGACGCCACGATTACAGGAATGTTTGATGTCGTCGCTGACACCGTTTCCGGTGGCGGTGACGTCACCATCCAGGGCTGGGTCAAGTTCGAGCAGGTTGAGCGTAAGGCTCGTACGGGGCACAACCCCCAAACCGGTGAGAAGATCGCCATCCCAGCTTCCAAGGCAGCAAAGGTAAGCGCCCTGACGAAGCTAAAAGCGGCTGGTAAAGCAGCCGTCTGATCACATTGGCTGATAGTGGGGTCGGGTAACGTCCCTACAATCAGACTCTCTAGACGTAGGCGAGCATCCATTCCGGTGGGTGCTCGCTTTCGCGTTCGGACTCTAAGTAAGCTGACCGCCTATGAGCGGATCCGAGCTGCCGAAACCAGTCGATATTCTTCCACACCGCCCGCCGTTTCTCTTCGTGGACGAGTTCGTCGAGCTGGTCCCGGCTGAGCGGGCCAAGGCTACCTGGACCCTCACCGGCGATGAGTGGTTCTTTTCCGGCCACTTTCCTGGAAGGCCGACGTTGCCCGGGGTGCTGATGATTGAGGCCCTAGCTCAGGTGGGGGCGGTTGGAGTTCTCACGGCACCCCGATTCACCGGGAAGATTCCGCTACTCGCCGGGGTGAACAACACCAAGTTCCGACGGCAGGTTCTGCCAGGGGACATGTTGGAAATGTCCGTCGAGTTGACCCGTCTTGGCGGCCGCGCCGGTAAAGGCAAGGGCCTCGCCTCTGTCAACGGCGAGACTGCTTGCCAGGCCGACCTGACGTTTGTAATCGCTGACCAGTAGCCAGTTCAGGCTTGACTTAGGCCGCTGGGGTCAACACGATCGTGCCGTTGTGTCCACCGAATCCGAAGCTGTTCGACAGGGTCGGACCTGGAGTCCAAGGCCTTGGCTCGGTAACCAGGTCGATTGCCGGGAGTTCGGGGTCAGGTTCTTCAAGACCGAACGTTGGAGGTATCAGGCCGTTGCGCATCGACTCGATGACCGCTGCTGCCTCCAACGCCCCGGCGGCGCCGAGCGCGTGGCCGGTGACACCCTTGGTTGATGTCACCGCAGGTCCCCCGGTGGTTCCGAAGACCTTGCCCACCGCTTCGGCCTCTGCCGCGTCGTTCAGCGACGTCGAGGTTCCATGGGCGTTGATATGGACAATGTCCGATGGCGACAGACCGGCGTCGGACATTGCCATCTCCATACAGCGAATGGCTCCTGAACCGCCTGGGGACGGCGCAGTGATGTGGTGAGCATCCGCAGTGCTAGCCGCGCCAGTCAGGAGGGCCAGAATATTGGCCCCTCGCTGTCGTGCCTTGTCGGCATCCTCTAAGACGAGTACAGCGGCTCCTTCCGACATCACAAAGCCGTTTCTGCGCCGGTCGAAAGGTCTTGATTCGCCGGTGCTGGACAATGCTGTCATGTTGCTGAAGCCAGCGACGGACGTAGGACAGAACGGTGCTTCGCTTCCGCCGGCCAAGACCGCATCAACCCGCCCGGATCGGATGGCGTGTAGGCCGGCCCCGATCGAGTGCGTTCCCGCTGCGCAGGCCGTCACGATGGTCTCACAAGGCCCCTGCATGCCGTAGCGCATCGAAACGGCTGCGCCGGCGGCGTTGGGCATCATCATCGGGATGAGGAAGGGGGAGACCCGACGGTCGCCCTTTTCATGCCGAGTAACGATTTGCGTTTCGTTGGTGCTGATGCCGCCAATGCCGGTGCCGATGAAGACACCGATTCGGCTGGGGTCATGGTCCATGTCGCCGGCCTGTTCCACCGCTTCGGCGGCAGCGGCCAAGGCGAACTGGGTGAAGCGGTCAGCCCGTCGGGCTTCTTTGGGGTTTTTGAACCAAGGTGCCGGGTCCCAATCAGGAACCTTTCGATCACCGTGTTCGGGCTGTCGAAGAAGGCCCTCCCAGAACGCCGGGACGCCGACCCCGCAGGGTGCGACGACCCCGAGGCCGGTGACGGCGACCGCCGTCGTCATTAAAGCTTCCCGACAACAAGATCGTAGGCAGCACCTACGGTCTCGATGCCTTCGAGCTCTTCCTCGTCTACGGAAACGCCGAACTCTTCCTCAAGGGCCATGACCAGCTCTACGAGGTCGAGGCTGTCAGCGTCAAGATCCTCGGCGAACCGAGCTTCTTTGGTCACCTTGGCGGCGTCGACGGAGAGCACCTCGACGGCGCACTTTTGAAATGCTTCGAACTTTGCTTCATCACTCACGGAATGTTCCTCCTGGAACGGTTTCGCACCCGGCTCCAACGCCGGGCAACTTGTAATGTAACGGTCGCAGGACCGGTGACCGCTAACCGCACCGCCGGCTCTTTGAGAACTCGTCAGAGATACGTTAACGGTGTCAGTGGCTACTGAGCGCCACCTCCCATGCCGAGGCCGCCGTCGACGCCAAGAGTCACACCGGTGATGTAGCCGGCGTGGTCGGATGCGAGAAAGCCGACGGCTGCAGCGATGTCTTCGGGCTGGCCAATGCGACCGACCGGTACAGCGCCAACCATGGCCTCGATGGCGGCGTCGCCTGCTGCAGCCAGCATGTCGGTTTCGATCGGCCCGGGGGCGACGAGATTCACGGTGATTCCACGAGAAGCGAATTCTCGGGCCAGTGAGCGGCCAAGGCCGACCAGCCCCGCCTTTGAAGCGGCATAGTTAGCTTGACCGGCTTGTCCCAGGGCACCGACAACGGAGGAGATGAAGACAATTCGCCCCCATCGGGTTTTCATCATCGGCCTTACAGCTCGCTTGGCCACTCGGAATGCGCCGGCGAGGTTTGCATCCAGGACCGACGTGAAGTCGTCATCGTCCATCCTCAGAACTAGCATGTCGGCCGTTACTCCGGCGTTTGACACCAGAATCTGAACGGTACCGAACTCGTTTTCGATGGTCGTAAAGGCGTCGTCGACCGAGCCGGGATTGGTCACATCGCATTCGACCCAGAGAAGGCTGTCGTCCAGCTCATCGGGTTTTGTGCGGGACCCGACGGCCACCCGGTGGCCCTGGGTTGCCAGCGCGCGGGCGGTCGCCAAGCCAATGCCTCGGCTGCCGCCGGTAACGAAGGCGACCCGGGGTTCCGACGACGTGTTCGTGGCGCCGCTAGTTGTGTCTGTCATCGGTTCTCCCGTGGAACGTTCATCGATCCTCGTGGGACTCGGTGAGCTTGAGGTGCGATCAACGTGTGCTCTCTCAGGCCCACCGTACGACGGCACTGGCCCATGTCATGCCTGCCCCGAAGCCGACGAACATGACGGTCGATCCGGATTGGATGCGCCCGTTGGCGAGAGCGTTGTCGAGAGCCAAGGGGATCGAGGCCGCCGACGTGTTCCCGGTGTGTTCCAGCACCATCTCGGTCTTGTCCATGGAAAAACCAAGTCGTTTCCATGCAGCCTCGACGATGCGAATATTGGCTTGATGCGGGATGACAAGATCGATGTCGTCAACAGTCAGTCCGGCCCGCTGCAGAGCTGCCGTGGCTGATTGCTGGATGACGGTGACGGCTTGACGGAATACTTCACGGCCATCCATCTGGATCTTGCCGTCGTGTTCGGAGTAGAGGATGTGGACGTGCTGGCCGTTGGAGCCGAGATCCCACGACAGCAGCTGACCGCCGTTGCTCTCGTCTCGTTCAACCACAACAGCGCCAGCGCCGTTGCCGAACAGGATGCCGGTGCCCCGATCGTGATAGTCCGTCATACGATCCAAGGTCTCGGCCCCGATAACCAAGATCTTCTTCATCCCCTGGGCGATCAGGCCATTGGCGACGACCAAGCCGTATACCCAGCCGGAACACGCGGCCTGTAGATCGAAGGCCCCGCATTCGATCCCTAACTCGCGGGCTACGGCCGGCGCTGTTCCGGGCAACATGTAGTCAGGGCTAGTGGTGGCAAGAATGACCTGCTCGATCTCCTCGGGTTGAGTGTTGGCGGCTTCGAGAGCGGCTCTGGCCGCTTCGGTGGCCAAACCCGATGTGGTGCCTCCCAGGCGGCGCTCGCCGATCCCAGTCCGTTCGCGGATCCATTCGTCGGTGGTGTCCATCCACGCGGTTAGGTCGTCGTTGGTCAAGACCTTGGGTGGCAGCGCAGCCCCGACTCCGGCCAACTTGAGACCCCATGGCCCGGTTCCCGCCGTCGGTCCATTTTGTGTGGCGTCCGTCGTTGTCTCGTTCATGCAGATTCCTCGACTCTTTACCTAAGGCTCGGATGCCGTCGATTAAGGGTTGCCGACTGACGGGGCCCGTAGCCACGCCAGCGGTTGCGATGTTGTTACTCTCTCGCCGGCCATGGCCAGAAGGCCTTCGACCTTGCCGGCGAAGGCTGAGAGGACTTCGGTTGTTCCCACGATGCCTACGGCGTCACCGCGTTGGAGCTCGATACCGGGGGTGACGGTTGAATGGGGTTCGAAGACTCCATTGGCCGGGCTGACAATAAGACGTTCGACCGCGTAGAGACTTTCGCCCTCGGCCACCGCAGTTGACTCCCGGGCACTGGACAGGTTCTCGAGTAGCGAGTCGACGTCGTCCGGTGCGGCCACACTGAGGCAGTTAGATCCCTTCAGGGTTCGTTTCACCAGGCCGGTCAACGTCGTTCCAGGACCGATCTCGAGGTAAACGGTGGTGCCTGCCTCGTCGAGCGCATGGAGGGTCTGACGCCAGCGGACCGGGCTGGTCAACTGTGCTCCCAGCAGCCCTGGCCAGTCATCTGCCGCTTCGTGCGGAGCGGCGTCGACGTTGGCGAACACCGCTCGGTGGGCGTCCCTAAACTCGGTTTCTGCGATGGCTTTGCGCAGCCGATCTCGCGCTGGCGACATGAACGGGGTGTGAAACGCGCCTCCCACCTTGATGGGCATGACCCGTTTGGCACCGAGTTCCTTGGCCAGTTCGCCTGCCTTGGCCAGGCCGTCTTCGTCGCCGGCTATTACGACTTGACCGGCCGAGTTGTAGTTCGCGACCCAGACTTCACCATCGGCCCGCCGACAGGCCAAATCAACTTGCTCGTCATCTAGACCTAGGACGGCGGCCATGGTGCCCTCGGAGCTGTCGGCCGCTGCCTGCATGGCATCGCCTCGTTCGGTTACCAGCTGAACTCCTCCGGCGAAGCTCAAGACGCCGGCCGCGGTCAGGGCTGAATATTCTCCGAGGCTATGGCCGGCATGAAAGGCCGGCTCGATCCCGGTTCGCTCCACCGCGTCGAGGGCCACCATGCTCAGGACGTATGTCGACAACTGGGAGTTTCGGGTCTCGGTCAACTCGGCGGTGTCGGCTCGCAAAAGAAGATGTTCAAGATCGCGTCCGGCGATCTCCGAAGCTTCCGCCACTAGTTCCCAGGAGGGGTGCTCGACCCACGCGGAGCCCATTCCTTCCTTCTGAGAGCCTTGGCCCGGATAGGTGAATGCAATCATGACCGAACTCATCGAAAGATCTGACCTAGTGGGAGTGGAGAACGTTTCAAGTATCTCAACATACATCGGTCGGCTGGAGCTGGAGGACCGCAGGCGCAAGCCAGTTTCGCTGGGAGGTTCAAATTGGTCGACTACTACCGTGTACGGTCGTTGTATGCTCGTAGCTTGAGCCCGGGTGGCGGAATGGCAGACGCGGCGGATTCAAAATCCGCTGTCCGAAAGGACGTGTGGGTTCGACTCCCACCCCGGGCACTACAAGTCAGGTTGGAGAGGTATTGTTTCGCCGCTCGGTGGAAAAGCGTTTAAAGGCAGTCACGGATGAGGCCCGCCGATTGCGCCAGGAGCTACTGGTCCTGGACGAGCAACTCCTGCAGGTCGTGGACGAGGCGGAGGACTCCCGGCTTAGGTCACTTGTCTCTGAAACGCCGCTAGCTGCCGCCGAGCATCGCGATGCCACCCGGGCGGCCGCTGCGCTGCAACGGGATCGGGACGCCATCAAGAATCAACTTGAGGAACTTGAAGCGAAACAAGACCAACTGTTGGATCAGTTGCAGGAGCGACAGTCGTGAGCACCAAGACAATTGTCATAGCTGAAGACGAACCATTGATTCGGCTCGATCTGCGAGAGTCGCTCGCCGAAGTCGGCTACAACGTGGTCGGTGAGGCTGGGGACGGCGTCGAAGCCGTTGAGCTGACCCGCGAATTACGTCCCGACGTTGCCATTCTCGATATCAAGATGCCGCGTCTTGACGGCCTGGCTGCCGCCTCGGACATTGTGTCCGAGCGGCTGGCCGCCGTCGTGATCCTGACCGCCTTCTCTCAGCGTGACCTGGTTGAGCAGGCGACACAGGCCGGGGCGATGGCGTATCTCATCAAGCCCTATCAACAGACTGAGCTTGTGCCCGCCATCGAGCTGGCTGTGGCTCGCTTCCGAGAGTTGGCGGCACTGTCGGAGCAGACCGAATCGTTGACCGATCAGCTCGAGACGCGCAAGTTGGTGGATCGGGCCAAGGGTGCGTTGATGGACACCCACTCGATGCCCGAGCAGGATGCCTTCCGCTTCCTGCAGACCACGGCGATGAGTAAGCGGCTCCAGATGCGGGACGTCGCCCAGCAGGTTCTCGACGGTGATCTGAGCCCCTAGCCGGTCCAGCCCAGATGGTTGAGCCTCGGTGTTAACTGCCGCTTGGCGAGTCTAAGGGGTCATTCGTAAAGCCCGATGTCGGGCGTAGGCTCGGTGTTGATGCCGACGCTTATGCTCATCGACGGGAACTCGCTGACCTACCGCGCCTTTCACGCTTTACCGCAGGACTTGGCCACTGCAAGCGGACAGGTCACCAACGCAGTCTTCGGCTTCACGTCGATGCTTATTAATCTGGTGCGGGACCATCAGCCGGATGGCATTGCTGTCGCTTTTGATCGGCCCGAGCCCACCTTCCGACACGAACAGGTCGAGACCTACAAGGCCAACAGGTCGGCCGCTCCGGACATCTTGCGCCAGCAGATGGGGCTTGTTCGCGAAGTGCTCGATGCCCTGATGATTCCTCAACTTGAGCTGGTCGGCTTCGAGGCCGACGACATTTTGGCCACGTTGGCCAGCCGGGCTGCGGCCGAGAAGATCGACGTGCTGTTGGTTACCGGCGACCGCGACAGCTACCAACTTGTCGCCGACCCATATGTGCGGGTCGTCTACAACAAGCGTGGGGTGAGCGACTATGCCTTGTATGACGAAGCGGGCATCTTGGAGCGCACTGGCGTCGAACCGACCAAGTACGTTCAATACGCCGCGCTACGCGGTGATCCGTCGGATAACCTTCCCGGCGTTCCCGGAGTGGGGGAGAAGACCGCAGCCAAGTTGCTCAACAAGTATGGCGACATTGACGGGATCTATGAGCATCTCGATGAACAGACGCCAAAACTGAAGGAGAACCTGGCCGCTGCCGAGGATCAAGTTCGGATCAATACCGTCATCATGGAGTTGTTGCGGGACCTGGATCTCGAAGTCGAGGTCGAAGCGCTCCTTGGTCGCCAACCCTACGACGGTGAGACGGTACGGAAACTCTTCGACTTCCTAGAGTTCCGGACGCTGTACGCCCGCTTTGAGGAAGCCTTCGGCGATCAGCCCGGCAGCGACGCCGTGGAGCGGACTGTTATTTTGTCGCAGCCGGTCGCCGCTAGCGGAGGTGATGCCATCGCCAAGATGGCGGCGCTAGCCGCCAGTGATGACCCAGTGGCCGTGGCTGGGGCGTTTGATGAAAGCAGCGAGGCTCTGGCCGGTATCGCCCTTGTTCCGGCCAACGGCGCCGAACCCTCGGCCGATGTCGTGTGGCTTAGCGTGACAGATCTTGCCGAACCGGCGATGGTCGAAGCGAGGTCTCAACTCTTCGGGCCGGACGGACCCGGCGTAGTGGCCCATGATGGCAAAAAGCTACTTCGTGCCCTGATGGACCAAGGCATTGAGGACATCAAGCTGGTGTTCGATAACTCACTTGCCGCTTATCTTCTAGACCCCGCTGGCAACTCCTACCCGCTGGTGGCGGTATTGGAAACCTATACCGACTACGCCATGCCGGAGGGTGCAGCTGCTCCCGAGGGACAGTTGGATTTTGGTGACGCCGGTCGAACCCCAGCAGACGTAGCGGCGGCCGAAGCGATAGCTGTAGCGCTAGCCATGGCTTCGCTTTCCGCCCAGATCGAGACTGACGGTCTCACCCAGTTGAACAACGACGTCGAAGTTCCACTGGTCGAAGTTCTAGCCCGGATGGAGCACGAGGGGATCGCAGCGGACGTAGATCGCCTCAGTGAACTGAACCAGTCGATGACCGACGAGGCCCAGAGCCTTTCTAGAGCCATCCAGGAGTCGGCCGGGGAAGACTTCAACGTCAACTCGACGAAGAAACTGCGGGAGATCCTGTTCGAGAAACTCGAGCTCACCCCACAGAAGAAAACCAAGACCGGCTACTCCACTGACCAGGCGACCCTGGAGAAGCTGAGTGGTGAGCATCCCATCATCGATCAATTGCTTCGCTATCGAGAAGTGGAGAAACTGCGATCTACCTACGGCCAGCCGTTGGTTGACGCTGTCGACGACGACGGCCGTATCCACGCCACGTTCAACCAAACGGTCGCTAGAACCGGGCGACTGTCCAGCGAGAATCCGAATTTGCACAACATCCCGGTCCGGTCCGAACTAGGTCGGACCTTTCGCGAAGCGTTTGTGGCTTCTGAAGGCTGTCGCCTTGTAGTGGCCGATTACAACCAGATTGAGCTTCGTTGCATCGCCCATTTGGCCGACGATCCCGGACTCATCGAAGCATTTCGTGCCAACGACGACATTCATTCGATCACCGCAGCTCGAGTGTTCGAAGTTGAACCCGAAGATGTCACCTTTGAGCAGCGCAGCAAGGCCAAGATGGTTTCCTACGGCTTGGCTTACGGCATGGAAGCCTATGGACTGGGCCAAAGGCTTGGCATCGCTACGAGCGAAGCCCAGAGCATTCTGGCCGCCTACTTCGAGGGTTTCCCGGCCGTCAGACAGTACATGGATGACACGGTCACCGAGGCCCGAAACCGGGGCTACACCGAAACGTTGTTCGGTCGGCGACGGGCCATCCCGGAGTTGATGAGCGATAACAGAAATGTCCGCCAAGCCGGTGAGCGCCAGGCTATGAATGCTGGAATTCAGGGCTTGGCGGCCGATATCTTCAAAGTCGCCCTCATTCGTCTGGACAAGTTGCTTCGCCAAGGTCGGCATTCGACCAAGGTTGTCCTGCAGGTGCACGACGAGGTCATTTTGGATGCACCGAATGACGAGGTTGGCGAGATCCAACAGATGGTCGATGCGGAGATGAGCGCCGCCTTTGAGCTGCGCGTACCTTTGGCCGTGAACATCGCCGTTGGCGAAACCTGGGCTGATTGCAAGGACTGATCGGCCCGCCCGGCACCGAGAATCACTAGCAGTTTCAGACTTGGCCCGCAAATCTCCTGATAGCCTGGCTAGCGGTCGGGAAAGTCCCGCCCTTGTTGGTGTACCCACCGCCCGTCGGATGCAAACAGCGTTCGAAGATCCGGCCGGGAGACCGTTCAATCGGCTACCGGAGCCAGGATGACGGAAGCACCGACAACGATATGAAAGTGTCCCCTAATCGTGTCGACGACCGACATACCAACCGAAGAGCTAATGAGCGACGCCCTCGAAGACAACGCAGCTGATCAGCTGGCGCAACTAACCGAAGAATACGTGCCGCGTCAGATCACGGCCAATGATCTCGAAGGCTCGCTGGACGATGCCTACGCCGCCTCCATGGTGATCGTCGATGACGGTCAAATGGTCAACGGAACCGTGGTCCGAGTTGACAAGGACGAGGTGCTGGTTGACATCGGCTACAAGTCCGAAGGCGTCATCCCAGCCCGCGAACTCTCAATACGAAACGACGTGGACCCGGGCGAGCTTGTCTCCATCGGGGATGAAGTCGAAGCCCTAGTTCTCCAGAAGGAAGACAAAGACGGCCGACTTCTTCTGTCGAAGAAGCGTGCTCAGTACGAGCGGGCTTGGGGCTCAATCGAAGCCATCAAAGAGCAAGACGGTATGGTGTCCGGTCCGGTCATCGAGGTCGTCAAGGGCGGCTTGATTGTCGACATCGGTCTACGCGGCTTCCTCCCAGCCTCGTTGGTTGAGCTGCGACGGGTACGTGACCTGCAGCCCTACATCGGTCGCTCCATCGATGCCAAAATCATCGAGCTGGACAAGAATCGGAACAACGTTGTTCTCTCACGTCGGGCCTACCTCGAAGAGACGCAGAAGGAACAGCGCGAAGACTTCCTGACGAACCTCAGCCCCGGCGAGGTCCGCAGCGGCGTAGTATCATCGGTGGTCAACTTCGGCGCCTTCGTCGATCTTGGCGGCATGGACGGACTGATCCACGTTTCTGAGCTGTCCTGGAAGCACGTCGACCACCCCGGCTCCGTAGTCGCAGTTGGTGACGAGGTCACCGTGCAGGTGCTTGAAGTCGACATGGACCGAGAGCGAATCAGCCTCTCGCTGAAAGCCACCCAGCAGGATCCATGGCAGGAGTTCGCTTCCGGTCACCGGGTTGGCGAATTGGTTTATGGCCGTGTCACCAAGCTGGTGCCGTTCGGTTCGTTCGTTCAAGTTGGCGACGGCATCGAAGGATTGGTTCACATCTCGGAGATGTCGGCCCACCACATCGATTTGCCTGAGCAGGTCGTGACACCTGGTGAAGAGCTGTGGGTCAAGATCATTGACATTGACCTCCAGCGTCGACGGATCAGCCTGTCAATCAAGCAGGCCGCCGAAGGTGGCGTCGTTGCTCAGGAATACCAGGAGCACTTCGGCGAGCACGCCTTCGACGATCAGGGCAACTACATCGGACCTAGCGAAGTCGACCCCGCAGTTGAGGCCGCTTGGGCCGAATATTACGCGGAGCTTGAATCGCCCGGAGACGGTACCCCCGCACCCGAGCCTCCCGCCGAGGGCGCGCCTGTGCCTGAGGCCGTCGCTGCCCCTGTCTCTGACGAGGCTGCTGTAGCAGCCGAACCCGTGGTTGAAGCAGAGCCCGTTGTTGAGGCTGAGGCAGAGCCGGTTGTTGAAGCAGAGGCGGCACCCGCCCCTGCTTCAGAGGCGGCACCCGCCCCTGAAGCAGCGGCCGAGGCCGTGGAACCTGACACCGTCGAATAACAAGAACTCTGGCGATGCCA
This sequence comes from uncultured Acidimicrobiales bacterium, assembly GCA_938002965.1. Classification (GTDB taxonomy): domain Bacteria; phylum Actinomycetota; class Acidimicrobiia; order Acidimicrobiales; family SZUA-35; genus JAHELU01. Next base: position 31,592 of record CALKZY010000034.1, on the reverse strand, counting down.
ATCGCCGAGAACTGAGAAATCTTGTAAAGGAGCCGACCTAGCCGGTCGGCTCCTTTGTTTTTCGTCGATCCGGCATCGTTTCGGGATGAACTTGGGCGAAAGCCTAACCTGTCGTGCGGATTCAACCGACTAGGACCTCAAGTACGAACGCCGGCTATGAGCTGGTTCTGGAACGAGGAGAGTGTCGTGACGTCACGACGGACGGTGATCCTGATAATTGCGGTGGCTCTTGGAGCCTTTGCCGCACTGGGCCTTCTCAGCTATGTGAGAAACGCCGAGACTGAAGTTGGCGAGGCTGGCACCCCCGTTGAGGTGTGGGTGGCGAAGGCCCCCATTCCTAAGGGGACGCCAGCTGAGTTGGCGATCGAGCAGAATCTGATCGGAACGGAGGTGGTCGCTCAACGGCTGCGTCCGGCTACCGCGGTTGTCGATCCCGCTGCCGAGCTTGGCGGCCTCGTCGCCATCGCCGACCTACCGGCCAACATGGCCCTGGTCTCGGGCAGCTTCGTCTCGCCCAGCGTTGCCAAGACAGGTATTACCGACCGGCTAGCTGAACGAGGTCTGGTCACTGTCACTGTCAGCGTCGACCAGGTTCGGGGTGCCGCCTACCTCATCGAACCCGGCGACTTCGTGAACGTCATGGCCGAGCGGCCCTGGGATACACCGTTCTTCGAGAACGACCCCGAGGTCCCGATGACCGACGCTGCGGTCGCAGAATTGACCGAAGAACTCGAAAAGAGCGACACGGTTCGCCCGATTATCATCGACGTCTACCCGGTCGACACCCGCATGGTCTACCAAAAGGCAGAAGTGCTGGCCGTTGGTGGCCAGTTGACTCTCGATCTCGGCGAGACAGCGGCCACCGAGGAGGGCGAGCAGCTTCAACAGGCTCAGGGCATCATCACCTTGGCCGTTCCGCCTGAAGCAGCCCAAACCATTCTGAACGTTGGTCGGGACAACCTGTACTTGTCGCTTGTACCCGACGACTACATCCCTCGGGCCATCCTGCCTCAAGACCCGACCAGTCAGGTTCTGCCGGGCGAGGTCGAAGGCCGACTCACACCCTACGAGGATACTGAGAACTCCGGCGCTGGCGCTGGCAGCTTGGCCTTCGGTGACGCCTCGGAGCGTATTGGATCACCAGCCGGTGGATCAAGCGTTGCAGAGTCGGGTGAAGGTGACATTCCTGCCACCACCACCACGACTGCTCCATCGACGACCACCACAACGACCGTTCCGACCACGACCACCGAGGACACGACCAGTGAGTGAGTACGACTTCAACAACTTTGATGACTTTGACTCGGGGTTGGCGGTGGCTGATCCGGCCGAGGCCGAGACCGAGGCACCGACGGCTACCAACGAGGCTGCCAGTACACAGGTCCTCGTCGTCGACACCGACAGCGCAGTTCGTGACTACCTAACGGGTTTGATCCCGCAGGGCGCGGAAACCGTCGAGTACCTGACTGATGCCGAGATTCGTTTGGCTAGCGGCTCCTATTTGGTTCTGCTGGGGCCATCGTGCTCGAATCCGGAGTCGCTTGACCGCATCGAGGCCTGGGCTCAGGCCTATCCACGATCACAGTCGATTCTGGTCACTCCAGAGTTGACGACCCAGTTGCTACACAAGGCACTTCGGGTTGGCGTGAAGGATGTCGTGTCGGCGCCGATCGACCAGGATCAGCTCCTGGAAACGATTGAGCGGATCATCGAAAGCATCCCAGCGGAGACACCAGCGTTCGCCGCTGGCTCCACCGGCTTGGATGATGGCGAGCCGGACATGATGGGTCGTGTCATCAGCGTCTTCTCCACCAAGGGTGGATCCGGAAAGTCAGTGACAGCCACCAACCTGGCGGTTGCCCTGGCCAAACGTAGCGACGGACCTGTGGTCTTGGTTGATGGCCATCTACAGTTCGGCGATGTCGCAGTCATGCTCAAACTGTTCGCCGACTCGAGCGTTGCCGATGCCATTTCTCAGCTCGACGTTCTTGATCGAGTAATGCTTCGCGACCTCATGACCGAACATGCAGACAGCGGCCTCTTGGTGCTGCCGGCACCAACTGAACCGACGTTCGCCGACCAGGTGTCGGGTGAGCAGATGGCTCAGCTGATTGACGTGCTGCGCAAAATGTCGGCTCACGTGATCATTGATCTGCCGGCGATATTCAACGACGTGGTGCTGAACACCATCGAAGCCAGCGACGACATCATTCTCGTGGCTGGCCTCGACATTCCGAATATCAAGAACGTCAAGATTGGCCTTAGCACGTTGGCGCTGCTCGACGTTCCCAAGGAGCGGCTGCATCTTCTGCTGAATCGGGCCGATTCGAAGGTCAAGTTGGACGTGAGCGAAGTCGAGCGTTCGCTCGGTGTTGACACCGTCGCTCACGTTCCGTCGGACGTCGTCGTTCCGATCTCGGTCAACCGGGGCTCGCCCGTGGTCCTTTCCGCTCCACGGTCGAGCGTAGCTCGGGCCTTTGAGCAGCTTGCCGCCCGGTTTGTCGACAACAAGGCGCCTGGCGCTGCCAGCCAGAGCCAGGGTCGTCGAAAGTTCTTTGGCTAGCGGTCTGTAGGCCAGCCATTCACACGCACACCACAACGCCGTAAACCACCTTTCCCCAACGGGAGCACCAGGAGCCGAAGATCATGTCCCTTTACGAAAGACTCAACGAGGGAGCAGCTGCGCCGGGAGGAACCACCGCCGGAGGTCAGCCCTCAACAAGAAACCGCAACCTGGACGAGCTGCGGCATCGCATTCACGGTGCCCTGATCGAAGAACTGGGTCCGATTCTTTACGACAAGCGCCTGTCCGAGGAGGAGCTGCGACGCAAGGTTACCGAGGCGTTGCAGGCCGCTCTGGCTCAGGAACGTACCCCGATCTCGGCTGCGGAGAAGAACCAGGTCATTCAGGACGTCTCCGACGACATCCTGGGCTACGGCCCAATCGACAAGCTCCTTCGAGACGACGACGTCTCTGAGGTCATGTGTAATGGTCCGGACCGCATCTTCGTTGAGAAATCCGGCAAGCTGACTCTGGCTGATGTCACGTTCGTTGATGAACTGCATCTGCGTCGGATCATCGACAAAATCGTTGCTCAGGTCGGTAGACGGATCGACGAGTCCTCGCCATTGTGCGACGCTCGCCTGCCTGACGGATCTCGTGTTAACGCTGTGATTTCGCCGCTGGCCATCGGTGGCCCTTTCCTTACCATTAGAAAGTTCGCCGCTGATCCGCTTCACATCGACGACCTCATCCGATTCGGCACTCTAAGCGTGCATGCCGCCCGGTTCCTCCAGGCGTGCATCGTCGGCAAGCTGAACGTAATCGTCTCGGGAGGTACCGGCACCGGAAAGACCACAACCCTGAACGTGTTGTCCTCCTTCATTCCCGATGACGAGCGGATCATTACCGTTGAGGACGCCAAGGAACTCCAACTCAACCAGGAACACGTCCTGTCGTTGGAGACCCGGCCAGCCAACATCGAGGGTAAGGGCGAGATCACCATTCGGGACCTGGTCAAGAACACGCTTCGTATGAGGCCCGACCGGATTGTGGTAGGTGAGTGCCGATCTGGTGAAGCGCTCGACATGCTCCAGGCGATGAATACCGGTCACGATGGATCGTTGACCACACTTCACGCCAACAACCCCCGTGACTCACTGTCTCGTCTTGAGACTCTGGTCCTGATGGCAGGCTATGACCTGCCGGTGCGTGCCATCCGCGAGCAGATCTCATCGGCTGTCGACTGCATTGTGCAGCTGCAACGGCTACGCGATGGCACCCGACGCATCACACACATAACTGAAGTGGCTGGCATGGAGGGTGACATCATCACTCTTCAGGACATCTTTCTCTTCGACTTCAGTGCCGGGGTCGACGACAAAGGCCGCTTCTTGGGTCAGCTCAAGCCGACCGGGGTCCGACCTAAGTTCGCTGAGAAGCTGTCGGACAACGGCATCAGGCTCAGTCCGGAAATGTTCGCTCCGACCACCGGAGGCGAGCAGGCAGCACCTAAAGGCCGGAGGCGGCGATGACCGAAGTAGTAGCTACTTCCAGCGCGGCTGGTGGTGTCATCCACCGAGTCGTCTCGAAGCCCCGGCATGCGGCGCTGACCGTCTTTGCCATAGTTGTGGCACTGGTTGCGACGCTGGCTCTGCCTGTTGCCGCCCAGAACGAAGAACCGACCGAGGTCGGTGCGGCGGCAACACTGTCTGTCTCGTCTGTCGATGCCACGGCCGAGAATCCGGTTGTCGCTCTCTTCGGAGTCGATCCGCAGACGAAAGCCTCAGATGTCTCTGCCGATAGCTCGGCCGGTGACGTAGAAGTGGTAGCCACCGAAGACTCGACTGAGGCTTCTTGGCCGGCCGAAGTGGTCTTCGTGGTCGACACCGACAACAGAACGGCGTCCAGCGGCTTTTCGGCTGCAACCGTGGGTCTGCTTCGTGACGCAATAGACGACTTGCCGGAGGGTTCCAAAGTTGGATTGGTGAGCGCTGGCGCATGGGCGGAACTCGAAGTCCCGCTCACCTCCAGTAAATCTCGGATTCAAACGGCGGTCGGGCAACTGGCCGCCCAGCGAGGCGCAGCCCTGCTTGACGGTGTTCTTCTTGCCGGTCAGGTGCTCAGCCAATCTGCTACTACCGGTTCGGCTGAAGTGGCTCGCAGCGTTGTCGTACTGACCGACGGAAGCGATACGGCCTCAGAGGCCAACGCCGAATCGGCTGGCTCGTCGTTGCTCCAGGCTGGGGCCAAGCCAATTGTGGTTTCCACCAATGCGGCGCCCGCTCTCAATGAGCTTGTCAGCAATACGGCCGGCTCAATCGAAATTGTCGAGTCGACTGATGATCTGACGGCTGCCGCAGCGGCGGCCATGGAGCTCGCTTCTCACCGTCTCCTAGTTTCGCTGCAGACCAACATCGACTCCGAGGAACGGTTCAACGTGAACCTCGCGGTCGAATCCGGCGAGACGTCGTTCTCTTACCCGGTCGGTCTGGTCACCACCAGCGCACTACAGCTGGAACCGATCTTTGAGACCGAACCAGGAGCGTTGGCCTTTCTCGGCCAACCGATCTTTCTGTACATCTCAATTGGCCTGGCTTTCGTCGGTATCACCTTGGCGATCTGGGTCCTCGGCGCGATGTTCATTCGCGGTGAAAGCGCCCTTGATCGAATCTTGGCCCGCTATGCCGACGGTGATGAGTTGGCCGACGACGAGGTCCAGGAAATGCTGGTCGAAACCGCGCTACTGCAACGGGCGGTCGAGCTGACCGAAACGTTCGCCGAACGCCAAGGATTTCTTGGACGGGTCGAAGAGAAGCTGGAACGCGCCGCGGTACCTATTCGCCCCGGTGAAGCGCTCTTCTTTCTTGTCGGGTTCGTTGTCCTCGTAGCGGCCCTGGTGACCGCGGTGACCGGCACATTCATAGCCGGTCTCATCTTCGGCCTGATCGCTTCCGGTATTGGTGCGGTCTCTCTTGATGTGCTGGCTCGCCGTCGCCTCAGAAAGTTCGAAGGTCAGCTGCCGGACACGCTGCAGATGCTGGCGGGAACATTGCGGGCGGGCTATTCGTTGCCGCAGGGTATCGATGCGGTGTCGAAGGAGATCGAGGACCCGATGGGAGTCGAACTCCGCCGGGCTATGACCGAGGCGCAACTTGGTCGAGAGATTGACGATGCCCTGGGCTCTGTGGCCGAGCGGCTCGACTCGCCTGACTTCGCATGGGCTGTTATGGCTCTGGGAATCCAGCGAGAAGTTGGCGGCAACCTTAACGAACTGTTGATGACAGTGGCCGACACGATGGTCCAGCGGGAGCGGCTGAAGCGTGAGGTTGCGGCATTGACCGCCGAGGGGCGGGTGTCGGCGATGATCCTGTCAATGATGCCGCCGGGACTCGGAATGGTGCTGTACGTGATGAACCCTGAATATGTGGGGATTCTGTTCAGCCGGACATTGGGCCTGATCCTCATTGGACTGGCCGTGGTGAGCGCTCTTGTCGGGTTGCTCTGGATGCGCAAGGTGATAACGATCGATGCCTAGTTTTCTCTCCGCCCTACCCGCCGAGCTCTACGTGCTGGCCTTGGTAGCCGCCGTCGGCGCATGTGTTTTCGTAGTCCTCAACCAGCTCGACGACCGAGCGGCGGCCAGAGCGTCGCTGCGACAGCTCGAGGGGTACAACGTCGAGGATCAACGCGAGAAAGAACTGCTCGCCCCGCTGCACCAAAGGGTGCTCAGCCCGGTGGTCGGCACGTTCGGAAAATTGGGAGGGCGTTTCAATCCTCCTGAGTACGTCGAGTCGATTCGGGCCAAACACCTTCAAGCAGGCCTGCTGGGCGACAACGTCGTCGAGCGATTTCTGGCCACAAGAATTCTCCTGCTCGCTCTGATTCCGGTCTGGCTTGTCTTCGTGTTCTTCATCAACCCGATGAACTTCACCGGAATGCTGCAGTTGGCTGCGGCGGCGTTGGGGGTAGCGGGCTTGGCCATGGTCCCGACTCTGCGCCTCAACGGCAAGGTCGAGGAACGACAGCGCTCGATCCAACGTTCGCTTCCCGACGTGCTCGACCTTCTCGTCATTTCCGTCGAGGCCGGCCTTGGCTTTGAGCAGGCGGTCGACCGGGTGATCCACAACGTTCCGGGAGAGCTCTCCGATGAATTCGCTCGAGTGTTGGGTGAAACCAGTGCCGGGTCGACCAGAGCTGACGCTCTTCGGGCGCTGCAGGAGCGAGTGGACATCCCTGAAGTCCGCTCATTCGTCATGGCCATGATTCAAGCCGATCAGTTCGGTGTCAGCATCGGCCGTGTATTGCGCTCCCAAGCCGACGAAATGCGTATCAAGCGACGTCAGCTCGCTCAGGAGCGGGCTCAGAAGGCCCCAGTGAAGATGCTCATTCCTATGGTGTTCTGCGTGTTCCCGGCCCTCTTCGTCGTGATCCTCGGGCCTGCCCTTATGAGCATCGTTGAGACCCTCGGCTAGGCCGAGCGAAGGTGACTGAGGCGGGTCAAACGGTGGGTACAGATCCAGCGACCGGAGCATCTGCGTTGGCTGGGCGCAGCCCGACGACTGCTACGGCTGTCGGCGTGCTGCTGGCAGCCGTCGGATTCTCGATAACGGCTCGGGTCACAGCCGACAACAGCCTTCTCACCCACGTTGCTACCGGTAGGTTGATTCTGGAGTCGGGCTCAGTCCCGACTACCGACCCATACTCGTCACACTTCTCGGGTGAGACGTGGACTGTTCAGTCCTGGTTGGCCAGCGTTGTTTACGCGGCAACGGTTGACGTCGGCGGGTTCGCATGGCTGAGAGTGTTGCACGGCTGGATTGGGTTCGGCTTGGTGGCCGGCTTCTGGCAGGTGACAGCCGCTGCCCGAAGCCTGGCGACTCGCATGGCGCTGACCGTCGGGTTGCTGGTGGTGGCCGATGCGTTCTGGTCGCCCCGGCCGCTGCTGTTCGGTTTGGCCGGCTTGTTGGCCGTTCTACTTGCCCTCGAAGGGCGTTTGAGGCCCATTTGGCTTGTTGGAACGATGTGGCTGTGGGTCAACACCCACGGATCGTTCCCGCTGGCAGCGATCCTTTGGGGTGCAACGGTGGCGGGAGTGATGATTGACCTCCTGTTGTCCTCCGGCCGCACGAGGATTGCCGAGCCTGACCCGGTTCTTGAACGGTTGGCGGCGGCCGTGCGAGCGGTGCCGTCGGAACTGTGGCGCATCGGAGTTGCGGTCACCGTCGGAACGCTGGCCGGCGCCATCAGCCCGCTTGGTCCGAGACTGTTGTGGTTTCCGTTCGCCACCGTGCTCAGACGAGAGTCCATGGAGCGGGTGGTCGAGTGGCAGGCGCCCACATTCTCGTCACCGAGTGAGCTCCTCTATTTGTTGTTGATCGGGGGGATCGTAGTTGCCGCTCGGCGCAACAGATTCGGTTGGCGATATCTTCTTCCGGCCGTGGTGTTCTTAGCCGTCGGCTTTCTCGCTGTTCGCAACATTGCTCCGGGCGCAATTGTCGCCTTAGGCCTGCTGACACACGGCCTCGAGCCTGATCAGTCGAGTCCAGCCCACGTACAGGCGAAGCGGTCAGCTCGAGCCTCCGGACCAGCCCGTGTTGCGGTGTTTGGAGGCTTGGCCTTGGTGTTGGTGTTGTCCTCGATGGCGGCTTCGGGCCCGGGCCTTGACCTGGATCGCTACCCAGTGGCCGCGGTTGACTACCTGGAGGAGCGAGGGCTGGTGGCTCGCGACGACGTTTCGCTTGTGCACCGTGAAGCCGTCGGCAACTACCTCACCTACCGCTACGGGACCGAAGCTTCCGTCTACATGGATGATCGCTTCGATTTTTACCCGGTTGAACGCACCACCGACCATCTTGATCTGGTTTACGGCGGACGCTACGACGAGGTCCTGTCCAAGGTTGATGCCTCGGTGGTGTTGTGGCAGGCCGATGGGTTGTTGGCTGACTGGCTGCGGCGTTCGGACAGTTGGTCCATGGCGTTCGAAGACGAGGAGTGGATCGTGGCCTGCAGGCGAACGACGTCGACGTTCACTTCCTGTCGCGACTAGCCACGAGTCGTAGCGGCGCTTCGGGTTGGGGGCTGGTCTGGATTGCCGTTTGGTGTCGACAACAGGGGAGTGCCAATAGGTGCTGAACGACGAGGCGCGTTCCGTTACGCGGGCAAGCGGGCCCGGAGGCCCGCTTGTCGGCTGTTCGAATTGGTGTTGCCGCCGAGGCAACCTCAACGGGAAGTCGAGGCTAGTTGAGGCTTACGATGCCCATGCGCACCGCTTGCAACACGGCTTGTGTGCGGTCGCGGGCATCAAGCTTCCGGTAGATCGAAGCCAAGTGATTCTTGACCGTTTTCTGGGAGATGAACAGCTGCTCGGCCACCTCAGGGGTCGAACACCCGTCGGCAATGAGCTGCAGCACCTCCTCTTCGCGAGGGGTGATGACCCGTTCATCCTTGCTCTGATTGTCCTGTCGTCGAACTTCAGCCAGCATGGTGGCCGCCAGACGGGGCGACAGGGCCGTCTCCCCAGTAACTACGGCGTCGATGGCGGAACCGATCTCGTCGGTGCTGCAATCTTTTACCAGGTACCCGCTGGCACCGGCCCGGATCGCCTGGGACAGAAAGTCCTGGTCGGCGTGCATGGTGAGAATCACTACGAAGGTTCCGGGGAGCCGCTCTTTCAGCTGCTTGGTGGCCTCAATGCCGTCCATGTCCGGCATACCCACGTCCATCAGGACGACGTCCGGTTGGATGGCGGCGGCCAGGTCGATGGCTTCGGAGCCGTTGCGGGCCTCGCCGATCACATCGAAGCCCAAGTCTTTGAGGCTGCGACGCAGGCCTTCTCGGAGCATGCGATGGTCGTCCGCCAACATGACGCGGATTGAAGCGCGAGCGGATTTGAGGTTCGACCGCGCCTGCTCTCTCGGGTCCGCAGCTCGATGCTGCAGGCCGTGTGATGGCGGGCCGCCGGGGCGCCCCCCTAGTTCTGGCCGTGGTTGCACGGTTTTCCGTCCCTTCGTTTCGACAGGCCGACGTTGAGCAGACTCTTGTCTTGCCCACGCCCTTGGTGACTAGATCGGAAGGATCAGGCAACAGATAAGTAGTTAGGTCCAACCGGAAACCCGTCCTGAGTTCCAGGTTGGGGTCCCGGCGTTCGGGGGCTTGAGGCAAGAAGCCTCGGCGGACGGTAGTTTGCGGTGATGATTCTTGTTGCGCTCACCGGAGGTATCGGCTCCGGGAAGTCATCGGTGTCCGAGCGGCTGGTTGAGCGCGGCGCCGTGCTAATTGACGCTGATGCAACGGTGCGTGAGCTTCAGGCTCCGGGCCAACCAGTCTTCATATGGATGGTTGATCGATGGGGCGCCACAGTTGTTGGCGACGATGGCGCCCTAAACCGACAGGCAGTGGCCGACATTGTGTTCAACAACGCCGACGAGCTGAAGGCCCTGGAAGCTGTCATCCATCCCGAAGTACGACGCCGAATGACGGCCAGGATTTCCGAATTGGCGAGCAGCGACAGCGTGGTTGTCCAGGACTTGCCGCTGATGGTGGAATGGGGCGGCGGTCGGCGGGGAGCCTCGGCCGTGATCGTGGTTGACACCCCGGTTGATATTGCCATTAGTCGCCTGATGGAGTTTCGGGGGTTTAGTCGATCTGACGCTGAGGCCCGAATGCAGAACCAGGCCAGTCGCAATGAACGACTGGAGCTGGCCGATTTTGTTATCGACAACAGCGGCACGCTCGAGGGCCTCGACGGACAGGTCGATCGGTGCTGGTCGTGGATACACACGTTGGATCCCACGCCTTGGCCGCCGCCGGCAGACGAGCTTCAGCAAGACCATGAGCCACAACCTCGGTAGTGTGGAAGCATGCCCCCATTTCAGATGGTGTCGCCGTATTCGCCGGCCGGCGACCAGCCGAAGGCCATTGAGGGCCTGACCAAGAGCATCAACGACGGTGAGCAGATGCAGACGCTGCTGGGAATCACCGGTTCAGGCAAGTCGGCCACGTTGGCGTGGACCATCGAGGCGGTTCAAAAGCCAACGCTGGTCATTGCCCCAAACAAGTCGTTGGCCGCTCAGCTGGCCAACGAGTTCAAGGAGTTCTTCCCCTACAACCGGGTCGAGTATTTCGTTAGCTACTACGACTACTACCAGCCCGAAGCGTACATGCCCTCGAGCGACACGTACATCGAGAAGGATTCGTCGGTCAACGACGAGATTGACCGGCTCCGTCACTCGGCCACGGCTGCACTTCTGACTCGCCGGGACACGATTGTTGTCGCCTCGGTGTCATGTATCTACGGTCTGGGCTCGCCTATCGAGTACAAGGACAAGCTTCTCGTCCTGCGTACCGGCGAGGACTACGACCAGCGGTCGATCTTGGCTCGACTGGTGGACATGCAATACGAGCGAAACGACATGAATCTCACCCGAGGGCGGTTTCGAGTGCGGGGCGACACGATTGAGATCCATCCGGCATACGAAGAGTTTGTCGTCCGGGTGGAGCTGTTCGGAGACGAGATCGAAGCCATGACGGCCGTTGATCCCCTCACAGGCGAGCGACTTGAGCAACTAGAAGAGCTCGTCGTCTTTCCCGCCTCTCACTACGTGGCATCGGATGAGCGTCTGCAGAAGGCCATCGTCAGTATCGAGGCCGAGTTGCAGGAACGTCTGGCGTTTCTCGAAGGCGAGCAGCGGCTTCTTGAGGCGCAGCGACTCCGGATGAGGACTCAGCATGACCTTGAGATGATGCAGGAGATGGGGTTCTGCAACGGCATCGAGAACTACAGCCGGCACATTGACGGGCGGCAACCAGGCGACCGTCCTTACACCCTCCTCGATTTCTTTCCCGACGACTACATGATGGTGCTCGACGAATCTCATGTGGCCATCCCACAACTCCACGGCCAATACGAGGGAGACCGCAGCCGCAAGGAGACACTTATCGAGCATGGCTTCCGGCTGCCGTCAGCTGCCGACAACCGGCCGTTGCGGTTCGACGAGTGGCTTGAGAAGTTGAACCAGGTGGTGTTTCTTTCAGCTACGCCAGGTCCATTTGAGATGGAGCACTCGAATACGGTCGTCGAGCAGATTGTCCGACCCACCGGGCTCATCGACCCTGAGATCTCAGTGCGTCCGACCAAGGGACAGATCGACGACCTGTTGGAAGAGATATCAACCGTCGTTGAGAAGGACGGACGGGTACTGGTCACGACGTTAACGAAGAAGATGTCTGAGGACCTGACCGACTATTTGCTTGAGCAGGGGGTTCGGGTCCGGTATCTACATTCGGAAATTGACACCATTCAGCGGATTGAAACACTACGGGGCTTACGTCTGGGCGAGTTTGACGTGCTGGTCGGCATCAACCTGCTACGAGAGGGTCTTGATCTGCCGGAGGTTCAGCTGGTGTCCATCTTGGATGCCGACAAAGAAGGCTTTCTCCGATCGGAGACTGCCCTAGTTCAGACCATCGGGCGCGCAGCTCGAAACGTCGAAGGCCGCGTCATCATGTACGCCGACGCCGTAACACCCTCGATGCAGCGGGCCATTTCAGAAACCAACCGGCGGCGAGGCCTGCAAAAAACATACAACGAGGCCAACGGCATCGACCCGCAGACAGTGCGAAAGGCCGTCACCGACATTTTGTCGCTCATCCGACCGGGGGAGGAGACGACACCAGTCCCCGATGCTGGTAAACGGAAGCGCCGGCCCGAAGAGAAGAAGCGGCTCGAGGAGCTGGCCGAGTTGCCGGAAGACCAGTTGCGGCGTCTCATCGACTCGTTGGAAGACGAGATGATGGAAGCCTCGGCCGATCTTCGGTTTGAGTACGCAGCGCGGTTGAGGGACGAAATCAAGGATCTTCGCCGCGAGTTGCGGGAGATGGTGTAGGCCGCGCGTTAACGGGAGCCAGCGTCGGATGCCCGCATCACGACGACGGCGTCGCCGCGAACGAGAACCGATCTTTCGTTTGGCTGCTGCTGGTCGTCGGGTGCAATCCCGGAGCGGTCGGGTTTGAACACCTGGGACACCATCTGGGTGTCTGAGTCGGGGCTGAACGTCACCAGCGTGAACTCATCGACGTTGAGCCGCCGTAGGTCGAGCGCGACCTTGGCCAGTTGATCGGACTCAATCAGCAACCAGCGGCTCTGGTCGAAGATCGACCACGACACCCGCCCGGCTAGCGGAACAGTCGACACAACGATTGGGGTGGTGTCCTGGTCTGTTGAAAGTTCCGTGGTGGCGGACTCGATTTCCTGAACGAGTTCGGCCGTCGACTGACGGACGTTATGCAGACTGGCGATGCCAAGAGCGTTGAGCGACAGGCTGGCCAGCGCAAACAGAGGTAGGACCGCTGCCCGAGTTCGTCTGGGTATCCGTTCGGCTGCATCGGCCAGAGGCGTCATGATGGCAACCACGCCAAGCGGAAGCCCTGCGGCGAAGTACCGGCCGCCCCACTCCGCCACGCCTCCATAGGAGTACTGAGTGGCAACGACCGCCAGTGCGTACAGGCTGAAGGCAACGAGGCAGACCTGGATCGGTCCTCGGTCGAGATGAACTCGGCGGACAGCCAAGAACCCAGCGGGCAACAGGGGAAAGGCGAATAGTAGTCCGGACACCATTACTGGATCAGGAGCAAGCGCTCGGGCGGCGATGGCGGCCAAGGCGACAACTCCGCCAACGACGAGCGCAATCTGTCGGCTCGAGCTGCTGTTCTCGTCGGTGGCCAAGTCCGATGCCGTTGCCCTGGACGCCGCGGCGACAACCGTAAGCAGCGCGACGGCGGCGACAACAAGTAGCAGATCAGCTGGTGCACGTCCGGGGTTCAGCCACGTTTGGGTGAAGCCAAGCCAGCGCCCGACGGCGAACGAGGGTGTTTCCGGTCTCCAGGCCGGATTGGCTGGACCACTAACTCCAAGGGCCATGAATCGGTCGGCGACAACGGCAGCTACGCCGCCGACGACCAGCCAAAGGCTTGCCAACCACGCTCGCCGAGTATTGATTTGTGGAGTTTGTCCGGTAAGCGACTGCCCGATGGTCAACGACGCAACGGCAACGGCCAACGCCACGGCAGCGAGCGCGCCTTCGGTTCTCACCAAACAAGCCAGGGCCGTCAGCCCGACGGCAGCCATGAGCGTCCAGGTGAATGGACTGCCGTACAGCGTGCGGAGGGCGAAGTAGCAGGCCCACGTTACGGCGGCGGCGGCGACAGTGTGGGCGTACCCGATGTAGGCGTCGAAGAACAGCGGACTGAGGAGTCCAGTAATCCACAATGACCAGGGGCCGAGATCGGGACGAAACATCTCGGTAATCCGTCCGGCTCCGACAGCCGCCGCCACGGTGCCCAACGCCGAGACGATCAGAACGGCGGTGAATCCTCCGATGGAGATCAGCCCGGCGACGGTCCAAGTGAGAAACGGGTGTTTGGCCAGCGTCACGTACCGGTGGGGGTCGCCGTCGGCAAGTACAGGTCGTTGGGCCAGATGCAGGCCGTAGTAATGACCCTCAGGGTCGAGCTCGGGCAAAGGGTGAGAGGACGTCCATCCACTACCGTTCAAGAGGTGGGCGCTTTGATGCAGTTGAGCTCCCACGTCGGCCGACCAAACGGCGTCGCTGCCCACCAGAGGCAACAGCGCTAGAAGCACGACGGCCAGTGCTAAACCGTGTCGCCCCAACCTCGCCGCCGGTGGTGGAACCCTCATCGACTTCTAGTCGGCCTCCACATCACGGAGTGAAGAAGCCTGATTCGGGTCGTGGACGGATTGAGCGTCACAGAGCGCCGGTAGCCTGAACATACGTGGCTGGAAAAATCGTCGTTAGAGGAGCCCGAGAGCACAACCTTCGGGGTGTAGACGTCGAGCTGCCGCGCGACAAACTGATCGTTTTCACCGGATTGTCGGGATCAGGCAAGTCGTCGCTGGCGTTTGACACTATCTATGCCGAAGGGCAGCGGCGCTATGTGGAGTCTCTCTCCGCCTATGCCCGCCAATTTCTTGGACAGATGGACAAACCTGACGTGGACTTCATCGAAGGTCTGTCACCGGCCATCTCCATTGACCAGAAGTCGGCCAGCCGCAACCCGCGGTCGACGGTCGGAACCATCACCGAGGTGTACGACTACCTCAGGTTGTTGTTCGCCCGGGTCGGCATACCTCACGATCCGGAAACCGGTGAACCGCTGGTTCGCCAAACACCTCAACAGATCGTTGATCGGGCGTTGACGCTTCCGGAAGGTACGCGTTTTCAGGTTCTGGCTCCAGTGGTGCGAGGTCGCAAAGGTACCTACGAGACGCTGCTGGCTGACATGGCCAAGCAGGGTTTCGCCCGAGCCATCGTAGATGACGAGCTGCTCGAGCTTGGGGGCGATGTACCGGAACTCGCCCGATACGAAAACCACGACATCAAGGTGGTCATTGATCGACTCGTCCGTCGCGACGGCATCGAGCGCCGGTTGACGGACTCGATTGAGACGGCGTTGAAGTTGGCCGATGGTGTGGCCGAGGTTCAGATCGTGCCGGCCAAGGGCAGCAACGATGAGCCTGAGACTCTGGTCTTCAGCCAGCATCTTTCCCGGCCCAGCGACGGCAAGAGCTTCGAAGAGTTGGCGCCACGTAACTTCTCGTTCAACTCGCCCTACGGTGCCTGCGACTCCTGCGATGGCCTGGGAACCACCTATGAGGTCGACCCGGAACTCATTGTTCCCAACCCTGACCTGTCGGTGGCCGACGGCGCCATCCACCCATGGTTTGCTCGACGTAGCCAGTATTTCGAACGCCTTACATTCAGCGTCTGCGACGAGTTCTCGATTCCGACTGATGTCCCTTGGAAGAACCTTGAGGCCAAGCAACGCAATGTTCTTCTACACGGCCAGGCTCGGCCCTCGGCAGGAGGAGTAGCTCCTGCTCGCAAGGTCAAGGTGACTGTTCGGTACAAGAACCGTTTCGGTCGCCAGCGCACCTACAACGCCACGTTTGAGGGCGTTGTTCCGTACCTTCGGCGCCGCCACCGAGAAGCGGAGTCCGACGGCACACGAGAACAGATCGAGGGCTATATGCGGGAGGTTCCGTGCCCTGTTTGTGGTGGAGCTCGCTTGAACCCGTTGTCCCTGGCATCGCGAATTGACGGACAGAGCATCTTTGACATCTGCTCGATGTCGATCGGTGAGGCGGCAAAGGTGTTGGCCGGGTTGGAGCTCAGTGATCGCGAGCTGATCATTGCCGATCGTGTTATCAAGGAGATCAACTCCCGCCTGAGCTTCCTGCTCGACGTCGGTCTTGACTATCTCAGCCTTAGCCGTTCGGCGGCCACGCTGTCGGGTGGCGAAGCCCAGCGCATCCGATTAGCCAGTCAGATCGGCTCAGGTCTGGTCGGGGTTCTGTACGTACTGGACGAACCGTCAATCGGGCTCCACCAGCGTGACAACGCCAAGTTGATCTCGACCCTCTGTCGCTTACGTGACATCGGCAATACGGTCCTGGTGGTCGAACACGACGAAGAAACCATCAGGGTCAGCGATCATGTCGTGGACATCGGCCCAGGGGCGGGCGAACACGGTGGCGACGTGGTTTACAGCGGTCCGGTAAAGGGCCTTCTGAAGCGTCGCGGGTCGGTTACCGGTCAATATTTGAGCGGCAAGAAGTCAATACCGCTGCCGGAGCAGCGGCGGCAGCCCGGAGAGGCCAGTCTCCATATCGAAGGGGCCCGGGAAAACAACCTCAAAGACGTCGATGTCGACATCCCTCTTGGGTGTTTCGTAGCGGTGACCGGTGTCTCCGGATCGGGTAAGTCGACGCTGGTGAACTCGATCCTGCTTCGATCGCTAATGCAACAGGTCTATGGGTCAAAGGTGCCTCCCGGGTTACACAAGTCGATAAGCGGGCTCGAGCACCTTGACAAGGTGATCGACATCGATCAGTCGCCCATCGGTCGAACCCCTCGGTCCAACCCCGCTACTTATACCGGAGTCTTCGACAGGATCAGGAAGCTGTTCGCTCAAACCAACGAAGCCAAAGTGCGGGGTTACATGCCCGGCCGCTTCAGTTTCAACGTCGCCGGTGGGCGTTGTGAAACGTGCTCAGGTGACGGAACCATCAAGATCGAAATGCACTTCCTGCCCGACGTCTACGTTCCTTGCGAGGTTTGCAAGGGCGCTCGCTACAACCGGGACACGCTCGACATCCAGTTCAAAGGCAAGAGCATCGCCGACGTACTGGACATGCCGATTGAGGAGGCATTGGAGTTTTTCGCCAATCAGCCGCCGATCGCCCGGCATTTGCAGACGTTAACTGATGTTGGGCTCGGCTATGTTCGGCTCGGGCAACCGGCTCCCACTCTGAGTGGTGGCGAGGCGCAACGAGTCAAGCTGGCCTCCGAGCTGGCCAAACGCTCGACCGGCCACACGATCTACCTCTTAGATGAGCCGACGACCGGCCTTCACTTTGAGGACATCAGACGTCTGCTCACCGTTCTGAGTCGCTTGGTCGACCAGGGCAACACCGTGTTGGTCATTGAACACAACCTGGACGTCATAAAGACCGCCGACTGGGTGATTGATCTTGGTCCTAACGGCGGAGATGGTGGTGGCACCGTGGTAGCAACAGGCTCTCCAGAAGACATTGTGGCTTCGAACAGCTTCACTGGACGCTTCCTGGCGCCGGTCCTCGCCTCCGACTGATAGCGAGCTATTCGATAGGTCGTCAGGCTTATGGTCTGATGTAATCAGGCCGATAGGGACGGTATGTCCGTCCGCTCCAGCATTGCCTGGATTCGAAGGTGAACCCGACCGTACGCCTTTGCTACAGCTTCGGCGCGGTGGCCCTCATCAGCATGGCCGCCTACCTGCACTCGGTCTATCTCGCTCCTGAGCCCTACGTCCTCGTTACTAATGTTCGGATGGTCTGGTGGGCACTCCTGGCCGCGGCCCACCTTGTGCTCACCTACGTGGTTGGGCTTCCTGATCTACCGCTGAGTCGACATGGCGCCGTAATCCGAGGGGCGGTTGCCGTCGCTTTGGCCTTTGCCGTTATCGGGGGATTTCAGGCGATGTTGGCCACGCCTCTGTTGCCACGCTCGTCATCGGCCCTGGTCGGAGTTCTTCTGCCAATTTGGGCTGTCGTCGGTTGGCAGATGTCGCGTGATGTTTCGGCCCGAGCTGCTGCTCGGCACCAGGTGTTCGCCGTGGTTGGCCGTGATGAGGACGCGGTCAGCCTGCAGAACGATCTAGCCCAAAGTATGGAACGGCCAGCCGTTCTCGTTGGGTGGATCACCGTCGCAGACGCCAGTACTACCAGCACGCCGAGATTGATTGAGCAGGTCGAACAGTCTGGGGCGTCACTTGTGGTGTTGGACACCGAAGCGCAGGGCACAACCGGGGTCGTCGATCAAGCCTCTGTCTTACACCGACAAGGCTGTCGAATCAGACCATTGACATTGTTCTACGAGGAGTGGATCGGGAAGCTGCCGCATAGCGAGTTGGCCCGGACGTCACTGCTGTTCGATATTGGCGAGCTTCATCGCACTGGGTATATCCGGGCTAAGCGGATTGTCGATGTGGCGTTCGCTTCGTTTGGCCTGGTGTTGCTGTGCGTCGTCGTGCCCGTCGTGGCGTTAGCCAATCTTGGATGGAACCGAGGTCCGCTGCTTTATCGCCAGGCTCGAGTCGGCAAGGACAGCCGGCCGTTTGAGATTCTCAAGCTTCGAACCATGGTGCCGGTGATTTACACCGCGGAAGGTGCGCCGGTCGAGCCTCTTGACAGTGAGTGGACGTCGACCGATGACGGCAGGATCACCACATTTGGCGGACTGCTCAGGCGGTCTCACCTTGACGAGCTGCCGCAGGTCGTCAACATTCTTCGCGGCGAGCTTTCGTTGGTGGGCCCCCGACCTGAGCAGGTCCACTATGTCGAGGAGCTGTCGGCCAAGATCGCCTTCTTCGAGACCAGGCACGTTGTTCGGCCAGGGCTGACCGGCTGGGCCCAAGTGAAACAGGGCTACGCGTCCAGCGAAGACGACGCGTTCGACAAGTTGCAGCATGACTTCTATTACCTGCGACGTCAAAGTCTCGGGCTGGACGCTCGGATTCTGTGGCGTACCACCCGCCAGGTCATCTATCGGAATGGACGCTGATGGCGTTCGAATCCAATTTTGACTTCGCCGATAGACGAGATCTGGACGATCGGGTTGGTTCTGATGGGCCGCTCCGAGTAGTTCAGGTCGTCACGAGCCTGGCCCACGGCGGCGCACAGGAGACGGTTCTGGGTACGAGCCGAGTTCCGATCGAACGGCGAAAAGATGTCTCGGTCAGCGTTCTGGCTGGTGGCGAGAAGGCCCATGAGCCGACTCTTTGGGATAAGTCCTGCCTTGAGGGTGTGGGCGTCGTGCAGGTCCCATCCCTAGTACGCCGGCTGAGCCCCGTCGATGATCTTCGGGCGCTGAGTTGGTTGATCCGCTGGCTGCGGGCCAATCGGCCTGACGTTGTGCACACCCACTCGTCGAAAGCCGGTGTTCTGGGGCGCTTGGCTGCCTTTGCTGTTGGTATTCCTGTGGTACATACCATTCACGGATGGGGATCGGTGTCGGTAAGTGGTTGGCTGAGCCGCAGGGCCGTAGTGGCGGTGGAACGCGGGCTGGCTCGAATCACGGATCGCCTCGTGGTGGTGGGCGAGTCTGATCGCAGGCAGGGTCTGCGTTGGGGTGTCGGTTCGCCGGCCAAGTACGACATGATTCGCAGTGGAGTCGCCGTGCCCGGCGATCGGGTGCCAGCAGGAGAGCTGAGAGGCGCTATGCGCCGCGAGCTTGGGGTTGACGACAAGCTAGTGGTTGGCATGGTGGCCCGATTCAGCCGCCAGAAGGACCATGAGACACTGTTGCGTGCAGTGGCCGAGGTTGCTCGCACCGATCTGGGGCCTTCGCTATCGGTACTTCTGGTCGGTGATGGCGCCACCCGGACCGAAATCGAGTCCACCATCGCTAAGTTGGACCTGCAAGACCACGTGCAACTACTCGGCCATCGAACCGATGCTGCTCTGGTCGTTCATGCCTTCGACATCTCGGTCACGTCTTCGAGATGGGAGGGGCTTCCACGAACTGTCCTTGAGGCCGCCGCGGCAGGAGTATCCGTCGTCGCCACCAACGTCGGCAGCGTAAGCGACTTCATCGACGATGAGCACAACGGACTTCTGGTTGCGCCGGGGTCCAGTGTCGAACTGGCGGAGGCCATTATGCGCCTGGGCATCGATAGCAGGTTGCGGAGCCGGTTGGCCGACGCCGCTGGGCTTCGAGTCCGTAACTTCTCCGACGAGGAAATGCGGGCACGAACGCTGCGACTGTGGTTCGACGTAGCCCTGGCCGCTGGCAAGAACTAGCAGATCGGTCGTGAAACCGTGGGCTCTACGAATTGCGTGGTCGGTCGCCGCTCAGGGCGCTTCCAGCGTTCCGAACTTCGGGCTATACGCGGTGATGGCGTCGGTGCTCGACCCTTCGGGTTTCGGTCGGTTTGTAGCTCTGGTGGCCGTTTATCATTTGGTGTTGGCCGTCGCCCGTTCGATGGTCTTCGAGACATTTGTTGCCGACGCCACCCGTTCGACCGGTGGCTCCCGGCTTACCAGTCGATCCTCGAGGACCTTAGCTCTTGGCTTTGGTGGTTCTGTGGCCGTGTCTGTTGTCGGCGTGACGGTGGGATCGCCGACGCGGTCTTGGATTGTCGTGGCGTTGGCCATGGTCCCTTTGTTGATTCAAGACGGATTACGGCACCTCGGCTGGGCATCAGGTCGTCCGTGGTTCCCCGTGGCTCTCGACGGGCTGTGGACGGCGGTGTTCGCCTTGGGCCTCATTGTCGGTGGGGTTCGGGTGGGTCTGTGGACCGATGTGCCGGGCGAGGTTTTCGGAGCAGAGCCCTTTCTACTCGGGGTCTGGGTGGCTGGGGGGTCGCTGGGTGCTGTGCTGGGGTCCGCCGGCTGGCTGTATTTGAACCGGACGTCATCGGTGTTGCCTGACTCTGAGCAGCGGCAGCCCGAAACTGGTGGAGTGCCGTCGGCTGCGGTCCAGGCCATGGGGCGGAGCCAGGCAATTCAAAGCACAGCGTTCAACTTGTTGCCGTTGGTGATGGCGGTCGTCGTCTCTCCAGCGGCAGCGGCAGCGGTGAAGGCGGTGCTATTGCCGTTCACCCCGATCTTGACGACCGTGGCGGGCACTCGCCTCGTCACGCTTCCGGCCATGCGTCAGGCGGTGGCAGGAGGCCGGGATGTCATCGACCGGCTCTCGATCGTCATTGTCGGGGTCGGTTCGGGATTCGCTGTGGTTGGAGGATTGGCTACTGTGGCGCTTCTGCTGTGGTTGCCCATTGGTGCACCTGGTTCCGCCTTGGACTACAGCCGCTCAGTCGCATGGTGGGGTTTGGCCATTACGACGATGTCGGTAGTTGACAAATTCTTGGCTGATGCACTTGCCCTTGGCCGGCGGCAGGTTTCGGTCATTCCGATGCGTCTCACGGCATTGGGTGTCGAGTGGGCGGTTCTGATGACGATCATGTTGGCTCGGCCTGATGCCAATGTTGCCGTCGTTTGGGCCGTCGGGCTTGCCCTTGGCTCGCTGGTGTGGATTTCTCCGACGGTGTCGGGACGCTCGGTCCGCCTTCGGCTCGGTCGTCTGGAACTCGTTCGGGTTTGATCTTTGCTGATAGCAAAGGTGCACTGAACCGAGATTGCTAGCGGGGGAGGCTCGCAGGGAAGTTAGATTGAGACGGTGGTAGTTCGCCCACCGGCCAGTGAGATCCCGGATGCCCCGGGCTCATATCAGTTCAAAGATGTTGAGGGTCGGGTTCTCTACGTGGGGAAGGCCAAGTCGCTCCGATCACGGATCAACAGCTACTTCGCCAACCCGGCCACCCAGCACCCCAGAACGGTTCAGATGGTGGCAACCGCCGAGACTGTCGAGTGGATCCAGGTCCGCAACGACGTCGAGGCGTTGATGTTGGAGTACAACCTCATCAAAGAGCATCGCCCTCGCTTCAACGTGCGTCTGGTGGACGATAAGAGCTTCCCCTATCTTGCGGTTACCACTAGCGACCGGTGGCCTCGGGCTCGGGTCATGCGAGGAGCGAAGAAGAAGGGCACGCGGTACTTCGGGCCTTACGCCCATGCCTACGCCATTCGCGAGACGCTCGATCATTTGTTGAGAACGTTCCCGATCCGGACCTGTTCGGACAACAAGCTGGAGCGGCACCGCAAGTTGGGCAAACCGTGCTTACTCTTCCACATCGAGAAGTGCTCGGGGCCTTGTGTTGGCGAGGTCACCGATGATGAGTACGGGACGATGGTCAATGACCTGTGCTCGTTTCTGGGCGGTGACACCGAGCCGGTTTTGGAGAAGCTCCAGGTCGAGATGAAGGAGGCGGCCGGGGAGCTCGAATTCGAGCAGGCCGCCCGACTTCGGGACCGTCTGGCCACCGTGCAGAAGGCCATCGAACGACAGCAGATGGTCGCTTCCCGCACCGAGGATCTGGATGTGATCGGGATCGCTCAGGACGATCTTGAGGCGGCTGTGTTTGTGCTCTTTGTCCGAAACGGCCGCGTGATGGGTCGTCGTAGCTTCATCGTAGACAAGGTCGAGTATCTGACCGATGCAGAGTTGGTGGACAAGGTTCTGGAGGGTGTGTATGACGAAGAGCCGGCGTCGGGCATGCCCAAGACGGTGTTTGTTCCGTTTGAGCCGAGTGATGGCGAGTTGTATGCCGAGTGGCTGGCCCTGCTGCGCGGGTCCCGGGTGGAGATTCGCGTCCCACAACGAGGTACGAAGCGGGAGCTTCTGGAAACAGTGGAGCGCAACGCCGATGAGGAGTTCACCCGTCATCGGTTGCGGCGGGCCACCGACCACAACAGTCGAGCCCGAGCTTTGAATGAGCTTCAACGCTGGTTGGAACTGCCGGTATCCCCGCTCCGTATCGAATGCTACGACATGAGCCACCTACAGGGAAGCGACTATGTGGGATCGATGGTGGTGGTCGAGGACGGCTTGGCCAAGAAGTCAGAGTATCGACGGTTCAAAGTACGCACCGTTGACGGCAACGATGACTACGCCGCCATGGAAGAGGTCTTGACCCGGCGGTTGACCAACTACCTCAAGGACCGAGCCCTTCCCATCGCCGAGCGGGGCAAGTTCCAGTATCCGCCGCAGCTTCTCATGGTCGATGGAGGCAAGGGTCAGTTGGGTGTCGCTGTTCGGGTTCTGGATGAACTCGGCTTGAGCGATGAAATTGCGGTTTGCGCTCTGGCCAAGCAACTGGAGGAAGTGTTCGTTCCCGGGCGCTCGGATCCCATTGTGATTCCGCGCCGCTCCGAGTCGCTGTACCTGTTGCAGCGGTTGCGGGACGAGTCCCATCGATTCGCTGTGGCTTATCACCGGAAACTGCGCAACGCCAGGATGACAACGTCGATCCTTGACGGCATTCCTGGCCTGGGACCGGCACGCAAGAAGCGACTTGTCAAAGAGCTCGGGGGAGTGAACGCGGTCAAGAAGGCTGGGCTGGAAGAGCTTCAGGCGCTGTCGTGGCTGCCCGACGAAGTGGCGGTTCAGGTCTACGCCAAAGTGACGGGACGTTCGACATGACCGATGGCACCGCGTTTGATGGCACCGCGTTTGACGGCACTGCGTCCGCCGACCCCAATACAACGCTGTGGCAGCGCAGCGCTGAGTGGTGGCAGCGGGAATTTACCGACGGAGTTGACCCCGAGTACACCGAGCAGATTCTTCCTCTCGTTGTCTCCGGCGTTCCCGAGCCGGGGCTCGTCCTTGATGTGGGAACGGGCGAGGGACAGGTCGCTCGGACGTTGGTCGCCTCGGGTCATCACGTAATTGGGATCGACCCCATTGACTCCCAAGTCCGGCTAGCCCAAAACAGAGCGACTGATGCTGACACCGGCAAGAGTCAGTACGCTCAGGCGTCGGCTGCCGCCTTGCCATTCGTGTCCGAATCGTTCGACCATGCGGTGGCCTGTCTGGTCTTTGAGCACATCGATGATGTCGACGGTGCGATTTCCGAACTGGCTCGTGTCGTTCGCCCAGGCGGAACGTTCTTGTTTCTGCTAAATCATCCGTTGCTGCAGACTCCGGGCAGCGGTTGGATTGACGATCAGATTATCGAACCGCCGGAACAGTACTGGCGCGTTGGGCCGTACTTGACTGAGACGGCCACGATTGAGGAGGTGCAGAAAGATGTTCATATTCGATTCGTGCACCGCCCACTTTCCCGCTACGTAAACACTCTCTACCGTCACGGTTTCACGTTGGCCGAGATGATCGAGCCGTCCCCTCCGGCGGCGTTTCTGGCCCAGGCCCCTCAGTATGAGGATGCTTCGACGATTCCACGGTTGCTGGTTCTGAGGCTGCTGCGTCAGTAAGGACCCGTCGCCGTGGCTGTGTGGGCATGTCAACGGTATTGCTCCCACCCACGTCTGGTAGTGGCAGGATGGTTGTGTGTCGAAGATCGTTGTTTTGACCGGGATGTCCGGGGCCGGGCTCTCGGTGGCCGCCGGAGCACTTGAGGACTCCGGTTGGTTTGCCACCGACAATCTGCCCGATGAACTGGTTCCGAAGTTTGCCGAACTGGCCGCCGGGGGATCACGGAAGTACGACCGAATCGTTTTGGTTGTTCGGGGCTATGACGCCAAGGTGGCCGAAGGAGTTGAGGACCTTAGTGCCCGCTTTCCTGTCGTTCTTGTCTTCCTTGAGGCTTCGACCGAAGTCGTGGTTCGTCGATTTGAGTTGACGAAGCGGCGCCACCCGTTGACCGCTGATCGAACGTTGGTTGAGGCGATTCAACGCGAGAGAGGCCTCTTGCAGTCGGTCAGAGTGGCGGCCGATGTTGTTATCGACACCAGCGATCTCAATCCGCATCAGCTGGGAGAACAGCTCTTGTGGTACGTCGAAGGCGATGACGGGTCGAGCTCGATGAAGTTGACCGTTCAATCGTTCGGGTTTAAGCACGGCCTGCCCCGCGATGTGGACATGGTGCTTGACTGCCGCTTCCTGCCAAATCCGTATTGGGACGAATCTCTCCGCCCCTTGAGCGGGTTGGACGGTGAGATCTCCGAGTATGTTCTCGACCGTCCGGCGGCCGAACAGTTCGTGGAGAAGGTCCAGTCACTTCTTGTCGACCTTGTTCCTGCCTTCCAAGAGAGCGGGCGAAGCTATCTTTCGGTGGCGTTTGGCTGTACCGGTGGACGTCATCGTTCCGTCGCCGTTGCCGAACAGATAGGTGAGGCGCTGGCGGAGCGGGGCTGGGAGCCTAGGATCATTCATCGGGACATCGAACGGTAGTCATCTCACGTGCCTGACAATCGAACCACCAACGACCACTTGACCGGTCCCGGCCCCTTGGTCGTCGCCATGGGGGGTGGGCACGGGTTGGCTTCCAGCCTCAAGGCTGCTCGCCTGTTTGCGTCCGGTATCACGGCAATTGTCTCCGTCGGTGACGACGGAGGTTCGAGCGGCCGTCTTCGGGCCGAGTTTGACGTTTCGCCCCCAGGGGACATTCGCCGTTGCCTGTCAGCGTTGGCCGATGAACGTTCGCTGCTGGGCCGCTCGCTCGAGTACAGATTCGAGGAGGGTCAGTTGTCCGGCCACCCAATCGGAAATCTGCTGTTGATCGGGTTGGCCTTCTCCGGTCAGGACCTCCAGCAGGCAATCGATGAGGTCGGCCGTGTGGTTGGTGCCGCCGGGAGAGTGGTGCCGGCCACGACTCTCCCCGTTGTCTTGATCGCCGACTCCGACCGCGGAACTATCACCGGTCAAGTGACGATCGAACGGGCGGCAGGGATTCGGAATCTGCGGTTTGACCCGCCCGATCCACCAACGCCGGATCATGCTGTTCAGGCGTTGCTTGAAGCCGACCAGATCATCATTGGTCCAGGGTCGTTGTACACCTCAGTGTTGGCCACTGCTGTTGTCGATGGCATTCGACAGGCACTGGAGCAAACGACCGCCCAGCGGGTCTTTGTCGCCAACGTCGCCAATGAGAAGGCTGATGCTCGTGGTTTCGGCTTGGAAGAGCACCTTGGTGCCTTGGCCGACCATGGTGTGCCGGTGGACCTGGTTGTCGCCGACTGCCCCTCACACGTGACTCCGTACTCGTCGATCTCGCGTTCGGTCGGCGTGCCGATCCTCTATCGACACCTGGCCGCAGACGACGGTTGGAGCCACGAGCCAGGGCGGTTGGCAGCCGTGTTGTCCGACGTTGTGACCGAACCTTCGGCCGTCCATCGGGAACCATCACAAACTTCCTGAGTTCTGTTATCGGCCATGCGTTTCTAGCCGTCCTGCTAGCGCTATCGTTGGGCGGGAAGGCCGATGCCTCCGGGCGATTCAGTCGGCATCGACACCATAATTTCGACACCATATTTCGACACTGAATTCCAGCGAGAATTCGACACATGCTGGTCGTCGCGCCTTGGCGCCGATCAGTCAGACAACCACAAAGGACGGTTGAGGCAAAATGGCTATTCGGGTTGGTATCAACGGTTTTGGTCGTATCGGCCGCAACTTCTTTCGGGCCGCCAAGCAGGCTGGGGCGGACATTGATTTCGTTGCCGTCAACGACTTGGGCTCGTTGGACACCATGGCCCACCTGCTGAAGTACGACTCGGTTCTCGGCAAACTGCCGAACGACATCTCAGCGGTTGAGGGCGGTATTTCGGTGGACGGTGACGTTCTCAAAGTCCTGAGTGAGCGTGATCCCGCTCAACTGCCTTGGGGTGACCTCGGCGTCGACGTCGTAGTCGAATCGACGGGCGTTTTCACCTCGCGCGAAGGTGCGGGTAAGCACCTTGAGGGTGGTGCCCCGTATGTGATCGTCTCCGCACCCTGCGGTGACGCCGATGCCACCTTCGTGGTCGGAGTCAACGAGGACACCTTTGATGCCTCGGCTCACAAGGTCGTCTCCAACGCATCGTGCACGACCAACTGCTTTGTTCCCATGGTTCAGGTGCTGGACGACGCCTTCGGAGTCAAGCAGGGCCTGATGACCACGGTTCACGCCTATACCGGCGACCAGGCTCTGGTTGATGGGCCTCACAAAGATCTGCGGCGAGCCCGCGGTGCCGCCATCAACATCATCCCGACCTCGACTGGCGCGGCTCGGGCTACGGGCTTGGTTCTCCAGTCGATGCAGGGCAAGTTGGACGGCTCGGCTCTCCGAGTTCCGGTACCGACCGGTTCGCTGACCGACTTCACTGCGGTCGTCGACGGTGAGCCGTCAGTGGACGATGTGAACAGTGCCTTTGCCAAGGCCGCCGAGTCGGGCCGTTTGGCGCCGGTGCTCGATTACACCGAGGAGCCCATCGTGAGCTCTGACATTGTGACCTCGCCGGCCTCGTGCACCTTGGACGGTGGCATGACCATGACCCAGGGTTCGCTAGTGAAAATTGCCGGCTGGTATGACAACGAGTGGGGCTACTCCAACCGTCTCATTGACCTGGCTCAAATCGTCGGCGCGGCTAACCAGTAACGCTCCCGAATTCGTACGACGCCCCGGCTAGGGGAGAAGGGGTGCCCTCGATGATCAACGGCGTACCGGAACTTGAAGACCTAGGCGACGTGTCAGGCAAGTCTGTGCTTGTGCGGGTTGACTTCAACGTTCCGCTGGCTGAAGGCGTCATCACTGACGACTTCCGGATTCAGGCGGCGTTACCAACGTTGAGGTACCTCGTCGACCAGGGTGCCCAGGTGACGGCATGCTCGCACCTTGGAAGGCCGAAGGGTCAAGTTGTCCCGGAGCTGTCAATGGAGCCTGTGCGGCAACGTTTGCAGCAGCTGGTTCCCGAGGTCGAACTGCTGGAGAACCTGCGGTTTGATCCGGGCGAGACATCAAACGACTCTGCCACCGTGGCCCGGTTGGTTGACGGGCAGGACCTGTACGTCAACGATGCTTTCGGAGCGTCACATCGATCGCATGCTTCAATCGTCGGTCCGCCTGTCTCTTTGCCGTCGGCCGCTGGTCGACTCCTGGCCTCTGAGGTCAAGGTTCTCCTTGGTTTGAGGCAGAGCCCCCGACGGCCGTTTGTGGCCGTGATGGGCGGAGCGAAGGTTTCGGACAAGCTTGGGATCATCGAGGCGATGGTCGACATGGTTGACGCCATCATTGTCGGTGGCGGGATGGCGTTTACCTTCCTGAAAGCGCAGGGACATTCGATCGGCTCCTCCCTGTTGGAAGCCGACATGGTCGAAACCTGTGCTCGCTTGTTAGAGGGACCGACCCCTATCCATCTGCCAAATGATGTGACGGCCCTGGGACCTGATGGCAAGTTGTTCGAGCCTGGGGCCGGTGGCGAAGTCCGTCAGATGGGCGCCGACTTGCCGGACGGCTGGATGGGCGTTGACATCGGGCCGGGAACGGCGGCGGCATTCGGCGACGTACTGGCTGAAGCTGGCACTGTGTTGTGGAATGGACCGATGGGGGTCTTCGAGGATCCCCGATTCGAAGCCGGCACGAAAGCGGTGGCCTACGCCATGGCCGAAACCCGGGCCTACACGGTAGTGGGCGGGGGAGACTCGGCTGCGGCAGCAAAGCAGTTTGGCATTGACGGCGATATGGACCACGTGTCCACCGGCGGTGGAGCCTCACTCGAACTCATCGAGCAAGGTGATCTGCCAGGTCTGGCCGCCTTACGGTCCGGCGACTAGACCAGCGCAATGGATCGACACGTTAGATCAACAATGAGAGCGGAAGAGCGCAAAACATGACTAACAACCGACGTCCGCTTATCAGCGGCAACTGGAAGATGAACCTCAACCACTTCGAGGCCTTGAAGATGGTTCAGGAACTCAGCTACGAGGTGACACGCGACGACGTCGATGCCTTGGACATCTCGATCCACCCACCATTCACCGATCTACGAACAGTCCAGACCACGCTGGATTCTGACAAGATCCCGTTCTTTCTTGGCGCTCAGCACTGCCACAGCGAGAAATCCGGTGCCTTCACTGGTGAGGTGTCGCCGGCCATGTTGGCCAAGTTGGGCGTGCGCTATGTGATCGCCGGACACTCGGAACGTCGAGAGATTTTCGGCGAGTCCGATGAACTGATCAACGCCAAGGTCCGAGCCATTTTGGCCCACGATATGACCCCGATCCTCTGCGTGGGCGAGACGTTGGAGGAACGCCAGGCCGGGGAGGCCGAGGCTAAGGTGCAGGCACAGTTGAAGGCTGGCTTGGCCCGGGTCAAGGCCGAGCAGGTTGCCGAGCTGGTGATTGCCTACGAGCCAATCTGGGCCATTGGCACCGGCCAGACGGCGTCGGCAGAGGACGCCCAGACCATGTGCGCTGTGGTTCGTTCGGTGGTGGCCGACAAGTCGGGAAGCGATGCAGCCGAGGCAGTTCGGGTCCAATACGGCGGATCCGTCAAGCCGACCAACGCCGCCGAGTTGATGTCGCAGCCGGACATCGACGGTGCCTTGGTTGGTGGTGCAAGTCTTGAGGCCTCGTCCTTTGCCCGCATCGTTCAGTACCGGCTACACGATCTGTGATAGCCAGCCGGCTTGGGCCGGTTCTCTTGGCGGCGCTACTGGTTGCGTCAGCATGCTCAAATAGCGGTGACGATGCCAGCGGCGATTCATCGTCGTCGACCGACGGCTTGGAGTCGGCATCGGCCAATGTTCTACAACGCGACGGCACTCCGGTTGAAGCCGATGAGGCAACGGCAACCGGCGATGACGAGGCGGACGTGTCCGCCGAGCAGCCAGATGCCGGGGAACTATCGTTCCCTCCTGCGCCTGACAACTATCTGACTTGGGCCCATTACGTGCAACCGGCCGGTTTGGCCAACGCTGCTCAGATCGACGGCGGGTTGTTTACTGTCTCATGGCTTCGAGAGGCGCTGTTCGAAAGCCTGTACTCCGTCGACAGTCAGCTGGAGTACGTACCTGAACTCCTGGCTGGCGATGCGAGGGTGACAGCGAACAGCAACGGGACGCTTAACCTGGCGTACACGCTTAGGCCGGATTTGACCTGGTCCGACGGAGAGCCGTTGACGGCCGATGACGTCGAGTTCACCCACCGAATCTTGTTGGAGGGATGCCTAACTGAGGCCGACGGCTCGATTCTCGATGCTTCGAACGAGGGCTGCGTGTTCCCGCTGGCCGATCGTAATGGATATGACCTTGTGACCAACTTTGAGGTCACCGGTGAGCGCACATTCGAAGTGGCGCTGGCGGCCTTCTACCCGGACTGGCGTGGTCTCTACCGTCATGTCTTGCCGGAGCACGCCGACGGTGATGATGCCGCCCAGGTCGCCGATGCCCTTAGTGGCGTAGCCGGTAGCGAATCCAGCCTGGCGAGTTCGGGACCGTTGGTGCTGGACGGCTGGGATCAGTCGACGATGATGTTGGCCCGAAACGATGTCTACCACGGCTCGGTCCATCCAGATGCTGTGAACGACGGCCTGGCCTCGGTTGCTGGAGTGCAAGTCAACTTCGTTCGCTCGGTGGGCTCCGCCCGGGCTGCGGTGGCTGATGGGTCGGCTGACATCATGGTTTCAACCGTGGGATCGGAGATATTGGACTTGCTTGAGGGTGGCGATGTGGCTGCGGTAGTCGGCCCAGCTCTTGAGTACGACCACCTGGGGATGAACCGCCTAAATCGCCACCTGGCAGACCCGTTGGTTCGGTCGGCGGTTGTGCAGGCGCTAGGACGCCGCCAGGCGGTGACGGCCGGGTATGGACGGCTCCTGCAGAGCCCGGGTATTCGGGCCGGACAGTCCACCATCGAACCTGACGGAGTTGGAAGCGCCTACTTGTTGCCCAGCCAAGCCGGCTATGAGGACAATCAACCCGAGTCCCTGGAACCGAACGTTGAAGAGGCGGCCCGCTTGTTGACCGAGGCCGGGTACTCACCTGGTTTCGACGGGGTTTACTCTCACCCTGACCGTGGTGCGTTGACGCTGCGTTTTTCCACAAACTCGGGAGACAACGTCCGAACCGACGTACAGGACGTGCTCATCGATCAGTTGTCGGCTGCCGGCTTCAAGGTCGTTACCGACAACAGCCAGGGTGGAAGCTTTCTGCTCGATGGGCCCTTCAACGAGTTGGCGATAGCGGCGTCGCTGTCCGGCGGCGAGCGCGGCAACCCCGAACTATGGGATCTCACACTGTTCGCCTGGGCGGGCGGTCCGTGGCCGGGATTACAGTCGGGTTCATTCCGATCGGACTCCGAGGCTAACCCGTATGGCTTCGAAAATCCGGAGTTTGATGCTGAGGCGGCACGCTGCGACACCATCAGCGACGACGGTGACCGCAGCGCCTGCTATCAGGACCTGGATCTGTTCGTCACTACCACGCAGTCGACACAGGACGGTCTGTTTGTGGTCCCCCTGGTGGAGCGGCCGTCGATGCTGTTGTACTCGCCTACCCGCCTTAGCCAAGTTCCCGTGTTCACCGATGGCGATGACGGTGGTCCACTTTCACTGGTAGTCGACTACGTGTTGGCCGGTGGAGGACCCGATCAGCCTGATGGCGGCGAAGAGGAAGACACAGTGGAAGATACAGAGGAAGACGCCGGGCAGGTTGCAGACGAGTCGACGGGGCCAGACGGCTGATGACTTTCAGCGTCAGTCTTGAAACCAGGATCTGCTGTTAGCCTGAACGAGTTCGGATTACGAGAAACGTGGATCACGACATGATCTTGGCATTGGGAATCGTTTACGCAATTGTTGGTCTTGCCACCATTGCCTTGGTGCTGCTTCACAGCGGTAAAGGTGGTGGCTTGTCCGACATGTTTGGTGGTGGTTTGGGCGCAGCGGCGGCCGGTTCCACCCAGATGGAGCGCAATCTTGATCGGCTGACGATCCTGTTCAGCTTGATTTTCGCCATCTTGACGTTGGTCATGGCCTTCGTCGTCAACTCGTAGCCGAGACCGGCAGTACCCGGACACTTTTGTCCGTCGCCGCGGTCACTTTTCTTGTTAGGATTGCGTTCTCGAAAAATTGCTGTGAGCCCCGGTTAGGTCGACCACAGTACAGAGTCACGTCGGAGTGGCGGAATTGGCAGACGCGCTAGCTTGAGGGGCTAGTGCCCGTAAGGGCGTGGGGGTTCAAGTCCCCCCTCCGACAC
>CALKZY010000033.1 GCA_938002965.1 uncultured Acidimicrobiales bacterium | reverse complement strand
CATGCCAAAGCGCGATCGACGCGGATCAATTCCAGCCGAGATCGCGGCCGTTTCATCGATCCCCGACGCATGGGCGTGCCTACCCCAACGGGTTCGGAACCACAGCGTCATGAGCACGGCCCCCCACACCGCCGCCAGGACGACAGGCGCAGGAATGTCGAGGACAACCCAACGTGAACGGCCAAGGTAGGGAAACGAGCGGCCGAAATCTCGCCGTACATCGGCCCCACTCAAGACGAACGCGACCCCCCTGAGAAGAAACAGCATGCCGATGGTGACAACGACCGGCGATAGACGCCAGCGAGCGCATAGAAGACCGTTGACAGCTCCGACGACGGCGGTGCAGCCAAGAACCGCTGCGATTGCCACCAATGGATCCAGTCCATAGTCGGAAAGAAATCGCCCGCCAAGGACCACCGAAAGGCCCACTGTACTTCCGACGGAGAAGTCGATGCCTCCGCTCTGGAGAAGCATTCCGAGGGGAACGGCGACAATGAAGCTTACCGCGCTGGTGAGCAAGATGGTCCGCACGTTCGCGCCGGTTGCGAAGTTCTCTCGGCTTGCGGCCAGGAACCCGCACATGACGACGAACGCCGTTAAAAGCCCATACCGGACAGCGATCCCGACCGGATCCAGACGTCTAACTCGAGCTTCCGCCTTCTCGTTCACTATGCGCACAAGTGTTGCCCTCCTTTGCCAAGGTCGGCATCGGTCATCTGACCGATGCCGAAACAGCAGGCGCCGTCGAAGATGGGCCCAACGTACAAAGGAGTGTTTTCGATGATCTCGCCTAAGAGGCTAGTAGTCGCTTTGCTTGCCGTGTTTACCCTGATCGCTGTGTCCTGCTCCGAGAGCGTCGACGACGCAGCGCAGGATTCCGACATCGTCGAAGAATCTGGCGATGAAGTCGAAGGGCCCGTCGACGAAGAAGAACCTGCCAATGAAAATGAGCCCGAATCTGGGAGCGAGCCAGCGCCCGAGGCCAGGACCATTGGGTTCGCCTACGGTCTCGACGACGCCCCGATCTACCAGAATGTCTTGGCACCGGCGCTCGTAGAAGCCGAACGTCTCAACGTCACCATCGTTGAAGGCGCTGCTGCGAGCAACTGTGAAGCGCAACTAGCCGACATCGACAACATGATCGCGTCGGCCGTCGACGCAGTCGTCGTACTGAGCCTGTGCCCGGGCGGCTACGACGCTCAAATAGCTTCAGCCCAAGCTGCCGGTATCGCCTTCGTGACCTATCTGTGGGACCACCCCGACGCGGATGGTCGGATTTTGCTAGCCGACGAGATCCCGGGCGAGATGCTCGCTGACGCCGCGATCGACTGGTACGACAACGAATACGAAGGCGAACCCGAGGACTTCTCGTGGATCATGCACGGTTGCTCCTTCGCTCCCCCCAATATTCAACTTCGGGCCACCATCCCAACCGAACGCATTACCGAACACACTGGAGTTGCGCCACTTGAGACCGACTGTGCGCTTGCCCCGGCACCATCGCTCGACGCCACCACCCAATTCTTGCAAGTCGACCCGGACATCAACATGGCCCTCGGCCTCGTCGACGGCGCAGCGCTGGGCTCCTACTCGGCCTTCGAACAAGCGGAAGGCTTTGACACCTCGAACGTCTTCATCGCCGGTGTGGACGGAGAGCTCCCCGCGATTGAGTTGATCGCCGCCGACGGGGGCGTTGACGGCATGTATGCCCTCTCAGCCGCACTTGACCTTGAGGCGGTTGGTTTTGCTGTGGTTCAGGTCTCTCTTGCTGCCATAGACGGCGACAGCGACGGTTCAACCTTTCAAACAAGACACCTACCTATATCGACCGCCGACGTCGACGGCGCGAGCGAATGGTTCGATCGTGTGTTCGGCGCTTACGCCGAATAGACGGGACCGACCGGGTCGAAAGGACTCTCGACCGTGTGAGTTGGCGCCGTAGGTTGGAAGCAGCGACTGCTTGTTCGGCCGATCCGAGATCATCTATAGTCGCGCCATGTCCAGCACTATCGCTGCAGGGGGAGCGGCCAAGGCCATGCGGGTCTCACAGGGCGCTCTAGCCACAATGGGATCTGTGGCTGCAATCGCCAGCAGTGGCGCCCCGGCGAGAGATCGAATTCAGCACGTCGTTCAGACTCTGCACCGTGTCATTCCTTACGTTGCCGCTCATGTCGCATGGATCGACCGCGGCTGCGTGACCGCTATCCACGCAAACGGTTATTCCGAAGAGATAGTCAATCGTTTCTCATCGCGGGACTGGGTACGGGAGGCGCACGTCGCCATGACCCATTCGCGCAACGCAGTGGGCACCACGCTTCGTCAACAAGACCTCCCCGAGCAGAGCAACGTAACCGTGCTCGACTACTTGAGACCCGCCGGATTCAAGGAGGGCATAACGCTCTTGATGAAGGAAACCGACGGATCGCTCTGCGGCGTGCTGAACCTAAGCTGCTGCGACCCTGGGGAGGCGACCGAAGAAGCTCGTGAGGTTGTCAACCAGGCAGGTCCAACGCTGACGAATCTTGTGCGGGAGGTACACCTGGCTGACCGGAACGAGTCCGTATACGTCATCGGCACCGACGGCCGGCTGACGCTGCAGCAAGGTGGTTCGAAGACTGATGACTCGCACCATGAATCGTTGGTACGCGATCAGCTGGATCGACTCGGCACCCTCCAACCCTCGGTCACCACAATTCCCTCTGACGGTGCCGATAGCGGTGCCTATGAGATGCAGGTTGTCGCATTAACCTCGTTCGACGGAGTAGCCGTGAGGGGCGTTGTCGTGATTCGTGATGCGGGTGAAACCCTCCTTTCGCCTCGGGAAATCGAGGTAATACGCTTAGTCGCCGCGGGCTTGACCAACGCTCAAATCTCCGAGGAGCTTGGAATAGCCCGCCGGACCGTTGCCAGTCACGTGGAGCACATTCTCACCCGCATGGGCGTAGGAACCCGGACTGCCGCAGCGGTGTTGGCAGCTCAAAGTGGACTTCTCGTCGAGGTTGGCAGGCACCGCCGGACGTTATCGGTCACCTGACCGATGACTTTCGTTCTCATTTCCTCAAAGATCAACTGGTAAACGAAAACCAACGGATCTGTCAGCAACATCGTTGAGGAGTCAGAGCTATGCCTACGGCCGGAATTGTCCTCGCCCAAGAGTACCTATGGCACGACACAGGATCTGGCTGGATTCTCCCTGCTGATGGGCGTGTGCTCCAGCCGTTCGAGCACCCCGAAAACCCGGAGACAAAGCGAAGGATCATCAATCTTTGGGAGCGGAGCGGATTGCTCTCGCGCCTCACCCATCTCGTTCCTCGGGCTGCGACCCTGGAGGAAGTCGGCCTCGTCCATCCGGCCTCGTACATCGAACAGATCGCCGAGGCGTCCGCCGCAGGTGGCGGCGATGCTGGCGGATTGACCCCGTTTGGCCTTGGCAGCTACGAGATTGCGCTCATGTCGGTAGGTGGTTGCATCGTTGCAGCGGATGCCGTCCTCGATGGTGTTGTGGACACCGCCTACGCAATGGTGCGTCCACCCGGGCACCATGCCATTCCTGAGTCGGGAATGGGCTTTTGTATCTTCAACAACGCGGCCATCGCGACGAAGCATCTGCAACAAGTCCGAGGTGTCCGCCGCGTAGCGATAGTTGACTGGGATGTGCATCACGGAAACGGGCAGCAGGCGATCTTCTATGACGACCCGAGTGTGCTGACGATTTCCATCCATCAAGACAGCTGCTTCCCCCCAGACTCGGGCCATATCACTGACGTCGGTGCTGGGAGGGGCGCCGGGGCCAATATCAATGTGCCATTGCCACCGGGTTCCGGGCACGGCGCATACCTGGCCGCCTATGAACAGGTTGTGCTGCCGGCACTAGCTCGCTTCCAGCCGGACTTTGTGGTCGCGCCGTCGGGATTCGACGGAAGCAACTTCGACCCCTTGGGGCGAATGATGGCCTACAGCGAGACGTTCCGGGAAATGACCAAACTGCTTTTGGGCACGGCGTCCGAGCTTTGTGGCGGAAAGGTCCTCCTAACGCATGAGGGCGGCTATGCCTCGGCGTACGTGCCGTTTATCGGGCTTGCGGTTCTTGAGGAGCTGTCGGGCATTCGCACGTCGATCGACGACCCCTACCTCTTCATCTGCGAAGGCGCAGGTGGCCAGAAGGTTCAGCCGCACCAACTTGCCATTATCGAGATGGCGAAATCTCTGGTGGCAGACATTCCAACCGAAGAGTAGGTCTGGGGCCGGGCGGCCGCGAATGTGCCTGATTTGCGGCTCGTGCAAGGCGGGAGGGGTGCAGAGGTCGACAACGTCGATCGTGTCGTCGGTGAAGACCTTGTCGAAGCTGGCCTATGATGCCCCACCCCTGAGGGTTCGGACTATTCCGATGTCGCGAGACATCACACTGGTAGCGACGGTGGGACTTGAACCCACGACCTCTCGATTATGAGTCGAGCACTCTTACCAGCTGAGCTACGTCGCCGTACATTTTTCGGGCCGATGGGCACCGACCCGGCCACTAAGGTTACCGCTTCTGAGCCGGTTATCGCTCCCGAATTCA
The DNA here is from genome assembly GCA_938002965.1 of uncultured Acidimicrobiales bacterium. Classification (GTDB taxonomy): domain Bacteria; phylum Actinomycetota; class Acidimicrobiia; order Acidimicrobiales; family SZUA-35; genus JAHELU01. Next base: position 45,367 of record CALKZY010000033.1, on the reverse strand, counting down.
CCGATACGCGACAGTGGCCCGGGAGCCGAAGCTTCCGGGCCACTGTTCCAATCCCTTTGTTCCTAGGGTTCAGCTATCAGCCGGATACGAACTCGGCATCGATGTCTCCACCTACGACCTCGGGAACGGTGCAGTCGAAACGCTCGCCGTAACCGGGACCGTCACCAGAATCGTTGTCACCAGACTTCACCCACACCGTCACGACATTGGCCTCGGGCACGGTGTAGCTCTTGCCCTTCAGGTTGTCGTACTTCACGTGAGTGCCGTCTTGCATGGCGACCACAATGTTGGAGATGTCATGGGCCGTGGTCGTCACGTAGATGGACTTGGCGGTGCAGGCAACGGCAATACCGCTGTCGGCAGCCTCGAGGTCAACCTCGACCCCAGCGGCGCCGTCGTTGCCACCGCCATCATTGTTCTTCTTGCCTTTGGCTTTAACTGCGCCATCGCTGTCACCATCATCAGCAGCCGCCTCATCATCAATCAGCACGCCGCCAGCGGCGTCCTTGCACTCGAAGCGCTCGCCGTAGCCGGGGCCATCACCAGAATCGTTATTTCCGGACTTGACCCAGACGGTCCCAACCGCGTCCTGCTCGATCTTGTACTCGTAGCCCTTCAAGTTGTCGTACTTGGTGGTTTCGTCACCGCCGAAGCCGAGAACAATGTTGGAGATCTCATGGCGATCGGTGGTCACATAGACGTAGCTGTTGGTACAGGCGACGGCAATGCCGGTATCGGATGCCTCAACCTCGACCGCAGCCGGAGCAGGGGCCGGAGCCTGCATGGCACCGTTGTCGATGTCGGTCTTGGTCTTAGCGCAGTCGAAGCGCTCGCCGTAGCCGGGTCCGTCGCCGGAGTCGTTGTCGGCGGACTTCACCCAAACGGTGACAACTCCAGCCTGATTAACGGTGTACGACTTGCCCTTCAGGTTGTCGTGCTTGATGTGAGTTCCATCCCACAAGGCGACCACGATGTTTGAGATGTCGTGATCAGTGGTTGTCACATCGATCGCTTCCGCACCACAAGTAACGGTGATACCGCTGGGCGAGGCAATCGGCTCGTAGCCGACGGCCACGTTGCCATCAGCGCCGTCGTTAGCGGCCCCACCATCAGCACCGTCGTCAGCGACATTATCGTCAGCGCCATTAGCCCCATCATCGTCCATGGCACCAGCGTCATCGGCTCCAGCGTCATCGCCTACCAGCTCATCGCCACCGGAGGGTTCTTCGACCGGCACAGCAGCGGCGCCGTCGGCAGCACATTCGAAACGTTCGCCGTAGCCAGGTCCGTCACCGGACTTGTTGTCGGCCGACTTCACCCACACGGAGGCCACATTGCGCATGTCCACTCGGTAGGTCTTACCCGACAGGTTGTCGAACTTCGTTTCCTGACCGTTCTTGGTGGCCACCACCACATTCGAAATGTCATGATCGCTGGTGGTGATGTCGACACCGGTCTTGTCGCATACAACGGTGATGCCCGTGTCATCAAAGGCAAAAGAGTCGCCGGGTTCAGCTAGGTCGGTGTCAGACCCACAGGAGGCGGCAACCAGAGACATGGCGGCAAACAGTGCGCCTCGCCTCCAGCCAAGGCGTCGCCCCGATGCCTTGTCGTCTAAATGGTTCATGATTCTTGGACTCCTCCCGATGGGAGTTTGATTGGTTGTCTGGATGTCAGTCGGCATCCATTGCCCGGCCTTTAGACATGGGCGGCAAAGGAGTCGGGAAGATCAACCCAGCGGTAGAGGCAAACATGTCGTAAATCGGGGGCCACTTTGATCCGAAGACCAAAACATGGCTTCGACTGTGATTTCCCCGGTCCCAACACAGCGTTTTGGCGCGCTGCTTAACACTCGCCGTTCCGAGAACGGCGTCGATCTCGATGAGCTGGCCCTCCGATCGAATGGAGAATTCACCCCCCAGTTCCTGTCGATCGTGGAGAAAGGGCGGGTGCCGCTGGCTGATGCGACCATGCAGAAACTGGCGGCGCTGTATCGCATCGAAGAAGAAGCCATGGACCAGCGCAAGAGTAAACTCGTTGTCGACCTCCCCAGCGGGAAGCTGGCCATCGGAGACGAGTTGGTCGAACTGTCGTCGGCCGAGAGCGGCGAAACCTACGACACCCAGGTCGATTACATTCTCGAGCGCTACCTGGCCCTTCTCTACATTCTGCGCAAGGTGGACCCGGGTACCAAAGTGCCGCTCCGCGAACCCGACCTGGCGGTACTGTCCGGCTCACTGACGGCTGAAATCGAACTGATCGAGCGTCGTCTCACAGAGCTGATGCTCAGCCCCTCAGTCGACAGCAGAACGAAGTCTCTCCTCAAGCGTTATCTGGTCCCAAGCGCCGGATTGTTGGTGGCTGCGATGTCGCTCGGCTCGTTGGTCATCGTAAGCGGGTTGGGCAGCGACACCGTTGGTACGCCGTCAATTCAAAGCCAAGCGACGACCGCAGCTTTCACTGAGGGCGACACCCTCGGAGATCACGACCACGACCACGACCACGACCACGAGTCGATAACGGTTAGGACCGACACGGTCCAGCGGTCTCGGGCCGAGCTGGCCGAGATCGGAGCCCAAGCCGAAGCCATGATCAGCTACGACTGGCAGTCTTTGCTTTCGGACTGGACAGTCAAGTACGAAGACGACAGCGCCGGTTACAAGGGAATGACTCACCTGCCGACCAAGTCGATCACCATCTACATCGACGTCAATGCCTCCCCAGAGGACGTAGCCGGGGTGCTGGCCCACGAGATCGGTCACGCATTAGACGTGACATATGTAGACGACGATGATCGCATCAAGTGGTTGGAAGCGCGAGACATGCCGATGGTTTGGTGGGCCGGAGACGGCCTGAACGACTTCAGCGTCGGAGCCGGAGACTTCGCTGAAGCAGTAGCCGCCTCGTGGGTCGACTCGCCGAGCAACTCCAACTTCGGCGACTTCACCCCCGACCAACTGGACCTCGCCAATGACATCCTCCCCTAGCCCGAGCCGCCCCATCGATGTGGCCGCCAACCGGGAAGGTCTGAACGAGATGAACGCCAGAGACGACGGTCGCTCCGGCAACAAACCATCGCTAATCTCGCCCGACAGACTCGGAGCGCTCCTGCAGGCCAGGCGTGTGGAACTCGGCCTAGAGCTGGCCGACATGGCTGAGCAGTCAGACGGTGGATTCACGACTGGATTTCTGAGCCGGGCCGAGCAAGGCCTGGTACTACTGACCGACCCGGTAGCCGAGCGACTGGTCAAGCTCTACAACCTGGACGCCGGCTCGCTCTCACCCGACCGGAACAACAAGCTGATCGTCGACCTGCCTGGGCGCCGACTCGCCGTCGGAAGCCAGAGCTACGAAATCGGCCGAACCACGGATCCCCTGTCAGGCGACAAACTGGTTGATGCCGTTCTCGAACGCTATCTTTCACTTCTCTACCTACTAAGAGGCATCGAACCAGGCCATGAACTGGCGATCCGCGACGATGACCTTGCCGTCCTGGGCGAGACACTGGAACTTGAGCTGGCCCGCGTCGAGCGCCGCCTTGCTCAACTCATGTTGGATGAAACGGTCGACGCTCGGACCCGCTCGCTGGTCGGCCGATTCCTCCTACCTAACGCCGGTCTCCTGGTGGCAGCCACCGTAGTCGGATCGTTTATCATCTCTTCCGTCTCACCAGGCGACGTCGCCGGGTCTCAAACCTCGGCCGGCGCAATTGGCGGTCAAGAAACCGAGCAACTTATCGACGCGCCCGACTTCCCCACCACTGTCTCCATCGCCCCAACCCAGACGCCACGGGATTCCTCAACCACCACGCAAGATGAGGCGATTCAAGCCCGGTCCTCGACCACCACGGTCGAAACAAGCCCGGCTGATCCAAGCCCACGTGCAACAGACACGGCTGAGACAGAATCAGGTGACCCAGAGTCGGTTGATGACCAGCTAGTCGACGCAGAATCTGTCGACGACATAACAGCCGACTCGGGCGAAGCAGCGGTCACCGACCCGCCACAAACCGATCTGAGCGAGTCTGAACCCGGGCCAACCGAACTGGCCGCCATAGATCCGACCACACTCGGGGTCGAAGCCGAAGCCCTCATCACCTACGACTGGCGATCTGTGCTTCCCGATTGGCGAATCACCTACATGACCGACCGGCCGGGCTATCGCGGCCTGACATTCCCACAAACCCGATCGATCGAGATCTACGTCGACGATGACGACACCCCGGGCGCTATCGCCGAGATCCTGTCCCACGAGCTGGGCCACGCCATCGACGTCACCCACTTCGGTGGCACCGAACGAACACAGTGGATCGAAGCCCGCGATATGCCCGCGGTCTGGTGGGCTGGCGACGGGCTCAATGACTTCAGCGTGGGAGCCGGCGACTTCGCCGAGGCCGTGGCCCGGCTCTGGGTGGGTTCTCCCAGCAACTCAACCTACGGAGAGTTCACACCCGACCAGCTCGAGCTGGCCAAAGAACTCCTTCCCTAGGGTCAGAGAAGCGGCAATGCAACGTCGACCATCAGCGCCGCGCCCATGGCAATGCTGAGGAGTGCCACAATGACAGCGACGGCGGCGTAAATGACAAAATATCGTTCCGCCTGGAGGAGACCGAATCCGGCAGCCACTGCCAACATGGCGTTGGCAACCACCAGGCCGACAACCCAGGCAACCAACAAGACCAGGGCCGTTGCTCCGTTACCCACCGAAGCAGAGGCCGTGAACAGCGCAATCTGAGTGGGGCTCTCGATACCCACACCGTGAAGGACGCCGATGCCGACCGCGGCACCTCCACCGAGATCGCCTAGGGCAATCTTGTGCCGATGGCTGTGGCTGTGGCGATGACTGTGATCGTCACCTTGGCCTGGTCCACTGAAACCGACGGGCTCTACACCCGCCGCGGCTACCGATCCGGCTCTGACCGGTTGCTCCACAACCTGACGCTCACGAAGATGGGCATGGTCATGAGCCTGGACGTCCTCGTGGATCGGGCCGTGCAGAGGGCTGCCAGCGGTTTCATCAAACTCACCGATCTCGCCCGCCTCAAAAGCGGCTTCGACATTGACTTCGATACCAGCATCAAGATCGAGGATGCGAGAGTGAGCGTGGGCGTGGGCGTGGGCGTGCTCATGTTCTACTTCAAGGTGTCGAGTTGTCCGCCTGGTCTTTGGGTCCAACGAACGATGAACCCGTCGGAAACCGGCGAACGTTCCTTGCAGGACCAGCATCCACCGACTCCGCAACCGAAAGTCTCGACCTTTGCGGGCCAGCTCAATCAGTATCCAAAGCCCCAAGGCCACGAGGGTCAGGCCGACCACGCGACCCATCCACTGCTCCAGCGGATCAGCCACGGACGAAGGAATCGAGGAGCCGAGCACCACAATGATCAAGCCGAGAACCAAGACGGCGGCAGCGTGACCGAGGGCGTACATCATCGACAACGTCAAGCCGCGGCGCCTGTTCTCGGCTGACCCGCTCAAGTCAGAGATGGCGGCGATGTGATCCCAGTCGAAGCCATGACGCACCCCGAAAGCGAAAGCGGTCAAAACCAGCCCCACCGGGAACGTCAGGGCCAGCGCGAAACCGGGCCACTGCATCTCAAGCTGCAACGCTGCGATCATCTGACGCCACGCTATCGCCACAGGATCGAAGGCGACGAACGGAAGCGCGGCGACAACGCCGGGAATAGCAACGAGGCCCCGAGCTGTTGTTGGTTCGTGGATACAAACCGCCCGCCACCTCCAGAGCACGACCCGGCTCATCAGTCGAGCCGATTGCTGTCGCTCGGTGCGGTGCTGGCTGTCGCAGCCGGACTAGCCGCCATCGCCATCGTGGTCTTCGTGCCGGCCAAGTCTGGACCGGGCAGCTCAGCGGACTCGTTCCACCCCGACCAATGGCAAGGGGCCATCGACCAGTTTCCATCGGACCTCTACGATCCTGTGGCCGCCGGAGAGACCCTGCCGGACGGCTACCGGCCGGTGATCCCCCGCGACGGCATCTTTCCCGTCTACGTCCCCAAGTTCCGTACCGCGGCCAACACCGAGTGGCCGAGCGATGAACTTGTCATCGGAGTAGAGATCGATGGAGATGCCAGGGCATACCCGGTGGGTTTCCTGACCAGGCGGGAAATCGTCGTGGACATGCATCGAGGCACCCCGACATTTGTCACCTGGTGACCGCTTTGCGGAACGGCGATGGTTCATCGCCGAGACATCGACGGCCAGCCAATTATGCTTGGCAATCAGGGTGACCTGTGGGGCAACGCCATGACCTGGTTCGACCACGAGACCGGCAGCGTCTGGAGCCAACCGATCGGCGAAGCGATTCTGGGGCCGCTGAAGGGGACCACATTGGAACTCCTGCCTTCCACTCTCACCCGATGGGGCGACTGGCAGGCCCGCCACCCCGAAACAGTTGCCCTCGACGCGCCGGCGCAATTGAGCCGCTTCGCCCTTGAGCAGATGGCTATCGTGGTCGAATTCGATGGCGACTCAGTGGCGTTCCCTGCCGTCGATGTGCGAGAGGCCGGAGTCGTCAACGCTGAGGTGGGCGGCGTCGAGGTGGCTGTCACCGTCGATGGCGACAGCAATGGATGGGCCGTCTTCTCCCGCTCGATCGACGGTCGATCCGTCGAGCTCGAACGATCAGGCGACGAGCTGACATCCACCAACGGCCAAGGACGATGGAACGCCGAACGGGGCATTCAACTTTCCGGGTCCGGCGGCAATCTGGACGTTCTGCCCGGATTCACTTCGTTTCCGGCCGACTACACCACGTTCTTTCCCAACGGTGCCTTCTGGCGACCATCGGGGCTGGTACCGGTAGTCCCGACGGGCTAGCCGAAGGGCGACCGCCCAGATGCCGGCAGATGGCAGTCGGCCGGGTCGATCCCCGCGGTCAATGGCGGCCAAGCATCCAGTCCGATATCAGGCGCTTCTTGGCGCCACAACGAAGCCGGAGCGTTGTCGGCCGAAGGCTGAGAATCATCACGTGACCGATCCGAGCGATTGCCCGAAGACAGAATCCGTTCAACCGACGGGTCCACACCGAACCCGCCGGACCCAATGGTGTTGTTCACCACCGCCTGATCATCAGAGTGGTCAGTCACGATGACATGATCGGCCACGCACGATCGAAACAGCGTGTTGCCGGGCCCCACGGGTCCCCACCAATCGGCGAACACCACCCGGTCAAAGATGTTGCCTTCAAACAGATTGGCCTGCGGCCAGTGGCCGTGAAGCGAAAGATCGGCACGAGGTTGACGATCCTCATAGCCGGCCGAGCCACGAGCGTCGTTGTAAGCCACCACATTCCCGCTGGCGCCCAGCTGAATGATGATGGCATGGCGTAGGTCGAACAGTGTGTTGTTCATGAAGAGACAATCGGTGGTGTGTCGAGCCAAACTCAAGCCGTAGGCCCTGCCGCCGTCGCCGAAGTCGGACGCCCCATGGACCACCGAGTCGGTCACCGAGCACCGGTAGGTCTCCACGAACTCAATGTGGGCCGAATTAGTTCGAAGCGTTTCCACCTCGTGCACCCAGACATCGACGGCGGCTCGAAACACGATGGTGTCGTCGAAGCCGTCGTCAACCCGCTCCACCGTCATCGACTCGATTCCAACCTGTTCGACCGGTCGAACGGTCCGCACCCGGGCGCCAAGATCAGCCCGATAGGCGCTGTTCAATCCACTCTCCAGGCGAACCCGCTCACCTTCAACCGCCACGATCCGACCTAGCTCACCCACTGAGCCGTCCCCCCAGTCAACGTCCCACGCCGGGTCGGTGTACATCAGATCAGTGTCGTTGTCCTGCTCGAACTCGACAATCGCTCCCGCGGCGAAACGGCCCGAGTTGGACACCTCGACCAGTCCGGAACTCAGCTGGGCACCAGCGGGCAACGTCGTCCACGTTCCGTCCGCCCGCCCCTCAGCCACGATGCCTCGTTCCTGCCTGCCTGCCAGATCCACAGTCAAAACCGTTTCCTGGCCGGCGCCGCGCAACACGGTACGGCTCGGCAGCTCAAGGGTTTCGGTCAACAAGAAACGTCCGGGCGGGATCTCAACCACGCCCAAGCTTGCGTCCGATCGACCGACGGCACCGATCGCCTGAGCAAAGGCTCTGCTGTCGGACTCTCCGTCATCAGGCGACGCCCCGAAGTCAACAACCGACACTACGTCCCCAGCAGTCGCCGGGTGGGCTCCCGCCTGCGACCAATCAATGTAGGGAAGCACATCGACCAGCAGATCGGGGGAGACAGGAATCTGCTCACCGTCGATGGTGGTTGACGGGACGCTCTCCGTCGAGTCAGAGCCAGCATCAAGATCAGAGGTCGCAGCGTCGGTGGCCTGCTCCTGAGTTTCGGCGGGGGACAACACCAACGTCGTGTCCGGCGCCGAACCGCTCTCAGAGGACTCCGACGAACAAGCGGTAGCGATGAAAACCAAAGCCGACAGACCAACAGCGATACCGAGCCATCGCAACGGGCCGCGGTCGCCCGTCAAGTCGAATCTCGCATCACGTCCAACGAAGCATCATCCGAGAGCGCGTTCGTAGGCAGCCGCCAATTGCTTGGCGCTGTTAGCCCACGATAAATCACCGGTAATCCTCGCCCGGCCCAATTCGGCCATCTGCTGGCGGCGGTCGTCGTCGTCCAACAGTTCGACCAAGGCATCACCAAATGCTTCAGGGGTATTCTCATCCACATACACCGCAGCATCACCGGCCGACTGTCTCGATTCGACCAGGTCGAAGCTGACGACCGGAATACCCATGGACATGTAGTCCATGGTCTTGATCATCGTCGAAATGTTGTTCAGCGGGCTGTCGAGGTCGGGAGCCAGTCCAACATCAGCGGTGGCCAAGTAGTCCAGCATGTCGTCATCGGAAATGAACCCGGTCAATCGGAGTCCATCGCCCAGGCCCAACTGGCCGTGGCGACGCTCGACCTCCTCGAAAGCGTCACCGGTGCCGACCATGACAAACAAGATGTCGGTCCGGCCAAGCGTCGAGCGAACGTAGTGGGCGGTGTCCACCACAACATGAGCGCCGTCCTGGTGTCCCATCGTGCCAACGAACACCGCCAGATGATCAAAGCCGTCTTTCAACTCGGGAACCGACTGGCGGGGGGCGAACAACGCCGGGTCCGGGCTGTTACGTACGGTGAACACCTCGTCATCGAGTTTGCCACCGCGACCCACCGCTCGCTTCCGGTAGCTTTCGTTGGTTACCACTACCACGTCGGATGCTCGATAGGAACGCTGCTCAATCCACAGCAGAAGCCGATGCATGGCGCCGGTTCGCTCTTCGTCGAACTTGCTTTGGTAGGTCTCGGGCCCGAGATCGTGTTGATCGAAGACGAACTTGACACCCCGCCACCCAAACATCCACTTCAGCCCAAAAAATAGATCCGGTGGATTGGCAACATGGACGATGTGGAACCGCTTGGAGAACCACAGCCGCAGCGCCAGGAAGTGGATGGCGATAACGGCCCATCCGTACTCCAAGACGAAGTCCTGCTTCTTTGGCCCGCCGAACGGCATCGGGAACCGAATGATGTCGACACCGTCGCGCCGTTCGCGCACCGTGTCTTGGCCGTGCCCGGAACTGGAAGGTGAAATCACGGTGACGTCGTAGCCCTCGGACACCAAGGCGCGGGCCTGATTCCACACCCGTCGGTCGTGGGGAACCGGACAGTTCTCGACCACCAATAGGGCATGTCTCGTTGCTTCTCTCACCACGCCACCCCGTGGTAGGACACGGCGCTTCGCACGTCGTGGGGCAGGCCTATCAGATCAACGACGGTGACCGGATTCTCCGACTCCGGGCCGCGCTCGGCACCGGACAGCAGTGCGTTCAATCGGTCGGAACCTTTGGACACCACAATCACATCGGACTGGGCCACCAGTTCGGCCAGATCGTCGTCCATGAGCTGACCGAGATGAGGAAGTTCGCGTTGCACGAAGGCCAGATTCCCGCCGACCAGATCATCAGGGACGAGTTCCTGGTCGTGGATGCGGCAGTGGAAACCCTTGCCGCTCATGCGCTCGACCACTTCGACCATGGCGCTTTCCCGCAGGTCGTCGGTTCCTGGCTTAAAGGCAAGCCCTACGAAGCCGATTCGAGGCCGGTCAACCTCCAACAGCAGCTCGATCAGCCGTGCAGTGTGAATGCCGTTGCTCGGCAGCAGGCTGGAAAGCAGGGGAACAATGACGTCAGAGCTCTTGGCCGCGAAGTTGACCGCCCGCACGTCCTTGGGGAGACACGACCCACCCCAGGCAAAACCGGGACGCATGTAGGCCGACGAGATGTTGAGCTTGTGGTCGCTGCACAGCAGCTGCATGACTTCGACACCGTCGACATCGAGTGCCTTGGCCACCACTCCGATTTCGTTGGCGAACGTAACCTTCACGGCGTGCCAACTGTTGTTGGCGTACTTGACCAGCTCGGCCACCCGGGTCGGGGTGACTCGACGGTCGGCTTCGATGCCGTCGTACAACGACAACGCTTGCTCGCCTGCGGCATCGTGATCAGCCCCAACGAGGATGAGAGGGGGGCGGAGGAAGTCCTCCACCCCTTGACCTTCCCGAAGGAATTCGGGGTTGACCACGACATGCACGTCGTAGCCGTCGGCCACCGTGATGCCGTTGTCGGCCAGTACGGCTCGCACGTTGTCAGCACTACCCGGCAGTACCGTGCTACGGATGACGACTGTGTAGCTCCGCTTGTTCAACCGCCGAAGCGCGCCGGCAATGTCATCAGCCACAGCCAGGATGTATCGAAGGTCAATGTCACCGTTCGGCAGGCTGGGTGTGCCTACGCAGATCAAGGCCAGATCGCTGCCGTCCACGGCCTCATCAATGCCACCGGTGGCGTTAACCAGACCGTTTCCAAGTCCTGAAGCCAGGAGCTCTTCAACTCCCGGCTCCAGGACCGGACTGTCACCTCGCGCGAATTGTGCGACTTTGTCGGCGTTGGTGTCGATACCAATAACACGGTGGCCAAGCCCGGCGAAGCAGGACGCGGTGACCGTCCCGACGTAGCCCAGGCCGAACACGGCGATTCGAGACGGCTCTGAAGCCCGAACCTTGCCAGCTAGTAGATCCGAAACCGGATTGTCTCCGGCGATGACGTTGCTCATGTCGAGACTCCAACAGGTTGTGCGGTTGCCGGATTGGCACCGTCGAACAGTTGCTGACAGGCGTACTCAAAGGACAACAACGTGGTCAGCTGCCTTCTGTTGTTGCGCCGCCCGGAAACGTGATCGTCGACCAGGCCTTTGAGAACGCCAGGGTCGAGATGCCGCTCGCACCACGAGTCGGGAGCCAACACTGTTCGCTCCAGTGCCGGGACCAGCTCAGTGGCGAACCACCGATCAACCGGCGTGGCAAAGCCGAGCTTCCGGCGTTTGATGACATCGGGGTGGACACGCTTGGCCGCTGCAGCCTTGTGGCCCAACTTCCCGGTGCGCCCTCGCAGTTTGAACTCGGCCGGAAGGGACTCGACGAACTCGACGACCTCCAGATCCAACAGCGGAACCCTGGCCTCGACCGAGTTGGCCATCGACAGCTTGTCGCCGTAGAACAGCAGGTCGTCGGCCAACGACATGCGAACATCGATGTGAAGCAGCTGGTCGAGGTCACCGAGGTCAGATACCGGCTCTTGCCAGTACTCAATAACGTCCTCCGCTCGAGCGTCCGAGCCATCGACACCTAGCGCCGACCCCAGATCCTCGGGAGCGAACACCTGGTGAATAGCGGCGAACCGGGTCACAGGGTCGCTGTGGCCCAGCGATTGAGCCGCTCGTGCCAGTCGTTGAGTTCTCGACGTTGCCCCCGCTGCCGATCCGAACGCCGATGAGCCAAGCAGCCACCGAACCGGGGCGGCGTAGCGCTCAGCCATGTAGCGGTCATAGCCAGCCCACAGCTCGTCGGCACCCTGGCCCGTCAGCACCACTTTGACATGTTTTCGGACTTCGGCCGTTAAGAGGTGGAACGCGAACGTACTCTGAGACAACACTGGCTCTTCTAAGTGCCACATTGTCTGCTGGTAGATGTTCTCGAACGAGTCGAATTCCAGTTGAAGCTCATGGTGTTGGGTGCCGTAGGCTTCGGCTGTCTGCCGGGCCACAGCCAGCTCGTCATATTCAAACGACGATCCGAAGCCGACTGAAAACGTACGAATTTGATCGTCCGAGGCTGTAGCCATTTCATCTAGAACGTATGAAGAATCAACTCCTCCAGACAAGAGCAGACCGATGGGAACGTCGCCAAGTAGCTGTCGACTGACGGCTTGGCCTACCAGATCGGCATAGTTGTCCACAGCCTGGCCAAAGTCGAGTCGAGCTCGATTTTGAGCCACCGGGTGCCAGTATCGGCTGACTCGAATGCCCTCACGGTCCGACGCCAACAGATGGCCCGGGCGAAGCTTGTTAACTCCGGCAACCAGTGTGTGCGGTGCGGGAACGTAACCGAAATGCAGAAGCAATCGAACGGCATCGGGATCAACCCGTCGCTCCACGTCCGGGTCGGCGATGATCGCCCTGAGTTCGGACCCGAACCGCAGCACCTTGCCTGCATCGTTGTAGTACAGCGGCTTGATACCCAGATGATCGCGGGCCAGAACTAGACGCTCGTCTGTCGCATCCCAGATGGCCAGCGCGAACATTCCGTTGAGCCGTTCTACGATTCGCTCGCCCCACCGGTGATAACCGTGGGCCACGACCTCCATGTCCGAGTTGGTTTTGAAGCGATAGCCTTCGCTCTCCAACTCGCGCCGCAAGGTTTGGTGATTGTAGATCTCGCCGTTGCCGAGAACGAAGACACTGTCGTGACTCGAAAGCGGCTGATTTCCACCGCCCAGGTCAACAATCGAGAGTCGCCTGAACCCGAATCCGATGCCCGGGCCGCTGTGGTAACCCGAGTCGTCAGGTCCACGGTGAACTAGCGAGTCAGCCATCCGTCGCAGCAAGGCCGGCTCAACCCGACCGCCGTCTCGACGGTGAACCCCTGAGATACCACACATGGTCTAGCGCACTCCGCCGGTGTCGCCGTAGCGGGGTGCATCGCCGACGGGATCGCCTTCATCCCAGCTGTCGTATCGGAACAAACCGGCGAGAGGGTCGGTCTCGGTGTGCGAGGAGACGCCGCTCGGACGGCGATCGTCCCAGTCGCCCTGGTTCATCTGACCGTGGTCGTTCGACGGTTGGTAAGCGGGGGCCACCGGTCTCGGGGTCCCGAAGATTAGGCGCCACGAAAGGTAGCCGAGGCCAAGCAGTACCAGATTGCCCACGACCACCAGGCCGATTATCACTTCCGTTGCCAGTTCCATTTCGATGCGTTTCCTGTCCCGTTTGCGGTTGGGGAGTCGGCGCCCCGTATGCGGCGATCCACTCATGACAACCGAGCGGCAGGCCGAGACGGTTAGTGGGCATTTTTACCCAATTCGACAAAACCCCGTATCTTGACTGAATCGGGCCTCGGTGGTGCTCTTCGGAACATCAATTCTGATCAAAGCCTGACGGCGGGCTCGCAGCCAAAGCGGTCAATAAAGATCGAATGATGGAAACGACAGGTGGCCAGACGGATCAGAAGCAACATGTGTTGCGTTTGTCCGTCCAAGAGAAACGTTCTTGCTTATGACTAAAGATCTTCGAATAGGAGTAGTTGGATGCGGATACTGGGGATCAAAACACGTTCGTGTTTTGAGTTCCATATCCGATGTGGATGTGGCCCTGATCGATCAGGACTCGGCACGGCGAAACCAACTGACGCAGAGCTACACCGTGTTCGCCACGGTGCCCCGCCTCGAAGACGTGGCCAGCTCACTTGACGCAGTCATCATCGCTACCCCTCCCACAACCCACTACCCAGTGGCCAAGGCTGCCCTTGAGGCCGGCCTCCATGTGCTGGTCGAAAAGCCGATGACCACCGACATCGACGATGCCGTTCACCTCAATCGGCTGGCTGAAGAGCGAAACCGCTGCCTGATGGTGGGCCACACGTTCGAATACAACCCGGCAGTGTGGAGCCTGGCTGACACTATCCGTACGCCGGAGTTCGGTCGGGTGCGCTACATCAACTCGGCCAGGCTCAACCTCGGCCTGTACCAACAGGACACCGATGTCCTCTGGGATCTCGCTCCCCACGACATCTCCATCATCAATCGAATCCTCGACTCCCGACCGACATCGGTGTCAGCGTGGGGACTCAAGCTGATGGGTGACAAATCCGACGTTGCCTACCTCTCGCTCCGGTACGGCGACATCGACGTCAACGCTTCGATCCATGTCAGCTGGCTCGACCCGCTCAAGGTTCGTCGAACAACGGTTGTCGGCGAGAACTGCATGGCGGTGTATGACGATGTTTCCGCCGATGAGCGCCTGCGGATCTTCGACAAGGGCGTCGACAAGACCCCGACCGAAACCTCACCCGGTCACCCGCTCCATTACCGAAACGGCAACATCGTTTCGCCCTACATCGACTTTCAGGAGCCTCTCATGCTGGAGCTCAACGCTTTTGTCCGAGCCATTCGAACAGGCGAACGCCCTGTGGCCGACGGGACAAGCGGCCTTGACGTGGTCGCCACGCTCTGCGCCGCCGACGCATCCCAACGGCTCGGGGGTAGTTGGGTCAACGTTCCAGACCCGTCATCGACCACCACCGAACTCACCGGCGAATCATCGCTTCGACTAGTGGAGGTGGCAAAGTGACAAGCCCCATTCCCTTTCTTGACCTGAAGGCCGGGACGGCCGAGGTCCGAGATGAACTCGACGCCGCGTGGAAAACCACAGTCGACAACTGCGCCTTCATCGGAGGGGCGGCGGTTGAGTCGTTCGAGCACGCCTTCGCCCGGTACACAGCGAGTACCCACTGCATCGGCGTCGCCAACGGCACCGACGCCCTAGAACTGATTCTGGCCGGACTCGGAGTGGGCGTCGGTGACGAAGTCATTGTTCCGGCCAATACGTTCATCGCTACCGCTGAGGCCGTGTCTCATTGCGGAGCCAAAGTCGTATTCGCTGACATCGATCGCGAGACGGCTCTACTCAACGCCGACACCGTCCGGGCGGTCATGTCGCCGCGAACAGTCGCCGTTCTAGCCGTCCATCTCTACGGACAACCGGTCGACGTAGACGAGCTGACTACCGTCACCGGGCCAGCCGGCGTGGCCATCATCGAAGATGCCGCACAGGCCCACGGAGCGACACTGCGAGGGCGGCCGGTCGGTTCCCTCGGCGTGGCCGCCGGATTCAGTTTCTACCCGGGTAAGAACCTTGGGGCTCTGGGCGACGGCGGAGCTGTCACCACCAGCGACCCACAGCTGGCCGAGCGGATTCGAGTTATCGCCAACCACGGTCGAGCGCTTGACTCCAAGTACGATCACGTTCTCCTGGGCCGAAACTCCAGGCTCGACGGTTTGCAGGCGGCAGCGCTGGAAGTCAAGCTTCACCGCCTCGACGACGCCAATGAAGGTCGACGGGCCGCAGCCAAGTCCTACGAAGCCTCGCTCCCCGACGGCTTTACCGCCCTCACAGAACGCGATGACGTAAGCGCCGTGTACCACCTGTACATCGTGCGTTGCATGGCCGAGTCCCGCGATACGACGACAAGTCGATTGGACAGCGGCGGAATCGGTTGGGGCCTTCATTATCCGGTGCCGTGTCATCACCATGAGCCTTTCAGCCGAGCCCGGCGAGCCGACCTATCGGTGACCGAAGAGCTGGCCGATCAGATTCTCTCCCTGCCGATGTTCCCGTCTCTCGACGGCGAGTCGATCGGCCGGGTCTGCGAGGTGTTGGGTGCTGACAACCAGTCGAGCTGACGAGTTGGGGCCAGGTTTCGACGATGGTGGAGGCGCACTGGGCAGGGAGCCCTTCCCGACAATCGTCTTCGACCAGTCTCCTCAGCTACGACCTCCGCTGCCGACAGTCATCGGCGCCATCTTCTTGTGTGTGGTGAGCGTCGGATTCGCCGCCCAAGGCGCGCTCCTAGCCGAGTTCCTTAAGACGCCGGAGTGGGAAGCAATTACCGAAGTCGAGTTTCGGGATCCCGCTGTTCTCAACGAGACGGTGGCCGTCACGCTTGAGAGCCCGGCCATGTGGCATTCGATCGCCGAGCGGGAAGGCATCAGCGACAAGGACTTCCAAAAACACTACGACGCCTCCGTCACCGGCGGCACGCAGATCATCCGAGTTCGATTCATCGACGAGGACCCCGACCGGGCCACCCGGATCGTCGACGACATCGTCGCCGGCTACGTCGCCAAGTTCGGCACTCCCGATACCAGCCTGGCCGACAACGTTGTCGAGGAACGTCTCGTCGATCTGCGATCGCTGGAGGCAGGGCTCACCGCCACCTTGGAGGCTCGCGACCTTCTTTCCACCGCCCGCCAGGTTGATCTTCAGGACCAGCTGGTACGAGTCCAACGCCAGGTCAATGAGGCATCCATTATATTGGCCGATCGCGAGGCCGAAGAAAATCGGCGCCGGTTGACCGACCCAAGAGTCGTCACCCCCGGATTCATCCTGGAAGACCCGGCCACGCCCAACCCGATGCAGGCTCTGATCTTCGGAGGGGCCGCCGGTGGCCTCATCGGTGTCGCCGGTGTGTACATGGCCTTTCATCGCGCCGTCACCACCCCCTATGCCGGTCCCGCCAGCCCAACGTCGCCTCTACAGCCGATGTCGTCGCCACACTCAACGCCCCCCATCGAGCCGTTCGCTACCGGTGTCGCCGACTCTCGCCGATCCCCCACCTCTCGCTATGTAGGTTCGGCATTGCAGCTGGCACTTAAGCGGGCGCTCGACATCATGGTGTCGCTCGTACTCTTGGTTGTGCTCTCGCCGCTGCTGGTGGTGGTGGCGTTGTTGGTGCAGGTGACATCACCGGGGCCGGCCATCTTCCAGCAGGACAGAATCGGCCAATACGGCCAGCCGTTCCGGCTCTTCAAGTTTCGAACGATGGTCACCAACGCCGACGACTCCCAGCATGTAGCCAACGTGCTGCGGCAACTCTCCGGCGACCAAGCGACCAACCAGGGCAACACGTTCAAACACGTCGACTCTCGGATAACCGGAGTCGGCCGGTGGCTACGGCGACTGTCAATCGACGAGCTGCCTCAACTGTGGAATGTTCTCAGAGGCGACATGTCGCTCGTCGGACCTCGACCCGCTCTCGACTGGGAGCACTCGATGTTCGCAGATCGCTACAAGGTTCGAACGTTAGCTCCCCCCGGGTGCACCGGGCTGTGGCAGGTATCAGGTCGCAGCACCGTTTCCGTGCCGGAAATGTTGGAGTTCGACTTGGAGTACATCAACAACTGGTCGTTGCGGCGCGACCTTGGAATCTTGTTATCTACGCCGCTGGTCATGCTTCGAGGAGATGGTGCCAGGTGATCATCAACGGCAGGTCGTCAACCGACCTCACCCAGACACACCCCGAGAACGGAGGAACAATCGTCGACGGTCAAGCGAGCGGCAGTCGGTCCGACGCCAAATCCGAGCAGCACAAGGACTACATCGTCGGCTACCCCGTTGACCGCCAGGTCGACCATCCATCAGCCATAGGATCCGGGGCACGCATTCACTCCAACAGTGTCATCTACGACGCCACCGTGATCGGCGACAACCTTCACCTGGGGCACAACGTGGTGATCCGCGAGGAGTGCGTAATCGGTGACAACGTCTCCGTCTGGAGCAACTCGTTCATCGACTACGGATGCCGACTTGGAAGCAACATCAAGATTCACGTTGGCTGCTACATCGCACAGTTCACGGTGATCGAAGACGGCGCCTTCCTGGCCCCCGGTGTCACCATCGCCAACGACCTCTATCCGGGAGATGACGAATCAGCCCGGCTCATGCGCGGGCCCGTAATCAAGGCCGGTGCCCAGATCGGCGCCGGAGTCACCATCCTGCCGTACGTCACCATCGGCGAAGGTGCGCTAGTCGGCTCAGGCTCGGTAGTCACCAGAGACGTGCCCGCAGGCATGGTCACCTACGGCTCTCCGGCCTCACCCCGCAAAGCAGTAGTCGACCTCAAACCGATCGAAGGTCGGGCTGGAGCGCAAGGTCAATGAGAGCCATACGCGACACACAAACACATATGCGTCCCATCGGGGCTCGTCGAACTCCTCACCGTCGACCAACGGGCCCAGCCAACGAGCAGCCCGCACTCTTCGACCGGCCGTCAACCAAGCAGGTGCTAGGCGTTCTTCTACTTACCTTTGTATTGACGATGGTGGGCGGCCAGATCGGCCTGGCCTCAACATTGGTGTTCGAACCGCAGTGGATGGCCCGAGCTCAGGTTCAGTACCGGGGCACGGCATGGACCGAGACCCAAGAGGTAGCTGTACAGAGTCGGTCGCTGCTGGCCCCCGTAGCCGCCGGACACGGAATCGACGTCAAAGAGTTTGAAGAGAAGCTCGACGCCGGGCTCGTACCGGGTACGCAGATTGTTCAAATCGACTTCGTCAACTCTGACCCTGCACTGGCCCAATCCGCCGTGGCCGAGTTGGCAGAGGGGTATCTGGAGCGGATCTCGGAGCGGACACCGGAAACCATTCGAGACACTCTCCAAGAAGAGCTAGATGCCGTGCTCGTCGACCTCTCCCAAGCCGAACTGCAACTTGAGATTTCAAGTCGGGTCGACACTCCGGCCGGCAGAGCGGACCAGGCAGCCAATCAAGCGGTGGTCAACTCACTTCGGGCCCGTCAGAACGATCTTGAAACCAGACTTCTGGAGAACCAGATCCAGGCTCTCGATGAGTCCGTCAACGGACTTCCGGTGCTAATTACCGAGCCGTTCGTCTTCGAAGAACAGGTATTTCCCCGCCCTAGGATCTTTGCTGCCGCCGGTGCCGTGTTCGGCATGCTGGCCGGTCTGGGTTTCCTGGGGGCGCAGTGGAACGCCATGGTTCGGCGTCGTAACGACCGTGCCGTCCGAGGGTCAAGCGGGGCCTAGTCACCATGGGTAGCGGGGTCACCAAAGCAAGGAGCGACGGAACGCTCATCGGCGATTCAGCCGCCGGAGCGTCATGGACGCTGGTTTCGCGGATCACCGGGTTCGGGCGCGTCTTACTGCTCGGCGCAGTGTTCGGGCCCTCTTACCTCGGCAATCTCTTCCAGCTGGCCAACCAACTGCCATGGATCACCTTCGAGTTGGCCATCGGGGCGTTGTTGCATGCCTTGATCATTCCCGCTCTGGTCGAGCCGTTGAGCGCTGGTCGGCTCCACGACGCACAGCGACTGGCCGGTGGATTCCTGACCGTCGTGATGGCGGCGTTCGTGGTGATCACCGTTGTGGTTATGGCGGCATCGTGGTTGGTGGCCGGTCTGTTGGCTTCGCCCATCGAAGATGCCGCCCAACGAACCGACTTCATCCGCCTCGGTGTGCCCTTGTTACTGCTGACGGCGCCGCAACTCGTTGGATATGGCATCGCCATCACCGGACAAGCCGTACAGCAGGCCATGGGGAGCTTCGCTCTTCCGGCGGCAGCGTCGATTGTTGAGAACGTCGTCGTCATTGCCACGTTGATTGTCTTCGCCGTCCTTGCCGGAGACAATGTAACTCTGGACACGGTGGCCATGAGCCACGTTGCTCTGCTTGGCGTCGGCTCGTCCATCGGAGTTCTGGCTCACGCTGCGGTCCAGCTCTACGGTGTGCGGCGACTAGGCTTTCGCCTTCGCCCCAACGGTGATTGGCGCAGTGAACAAATGGCGTCGATCGGACGGCAGGCCAGACCCTCGTCGGCCACCGCGGTGCTCAACGGACTTCGCTATCTCGTTCTGTTCGTGTCGTGCAACGCAGTTCCCGGCGGCGTCGTTGCCCTGCAATTTGCCCTGAACATGCTGAATCTTCCCGTAGCCCTGGTTTCCAAGCCCATCGCCTACGCTCTCCTGCCGAGGCTCTCACTTCAATTCAAACGCCAAGACACGATGTCGTTGGCCGAGACCTATTTGCGCAGCGTTGGCATGGCCGCCTTGGTCGCGATCCCTGCAGCTGTGGCAGCCCTACTTCTCGGATGGTTTGCTGGACCCGGATTTGCCATTGGCCAGATGGCCGAGGGCAACGGCCCGGCTCTTCTCATGGCTGTACTCACCGGCATCGCCGGAGCGGTTCTGGGTGAAGGCCTGTTCCAGCTGCTGACGTCGGCCACCTTCGCCATGGACGACGCCCGTTCAACGCTGCACGCCTATGCCGTGCGGTTCGCCGCCACGACCATTCTGGTCGTTGCCGCTTCACTCACCACTTCCGGCGTTGTCCGCATCTTCGCCATCGTCACCGCCATGAGCGTGGGTGATCTGGTGGCTTCGATCGCCCTGCATTGCCGGATTTCCCGATCGCTTCCCAGCGCTGTCTACGACCTCAAGCGGTCGATTGGCGCCACGGCGGCGACCGCCGTTGTCCCGTTCGCTTTCGCCGGTCTGGCGCTTTGGCTGGTCTTCGGGCCGGAGTCATCGCTGGCGCAGGTAACGATTCTGATTGTCACTGCGGTCTCGGGCGGGTTGGCGTTGGCCGCCTTCGGGGCCGTCCGGTGGCGGGTCGATGACGAGATGGCCGCCCTTCTTGGAGCCCTCCGGCCGAAGACCCCGATTGAGGTGGCGTCATGACGCTTGACATCAGCCGAGATCATCTCGCGATGCGCTCGGTGTCTGGTCGATCGGCCGACGCACCGATACCGGTCCAGACGACGGGTCAGTGGATTAACTATCTGTTGGCCTACTTTCACCCGGCACCTCCCACCGCCTTTCAGCGTTCGTTGCTCAAGGCGGCTCCGACCATTGCGTTCTTGGTCGGTGCAGGCAGCGGAATCATTGACCCCAAGATCGGCGTGGCCATGGTGGGGCTGGTGGCCGTTGTCAGCCTCACATGGACCCATCCGCCCCTGGCCGCCTATGTCATGTTGTCGCTGGCGCCACTAATTGTCGGCCTTGACCGCGATCAGGTCATCCCGGTTCTTCGACCCAACGAAGCACTCCTCATCGTGTTGGTTGCAGTCTTGTCCATTCACTGGCTCTACGAGTCGAGACGCATTGTGGTCAAGCCGAACGGCGTGGACTTGACCATGATTGGACTGGTCGTCACCGGCTTCCTCTTGCCGCTGCTAACCCAAACGATCCGCCTGCGACCGTTGGGTTTCGACGATGTGCTGTACGCCCTGGTGTTCGTCAAGCTCGGCCTGCTCTACGGCGTGTTCCGCTACACCATTCGGCGCCCCGAACATGTGCGAACAGCCATCGGCTTCAGCCTGGTCACGGCCAGCCTCCTCGGCTTGCTCGGCTTGGCCGACTCGCTCAACTTCCTCGATATGGCCGAGCGACTCAACCCATACTTCCCCAATGCTGGACCGCAAGCCGATGACGGGCGTGGTGCGGCCACTATTGGAAACCCAATCGGGTTCGGGGTTTATCAAGGGATCAATGCCACATTGGCATTGGCCATGCTGCTGGGCGGTGAGCGGCCGAGAGTGCCGCTGGCCATTGCCGCCGTGTGCTGCTCCCTTGGAGTGTTCGGAAGCGGCCAAATCGGGCCGGCACTGGCCTTCATTGCCGGGTTGGGTGTGCTGGCGTTGGTGACCCGGTCCGTTCTGCAGCTAATTCGCTGGTCGGCACCGTTCGTCCTGCTGTGCGCAATCCTCATCACGCCGCTTATCAGTCAGCGTGTGGAAGGGTTCGGCGGGGCGGACGTCACCGGCGCCACCCGCCAGTCGATCGCCGAAGCTGGCGGGCAAGACGAATCAAGACTGTTGTTCGGGGCAAACCCGGGTTCGAGCTGGGAGGTTCGGCTCTACAACCTCGAGACCTACTTCATTCCCGAATTCGACGATGCGGCCAACGTCATGTGGGGCGTGACGCCCCAGGCCCGGGTGCCGTCGCCTTTGGAGGGTGAAGACTTCATCTGGATCGAATCAGGGCACCTTTGGCTGCTCTGGAGCGGCGGCGTTCCTCTGTTCGTGGCGTTCTTTGCGTTCATCGCGGTGGGAGCGTTCACCGGACGAAGATTGGCCCAGACCCGTCCCGGCCCGGTGGGCATCGTCGGCGCCGCCGTCGTGGCCGGGTTGGCCATGTTGTTCGTGGCCCAAACGTTCGATCCTCATATCACTCTTCGCGGCACCGCTGACGTGCTGTATCCTCTGGCCGCCCTGATGGCCGTCGGCCGGATGTCCAGGGAGCAACCGCAAACAATTCGAATCGAGGCACCTGTCGTGTCGCTGATCGAAAGGACGGTCGAATGACCGAATCGATCCAATCAAACCCAACCGAGTTTGCAGCAGTATTCTCGGAGATCGAGGCCAGCCTCACGCGGCTCAAGAACGACCGCCAACGCCTCATGGCCGAGCGGGACGCCGAACGCGAGAACTCACTGCGACTGACCAGTGAGCTCGAGCAGAGCAAAGCAGAGGTTCGTGACGTTCAGCAGACGGCAGCTCAGGAACGGGCGCGGGTCGACCGTCTCAAGACTGCTTTGGCTGACACGGAGCGACACATTCATGAGATGGTCGAAGTTAGCGAGCGACAGCTAATCGACCTTCAGGTGCGTCACGATGCGGCGATCGAGGAGTGGCAGACCCGCTTCCAACGGTCAGGCGACTCCCACGAGCGGGAGATGAACCGCATCGAGCGGGAGAAAGCCGAACTGGCCCGAGAGATCGAAGCACTGCGGGTCGAGTTGCAGTCGGTTCGATCTCGACCCGTCGACTTGTCATCGATCGGTGAACGGCTCGGCCGCCCCGGTTCGGTCCTGGTCGTCGACGGGGAACCACTAGCCATCATGGCCTGGCCGTCGACACCGGCCGATGCTCGCCGTCATCGGCTGTTGTCTCGTTTGGAGCGCTACTGCGTTGACACCCGCTCGGTGGCAGACGTAGTGTTCGACGATCCGGCCGGCACCGAAGCCGCGGCCGAGTCCTCTTCAGTCCGGGTTCGGATTCCCCACCGGGGCCTTCCGGCCGATGCCGCCCTTCGCCGTCTTGAGCAGACCTATGTCGAATCCGGGCACCCTGTCTCGGTCGTCACTAGCCGGGTTGGTTCACCAAACCAGGTGTCGACAAGCATCTTTGCCACCCACGTCGGCATTACGGCCACCGCAACGCCTCCGGCCGGAACATCGGAGCGATCGAGCGGCCAACATCCCGTCCGGCCGAGTCCCAACCATGGCGAATCGGCTCGCCCGGCTGCACCTCCCTCACTGCCGCAAACCGCCGAGGAACCCGCCGCACAAACCATTATCGAAGCACACCTGGGCATGAGAGAGTCGTGATCGGTCATTTCAATCCTCTTGGAACGCAACAATGGCAACAGACCATCGAAGGGCACGACGGGGAGCTTTTCCTCAGCGGGCGTTGGCTTCGAGTTCTGGCTGACACCTTTGAACTGCCACTGGACGGACTAGGCAGTTGGGCCGGCGACGTTCTAACGACCGGCGTCCCCTACTCACACATCAGCGACATTTGCGGCGACCGTATTGTCGTCGGCCCCTTCAGTGACTTCGTGCTACCACCCAATATGGCTGGCGACATCTGGCGCGGCCTGGCTGACGAGTTGACCAGCCATTCGGTTCCGGTCTCGCTGATGACGGCTATCGACTCCCCTGTCGCCGACGATGACCGGTTCAAAGTATCGTCCACCGCCCTTCGTCAAGTGATCCCGCTGAACGGTGACCTGGATGAACTCAAGAGCCGGTTCTCGTCGATGCCGAAGCGCATGATCAAACGATCTCACCAGGCTGATCTCGAATTCGGCCTGGCTCAAAGCACCGAGGAGTTGCGGGAATTCTTCGAGCTTCATCTCGGAGTTCGTCGCCACAAGTACGGACTTCTTTGCCAGCCCTATGAACTGTTCGAGCGCCTGTGGCACGAGTACGTCGCCAATGGCGACGGAGCTCTTGTAATCGGTCGCCATGGGGGTCGAGTGGTCGGCGGATGCCTCCTCCTCACCGTTGGTGACGTCACCTGTTACAAGTACGCCGCGTCCGATCCGGACTTCAGGCGCGACGGAGTCAACCATCGGATCGTGTACGAAGCCATGCGCTATGGGCTGGATGTCGATTGCAGCCATCTCGACCTTGGCCGCAGCAGCTCGGACCAGCCGGGTCTGATCGACTTCAAACGTCGGTTCGGAGCCGAAGACACCGTACTAGGGCGGTTCAGCTGGACACCCGATGAGTATCAGACCAGCGACGACGCCCGGGCCTTGCTCAGCCAACTCACACAGATGCTCACCGGTCCCGACATTCCCGATTCGGCCACGGAGAAGGCCGGGGCGCTCCTGTACCGGTACTTCGTGTAGCCACCGACTCCGACACCGCAGGGGAAACATGCCAAACGGACAATCGGGTCCTCCACCGACGTCCGCCTTGTTGACCGCCATCGATGAGGCGCCAAGGTTCGGCTAGTGCCGTCAATCAACTGGTCCGCCATTGCTGGCAGGGGATGGAGCGCTACCGGCAACGTCGTGGCGCCGAGACTCCCGAAGCGCTGACCAACCAAGTCTTGGCCGAGTTTCTGCTGTCACTCCCGCGCCTGCACTTCGAATCCGATCAGCAGATGTGGGCCTACCTACATCGGATTGCCCGCAGTCGACTGATCGACGAGCGCCGAAAAGTCCGGGTTGAGCACCTCCCGTTGGGCGAAGACGATCTGGATGGGCGGCTGAGCGACTCCTTCGTCGACCGGATCGACGATCAACTGACGCTAGCGACACTTCTTGAGAGCCTTACCGCCGAACAACAAACAGTGCTACAACTACGATTCATCCAGGACCTGTCAATTGAGGAAACGTCAGAGCGAATGGGCAAATCGGCGTCAGCCGTCAAAGGTCTTCAATACCGGGCGGTTGCCGCTCTAGCCAATGTTGTCGCCTCAATCGCACACTGAGATCAGCCTCTGCCTCACAGCGCCTGACAGGAGCGGGCGATGCCACCTGGAAGGCGTTATGGGCTATGTTGACCAGAGTTCTGGTTGATGCATCTAGGTGCAGATACTCTGAGGTAGTTGAATCGCCGGCCTTATTGGAAGGGCCTGTCGACCTACATATCCTGACGCCATGTGTGGACGGGTCACCCACCGGGATTGGAGTTACTGCCATGCCCGGCGGGCGCAAGTAAAATTGAGGAGTCAGAGGTGGCTAGAAGCATGATTGCGCGGACGACCGTCCCGCTCATTGAGCTCGTTCATGATGCTCGACAAGGTTGTGATCGATCGACGAACGAGTTGGTTCAGCACTGTCTCCCCGATCTTGAGGGCTACTTGGCCCGGCGAGGGTCGGACATACCTGAGGCAATGGCGAATCAAGTCATGGCCGAGTTCGTTCGAGCCCTCGACCGATTACAGTTCGACACCGACCAGCAAGTCTGGGGATATGTCCATTCGATAGCCCGCAGCCGGCTGATTGACGAACGCAGGCGAGCCCGGCCCGAAGAGACCCGCCTGGAACACGTCGACGTCATCGACCGACATCAAAGCTCATTCGACGAGCGCGTCGCCAACAAGATGACCGTTGAAAGCATGATCTCCGACTTGACCGTCGAACAACGGGAAGTCATTCAGATGAGGTTCATGGAGGACCTCTCGATCCACGAGACAGCCCATCGGCTCGGCAAGTCGATCACCGCGGTCAAGGGCCTTCAACACCGCGCGATCGCCGCGCTGGCCGCCGCCGCCGCCATCGTCTTGCTGCTTCTGGCCGTCAGTCAACTGGGCGCCGAACGTGGTACATACGTGGAAATCGAACCCACCGATCCCGTGGGCCCCGATGGTGACGCCCTTCCTGACAATCGGGGCGGCGACAGGAACGCCACCCTGTTCGCCGAAGATCTCGCCGACCTGGCTGACGATGACGCCTCCCTCGACGACTCGCCGACGGCCAACGAAATCACACCAGACGCCCCGAGAGTGCTGCCCGTTTCAACTACACGGCCGACGCCGGTCGAAGCAGACGAACTCGACCAGAATGAGACACCGGGCGATCAAACCCAACAGTTACCGCCCCCCGACGGCAACCCAGGCGATGATGGAGCCAACGGCGAGACAACCAGCAGCCCAAACATAGATCAAGTGGCTACGACAACTGTGCCTGCGCCTGTGACCGCACCAACGTCGGCGCCTGTAACCACGATGCCGATCACCACACCAACCACGCTGCCGCCGACAGATGGCATCGGCGACGTTTTCGACTTCACGGTCACTGAACAGCTCGAACTGAGTATCAGCAGGATCCTTTCCGAGGTCGCCGTTCCGCTCGGCCCCAGTAACGCAACACCGCCTATCGACCCCAACACATTCACCGTCTGGGACGCCCCAGCTCGCGGCGGACTACGGTTCGACCCCGGCGCTGATCGGCCGGTCCTGTACTTCGTGCTGCCATCGACAGCCAATCGGCTACAGGACGACTACGCCAGGTACTCGATTTGTGAGACCGACGGCGTCTGTCACCAAACCGTCCTTCTGATTACCTACACGGCCAACTAACGTTAGAAGTAAGGATCAGAGCGGTCGATTGATCCAATCGCCAACAGAATTGCTATCACAGCAATGGCGAATACAAAAACTCGGTTTCCCCTCATGATCCCTCCCAGAATCAAGAACTGATTCGACCCGCCGAAATTAGATTATGTACGTTTGGACATGCGGAGTCCAGCCTGGACATGTGCCAATTGGGTTACACACGAGCCGTCAACAGGAGCCGACTGTGATCGAAAAGCTTGTTGACGCTGAACTCGCTGCCGTCAGTGTTGGCGAACAGCCAAGGCGCTCTCAAGCAACGTACTCATGGTCCATGACCCGCCAGACTGGCGCTCGAACCTTCTCGGTCGACGCCAACGGGGCAGAGTCGTCGATAGTGGCCGGAGACCTGCGATTCGAGATTCTCACCGATCCCATCCACTACGAGCTGACTCGAGGGGTGACGGTCACCATCCATCAATACGACGTGATGGAGTCGGCGGACTCGGTCGCTCGAGCTCGGCTCCGTCGAGAGGTCACGTCAACCATTCACAGGGCTGTAATCGACAACTGCTATCGACTGCCCTCGTAACATCGAAATTCTGTCGACATCAGGCCAAAGGGCCTAAAGGTCTGAACGAGAAGCAGCCGACCTAGTCCTTGTGGCAAGTGGTGAATTACTCATCGGTCATGAGCTCGATGACCTTGAAGAGCTGACGAGTCGCGCACTGGATGAGACCTGGGACCGGGTTCAGGCTCGACTGGAAAAAGGCCTTCGTCGAATCGAGCAGTTGACGGCCGTGCTGTTTGACCGCAGCCTTGAACCGTTCGAAGTCGAGGCGGCCGTAGAGCTGTGTCAACTGACAGCCATCAAGGTCGACGCCCTCGGCTTCGGCCAGGCATCCGATCTTCTTCGGGATGCGGCCATCGAGCTGCAATCAGCGAACTTGGGACCCACCAATGCGGTGACGTTGGCGTCCTCGCTCGACGACGCCCGGACAATCATCGCCACCACGGTTGCCGAGATCAAACATGTTCCGCGACTCAGCGCGCCACTGGCAGTCGTCGGGCCAATCTCCGAGGATCTGGACGAACTCGTCTGGTCGGCCTTCGCCCAAGGCCTGTCCGTGGTCCGTCACATCGACGGGGTCGACAAATCAGCCCCAACGCCGTCAGCAATTTTGGCCGTCGTCGACGGCTCCGAGCTTGAACAAGCCCGCCCTCTGCTCCGCAGCATGCGGGAAATCTATCCTCTGAAGCCGTTCGTTCTCGTTGCACCGGCCGGAACCGTCAGCGATCGAGCGGCGGCAGCTGAGTGGGTGACCACAATCCTGTCCGACGACACCAAACCGGGCGACGTCATCCTCGAGGTTCGACGGGAAGTAGCCCGCCAAGGTTTCACGCCGACTGTAGCCGTACTCGGCGATTACGCTCCCGAGGCGGCGGCCGCGCTAGTCGAGCGGGGCCTGGAAGCCTCTGCTGTGAGCACGCCTGAGGCCCTGATCGAACTCCTGCGATCCGAGCACGCCCGCGCCGCCGTACTCACCCCCACCGATGACGCTCTCACCAACGAGAACCTGGTGCATGTCATTCGCTCCGATCGAGCGACCCGGCGAGCCACAACGATAGTCATCGGCAACGACGACCACCCGGGCGACATACTTCGGGCGGGCGCTGATTGGTACTTCGGCGGCTCACTCCAACCGGACGATTTGGCCGCCGCGGTCAAGGCGCTGTTGCGTCGCCGCGCCCTCCTCGAGCCGGTCCGGAATGTCATCGGCGAGCGAAGCCTTCAAGCCTGGTCTATGGCAACCGTGCTCATCGAGCGGCTCCTGCTGTCCGCCTTCCGCCAAAATCAGCCGGTCGGAGTCGGGCTCATCACACTGCCTCTCGGGGTGGACAACGACGGCACCATAGACCCACTGGCCGACGAGATTGCACGAGAATTCCGCAGTGAAGACGTGATCGCTCGATACTCACCGGATCTACTTGTCATCGTTCTACGGGGGGCGTCCCGCCAGGTCCTTACCCGACGGTTGGAACAGGTGCACCACAAATACGGGCTCAACGACCTCAATGTTCGCTCCGCCTCGGTCTCCTTCCCTGCCGATGGCAGGTCCCTCGAAGAGTTGGTTGAGGTCGGACAAGCTGCTCTTGATCGGGCCTCATCGGAGGACTCCCTCAGAATCGTTCGGGCTGACTGGCGTGACTCCGAGGCCGAGACTCCCGACGTCATGCTCATCGACCCCGATCGCAACCTGGGCGACGTATTGGTTGGAACCCTCGTTCGCAGAGGGTTGAACGTCGTCCACTATCGCCAGGCCCTTGACGCTATGGATGACCTGACCCGACCCGGTGGGCCGCCACTTCCAAGGGTCGTCCTCATGGAACTCGACCAACGAGGTCTCGACGGACTCCAGATGCTGCGTCAACTCCGCGAAGCCGGCGGGCTCGGCCGATACCGCGTCGTGGTACTGGCCACTCGCTCACGAGAAATGGAATTGCAGCGAGCGTTCGAGTTGGGGGCCTATGACTACGTCACCAAACCGTTTAGTGCTCCACTGCTCATCCACCGCCTGAGCAGAGCTTTGGAGGCCTAGATGGACCGGTTTGCCATTTTTGTTGCCGCCTGGTGTTCCGTCGGCGTCATGACGCTCACCTATCTGATCACCGGCTTTATGCGGGACCTCGTCGTCCAACGCAACGACAGAATCAGACGACGCGTTCTCACCATTTTGGAGGTGATTCTCTTTGGAACCCACAACGAGGCCGGTGACGTGTTCCACGAAGTGCTCGACCTGCCGACCCGTCCATTGCTCGACGTTGTCCAAAGCTTGGCCGTCGACCTGGACGGGCAAGCCAACGAGCGACTAAGGACCCTGGTCCGAAGCACCGGCCTGGAAAAGCACATTATAAAGAAGGCTTCGAGCAAACGATGGCGAGTCAGAGTCCAGGCCGCCCAACTGCATCACCTAATAACCCACCCGGACTTCGACCGGTCGGGTCTGCTGAGCGACCCCAGCCCTCTGGTTCGGGCTCGAGCGGCAGAGGCCATGGCTGCCACCGACGCCGCTGAGCACGTGACGCTCCTCCTCACGATGTTGTCCGACTCATCACCGGCCGTGCGGCTCAGCGCACAGCACTCGCTGCTCCAGGCCGGGCCGCTGGCCGTACCCGGACTTCTCGAACACCTCGACGGAGACCAACGACCGATGGTGATGCAGGCCCTCGGTGTGGCCGCCCACCTACCGGACCTGCGGCTCGTCGACTCGGTGATCGACCTGGCCCGATCACACGACGATCAGATCCGGGCCATGGCCGCCAACGTTCTCGGCAACGGCACCGGCACCATGGCAGTGGGACTACTTGAGCAGATGCTGCAGGACTCCAACTCCGAGGTGCGGGTCAATGCCATTGAAGCTCTCGCCCGACTCGGAGTCATGACCGCGGTCACCCGAATCGGCCGGTGTCTGGCCGATCAGAGCTTTAACGTCCGCCGAGCAGCCGGTCAAGCCCTCGATGACCTTCGACCCGCAGGCCACCTGGCCCTTCGCCATCATCTCGAGGACCCTGATCAGTTCGCCAGGGACATGGCCCGCCAGGTGCTTGACGGGGCAGCCACCCGAAGCGGGCTGAGTATCAGCACGCCGGCCCACGACCCATTGGAGGGCCTGACCGAGTCCGACCCCTACGCACTGATCGGCTATTGGCTATGAGCTTCGGCGGACTGGTCGACTATTGGACCGCCGGGTGGGTGGTGGCGGTGACGTCACTTCAGCTGATTATTGTGATCGCCGCCATGGTGGAGTTGCGTCGGCTCCGACAGCGCGATCGCCATCAAGTCTGGCGACGGGTGATGAGTTCGCCTTTGGTGCCGAAGATCTCGATCCTCGTTCCGGCTTACAACGAGGAGGTCACGGTGACTGACACTGTGCTCGGTCTGCTGGCCTTGTCGTACCCGAACCTGGAGATCCTGGTCATCAACGACGGCTCACCTGATCGAACGGCTGAAGTCCTCATCGAACGCTTCGACCTGCAACCTGTCCATCCGATCTTCCAAAAGGTCATAGCCACCGCCGACGTCAAAAGCATTTACCGGTCTCGCCGGGAACCCAGGTTAGTTCTGGTGGATAAGTTCAACGGCGGCAAGGCCGACTCTCTCAACGCCGGTCTGAACGTGGCCGGCGGAGACCTCATTTGTGCCATCGACGCCGACACGCTGGTCGCCCCCGAAGCGATGCAGCATTTGGTGGTGCCGTTCTTGTTGAACGAAGAGACGGTGGCGGCCGGTGGCACCGTTCGACTTACCAACGACTCACCGGTGAAAGGCAGCCGAGTGGTCGAATTGGTGGTGCCGAAGAAAACGCTCCCGGCTCTTCAGGTAGTGGAATACATTCGAGCCTTCATCGTCGGCCGACTCGGCTGGAATCCTCTCGGTGGCAATCTCATCATTTCGGGTGCCTTCGGTGTCTTCCGACGAGAAAACGTGTTGGCGGCCGGCGGCTACGAGCGTTCATCTATCGGCGAAGACATGGAGTTGATCGTACGGCTGCGACGCCACGGCTACGAGAACGGTCACTTCGCCCGAGTCGACTTCCTCCCCGACCCGGTTGCTTGGACCGAAGCGCCTGAGGACCTACGAGTTCTCGCTCGACAACGCAACCGGTGGCAACGCGGACTGCTAGACGTTCTCAACCGGCATCAACGGATGGTGTTCAACCCGAAGTATGGGTCGGCCGGAATGCTGGCCATGCCGTACTTCTTGTTGGTCGAATTCCTCTCGCCCGTAGTTGAAGTCCTCAGCCTGCTGATTCTGGCCGTTGCTATCGGGACCGGAGTTATCGATCCCGGAGCTCTTTGGCTGTTGGGAGCGGCCTACGGGTTCGGAGCGGCAGTAACCATCATGACGCTGTGGTTCGATGACCACTCGTTCCGCTCCTACCCCAAGACCAGGTATCGACTCCGCCTGGCCTTCTATGCAGTAGTTGAGCAGTTGTTCTACCGGCATTTGACCATGATCTGGCGACTCTGGGGAGTCCGGCTGTATCTCGCCGGTCGAACCGAATGGGGCCAGCAGGTCCGCAAGGGCTTTACCACCAGCTGAACTACCAGCTGAATCCGTGCCAAGTATGACGGTGGCTCGTCTTCGGCGGGCGTTGCAACCCATCCGAGCGCTGCCAGAATGCTCTCATGGCACGACGAATCGAATCGGTAGCAGTCCTCGGATGTGGAACGATGGGCTCGGGCATCGCCGCCATCTCAGCCGCTCAGGGATGCAAGGTCCTCATGTTGGATGTCACCGCCGAGGCAGCCCAGGCAGCGCTGGGAAAGGTGGATGAGGAGCATCGACACTTGGTCGAGGTTGGTTCCCTCACCGACGACTTGGGCAAGATCGTCGACTATGACTGGATCTGCGAGGCCATCGTCGAAGACGTCAACGTCAAACGCGATTTGTTCGCCAAAATCGAACCACTGCGACGCGAAGGCTCAGTAGTCACCTCTAATACCTCAGGTATCCCGCTGCGAGACCTGACCGAAGGTTCCGACGACCGCCTACTCGGCGACGTGGCCATCACCCACTTCTTCAACCCGGTGCAGGTCATGAAGCTCCTGGAGCTGGTTCCGGGGGAGTCAACCAATCCCGAGGTCATCGAAGCACTGAGTGCCTTCGGGGCTGAGAAGCTGGGTAAAGGGGTCGTGCACGCCAAGGACACGGTCAACTTCATTGCCAACCGTATTGGCTGCTACTTCATGCTGTCCGGCCTACATCTGGCCAAGCCGTTCCTGGCCGACGGCATGACTCAGGAAACCGTTGACGGAGTTCTGGGCTGCCCGGTCGGCTTGCCGCCCACCGGCCTGTACGGCCTCATCGATCTGATCGGTTTGGACGTCATGGATCTAGTGGGTAAGAACCTGGCCGCGAATCTGCCCGAGGATGATGCCGGGTTGGCCTACACCTCATTCCCCGACACCGAGCAGGCCATGCTGGAGCGAGGACAGCTCGGGCGCAAGGCTCGGGCGGTCGGCGGGTTCGCCAAGGTGGAGAAGTTGGAAGACGGGGCCAAGAAGAAGCTGAGCTTCGATCTCCAGTCAGAAGAATGGCGCGATGCGGTCGAACCCGACCTGGAGGGTGTTCCCGGCGACCTTGGTGAGGTTATGTTCACCGACACTGCTCAAGGGCATTTGGCCTGGCAGATCTTTGGTGGCACGCTACGGTACGCCGCCGGTCTTGTTCCCGAGATTGCTGATGACATCGTCAACGTCGACAACGCCATTCGCTGGGGTTTCAACTGGACGCTCGGCCCGTTCGAGCTGCTCGATGCCATCGGACCGGCTCGGGTCATCGAACGAATTGAAGCCGAAGGTGGCGATGTTCCGCCCATGCTGGCGACGCTGCGCGATTGCGGGGCACAAAGCTTCTATCGGGGTAGCGGCGACGATCGACCGGCCGAGTACCTAGGTGTCGACGGCTCGTGGCATTCGAGACCTTGAACGCCCCGCCTGCCTTGCTCGGCATCTAGGCTGCCCGTATCGGTGGACGACCGGCCAACACCTCAGCCAAGGAGTCAGCGGCGGCGACCAGGACATCGTGCTCGTGCCCGGCGACGGTGACCCGCACGCCGGGTGGAGCGTCGGAGCGAAATGAGGCTCCGGACCGGATGGCAAAACCTCGACGCTCCATGGCCGAGACCACCGATGCTTCATCGATGACCGGGATCCAGACATTCAGACCGGACGTGGAGACGGAGTCGAAGCCGTGATCGGCCAGCCGCTCCCGGAAGGTGTGACGTCGTGATCGGTACACCTCGGCGGCGCTCGACACTCCGGCGCGATACTCCGTCCGTTGCAGCATGGAAGCGACTGTGTGCTGGAGAATGTGGCTAACCCACCCTGTTCCGAGCGCCTGGCGCCCACGAACCCGAGCAATGGTGGTTGCGTCACCGGCCAGGGCTGAGACTCGCAGGTCAGGACCGAGAGACTTGGCCACCGACCGCACCACAGCCCATTGACCAGCTCCTTCAGCCGGGATCGGAACAGGATCCGAAACGATGCTGTGATAGTCGGCGCCCGCGATTGGTCCGGCGTGATCGTCTTCTATGGCCATGACCTGGGGATGCTGCTGCATGACTTGTCGCAGCTCTGCAGCGCGTTCAGCGGTGATGGCGCTCCCCATTGGGTTTTGGGCCCGAGGGGTGACGATCACAGCGGCACTACCCGCTTCGACCGCCCTCGTCAGTCCTTCCGCTGTCGGCCCGCAGCTGTCGATGGCCACTGAAACCGGCCGGAAACCCATGGCCACCACTAGCTCCACCACCGATGCGTAGCCCGGATCTTCCACCCCAACTTTGTCGCCTGGCCTCAGGTGAGCGGCCAGCACGCGTTCGATTCCGTCGAGGGCACCAGCAACGACGGCCAACTCGGTGCCGTCGATCTGATCAGCGCTGAAGTCGGCCCGGAAGGCTGCGGCGAGTTCGGGGACGATCTGCTCACTTCCGTACAGCAGCGGTTCGGACGGGACAGTGGCCAGGGCGGGAGCCAGCTCAGGAAGCAACCTAGGGTCCGGGTTCCCTCGGGCCATATCGATCAGGTGATCTGGCACTGGCTCATTGACGGCAACACGAATCGATGGTTTGGAGGTTACGAACGTGCCCCGCCGGCCCTCACCTTGAACCAGTCCTCGCGCCGCCAGCGACTTGTACACGGCGGCAATCGTGTTTGGGGCGACACCCCGGCTATCGGCGAACTGCCGTACTGGCGGCAGGCGATCGCCTGGCATCAATCGACCGGTTCTGATCTGTTGCTCAATTTCAGCTGCAAGTTCGTAGATCTTCGTCATATGATACGTTCATACTAGAACAAACACTGTTTTGTATCAATACGTACGTAGCAATCCGTAAGTGGCACTACGAAAAAGCGCACAATGCCAACATTTGAATCGAGAAACGAGCGAGGAGCACTCACATGACCGAAGCGGCGATGGCAGAAACAGCCCGCACCGAACTCAAACGCATCCCTGAGCGGGGCCACTTTGACCGCCCGACCGTGTACTCAATCATCGATGAAGCGATGATCTGCCACGTCGGCATAGTCGACGCCGACGGTCGACCGGTGGTGATCCCAACCTTCCACGCACGTGACGGCGACGATCTTCTCCTTCACGGATCGGCCGCCAGCCGCCTGCTTCGCACCGCTCGCAACAGCGAAGTCTGCGTCACCATCACGTTGATCGACAGTCTAGTTTTGGCCAGAAGCGCCTTTCACCATTCAGCCAACTATCGCTCAGTGGTCATCTTCGGCGTACCGGAACAGATCACCGACGATGACGAAGCCGGCGCAGCGCTTGACGTTCTGGTTGAGGCGCTGGTTCCGGGGCGCGGCACTGAGGTTCGACCGAACACCCGAAACGAGATTCGGGCCACCACCGTGCTCCGACTGGCCATAAACGAAGCCTCGGCCAAGATCC
Source organism: uncultured Acidimicrobiales bacterium (assembly GCA_938002965.1). Lineage (GTDB taxonomy): Bacteria > Actinomycetota > Acidimicrobiia > Acidimicrobiales > SZUA-35 > JAHELU01. The sequence continues at coordinate 10,468 of CALKZY010000033.1, read as the reverse complement.
GCAACGGACCTCCGGTCGATGACGAAGAAGACATGGACGCTTCGGTATGGGCGGGCCTCCTGCCAATCAAGACTTCGTTCGGACCTCCGGTGACTGCCGATGACATGCGCCTTGATCTTCCGCCATCGGACTCGGCGGTCAACTATCGGAGGCCGTCATGAAGCAGGTTGCGATACTTCTCTTCGACGACGTCGACCTGCTTGACGTCGGTGGACCGTACGAAGTGTTCCTCACGGCCGATCGTTTGGCTACCCGCATTGGTGCGGCTCGGCAGTTCAACGTCGTTACTGTTTCGGCTGACGGTGCGCCGGTGATCTCATACGGCGGAATGGGTCTAACCCCATCAATGTCGGTTGGCGACTTGGGCGACGCCGACGTTGTCATCATTCCAGGTGCCATCGCCATTGACGCGGTCAGCAAGCGGCCCGAGGTGCAGGCGGCGGTGGCCACCCTGCTGGAGCTGTCAACCGTGGCCGCTTCGGTCTGCACGGGGGCATTCCTGCTGGGCGACCAGGGCGTGCTGGATGACATCGCCTGGACAACCCACTTCGAAGACGTCGACCAGCTTGGGGCTCGCATCGATTCCGACAGCGGTACCGCCAATGTCAACTGGGTTGACGTGAACAATGTGGTGACATCGGGCGGGTTGAGCAGCGGTATCGCTATGGCTTTGCACTTGATCGATCGTCTACACAGCCGGGACCTAGCCGTGGGCACAGCACGTCAGATCGAGTACGACTGGGATCCTGACGCTGGCATCATCGCCCACTGAGGCGCTCGACAGACCAGGGCTTGCCCTCAAGATTCATGACGCCCGGAGCCGCAGGACGTGATAGTCCCAGTCGGGCGGGCCGAGCTGTAGGCACTGGGCGAACTCCACCGGGCCGAGGAGTTCAACGTTGGTTGCCAAACTGCGCAGATAGAAGTGCCGTCGCTGGCCGGGGACATCGTCGTCATCAACGATGTGGCACTCATCGACACTCCCCCACGTCCCGATGGTGAGCGGTGCTCCTGCCTTCAGCACGGCCGACATCTGACGCACGGCCGCAGCGACATCGCTGGTGGGCAGATGCATGAGGACGCTCATGGACCAGCCGGAATCAAATGACCGACTCCGCAGCGGCGGTTCCATTAACGATCCTGGTATCACGGTCAGGCCGGACTCGGCTGCCAACTTGGCGTTTCCGAAGGCCAAGTCGAGGCCGACGTAGTCGAGGCCACGGGCCACGAACTCTGGGGCGTCGATGCCCGGCCCACAGCCGAAGTCCACAATCGACTTGCGGCCCTCATCATGAACGAAGGCGGCGAACTCGGCACGCAATCGACCTCGCGGACTGTCGGAGGCGTGAGGTCGACGAGACCGACGAGTGGCCTCCTCTTCATACCATTGCTTGTGGTCTTCACCGGTCACGGCAGCGCCTAAGGATCACGCCAACATCAAATCAATAGAGCATCGGCAGGGCTACGCAATGAAATCGACGCTAGCCCACGGCTTGATGGTTTGCCTGTCCACGCCAGTACAAGCCATGCTAGGTTGATGAGCAGTAGTGGTCGACAACCGACCGTCGAACAGCGCGAACGGTTCCAGTCCGATGGGGTGGTCAAGATCCCGGCCGCCGTTGATCCTTCATGGTTCGAGCCGCTGTTAACTGTGGTCGACCGGGAGCTGGCCAACCCGGGACAATGGGTTACCGACAGCAACCCGGGCGCCACAACCGACCGACTATTCACTTCTCGATACCTCTGGCCGACCGACGAAACAGTCCGCCGCTTCGCTCTGGAATCCGGCATTGGAAACCTGGTGGCCGATCTCCTCGGTTCCGACTCGGCCCGACTCTATTTCGATCACACCTTGGTCAAGGAACCGGGCACGACCGCCCCAACGCCTTGGCATCAAGACATCCCATACTGGCCGTTCCAGGGCAAGCAGATTGCCTCGGCCTGGGTGGCTTTGACCCCGGCGACCGTGAACGAAAGCTCGCTGGAGTTCGTGCGGGGCTCCCAGGGGTGGGACGCCTACTACGCCCCGGAGAGTTTCACCGAGTCGTCGATTGAATGGGCCGACGATTTCGACGGTGATCGGGTGCCAGACATTGACGGTTCCCGCCAGGACTTTGACGTGATCGGTTTCGACGTTGAACCTGGAGACGCCATCGTCTTCAGCTCATGGATTCTGCATGGCGCACCCGGCAACAGCGGCAGCCACCGTCGAGTAGCCGTGTCCACCCGATGGCTCGGCGACGACGCCGTGTGGTTCCCCCACCCAGGGTCTGACCCGACCGTCACCCAAGAACATGTGTCCATCCAGCCCGGAAGCTATCCGGCCGACGACGTTCGTTTCCCTTTGGCCGTCGCGGCCCAAGCAACGATCTGAGCCTCACGGGCACGGCACGCCCTTGGGTCGCACGTCGGGGTTGTAACCGATGGTTGTGCGGTGCAACAGACGCTCGTGACCCTCGTAGCCCCCAGTGGCCTTGTGCAACACAACCCGGTTATCCCACATCACCAACATGTCGGGCTGCCACCGCTGACGGAACTGGAAGTCATCGCGTCCTTGCCAGCGGTAGAGCTCTTGCAACAGGCGGAGGCTGTCGTCGTCGGCCATGCCCTCGATGCCGACGATGTAACCGAACGTCGAGTACAACGTCTCGGCCCCGGTCTCGGGGTGGATGCGGATCAACGGATGGGTCTGTGTCTCGTAGGCCACTTCGCTGGGCAAGATCTTCATAGCCCGGTCGTCGGAGTCGCCGGCGCCGTAGGATCCGTCGGGGGCGTACGGCAGCCGAGCCGAGTGAATGGCCACTGCGCCTTCCAACCGCTGCCGCAGGTCGGTGGGCATGGCGGCCAGCGCCGCCTGCTGGTCGGCGTATAGCGTGTCACCTCCTGAGGGTGGGATCACTTTGGCGTGCAGACAAGTCCCGTCCGGCGGGAACCGTTGAAAGGTCCAGTCGGCGTGCCAGCTGTCGGCGAACAGCGAGCTGCTTTCGTCGGCTCGACGGTGGATGGCTGCGATGTTGGGGTGACCGTCAATGGAGTCAAAGAATGTGTCATCGCCGAACGGCCCGAAGCGCAGCGTGAATCGTTCCAGGTCCTGGTCGCTCATCGGCTGATCGGGGAAGGCCAGAACCTTGTGTTCCAGCCAGGCAGAGCGGATGGCGGCCACCGTCGTTTCGTTCAGTTCCGAGGTGAGGTCAACGCCGGTAACAGTTGCCCCACACGGCCCTCCGCTGGGCTCCAACTCAATTCCTATGGCCTGTACCACACGGACCTCCTTACTAGTGAGTCGGCTCCGTTGGTTGGGGGCCGGAACCCCATTGTGGCCAAGTCTCGCCACACCGGCCAGCCCGGGTCATGGCCCAGAGCGCCAGCGTGGCCACCCAAGCACGACGACCGTTCAATCCCCGAGAAAGCCGAGGACACAACCGGCGACGGTCTGCAGACCGCCGGCTGTGGCTTCAACATCACCGGCGACTTCCAATGCATGGTCGGCACCAGCAAGCGTGACGACGTCGGCCCCGGTTGCGCTAGCGACTTGCCCGGTGCCTGTTTCGTCGTGGAAGGGGTCGACCTCTCCGCAAACGACCAAGGACCGCCACCCAAGGGCAATTGCCCCGTTGCGCACCTCGGCCTCGCCGAACAACGGTGTCACCCAAACCACTGATATAGCGTCGGCTGCTCCCAGCCGCTCAGCCACCTGAACGAGAACCTGAGTTCCCAGTGATTTGGCTACAACGGCAACCCGCCCGACACCATGGACATCGAAGGCTTGGGCAATCTGCTGCCGGACCGAATCGACCACGATCGGGAAGTCTCTCGCCGCCAGGGCATCCCTCGGGTACTCAACGACAACAGGAGTGAATCCTGCCTGCTCGGCGGCCAATATCGGCAGTCGGATGACGGGGCCTTGAGCGGTGTAGCCCCTACCAGGCAACACGATGGCAAGGTCGGTCATGTCAGGTTCCGGCCGTTTCAGCTTCGTCCAGCCACAAGAATTTCATGGGTCAATCGTGGTCTGAGGCCGCCCGAATCGCAACTGTTTTAGCCGGTTTGCGCCCAGCTCTGACAAATTCGGCAATGCCGGGGAATAAAGCCGCTACAACCTCTGTTGTTAAGTAATCCTAACAATAGTACAAAACCCTTGGAGACTCCTTTCAATGTCATCCCTCACGCAAGAACAACATCAGTCCAGTCAAGCCGGTCCAGTCGACCGGCGTCCCCGATTCGGAATCGGCCATATCGGTCTTCCCGTCAGTGACGCCTCACGCTCAGCCGACTTCTACAACAAGGCCGGCATGCGTCTCGTGGTCAACATGGGCCGGGCCGCCATCCTCGAACTCCGAGGCGGCACCCACCTCATCGTCAGCCAAGGCGGGAACGCAGGCCAAGGCTCACTTGACGTCATCGTCGACGACATCGATGAAATCCACGCCGTTCTGACCGAGCTCGGAGCAAACCCGGGCCGCATCGAGCGCGGCAGTCCACACGACCGCTTCACCGCCACCGACCCCGATGGCAACCTGCTGGTCGTCAACTCCAACCACGCCATGGGCCCGGTCTAAAAGACCGGCCCCTGGCCCCGGCCGACTTTGGTCGGCAGAGATATCCGCACTACTTTTCCTCGCGGGGAGCAAACATGTACGCAGAAGTTCAAACCATCAAACGCCTCAGTCCCAGCATGATCAGAGTCGTGCTGAGCAACGGCACCCTCGATCAGTTCGAAGCCACGTCAGCCACTGACGCCTACATCAACGCCCAGTTCCCGCCGGAGGGTTCACCGGTCACGGTTCCCTTCGAGCGCGGCGATCTCGATCGTCTACCATCCGAGCTTCGACCCCGGCCACGCCGGTTCACCATTCGCAGCTGGGACCCTGACCAGCGCCAGCTGGCCATCGACTTTGTGGCTCATGGAGATGACGGTTACGCCGGGGCATGGGCCCAGCGGGCTAAACCCGGTGACCGTCTACAGTTCTCCGGCCCGGGAGGCTCCTACCAGCCCTCGCCTCAGGTTGACTGGCACCTACTGGCGGGCGACGAAAGCGCACTGGGCGCCATCGGAGCCACACTGGAACGACTGCCAACCGGACGCCGTGCAGTGGTGTTCGCCGTCGTCGACGGCCCCGAACACGAAATCGAGATGCCCTCGCAAGCCGAGGTCGATCTCGTGTGATTGCATCGGCAATCAGCGGCCGACCCCGACACCGTCCTGCACGACGCCGTGGCAGCGGCCCGGTTCCCGGACGGAACGTTTGACGTCTTCCTCCATGGCGAAGCGGGCGAGGTCCGTACGACTCGCCGTCACTTGGTGGCCGAACGCGGCGTTGACACCTCCACCTCGTCGATTTCGCCGTATTGGCGACGGGATCACACCGACGAAGCCTGGCGGCAAACCAAGCGCCAGTGGATGGCCGATCAGGCCAACGACGTATAGCACCCGACCCCCGGGCCAGCCTGTGAACACCCAGGTCCGGGGCGGCGGCCGGAAGACCTACTCAAAGCGCCCCTGAGCTCAGACGCCTGTTCGCTCGGCGATAGCCACAATACGATGCATGTCTCGCAGCACAGGCTTCTCGATCAACTTGCCGTCGATGACCACCAAGCCTGTGTCGGCTTCTTCGAAGGTCTTGATGACCTGTCGGGCCCTCGCGATTTCATTGGCAGTCGGGGTGAACACCTCGTTGAGCGCCTCGATCTGTTTTGGGTGAATAGCGCCCTTGCCGGAGAAGCCAAGGTCCTTGGCCTGGCGGGCGGCGACCACCATCGCGTCCAGATCCTCCAGGTCCAGATAGGGCACGTCAATCACGTCCAGCCCGGCTGACGCCGCGGCATGGACAACTCGGGAACGGGCATAGAGCAACGACTCCCAGGTGTTGGTGCATCGAAGCTCGGCTGCCATGTCAACCCCACCAAAGAACAGGGCATTGATGCGGGTCGAGCAGTGGGCGATTTCATAGGCCGCCTCCAATGCCTGATTGGTCTCGATGATGACCTGTAGTTGCGTGCCGTGGCCTCGTTCGGTGAGCAGGTCGTCCAACCACACCACCTCGTCGGGCGTTCGAACCTTAGGCATCATCAACACCGGCGGAGGGGTATCGGTGGCCAGCACAGCGGCCACATCGGCCAACCCGAACTGCTCCCTCACACTGTTGATGCGCACCACCCGCTCGACGCCATCTGTTCTAGTGCCGTCTGTTCTAGTGCCATCTGTTGCGGGCGGGCCCGACGACTGGACGAACAGGGCCATGGCCCGCTCCCGGGCCAGGTCTTTGTCTTTGGGAGCGACGCCATCCTCCAGCTCGACACACACGATGTCGGTTCCGGTAGCCAGCGCCTTGGGGAACATGTCCGGATTGAGTCCGGGAGCGAAAATGAATGTCCGACGAGGACGAATATGATCAGTTGTCAGGCTGTTTCTCGTCGACTTGGGGTTTGGCGTCATTAGCGTAACCGACTTTCAGCTTCCGTCTCTCGGTGCAGGACTTAACAGAAAATGGTCGCACATTCGGTCAATCTAGCTGCATGATCAAACTTGCCCAGTCATTGCCCGCGACTCCAGGACACCCCTTTTCGTCTGATACATGTGGACTCTATGGCGGTGTCCCATTCCGAGCGGAACCAAGACGACGAAGAAGAACGTGATGGGTGTGCGGCACTAGTCGTCGCCTTCATCGGCCTTGGTATTCTCCTGGCCATTGCCTACTGGTGGGCGGCTAGTCAACCCGACGCTCCCCCGCCGACCACAACCACGACGACCACGACAACAACTGCTCCCCCTCCCCCTGAGCCGGTGGCATCCTCGGTCCAAATCGAACGCGACGGAAACACCGTGATGGTAGGCGGAATTGTTCAGACCGAATCAGAGCGCGACGCTCTGGCCGCAGCCGTTACCAACGCCGGCCTCGAGGTGGACGGCCAGATCATCGTTTCGTCTGACGTGGACGACTCCGACCCTCGAGTGGTTGCCGCCCTGTTGACCTCCCTCCTGGACGGAACCAACGACGGCGCCCTAGCGTTGGACGACAGCACCGTGACCGTCACCGGCGAAGCGCTTGACCCGGTGGAAGCCGAGGAGCTTGAGGCAGCCATTGAAACCGCCATCGCAGCCGGGCTGACGGTGGATGATCAGACCACCATTCGGGTACTGCCTGAGTCGGTACAGATCGAGGCGCTGCAGGACGAGATCAACCAGATCTTCGAGCTCGCTCGCGAACTTGACGGTCAATATCCCAACTTCGACACCTCCGTCGAGGAATTATCCGGCGGCGCGACCGCCACTCTCGACCGTGTCGGGGTCGCCCTGCGGCGTTACCCCCTTCCGGCAGCTGACATCATCGGACACACCGACTCTCGTGGTTCGCGGGCAACAAACCAGACGCTCAGCGAGGAACGTGCCCAAGCGGTGGCCGACTACCTGATCGGTCTCGGCGTTGAGGCAGACAGATTGGATGTCGTTGGCCAGGGTGAGGCCCAACCGATCGCCAGCAACGATTCCGAAGAGGGACGGGCCGAAAACCGGCGAGTCGACTTCCTGGTCAAGAAGCGTGACGGCTGAGTGGTAGACCGTCGATGACCACCTACTTCGTCCCGATCAGCCTTATGGTTCTGGCCGCGTTCGCTCTCGGCCTGTTGGTCGCGAAACTGGCATGGGGTTCGTCGAGGTCGAGTCGAACCCGCAATAGTCGACCATCACGCCCCCCAGTCTCAGCCAAGGGCGAGACCGTCTCATCTGACACTGAACATGACACTGCACATGACACTGCACATGACACTGAACATGAGACTGAACATGACGCCCATCCGGAGCGCCTCTCAATCGAGGGTGTGCCGGTGTGGCACATGGAAGAGGTTCGCCCAGAACAACAAGGCGGGGATCAAGCGTTGCCGCCAACGAACGTCGGGCGCTTCCGAGCCTAGGTGCCTTCGCCGCTGCTAAAGAGTGACCGTCATCTGGTCGACAATGATGGCCGTGGCACAATCTTCGATCATTGAGGAACGTGGTCGCTTCCGGCGAGACGCAAGCTCGTATCCGGGCACGGGGCGCGGCGGCCTCGATCTCTCACCTCAAACGTGGCTGGTCATCGCCTTTGCCACAGCTATTCCACTGGCTATCGCAACCTTCTGGGCAGCCATAAATGAGAACTGGTTGATCCTCGGACCGACCATGGCCGTTATGGCTGTGTGCGACATCGGTGCCGTTCTGTGGAAGCGTCAAGGCAACCAGGCCACCGACTGACCGATAGCACCAGGGGTCAGTCTGTGAGGTCTACGCCGCCCAGATCGGCGATGACAGCCAGGTTGGTGGCCAGCATCTCCTGTCGATACGGCATGGCTATGGCGTCGTAGGCATCGAGCCACGCGGCCATCCCGATACAGCTGTCAAATTCGCCGGCTAGCTGCAGCTCGAATTGCTGGACCTCGATCACTCGACTAAGCCACTCGTTTGATCCGACCTCCACCCCATCGTCAGTGAGGCGTGGATCCATCACTCCTGAGTCGGTGTCGAAGCTGATGGTTCCGTCCTCGTCAGGCTCAAGGTCGGACAAGTCGACTTGGCCTTGCAGGGACTCAACGCCAGCCCGGACTCGCGCCAGCATGTCATCGACCCCGGTGAAGGTGAAACCGCCGACGTTCATGCAGTCGTCGACACTTCGGGCCAGTTGATCAAACTCAGCGGATGCCTGTACCCGGGCATCAGTTTCGTCGAGCGCTTCGGCCAACGTGAACCGAAGTGTCGTGGCTCGATCGGGGAATGCCTCTTCGGCCTCTCCCTCGCAGCCTCCGAGTCGGCCGATGTCGGGGCCGTTCAAGGCTTCCTCGTAGGCCACCTGTGTTGCTTCATCCAGACTCCAAAAGTAGTCGGAGTTGGTGTCGCCCTCTCTGAGGGGTGCTTGGCCTCGCCAGGCAGCGTCATATCCGATGCCATCGGGCGCCACCTGCTCCTTATTGAAGATCAGGGTTGACTGGCCAAACCCGTACCGCTCGGTGAACTCTACGGTGTCCCACTTGGCGTCCGGATCCTCGTTCAGGCCAACGCGGTGTCGGCTGTTGAGGGCTCGATACTCAAAGCCGTGCTGTTCCATGCACCGGGCGATGTGTTCTTCGCGGAGAACGATCAGATCCGCCATGGTGGTGACGTGTAGACGGGCCGATTGCCCTTCGGTCAGCCCCCATCCAAGCAAGGCGCTGACCTCGGCCAATTCCTGACTATTGGCTTGCAGGGCGCCCGTCGTCGACTCCGTTTCCGATCCCCTTGGTGCCGCTGCCGCTGTTGCAGGCAGCTGCGTCGACTGCGCTACCGCAGCCGCGTCCTGTGATATCGACGGCCCGGGCGCTGAGCACCCAGCCAGGACGACTGCCATCATGACTGCGCACGCCATGGTCAGCCAGTTCCTCGCCTTGGAGGTACCGGCTGACCGTCGACGTTTTCTGTCGATCAAATGCCTGATCAGTTCCAGAGACCAGCACAGTCGTTGGAGTTGAGGTGGTGTCCGGTCACACACCTTTCAATGTTCCAACTACTGTTCCAGGTCTTCGAACGTTTGTCGCCGCATGACCACTTCTCCTCGTAGTACGAGGCGCTCACGGCCACAACGGCGACGCAGTGGCCGTCCCGCTGGACATCATCGGCCCACGCGGTCACCGTCCCGTTCGAGTGAACGTTCACACCGAAACGGCCTTCGCCGTTCGGGTTCCCGTCCCACGACTTGCCGTACTTGTGGGCGCCAGCAGGCGCGGCGAACATCACCGCGGCCAACAGCGCAGCAAGCACAATCGAACCAACCCTTCCAACCATCACAACCTCCAACTGCCCGCACCAAAAGCGTAATCTTTCTACGCCTCTGCGGTCAAGACCGTTCGGAAAGCGCCGGCGAATGGCCGGCCGTCGCCTGGGCGAACTCCTCCGTGCATGAAATAGACTCCACAGGCGCCGTCTAAACCAACGGAGGTAAGACATGTCCACCCTGGTTCTCGGAGGCACTGGACTACTCGGGTACCACGCCGCCGTGGCGCTTCTGGACGGGGGCCAACAGGTTTCAAGCTTGTCAACCGGGTCCAACGCTCCTGAGTCGTGGTATCCCGCCGGAGCGGTGTTGCACCGAGGCGACGTCCTGGAGATGTCGACCGAGCAGTTGACCGAACTGCTTATCGGCAAAGACGCTCTAGTTTACGCACTCGGACCAGACGACCGGGAGACACCCCGAGCACCGGCAGCAGACTTCTTCAACGAACGACTGGTCGAAACCTCGGTGCGCGTCGTTCATGCAGCAAAGACTGCTGGGCTGAGGAGCGCTGTGGTGTTCGGGTCCTACTTGACGTACTTCGATCGGACTGGACTTCCCTCGGTGTGATGGACACGTTGGGTGTGGGATTTGGGGTTAGGCGGCCATGGTGTATTCGTAGTTGATGGGGCTGAGCATACGGTTGTAGGAGTGTCGGCGGGTTGGGTTGTACCAGGCTTCGATCCACTCGA
>CALKZY010000032.1 GCA_938002965.1 uncultured Acidimicrobiales bacterium | reverse complement strand
AGAGTCGTTTGACCGGCAGGTTCCTCTGTCGGCACATCGATGTCGCCATACACCGCGTCGAAGATTTGGGGCGCCTCATAGATCCGGTTTCGATCTCTCCCTGTTACTTCACGCAGATCACCTCGGTCCACGAGCGCATTGATAGCAGTATGGGCGGTTGGTGGCGTGACATCAAGCATTGAGGCCGCCTGTCGGGCTGTGATGATAGGGACTGAGAATAGGCGCTCTGCCAGGCGCACGATCGAATTCGGTCTTCCTTCATCTAGGAGATCGCTCCGCATCTTGTGTTGAAGTTCCACTAGACGCACTGTTCGTTCCTCGGCATCGCGCGCTTGGCGGCGGATGCCTTCAAGAAAGAACTGGATCCAGGGTGTCAGGTCGCCGGACTGACTGGTTAGGAGGAGGTGCTCGTAGTATTCGCCGCGGTGACGCTCAAAGAAGGCGGATAGATACAGCAACGGCTGCGACAAGGCTCCCCGCTGCACGAGCACGAGCGGGATCATAAGGCGGCCAATACGGCCGTTGCCGTCCAGGAACGGGTGGATGACTTCAAATTGATAGTGGGCAAGAGCGAGTTGTATCAGCAACGGTAGGCGTCGATCATGGAGAAAGTGTTCGAGATCTGACAGGGCTGTCGACATGACATCAGGTGGCGGCGGGACAAACACCGCGTTCTCAAGTGTGGTCCCACCAATCCAGACCGGGCTTGAGCGCAGCTCGCCTGGCTGGCGAAATTGGCCCCGAACGCCGTCAAGAAGGTGGCCGTGCATCTCGCGCAAGAGACGTATCGACAGTGGAAACCCCCCGCTGATTCGTCTGAGACCATGTTCCATCGCGAGTACGTAGTTGCGAACCTCTTGAGCATCGCCGGCTTCGGTCGGTGTGGGCTGCTCACCGGCTTCGTATCGGAGGAGCTGACCGACGTCTGTTTTGGTGCCCTCGATTCGAGAACTCAGGACTGCCTCGAGCCGCAGATGTGGTCCAATAAGCAGATGTGGGTTTGGTATCAGTCTGCCGACACCTCCCAGTCGATGGGCGGCCCCGGTGGCTTCGTCGAGCAGGGTTGCCACGTCCTGTGGCAGCGCAAGCTCGCGTGGCAGCGCCTTGGGGTGAAAGGCCCAGAAACCCTCGATTGCCTTGACGGCACGTCCGCGTTGCGTAGATTGAAAGGACTGGGGATCCACTAGCGTTCCTCACCACGAGTGACTCTTAGTAAAGCGATGCCTCATTTACTTTACTAGATCTCTTGTTGAGTAAACTGTGGTTTATCGAATCCAGAGGCAGTATCGAATACGGCTTCGAATATTGTGGTGCCTCGTAGATGAGATTCCGGTCTTTTCCTGTCACTTCGCGGAGATCACCTCGGTCGACCAGGGAATCTATTGCCGTGTGAGCTGTCGGTGGCGTGACTTCCAGCATCGACGCTGCTTGTTGGGCGGTGATGATAGGCGAACCACAGAGTTGGGTTTACTTTCTTCTAGAAGCTCGTTTCGCATCTGATGTTGAAGCTCCAAACACGGCATTCCCGTGGGTTGTGCCGCCTATCCAGACAAGGCTTGTGCGTAACTCGCCAGGTCGGTGATGCTGCTCTCGTACGCCCTTGAGAAGATGACCGTGCATCTCTCGTAGGAGTCGAATGGAGAGAAGGAATCCTTCGTTGATCCGCACTAGGCGATGCTCCATGGGGTTCGAACGTTGTGGCGTTATCGGCCGGCACTAACCCGGAAGGACTGCGCTACCGGCCCGACTGCATGTCCTTAAAGGCGGTGATGGTCTGCTGCCGGGCGGCTTCAACAATGTTTGCTCCTGGTTGGCTGCGAGGAAAGCCTTCGGCCGCGGCCAGCACATCGTCGTTGGGAATAAGCACGATGGTTCGAGTACCGTTGCCTCGAAGAACGCCGACTTCGGTTTCCAGCGCCCGCAGAGCTCGGGCCCGGATCAGTCCACGACCCGGGCGGGCCATGGGCGCGGCGACCAGGGTCACGTCGAGGCCCTCGGGGACCAACACGTCGGCATGAGTGGACGACGCCACTGCCCCGTCCACGTAGCGAGAGCCGTCGATGACCTTCGGCTGAAACAAGGTGGGTACGGCCTAAGTGGCCTCAATCGCGTCACGTAGCGTTACCGGAACAGGATCTCGGCCGAACACCACCACACAACCGTCATCGATGTTCACGCTGGGCACCCACAGCTGCGACGGCCACGGCACGTCTGCACCGAACTTGCGCAAGAACACGGTTGGGAAGAAGCCGGACGGTAGTAGGCCGACCAACGCTGTCACCGGACCGATCTGGGTGGCCTTGCGTACAAGGCCGGGGCAACCGGTCGGAGCTCCTTGAGCGGGCTGCCCAACACTCCGGCGCCGGCTTCCCGCATGCGTTCCTGATCTTCGCCGGTCGGTCTTGTGGTGATGAGTTGCAGCACCTCTTCAGTGGGTGTTCCGGTCAGTAAGATGGCGGCGATGGCGGCCCCGGCCGAGCTGCCGACGATGCGGTCGGCGTTGGCCGGTTCACGGTCGATGGCATCTCGCACACCTTGGATAGCACCCAGGTGATACGCCCACCCGAGTGGGCCTCCGGCACCGAGGACAAGGCCGACACTCATGCCTTCGCCGCCCGGCCTTCCAGTGAGCGACGGACAGCGAGGGTGATAAGGCCGGGGATGGTCGGGCGAATACGGCCAATATTTCGCCTAATCCACGGCCAATGCATGGCCAGGTGGATCCGCCGCTGCGCTTGCGCTCCGGGGTCGCCCGCCGGGTGAGGTCCGTAGCCGCCCTGGTGGGTCGGACGCCTAAATCGCAGAGGGTCGCCCGTTTGGTCGTTGTTGGACAAACGTTGGTCGTAAAGCGACACGGCGGTGGTCGTAGGTGCTTGCGCTTGCCCCTCATCGGTACACAATGTAGCTTAAGCTACGTAGTGTTGTGTAGCGGGCAAAGCGTCTTGCGACGCGGTGTCCGCCCCGTAGGTATGGCTTGAGCGGGCAACAAAGCGGGTTGTTGCGGCCTGGGTGTTATGGAAGATGTCGACAGGGGAGTGGGAGACCGAGGGCCTGAGGTGACCTTTGATGTTGCCTTTTCGCCTCAACTGCATCACCCGATTGTCCCGGTCGAAGTGATTGAGTGGTCCGAACTAATGGGGCGTATGCCGGCCCACTACTTTCCGGCTCGACAGCGTGCGGGCTTCAATCTTCTCATCGTTTGCACCAGTGGGTGCGGCGTGCACCGGGTGGACTTCGCTCCGGTAGCCCTGGAGCGCGGAGCGATGATTCGAGTTCGACCCGGACAAGTGCAGGAGTTCGAAGCTGATCCCGACTTTGAAGCCAAGCTGATTATCTGGCCAGTGGAGAGCGACCCCGGCGATCTGGACGGCCCGCCCTGGTATCCCGGGACGACGGCACCCTCGACCTGGAGGCTCGACTCGTCGGAGATGTCGAGAGTCCTCCGGTGGGTCGAAGAGCTCAAGCTTCAGCAGAAACGGTTCGACGGATCGAGGCGTCACGCCGACTTGATGCGGACAATTCTGAAGGCGCTGTTGCTCGTGGTTGAAGTCGAGCTTCAGGGAAATGTCTCGCCCTCCGAGGGGCTGCCTGCGGCATACGTTCGATTGCGAGAACAGCTTGAGCTCGACGTGGACGAACGACCGTCGGCGGCGCAGCTGGCAAGGCGAATCGGATATAGCCGTCGCACGCTGGACCGCGCCTGCCGACAGGTGTCGGGGCAAACCACGAAGCAGGTCATCGACGAACGTATTGCCTTGGAGGTGCGCAGACTGCTGGCCGACACTTCACGCTCCCTTGCGCAGGTCCGAGTCGGTCTCGGCTATTCGGACTCATCAAATTTCGCCAGATTTGTCGTCCGGCACCTTGGTCAGACGCCAACCGAGTTTCGAAATCAGCTGCGGAGCTCGTAGCTGCCCGGCCGGTCGTCGCTGCTCGGCGAGCAAATTGACTAGCGGCTGCCGTGGAGATTGATGAACTGAGAGGTGATCTCTTCGATGAGGCCGTCTGGAATCGGTTCGCACATCACCAAATATTGATGAACGAGTGGTCCGGCCAGCAGCGTGGCCGATACGGCGCAGTCAAGACGGGTAGGCAGTTCCCCTCGTTGTTGCGCTTCCTCCAGCACTTCGGCCGTCGGTTTGATCAGCGCTTCAACGAACCGGCGTTGCGTTGGAACGAACGCTTCGTCTCGAGATGTGAAGTCGATCAGGGCGGCAAAGATCGGTCTCACCTTGCGGGTTTCGAGGCGTGCCCGAAGGCCGGTTAAGGCGCCGGTCAGATCGGCTTCAAGATCGCCAGCGGAAGGGGTGGCGTAGTGCGGCGCCACGAGACACTCGATGGTGGCCATAACCAGACTTGCCTGGTCGGGCCAGTGGCGGTAAATCGTGGTCCGGGCTACGCCGGTCTCGGCCGCGATCCGCGTTGCGGTGACATCGCTGGCGCCGCTTTCCAGGAGGACTTCGCTGGCAGCATCAAGTACGACCTGACGGACCCTTGTCGTTCTCGGATTCTCTTTTTCTTCGTGTCTGATGTTTTCGTTCATCGGCCGGTTGCCACGAATTAGTACGTGTTGTACCTTAAGCTACATGTTGTTGTCGAACGTGTTTGAGTCCCGTACGTGACGAGCGCTATCAAGCTGTCGAGTCCAACCGCTACTACAGCAGTTGAAACAATGCTCGCCATGCTACTTGCCATTGCCACCGTCGCTGTCACCGGCCAGTAGACCGACGTGAAGTATCGCCACGGCAAACAAACGCCTCTCACATCCCACAGTGGAACTCGGCTGGCACCGTTGCTTGTCGCCCGATTGTTTTCGGGGCGGCGTGTAGTGGTGGTTCGGAATCCGCTGATCCGGTCGACTCCACGATCCAGCCGGTGACCACGGCTACGAACTCGGCATCTGTCACCGGCAAGAAGGTCACTGACGAAAACCAAACCGGTGATTTGTGCCAAAAGGAGACTGACATGGCAGGCCCGCTTGACGTTCTACCGGTGCGATCCGGCGAGCGAGAGGAAACCACCGGGAGCGTCCCCCACATTCAACTGACCGCCGAGCCGGTGCCCGAGGTCGATGCGGAGCTCCGCCGGCGGGCGTATCTACTGCCTGGAGTGATCGACCAGGAGTCTCGCCTGTCGTTGCCTGGGGCCCGGAGTCTGTGGTTGTCCGACGACGTCGAGATCGACAGGCCGGACGTGCTGCAATCCGGCCGGGAGTTCGGCCACATTCACCCTGACGGCAGCATGCACGTGTGGCTGCCGGTCGAGCGGGCGTCTGAGGTTGATGAATCGAAGTGGGGCGAGCTTCACCCGTGGGTCACCCAAGAAGGATTCTGGGATGGTGTCGTCATGGTCTACACGCCCGAGTCGCCCGAAGAACTCGAGATCTCCTTGCGTCTCATCGTTGACGCCTACAACTTTGTGACCGGATCCGATCTCGATGCCGCCGCGGTCTGCTAATGCCGCCGGGGTTGTCCTCTTTTGACCCAAGCCTGGCGTGCCCCGACCTTGTGGGCCCTAGACGTCGGACGGAATAATCGTCGGAGCCCCAGGACCAGCCCGCTTTGAGAACAATCTGAACTGCAGGCGCCGCTCTGGACCCAACATCGAAGGAAGTATTGCTGTGATTGTCGAGGTGGCAACAGCCGACGCGTGCATCAGCCCGCCGATGGACGCCTGCTTGGCTCAGATCTAGGAGGTGGGCCAAGTGAATTCTCTGGCGGACCCCCGAGTTGCCGACCTGTTGTCCCACCTTCATCAAGAAGCCGACGCCCAGCGCCGTCTGATTCGTGAACGAGTGGCATCGCTGGCTACCGAGGCACCGGGGCCTGAAGCATGGCCCCATCATCTCAAGGACTTCTATCTCCCTGTTAGCAGGGAGCAGGGCCGGTTCTTGTATCAGACTGTTCGAGCCACCGGCGCCCGCCGCGTGGTTGAGTTCGGCTCGTCGTTTGGTGTGTCGACGATCTACCTGGCCGCCGGTCTTCGGGACAACGGCGAAGGTGTCGTCATCGGTTCCGAGCTGGTCGAGGAGAAAGCCGACAAGGCTCGGACAAACCTGGTGACTGCCGGTCTCGGCGACCACGTAGAGATCCGAACCGGTGACGCTCGCGTGACTCTCAATGACCCTGGAGGCTCGGTTGATCTTCTCTTGTTGGACGGTGGCCCCGGCCTCTATCTGGAGGTTCTCCAGATGCTTGTCCCGCACCTGCGGATTGGAGCGGTCGTGGTGGCAGACAACATCGAAGAGTCGGTGGCCGACCCCCATCCCTACGCTCGCTGGGTTCGAGATTCCGAAAGCGGGTTCGTGTCGAACTCCATAACGCTCAAAGGTGGAACCGAGTACTCCGTTTGGGTCGGCAAACGTGACCAAGACTGAGTTCCCAAATCGGCTCGCTTCCTCGGTCCAGCTGGGGCAGACTTCATCATGAAGATTCTTGATGGTGTCCCTCGCCCGGCACTGCCGATACTTCTCCTCACGTTCGTCAATGCCGTTGGGGGCACGCTCCTCATCCCCGTATTGCCGTTCGTTGTGCGGGACCTGGGATACAGCGATTTCGTTTTCTCGCTGCTCATCGCCGCGTACCCGGCAGCCCAGTTCTTCGCTGCTCCGATCCTCGGGAGCCTGGCCGATAATCGCGGTCGGCGACCTGTGCTCGTTGTTTCTCAGGCGGGAACGCTGGCCAGTTGGGTGTTGTTCGCCGTGGCCTACTTCACCACATCTTCGCCAGTCACGGCCTTGGCGTTGATCGCGGCCTCCCGTGTTGTCGACGGGCTGACCGGCGGCAACGCGTCGGTTGCAGCCGCCTACCTGGCCGACGTAGTCGCCGAAGAGGAACGAACCCGGGTGTTCTCCGTGCAGGGAGCGATCACCGGTGTAGCCCTGTTGATTGGTCCGGCAATGGGTTCATTCAGCGCCGCCACGTCGCTTGGCTTCCTCGGCCCTGCGCTGCTGGCCATCGCCATTTCGGCCGGCACTTTGGTTTGGATGACGTCGGCGTTGACCGAATCTCTTCCGCCTGAGCTGAGGTCGCCGTCGTTCGACGCCAACCCGCTGCATCAGCTCAATCTCATAAGCAAGGCCCGAACCCTTACTGGTCGGGACGCGCTGATGCGGTTGTTCAGTGTCCAGGTCCTGTTCACCTTCGCCTTCAGCGCGTACACCACGATCATGGCCCTCTGGTATGTCGACCAGTTGGGAATCAGCGAAGCCAGTGTCGGCCTCATGATGTTGGCCACCGGAGTTTTCCTCATCTTCAACGAGATGGTGACACTCCGATTTGTGGAGAAACGGCTGGGGGACGTGGGCACGTTGCGGGCCGGGTTGAGTGTGCTGCCGGCAGCTCTATTCCTGGTGCGATTCCCCACGTCGGTTCTGGTATTCCTGCCCCTGTCGTTCGTTGTCAATGTTGGTATGGCCCTGGTTCTGCCCACGCTGCAATCGGTTGTCACTCAGGCAGCTGACGACAGGGAAGAAGGCCAGGTTCAGGGCATTAATACCAGCGTGGCTGCAGTGGCATCGACGTTGGCCCCGATTGTGGCCGGTGCCAGCTACGCGGTCTTTGGCGGTGGCGTGACCATCTGGCTGTCGGCCGCGGTTGCCGCCGTCGCTCTGGTGGTGGCGGGCGTAAGCGCGGGTCTGATTTCGTCGGCTACCGGTGAGGAGTTGCCTGATCACTCGGAGCACTCCCATCGTCAGCACGGGCCGGTGTGCGCCTTGGCTCAACGCGTCAGCGGTGGGCAACGGTCGTTCTCGCTGAACATCCACGGTCAGGGACGGAGCCATCACGGTCTCGGAGCTTCGCCGGCAAGTCCGGGTGGCGATTAGTCGATAGTCGCTAGGCCCACATCGTCTGGCACAGCTGATGTGAGCCAACTACCCTGTCGTCTGCGCGGCGAAACAGTAAGGATCGACAATGTTGAACCACCTTTCCGCCGCGCCCCTGGGCGTCCGTCGTGTCTTCCTCGGACTGGCCCTAGTCCTCGGCGTAGTGCTGACGGCGTCAGCCGCTTCGGCCTCTGGTGCAGCGGAGGAAGTCATCAACTTCTCCACCGGTGACCCGGCCACCGACCCGGGGACCGAAGGAATAGCCGTCACTGGAGATGGCACGATATATGTCACGGCCAACAATGCTGACGGTGGCCAGGTGTGGACCGTGGCGCCCGGAGCCGACACCCCCGAGGTGCTGGCCACCTTGATCCCACCGACTGGGGGAGCAGGATTCGGTGCGTTGGGCATCCACATCGACGGTGACGACATGCTGGTGGCCACCCATACGCTGGCTGACCCGGACCTGAACGGGGTGTGGCGGGTCAACATCGACAGCGGCGCGGCCGAGCACATCGCTGGGACCGAGGTGATCGGCCTGCCGAATGACATCACCACAGTCGGTCCCAACATCTATGTGACCGACTCGGTTACGGGTGCTGTGTGGGTAATCGACGGAGGCGACGTCAGGCCCTTCGTCCAGGATCTGCTACTGGAAGGTGTCGGCGCGCTGGTTCCCGGTGTCCCCATCGGAGCCAACGGCATCGACAGCTTTGGTAACCGCCTCTATGTGGCCAACCTGGAAAAGGGTCTGGTAGTCGAGGTCAAGATCAACGGGCGTGACGCTGGCGTGGCCAAGCTGTATGCCGAGGTGAACGGAGCCCCCGACGGGCTTGAGGTAAACCACCGCGGTCAGCCTCACGTGGTGTCCATTTCAACCAACGCCCTAATCCGGGTTTCCCCGGAAGGTAACACCACCATCATTGAGGACTCGGCAGTGCTCGACGCGCCGGCGAGTCTGGCCTTCGGTAAAGGCCGGGCTCACAAGACGGCGTACGTCGTGAATTTCTCCATTAGCGAAGGCTTCCCTGGTGTGCTGTTGCCGTCCGACGTCGGCCCGAGCGTGGTAGCCGTTCACCCGTAGAACCCTTCAAGTCTTAGAACGCTTCAACACTTAGAACCCTTCAACACTTAGAACGCTTCAACACTTAGAACGCTCTGCTGTTAGTGCGTTCTGCTGTTACACACCTTTCACCCGAGCCGGGACCGTCAGCGAACGGGCTCGGCTCGGAACGCTTCCAGCCAGCCAAGCTTGCGGTCGGTGTGGATCACGCTGCGGGTGTAGATCCTCGATCCGAGCTGAAGGGCCCCGGCCAAGGTCACCACAGCAATGGCGACTGCCACTGCATGCTCCCACAGTGGCAATTCGTCACTGAGGAATCGGGCTGGCATCACAAACGGTGAGACGATCGGTACGAGCGAGACGATACGTTCCGCCGTCCCGGCGGGGTTGGCGGTGACGAAGAAGCTGGCCATGTAGCCGGTTAGCAGGAGGACGAAGATCGGGGTCATCACCGATTGGGCGTCCTCCTGGCTTGGAGCCAGCGAAGCGGCGGCGGCGATCAAGACGCCGAAGAAGGCGAAGCCCAGGATGAACCACAGCAGCGCCACCAGTAGCAGCGACGACGGGATAGTGGGAATGTCGCCCAGATCGGCCACGTTCACGGCGACGATAGTCGTCCCGATCAGGGCCACAATCTGAATCAGCCCGACGAGGCCGTTGGCCGCCAGCTTGCCCAGTAGCAGCGACTTGCTCGACATCGACGACAACAGGAGTTCGACGATGTTGTTGCCCTTCTCCTCGGTAATCGAAAGCATGAGCATGCTGCCCACCAGTTGGATAGTGAGGAACAACATGACGACCAGGGCGACGCCAACACCGGCTTTGGCTTCAGACTCCGGGTCGGGTTCCAACTCGGTCAGCGGCATCTCGGTGGTGGCGGCGGCCACGGCCTGACGCTGGGCGGCCTCCACGCCGGGGTCGTTGACCAACTCGTTGACTCGGGCTTCCTTCCATACGAAAGCGAGAAAGCCGGCCAGCGTTCCTTCATCGGTTTTGACCACGATTTCGCTGCCGTCGACAACCCCCACCCGTACGTCCCCGACGGTGATGGCTTCCTCCAGAGCCTCTCTGGTGTCGAAGGTTTTCACCTCGACCGCGCCGAACCCGGCGTCGTCGGCTAGCTGAGGTAGAGCTTCGGTCACACCGGCGGGTTGATCACCGAGGAGGCCGACGGTGTCACGGTCGGTCTCCTCCATGATCTTGAAGAGCGCCACTCCGCCGATGATCATGACCAGGGAGAAGGCGAAGGTGGCCATGAACATGTTTGACGTGATCCGACTAATGAACTCGCGTCGAAAGACTAGGGAGGCGTCACCCATGACGCTGGGTTGGGCGAGCCTGTTGGATGTCGTTGCGTCGCTCATTGAGTCACCTCTTCGAAGACGTCGGATAGGGAGGGGAGGTCATAGGAGAAGGTGATCAACGATCCGGCTTTGTCGGCTAGTTGGAGGAGATGAGGCAGGCGGTCGGGGTTGTCGAGACGAGCCGACCCGGTTCGTGTTCCGGTGGCTGTGAAACCTTCGCTGGCCAGTTGAGCCCACTCCGGGGTGGACTGAAACGCCAGGTTAAGTACGGAAAAGCCGAGCTGTCGCCGAACCTCGACCACTGGACCGGTGGCCCGAACAACGCCGTCATCGATGATGACCACTTCGTCGCACAAGCCTTCAACCAGGTCGAGCTGGTGGGATGAGAACAGCACCGCCCGGCCCTGATCGGCTAGCGATCGCAGGTACTGGTTTAGGACCCGAACAGCGGTTGGGTCGAGACCGTTGAACGGCTCGTCCAGCAGGCAGAGATCCGGGTTGTGGGCCAGGGCCGTGGCCAGTTGGACCCGCTGCTGATTGCCGTGACTCAGCGCCTCGAGCTTGTCGCCCAGCCGGTCTTCAAGTCCAAGTTCGGTGAGTAGCCGGGTTGCCGCCTGATCGGCTGCGGTTCGGTTGAGGCCCTTCAGTTGAGCGAAGTACGACACCTGCTTATTTATTGCCATCTTGCGGTACAGGCCTCGCTGCTCGGGCATAAACCCGAAGCGGCTCATGGCTGCCGCGTCAACCGGCCGGTCCTGCCAGTGAATCTGCCCGGCGTCGAGGTTGACCAGGCCGAACACCGAGCGCATGGTGGTCGACTTGCCCGCTCCGTTACGGCCGAGGAAGCCAGTGATATACCCGGGCTTGGCGGTGAACGAGACACCGTTCAAGGCTCTGACATCGCCGAATCGTTTTTCTAGCCCATCAAGTTCCAGCATGAGGTCATTGTCTTTCAAGCTTATGGAGCAGACATCCCCCTAGCGGATGAACGTTTTCCCTCTCGTGGGGGAGGAACGCTCGTTGACTCTGCAACTACTGTTGTTCCTATGAGTTCGGCCCGCTCCGACAATGGCCCGTTGAGCGAGCCCTTCGAGCCCTCACCGGGAATCGCCTTCCGGCCTCCGCTGGTCGACGTCTTGATCGCGGCCCTGTTGTTGGGCGTGGGTTGGGTGCTGGCCATCGGCTACGCCCGGATCTACGCGGAGTTGTGGGACGACTTCGAACCGCCGGAGACGTGGGTCGTGCTGGCGACAGTTGCCGTTGTCGTAACTCCGCTTGCCTTCCGGCGGCTGTTCCCCCTTGGTTGCCTGATGATGGTCACCGTA
Organism: uncultured Acidimicrobiales bacterium; assembly: GCA_938002965.1. GTDB lineage: Bacteria > Actinomycetota > Acidimicrobiia > Acidimicrobiales > SZUA-35 > JAHELU01. Next base: position 90,354 of record CALKZY010000032.1, on the reverse strand, counting down.
GGAATGGTCTTGTCCACGGTCTATGGCGTGGTCGAGATTACCGCCACGACGGTGTCGGCCTTTGTGGCGTTGGTGTCGGCCGGTGTGTACGGCCGTGAAGGTGTCCGTGATTGGGCTCGTGGCCTGTTCGCTGTTGGAATCGGCGCTATCTATGTGGCCGCCTTTGTTAGCTCCAGCGGCTTTGACACATCGACGGTCTCGCCAAGACTCATGGTGGCAGTCGCATCAGCTGAGTTTTTGGTCAACGCCTGCTTCGTCGCCCTCGGTTGGTACATGGGCGATGCCGAGCGTCGCCGGCGGGCGGTTGAGGACGAGCTGGCCCACCGCAACATCGAGCTTCAGACGGCGCTTGACACTGTGGACAGCCAAGCGGCCAACGAGGAACGACTGTCCATTGCCCGCGATGTGCATGACATCGTCGGCCACACCGTGAGCCTGCTCGGCGTCCAGGCCGCCGCCGCCCGCCGCCACCTGGCTCACCAGCCAGACACCACCGAGTCGATTCTGGTGGCCATGGAGGATCAGAGCAGGGGGGCGGTTGACGAGATCCGTAGCCTCATCACTGTTCTTCGCTCACCAACCACGAACAACGGCTCGACTCCGAACGCAGATCTGAAGGGGCCGACACCGTCGTTTGGTCATCTTGATGACCTAGTCCAACAGATCCGCGCCGCCGGCACCGATATCGCCTACTCCCGGCAGGGTCCGGAACCTGCGAACAGCGGCTTGGGGTTGTCGGTGTACCGGGTTGTCCAGGAAGCACTTTCGAACGCAATCCGGCACGGCAACGGCAACGTCGAGCTGGTCATCGACTCTGATCCGTCTGAGATGCGACTCTTCGTGACCAACGACATGACAACCAACGAGGCCGACGCCTTTGGTGGTGGGTTGCGGCAGGGGTCGGGACTGGCCGGAATGGAAGAACGAGTCGGTCTACACGGCGGCTCGTTTTCCGCCGGACGCAATGTCGAAGGACGTTTCGAGGTGGCGGCGGCATTGCCGATGGAGCCGGTGGTGGATCTGACCGATCGACGTTCGCCCGATGCCGCCGAAGACGGCCGACAGGTCGTACGTTGATCCGAGTCATGCTGGTCGACGACCAGGAGATGGTGCGGGCCGGTTTCCGGATGCTGCTCGACGTCGAGTCTGACATCACCATCGTGGCTGAAGCGGCTGACGGGTCCGAGGCCGTCAGCATGGTGGAGGCAGCCAGGCCGGACGTCATCCTTATGGATGTTCAGATGCCGCGAATGAACGGGCTAGAAGCGACCAAGGTCATCCTCGGTGACTCCGATTCGTCCACGTCGGGATCGGCAGCCGGGCCCAAGGTGGTGATCCTGACGACGTTCGAAGAAGACGAGTACATCTTCGAAGCCCTCCACCTGGGAGCGAGCGGGTTCCTATTGAAGAACGCCCCGGCCGAGGATCTGGTCGAAGCCATCCGGGTCGTGGCCGACGGTGACGCCCTGTTGGACCCGGCCGTAACCCGGCGGGTTATCGGAACGTTCACCGCCGATGGCGCAGTTCAACGCCGAAACGTCGACTCGCCTGCTCAGCTTGACTCACTCACCGACCGTGAGCACGAGGTTCTTCTGCTGCTAGCCCGGGGGATGACAAACGGCGAAATTGCCGCTGAGCTGATCCTGGGCGAGGCAACCATCAAGACGTACGTTTCAAATATCTTGTCCAAGCTTCATTTGCGCGACCGCATCCAGGCCGTAGTCTTTGCCTACGAAAACAACCTCGTCAGCCGCTGAGCCCAACCAGTCCGGCGACCGGGGACGGGACTTTGGCTCACCTGGGCTCATGCAGCTTTTTGGCTCTTCGGTGGCATAATTTAAAGGGATGAAGGGGGTCGCTGGTGGCTAGCGGGAGCGTTTCGTACGGCTACGAGATGTACAGCCGGAATACTGGGCTTCGGCCCGAACCGACACAACGTCGGCAGCTGGCGGTCGTCGCCCTGTCGGTGTTGCTTGTGGCGGCTGTGTGGCTGTTTGGGGTTCCAGTCGCTGTCGGCGAAGTCCTCCAGAGCCGGGTGGCTGGAAGCGCCTCACTGATCATTTCGACCCAGGTGATTGTGAGCGTCGTCCTCATCCTGTTCCTTGAGCGGAGATACCCGGCGCAACCAAACCAGCAGGTGATCTCGCCGTCGCTGTTGATGGACGGCTTCTATTTCTTTGTGATGCAGCCGGTCTTTTCGGTAGGGATCGTGTTGATCAGCGGCCCGTTGCAAGCGTTGTTGGAACGCTATGCCAGCTGGATGGTCCTGGACGTGGCAAGCGGACTGCCGCTGGTGGTAGCCGTCCCGCTGGGAATTGTCCTGGTTGACGTGACGTCGTGGGCTACCCACATCACACAGCACAAAATTCCGTTCCTGTGGCGCTTCCACATGGTGCATCACTCTCAGCCGAACATGAACATGTTCACCGCCGCCCGCTTGCATCCGGTGTCGCAGTTCCTGGAAGGCTTTGTGATGCGGATCTTCCCGTTCTTCATTCTCTTCCCATCGGTTGCCAACGATTGGAAGTCCCTGACGTTTATTTCGGCGCTCTATCACCTGCAGCTCCGATTCCAGCATTCGAACATCAAGACGAACCTGGGGCCGCTGCGCTACCTCATCGTGACGCCGCAGTCGCATCGGGTCCATCATTCGGTTGACCCCGTTCATTGGAACTCGAACTACGCCAGCATCTTCGCTTGGGATCGTCTCTTCGGCACACAGCACCCCGATGACGAGGTATACCCGATCACGGGAACCCCGGACCGATACGTGCCTGAACCATCACGATGGTCTTTGTCGGAGTTTGCCCGCTGCCTGTACCGCCAGACGGTGTTTCCCTTTACCGCGGGCGCCGGGTCGAAGGGTCATCTCACCGGGTCCGGAACCGAGTCCGCCGTCTAGTTTCGCCCCCACAAGCCGATCACGTGGCTTGGCCACGTTCATGCTGAAAGCGGTGGTCGGCCAGCCAGGCCACACTCTGTCTGGCGGCAGTGGCAGCATCCGATGCCGTGGGGTAGCGAGTGTTCCCGGAACCGCCTAGTGGTGTCCATCGGCCCATGTCTTCGGAGTCGATGCGGAAGTGTTCGAATCCGAAGCCGCCGCCGGGGTGCTCGAACAGGTCGACACAGAAAGCCTGGCCTGGCATGGCCACGCTGTCAACGACGATCCAGCCGCGGTGGTTGACGTACCGATTCACGCCGCGACGCTACAGCACGTCGGTTGGTGCAATGAGACGATTTATGGGCGGTCGGACCATTCGAGTCCGAACTCCCGAAGCGCTTTCAGCACATGGTCCAAGGTGCCGTCGACGTCGCCGTCAATCACCGGCACGGTGCGATCTGGTGGGCAGGTGGCGTTCAGGTCCCGCAGAAGTTCGTGGTAACGGGCCAACGGATTTCGTAGCGACGGTTGCAAGGTTGTGGCGTTCAACAGCCGAGCGGCGTCAGCATGAATCGGGTTGTTGGATTCCGCCTGGCGACGTTCGAAGACTTGTACAGCCTGGTCGAGAGGGATGTCCAGCATGATGTGGTGGAACGAGCTCTCAGTGTCGCCAGCCACTGTCTCCAACTCGCCGATGAACGCCGGTCGGCCGAGAAACTGGGGAACGACGACGTCAAACCCGTTTGATAGGTGAAGCTTGGCCATGGCCCGGGCCATTCCTCTGGCCGCCAAGCCAGCCTCTGTCGGTCGACTCAGCCAGTGGCCAATCTGATGTCGGATGATGTCTATGTCGAGGTTGAGTGCCATCGGGCGTCGCTGAACAAGCCGGTAGGCCAGAGTCGACTTGCCGGCGGACGGCATCCCGTTGAGTAGAACCAAAGCAGGCACGCCTTGATGGTACGAGGTGTCGTTGATCGGTTTCGCCATGCTCAGTAGCTAGGTCGGTCCGGGAAAACGGTGGGCGCGATGGCTGAGGCCCTGGGGGCGGCTATGGTCGCGGTCAGGTGAGCGCTGCAACCATTCCGCCCGCGACAGACGCCGATCCCGGCCACTACCCGCAACCGGGTGGCGGCTCCGGCGTGACCAGGCTGAGCCGTCGGCTCATCGTGGCCTTGTTCGGCGCTGCGCTGATTGCCGTCATCGCTGCCGTGTCGTTCTACCTTTTCACCCAAAAGACGGTGTTGCTTGCTCTCGACGGTTCTCCCCAGACCATTGAGACTCGAGCCGGAACTGTCGGTGAACTGTTGGCTGAGCAACAGGTGGCAACGTCGCCCGACGACGTTGTACAGCCTTCGGTCGAGAGCGAACTTGGTGAAGGCACGAAGGTGCAGGTTCTTTTCGCCCGCCAACTGATCACCGTGGTCGATGGTGCCGAGGTGGCTCACACGGTCACTGAACGGGTCTTGAGCGAAGCGCTGGCGGCCGTCGGTGCCCCAGTCGAAGGCGCAGCCATCTCCGAGGCGCTTGAAGCCGCCGTTCCCCAATCGGGAATGACGGTTGAGATTGTGACGCCCAAGACGGTCACGTTGGCCGACGGTGGTCGAACCCGTTCAGCGGTGTCCACCGCCAAGACCGTTGAGGGATTGCTGGCCGACGAAGGAGTCTCACTGGGCGAAGACGACCGGTTGACCCCGTTGGCTTCCACCGCTGTCACCGAAGGGTTGACCGTGGAGGTCACTCGCATCCGGGTGGAGGACGACGTTCGAACCGAACCAATCGCCCACGACACAACCGAGAAGAACGATGACAGCCTGCTGGTGGGAACCAGGGACGTGACAACTGAAGGCCGCGACGGCGAGCGCGAGGTCACCTTCGCCGTCACCTACACCAACGGTGAGGCCACATCGGAGGAACAGATCAACGTTACGGTTACCAGGGAGCCGGTAACCGAGGTTGTCAACGTCGGCACCAAACCAGCTCCGGTGGTCGCGGCTGCTCAAGCCAACGGTGGCGCCGTTGGCGGTGAGGCGGCCGGTTTGAACTGGGCTGCCTTAGCTGAGTGCGAGTCCAGCGGTAATCCCAAGGCCGTGAACCCAGCTGGTTACTACGGGCTGTACCAGTTCAGTCCGCGGACGTGGGCATCGGTGGGCGGAGCGGGCAACCCGGCTGACGCTACCCCGGCTGAACAGTTGAAGAGGGCCCAAATCCTCTACAACAAGGCCGGAGTCGGTCAATGGCCTCACTGTGGGCCGAACCTCTACAAGTAGATTTACTGTCGGCGAAGGTGGGATAGGAGCGCCACTAGTGGCGCTGGAGCCTGCTCCGGTTCGATGACCTCTAGCACCACCCGGGCATAACGTTGGCTGCGGGTCGCTTTGCTGCGTATGAAACGGTGAAGCTGTTCGGCGGTAGCCCGGCCTCGCCACTTCACTTGCTTTTGCATGGTGTGAAACGAGCCCAGTTCGCCCTGGGACTCAACGACGACCAACATGGTGTCGGTACCGGCGGCCCGGATCAGCTCGTCCTCAAGGTCCCGATGACACAGGTGAAAGCCGAGGGCCGCCATCTCCGAAACGTCAACCGGTGAGCCGACGTCGGCTCGCACGACTGCCCGCCGAAACGTTTCCGCCGCGTCGGCGTCGCAGAAGCCGGCCAACGGTAGGCCCTGTCCGCCGGGCCCGAACATCGACATGTAGTTGCCGGCAGCTTGAGCGCCGCCGATGGGGACCACCACGATCGCCCGTGCCTGCAGGTCGAAACCCTGCCTGGTGGCCAACGTTTCGATGGCGATCTGGTCGCTGATGCCCTCAACCAGAACGATGGCGTCGGCATCCGGAGTCAACGTCAGCGCACGTTCCAGCGCGGCCTGGGGGGCATCGGGTCCGTAGGGGTAACCGGCCAGAGCCTGCTCACCCCGTGTCACTCGATCGGCTCCACTCATATGGCAAACCGTACTATCCGGCCACGAGCTGGGCCGACGATATCTCGGCGGCTACCCTCAAAGCGTGAAGACACTGGATACGAAGCTGGCCGCCTTGGCCGAGCGACCGAGCGGGCCCGAGTTCATCATCTGCTACGCCGCCGACCCTGACATGGGCGGCGGCTTGCGGCCAACGGTAGGCCAAGGCACCAACCCGGTGGCCTGGCGGGACGAGATGGCGGCCATCGTGGAGAAGGGCGACATCGACATCCTGCTGGCTTCGGTGTCGACCATGGACGACCTGGCCCGGGATCGACGACTGTTCGACGACTCCCCGGTGACTGCGGCCATCCGGGCCAATGACACCACGGATATCTGGGCCATCCGAGGCGGTACATACGCCGAGCATCCGTCCCGGCCGTTCGCCACCACTACGGTGCGAGAAGCCATGTACGGAACGCTGCATCCCGGTGTCGACCAAACTGTGGACATTCCGATTGGACTTTGGTCCATCACCTTCAACAATGACATCGAGGCCGACGAGCGTTCACTGTTGCGCTACCGGGACTTTCGACGGGAAGCTGCTTCAGAAGAGTTCCGTCACTTCCTGGAAGTGTTCAACCCCAATGTCGACCCTGGACTAACCGGCCCGGTCGGCCCGTACGTCAATGACTGCATCGCCCGCATGTTGGCCGGAGTTCCCCGGGCCAGTCAGCCCGAATTCCTGAAGGTTGCCTACAACGGGCCGGAGGCCATAGAGGAGTTGGCTGTCGGGCTTGACGTGACCGTCGGAATTCTGGGTGGGCCGGCCAGCACAACCAACGACACATTCACGCTAGTTCATCAGGCCAAACGCCACGGAGCCCGCCTGGCGCTGTTCGGTCGACGAATCAAGGGGGCTGAGAGCCCGATTATCTTGACCGAGCTGTTGCGGGCTGTGGCTGACGATCAGCTCGAACCGGAGGCCGCGTGCCGCGAGTACCACGGCCGTCTCGCTGCGGCCGGAATCACCCCGGTTCGATCACTGGAGGACGATCTAGTGCTCCACACCCCCGAGCTTCAGGGCTAGTTCGGCTACAGGTGCAGAACCCGATCGTTGGTGGCGCTAGCCGCAGGGATTGAAATAGTCGGCGGACTCATCAACGTACACGTTGTCGCCTGAGCCCCAATCGAGAATGCCTCGGCCTCGTTGGGTGCGTGAATCGCCCCCGGGGCCGGCGAACGGGTCGTAATCCAGCGTCCAGTAGGCCCGCCGCGGCGACGGGTTTCCGGCTGTCGAGTTGGTGTTCAACGACGGCATCATTTTGCTCCGAAGATCACCGACCGAACCGTTCATCTTGTTGCCGACGAGGATCAAGTTGTCAGCCCCATAGTCCAACGTCAATGGGCCGGTACGCAAGGTGTTGAACAGCATGGCGTTGTGCGGGCCCGGCCGACCGGCGTCGTTGATCTGGATTCGGGTCACCGTATTGGCGAAGACCAGGTTGCCGGCGGCGTAGTTGTGGAACGAGATGTCGGCCGGGCCGCCTTGAACGAAGTTGGGGTGGCGGGGCTCGTCACTGTCGTTGCTTCTGACCACGTTGCCTGCAGCTGCGCCTTGAAGAAGAATTGAATGGCGGAACAGTCGGAGCCTGTTGTTGGCGATGAGCGAACTTGAACTGTTGTTGGCGATGTTGATGCCGTACCCTTGGCCGCCGTCGCCGTGTTCGGCCGCGTTGGCGAACGTGTTGTCGACAACCGACACCCGATACGCCTGCCGTAGGTAGACGGCAGCCTTGGTTTGCCCGCCGACCCCGTTGGTGGTGACGTCGCGTACCCACGAGTGGCGGGTGGAGCGAATCTCGATCAAGTCCCGAACCCGGTGCTGCGGTTCAAGAGTGACCGATTCGAGGCCCGCCCGCGTGAGCAGGTCTCGCTGCGGTGAAATGGGCAGGCCGTTGAAGTCTTCGACCAGCGGAAGCTCGATGCTGGCGATGTTGCCGTTGGTCGAGGTGACCCGAACCAGTTGTCCTCGACGCTGGTCCCCAATGATGTAGTAGCCGGAACCCAGCGACCCGTTGAACGTGAACGACCTCCCGAAGGCGCTGCCTCCGGTAACAGTTGCTGTTGATGATCCTCCGAAGCCGCCACCGAATTGAATCATGTTGTCCATGTTCTGGGAGGTGGTGATGGTTGCCCCTCCGCTGCCGCGCAAAACCACTCCCGAGCGGAGTTCGATTGGCCGGGAGATGGTGTGACGGCCGCTGATCTCGATGACGCCGCCTCCGTTGGAGGCCGCTTCGTCGATGGCTGACTGAATTGAGCCACCTCCTGACACTCTGGTGATGGCGCCACCGGCAGACGTCGAGGACGCGCCGGCCGGACACCATCCGGTGTAAAGCCTGGCGGCCACGTCTCCTGGGGCGGTTCCCCCGGTCGGTGGCTCGGGCTCACGGTCAACGGTTGTTGTCGTGCCGGGAGAGTCAGGTGGCGTTGTGGTGCCGGTCGTTGGGTCGGAATCATCGTCAGCGCCAGAGCCGGTTTGCGGATCATCTCCCGTTCCAGTGGCGTCGCCGGCCTCGGCCGCGGTTTCCGGTGATTCGGCCTCGCCAGACTGAGTGCCTTGATCTTCTGCGTCGTTCACCGGGGCAAAGTCGTCCAACGCCGTGGTCAGATCGCCGTTGCCTTCGTTGGGTGGACGGCTACCGGAGGTTGCTGGCTCATCGACCGACACCACCAGCTCGTCGCTGCTTGTTTCAACCTCGTTGGTCAACTCACCAAGGTCATTGGTGGTTGCGGGAGTGGTGTCGCCACTGTTGTTGGCGGTCCAGGACTCTGTTGTGTCTGTGAACAGGATCCAATAGGTGCAGAATCCGAACAACACAACGACGACGGCGGCGACGGCCGGGCTCTTGACCCGCACGTAGTGTTCAAGCGTCGAGGTTGCGACAGAAGTTTTGCGCTTGGCCATTTGCTAACCAATTCCAGTCCATCCCTTAATCAAGGGGGCTGAAAAGAGCCCTAACCGAGGGTTCCAGTATGGAAGTACGGCTCGGTTCCCAGTTCATGGGCGGCCAGTTCAAAGGCAATCAGGAGTTCGTACCCGCCTCCGCCGTCAATGTCGTCGAGGGCCATGATCCGGTTGTTAGCCAAAGCCAGGTCTTTTGCTCGGATGGAGTCTGTTGATTCGTCATGGGGTGGCGCTGGTTGTGAACCTCGCCTGCGCCAAGCGCCGGGATGGCGGACAAGCCCCAGCGCCAACTTGCGTTTGGTTGCCGAAAACAACGGGCGTTTGTAGGACCCGATGGTGCCGACAGTGAAACCGATCACGGTGTCGTCGTTGTCGACGGCCACGATGGCGAGAGTCGGATGGGTCTCGATGTGCCACTGGTACATGCGGTGCAAAAAGCCCGAGCCGAGTCGTGAGACGCGCCAGTTGGGAAAGTAGCGGAGGTGCAGAGGGACCACGGCGTCAATGTCGCTGGTGATCATTGGACGGGTCATGATGCCCGAAGCGTGCTCAATGTTGGTAGCGGCGGCAGCTGTAGTCGACTCCAACCCGACGTTAGACACCTTCGCTTTGGCCACTTGTGCGGCCACTCCTGCCACTGTCGGTGTCACCAGGAAGTCGGCTACCGAGACGTTGACGCCAAAGTGGTCGGTGATGGCCGATGTGGCTTCGATGAGCGAAAGCGAGTCGCCACCCAGTCGGAAGAACTCGTCGTCGCGTCCAATGTTGGTTCGGTCCAAAATGTCGATCCAGATGGTGGCCAAGGCCTCTTCGGTCGCCCCGCTCGGCAGGGCGTCGATGTCCGATGGGCCAGCGGTGTTGACGGTTTCCGGTGCCGGAAGCCGAGCGCGGTCGATCTTGCCGTTCGGGGTTTGCGGGAAGGCGTCCACTACTACGGCGCGAGCCGGGACCATGTAATCCGGCAGAACCTCGGCCACCTGCTGCTTGAGGCTCGATTCGGACACGTCATCGTGACCAACGCCGAGTGTGGTCGTAACGTAGGCCACCAACTTGCGGTCTGACCCGACGCTGTCTCCGCTGGCCACGACCACCGCTTCGGCTACGTGTCGATGCCGGTTGAGTACCGCCTCGATTTCGCCTAACTCGATTCGGTGGCCCCGGATCTTTACCTGGTGGTCAAGCCGCCCTAAGAACTCGACTACGCCGTCGAACCGATAGCGGACCAGGTCGCCGGTTCGGTAGAGCCGTGGTGCGCTCGGGTCACCAAACGGGTTAACAACGAAGCGGTCATTGGTCAGATCAGCGCGGTCGTGATAGCCGCGAGTTACGCCAGGGCCACCGATTAGCAGTTCACCTGGTACGCCAATCGGTTGGGGCTGTAGCTGTTCGTTGACCACGTAGATGCGGGTGTTGGCGATGGGCCGCCCGATCGGAACCGTTTCTTCTCCGTCTTCAAGATGGTGGGTCAGCGACCAGATTGTTGTCTTGGTTGGGCCGTACATGTTCAACACCCGGCCGGGCACAATCGAGGTCAGCTGGTTTACTAGCGCCGGGGAACTGGCCTCTCCGCCAACCATCATGACGTCGAGGCGGCTCAACGCTTGGCGTTCGGTCTCGTCGGCCAGCAACACTCGGGCCATCGACGGCGTGCACTGAAGGTGAGTGACATGGTGGCGTTCAACCAGTTCGGCGATTGGTTGCGTTGCCTTGGTAGCCGTGCGGGCTCTGGTGCGATCGCTGTCGACATCCTGGTTGAGGCGCAACTTATTCAGGTGGTGGAGTCCCCCCAGCGCGGTGTCGGCTTCGACCCCGAAGTCGATCAGACACGCGATTTCGTCGACGCCTATAGCGGTGAGTTCGTCAACCCGCTGTTGGCATGTCTCGGGCGTTCCGAACAGTCCGCTTATTTCCAGGTGGCGGGTGACGGCATGATCCAGCAGCGCGCCGAGTTGATCGTCGGTCAGGTCGTCAAAACCGGCGTCCCCCGAACCGCGGAAGGTCGGGAACGACGAGGCGTAGTTGCGCAACAGGTTGGTTGACGACGCCAGGTAGTCGCGCATGGGGGCTCTGGCCGTCCGAAGGGTGTTGTCATGGTCGGGGCCGACCAGGGTGTGAAGCATCACACTGACCTGCCCGGAACCATCGTGTCCGGCTTCAGCCCATGCTTTGCGGTAGCGGGTGATCCGGCCGGCAAGTTCATCGATTGATTGGCCCAGAAGGTGGGTCAACACGTTGGCTCCAGCCCGGCCCGCCATCTCAAAGGTCTGCGGGTTGCCGGCGGTTGTGATCCAACAGGGCAACTCGCCTTGAACCGGGCGGGGCAAAGTGGCGATGTCAACTGGATGCCCGTCCGGACCCGCCATGGTGACGGTTTCGCCCCGCCACAGCCGACGGACTGTGTCCAGATGGGTGAACGTCGCCTGTTTCTTGTCGGCGTAATCGTCGAGTCGGATGACGAAGTCTTCAGGCATCCATCCCGAAGCGAACGCGACCCCGGTTCGACCGTCGGAGAGGTTGTCGATGACCGACCAGTCTTCGGCAATGCGAATCGGTGAGTGCAGTGGGGCAACAACGCTCCCGGCGCGAATGTCGATGTTTTCGGTGGCAGTAGCCAACGCCGCGCCGGTGACCGCTGGGTTCGGGTACAGGCCGCCGAAGTCGTGGAAGTGTCGTTCGGGGGTCCACACCGCGGCGAACCCGTTTTCATCGGCGTAGCGTGCCCCCTCCATCAGTAGCCGGTAGGGCTGGTCGGCTTCTTGGTCAGCCGAGAAGTAGAACAGGCTGAAGTCAACGGTGGATAGTTCGCTGGCTGCCGAGCTTGCAGGGGCTGCGGGGGCGCTTGTTTCCCCTCCTTCAGAATCCGTGGTGCCGTGGATCACTACCGTTAGGCCGCGCGACAGTGTCCACAACAGTTCGAGGACCGAGATGTCAAACGACAAGCTGGTGACCGCCAACCAAACCGAGTCGGGTTGGTGGGGAATGCGCTCGTCCATACCGGCAAAGAAGCTGGCCACGTTGCCGTGCTCGACCATGACTCCTTTGGGACGGCCGGTCGAGCCTGAGGTGTAGATGAGGTACGCCAACTGAGTCGGATCGATACCGAGGGGCGGCTCAACGAGCGGTCGCGCCTTGGCAATGTCATCCCAGTGGCGATCGATCAGTACGACGTCGCAGTCTCCTACCGGTAGCAGGTCGCTCAGGATCGTCGAGGTCACGACAGTCTTGGCCCCCGAGTCCTCAAGCATGAACGTCAGCCGGTCGGCCGGATACTCAGGGTCGAGCGGCAGATAGGCCGCTCCCGCCTTGAGAACCCCCAAGACCGCGATGGTCAGTTCGTCGCCTCGGGGTACGGCCACGCCAACCACTGATTCGCCGTCGGCCCCTCTGGTGGCGAGATGGCCCGCCAGCAGGCTGGACCGTCGATCTAGTTCGCCGTAGGTCAACGAGGTCGAGCCGGCTGCTACAGCCAAGCGGCCAGGGTCGGATGCAACCTGGCGGTTGAACAACTCGACGATGGACGTCGACTCAAACGGAACTTCGGTCTTGTTCCATTGCCGAAGCAGTTGCTGACGCTCGGTATCGCTCAACAGCCCCGCTTGAGTAACGGGTTGAACCGGGTTGGCGGCGATGTCGCCCAGGAAGACCTCGAACTGACTGGCCAGACGAGCGAGAGCTTCGACATCGGCTGTTGATGACCCTCGGAGCCGATAGGAACCATCTGGTCGGACGAGGATGGCCAAAGTCGGTTGGGCCAACGACGGCCAGTCTGGCAGCTCGTCGCCCAGGTGTACCCGGACGGCGGGCCGGGTGTCGTTCGCTTGAAGCCCAGGAGTTCGGGCGACCAGATCGCGCTGATAGGTGCCCTTGGCCAAGGTTGCCGATAGCTCGGCCGCCGCTTGCGTCATCAAGTCTGCGGCGGGAATGGCCGGATCAACCTCGATCAGCCACGGAACCGCATCGGACCAGAACGCAGCCACGTCCGTGGTGAGAGCATCCAGAACGTCGCAGGAGAGGCCAAGCCCGAAGCGACGGTCTCCACTGAGTCGAACAAGGAACAATGCGGCTGCCGCTGCCGAGACTGTCTGCGGTTCGATTGCGTTGGGGAACACTCCGCTGACATCAACGGCGGGTGAATTGTCGACGCTGTCCTCTTGGGCCTCGATGGAGTACGGCAGGTTGACGGGGGAGAACCTGGACAGGCGGTCGATCCAGTCAGGTTCATGCCGAGCAAATTCGGCCGCCAACTCGTCGAGATGCTCTCGGTCTTGCGGCTTTAGTGGCGGCAGAACCGTACCGAGCTTGAGGTCGAATCGCTTGACGACGTCCGCCGTCGTAATTGGTTGACCGTCGACGGTTGAGAAGTCGAAGGTGACCAGGTCCCCGTCGATGGTTGCCATACGAAGAGAGTGCTCTTCGATGGCCAACACCGCGCCGGGGACCTGGTCGGTTTCGGCGCCACCTGCCGATCCCGTTTTCTCCACCGCTGCACATTGGCAGAGAAGAACGTCGCGGTCGAACATCAATGACGTTCGACCGATTCGGTTGGTTGATGCGAAACCTAGTTGCAGGGCTCGAGCCTGCCGTTCAAGGGTGGACGCCGGCTGCGTCCAGTCGAGAGTTCCAAGCCCACTCGGTCGTTGCCACTTACCGAAGTAGGTGCGAGCGTCGGTCTCTTGGTTTGATCGTCGTGTTGTGCCGGCGGCCAGTTGGTCGACCAACTGGGCGAAGGTCTCCATCCCAACTTCGGCACACTTGACGTTCAGCGAGTAGGCGGTCTCGGTCGGCTCGATGGTGATCGATCGCTGCAGGAGAATATCGCCGGTGTCGACGTCGGCAGCCGGATTCATCATGTGCCAGGTGATGCCGTGCTGGGCCTCACCGTTGAGCAGTGCCCAGGTGGTGGCGTGCACGCCTGCGTACCTGGGGAGTGGACCGTCGTGAAAGTTGATGGCAGCAGTATCGGCTACCGCCAGAATGTCGTCGCCCAAAATTCGGAGGTTGGCTATTGAGAACAGATACTGACACGAGGTGTGCCGCAACCGGTCAAGCAGGTCCGGACTGTCAGGGTCGATGACGGTGATGCCATTCTCACCGGCTCAAGCCGCCAGCTCACGTCGCGTCGTTGCCACTGCCTGGACGCGATGGCCTTTGGCCAACAGCACCCGAACGCACCGTTCCGTCAGCTGTTCATCACCAAAAACGACGACGTCTATAAGTCCTCCTACGTTTTTGGGTGCTGTCGTAAACGTGCCCGAGTTTTGTTGCAACGTGCCCTCGCCGATTTTGCTCCCATTCCGTTACTGATCCCGGGTGAGAATCAGCTGGAAGCCGTAAGCCATCTATTCCACCGTTGATTGAGGCCACCAGGTCGCGCCAAAATGGTGCCAGTACGCTGAATTCATGCGATCAGCAGACCCAGGGGATGGCGCAGGTGACACACAAGGCGGAGCGAGCGATGTTCGCCGGGAGACAATCGAGGAGCTTCGAACGTCGTTCTTCTACGGCTCACGCAGTGACCTGAACTTCAAGTTTCTGAAGGACCTCGACGACGACGAGTTCGGTAGTTTCCTGTCCGAACTGCTCGGAGCGGTCAGTCACATGACCGACAACGGCGATTCGGGCCCGGTTATTGATGTCGCCGTCCGCTGGCAGATCCAGGCCTACCGAGGGCATCTTGGAGACCCAGCAGACTTTCCCCATCGCTATGTGGATACACCGTTCACTGCGATGTCCAAACCGTTGTCCGAATGCCGTGTCGGGTTGTTGACCTCCAGCGGTCATTTCGTGGCCGGAGACGACCCGATGCCGTTTGGGGTCGAGAGCATGTCGCAAGCCGAGGCCGAGAGCCGGATCGGGGAGTTTCTAAAAGTAGCGCCCGAGCTGTCGGCCATCCCGTTCGACTCTGGTCACGACGATTTGGTGGTGCGTCACGGCGGCTACCCGGTGCAGGCCGTCGCCGCCGATCATCAGGTTGCGCTCCCCCTCGGGCATTTGAGCCAGTTGGCCGCTGAAGGCGTTGTCGGCGAGTTGGCTTCGAACGCCTACTCGTTTGTTGGTGCTGCGTCCCAAGTTCGGCTCAAGAAGCAAGTGGCGGCCGAGTGGGCCGAACGGCTGCACGACGAAGAGATCGACGTGGTGCTCCTCGTTCCCGTTTGACCGGTTTGCCACGTGTCCGTGGGGCACGTCCAGCGAGCGATTGAAGAAAGCGGAATTCCGACTGTCAGTGTGTTCGTGGCCAGTTTCGGTCATATCCCTGAGCTGATGAGCCTGCCTCGCTCGCTTATCACCCCGCATCCGATGGGCCGCCCGCTGGGCGCCCCCGGCGACGGCGGACGTCAGCGGGAAGTGGTTCGGGCCGCCCTCGACCTGTTCAACTCGCCAGACCCGAAGATCGTAGAGATGGATGGCGGTTGGCGTGTCTCGCTTTAGGGGGAGAGTTGTCGGCCTGCGCCGGTCGGGAGAGCCCGGCCTGCGAAGCGGCGTCCGGTGCTGGGCTATGGTTAACGTGTGAAGTTTCTTGCCCGAGTCAGCCGATGAACCGTCTACTTAGCTACACGATCGACGGCGTTCAGCACTTCGGTCTCATGTCGGGCGATGGGTCCGGCGCTATCGAACTTGATCGGCGCATGCCGGATGTGGCCAATCTTGGTCAGCTGATCTCCTTCGGACGTCTGGATGACGCCGCCGCCTACGCCGATGAGCAGCCCGACCACGGGCTGGATGACATCACCTTCGAACGGCTCCTTCCCTGGCCATCCAAGATCTTCTGCATCGGGGTGAACTACGGCGGTCGAGCGGCCGAGTACACCGACTCCACCGATGCCGCCTACCCATCGGTCTTTCCCCGATTCCCCGACGGGTTCACCGGGCACAACCGGCCGATCATCCGGCCACCGGAAAGTGAACAACTCGACTACGAAGGCGAGATTGTCGTCGTCATCGGCAAGGCCGGGCGTCGCATCCCTATGGCCGAAGCGCGCCGTCATGTGGCCGGGTTGACGTTAGGCAACGAAGGCACCATCCGCAACTGGGTTCGCCACGCCAAGTTCAACGTTACCCAAGGCAAGAACTGGCCCTCCAGCGGCTCGTTCGGCCCGTGGTTGGTACCCATCGACCACTTCGGTGGCGCAGCCGACAATCTCGACAGCCTCGACGATCTGCACTTAACCACCAGCGTCAATGGGGAGGTGCGGCAAGACGACACTCCAGCATCGATGAAATACTCGATCGCCTATCAGATCCATTACCTGTCGACCTTCACGACTCTGCGACCCGGTGACGTGATCTTCACCGGTACCCCGACAGGAGCCGGTGCTCGTCAGGACCCGCCAGTGTGGCTGAAACCCGGTGACGTCATTGAGGTCACTGTCCCCGAACTGGGAACGCTACGAAACACCGTGGCTGACGAGTTTGAACCGGGAACCCCCGAGGCGGCGATGACCCCGCCCGACCCGCAATAGCGACGCCAAACATCAAGGCTGACCATGACCGACGACCAGACCACCCCGATGCGACCATTCAACGCGTCGTTGCCAATGGCCCTCCTGCGGGCCCGCGAATCGGCTATGCGGTTGTTCCGACCGATGCTGGCCGATCACGACCTGACCGAACAGCAGTGGCGGGTACTGCGCGCTCTAACGGCGTTAGATGACTCCGACGAGGCCCCTGACGCCGGAGCCCTGGCTGCCCGTACCTTCTTGTTGGCGCCGAGCTTGTCACGAATCCTCACCAACCTTCAGGATCGCGAGCTCATAGAGCGCCACCCTCACGAGACTGACAATCGGCGTAGCCTCGTCCAACTCACCGAATCTGGGCGTGACTTGGTTCGCTCGATAGCGCCGGAGTCTGAAGAGTTGTACAGCGTCATCGAATCTTCGTTCGGCACCGACCGGCTCCGCCGTTTACTGCACGAGTTGGATGAACTGGCTCGGGTCGATTTTCTGCCGGACGAGCAAGCTGCCGAGGAAGCGACCGCCAGCAATGAATGAGCCAGCAGCGGATAACACAGCAGTGAATGACATAACGTTGACCGACGGCGAGGTCGGATCGGAAGCGGCGTTGCTGGACGAAGCCGAGTCCTCGGCCGAGCAGATCCGGCAGACGACGTCGGTGTACCCGGACATGACCATGGCCGACGCCTATCGAGTGCAGGATGCGTGGCTTAACCGCAAGCTGGCCCGCGGTCGTACGTTGATTGGGCACAAGATCGGCCTCACCTCTCGGGCCATGCAGGCCGCCATGAACATCACGACCCCCGACTCAGGCTTCCTGACTGATGACATGGTTTTCGTCCCCGGCTCGACGCTGTCGGCCGCCCGATTCTGCGACCCCAAGTTAGAAATTGAGTTGGCCTTTGTTCTGGCCTCCGACCTGGAAGCGCCGAGCGAAGGTACGGATCTGACCATCGACGATGTGCTCGACGCAACCGAGTACGTGGTCCCGGCGGTCGAGTTGATCGCCGCCCGCTCGTTCCGGCGCGATCCCCGGACTGGGCGAACCCGCACGGTTATCGACACCATCTCGGACAACGCTGCTGACGCCGGCATCATCTACGGCGGTGAGCGGGTAGCGCCGCGCTCCGTCGATCTGCGCTGGATTGGAGCGCTTGGCTATCGAAACGGCATCGTCGAGGAAAGCGGTGTCGCTGCCGGCGTCCTGGACCATCCGGCCAATGGCATAATCTGGCTGGCCAACCGCTACCGCGAGACTGGTGCCGGACGGTTGGAAGCGGGCCAAACGATTTTGGCCGGGTCGTTCACTCGACCCATCGACGTTCGCCCCGGTGACGTGTTCCGCTTCGACTACGGTCGGCTGGGACGCTTCGAATTGGCCTTCGACTAACAGTCCGCTGCTAGCCGGTCACGGCCATCCGCCTCAATAGGCGAGCGGTTTCGTCCGATCCAGTAGTTGTGGTCGTAGCCGAAGAGAAACCGGCAGAACAACGGCGGCGGCGAACGCCCGCTCGAGTGGTCTTCGCAATCGTGATTCTGGTGCTCGTTGGCGCCCTCCCAGCTCTACACATTCATTGGCGCCTCTCCCCGATCCAGGAGCTTGATCTGCTGGTGTTCGACGTGACAGTGGCCGATGATCGTTACCTCGAGCACGCGGTGCTGGATCGCATCCTGGCCCATCAGCGGGTGTCATTTCGGCTTGGACAGGACCACGTCGGCGCTGCGCCAGGCGGTGAACCCCACGGGGAGTGGCCGACTGACCAGCCTGACCTGATCGTGGTGGCTGAAGGGTACGGGATCTACACCGACGATGATGGCGATATCGACGAGTTGGGCCGGAACCGGCTCACGTCGACGCTGACAGAAGCCCAAGCCGCTGATCTTGAGACTTGGGTGACCAGCGGGGTTCCCGCCTACGGCGAGTTCGCCATCGCCCCGGAACCTACACCGGTGAGAGCTTCCGAAAGTGTGCAAAGGGCGTTCGGATTTAATGCCACCGGTTGGTTGGGTTCACCGGTTGAGGATCTGACTCAATTGTCGCCACCGTTGAAAGAGCTTGGTCCTGATCCGTGGCCCTACGAAGGCCCAGGTCTGGTGCTGGTCACGACTCTCTCGGGCGACGCCAACCCCGATCGTCGACTCGTCGTGTTGACGGCTGAGGAACTTGAGTTCCGATTTCCGTACTTCGTCGGCGGCCCGCCCGGTAGTCGTGGCGATCGATCGAGCATGCCCCGTTGGATCGAGCTGATTGAACCGGCCGACGGGAGCGAGGTGGAGTCGTGGATTGAGCTTCCAGTAAACGCGGCAGGCGAGGAGAGGCTGGTCAATGCCGGAATCCCAACCCGCTGGCCGGGCGTCGTGACCACCGACAACACCATTTACGTAGCCGCAGACGGACTTGAGGACCGAACCGGCTTCGCCTTCAAACAGTTCACGGAGGGAGACTGGCTGTCGTGGACGTTCGACAATCACCCCGATGAGAGGTTCTTTCACCAGATCCTTCTACCATCGCTCGACCGAGTGGTGATACAGGCGAAGGACCGTCGGGCGGCACAGCCAGTCGGGAGTGCTACCGGTTAAGCCGACTCGTTATCCGAGTTCTGGAATCGGCAGTTCAGGCCTGATCATCTGCTGTAGTTCTGCTGTGTGGCTGGCTAGAGCATCTCGCCCGATGTCGGTGATGGTTAGCCAGGTCCGTCGGGTGGCACCCTTCCCGGTCTTGGTGGATGTCAGGTAGCCGACATCGATGAGGGCCTTGAGCTGCTTCGACAAGTCCGAGTCACTCAGGCCCAGGTACTCGGTGAGGAAGGCGAACTCCACCCTGTCGGTTGCTGAGGCGGCGCCCATGCAGGCCAGACGTTTCGGTGGAGTGAGCACCGGATTCAAACCTTCAAGCGTCATTCGGCCGATCCAAGCCAGTCGCGACTGAGCATGTTTGTGGTCGAGATTCCCATGGTTGTGACCACCGAGCTGATCAACAGGCCAACGATGATAGCGACGGGGCCGGGTGTCGGACCGCCGTATCGGTAGACGGTTTGACCCCACCCGATGAGAATCAGCAGCGTCACCACCGAGGCAAAGGCGAACATGACCAATAGCTTTCCGGCCATAGCTCCGGTTGGTCGAGCGCCACGGGTCTTGCGTCGGCGCATGTACTGGAAGCCGGTGAAGTAGAGTGTTATGGGGACCACGGCTAGGCCAAGTAGCCCGGTCGGTGAGGTCTGCTCCCATGAGAAGGCCAAGATCCCCCAGATGCCTAGCGCTAGCAGCGGCCCGTGCCATAGGGGATTAAGCGGCCACAACGATTCGCTTACGGCCGCGGCCTGCGACTTCTCCAGGACGCTCAGTAGCGCCTCGGGGTCCAGGTCGTCCTCGCTGTGGGTGAGCTCGCTCCGTTTACTTTCCATATGGGAAATTTAATATTTACTTTCCAATATGTCAAGTAAAAACGGCAGTCCGTTGTCGGCTTGACCAGAACCGCCTGCTCGGGTTCAGTATGTGCTCATGGTCTCCGAGACGTCCAAACAGCCCCGCATCAACCTCGACCGACTGTTGGGCGACATCGAGGCGCTTGGTCGCTTCGGCGCCACCGACCGAGGAGGAGTCAACCGACCTGTCTATTCCGACGCTGATCTGGGTGCTCGACAGTGGCTTGAGGCCGCCGCTATTGATGCCGGACTTGGATTCCGCAGCGACGCTATTGGCAACTGCTTCCTTACGCTGGCGGGCGCGCAGCCCAACGAACCGAAGGTCTGGACCGGATCTCATATCGACACGGTGCCTGACGGCGGCCGCCTCGACGGAGCCTACGGGGTGCTGTCTGGGCTGGAGTGCCTAAGAACGCTGGTTGAAGTGGGGTTTGTTCCCGCTCGCACAATAGAGGTGGTGGCCTTCGCCGATGAGGAGGGGGCCTATGGAAGCTTCCTTGGCTCCCGCGCGTTGGCCGACGGCCTGGCAGCTGATTATCTCACCGGCCTCGCCGGGCGGCACGGCGAACCGCTGGCCGACGGACTGGCTCGTATTGGAAGCTCGATTGATGCCGTGGTGGCCCAGGCTCCGATCTCGGCTGATGAGGTTGCCGCCTTTGTGGAACTACACATCGAACAGGGCCCGGTGCTCGAAGATGCCGGGTTGGACATTGGGGTTGTGACCGACATCGTCGAAGTAGCCCACGGGTTTGTCACCTTCCTCGGTCAGGCCGATCACGCCGGGACGACGCCGATGGCTTTGCGGCGCGACGCCACTCGGGCTGCAGGCTCGTTTCTCACCGGGTTGCCTACCGTTCCGGCCGACCACGGTTCGCGCACCGCGGTGTCGACCTGTGGCATGATCGGAGTCGAACCTGGAGCGGCCAACATCGTGGTTGAAGAAATCCGCCTTAGCCTTGACGTGCGTGACCGGGCCGGCAACGTGCCCGCCCTTCAGGGCGCGGTCGAAGAGCTGGCCCGACGCTCAGCCGATGAGCATGGCTTGAACCACCGTTTGCAGTGGACGTCGCTGACTCCGGGTGTAGCCCTAGACGGTGGCATGCAGCAGCAGGTGGCAGACGCCGCCGACCGGGTCGGCGTGTCCCACCATCGCATGGTGTCCGGGGCCGGGCACGACGCCCAGGTCATGGCCCGGGTGGTGCCAACCGGCATGATCTTCGTGCCGTCGAAGAACGGGCGCAGCCATTCGCCGGTCGAGTCCACCGCCCCGTCCGACCTCGAAACCGGAGCCAACGTGCTGTTGGAGACGCTGATAGGCACAGCAACGTGAGCACTACTATGGACAACAACAGTCTTCGCCGGCAGTGGGCGACCGATGGGTGTGTCCTGTTGAAGGGCGTCTTCGACGCCGCCGAGGTGGCGGCCATGGAGCTGGACTTCGACCGGGTCGTTGAACAATTGCACGCCTCCGGCGAGGACGTAAATGCCCGCTGGGAGTCTGCCGCCGCTCACCACGAAAATGCCGGCGCCCAGTCCGTGGTTCATACCCACAACGTGCAGAACTACAGCGCCGACTGGGTCGACGCCCTGCGGAACCCGAAGCTGCTGGACCGACTCGAAACACTGATCGGGCCGGACCTGGTTCTGCACCATTCGAAGCTGTTCCAGAAGCCACCGGAACGCGGGGCACCGTTTCCCATGCATCAGGACTGGTCGTATTTTCCGACCGCCGGTGACACCATGCTGGCCGCCATCATTCACCTAACTGACGCCACCGAGGACATGGGCTGCCTGCGGGCTTTCCCCGGTAGCCACCGCCTTGGCCGCCGAGACTCAACCTCGGGGCTTGTGTCGCGGGACGACGCCGAGAACTATCGCCGGTTCCTCATTGAGTACCCCGTCGAGTCGGCCACGCCGTACCCGGCCGAAGCCGGTGACGTGTTCGTCTTCACCTACTTCACGGTGCACGGGTCCGGGCCCAACCTGTCGGACCGAGCACGCAAGACCGTGTTGTGCCAGATCTACTCGGGTGGTGATGAGATGGAGCCGCGCTCCACCCACGCTTACAGCGGCTTGGTGCTCCGAGGCCGGAATCATCGGGCAACGAGACGTTCGGTCAACGAAGCGGCCCAACGGCTCTAGTTCAAAGCCGTGGCCTCAGCCAAGGTGGTTTCGTACTGCCAGTGCGGCTGCTTCGGGAGCGTCCAACCAGGGGGCGTGACCGGCCTCACCAACCATTTGAACAGCGGCGGAGTCGAGGTTGGCCGCGAAAGCCTTCGCCTCGGTCGCTGCTCCGAACGGATCCTCCTCTCCCCAGAAAAGGTGAACCGGCACGGTGATGCGAGCCAGCAGGTCGGGGTCGTGGTAGTGCTCGGTTACGGGCCCTCGAAGCGACAGCGGCGCCGGTGCAGTTCGACGCTCGTAGTAGCCGGTGTCGGTCTTGGCAAACACAGCCAGCATCCACGACAGCATCTCATCGGATATCGCCCCCGACTCTACTGCTCGACGCATGCCGGCCATCTTGAGGGTTGCCCGCACGATGCCTTTTGTGACTTTAGGCCGACGTGGCATCATCCATTCCGGCGGCTGCCAGCGCATGAAGAGAGGGGCTCCAGCGATGGGGGCGCCAGCCTGGAAGCCCATGCCGACAATGGAGCTGATCCGCTCGGGGTGCGCGGCGGCGCTTCGGAAGGCGAACCAACCACCTAACGAGGTCGACACCACGGCGGCCACGTCGACGTCGAGTCCGTCGAGTACATCGATCACCAGGTTGTCTGCCAGTCGCTGGCGGCCGGACAGGTCGACCGGTTCGGGTTGAATCATCGGGCTGAGCCCGCATCCGGGGCGATCAATCATAATGCAGCGAAAATCGTCTTGGAGGTCGGCCACCAGCCGGGCCCAGCTGGCTCCCGCCGTCATTGTTCCGTGGATGAACACGATCGGTGGACCACCGCCTGCTTCCAGTAGACGGATGTGTCCACCGAGGCGTTTGAGTTCCACGGTTATGGCCGTCGCATCGACGCCCTCCGCTCTCAAATAGACCTGTTCTGCCCGTTCGACCTCGACTGCATCGTCCGCGCCGGCCATGATTACGCCTTTTCCTGCACGATGGCAATCAAATTTCCACAGGTGTCGTCGAACACGGCCATGATGGCCTCACCGGCATCCACTGGTTCCTGGGTGAAACGAACGCCGCGGTCGGCCAACCGCTTGTGTTCAGCTTCTACGTCGTCCACGTCGAACTGGGCCGATGGAATGCCGTCTTCGAACAGAGCGGCCTTGAAGGGACCTACGGCACGGTGGCCTGATGGTTCCAGTAGCAGCTGGGTTCCGTCCGGGTCTTCGGGTGAGACCATGGTCAACCAATAGTCGTCACCCACGGGAAGGTCGTGCTTCTTCACGAATCCCAGAACGTCGGTATAGAACGAACGGGCCTGGGCCTGGTCGTCGACGAAGACGCCAGTGAGGTTGATCCGCATGCGCCAATACTAGGTCCGCTGACGTGGCTGTTTCCAGGACGTTTGCGGTGCCTCACCTGCTGGTTGGTTGGCGCTCCGAAATCAGTTTGTTGAGTCCACGCATGCCTTGTTTGAAACCGGCTGCGCCGATGATGGTCATGAGCGGTGCCAGAAATTGGGGAACGCGGGCAACGATGACATCTTCGAACCATACGAGGTCGGTTGTTCCCGTGGCCTCACCTGGCTTGAGGGTAAAGCCCGCCTTGCCCCGCAGGATGGGACCAAGCTTTTCGACTTCGCACCGACCGCTTGACGTCGAGGCATCCCAGTCGCATTGCGCGACGCGCATGTGGTCCTTCAAGCTTGCCGGGCCTACCCCGGTCCAGGCGGTGAATTCAGATCCGATTGCGGTGGGATCTCCCGGTCCGATATCTACCCGGGTGAGGGGAATCCACTGTTCGTGGCCCTTCCAATCAACCAGCTCATCCCAGACCGCTTGCGGAGCGGCGTCGAAGGAATAGTGGACTTCAAAGGTGACGGTGGCCATCTGACCTACTTGGCTCGAGTTTGGGGTGATACATGTATTGATACATGTGCTGATATGAGGTATCGACTATTGATACGAGGTATCGACACGGAAGGGATGCAACTCAACCTGTCGGCCAACTGCGGGTTGTGCCACAATCGGGGCGTGGCTGCCCTTGAGACTAGAATTCCGCCGGTTGTCCAGTGGGCGGTGGCTGCCGCCATCACCTGGGTGGCAGCACTCATGGATCTCGATGGAACTCCGTTGGCGGGCCCGGCCTTCGACGCCATCGGCGTCGTCGTAGCGCTAGCCGGCTTGGCGCTCGGGGTGTCGGGAGGAAGGCTCTTTTCTCGGGCTTCTACCACGATCGACCCGCATCGTCCCGATGAAACGTCATCTCTTGTCACCGGCGGTGTTTACCGGTTCACCCGGAACCCCATGTACCTGGGTCTGACCTTCATCGTTGTCGGCTGGGCTTTGTTCCTCGGCTCTGTCGTTGGCCTGATTGTCGGACCCGGCTTCCTGCTGGCTGCGCTCACACGATTGCAGATCAAGCCTGAAGAGCGGGTTCTAGCAGACAAGTTTGCCGACGAGTACGAGGCGTTCCGCCGCCGTACCCGCCGATGGCTGTAGACCCTGGCGGTCAGCTGCGCCCCATTGTGATCACCGGTCCAATGGGGATCGGCAAGACAACACTTGGGGTCGAGGTCGCCGCCCGCCTGTTTCGCCGCTATCGCGATTCCGACGCCGACATCGTCAGACTTTACGGGCGACCCGGTGGCGACATCGCTGATGAACACGGCGTGGCGTATCTGCATGAGATCGAGCGAGCGGTTCTGCTCGGAGCGTTGGCCGATCCCGAACCAACAGTGATCAGCGCAGCCGCTTCGGTGGTAGAGAGCCCGGCGGTTAGGAGAGCCTTGCATCACCGGGCGTATGTGATCGTGCTTGAAGCCCCTATCGATCTTGTTCTTGCCCGCCAGGCCGCTGACACCTCCGGGCACCGGCGATCCATGGGCCGCGCCGAGCTGCTGGCTCTCAGCGATCGACGAGGCCCGCTATTTTCTGAGGTGGCCGACCTCAGGCTTGATGCTCGGCTAGATCTGATGGTCCTAGCTGACGAAGTTCCGATGTTGCCGCCGACAGCCGAATCTCCCTAGGGTCCAAACATGACGAAGACTCCAGACGCCGAGGCCGACGCCGCCCGCGAAGAGTGGGATGACCGCTACCGGAGCGAGGATCAGCTTTGGAGCGGCAAAGCCAACGGATCCCTGGAAGCGGAAGCCTCGGACCTCACGGTGGGAACTGCCCTCGATGCTGGGTGCGGCGAGGGTGCCGACGCCATTTGGCTGGCCGAGCAGGGGTGGACGGTGACCGCTGTCGACATCAGCGGAGTTGCCATCGATCGAGGCCGGGCCGAGGCAACGCGCCGGGGCTTGGCTATCACCTTGATCGCCGGGGAGTTTCCGACAGCAGTCGAAGGGTCGACCTTCGACCTCGTATCGCTGCACTATCCAGCCTTCCCCATCGGCGACCTCGACGCTGTCAGCCGAGGTTTGCGCCAAGCGGTGGCACCCGGCGGCGTGCTACTCGTCGTTGGGCACGCCCCGCCACAAGACCTAGAGGCCGCGACCTTCGACCCGGCGGACTACGTCCAACCGTGGGACATCGAACCGCTACTCGGCCAAGGTTGGACCGTCGAGGTGTCAGAGACCCGTGCTCGACCGGGCGATCATCACCACGGGTCCCATCATGTCGAAGACGTGATTCTCCGGGCCCGCCGCGCCCAGCCGAGCGCATCATGACTTCGCTGGATCGCAACGAGATTCACTCTGGCTACTGGCCGTCGCCGTGGCCGGTGGAGTGCGGCGGCAACCGTCGCCAGAAGTCAGCGTCCGGTGGAATCAACGCGGCCGAGGCCACGGCCCGGGTCGTCAGCCGCCGTGACGGCCAATGGCATGTGATGGTCGTCGAGCGTGAACCGGGGCAATGGTATGTCGGAGGTACCATGCCAGCCTTCAGCGGTCCGCCCCCGTACGGATGGGTGGAACGGCTAGACCCGGAAACGCTGGAGGCAACTGTTCGCTCTCCCAACCTTCCGTGTGGCGATCACGTGTGGTGTGGGGCCATCCTGGCTCACGCCAACGGTTCGATCCACTCCGTCAACGGTTCGTTCCTGCACCGTCTCGACGCTGACACCCTGGAAGTTCTGGCCGAGCGCGAACTCCCGGCCGACCGGTCACACAACGGCCTACTGGCGCTCAGCGATGGAACGCTGATAACCAAAGACCTGCAGCTTGAGGGACAGGAGGGGACAACGCTAACTCGTCTAGATCCAGAAAGCCTCCAACTGGTTGGCGAGCCGATCGTGCTTCCTGAAGGTTCGATGGGTCGCATCGCCGCCGACGCCCAAGCCGACGGAAGTGACCTGTTGTACGTTCCCGGTATCGAAACGGTGATGCGTCTACGTATCGACGGGGATGACATTGCCCTGGACGATTGGCGGCCGCGCTACCGCGACGTCCGAAGCCAACAAGGTTTGGCTTGGGATGCTTGCCTGTCGGGGGATGCGTGCTGGATCATGGATTGTGGTGACATCCACTCGGTTCGAAACATTCACCTAAGAAATCCCAACGGCCGCTTCGAAACAGCTCCCGGGGCGGTCTTGTCGTGGCGGCAACCGGCACCGTGGACCGGCCCACAACGGTTGCTGCGGTTGGACCTGCACGATGCCGAGAATGTCATGGCGACGGCACCATTCGGGGTGCCAGGGGGAGGCATCATCGCCCCGCCGGTGCATGTGCCGGATCACGACATAGCGGTGGCTTGGGACTCAGTTAACGGTGGGCTGGCCGGCGTGACGACAAGCGGCGGAGACCTCGATGTCGCCTGGACGTTGGCCGACGTTCGGCCGTCGATGCAGCCGGTGGTGTTCCCCGAGACCGGCGAGCTGGTTATCAACGACTTCACCGACCAAGGCAGCGACGATATCATCGTGGTGGATGTGTCCTCCGGTGAGTTACTTGACCGTGTATCCACCGGTTCACGGATCGCCAACGGCATGTTTCTGACCGCGGGCGGGAGTCGGGACGTTTTCTACTGTTCCACGACTCACCTGGCTCGCATCATCTGGGAGTCGTAGCGTGACGACAGTTGACCTGAAGAACGCTCGTCGCGCCAAGCTGGTACGGCAGGTCCGCGGATTCACACAGAATCACGTCGCCGTGCGGAGTCGACGGTCGTTTCGTCAACGCGTCATCCCGGTTAGCGGGCCACCGCGCCTGATTCCTGCGGCTAGTCGTTATCGGGGGATGGGTTGGCTACCAACCGGCCTTCTCGTTCCCGAGTCGCTGCCGAAGGAAGCCAGGCTCCCGTTGAGCTATGTGCTCGGCTACTACGGTGTCGGCAAAGTCTTGTTTTGGAGCTACAAGCGCTCACCGATTTCCGAAGATTTGTCCTGGGCCCCCGATCTGCCGTGGAGCGAAGACTTCTTTCCTCCGGTGTCGGAGTCTGAGCGCCCGGTAGCCGATGATAACTATGTCTTGTTGCGTACTCAGGGCCCGAACCCGTTCTTGATTCGGGCGGCACCGCCTGAGGATGCGCTGGGTGATGACCTGGGCGGTTCCTACTATGAGGCTGATTTCTCCCGCTATTTGGAGGGTTTGGCCCCCGGCCTGCGGGCCCGTTTCAAACAAGGTGCGAACGGCTCGCTTCAGCCATCGGTAATCGTCGAAGGCGACCACATCCACCACCCGGGGAGCCGCACCTGGGACGGGGCCAAACACCTGGTTAATGCAGTGGATGCCCGACTCACCGTCTTTGTCAACCACCTGCTGAACACCCACCTGATTGTTGGTCAGGCGTATGCGCTCGCTACCTGGCGCCTACCCAACTGGCATCCACTGCGACCCATCTGCGATTTCTTCACTTACGGAACGTTGGCGGTCAGCGACTTCGCCTACCGCTCGTTGCTGTCGAACAGCAGCTACTTCATGATGTCGAACTTCTTGTCGTTGCCGTCGGCTCGTTTGCTGGTCGAAAACAGCATCACGCAGTTTCGGTTTTCCCAGTGGCTCCCGCTGACCGACCTGGCCGATCGGGGAGTAGAGAATCTTCCGGGTTACGCCTACGGCGAGGATGCCAAACTGGTCTGGCCGGTGATCGAGGAGTTGGTTCGCCATCATCTAAGCGACTTACAAATCGACGATGCCGACATCCAAGATGACTTGGATCTGCACGAGTGGCACCTGAGCTTGCGGAGGGTCATGCCCGACGACAGCGGCGTTCCCGATCTGACCGGACTCGAATCGCTGGTCGAGCTGCTGACCGCCATGATCTACAACAACGTCATTCATGAGGTGTGCGGCAACTTCAAACCGTTGGTGGCATGGGCCGACGAGAGCGATCGGGTTGGGCTGCATTTCGACGACTACCTGGCTGCTCGGGCCAGCGGCGAAGAACCGCCTGCGCCAAGCGCATCCGACGCCCTGCTGCTCGACCAGGGGGCGGCAGCGTCAACGGTCAATGTGGCCGGCAACAACCTGCTCAACTTGAATGTCGGACGGGTAGTCGACGACCCCCAGTTGGAGCGGTCGCTCAAAACAATGCAACGCCACTTGCGAGATTTGGCCACGGAGATCGATGCTCGCAACGACGCCCGGCCCAGGCCGTTCACCGCGTTGGATCCCCATCGGTGGGAGGCCTCGGTCAGCTACTGACCGGTGTGGCGACTCCACTACTACTTCTAGAGCTACTACTACTAGGGCTAGCGAACGGTGGCTTCGGGTTCGCCAATCCAATGGCGGAAGAAGAGGCGATCGCCACCAGCGGAGGCCATGAACGGAGATGCGCATGAGATCGACCCGATAGGGGTCGGCTCAGCGAACTGGTTGTCTTCAGCGACGACATCGAATAGAGGCGAATCATCGGGCAGCCGCCGGAGGGTGAAACGAAAGTCCTCGCCTGGATGTCGACGGAAGAAGCGTGCTGCCTCCACCCTGGGACGAAGCACAAGGCGTCGCGGACTGATCGGACGGGGGTGGCGTTGACCGGCGCTGTCCCACAGCGATAGGTGATCGATCCGCAGCCGTCGAGTTTCGGGTGAAACCCGCCGAAACAGGGTGGCCATAAGCCGTTGCGGCAGCCGTAACTCGTTGTGGCCATCGGTGATGTCATGCGACATGGGGTTGGCGAACAGATTGTGATTTCTGCCCTGCCCGTTGGTGTGATTGACGGCTACGACGTCCAGCGACGGCTGCCTATCGATCAGGAATTTCAGTCCGGCACCGGGGATGAACGACTTCCGCAAGCCGGGTGGAGCGGCCAGCGACATCCTGACCAGCCCGATCGAACGATGCCCCGGCGACAACACACCGGTATAGGGCGAGTTCGAGCCGATGGTCATGGTGATGCACGCCGCCGAACCGAACTCGTGAATGACTTTCGGGCGGCCCTCCGGCATTAGGTCGTCGGTGTACTCCAACGTCTTGGACAGCTCCGTCGTCGACAGTACAACCTTGACGCGGTTTGGGATCTCCGATAGCGGCGGCACGACCAGATCCGGAAGGTCGACTGCCTTGTAGGTCGAGTCAGAAACCAGGCCGTCCCACAACCAGGTCTGCTTGGCTTCGGCTGACCAGTCGCCGTAGTCACTGGGTGTTGCCGGTGCGGTGATGTTGCTAGTCGTCATCATGGTTGTGACCCTCGAATTCTTGCGGACAACTCTTACGAGGTGGCGATCTCGTCCAGCCACTGGGCGGCCTGGACTCCGGCTTTGTTGATCGGCCAGCCTCGGCCAACGGCCATAGCTTCTTCTGTGTCTTCGCCGAGCGCGGCTTGAATCGCCCTTCGTGTGTCCCGGCGGGGTCGGTGGCCATTGTCGGCCATAGCCCCCAGTAGTGCGGCGCCGTCCTCTGCTCTTTTCGCTCGGGTCAGGACGACGGATGCCGCTCCCAAAAGATGGCTGGCGCCGACGAGGTAATGCTTGTCCATAGTGGCCCGTATCTCGCTAGCGGCAATGGCGGCCGCGTCGGGCACAGCGCCGGTGAGTGACGCGAAGTAAACCACAAGTCCGTTGATCAGATGGCTGATCAGATGATTGGAGGTCAACGATTCGGCCATGGACAGGCCCTCTTCGATCGCCTCCTCGGCGGCTGGCCCGTCCACGAGCAAGTTGGCCACGGCGCGGGCCCAGTAGGCGATGGTGAAGGCGCTGGCGCTGCCGGATCGTTGGGCCTCGGTCATTGCCTGTTGGGCCATGGCTGCGGCTTCGGGGTTAGGTTCCCGGAGGCACAGATGAAAGGTGCGTAGTGCGTAGGCGACGACCCGCTGCTCGGTCATGTCAGGATTCAGGTTGGTCAGCATCTCAGCCGTGGACCAATCCGACATCTCCGTATCGAAGGTGTTGTTCAGCGCGGTTGAAGCGAGAGTGGTTCTAGCCAGGCCGGTCCGGTCCGTCGGGTCGAGTTCGAGGCTCCTACAGGCGGACTTCTCAGCGTCTTGATCGGCACCCAGATACTGCCCTATGGATTTGATTGCCCACAGCTCGGCAGTCGACCCCAGCTCAAGATTTTCGAGTAGACGGTTGGCCCAACCGAACAGCTCCATTCGCATGGAGAGGGTGGCGAACCAGGAAAGGCCGACGACCATGTCTTTGGCAGTGTGCTGGTCGGTCCGCAGCAATGTTTCGTACGCGGCGCGAATGTTGTCACCTTCGGTGTCGATGCGGGTCCAGACATCAGCCTCATCGGCCGTCATGAGGTTGCGGCCGCACTCCACGGCGACTCCCGCGTAGTAGTCGGCGTGGGCTGCCACTAGTTCCACCGCGGTCGGCAGGTCCTGACGCTGATCGTTTTCTCGCTGTTGCAGACGGCCCAGGCCGAACTGGCGAATGGTCTGCAACATGACAAACCGGATCTGTCCTTGGCCCGGCCGGTTGCGAATGAGCGACATCTCGACCATGTCGGTGAGATCGTCCAGCAGGTCCATTTGGTCGTCGACGGCCAACACCGCCGAAACGGCCTCGAGCGTGAAGCCTCCGGCGAAGACACAGAGGCTTTCCAACACCTGTTGCTGGTCATCGTCGAGCTGGTCGAAACTCCAGGCCACTGTGGCTTCCAACGGACTTGGGCCGCGGCGGGAGCTGTCGCTGCCTCTCTTTTGCGATGACCTGAGAAGCCTGAATCGGTCGCTGAGGCCGTCGAGAAGCTGGTGGGGTGAGAGGATCCGCAGCCGTGCGGCCGCCAGCTCCAACGCCAGCGGGATGCCGTCCAGCTGTTCACAGATCTTGAGCAGGGTCTCGGTGTGTTGAGAGGCATCGAATCCTGGGTCTCGCTCAACGGCTCTGGTGGTCAACAGCTCTACTGCGTCAGTTTCAATGTCGAGTGGTTCGAGAGTGACCCGCTGCTCGCCGGCCAAGTCGAGAGGTTCGCGTGAGGTCACCAGAACTGACGGTCCGCCCACTGACAACAGCCGCTCGACAACGCCGCGGACAGCTGCTTGCACGTGCTCGCAGTTGTCGATGACCACTAAGACATGGCGACCCTCCACGAAGTTGACAATGCTGCCAAGAAGGTCGAAGCCCGGTTGAGGTCGAGCTCCCAATGCTTCGGCCAGAGCCTCGGTGACGGCGGCCTTGGGGTTGGTGCCATCAGCGGCAATTGGAGCGAGCGGGCAGTAGACCACTCCGTCGGCAAAGCTGCCGTGATGCTCGCGGGCGACGGACACCGCCAGGCGGGTCTTACCCATGCCTCCCAGGCCGATAAGTGACACCAGCCGCCGGGTGGTCAGAAAGTCGGCGATTCGTCGTTGTTCCTCCTGTCGGCCTACCAGGCCGCCAGCTTCCAGAGGGAGGTCGCTGCCAGCCAGGGCCCGGCGTATTCGCAGCGGGCGTTCGTCAACCTGGAGACCTTCGGCATGGACGAGGAAGATTCGCTCCTGGCCGCAACCTTTGAGGTGAGCGATACCGCAGTCGGTGAAGTGGACGCCGGCTTCGATCGCTCCCTCCGCTTCGGTCACGATGGCTTCGGTAACGGCGATCTGGTCACCGTTGGCGGTGTCGGCCACTCTGGCCGCCCGGTTGATGACCCCGCCGTAGTAGTCCCGGCCATCAGGGCTGGCGTCACCTGAGTGCAGGCCGACTCGGACCCGCATGCGCTCAACGCCGTCCCATGTTGGAAGCTGGAAGCGTCGTTGCATCTCGATTGCTGCCGCTACTGCGTCGCAGGTGTCGGTGAACACCGATTCAACACCGTCGCCAGTGTGCTTGACCAAGATGCCGTTGTGGTCCTTGGTGACTTGCTCGGCGGTGCGGTCGTGGTAGCGCAGCGCCTTTCGAGCAGCCTCCGGCCGTTTCTCCCATGCTGCTGAACTGTCTTCAAGGTCGGTGAACAGGAAGGCTATATGTCCGCTTGGTAGCAGCGGCGGCGCGTTGGGCTTCACGCCGACATTGCTCATCGGGGCTGCCCTGGTTTCCACCATGGGCGGCCAGGGAGCTGAGGTCTCATCTGGGCACTGATGTTTCTTCGGTTGATCGAGTTTTCTTATCGACGATCAAGCCCGAAGCTCACTCATGGTGTACCTCGGGCAGTCCCTCTTGCACCAAGCACAAGTGCGCTGAGGGTCAGTCGAATCTGTGAACCGAAGTCTAGACGGTGGGGTCGGTCTGAGGCTGGCTCGACCCGGCCGGGTCATTTTGCCTAGACCACCTCAGCAATCCGGGCATGACTCTTTGCGACGATGGACCCGCATGTGGGTGGAGAGCCGGTCCATGATGTCGGCCATCGCCTGCTGCTCGTCCCCGCTCATGCTGTTGAGCAGGAATCGCCTGATTAGTTCAGCATGGTCGTCGGCGGCGTCGGCCAGCCTGGCCTTCCCATTGGGGAGCAGCGTGGCCATCAGGCCTCGGCCGTCCTCTTCAATGGGGAGTCGGGCGATCCACTTGCGCTTCTCCAGCCGGTTGGCGGTGTGCGTCAGCTTTTGCGCTGACGAAACGACCTGCTCGGCTAGGGATGTCATTCGCATTTTTCCGCCGGCGCCGTCGAGGCGGACTAGTACCTCGTAGTCGCTGTGCGTCATGTCGTGGTTCTCGGCCAAGTCTCGAGCCAGGATCTCCTCTAGGAGGCGGGAGGCGTCGAGGAAGCGGGTCCAGGTCCGCAACTCGGAAGCGGACAGGTGGCGCCCGGTCCCGGCCAGCTTCGTCGAATCGTAGTCGTCGGTCATGATCGCCAGCACAAGTGTACTGACGACGCTATCACTCGATCGATGGCTGGGCCGGACCGGTCGCCTCAGGTTGTGCTGGTTGCCCTATCGGCCGATGTTGATGACGGCGCCGATGCCGTCTCCGATGTCGGTCCCACCGGGAATCGAGATGACCAGTGTGTAGTCACCTCCGGTTCGGAGGTTCGGTACCAGCGGCATTGAGTCGTCGGCGGTGAAGGTGAGGTCCGAGATTGGCTTCTCAAACGTGATCCAGCTACCCGACATGTGATGGTACTGTTTGGACATTTTGGTGTTCGTTGAGGTGATCTCGAAAAGCCTATATGCGAGGGTTGTGAAACAAAAGCTATACTCTATAGGTGGCATTGACTGAGGTGAAACTATGAACAAATCGCAGCAAACCGAGAAGGCTGGGGTGGGATGGACGTTCCTCACCAATCACGCTCACGTGATGATCGCTATCAGTCGAAACCCCGATGTCCGTCAGCGTGACGTGGCCGACCAGGTTGGGATCACAATCGGTGCTGTACAGCGGATAGTGCACGAGCTGATAGACGGTGGCTATCTCGTCAGCGAGAAGGTCGGTCGGCGAAATCACTATCGGGTTGAGGGTAAGTTGCCTCTGCGGCACCCGATGGAGTCCAGCCACTCCATCGACGAATTGATTGCGGTACTCGGCAGCTGAACGCCCCGGCTACCGGCCGATGGTCGCGTGAACCTATGACCTAGTCCGACCCGCTGATGCGGGTTCCTCCAGCTCGTCTATCGTGAGATGGCTATTGTCTCCCGTTCGGTAGGTAGCGCGAAACAACAGGTGAACCCCAACTGGCAATGTCAAGGTCATCGCTGCGGCAGCAACTAGTAGAAGCCCTGCACCACCCGGGCCAAACGTGAGGCTGGCCCCCAACGCGGCCACCAGGAACGCAATCGGGCTGGCTTTGCCCGCCGCGTGAAATCGAGCGTAAGGCGTTGAAAAACGAACCAGGCCAACACCGGCCAGTATCGCTATCAGGCCGCCCGCCAGCATCAGCACATCGGCCACGATGCTCATGTCGCCACCTCAGCCGTCGAGTTGGGATCTACTTCTTCGACTGTGCTGTCTGTACGATCATTTTCGAGGAAACGACTAGCCGCCACCGTGGCGGTAAACCCAACGATGGCGATGACGACCAGGAGAATCAGATAGGTCGTGTCCTGCCGTCCGGCGGCGTCAACCGAGACGGCCCCCATCAGCGAAATCAACACTACATCCAGAGCCATAATTCGATCGCCCAGACTGGGACCGGCAAGCAGTCGATAGGTGCCGCACAACCCAGCGAGACCGAAACAGCAAATGGCGGCGATTGCAATCATGTTGCCTCCGGTACAGGGGTGGCCGGCACCGGCAGCGCTCGACTAGCGAGATCAGCCAGCCGTTCGACGTGTTGAATGGTTTCAGCACGTTGCCGGTCGTGAAGGATATGCAGGTAGAGGGTGCCCGTGTCCAGATCGCCGTCGACGACGGCAGTGCCAGGAGTCAAGGTGATGGCCACGATGAGCAGGAGGAAATGGTCTCGGCTGCGCATCGGGAGCTGAGCGGCCACGATCGACTCATCCGTGCGGTCCGTCTTGGTAAGAATCTCTATCGCGACATCGACGGTTGAGCGAACCATGTCAACGGCCACCAACCACAGCAACTGAAGGAGCGGCCATAGCCGAACGCCACCCTCAGCCGGAGTGCCGATTCCCAACGCCACGCTGGTCGTAGCAACCGCTAACCCTGACAGGACGTTCGCCACCGAAACGTTGCCCCAAAGGACACACCACATTGCAGTCAGCGACACGATTGTTGCCACTCGGCGTGGCCGAGCGGGCAACGTGGCGATGCTCCGAGCAACCGCTCCGGCGTTCACGACAGCACCGCTGAGATGTAGGTGTCGGGCGTTCGAAGACTCTCGGCCGCCCGAAGACTCAAATCGAACAGAGTTCCAGCCAGCAGCGAGATAGTCAGCGTGCCTGCCACGGCCAGTCCGGTCGCCGCCAACATGGTCCGCCGGTTGCCTGGAGCATTCTCCCGGCTTTCAGTGGCGTCCGGGCTTGAGCCCCAGAAAACACCTATCCAGATCTTGGCCATCGAAAGCAGCGTCAAGGCCCCGGCAGCCAGGGCAGCGACAACAATCGGCGTCGAGGCGGCCTCGATCCCAGCCGAGATCACGGCGAACTTGGCCACGAAACCTGAGAACGGCGGGAGCCCGGCCAAACTCAATGCAGGAATAGCGAATAAGGCGGCAATGAGGGGCCGCCGCCGGGCCATACCTCCCGAACGATCGAGGCTGCCCGTTCCCTGGTCGTTCTCGATTAGGCCACCAACTAGGAAGAGCACGGTCTTGACTGGCATGTGGTGAACGAGGAACAAGATGGCACCGGCCGCTCCGGCTACCGAGAACAGCCCCAGCCCCATCAGCATGTAGCCGATCTGACTGATGATGTGAAACGACAGGATTCGTTTCACATCGGATTGGGCCAGGGCACCAAGGGCACCGACCACCATGGTGACGCCGGCAACGACCAGCATCAGCGACCCCAAACGGTCCATACCGGTCAGCGTGTGGAACCGGATCATGGCGTAAATGCCGATCTTGGTCAGGAGACCAGCAAACACCGCGGTGATGGTGGTGGGGGCAGTGGGGTAGGCATCAGGAAGCCAGGAGAACAGCGGGAAGACTGCGGCCTTAGTTCCGAACACCACAAAGAACCATGTGCCGATACCGAGACGGACCCCTTCGGACAAGTCAGGGATTCGCTCTGTCAGCAAAGCCAAATTCACGGTGCCAGTGGCGGCGTAAATGAAAGCGAGTCCAAACAAGAACAAGGTTGAAGCCAACAGATTCATGGCCACATAACTCATGCCGGACCGAATCTGAGCCCTCTGACCTTGATGGGTCAGAAGCACGTAGCTGGAAACCAGAATCAGCTCGAAGGCCACGAATAAGGTGAAGAGGTCGCCAGTCAGCATGGCTAGCGACACCCCAGCCGTCATTACTCCCAAGAGGGGGCCAGCCAGCTCCGGATTAGCTCCCCAGGCTGTGCGGCGCTGACCGATTGCAAATAGCTCGACCACGAAGATGATGCTGAGCGCAACCGGCAGGACCAGAGCGGCGAACATGTCGGCCACCAGGACGATCCCCAGTTCGGGATGCCATCCGCCGACTCGAACAACGTGCGTGCCCTCGACCGTCACCCTGAAAAGCAGCGCCAACGCGGCGGCGGCCGCGGCTCCCAGCCCGACGAGTGTGGCTGCGTCACGGGCGTGGGTGTGCCCTCGGGCGGCGAGCCCAAGCGCGGCCGACACCAGCGGCGCCAGAATAGTGGCGGCGACAAGAACACTCATGACGCACCGGCCTGTTGGCGCTCGGCTCGAGCAATGCGTCGATCTTCAAGATCATCTTCGACCAGATCGTCTCCCGACAGCTCCTGTTGTCGCCCGGCTAACGCCAACAAGAACAACGTGAGCCCGAAGGAGATTACGATGGCGGTGAGCGCCAAGGCTTGAGGCAGAGGGTTGGCGATCTGGGCATCACCGGCTCCCACGATGGGGGCTCGCCCGGAAGGCCCGCCGGCGGTTACTAGTGCCACAACTGCGGCATGACCTAACAGGGTGAAACCAAGGATGATCCGACTCAACGACCTAGCGGTCACCAGATAGAGGCCAACCGAGGTGAGGCCGCCAACGGTCACGAGGAGGGCAATGCTCACGGGGAGCTCCGATCAGGGATCAAGGAATCAGAGGTGGACAGCCCGTCAAGGAGGGCGATCACCAGCCCTACAACGATGGCGGTCACCGCAACGTCGAATGGCAGCGCAGAACCGGTCTTGATCGTGCCGAGCAGCGGCAGGTCGAATGAGACGACCTTCTGGTCGAGCAGCGGGTCACCCCACAGCAAAGGGGCTGCGGCTACAGCCACCACCAGTAAGGTTCCACCGGTGATCAGGGCCGGTCCGTAGACCGGACGTTGCAGTCCCGCCACGGTCCGCAGGGTGACAACAGCGCCGATGACAAGTCCAGCAGCGAATCCCCCACCGGGATTGTTGTGCCCGGCAAAGAGCAGGTAGACGCCGACGACAACAGCCAGCGGGCTGGCCGACTGCACCCCGGTCTGGAAGACAGGTGAACGGGCCAGGATCATGTTGCCGCTTCCATTTGGCGTATCCGCGCAAGCGCCAGAATGCCAATTGCCACCGTGGCCAGAACCACTACTTCGCCCAGGGTATCGAGGGCTCGCGTGTCGGTAAGGATTACGTTCACGACGTTACTACCGCCTCCTTCGCTGACCGCTGTCTCTGCCAGTTGACTGATCGGAGCCGTGCCGGCCGGTGCGGCCGACGCTGCGGCAAGACCGGCCATCACAACCAGACCGCCGGCGAGCGACATGGCCATACGGGCAGCCCGCCACGAGCCGCTCTTCTTAGGAAAGCGGCGTGAGAGGTGTCCGAGCCCGAGAACGAAGCCGACGACTATAATCGTCTCCACCAGTAGTTGGGTCAGGGCCAAGTCAGGGGCGCCGTGGTTGACGAACAACGCCGAAACG
Organism: uncultured Acidimicrobiales bacterium; assembly: GCA_938002965.1. Lineage (GTDB taxonomy): Bacteria > Actinomycetota > Acidimicrobiia > Acidimicrobiales > SZUA-35 > JAHELU01. Next base: position 52,956 of record CALKZY010000032.1, on the reverse strand, counting down.
CCGATGCCGACCGCGCCGAGGGTTAGCGCCGCTCCCAAGCGAGAGCGGACGACGACGCCTGCCGCCGCCGAAGCCACAATAGCGACCGCCAGAACACCTTGAATGGGGTTGTCCCACAGCACCAGATGATCGGTCGAGAGGTCGACGACAAATGGTAGGGCGGCAAGGCCAGCCGTCGTTCCCATCGTGGCCAGGTAGACGGGCAATGAACCGTGCTGGACGCGGCCGGTGAATTGGGGAGCAAAGGCCAAGACTCCGTCGATGGATGCGTCCGCTGCGTCAGCTCCCACCGGTCGAGGAATCGAACCCGTCCAACGACTCAGCAGCAAGCCGAGGCCCGTGCCACTGGCCACGATGGCGATAGACACAACGAACGCCGTCTTTAGGCCCGGCCAGCGAATGAGGGAATAGGTACTTGCGTCGGATTTAAGCTCGATGGCGGCCGGCCCGACGAGTGAGGTGACGGTACCTGCGGCGACATAGCCGACGAAGCCGGCCAGTCCCAGCACTACCGCCGGGACCGTCATAGCCGGGCGCAATGGAGCGACTTTGGTGGGGGCTGTCTCGGTTGGCGGACCAGGGCCGAACACTCCGATCAGGAACCGAACGGTGTAGGCCACGGTGAGGACAGAACCGCCGATGACAGCGACAGTGGCGATGAGCCCTGCCAGGTGTGGTGCATCGAGCACCGCTTCGATTGCTGCTTCTTTGGCCATGAAGCCAAGCAGAGGCGGTACACCCGCCATCGACAGCCCGGCGGCGGTCGCAACGGCGCAGGCCAGCGGCATTGATCGAGCCAGCCCGTGCAGTTCGTCAATGTTTCGGGTTCCGGTGCGAACATCGACTTCTCCGACCACAAGAAATAGCGCAGCTTTGAACAAGGCATGGGCGAACAGGAGTGAAACGGCGGCGAACACCGCCTTCGCCGACCCCAGCGCCAGCAGCGTGATGAGCAGGCCCAGCTGTGAAACGGTGCCCCAGGCGAGAATTAGCTTTGCGTCACGATGACGTAGAGCGCCGATGGCCCCCCACAACATCGATAGTGCGCCAAATCCAAGGCCAAGCCACTTCCAGGCGGCGACCCCGGCGAACGCCGGTCCCAGGACTGCCACGATCAGCACCCCGGCCTTCACCATCGTGGCCGAGTGCAGATATGCGCTGACCGGGGTGGGGGCTGCCATTGCTCCCGGTAGCCAGACATGAAACGGAACTTGAGCGGACTTGGTTGCGGCGCCGATGAGGATGAGGATTGCCGCCACGGTGGCGGATGTTCCGGTTACCGGGGTCAGGTCGCTGAGCGTGGAGCCGATGTCTCCGCTTAGCACCAACAGCCCGGCCAGGAGTACCAGGCCGCCGCCTCCGGTGATTAACAGTGCTCGGCGGGCGGCGGTGGCGACGATTAGGTCAGTATTCTTGTGCCCGACCAGCAGAAAGGATGTGACCGACGTCAGTTCCCAGAAGATGAAGAGGGTCCAGATCGAGTCTGCCCAGACCAGGCCGAGCATCGATGTCGAGAAAGCCAGTAGCGAGGCTGGAAATCTGCTCGACCCGGAAGCGTCGGGGGAAAAGTATCCGGCGGCGTAGACGAAGACGAGCGCTCCGATGCCGGAGACCAGCAAGGTCATCATCAGGGCTAGGTCATCGGTCCGAAAGTTCAGGTTCAGGTCGAGACCCGGGACCCATTCAAGCTCGCCCCGCCGATCGGGCCTGGATGAAACGAGATCCGACACAGCGACGAGCGTGGTGGCCGCAGGGGCAATGGCGGCTACCAATAGGCCTGTCCGCATGCCACGTCGGCCGGCAATGGCGGCAGCGGCGACGCCAACGATGTGAGCCGCAAGGAGAAGCCAGAGCATGTCAGTTACGATAAAGCTATATCACTAAAAGCACAACTAAAATGCTATAAACAATGATAGGTGTCTATTGTTGGGTCTTGTCCGAGTCGAGAGGGTCGAGGCAGGGGTTTCGGTGTGGGCGGCGTGCCGCTAGACGTCTTGAGGTGAGGTACAGATGATATTGACCTCGATAGTGTCGTTCTTGGTTGGCCTGGTTGGTTTGCTGACGGGCGGAAGTCTCGTGGTTGGAGGGGCGTCCCGGCTTGGCCTTCGTATAGGTTTGGCTCCCAGCGTCGTCGGCCTGACGATTGTGGCTGCCGGCACCAGCGCTCCAGAGTTGGCGGTGGTGTTCCAGTCCCTGGCCGTCGACGACGCCCCGTTGGCGGTTGGCTCGATCATCGGCTCGAACATCGCCAATGTGTTGCTGGTGCTCGGTTTGACCGCCTCCTTGGGGGCCATCACGGTCGCAAGCCGGATGGTTAGAATTAACATACCTGTCATGATCGGGGCATCGGCCGCTCTGCTGGTTCTGTCTTTTGATGAGAAGCTGGATCGACTCGACGGTGCCGTGCTCGTGGGGTCACTCATCATCTTCGTCGGCTGGACGTTGCGTTCATCGGCCGGAGGTCAAGCATCAACGGTCGAGTCAGTGGTAGGGCAGAAAGGTGAGCGTCATCTTCTAGTCGACATCGGTTCTGTGGCCTTTGGCGTTGCTCTTCTGGTGCTGTCCGCCCAGTTCGTAGTGTCAGGGGCCGAGGGGGTCGCCAGGTTCCTTGGGGTTCCGGAGTTGATCGTTGGCCTGTCGATTGTGGCTCTGGGGACATCGGCGCCGGAAATTGCCACCACCGGTATCGCCGTCATGCGAGGTGAGCGGCATCTGTGGTCGGCAACGCCGTCGGCTCGAACATCTTCAACATCCTGCTGGTCCTGGCGGCAGGTGGTTTGGCGGCCGGTGAGGGATTGGTTGTGGGCCCGGACGCGGTGGGGTTGGACATTCCGATTTTGGTAGCGGCGGCGTTTGCCTGTCTTCCGATGGTGCTGTGGGACAAACGGCTCGACCGGTGGGAAGGGGCCGTTTTCGTGGCCTACTACGTGGCGTACATGCTGTTCTTGGTTGTTGATGCCACTGGGCACAAGGTGGCTGATCGCTTTGGCTTTGTCATGGTCTTCTTCGTGGTTCCCCTCACGCTTGTCACCGTCACCGTCACCGTCACCGTCGTCGCCGTCGCTGTCCATCGCCGAGGTCAAGGCGGACCTCGATCTCAGCAGATGGTGTCCCGATAGAAAGCACCTGGATGGGTTCTGGAGCCGCCCTCGCCGCTGCAGCCTGCCAACCCTCCGAGGGTGAGGGCAATGGACACATCGTCTCTCTGGCTGGTCGTAGCCACCCGGTGGCCGCCTCCGAACCGATCCTGGCAGGTGTCGGCGCCTAACAGCCAGATTGAGGAGAGGGCCCGATGAGAAAGCCGGAACGCAGTTGGACGTTTCTGACTAGCCACGCCCATGTGCTGCTCGCCCCCTACCGAGATCCCGATCTTCTGCAACGGCAGATAGCCAAACAGGTCGGCGTCACCGAGGGACGGGTTCACGGAACTCTCAGTGACCTTCAAAATGACGGCTACGTTCGTGTCCAGCGCCGTGGCTGGCGCAATCACTACTTGGTCGATGCGCCGCTGGGATTTGGAGTGTCCGATCGACTCAGCAAAATCAGTGCAAGAGCGATGACGAGAAGGCCACGGCGCCTGCAGCTCGGGCGACAACAAGAACGTCGATGGGTCTGAACGCGCCGAGGCAGACGCCGAGCTCGGTTGCCCGAGCGTCGACGCCTGCCGTTACCGCTGATAACGAGTCGGGGGTCCTAGTCGCAGGGTTCCAACGGTTGGGCGCCATCGAGCTCAAATGCAGCTCCGCGTTGGCTTGCGTCGTATAGCACATCATCGCTTGGCATAGCGTCTGGACTGAAGTACACCGGTTCCTGGATCCACTGGCCGTCGATGTCGAGGGCCATGTGGAAAGCTCCTTCGTCGCCAGTTGTCGTGATGTCACCGCCCGGTTCGATCGGGTTGTAACACGGCTCATCACCGTCCACGTTCCACGCCCCTTCGAGGCCGAACGAGTCGACAGGTTCCCATTCGTCGTCTGACACCTCGTTCAGCAGGTCGGCGACCTCCTGGGGAAGGTCGTCATAGTCGTTGGGGCCCACAATGTCTCCGTCGGCGTCGGTGACGACAACGGTGGCCGGCAGCCCGTCGGACTGTTCCCGGTCGATGACGTAGCCATCGGTGGTGAACTGGTCTACTTCGTGGGGTTCGCCGCCGCCACCTGCGCCGACAGCGGCGCTGGCGGTGATGGCATAGCCGACGCCGATCGGGGCGATCAGGGCAATGGCTGCTGTTGGTACGGATTTGGTCAATCGCATGAGCGTTCCTCTCAAGTTTCTTGTAGTGGTGTGCTGAACTGGTGCTGGATCCCGGTCGGTTGACCGATTTGACCAGCTCTGCGAGTGTGACCTTCGCTTCCTGAATTGAACCCGAACCGATCTGAACCGGGTCTTAACAGCCTTCGAGCCCAGGCCTTTAGCGGCTCGTCCGAGGGGACTACCGTTGAATTATGCGAGTTCTGCTCATAGAGGACGATCCGGATATCGCCCGAGTCGTTTCCCGCGGACTCGAGGTTGAAGGGTTCTCGGTTGAGGTGGCCATCAACGGTGTAGACGGCCTGTGGCGAGTGACCGAGGGAGAGATTGACGTCGTGGTGCTTGACCTGTTGCTGCCCGAACTTACCGGCTACCAGGTTTGTGAACGCATGCGGGCCAGAAACGACGAGACCCCAGTCGTAGTTCTGACCGCTAAGAGCGGTGACTTAGACCAAGTTGACCTACTCGACATGGGGGCTGACGACTTCCTCACCAAGCCGGTGCAAATCAACGTTCTGGCCGCCCGTCTCCGAGCAGCAGTGCGACGATCCGGTGGCTCGTCGACCAACGAACTTACCCACGGCGAGATCCGATTCGACTTGGCGGGCAACCGGTGCTGGGTCAGTGACGACGAGGTACCCCTTACCAAGAAGGAAGCCGAGGTGCTGTACGTACTTGTCGTCGCCGCCGGTGCCGCGGTGAGCCGCCAGGAGATCATCAGATCGGCATGGGGTCTGGATTTCGATGGAGACCCTGGCTCGGTCGACGTCTACATCAACCGTCTGCGTAAAAAGCTTGGGGCTGGAACCATCACCAATACCCGCGGGGTCGGCTTCCAACTGGCGACTACCCCCGAATGAGGCGTAGATGACCAGTGGGTGCAAATGAACAGCGGTATTCGAAGCCGGATTGCGCTGGCCTCGGCCTTCTGCACCGTCGCACTGCTCAGCGTGGTGGCAACAATCGGCTATCTAAGCGTGGTCGACTTCACCCGGCAGTCGCAGCTGGACCTGTTGAACGATCGGCTCGACGAGGTCGAGGCCTCCATTGAGTCCGATGGCCCGGTGCGGCCGTCGGCCAGCTTTCGTGTGGACGCCAGCGTGCGGGTCATCGAAGCCGGTCGTGCTATCCCGGAAGTCGAGCCTGGGACTGTACGGGTGATCCGGTTCAGCGATCGCGACGACATTCTGGCACTGGTCGGTGTGGTCTCCACCCAGCAGATCGACTCCACCCTGGCCACCATTCGGTCTGGTTTGTGGATCTCGATTCTGCTGACCGGGCTGATCGTCGGAGTCATCACCTGGGTGGTGGTTAACCAGGCGTTGGCTCCCGTTCGTCGCCTACGGGAACAAGCCGAGGCCATCGCCGCCGACCCGGCGTCTGAATTGCTGCCGGTTGGCACAGCTGACGATGAATTGTCCGAACTGGCGTCGACCTTCAACGCCATGCTGGCGAAGCTTCGAACCGCCGACGACGAGCGTCGTCGTTTCGTGTCCGACGCCTCCCACGAGCTGCGTAGCCCGTTAATGGTGCTGACCGCTGACGCCGAGTACGCACTACGGCACGCCGGGCAACCGGCGGGTGGTGACGCGGCGGAGTTGGCGGAATCGGTTCAGGCTCAGACCGACCGACTAACGACTCTGGTCGACGACTTACTGACCCTGGCTGCTCTGGACGAAGGTCAGGTGCACGACCAACCGGATCGCCCGTTGTCCGACGTCTTGGCTATTGCTGATCATGCCGGGGTGACGATGCCGGTGTTGGATGAACGGGAACAGAAGGTTCTTGTCCCCGATGTGACCCGAGCGTTGGCCAACTTGGTCGCCAATGCCTTGCGCTACCACGACGACGAAGTTGAGTTGTCGGTGAATGTCTCGTCCGACGCGGTAACAATCATTGTCGATGACGACGGGCCCGGAATCCCGGAGCATGAGTGGGAGCACGTGTTCAAACGCTTCTACCGACCCGACGCCGGCCGGTCTCGCAGCGACGGGGGCGCCGGCTTGGGCCTGGCTATCGCCAAGGCCGATGTGGACCGCGTCGGTGGTTCTCTTACCTTGGCGGTCAGCCCACTCGGAGGCGCCCGATTCGCTCTGATCGTGCCGCAGCGGCTTCCGCCAGTTTGATTTGCCGATCTAGGCGGGCAAGGCCATCAACGGCGAGCGACCTTTGCTGATCGCTTTCTGGCGGCAGCCGGGCGCTCGGCGGTGGCGTATCGCTCGATCGCCTCCTTGCGAACCAACTTCACCGGTACACCCTGATTGTCCCCGGCCGGCAGAACTTCCGGGGGATAGATGGCGACCTTTTGGCGTTCGGCAAGGCGCCCACGACCGAGGTCCAGTTGGCGGGCGTTGGTGCCCTTCTCCGGCTCGATGGTGCGACCGTCCTTCCACTCCAAATCCCACCACCACTTCTTACTAGGGTTGATGGAACCTTTGCCGACCTTGTCGTCGAGGTTGGCGATCCACCGTCGGGTGAACGGCAACTTGATGGCCGACCAGAGGAAGACCCGTTCGGCCAGGACGCCCTCGATGTTGTACGGGCAGGTCTTCATACAGCGCCCGCAGGCCGAGCCTTTCAGGTTGCCCAGCCGGTACTTGGTGCACTTCTCGACGTCGGGTTTCCAAGTCTCGTAGCCGTTGAACATGATCTTGTCGTCGAAGGGGATGGCCCCGCACGGGCACTCCCGTGCGCACTTGGTGCACTTGTTGCAGAAGTCTTGGAGCCCGAAGTCAATCTTGAGATCGGGGGTGAGTGGCATGTCGGTGGTCAGGACAACCGATTTGAATCGTGGCCCGACAAAGGGGTTGAGTACCAGTTCGCCGATCCGACTCATCTCGCCCAACCCGGCCTCTAGTACCAGAGGAATGTGGAGCACCTCGGAGTCGCGGTTGGTATGGCTGCGGGCGCTGTGGCCGAGTGAGCGAAGATGCTCGGCCATGATGCCGGCTATCTGCGCCCCCCTCATGTAGGCCCGCATTGACTGGGCGCCGGACACCCAGTCGTCGCCGCTGGCGCCTTCCATGGTTTCGTAGCCCTGATCGAGCAGGATGACCACGCCGTAGCGGTGGCGGGGGGTGATTTCCTCGCCCTTGCCGTTGTGTGAGTACCAGGCGTATTCGGGTACTTCACACATCCCGACCATGTCGCCGCCCAGATGGTAGGCAAGCGCTTTGAGGGCGTCGGCATTGTGGTCGGGGTCGGTGCTGCCTGGGGCGACATCGTCTGCCACCGGACCGTCCTGATGAGGAGTCATCGAAGCGATTTGTTGAATGTAGGTTTGCGACTGCGGGGTCTTGTAGGCGAAGACCTTGACGTCGGCCTGGAACTTCGGGCCCATATCGCCGTGGGCGGCCCGAGGGAAACCACCGGCCCGCACCGGTACCCGTTTCACCTCGTCGGGAATGATCAGGGTGGTTGCTTCCGGCACCCGCTTGATTTTTTCCATTGGGTAGCGGCCCATGTGCAGCGGTCGGTGGTCGCCGTTGAGACGGCCGATTCGAGCCTTGGTGCCCCCTCGGCCCAACAGCCAACCCATCGACCGGGTCGAGCGCAGCGATGCCAGCAGGCTACGCCGGGCCAACGGGCCGTCGGGCGTGATCTCCATGGCGGTGGAGACAACTGACAGCGAGAACCCACCGTCAAGGTATGGCACCAGTAGCTTGCCTCCAGCCGCTTCGATGACGCCGGCTTGCAGAGCGACCCGATCAAGATCAAGGTCGGTTGCCGTTGGCGTATGGGCGGTGGCGGCGAAACCGAGACGGCGGATGTAGCCGGCGGTTAGCACCGAAAGCTCGGCCGCCCGAAGGTCGGCGTTGACCTGGCGGGTCCCGTCGATCCACTCGTCGCCCGGTTGGTCTCGGCCTACGATCCGAGTGTGGGCCACCAGAGTGACCACGGCGTAGTGGTGGCCGGTATTCTCGCTGTCGGGAGGACTAGCGGTCCACGCGTCAGTCGGAATGATGCCACAGCCGACCATGTCGGCGTCGAGGAAGTAGAGGCCAGCTTTGAGGTTGTTGGCTCGCTCGGTTGGGTCGTCGGGAATGGGTGCCGGTTCGGACACTTCGCCGGTCCGCTGCTCGTTGAACAGGTCGATGTAGAGCTGGTAGGCGTGGCCGGCGCTGTAGGTGCCTTCGGCCCGAGGCTCAACCGGCCGGGAACCGCCGATGGTCGCTTGCGCTGCCGTGGGGTCATCGAGGCGCGGAAGTTGCTCCAGGGGATAGGGCCCCATGTGTACCGGACGGGACTTGTGGGAGAAGAGTTTCATGTCGTGGGCGCCTCGACCAACCTGGTCAGGTCAAACAGTGGCATGTGCTTTGCCTCGGAGTCAAAGTGCTCCGTAGGCGGGCATGTGCCGGCCGAGTAATCGTTCGGGGGTCATTTTCTCCTATCCGAACCTAGGCGCACACCGTCCAGGTCATCGCAGGCGATGACATCACCGGTGTAGCCCCCGGCCCGGACGTCATCGACGAAGGCCTGTTGTTCCGCCTCGGTTGTCGGCGTGGGCAGCAGGTGCGTCAACAGCAGAGTCGGAATCGCCATCTCGGCCATTTGCTGCCCGACCTGGAACGTGTCGGCGTGATAGTCGCCTATGAAGTGGAGTTCGGCTGGATAGTCAAGGATCTTCTGAGTCCGCATGGCTTCATACACCACAACGTCGGCCCCGGCAGCCAGCGCTTCCACCTCCGGGCAGACTCTGGTGTCACCGCTGATGGCGATGACTCCGTGTGGGGTCTCCACCCGATAGCCGACCGCCTTTGGCACCGGTTCGTGCCGGACCGGACCGGCCAATACGCGCACGTCGCCGGAGGTCCACACTTCGGTGACACCGTCGGTGACGTCGAACCCGAGTAGTCGGGCGTTGATGTCGGCCTGGCGGCCGTTGTGGACGGCACGGACCTCCAGATCGTCGGCCCACAGCTCGAACGTTTTCTCGCAGTACCGGGTGGACGGCCCGTTTGGGGCCACGATGTCCAGTTGAGGTGTGGTCCCAAGGTCGTCCTCCACCCAGCGGCCGATAAGAAAGTCGTGCAGGCCAATTACATGGTCGGAGTGGTGGTGGGTGATGAACAAAGCATTGATGTCGGCGATGTCCACGCCGGTCTCGACCACCCTGGCGGCGGTGGCCCGTCCGGCATCGAAGTGCAGGACGAGGTCGCCACAACGGATCAGCACACCGGCACCGGCCCGCTGTGGGTTGATGCTGGGAACCCCGGTTCCCGTAATCACAACTTCTGTTCCGTCGCCGACCTCTGTGAGGTCGCGATCTGCTTCTAGAAATCCCATCGCTCTAGCCTCCGCAGGACGTTTCGGATCTGTACACCATCTTGCCGTCGACCATTCATAGTGAGGCCGATCAGCTGGATTCCCTGGCCAGCGCTTCTTGCCGCTTGAGCGAGGGCGCCGGGCGTCGGGATCAATCGATCAGGAAGCCCTTTGGGATGTACTGGGGGCGGAAGCCGCTCCAGCCCTGGTCGGCTCCGGCTGTGGGGTCTTCGATACGGGCGTGGAAGACGATCTCGTCCTGGTTGCTGCCGTGGTCGCCGTTGGGGACCACCTCGAACAGCTCGACTGAGCCGGCTCCGTGTAGCGGCGAATTGGGGCGGGTTCCGTCGGGGAGCGTGTTGATGCCGGTGCAGGCAATGAAGCGGTTGCCGTTGGGGGTTTGAGTCACCCCGCCGACATAGCTGGTGTAGGGGAGTGCCTGACCGCCGTAGCGCCACACCTCGGTGGCCGACATGGCTTCGGCGTCGATGCGGTAGCCGAGGGCGAACGATTCACGGTCCTCTAGCGGGGTCACCGGTTCAGGCGGGAACGCACTCGAGGTGCCGTTGTCGAACAGGAGCAGAGTGCCGTCGTCGGTGAATCCCACATCGTGTTGATGAGTGAACGGTCGCCCGCCGTCGATCGTGAGCAGCTTGTCGGACCACGGTGGACGCCAGCCGTCGGCCATGCTCAGGATCCATATCAGCTCACCGGTACGAGTCACCTTGATTACGGCGTCCTGGTGTCGAAGTGAGACAATGAGATTGTCGTCGGCGGGGTCGACGGTCACTGAGTTGCCGTGGCTCCAGTCGGCGCAACCGTTCCACCCCTGCAAAGGCCAATAGGGAACGTACTGACCGTAGGTGTGGCGATCAATATCGAGAATGTCGGTCAGCGGGAACTCGATCTCCACGGTGCCGTCCCGGTCGAAGATGATGACGGTGTCGACCATGGTGTCGGGCCAGTCCGGATCACCGTTGACTCCCGACAGCAGTCTGGCTGAAAGACTCACCAGCTTGTTGTCCGGAAGCTCGTTGACCGTGTGGTGGAACTTCAAGGTGGGCATGGAAATGGCACCGTCGATGCCATCGGGGTGGTACAGCTCGCTATACCACCGCCCGATCATCGAGCCGTCCGGGGCCAGTTCGGCGATCTGGCCGCTGGAGGCCATGACCAGCAGGCTGTTAGAACGAGACAGCCGGCAGTCCATCAAGCCGAACGGCATGTCCCGTTGCCAGACAACCTGGCCGGTGCGGTCAATGGCAACGATCACTTCTCGCTCACTGGTGCTGTTGATCGAACGGGTGTTGCGGCCCAAAGCCAACACAATCAATCCGTCGTCCCGCTGTTGAGGTGAAGAGGCAAGCACCTCGATTTCAAGTTCGACCCCGAATTGATTGATTTCGAGTTGATCGAGTCCGAATTGATCTGCGGTCATGTTTGCGAGCCCCTGTGTTGGGCCAACACCGTAGTCGGCGGCTCCGCCGCAATCACGCCGAACGCACCGAGAGCATGACTGCTGTGAGGATCTGCTGAGAGCATGGCTGCTGTGAGGATCTGCTGTGAGGATCTGCTGTGAGGATACGGTGCCATGGTGTCAGCGTCTAGATCGATACCGCACAAATGGGCGGTCATGATCGCCGTCGGATCGTCGTTCTTCATAACCGTGGCCACCATGACAGTGTCGGTCCTAGCTCTGGCGGCCATTGCCGACGATTTCAACGTGACACTCCGGACCGTCGGCTGGGTGGTAATCGTCGAGTCCCTCATCGTCGCTGCTTTGTTGCTTCCGCTTGGTCGGCTGGCCGATGTTGTCGGCCGGTTTCGAACGCTGCAGTTCGGCATCGCCGTGTTTGGTGCCGGGTTGATCCTCACCGGATTGTCGCCGAGCTTTGGGTTTCTCATCGCTGCCCGCATCGTGACCGCTCTGGGCAACACGCTGGTTCAAGCCGTCGGAACCGGGATTCTGGTTGGTGCCTTTCCCGCCTCTGAGCGCGGGATGGCTCTCGGCGGTCAGACGACGGCTGTGGCCTTTGGCGCAGCGGCTGGCCCGTTCCTCGGTGGCCTGGCCCTGGATCGGCTTGAGTGGAACACACTCTTCCTACTATTGGCCGTTCCAACTGCCGGGGTATTCCTTATCACCGTTCGTGGTCTCGGGGCTGAGCCGACTGGCTCGTCGTCAGAAAGGCGGGCCTTTGACGGGTGGGGTGCCGTATTGGCCGCCGGGTTTATCACCGTCTTGGTGCTCACCCTCAATGATCCGTTCGGGTTCGGGTTGGGTTCTCCCGTGGCGTTGGCTGCGGCGATCGTGGCTGTCGCGCTGCTTGTCGGTTTTGTCCGAACGGAGCTGGCTCATCCGACACCAATGCTTGATCTTCGGGTTTTTCGGGTGTCAGAGTTCCGGCGGGCTGCGCTCATTCGCGTGGTGTCGTTTACTGCGTCTACCACCATCTTGTTTCTCATCCCGATCTTCCTGCTCGGTGTACGGCAGTTGGGCACCAGCACAGTTGGGAGCCTTCTGGCCCTGTTTGCGGTAGGGATGATCGTTGGTGCCCAGGTTTCGGGCCGGATGTACGACCGGGTCGGCCCCCGCTCGCCGATTGTGGTCGGCCTCGGTTTTCAGATTGTGGTTCTCGCGTTGCTGGTGTTTGTCGGCAAAGATTCACCTGTAGCCCTTGTTGGTCTGGCCATCACCGGGAACGGTCTGGGTCAAGGACTCTGGAACGTGCCGGCCAACAGCATGATGATGGGGGCCATGCCCGCTGACTCCCTTGGGGTCGGTGGCGCTTTTACCAACGTCACTCGAACCGTCGGTAGCGTGGTTGGTCAGGCCGGCGCCACCGCTGTCGTTGCCGGGTTTATGTCTGCCAGGGGTTTTGATATTCCTCTCGGCGACGTGGCTGAAACAGTTGGTGCCGACGTCGCTTTCATCGAGGGCTGGCAAGCGACGTACGTAGTGGGGATAGGCATCACCATTGTCGCCCTGGCCATTGCGGTACGAACCGGAACCCGCACTGAACGCTCGGCCGCTATGAGCTGAGTCTTGGTCAGCCGGTGGCCCACGGCAGCCGGCCAGGGTTTGTCGTATGCCGGGGAGATCCGTACCATCAGCGGAATGGCTGAGCGTCAGACCGATGGGCCGTTGACGGCCGAGCAGATCGACTTTTACTGGGCCAACGGCTATCTGTTCCTCTCCGAGGCGGTCACGGCCGAACAGCTTGAAGCCATCGTGGCCGATTTCGATGCCTGGACCGAGGAGAGTCGCCAACACCGCGAACCCTACGGCGACACGTTGGCCGGTCGGGCCCGGTTTGACTTGGCGCCCGAGCATTCGGCCGATGCGCCCCGCCTGCGTCGGGTGGCGTCACCGATGGAAGTGTCCGACGCCTACCTGAAGGTCATGCGGGATAATCGGGCCCTCGACGCTGTGGCGCAGCTGATCGGACCAAATGTTGAGTTCAACAATTCCAAGATCAACGCCAAACAACCCGGGGCGTCAACTGAGGTTAAGTACCACCAGGACTTCATGTTTCAGCCTCACACCAATGAGGACCTGATCGCCTGCCTGTTCTTTCTGGACGAGGTCACGCTGGAGAACGGCCCACTCAACGTGGTGCCCGGAACCCATCGGGCCGAGCTGTGGGACCACTGGCATGACGGTGTGTACACCGGCACTGTGAGCACCGACGTGGAGACAGCCCACGTCGGCGATGCCGTTCCCGTCTACGGCCCGGCCGGATCGGCTTGCCTCATGCACACCAGGTTGTTGCACGGCTCAGCTCCCAACACGTCGGATCACGCCCGGACGTTGCTGATCAACGAGTACCGGGCCGAAGACTCGAAGCCGCTGCAGGTCAATCATCTGCCAAGCGTCTATGAAGGCGAGGTGGTGAGAGGGGAGCGTACCAACCGGGTTCGATGCTCCAGCTATGAGATGGACTACCCCGAGGTCCCCACCGGGGCCTCGTTCTTCTCTCAGCAAGCCAAGGCTTAGGGGTAGCAACTCGCCGCCTACGGTTAGCCGGCGACCAGCACCTCTTCGGGCAGGCACGAACAGCCGAACTTGCGGTCAGCAGCAACTGTTCCCAGGCGGCCGATGTTTTCGAGCCGAGGTTCCGGTGTTTGTCCCCTGTTGTCAATGACAGCCAGCAACGCATTGACCACGAGGGGGTCCCACTGGGCTCCTTGATGTTCGGACAGAATCGCCCGCACCTTCGCCGGCTCAAGTCCCACGCGATAGTGCCGGGTGTTGGACATGGCGTCGTAGGAATCACAGGCCGACACGATTCTGGCTTCGATGGGAATCTGCTCACCGGCAAGGCGGTCGGGATACCCGGTTCCGTCGAATCGTTCGTGGTGTCCCCGCACAGCGTCGACCAAGTCCGATAGCTCTGACGCCTTCTTCAACATCTCGCCGCCCAACTCGGCGTGAGCGCGCATCACAGCGAACTCATCGTCGGTAAGGCGACCTGGTTTGGTCAAGATCTCATCGGGGATCTCAAGCTTGCCGATGTCGTGTAGAACCGCGGCCAAGCCGGTTCGACGCACGACCTCGGCCGAAAGGCCAAGCTCGACAGCGACGTCAATGGCAAGATCGGCTGTTCGAACCACGTGATGGCGAGTGATCTCGTCTTTGGCTTGCAGGTCACGCACGAACCGGTGAACGATCGGGCTGAGGCCGAGTTCCAACGCGGCGTGAGGGTCGACCGCCAGGATTGGCCCGACCACTTCGCCGATGGGCTGGCGATGGCGATAGACAATGACGCCCCCGACGGTGGCCAGGAACACGCCGAGAATGTCGATGCCATGCACCACCCAGAACCAGAGCGAGAATGGTGTGGTATCGATGAAGGCAAAGGAGCTGGTCCCTACCATAATCAGGCCGACCCCGATCACGACGGGACCGGGACGTCCGGCCACATCGGCCAGCCAGGCGTGGCGTTGCCCGGCGAAAACCGTTCCGGCAAAGAACCCGGTGGCGAACACCCAGGCAAGGCTTGACCCCGGCTCTGGGTGTAGACGGATATCCGGCACAGCGACCAGCGCAACGGCCAATGCCGTCGTCGCCGCCGCATGACACAGAACCCATTGGCGCCACCGTTGGCCGATTCGCCGGCCAACGGAGCTACGACGAATCAGTGACGGACCGATTCCAATGAGGCCGAGCGGAACCGCCAGAAAGACCGATGTCATGGTGGCGGCGTTGGTTCCATACAGAACAGATGGGACGGTGATGCCGTGGACTAGAGGCAGCATCGAAGCGGCGAAGAAGAAGGCGGCCACAAACCCAAGTTCGGCCTGATCATTGCGGTGGGCCACGACGGCCAGACTTATCGCTGCGACTAGACACGACGATGCGGCCACCACCACGATGACAAACAGCAGCAGAGGTCGCACTGCCGCGGCCTCGAAGGATGCCAAGCCCACAGCCACGCCTGGCAGCATGGCGGCGACTCCAATGAAGCGATTGCGAACCCGCATATCGCCTGTATCGACGCGACGTTGGCCAGACTTGACTTGGCCTTGGCGCAGGCTACGGGCAGCTGTCGGGGAGACCCCAAGGGCCTTTCATCTGGTCCCGGAAGCGGCCGCCGGTTTGCGAGTTGACCGCGTCCTGAAAGTCGCACATGGCCTGAGTGGCGTTGGCGGCTTCTGGCTTGTTGGTCATTTCATCCATTACCCGGGCCACAGTGTCGACATCGGTTTCTGCCAGTACCCGGTAGAGCATGGCGGCCATGAGGTCATGCGAAGCCGGCGCGCCTTCCATCTTCTGTTGGTCGGCTGCGGTGAAGTGGTCAACCCACTCCTTGTCCATGGCTTCCCAGTCCCGAAGACCCTGCGACAGGTTGCCGACAATGCCCTTTTCTAACGCCGCGTCTCCACCGAAACTATGGAAGGCGATCCCGGCCATCAGGTGCGGCATCAGAATCGTGTTTGTCGGCCAGGTAGCCCGTCCGTACCACGGTTCGTGTCTGCCGCCTCGGCCCATCTCGTAGTACAGCGTCCATTGGCCTTGCAGGAACTTGTCAGTTGGGTTGGCCACCATGTCGTTGAGGAAGCCCTCATCGATCTCGGCCTGGGTTTTGTTACCACAGCCGGCTCCGCAGGTCGAAACCGCTCCCAACACCTTCTTGTTCGGCGCGAAGTTCACCGGGTCACGACGGCGGTAGACGATGTCGAATTCGGGGTCGTTGGAAATCTTGCGGTACAAGCTGTCGACTTGGGCGTACCATCTGGTCCACTCCATGCCGACTTCAGGACTGACCTTGCCGGGCGGGGCGAAGAAGGTGATGTCTCCGTTGGTCCAGGTGTCCCGGTTCACTGTTCCCGAGGTCAGGGTGTGTATTTTGGTGACCCGGTGGAAGACGGCGTTACCCGACGACCGGGTGGTGCTGGATTGCGGTGCCGTGGTGGTTGTCGCAGGGGCGGCTGTTGTGGTCGGAGCGGTCGTCGGCGCCGTTGTGGATGACGACTCCGAGGGGTCCGTGCCATTGACGACGGTTGGCCCGGTCGTTGGCAGTGTCGTTGCTGTCGTCGCTGTAGAGGTCGTGCTGGACAACAGAGTGGAAGTCGGCGACGTAGTGGCGCTGGCCAGGCCGTCAACCCGCAGGAGGCTGTTTGGTTGCTCGGGGGCGCCCAGCTCGGGAGGCTCGCCAGCTAATGCTGGGTCAGGTACGACGGTGTTAGGCGCATCGTCGACTGCCGCCGTCGCTCCCCCCGGGCTGTCGTTGTCGTCACCGCTGAGTGCCCACATCAGCCCGGCACCTAAAAGCACCGATCCAACGGCAAGTACAGCTAAGACGCCATTCCTCATTTGAGGTGACAGATACATGGGATCACTCCCGCCAGTTGTGCCCACCCGATCGTTACGATCTGGATGGATATCGGACGCAGCGACCGGACCTCACAGACCGCCGCATAAGTGTTGAGCCAATGTCAACATATGCGCGGAGCTTGGTGGTTCGCCCGGTTGTTTGCCGATTCTTGGGTCGGCGCTCGCTAGGAGACCCAAGCGCGATCAGAGGCGCTCATACTCGGTCAACGCTCCACAAGAACAGTTGACTGACAAGCTCCTCGTGCAGGCCGGCGGCGGTAGTCAAAGCCAACAACGTCAATAAGATGGCGCCTGCAACAGCCCCGATCGACTCGATCGTGTCCCGCTTCGATTCAGGTGTTAGATGCTGGAGAGCCCCGACTACCACCAGCGGGGACAGAGTCCCAACTAGGTACACGGCCATCAAGACGAGGCCTGATAGGCCTCGTTCTGGTAGGTCGTTGAGTAGTTGGCCGAAGTGCTGGCCGACGCACGGCCTCCACAACTCGGCCGCCGCTCCACCGGCAACGAAACCTGCAGGCAGAGCCGCCACATCAGCGCGGTGCAGTACACGACCGGGAAGGGCGCCAAACAGAGAAGTACGTAACGAAGCGAAGAGGGCCACGGTGGCCAGCAGGAGTGCGGCGGCGATCATGACGTTGGAGAAGCCGCCACCTCGGGCGCTGAACCGGAGCCATGACAAAGCCAGGACGCCGAGCGAGAAGGCCGCGATCGCTGGAATGGCGGCTTTGCGTGCGGTAAGTCCGACAGCGGCGCCGGGAACCAGAAGAATCAGCGAGCAGGTGAGCAGCGCCGACTCGAAACCCTCACCGAAAAGCGACAGGGTGGACATCGTGAAGAACCGTCGGCCTACGGCCCGTTTTCGATGAGGTCGCCCACGATGTCATCGAGACCGTCGTAGTCACCTTCGCCGATGTGGTCGTAGCGGACATCACCGTTCTGATCGAGCACGTACACCCGGGGCCAGAACCGGCGGTTGGTCTGCCACGATCGGAAGTTCGTCTTCTCGGTGTCGAGCGCCACCGGCCAGTCGATGCCGAGGCGGACCGTTGCCTCCTCGACGGCTGCCGGATCACGCTCTCGGTCAAACTCCGGGGCGTGTATGCCGATGATCTCCAAACCCTGATCTTTGTATTGGGCGTACAGCTCCTGAGTGTGCGGGATTCTGTTCTTACAGTTGAAGCAACCGAAGGTCCAGAACTCGACTACTCGAACCTGACCATCGAAGTCGTCGAGGCTGGTGGCGTCGGTGTTGATCCAGCCATCGATGCCAACTAGTGCGGGCTTCGGGTCAAGAATCGGAGGCGCCTCGATCTCCGGTTCTGCCGTTGGTTCGGCGTCAGCGACAGATGTGGCTTCGTCTGCTGTCGACTCCGGGTTGGATGCCGAGTCGCCGGTACTTGGAGTAGCAGCTGCTTCTGTTTCCGCCCCGGATTGAAGTCGGGTAACAACCAGGGCGCCGACAACGGCGACGATCGCTACGACGGCAAGGAATTGACTGCGGTTCACGGACACTTACCTCCGGGTCGTCCGGCCGGTAGGTCGGACAGGGGCACATTCTTATCGTAAGTTTGCAACCCGCCGGGCACCCGGAATCATTCTCAACTCTCGCGAAACAACTCACCGATGTGGGAGCTGGTGGGTGGGACTAGGGCCGAGGACGGCCGGGGTTGATGTAGACCGACCGGGTTCGAGTAAAGAAGTCATGGGCGGTGTCGCCCTGCTCACGGGCCGCATGGCCCGATGACTGCTTCTCCCCTCCGAATGGTACGTGCAGCTCCGAGCCGGTGGTTGGGGCGTTGATCTTGACTAAGCCAGCTTCGAGTTCGTTGACCGCTCGGTCGATGCGCCAAAGGTCGTTGGTGAAGACCGAGGCTGATAGCCCGAACACCGTATCGTTGGCCAAGGCGAACGCTTCGTCTTCAGAGTCGACCCGAACCACGGTCGAGATGGGGCCGAACACCTCTTCGGTCCAGATGTCGAGGTCGGTGGTGCCGGTCAACAACGTTGGGGCGAAGTAACAGTCGCTGGTGTCGGGTATGGAAGCAGTGGCCACCACTTCGGCACCCTGGGCTTTGGCTTTGTCCAGTCCTTCAGCCACCTCGGCCCGAGCCCGGGTGCTGACGATCGGTCCAATGGCGGTTTCGGGGTCGAGGCCGTCACCGACGCGAAGCTCCCGCACTGCGGCACCGAGCCGGTCGACCAGTTCGTCGTAGACATCGCCGACGGCGATGATGCGGCGGGTGGCCGTGCACTTCTGGCCGGTAGAACCCATGGCCCCGTTGACCACCATCGGCACGGCGTAGTCGAGGTCGGCGTCGTCGAACACGATGGAAGGATTGTGACCACCAAGCTCAAGTTGCACTCGCCCGTTGCGAGCCGTGACCGTGTCTCGAATGCTGAAGCCGACGGGAACCGACCCGGTGAAGGTCACGCCATCCACCCGGTCGTCGGCCACCAGTGAGTTGCCCATGCTTCCCGGCCCAAGCACTAGGTTCAAGGCCCCGGCGGGAACACCGGCGTCTTGGAAGACCTTGGCTACGGCAACTGCCACGAGTGGCGTATTGGATGCCGGTTTCCACACCACGGTGTTGCCGGCGGCCAGCGCCGGGGCGATCTTCCAGACCGGGATAAGTACCGGGAAGTTCCACGGGGTGATCACTCCGACCACACCGAGCGGGGCTCGCAGCGTGCGGATAGTTTCTCCCGGCTTGGCCGATGGGTAGATCGATTCGCTCGACATCTTGATGATGGCGGCTTGATAGCGGCAGGTCTCGGCCGAGGCCATGGCTTCGCCTCGGCTCTCGCCCAGGGTCTTGCCCTCTTCAAGAGTGAGGATTGCGGCCAACTCGTCGGCTCGTTCCTCGAACAGAACGGCGGCCCGTTCCAAGATGGCGGCCCGCTGCTTGAACCCGGCGTCTCTCCACGAAACCTTGGTGTCGAGGGCGGCACCAACGGCATCGGAAGCCACGGAAGCGTCACCAGATGAGTACTCTCCCACCGGCTGACTGGGCCGAGCTGGGTTGGAGCTGACCGCAACTTCACCTGTCTGAAGCCACTGGCCGTTGATCAGATGGGCCCCGGCTGGAATCTCGGAAACGTCGATAGTCATCTGTCGAGACTATCCATGACTTGAGAAGTGGCGAGCGTCACCGTACTATGACGGTCGTCGCACGCGGGCGGCAAACCGAGAAGCTTGAAGGGGAGTCTTTATGGCAATCGAATCATCCGGCCGAAGCGCCGGTAATCCTCGGCTGTTCGAGCTGATCGAGGACACGCCCCAGGAGGGGCCTAGTCCAACGGTGTGGGCCTGGCCTCAGCTGATCGACCATTTGAAGGTGGCCGGCCAGCCTGTGCAGGGCCCGTGGCCACCGCACCAGGAACGACGTCCCGACCCCGATCCGGACTCGCTTCCCCGCGCCGTTCCGGATCCCGGGGAGTAGAGCGCCGCAGCGCCGGTCAATGTACGCAGCGAACGTCTATCAAGAGAGAGAAGCCGAATAGGACATGTACCCTTCACGCTTTCGATACGAGCAGCCGACGACCGTCGCGGCGGCCATCGAACTGCTCAGCACGGCCGAGGACCCCAAGGTGCTGGCCGGAGGCCAGAGCCTCATCCCGATGATGAAACTGCGCTTCGCCAATCCGGCGACGCTCATTGACATCAACAACATTCCGGATCTGGGCTATCACAGGGCTGAGGGCGACGGCACCTACCGCATCGGCGCTCTCTGTCGACATGCAGAGCTGGAAAAGTCGACCACGCTGGCCGGTGACCAGCCTTTGTTGGCTGCTGCGGCACCCCTGGTTGCCGACCCAATTGTTCGAACCCGAGGCACCTTTGTCGGCTCGGTCTGCCACGCCGATCCCCAGGGCGACTGGGCGTCATGCATGATCGCCCTCGACGGTTCGATCGTGGCCCAAGGTCCCGGCGGCAAGCGTGCGGTCAACGTCAAGCAGTTTGTGTCCGGTCCGTTCCAGACGGTGCTTGCTCACAACGAGATTGCCATCGAGGCCGTCATCCCGGCTGCCAAGGGCACCCGCCGAGGTGGGTATCTGAAACTTGAGCGGCGAGTCGGGGACTTCGCCACCGCTGGTGTCGCCGTGGCCCTCGATATGTCGGGCGATGTTGTCAACAACGCAGGCATCGGGCTTACCGGGGTGGGCTCATCCACCATCGATGCCTCCGAGGCGGCCCAGGTGCTGGTCGGGTCCCGACTTGAGGCCGATGTGGTTGAACAGGCGGCCCAGTTGGCGTCGGCTGCTTCGTCGCCACGGTCCGATCATCGGGGAAGCGCCGACTACAAACGACACATCATCGCCACGTTCGTGTCTCGAATCATTGCCAATGTCCAACGAGCAGAAATGCAGGCGGCCTGATGACAAGTTTGTTTGAAGAGGTCACACCGGCGACCGAAGGTGCCGGCGACGACATCCCGGTTACCCGAGTCGACCTGAAGGTGAACGGCGAGCGGCGAGCTGCCGACATCGAGCCACGCTTGTTGCTGGCTCACCTGTTGCGCAACGGCTTCCGCCTCACCGGCACCCACACCGGCTGTGACACAACCAACTGTGGTGCCTGCACCGTGCTGCTTGACGGCAAGCCGGTGAAGAGCTGCACGGTGTTCGCGGTGCAAGCCGGAGGTCACGAGGTGACCACCGTGGAAGGTCTGGCTACGGCCAGCGAGCTTCACCCAATTCAAGAGGGATTCAAAGATGAGCACGGCCTACAGTGCGGGTTCTGCACCCCCGGCATGATGCTCAGCGCCAAAGCCCTCCTAGACGAGAACCCGAACCCCACCGAGGATGAAGTGCGTTGGGCACTGTCGGGCAATCTCTGTCGTTGCACCGGCTATCAAAACATCGTGAAGGCCGTCTTGTGGGCGGCGGAAAAAATGCAGGGCGATTCCCCGGACTCTGAGTCGACTGAAGGCGAGGGCTGATCGTGGCATTGGACGAAGTCAAAATTGGTGGCCTTGGAGCCAGTCGACGCCGAGTCGAAGACAACCGGTTCATCCGGGGCAAAGGCAACTATGTCGACGACGTGGTTCTGCCCGGCATGTTGCACATGGAGATCTTGCGCAGCCCGTTGGCTCACGCTCGCATCAAGTCGATCGACACCAGCGCCGCGTACGCCATTCCCGGCGTGCGGATGGTGATGACAGGTGAGATGATGGCGGCCCGGAACCTGGCCTGGATGCCGACCCTTTCCTACGACACCCAAGCGGTGTTGGCCACCGACAAGGTCCGCTTCCAGGGCCAAGAGGTGTGCGCCGTAATCGCCGATGACCCCTACATCGCCCGTGACGGCGTTGAGGCCATCGTCGTTGACTACGAGCCGCTTGAGCCGATCGTGAACCCCGAGCAGGCGTTGGCCGCCGGCGCTCCGCTCATTCGCGACGACAAGGTCAACCAGGCTGACAACGTGGTGTTCGACTGGGAGGTCGGCGACCGCGAAGGCACCGACCGGGCGTTCGCCGAGGCCGACAAAGTCTCCGAGATTTCCATGCACTACCCGCGTTCGCATCCGTCGCCCATTGAGGCGTGCGGGTCGATCGCCGACTTCGACCGCTCCACCTCCAAGCTCACGGTCTACATGACCACACAGGCACCGCACATCATTCGTGCCGCGGTGTCGCTGGTGGCCGAACTTCCCGAGCACATGATCCGCATCATCTCGCCCGACCTTGGTGGCGGTTTCGGCAACAAGGTGCCGGTCTATCCGGGCTATGTGGTGTCGATCCTGGCTTCCATCTTGTTGGAGCGGCCGGTCAAATGGATCGAAGACAAAACCGGCAACCTGATCTCCACCGGGTTCGGTCGCGACGTCTACTTGAAGGGCCAGATGGCACTTCGCTCCGACGGCAAGATCATGGGTGTGCGCATGCACACCGACTCCGATCACGGCGCCTTCTTCGCTGACGCCCAGCCATCGAAGTTCAAGATCGGCCTGATGCATTCGACGTTCGCCTGTTACGACGTCCCAACCGCCCACCTGACGGCCCGCGGAATCTACACCAACAAGGCCCCCGGTGGGGTGGCCTACCGTTGCTCGTTCCGGGTTACCGAAGCCATGTACTTCCAGGAGCGCATGGTGCAGGCAGCCGCTGACGATCTGGGCATGGACCAAGCCGAGTTCCGCCGGATCAACCTCGTTCGCGACGATGAATTCCCCCACCGAACAGCGTTCGGGTTTCTGACCGACTCTGGCCAGTACGAGAAGTGTTTGCAGATGGGCCTTGACGCCATCGGCTACGACGACTTCCAGGCTCAGAAGGAGGAGGCTCGCAAGCGGGGCCGCCTGCTCGGCATTGGCATTTCGACCATGACCGAGCCTCTGGGCGCAGGTAACAGCCGCGAGTACGACATCTTGGGTATCAAGATGTTCGACTCGGCCGAGCTGCGAGTCCACATGACCGGCAAAGCCATTCTCCGCACCGGAGCAAAGTCTCAGGGTCAAGGTCACGAGACGACGTGGGCTCAAATCGTGGCTCACGAGCTTGGCATCCCGGCAGAAGACATTGTCGTCGAAGAAGGCGACACCGATACCGCCCCGTTCGGCATGGGAACCTACGCGTCGAGGTCCACCCCGGTGGCTGGTGCCGCCGTTTCCATGGTGTCCCGCAAGATCCGGGCCAAGGCCCGTAAGATCGCCGCCCACCTTTTGGAGGTGTCGGACGAGGACATCGAGTGGGAGCTTGGTCGCTTCTACGTGCGAGGCGCTGAGGATCGAGGTGTCACCATTCAGGAATGCGCCATGGCCGCCTACAGCAATGTGCCTGACGGCTTGGAGCCCGGCCTGGAGAACAACGCCTATTACGACCCGCCAAACCTGACTTGGCCGTTCGCCTGCTACATCGCCACTGTTGAGGTCGATCCTCAGACCGGGGTGTGGGACGTACTGCGAGTGGTGGCGGTCGACGACTGTGGCGTGCGTATCAACCCGATGATCGTTGAAGGCCAAATCATGGGCGGCCTCACCGAGGCCTACGCCATGGCCAACATGCAGTTCATCACCTTCGATGAAGACGGCAACTGCGTCGGGTCCAACTACATGGACTACCTGCTGCCGACCGCTTGGGAGACCCCAGGGTTCGAGCTGCACGAAGTTGTGACCCCGTGCCCCCATCACCCGATTGGGGCCAAGGGAATCGGTGAGTGCGCCACTGTTGGTGGACCCGCTGCCTTTGTCAACGCAGTAATGGACGCTTTGAAGCACACCGGTGTACGCAACATCGACATGCCGCTGTTGCCCGACCGGGTGTATGAGGCGGCCCAGACCGGCAACGACATTTCTGGCGCTCCACCGGTGAAGACAGATTCGTGAGTATTGACCGGGCCGTCGAAGGTTGGGGCGTGCTTGAACGCGCCGTTGACCTGGCGCGGGCCGGTGAAGCTTTCGTTTTGGCTACGGTCGTCTGGCGTGAGGGCCCGTCCTCGGGCCAGCACGGCTCCCGAGCCATCTACACCGCAGCGGGTGAGATCCACGGCTGGATCGGTGGCGCTTGTGCCGAACCGGTATTCAAACGCGAGGCGGTCAAGACGCTTGAAGCCGGAGTTCCCCGACTGTTGGCTCTGGGCTCGGCCGAACGATTCGGTGACTTGCCTCGAGGCACCATGGCGGTCGAAATGTCCTGTCAGAGTGAGGGCGCTCTGCAGATCTACCTGGAGCCGGTCATGACCATGCCTCATCTCGTGATCGTCGGCGATTCACCCATGGCGGAGACTCTGGCCGCTCAAGCCACCCAGCTTGACTGGAACGTCGAACTGGTTGACGGCACCGAGTTCAGTGGCGGTCTGTTGTCGGCCAGCTCGATCGCAGTTGTCGCCACCCAGGGTCACGGCGACGAAGATGTTCTGGAAGCAGCACTAAAAGCTGCTCCCGCCTATGTAGGGGTCGTCGCTTCGGCCAAGCGGGGCGAAGCCCTGCGGTCGTACCTCTCCACCCGTCTGATCGACGCCGGCCGGCTTGACGCCATGCAGATCCCGGCCGGCCTCGACCTTGGAAGCACCACTCACAAAGAGATGGCTGTCGCCATCCTGGCCGAGCTTGTACAACGTCGAGCCGCTGGCGAGTTCAGTCCTTCGATTGTTGTTGATGTACCGAAACCTGACACTGCGGTCGATCCGATATGCGGCATGACCGTTGATGCCACGCCGTCAAGCAACCCGCTTGAGATCGGCGATGAAACCTACTACTTCTGCTGCCCGGGGTGCCGGGCGGCTTTCGAAAGCCAGCAGGGGGCTTGATGCTGATATCCAATGAGTTCGAAGTCGACCATCCGATTGACCGGGTGTGGGCGTTCTTCAACGACATCCCGCAGGTGGCCAAGTGCCTTCCCGGCACCGAGTTGAACGACGAGATCGGGCCGGACCACTACGCCGGTGACGTAGAGATCGGCTTGGGGCCGGTCAAGCTCGAGTTCGACGGTACGGCCAAGATTCTCGAGCGTGACGCCGCCGCTCATGCCATGAAGATTGACGCCTCCGGAGCGGAGAAGAAGGGCCGCGGCCAAGCGGCCATGATGGTCAACGCCAACCTGGCACAAACCACCGGTGGAACCAAGGTCAACGTTGGGATGGATCTTAACTTGTCCGGTGCGGCCGCCCAGTATGGGCGTGGGCTGGTCTCCGATGTGACCTCGGTGTTGCTCAAGGACTTCGCCGTCAACGCCGAGGCTCGCCTGGATGCCATCGCCGCCGGTCGGAACCCTGACGATGTCGGTCAGATGGCTTCCAGCGGCACAAGCGGATTCGCCATCGGCCTACGGGCCGCCCGTATGGCGCTAACCCGTGTGTACCGAAGATTCTTCTCGCCGTACTCCCCCGAGGCCGTTTAGTCCGAGATTAGTTCGAGATCCTGTAGGAGGCTCTCATGTTGTGGTGGATAGGAAATCTGTTGTTGTTGGTAGCGGCCCTTGTGGCTGTTGCCCTGCTGAGTCGCCTGCTCGGAGCCATTGAACGCATTCGTAAGGCAAGCGATGACATTTTGACCGGGGGCGTCGCCGCCATCGGCGAGCTGGACAACACGCCGGAGCTGTTGGCCAAGACCGACACGACAATCGAAGAAGTAGCCGACGGTGCCGTCCGCTACGCCGGTTCGGTGGCCAAGCTGCTGCCGGAACAGTAAGAGAGAGTAGGGGAAGACAAATGCCATTTGTTGCTTGGGTGACGGTGCTACTAGCCGTCCTGATCATCTTCTTCGCCGCCGTCGGATTGTTCCGAGTGGTGATGCACCTGCGAGCAGTTGACGAAACACTCGAAGCCTTGGTTGGTGGTGTCGGCGTAATTTCCGACAAGACGTCCACCGTCCCTGCAGTTTTGGATTCGGTCAACGCCAACCTGCAACCCGTCCGCGACTTCGCCGACTCGATCTGAGGTTTACGATGCTTGCTTTGCTTTCCGTGACTGCCCAAGGAATCGTCGCCCAGTCGACCACTGGTTGGACGATCGGCTACATCATCGGGATCATTGTGGTCCTCGCGGTGGTAGCTCTGGTGGTACCTATCTTGATGCTGGCCCGCTCCATCGGCGGTCGGGCGGCCGAGATCAACGCTCACCTTGAGGACGCGGTGGTCAACACCGATGGCCTCAAGAAGCTGAATTCGACGATCGACTCCGCCGGAGCGATCACCGCCGGGTTGCACCGTGGCCGCACACGGCTGGGAGGCTGAAAATGAATCTTGCTGTAGCTCTAGCGCTGGTTGCGCTGACTGATACCCAAGAAAGCCTGTGGTGGGGAGCGATCATCGGCGGCATTGTCGTCATTATCGCCGTCGTCGCCCTGTTGACGATCTTGGTGCTTTTGGTTCGAACCATCGAGCAGCGGGTCACCACCATTAAGGCCACACTCGAAGCGGCGTCAGCCAATACAGCCGACACCGCCCTCATTGGTAAGACAGCCGACGGGGTTGACGGTGTGCTCAACGAAGGCTTGCAGCACCACCTGTTCCTCGGCCGAGTTCTCGAAAAGGTGCGTAGCTAGTGGACACTCTCATCACCCTCTCCGTCATTGTCATCACCGTGCTGATCGCTGGTCTGGCCGGGTTCCTGTTTGTGCTTGGCAGCCAGCTATCGCGCATCGCCACCTTGTTGGAAGAGTGCGCTCAGCTGGTTTGGAAGATCAAGGGCGACGCCGAGGTGATCGCTCCTGGTGTTGAACGCATCAACCGAACCGGCGGCGTGGTGGCCGGCGCCCTGCCTCTGCTGTACGGCATGGCCGAGGGCATCGTAACCGGTGCCACCTACGAACCGGAGCCCGAAGACGCCGAACGTCCGCCGGCCCTACCGGCTATGGGCAGCCGCCGATCCCGCCTCCACGAGGGCGTCGGCTACCATCCGGAGCCGATCGGCTAGTCACCAGGTACCAGGTCTCAGGACCGGGTCCTCAAAAAACTAGGTCTCGTTGGGATCCCTAGCGGTTGTCAACGGTCCGGTAGTCGGAGCCTCGTAGCTTCCGATCCATTCGTCTTCCCAGGCTTGGTCGTACTTGTCCGGCGCGCAGCCAGGCTTGTACACCGCCAGCAACTCTTTAACGATCTGCTCCCGGTGAGCGGCAGTGCCGCCAGGGACCTCGTAGATGGCGATGTGCACGCCCCACTTGGTGCCAGCTCGACGCTCCCAACACTTGGCCCGAGGATGATTGAACGGCAGTCCGGCTTCGGTCAGGTTGTCGGCGTGGTCGACGTCGATCACGGCGAAATCATGGGGCTTGCCGTCGGGGTCAGCCCGGTAGAGAATGACATAGACGGCACCAACGGTTGGAGGTTGCCAACCGCCAAGCACCCGGGGCCCTTCGAAAGGGTAACCGGCCAGTGAACCAAGTCGAATCATTGGTGGGCGCTCACTCGTAGTAGTCTTCGTCTTCGCCGATCACTTCGGCCTTGGTGACCGGCCAATCGGGTAGCTCGGCTTCAGCTATTGCTTTGGCGAACAACGGCAGGGCCAGGTCCACCGCCTGGTCGGAACCTTCGGCTTCCACCACGATCTGGGCGCCGTAGCTCATAGCTCCAACCCCTGATGCGATGCCACCCAAGGGTGCTACTGCGTCGGCCAGGGCGACGATCTCGTCGAGCTCCATGGGCCGGTCGCCTTCGGCCTTGATCGACACACTCCACTTACTCACGCGCTTACCTCTCGGTTCGATCGTTCATGGGATGACAACGGGGCACGTCCCGCTTGAGCGATGAGTCTCATGGCCCTACGTTATAGTCGCGTTGATCCGGCGAGGCTGCCTCGGCCCGCTGCTGCTGAATCCAACTCTGAATCCAACACTGAACCCAACTCTCGGAGAGTCCATGTCGACTACGCCTGCCAACCCGACGCCGACGCCTCTGTCCGCCACCGAGGTCAGCCTTCTTGATGGCCTGGACGACTGGACCTACGTGCTGGAGTTCCTGCAGGCGGAGTTTCGCTGCTCGACCTTCGCCGCGGGAGCCGATCTTGTCGCCACCATTGCCCAGCTGGCGGACGAGACGGACCACCTCCAGATGTTGATCTGCGCTATCCCGGATCTGTGCTGGTCAGGACGAAGACCCATACGGCGGGCCGAGTCACCAACCTTGACGTTGAGTTGGCTCGCCGCGTCTCCGGCCTGGCTCGCGACGCCGGGGCGGTAACCGCCACCGACAGAGCTGTTCAACAGATGGAAATCGCGTTCGACACGCTCGACCACGATCGAATTTGGCCGTTCTGGGCCGCTGTGCTCGACTACCGCTATGTCGAGCGGGCCGAGGCTCTCGTCGACCCCCGGGGTCAGGGTCCAGCCATCTGGTTCCAGCAACTCGACGAGGAACGGCCGGTTCGCAACCGCATTCACTTTGACGTCACCGTGCCATCTGAGGAGGTCGCCGGTCGGATTGCCGCCGCACTGGCTGCCGGGGGAACGCTGGTGTCGGATGAGCGGGCCAAGGCCTTCTGGGTCCTGGCCGATGCTGACGGCAACGAAGTGTGCGTCTGCACTTGGCAAGATCGGGACTAGGGCTAGTCAGTTCCCGACTAGATCCGGTCAGCCGATGTCCGGTAGGCGAGCAGCGAATGCTTCAAGAGTGGCCAGGTCTCGACCGGAGGAAATTTCATCGATGTGTGGGCCGACGACGGCCATGGCCAACGTAGGGGGAACGCTCTTGTGCTGATCAGTGTGCATCGGGTTCATCCAGATGATGCGATGAGACAGGCGTTCCAACTTCTCAATGGCTTCGGCCAGCGTCGCCGGACTGCCCCGATCGAGCCCGTCGGAGCAGATGATCACGGTGGCCCCGCGACTGAGACCACGACGCCCCCAGTCCTTGATGAACGATTCAATTGAATCGCCAATGCGGGTTCCGCCGTCCCAGTCGACGACCCGCTCGGAGGCGAGGCGCATGGCAGAGTCGGGGTTACGGCGATTCAGGAGCGGGGTGATGCGGGTGAGGCGGGTGCCAAAGCAGAACACTTCAACTTTCTGCGCTGCTCGATTCATGGAGTAGGCGAACTGCAGCAGATTCCGGGAGTAGTCGGCCATCGAGCCGGAGATGTCCAGTAGTAGGACCAGCGGCCGCGGCTTCTCCTTGCGGCCCATGCGCAGAAGATTTGGGGCTTCTCCGTTTACGTGCATGGCCGCTCGGGCCATCCGCCGGATGTCGAGTTGCGGGCCGCCCGGGTCGGGGCAGTAGCGGCGAGTCCGACGGGTCGGTGGCTGCAGTCGGATTCGGGCGATCATACGCCTAACAGCGGCCAGCTCGTCCTCCGAACAGACTGAGAACCTCTTGGTTCGCTCGACCTCAAGAGACGAGGCCTGCAGGCCGAGAATCAACGGTGGTTCCTCTGATTCTCGGTCACCCGGTTCGGCGTCTGGAACGTTGATCGTGCCCGTGGACCCTTGCGGGGCGTGACGGTCTTTGGTGTGTTTACGCTCGGCTCCGGCCGGCATCTCCAAGAAGAACTGGCGGAACACTTCGTCGTATACCGGTATGTGGTCTCGTCGGTTAACCAGCGTGGCTCGGCCGCACCAATAGACATCCTCGGAGTCGGCCGGATTGAGTTCGGCAACTGCGGCGCAGAATGCCAAGACGTCGTCGGTGCCGACGGGTAGGCCGGCTTCTCGCAAGGCTCCACCAAGTGCCGCTAGGCGTTCGACGATGCCGTCAGGCATTGGGGACGACGCGAGACACGTCGGATGACACCAAATCAAGATCGTCGCGGTCTTTGACCACCGAACCGAGGGTGTCGACCGCTGTCTGCCCATCAAGGTCGTCGGCGTCTAAAGCACCCAGGGCTTGTACCCAGTCGAGAGTCTCGGCCACGCCAGGGGGCTTGGCCAAGTCCATGTCCCGCAAACGATGAACGGCGTCAACAACTTTCTGGGCCAGGGCGGTGGAGACCTCTGGTTCCCGTACCCGGACGATCTCGACTTCTTCGGCCACGGTGGGGTAGCCGATCCAGTGGTAGAGGCAGCGGCGCTTCAACGCGTCGTGTAGTTCGCGGGTGCGGTTGGAGGTCAAGACAACGATCGGCCGTTGGTCAGCGGTAATGGTGCCAACCTCGGGAATGGTGATCTGAAAGTCTGACAGAAGTTCGAGGAGGAAGGCTTCGAACTCGTCGT
Organism: uncultured Acidimicrobiales bacterium; assembly: GCA_938002965.1. Lineage (GTDB taxonomy): Bacteria > Actinomycetota > Acidimicrobiia > Acidimicrobiales > SZUA-35 > JAHELU01. Next base: position 23,023 of record CALKZY010000032.1, on the reverse strand, counting down.
CGGCCCGGTCGATTTCGTCGATGAGTAGTACTGCGTTGCCACCGGAGCGGACGGCCTTTAGCAGGGGGCGCTCAAGCAGAAACTCTTCGGCGTAGAGACCACCGACGGTGTCGGAGTCGGCTAACTCCTGTTCGGACAGGGCTCGCACATGTAGCATCTGCCGGGCGTAGTCCCATTCGTACAGCGCCTGATGGGTGTCAATTCCCTCGTAGCACTGGAGCCGGATGAGTTCGCGGCCAGTCAGCTCGGCCAAGCACTTGGCCAGCTCGGTCTTGCCGACGCCGACCTCGCCTTCAAGCAGAAGCGGCCGGCCGAGCCGCAGAGCGATCAGTGTGGCTGTGCCGAGGCCGCGGTCGGCGAGGTAGCCGACATCGAGGAGCTGTTTCTGAAGATCGGCGACGCTGGCGGGTGCCGTTCTATCTGAGGCTCCGCCGACCGGAGCGGTGTCACCTGGTGTGCCGTTTCCTGGAGCTGTCACTCGCGCTTCAGTCGCCGCTTTGACCGAGAACCAAGTCCCGGACCGGGGAGCCGGTGTCGGCCAGCTTTCCCTCGGCCTCCAGCAGTTTGCGCCATGACGTGGCGAGATCGTCTTCGCCTTCGTTGATGCCGTCAAACGTGAACTCACGGGCGTTGCGGCATACCTTGGTCGGGCTGCAGTCGGCATCAACGTTGGCGTCTTCTGCGTTGGCCCACACGTTGTTCAAGACTTGAGGATCGTCGGCTTGGTTGTCGGCCACGAACGGCCCCTCTCTCTTGGAAGTCTGTGCGCTGAAACTCGGTGCGCTGAACTCTGTTGCGCCGAGGACTGACCTTTGAAGGGTACCGCACGTTCCCGTTGGCCTACCACCCCGGTGGGTTGTGTTCGCACCCGAGATGTTCAGCCAGCGTCAGGCTGTCGCCGCATTGCGGACCGCCACCATCTCGACGATGACTGATAGCGCCACCTCTTCGGGGGAGGTCGCACCAATATCGAATCCCGCCGGCCCCTGGATGCGGCCGGTGTTGGTGACACCACGGTAGGCCAACCAATCGCCGCGGTCTTCTTGGAGCGAGGCCGGACCGATGGAACCGATGTAACAGGCACCGGAACCAAGCGCCGCCTGGAGTACCCGCCCTACGCCTTCGGTGTCGTGGCCCATCACCACCAGACCATCGATGGATGACAACGAGGTTGCCATGGCAATAGCCGCTTCGGTGCCACCGGAACGTTCGACGTTCCAGCCGACGAAGGCGGCTGCCTGACCCAAGGCGTCTGCCATCGGCCCGCCTCCATAGATCAGAAGCGTCGGTGTGGGCGACAACTCGCACGTCAACTTGTCGGTGCTGGCTTCAATGCGGGTGAAGGTCGGCGTGTCTCCGAGTCGAGATGTTGTCGCCCGGCTGTCATCGATGTCGATTTCAAGGGTGACGGGAGACCGGTCCAACAGGAGGGGCCAGAGGTCTTCGGGCAGGGTGTTGGCCGGAGCGTAGAAGATTTTCAACGGTGTCTCAGGTTCGACGCCGATGATGGTGGCTTCGACCGGGTTGAGTTCCACGTCGACCACTCGACCGTGGGTGGCTTCGAGTAGCGACAACTCCACCAGTCGACTGTCGATGGCGCCGCCGAGCAGGGAACCGAGGCGTCCGCCACCCGGCGTGATTGCTACCGCGTCGGTGGCGTCGAACTGGGGCACAGCCTCGGGGGTGAGGCACCAGGCCACATCAACTCTGGTTCCTCCACGCAAGCAGGCGGCAACACTCAAGGCGATCTTGTACACCCGTACATCATATGAGCGCCCGTTAAAACAAGCCCAAAGGTTCGGGGGCATTGGGTAGCACGGATGCTGCTTCCACCCCAAGCCACTCTTGGGCCAGGCTGGCGAGATAACGGTCGAAGCCGATGGGCACCTTCAGGTTGTCGTCGCCGTCCAGATCGGTCAGCGACGGGCGTTCGCCTAAGCGCCTATCCGGCCCGTTGGGTGTGACCAGGAGAGCGACTGATGAGGTGCCATGGTCCAGGCCTCCGTCGTTTTCGGTGACCCGTCGGCCGAACTCGCTGACGGTGGCCACTGCTACCTTGTCGCCGTAGCCGCCATCGTCGGCTCGACGAAGAAAGCCGTCTACGGCAGCGTCGAGTTGGGCCAGGTTGTCTTGTTGACGCCACTGGTGGTTGTCGTGAGTATCGAAGTCGCCGTGGGAGGCGTAGAAGATACGGGTGCCGGTGCCGGCGGCGATCAGGTCACCGGCCAGGTGCAACAAGCGCCCGAGGTGTCCGCCCTCGGCGAGCATGGGGTCATCGTCGGCGGACCCGTCAGCGGATTCCTGAATCGAGTCACCGATCGAATCCAAGCGCTCGGCCAGATCCACCAGCTGGTCGTAGCCATCATCAATGACTTGCTGGAGCGCTCCGGCGTTGGGGAACAGGTTCAGTGCTTGCTGGTAAGCCCAACGTTCGCCGCCGTCAGCCGGAGCCAGAAACCACAGGTCGTCGGCTCGGTTGAGCGTCATCGTGCCAGCCCGCTGGTTAAGTAGGTGGGGAGACGAGGAGCCTAACGCCACCCCGACCAGAGGGAGGCCGTCGTCTAAGGCATCGGTGAGGCGACCGAGAAATCCGGACCGGGCTGGTTCGGTGCCGGCCACGTCGCCTCGTTGCCATCGCTCAACCATAGCGAAGTGTGACAGGGTGCCGTTGATGGGGCCGAGTCCTTCGACCGTGGTCAGGCCCCGCTGATGGAGACGGGCCAGCGACGGGTGCAGCCCGACATCATCGTCCAGCCACAGCACTTCTTCCTGGGGCACGGCCAGCGACGGTCGGGCATCGTAGTAGGCAGGGTTTCCGGCCGGGATCAGCGTGCTGAGACCGTCGTTACCGCCGACAAGGTCGATGACCACCAACACCCGACCCTCAACTGCTCCCGGGACAAGGCGCCCAGCTTCGGTGATGGCACCACTCGATGGTGAGGGGGCGTTGTCGGTGACCGGGTTGAATCGGCCGATGTTTCCTGCCCGGGCCAAGTCGGCGAGCCCGTCGCCCGAGCCCGCCTTCAAGGCAACGGCGGCTGCGGCCAAGCCTCCGACGCCGGCCGCTTGAGCCAGGAACCGTCGCCGGGTTGTTATCGGGCCGGTTCTGATCGGCTGCGGTGCAACCTGGTCGGCTTGTTCGGCCGGTTGGCGTTGTTCGGTCATGAGAGATGAGCCTCCGGGCAGGTAAGAGCGAGACGCCAACGAACCGTGGCTGCGCCTTCGGGGCTGAGTGACCCTTCAGGGGCTTGGTCAGCGGTTGCTCGATGCAGCGATGACAGCGTTTCGGGCGAAACAGGGTGCAACCCGCACCGGCTGATGATCTCGTCAACCGACTGCTCGACGGGCATCGCTGCGTGTTCGGTCGCGAGTTCGTTGAGGTCGACCGAATGGGCCACCGCACTCCGGGCGGCCAGCGAACCGGGGAGCAGCCACTGGTCGTCATCCCAACCGGCCGGACTCGGCGGCAGATAGGGGACCTGGTCCAGGCGTTCCAGGAACCAGGAATCGTCATCTAGTCCGGTGGCGGCCGAAACGAAGGTGAACCACTCCAGCCCGCTACGCGGCCGCTGATGGGTGGATGACCAGAACTGTTCCGAGGACACGATGCGTTCGATCAGTGGATCGATGGCGAGGTCATGGTCGGTCCACCATTGGCCCAATTGGCGGGCGGAGTTGGCATCTAGGGTGGACCCCACCAGATGTCGCCACAACAAGCTGGCCACCCGGGTCGCCGTCCGGGTGTCGTGGGCCAAGAAGTCGACGATGGTCGTGGTGTCCCAGTCGTCTTGGTGGCCTTGAAAGATCAGGGGAGCGATGAAGGCGTTTTGTCGGTCGAAGCGGACCCGGTACACGTCGTCGGATTCGCTCATGCCGTCTTCTCCCCGGTCATCGACGACCCAACCGGCCAGGGCTCTGGCGGCGGCTCGCACGTCGTCTTGGCTGTAGTGGGGTTTGCCGTCGCTATCTGTCGTCCCGATGGTGTACAGCTCCATCAGTTCCCGGGCCAGATTTTCGTTGGGATTGGCGGCAGTGGAGCGAGAGGCGTCAAGGTAGGTGAGCAGGGCGCCCGACCCCACGAAGGCCGTGAGGATGGTGGGGAAGTCAGTTCGGGCCAACGATCGGAACTGGTTGAGTTGCTGTGCTATCAGCTGGGCTGACGGGACTTTCCAGGCGTTTGTGGTGAGCAGCGAATGCCAGAACCAGGCCATGCGGTCGGTCAACCCGGTTTCTGGCCGGGTCATGCGCCCCAGCCACCATTCGATGACCGAGTACCAGTCGTCATCTTCGAGTGTCAGCTCGTCGTCGTCGGCCCGATCGCTGTCGAGGACGTCGGAGATCATCTCCTGTTGCGATCGACCCGCCAATTGTTCTACGCGGTCAACGTGGACGCTCATAGCGGTCCGTCGTAGAAGATGGGCGGCCTGGGCGTTGGTGGCCTCGGTCATTAGGCGGACACTAATACAAAGGGCCTGAATCCAAAGTGAAGACGGCCTTCATCGTTTCTTCATGGCTCATCTGCGAGACTGGTTAGGTGCGCCTACTGCTGGTGGAAGACGACAGTCAGTTGGGCAAGGTCCTGGTTCGGGGCCTGGCCGAAGAGGGCCACGCCGTCGATCACGTGGCCACACTGGCCGCCGCCAGCGAATCAGTTGTCGTCAACTCATATGACCTGGTGGTCCTGGATCTGGGGCTGCCTGATGGTGACGGCGCGTCGCTGTGCCGCCAGCTGCGCGACGGCGGAGACCCGGTGCCGGTTCTGATGTTGACGGCACGAGACTCGCTGTCTGACAAGGTGGCGGGCCTGGACGTTGGAGCCGACGACTATCTGACCAAGCCGTTCGATTACCCCGAGTTGGCCGCCCGGGTTCGAGCCTTGCTGCGCCGACCCAAAACGGTGACCGGGCCGATCTTGGAGGCTGGTGATATTCGCCTCGACCCGGCGGCCCATAGGGTCTGGCGCGGAGCCATCATGATCCCGCTCACCGCCCGCGAGTTCAGTCTGCTCGACTACCTCATGCGCCGCCTGGGAGAGGTGTGCCGCAGGGAAGACCTTTTGGAGCATGTCTGGGATGCTCATTACGATGGGTTGTCGAATGTGGTTGATGTCCACATTCGCAATCTGCGGCGCAAACTGGAACAACCCGGTCAGCGTGATCCGATCGAGACCGTTCGTGGTGTTGGATACCGGATGACGATGGACCACAGGGCGAACTGAGACGAACCAACGTGATGGCACAGGACGAGACCAAGTCCCGGCAGCGCCGGATGTCAGCCGGGGCCTTTGTCCTTGGTCTTGTTCTGCTTGCTCCGTTGGCCTGGGTTGCCTACCAGGGAGAAGCTGACGCCGCCCGGCAGCGCACGCTCGACCGGGCATTCGGCAACTTGGATGAGAGTCTGCTGTTTCTGCGGCTGGGTGACGAGGTGGCGCCTCCGGTCAACACTTGGCACGCCGACAGCGAAGCCGGATGGATCAACCCGGTCGGTGACACCTGGACCGAACCACCGTTAACCAACCTGGTTCAGTCGGTGGGGACCGGCACGATGGTTCGGGAATACGACTTCGACGGCCAGTGGCTGGCCGCAGGAAAATGGGTCGGTGGGGCCGAGATTTTGTTGACCGTGGTTGGCCGCGAGCAGCAGGAAGCCGACGTAGCTGCTGCTCGGTGGCGCTGGGTCATCATTCCCGTCCTCCTGGCACTGATCGCCGCCGCCATCACCTGGTATTTGGCTGGCCGGTTCCGCGGCCCGGTGCAGCGAGCCCACGACGTGAATCGCGATTTCATCGCCGATGCAGCGCACGAACTGCGCACCCCGCTGTCCATTATTCAGGCCTCCGCCGGTCATGCGCTTTCCCGCGAACGTGGCGCAGACGAGTACCGAGAGTCGCTGGGGGAGATTCTCACCGCCACGGAACGAGCAAGCTCCAGCGTTGGCGAGCTGTTGGAGTTCGCCCGATTGGAAGCCGGGCAGGCCGCGCCACGACTCGCCCCGCTGCGTCTCGACCTTTTGGTAGAGGAGGTGGCGGCGTCGGTTCGGGTCGACGACACTGTCATCGAAGCCGAGGCATCTGATGCGGTTGTCGTTTCGGCTGACTACAACCTGATTCGTCAGGTTGTAGACAACCTGACCCGCAATGCCGCCGCCCGGGCGGACAAGGTTTCACTGTCTACCTCAAACGCGGTGTCAACCGCAGGTGCAGGTTTGGTCGCAAATGGTTTGTCGACTTCGGGCAACGAGTCGATGGCCCGAATCGATATCACCGACGATGGCCCCGGCTTTGATTCGGGGATGATCGACCATGTCTTCGAACGGTTCCGTCGAGGCGACCGGGCGGGGGCAGCCGGGTTGGGTATGGCTATCGCCCGCACCATTGTTGACCTACACGGTGGTCGATGCGAGGCGGCCAACCGAGAGGCCGACGGTGTTGATGGCGGCAATGGTGCCATCGTGACCGTCTACTTGCCATACAAGTAGCGGTGTCGCCGGCTACGTCAGTTCGAGCGTCGCGGCCGCCGTTCACCATCATGGGCAGCCTCGATGGTGTCGAGGCTGGGTTGCGGCAACTCCGCCGCACGCGCCCTTTGGAGACTACTCGGGTGGACGTCGGCGATGGAGCGACTGTTGTTGCCCCTACTCTGGAAGAGGCTCTACGGGTCAAAGCGTTCTTGATCGTGCAGCGGAACTACGTGCGCGGCTACTTGGACGTTGTGGCCCTCGCCGATCACATACAGCTTGATCGTGCAGCTGAGGTCCTTCGCTCGATCGACGATCACTATCAGGACCGATCGAACGAATGGGGGTCAGTTCTGACTGCTCTGGTGGCAGCCCTAGCCGAGCCGGACCAAAAAGACACTGACGTCATCGATGAGTTGCCGCGGTATGAGGGCTTGAACAAGCGCTACCACGACGGGCACGACGTGGTAGCCGTTTGCCGACGACTCGCCCTGGACCTGAGTGGAGCAACAGGATGAGTGTGTCGTTCCGCAACGTCGACGCCGACCCCGATGATGACGTGTGCTCCTGGCCGTACGAGGCTCTCGTCACGGTGATCGACCGTGGACTCGTTCAAGACTGGCAGCCGGTCTTTGCTGAGCTGCGTCGAGCGCCGTGGGGGCCGTTAGCCCGTCGCGTCGAACGCTACCTGTCGTATCGGGAGCCCGATGGAGTGAGTGCACTCTTCCGTCTTGCGGTTGATGAGGCCCGCCGCAACAGCGAGGTGGTAGAAAGAGAGGAGGCCGCGGACCGGATACGGACGGCGGTAACCCGCAGCGGATTGACGGCGGCTGAGTTCGCCGCGATGGTCGGAACCAGCGCCTCGCGTCTGAGTACTTACATAAACGGTTCGGTGACGCCCTCGGCGGCCATGTTGGTCCGCATCGAGACGATCCTGAGCTGAACGAGCGAACCCGTAACGCAGAAAGCCAATTGTGAAACTCGACGGCATGTTTACTCCCAACACCAACCCGGGCGACGTCGCCGAAGCGGTCGCCGCTGACGGTTACGCCATCGTCCGCGACGCACTTGATGCGGAGGCTCTGGCAGGTGTCAACGCCGACCTGGCGCTACATCTCGAAGCGAGCCACACCGGGCATGAGGGCTTCATGGGTTCGCTGACCAAACGGTTCGGCGCGCTGGTGGCCAAGTCCAGCGCCGTGCATGATTTGATTCTGCATCCGACCGCGTTGGCGGTAGCCGATCATGTGTTACTGCCGTCGTGTGTCAACTATCGGCTTCACTACACCGGGGTGATTCACCTGCTGCCCGGTGAGCGTCAGCAGGTGTTGCATCGCGACAGTTCGATGTATCCGTTCGCCTGTCCTCACCCGCCGTTGACGGTGGCCACCATGTGGGCGATATCGGATTTCACGGCGGACAACGGTGGTACTCGCCTCGTCCCCGGCAGCCACCTGTGGGACGGCGACCGGACGCCGACCGCCGATGAACTTGTGTCCGCAGAGATGCCTGCCGGGTCGGTCCTGATCTACGTCGGCAACGTCATCCACGGCGGTGGCAACAACCGGTCGGAGTCACCGCGAACCGGGGTTGCACTGCACTACTCGATGGGCTGGCTACGCCAGGAGGAGAACCAGTACTTAGCGGTCCCGGCCGAGCAGGCCCGACACTTGCCCGACCGACTACAAGATCTGCTGGGCTACTCCTTGGGTTCATCAAACTTCGGGTTTGTCGATCACGTGGCACCCAAGGACTACCTGCACGGCGTACGTGACCCGGCCGAGAGCAACCTTTCTCCTGACGGCATGAGCGAGAGGGTCGACAGTCTCCGCCGTTTCCACGTTAGTCACACCGCCCAAGGCCAAGCCCGCTACTACGACGACCCGGTCGGGTGACAGTAGAAAGGCTGGCCCCAGCATCGGAACCAGCATTGGCTCAGTTAGAACTGAACTCCTCTGGTCAGCGCACCGTCGACCACCAAGTTTGAGCCGGTAATGAAACTGGCTTTGGGGCTGGCCAGGAAGGCAACGGCGGCAGCCATTTCCTCCGGGGTGCCCATGCGGCCCGTGGGGTTAAGTCCGAGCGCAGTCTCGTACAGCTCGGGGTCGCCGTCTTTGATTTGGTTCCAGACGCCACCTTCGAAGTAGGTGTTGCCGGGGCTGACCGAGTTGGCCCGGATGCCCTGGCCGGCCAGTTGGTTGGCGATGCCTTGGGTGTAGTGGACGAGCGCGGCTTTCATCGTGCCGTAGGGTCCGGCGGCGAAGTCGATTTCTCGACCTGACACACTGGAGATGGTGACGATGGATGGGCTGTCCGATGCCTCGAGGTGAGGCATCGACGCTTCGACCAGGCGAACTGCGCCCAGCATGTCGACATTGAACGACTGGTTCCAGCTTTCCTCGTCGGCCCCGATGGCCAGCGCGCTCACGTTGGAAACGACGATGTCGATCCCGCCCAGTTCCTCGGCCGAGGAGGCCACCCATGAGCGCAACGCTTCGGCGTCGCCAACGTCAACTGCCGATCCGCAGGCTTTGACGCCTTTGGCTTCCAACTCGGATACGGCGGCGGCAACGTCTTCGGCGTTGCGGGAACAGATGGAGACGTTGGCTCCCTCGTCGGTCAACGCTTCGGCGATGGCTCGTCCGATGCCTTTGGTGCCGCCGGTTACCAGCGCTCGTTTGCCTTGAAGTCCTAGGTCCATGATGGTTCTCCGATTGGAATAGTTGAGAGGTCGTTGGTTGGGTCGGATGTACTGCGGTGGAGCAGAGTGACGGGGGCTATTCCAGGTACTGCTTGGAGATAGCGGCGCCGACGGTGTAGTTAGGGTCGACGAAGTTGCCGAGCCGAACCCGGCCGCACTGGCTCAACATCATGTAAGCGTCCCACTGGTCGTAGTCATGTTCGGCCACCATCCACCGGATCAGTTCCCGGTAGGCGATGCGGGCCGCGTCCTCTAATGGTCGGGTCGACCCGATGGCCATGATGACGTCTTCGTTCTCCAGGCGAGGCCAGTCGATCGTCCACCCTTTGATGAGGTCGACCTGAATAGTGGTGACCGAGCGGTACTCCACAGCAGTGCCGCACACTTCCCCATCACCTTGGCAGGCGTGGGCGTCCCCTATGAACAGCCGGGCGCCGGGAGAACGAACCGGTAGGTAGGTAACCGAGCCCGGGCCCATGTCGGGTAGGTCCATGTTGCCGCCGTGGCTGTCCGGCGTGAGCGAGTTGATGGAGTCCAGAGTGGGTGAAGTGCTGAGCGTGCCGATGTGTGGCCGGTAGGGGAGTGTCACCCGGTCGCTCCAGTAGACCGACTCTTCGTCGAGAGGGACGATCCTAACTTTCTCCGGCAGCGGGTCGTTGAGTGTGGCCGTCAACGAGGTTCCGGTGAGTGCACCAAATTCGGGGATCATGGCACACGCCCCCTGAGGTTTGTCGCCCCACGGTTGCATGGTGTCGATATAGACGGCCAGGGCGTCGCCGATCTCTGCCCCCTCCACCATGATCGGCCCGTTCTGTGGGTTCACATACGGCATGGTCAGCTTGGCCGACGGGAGGTCGTCTTCAGTGAGAACTGCACCGCCGAAGGCGTCCATCGTGTCGACGATCACTTTGTCGCCGGGGGAAATCGACAACACCGGATCCGAGTATGGCCCGATGGTGTAGTGGAAGTCGCCTTGGAGTTCTTCGGTCAGGTGATGAGTGGCGCCGACTTCGCCACCGGCCACCCCACGTTGAGCCATGATCGATGTTTCAAGCCAGTCCATTGAGCGATCCTAGGGGCGGGCTCGGTGTCGGTGCCAGCTGATGGCGGCTGATCTACTGCAGTTGAAGTAGTCGAACGTCGGCTGGACGGCTTGAAGCGATCACCAAGCGGGCGTTGGGCAGATCGTTCTCTTCTAACTTGGCGTGGGTATCGGCCTCGGACAGTTCGGCCCAGCGGTGGGCCAGCCGTCGGCGAAGCTCCGATTCTGTCACGTCAATGAACACGGTCAGGTCGAACAGGTCGGCCAGGTCGAGCCAAGGTGGCTCGTCCAACAACAGGTAGTTGCCTTCGACTACCAGAAGGGTGACCGAGCGGTGGATGATGCGGGCGCCGGCTCGGGCGATCTCGATGGAGCGGTCGAACACCGGAACGGCAATTTCGTCTTCGACGTTGGCCCGGAGTCGACGCAACGTGTGGGCCAGCCCGGCGACATCGAAGGTGTGCGGCGCTCCCTTGCGGGGTCGGTGCCCCCGCTCGTTCAACACCATGTCGTCGTAGTGGTAGCCGTCCATGGGGAGCGCGGCGGCGCTTCCCGGTGACCGGCGATTGAGCAGCTCGACCAGGCTGTCCGCCGCGGTGGACTTCCCAGCTCCAGGTGCCCCGGCGATAGCGATCACTAGCCGGTCGGTGTCTACCTTGCTGTAGAGGTCGGAGACTCGATCAGCCAGCTCCGCCACTGAGGTGGCATCGATCGGTTCACTACCGGTTGTCATGACCTACTACTTACGGGTGATCTGGCTACTTACGGGAGATCTGGCTACTTACGGGTGATCTGAACCGGGAGGTACTGGTAGCCGTTTACGAATGACGACAGTGTTCGGGTTGGCTCCTCAACTACTTCGATGCGTTTGAAGCGTTGCAGCACCTCTTCCCACAGGATGCGGAGTTGGAGTTCAGCCAGACGGCTGCCCATGCAAAAGTGAATGCCGTAGCCGAAGGCCAAGTGGCGATCGGCGTTGGGTCGCTCAATATCGATGGCGCTAGCGTTTTCGAATACGTCCTCGTCGCGGTTGGCCGAGACATACCACATGAGCACCTGGTCGTGTTTGCGGATAGTTTTGCCGCCGAGCTCAGTGTCCTGAGTGGCGGTGCGCCGCATGTATGACAACGGGGTCTGCCAACGGATGATCTCGGGGACCATGTCGGTCACCAGATCTGGGTTGGCGATTAGCTTGTCGTATTGATCCGGGAACTTGTTGAGCCCGTACACGCTGCCCGACATGGTGTTGCGGGTGGTGTCGTTGCCGCCGATGATCAGCAGCAGCAGGTTGCCGAGATGGTCGATGACCGACATGTCTTTGGTGTGTTCACCGTTGGCCAACATTGAAACCAGATCGAAGCCGGGATTGTCCCGTCGTTCATCCCACAGTTTGCTGAAGTACGCTACGCATTCCAGCAGTTCTTCCTGGCGCTGATCGGCTGATTCGACGATGTCACCCTGGCCGGGAATGGCGAAGACAATGTCAGACCAGCGGGTTAGCTTGCGTCGATCTTCGAAGGGGAAATCGAACAGGCTGGCCAACAAGATCGTGGTCAACTCGACCGAGACGTTGTCGACCCAGTCGAATGTTTCGCCCACCGGTAAGGCTTCAAGGGCGGCAACCGTACGCTCCCGGATGGTGTCCTCCAGGTTGCGCAGACTGCTGGGGGCCGAGATTGACCGGACCGTCTTGCGTTGCTCGGTGTGGGTCGGCGGGTCCTGAGCAATGAACGGGTTGACCTGCACCAGATTGTTGTCCGGCATGCGGGTTCCGACGGGGGCGCCAAGCGTGATGCCACCGGCAGACGAATAGTTGTGCCAATCGCCGTCGACTGAGCGAACGTCGTCGTACTTGCTGATTGACCAGTATCGGCCGGCGGTGTCCAACTCGTTCAAATGGACGGGATCTTCGTTGCGGAGCCGTTCGAAGTAGTCGGGCCAAGTGTGGCGTTCCCACAGGTGGGCGTTCAGGGGGTTGATGTCTTCGATGGCCAGGTCGCTGGCTGGTGCCACGTCGGCACCTTTCTCGAACATCTCCAGCTCCGGCGAGACCAGGTAGCCGTTCTTGTCGAGGACGGGTTCAAGCTCCTGCGTTGTGTCGGTCACGCGTTTCTCCTTCTTCCGGCCAGCTGTTTAGGATCAGCTCGGTCGAACCGTCACCTACCGGCTGGTAACGGTGTGTTGCCCAACTGTAGACCGCCAAGCGCCGGAACAAGAAAGCGGCCGCGGTGAACGGGCTAGACTGCTGTCCTCACGAGGCTGCCGCCCACCCGGTGACACCAGCAATTCCGAGCACGAGAATGTCGGCGAACGGCTGGCTTTCATACTGGGGGTAGCGCTGGGCCAGTCGAGTGGCTAGACCGTCTTTGCGGGCAGTCGTTGGGTCATCGACCGCCCGTAACTCGACCTGGACCCACCAAAGCCGTGACCAGTCATCGGCGTCCCAATGCTCGATAAGGAGCGTTGCCCGTGGGTCGGTTTCCAGGTTTCGTTGACGTTGGAGCCGAGTCGATGCCTTTGGTTTGACCCGATCGACCGGAATGCCAACGAAGCCTTCTTCGTCGATGGCGTACACCACTGGTACGGCGTCAACTCCTCTGTCGGGGTGCATCGTGCACAGCACACCGTGGTCGTGGGCCACCAATCGGGTTTGGGCTTGGTCTTCGTCAAGTCTCATTCGACGCTCAACCTGGATGCTCTTGACTTGGATGCTCTTGACTTGAAGGCTACCTTCAGCCAGCCGGCCAACATGGCAAAAGTCGAGGGCCGATCCACTGACTCTTGGCCAGTGAATCGGCCCAAGGTCGAGACGGGCACATCCCTCCAGAGTTGCCTGCCTCAAGATTGGTGGTGAGATCCAACCTGCCGTAAGGCGGATCTCACCCCGAAGCTTGTTCGACGTGAACGTCATTGTTATCGACTGTTCTCAGGCCGTCTGCGGAGAATTCGGCATAGAGTCGAGTTTCTCCGTGGGGGTGGGCTTACGAAGGGCGTTACGGGTAGTGAGCGAAACATTCTGGGACCATTTGAATGAGGCCGACCGCGCTGCCGTCAAAGCCGAGGGTGTCTGGCAGAAGCTTGATGACGGCGACTACGTGTTCCACCAGTCCGATTCGGCATCGGCCGCCTACGTGGTGATCTCCGGCCGGCTGAAGCTGGTCAGGACGGCAACGACCGGCAAGGAAATTCTGGTCGAGATTCGAGGGCCCGGTTCGTTAGTGGGGGAGCTGGGGATCATTGACGACCGCTCCCGCTCGGCCGCAGCGTTGGCCATGGGTCCGGTCGAACTGTAGTCGATCAACACCGCAGGATTCACCGGCATCTTGGCTGAGCGTGTCTCGTTTTCGAACGCCGTGCTGATGTCGCTTGCCCGCCGGATGCGACAGACCGTTGACCGTCGAGTCCAGGCCGGCGTCGGCGACGTGCGGTACCAACTTTGCGGTCGACTCCTCGAACTGTTGGATAAACCCGACGAGTCGACCGCCGGGCCTGTCGACATCGAGTCGCCCCTCACTCAACAAGAGTTCGCTGATTGGCTGGGAGTTTCCCGCGACGCCATTGTGATAGCCCTCCAGCGCTTGCGAGCCGATGGGGTGGTCGAGACCGGCAGGCGTCGAATTCGTGTTCTCGATGTTGGGGAACTCCGGCGGATGGCCTCGATGCTTGACTGACGTCTAGCCTCGACGACCATTTGACGTCTAGCATCGACGGTGTGATCTTCGAAGTTGACCGTCAGGATTTCCGCCAAACCAGGGTGGATGAAATCCCGCAGGTAGCGCTGGGACCAGGACAGGTCCGGCTCGCTGTCGAGCGGTTCGCGTTCACCAGCAACAATGTCAGCTACGCCGTGGCCGGAGACCTCCTGGATTACTGGGGGTTCTTTCCCGCTGACGCACCCTGGGGACGTATTCCGGCCATCGGACTCGGTTCGGTTGTTGAGTCGGCCAACCCTGACGTTCCTGCTGGCGGGCGCTACTTCGGCTTCTACCCAATGGGCAGCGAGCTTGTCGTTACCGCCGAGCGTCGCGGCCGACAGGGCTTCCGTGACACCGGTTCGCACCGTGCCGCCCACGCCGCCACCTACACCGACTTCCGCGACGTCTCCGACGACTCGTCCTGGGACGAAAGCCAAACCGATCATTACCTTCTGTTATGGGGCATGTTCATGACATCGTTTCTGATCGACGATCAGTTGGGTGACCGGGCATTCGGAGGGGCTTCGCAAACGTTGGTGACCAGCGCCTCCTCCAAGACATCGATTTCTCTGGCATCGTGCCTGGCCGGTCGCAGCGACGTCCAGGCGGTCGGCCTCACCTCCGAACGCAACCGGATCTTCGTGGAGGGCCTCGACGTCTACGACCGTGTCATCACTTACGACGAGGTCGACCAGCTTGATCCGGCGGTGCGGTCCGGAATCGTCGACATGGCAGGCAACGCCCACGTGCGGGCCTCGGTCCACAATCGTTTCGTCGACAACCTGGCGTTCTCGGTCAGCGTAGGGGCCACGCATTGGGACCAAATGGAGTCCGGCGACGGGCCGTTGCCTGGACCCACCCCTGAGTTCTTTTTCGCCCCGGCACAACGGGCCAAGCGAGTGGAAGACTGGGGCGCTGTCGAACTGGACGCCCGCATCGCCAGCGCGTACCAGACGCTGGTCGAGTGCAGCAGTAGCTGGCTGAACATCGAACACCGCCAAGGCCCCGGTGGTATTGAAGCCACCTATCGGGACCTGCTCGAAGGCAGGGCCGACCCGGCCTCCGGCTTCATCTGTGTGATGAACGAAGACTGAGTCGGCCCGAGATTCGGTTAGGCGCCGATCACGTCGATGCTGTTTTCCTCAGCCGTGGTTCCGGGCCCGAGGCTGAGCGTGCCTGCGGTGTTGTCGCGGGCGACACCGGAAACCTGACAGTACGAGTTGTCACCCTCGAAGAAGAAGCCCCACTGCTGCCAGAAACCTCGAGCAGATTCGTTCTTGTCGTAGGCTTGGCAACCCACCAGTTGCACGTAGTTCCTCCACTGTTTGATGTGGAAGCCGTTGTAGCTGCTGGTCGGCGTAGCGCCGTTCCAGCTGTTGGAGTCGGCGTGGCACGCCGACAGTGACACCTGGCCGGCTCCGATGTAAAAGCCGTGCTGTTCATTGTCCTGCGATTCGCATGCCGCCAGCTGATTGCGGACCGACAAGATCTCGAAGCCGTTGCCGTCGGAGTACCAGGCCTTGGAGTTTGTGATCCGGTTGTTGGCGCTCCGAAGTGAGAACCCGGCCAGACCTGAGCTGCCGACCTCGCACTGGGTGTAAAAGCCGTCCGGGCTGTCGAGATAGTAGCCGTATCCGCCCGGGTTCCAGACCCGTACCTTCGACACGTTGGCGGCCCGCATACGTGGGCCTTCAAATCGGATTCCGTCTAGGCCGGGGGCATAGATGTAGAGGTCGGTGAAGAAGTTTGCGGCGTCGGGACTACCGTCGTCAAACGAGCCGTTGTCGGACACGTTGAAATGGATGCCGTGGACGTTTTGGTAGTTGCCGTCGATAGCCAAGAAGCCGACCGAGACTTTGTCGGTGCCGGAATCAAACGGCTCGATGACGCCGCCACCCCAACCGGAGGTTGCCCCGAGCACTGTGGCTCGTCCGCTGCCCAGCAACGATGTGCGACGGCGCAGCTTGACCGCTCCGGAGCAGTTGAACGTTCCGGGCGACAGCTGGACGACGCCGCCAATGCCGTTGGCGTCGGGATAAGCGGCTTGGACGGCACTGTTGATCGTGGCCTGGTCGTTGGTGCCCGTGCAGACGTAGTCGGCGACGTCCTTCATCGACTGCGGAGCGTTGGCGGCGGCAACGAGAAAGTCGAAGTCCCCGCCGGAGCTTTGAGGCGGCGGAGCTGTGGTGGTCGTCGTCGTTGCCTGGGTGGTTGAAGTGGTTGTCGCCGGCGCGGTCGTTGTTGTTGTGGTCGTAGGTTCGGTTGTGGTGGTCGTTTTCTTCGGTGGCCTGGCAAGCACGGCAGGTCCGACGCTGGCTGAAACCGCCCCCGCGGCCGAGAGGTCGCGAAGAAATTGTCGTCTATTGGGCATGGTTGTGTCCCCCGGATACCTGGCACAGTGGTAGTGGTGGGTGGTAGGTGGTGTGCCAGTTCGTAAACCTAGCAGGACACGCTTCCCTGGGGAAGGCTGTCGATAGCGGCTGCGACTAGGCGACGCTGGTTCGAGTCCGACCCAGCAGACCGCCGATGCGGCCACGGTTCCGCCACAGGTGAGCGAACATCAACATGATGCTGAGGAATCCGGTGATGGTGTGAATTGTCGCCCAGAACGCTGCTTCTGACCATTCGAGCCAGATGGGAAACCCGGTGATGATGCAGACCACGGCCATGAATCCCAGAACCGCGTTCAGCACGCCGAGTGAGAACTCCCGGTCAGCCCGGCCTCGGGAGAGAACCCGCTTGATCCATCCGGCGTTGCCGACCAGGTGAACGACAACAATCGGAACCAGGACGATGCCGACCCAGGAGTGAAAGGCGTAGTTGGGGCCCTCACGGGTGATGAACTCGGTAAGAAAGCCAGCCAGCAGGGCCAGGTCGATCACGATCTTGGCCCACCGGCGTCGAGCGATCGTTTCCAATCCGGTACTCACTTGATACTTCCTCCGAAGTTGATTCCCGCCAACCATTGTTTGACAGGCCGTGTCGAACAGTAAATCGGGCGAGCATGAAGACCGCCCGGTGAGAAACATCAAGCTTGTGTAAAGCACCGGTTATCGACGGGGCTGTAGTCGCCGGTCTGGGCCCGTCGTCACCGAAGGAATCGACGACGGGCCCAGACAAACGGACTTCACATGTCGATGGCTTGGCAGATCTGAACAGTGTGACCGTTCTTCAGGACTGGGCAACCTTTTGCCAGGGCCGTAGCGCCGGCCATGTCGTCGGCGGTGACGATGGTGTAGCCAGTCATCGAGGCGGGGTTGGTGGTACTTGAGCCGTCGGGGCCGATCGAGGCGGCTTCGCCAAAGGGGGCGCCGCCGTCGATAAGGGCGTCTCCCATGGAGCCGTACCAGGCGCCCCACTCCTGCATCACGGCTTCCATTACTGCCGGGTCGTCGGGCATCGGGCCCATTTCACCGTGAAACGTCAGAACATAATTAGGCATAGCTGTTTCCCTTCATCGTTGAAGTGTTTGGCGGGGGTAGTTTGCCCCATCAACACTGCTTGTCACTAGGACGTCGAACGAGGACGACCTAAATGGACAGCGGCGGCGGACTTTTTGGGATTCTCCAAAGATCATGCCCGGTTCGGCACCAGCCGAACTGTTGAGCTGGCTTTGGCTAGGACCTGGCTGTCAGCATCGAGCAGACGGGCTTCGGTAAAGACGGTTTGTTTTCCGGCCCGTTCGATCCACCCCTCGGCCACCACCGGTCCCGGGGGAGTCGGGCGAAAGAAGCTCACCTTGATTTCCAGGGTGGCTATCCAATACGACGTCGTATACCGGGCGATGCATGCGTGTGCCATCGCCGCGTCCATCCATCCGGTCACGAAGCCGCCTTGGGCCACTCCACCGGAATGGCACATTTCTGGCTTGCAGGTGAAGTGGAGCACAGATCGTCCTTGCTCCCCGTCGAACTCGACAACCTCACCGTCGCCCAGGGTGTCGAGAACTTGGACATCGGGTACCGGTGCCTCAGCCAGCGGTCCGGCATCGGCGCTCGACCCGCCATCGGGGTTGTCACTGGCGTCACTTGTCGACATGGGACCACAGGGTAGGACGGTTGCGGTCCGTAGACTCGAATTCGATTCGCATCGGACATCTAGGCGGCGGTTCTGAACTCACCGGTGGTCAGGCATCAGGTCACGAAGTTCTGCGTCAGTCAGTGGCGGCGGGTCGACCGAGAATGAACCGGTGTCGATTAGCCGTCGAACCTGGCTTTGGAATGCGGCCATTGTGGCTCGAAACAGTGAGCCGCCGACACTTACCCGTCGGATGCCCAACTGGCGAGCGTCGTCCATTGTCAGGTCGCTGCCAAGACCGATGAGACCGTTGATCGGTCCACCCGCTTCGGCCGCCACGGTGGTGAACTCCGGTCGGGTGCGAAGGCCGGGAGCGTAGAGGCAGTCCGCTCCGACCTTGGCGAACGTCTGCAACCGGGCCACAGCCTCCTGTAGGGGAGACGAGCCCGCCTCCAAGTGGGACTGGTAGAGAAGAGCCTCGGCGCGGGCGCATAGTACGAATGGTTCAGGCAGCGACCGAGCTGTCTCCACCGCGGCCAGCACGCGGTCTTGGGCTTGGCTCCGATCGTAGAAACCAATTGTGGGGTCACCGGACCAGTCTTCGATGCTGGCCCCGGCTGCGCCCGCGTCGGCCAGGTCGGCGATGGTGGCCGCTACCTCGTCGGGGGAGTGCCCCCAACCGTTCTCGGCGTCGACACTGACCGGGATTCTGACTGAGGCGCAGATTTGCGCCGCTCGTTCGATTGCCTCGTGTCGGGTGATCGCTCCCTGTCCGTCTGTTCGCCCGATCGAGTAGGCGTGACCGGCGCTGGAGGTACCCAAGGCGACGGCGCCTGCGGCCTCGGCCACTACCGCGGTGCCGGCATCGTGCACGTTGACCAGCAGGAACGTTCCTGACTGGTGGAGCTGATGGAATGTCTCTCGTGAGCTGCTCATTGCTGTGCCTCCATGGTGAAGCGAGTTGGGAAGCCGTCAGGCCCGAGGTGTACTCCGTCTTCGGCCACACGGTAGTTATAGTCGTCCAGTGCCTTGAGGACTCCGGCTACCAATGCGTTGGCCAGCTCCTCGCCCGGACAGCGGTGTGGCCCGGCCCCGAAACGCATGCCGGTAAGGTCGATTATCACCTGTTCGCCCTGGTCGAGTGTGATATCGCCGATGGTGACGGTTGCAGTAGCAACTCTTGTCGTCCGACCGAAGCTGGTTGGGGCAGCGGCAGCGTAGACGGTGTGGACGGTTGCCCGCATGAATCCTGAAACGGCGTCGTGGTTCTGGTAGAGCAGCGAAACCGGCACGACAGGGTCGTCGTGATCGGCGAACAACGCCAACATCCTCTGAGCAGCATCATCGGATTTGGAGCTTGAAGGCTCGTTACGACCAATGACTCGGGCCAGGGTCTCGGCGTCGGCCCGAATCTGCTCTAGACCTCCTGACGTCTTGTCGTCCAGCCCTAGAACGGCAGCCAGCGCGTACGTGGGCACAACCCAGCTGGCGGCGACGATGTCCACACTGGAACCGTCCAAGTGCGCTGCCATGACGTCGGCCGCAATCTTGTTGGCCTCGGCGAGATCGATGGCAGCCAGTGTTTCGACCAAGGCGGCCCGTCGAGGGCCGTGATTGTCGGTGTCGGCGAACCGGGCCATAGCGTCGCGCAGCGAAGCGGTGGCCCCTTCGATGAACTGCGGCGGCCGGGGTGGTGGAACGAGATTGCGGTGGGCGAGTGCCTCGACGGCGCTATCACCGGTCAGCATCTTGGTTGAATCCATTGGTTCATCATGGTTCGCCGTCGTTTCGGCGCGCGTCGAAATGGACGTGATTTACAATCGTGGTGTGCAGGGAAGCCGAATTTCCTCGTTGGCCAGCGCCTTGGCCGATCCGACCAGGGCTGCCGCGGTGGCTGCGCTGTTGTCGGGAACGACCCATACCAGCGGCGAGCTCGCCCGGGTGTGCGGAGTGGCGCCGTCAACCATGAGCTCGCATCTGGGAAAGTTAGTCGACGCCGGCGTGATTACTGTCGAGTCGGCGGGGCGATACCGGGCCTATCGAATGGCTTCACCGGAGATGGCCGACCTCTTGGAGCGCCTGGACGCTATCGATCTGCCGGAGACCGCTCCGCCTAAACGCCCCAACCCGGGCCACGGCCTCAGCTACGCCCGAAGCTGCTACGACCATGTTGCCGGACGGCTGGGAATCGAGATCCACGACGTCTTCGTGGATCGGCAATGGATCACGGTCGACGACGAAGTGCCAAAGCTCACTAGCGAAGGTGAACGGTTCGCCGTCGAATTTGGTATCGACGTTGACCGCCTGCGAACTAATCGTCGCCCCATGCTGCGTCTGGACCTTGACTGGACCGAGCGGCGTCATCACTTAGGCGGCGCCGTGCCCGCCGCGCTGATGAGCCGACTTCTTGAACAAAGGTGGCTCCGTCGTCGACAAGACAAGCGCCAACTCACCGTCACCGAACGTGGCCGGGCCGGACTGGACAAAACGTTCGGGATAGACGTTCGATGAACAGGCCGACTTGGGGATTCGAGTTCTACGGGTTCGCTGCGTCGGCCCGCAGCTGTTCACGCAACTCGCGCTTGAGTACCTTGCCGTAGTGAGGTAGCCGTCGGCGTCGAAGCTTCCCAAATCACCAGTGTGGAGCCAGCCGTCTCGAAGCGTTTCGGCGGTGGCCTCCGGACGGTTCCAATAGGCGGTCATCACGACGTCACCACGAACGATCACTTCGCCGATCTCATCGGTAGGTAGCTGGCGCCCGCTGTCGTCGACGACGCCAACCTCGACGTCGGTGCGCGCCAAACCGACGCTCTGCAATCTGTCCGACCAGCGTGGATGGTCCCGGTCGCCATGATCGGCCTTGGAGAGCGCGGTTATTGTCACCGGTGTTTCGCCTTGCCCGTAGATCTGCGCCAGGCGGGGCCCGAAAACGGCCAGGGCGTCCTCGGGTCGCCGTGGTGCAAAGTCGTGAGACACGACACAGCGTGGTTTTGGAGCTTGCGCCGTAGCAAACGACTCGCCGGTGTCGGAGTTGGCCTCGACACGGTGACAAGCCGTAGCCTCGAAACATGTTCTTGATCGGGGACTTCGCCAACTTGGCCCGCGTGTCGACCAGAGTGTTGCGTCACTACGACCGCATCGGCCTCCTCGCCCCGGCGCACGTCGATCCGATCACCGGCTACCGCCACTACAGCGCCTCGCAACTTGCCGATGCCAACCAGATCGTGGCTCTACGTGACCTCGGGTTCGGGCTGTCCGAAATCGCTGAGATGACCCAGAGCGAGCTGCGGCCTGGGGATCTCCGGGAGGTGCTGAGGTCGCGACAGGCCGAGGTGGCGGCTGAGCTTGCGGCCGCTGAGCAGCGTCTGCGAAGGATTGACAGTCGCATCACGCAGTTGGAGGAGCAAGCGTCCCCTAGTGCCCTGGTATCGAAGTCAATTCCAGCGATGACCGTCTGGACCATGCCCTATGAAACTGCCTGTATCGAGGAGGCCTTTGACGCCCTCTCGTGCATGGTGCGCGACATGAGCGTGCACATCGACGACTTGACTTCACCATACGGTATGGCACGGTGGACCGCCGGATTCGATGAGGAGCGTTTCGCCATGGAGTTCGCCGTTCCCATCGATCAGCGCTTGGAGGAGCCCGGCCAGCGCCTCGGGTTCGAGTTGACGCAGCTCCCGGCGGTCGAAGTAATTTCGGCTGTCAGGTCCAGTGATCGAAAAGACACCCACATCACCAACGCTGCGATTGGTCGATGGATTGAAGCTGAGTCGGCAAAGATCGCCGGGCCGATCCGAGAGGTTCTTCTCGCCGATCCCGCCGTCGGTGATCCCGAACAAGTCGTCGAAGTCCAGGTTCCGATCAGTCAGGCGGCTCACAAATGACGACGGGGATATTGCGGTCGGTCTTCCTTTCATAGGCGGCGTACCCCTTGTCCCCAATGGCAATTCGGGGCCAAAGCTCAGCCCTCTCCTCGGTGGTGGCCGTTCGGGCTTTGAGAACGATGGGGCTGTTGCTGCCGACCGGTTCGAGAGAGACCTTGGGGTTGGCCTGCAGGTTGCGGTACCAGTCGGGGTCGCGATCATCGCCACCCTTTGAGGCAACGATGATGTAGCGACCGTTCTCCTGGATGGGGGTGGTCAACATCACTGTCCTTGGTCTGCCGGACACGCGGCCGGTGGTGGTGAGCTTGACCACGGCCATGTTGGCGGCGGTGGCGCCTAGGCGGCCGCCAGAGATCTTGATGACCGTCTTGTGACCGGCATTGATTGTCTTCAAGAGTCGATCGTTCGCTCTGTTGGCGATGGTGGTTCTGATGCCGGTTTCCCGGATTTGGGGCTCTGCGGTGGACTTTTCCATGGCGTTGTTTGGGCTGCTATCGAGTCGACTTATACGGCTGCTAAGCGGTCCGAACAAGGCGGCTGCCAGCAGATTCTTGTTCACGTACAGTCGACCGTCTTCGATACGCCACCGATTGGCGGAACCCGGGAGATCTGCGCCGAACGCTTGAGCGACAGCGCAATGCCCACCGAATGCCGGGGCGTACTTGGCGGGACTAGCGTCGAACAGCTCACGATTGGCCGCCGAGGCAAAGAGCCATGTCGCCCCATTCCATTCTCGACTGATGTTCGGGCTTCCTTTCGTGGGCTCCCCAACCGTGAAGTAGGCGACAGGGTCGTGGCCCTGCAGCGCCTGTCCGTTTGGGTCGGTGTAGACGGTCGGGTCCATAGTCGTTGCTTCTTTCTTATGATCCGGCCGGGAGTCTGCCCGACCCATGGAGACGCTAAGGCTTGTCACGGTGTGAAGGTCAAGAACAAACAGGTCAACGGTGTGATGCTCTCGGCACTGTGGGCCTCTACGCCTGGCCTGTCTCGGACAGTGGCAATGCCAACCCCAAAAATTACAAAACCCCTGAACCCGAGGGCTCAAGGGTTTCCGATGTCGCGAGACATCTAGTGTGCGCGAGGAGGTGTGTGGGTTCAGGACATTGGAAACGGGGTGTGTCGCGTCATTGGAAACGCTTGGTGGTGATGTTGGTGGGTGTCGAAACGGCGAGCGATTATCACAGCGGTCACGGTCGAGGGGATAGCACAGGCTGAGGCTGCGAGA